>NZ_MRUH01000023.1 GCF_001922985.1 Teredinibacter waterburyi
GAAAGCTTGCCGGACTACATGATCCCTGCGCACTTTGTGTGTTTGCCTTCATTTCCGCAAACGCCTAATAACAAGGTTGATCGCAAGGCACTGCCTAAGCCAGCTAAACCCGAACCCGTCTCTCGATCAAAGACCTTAGCGCAGCCTGTCGCCAAGGGCGGGCTCGAAGAAAGTTTATTGGCCCTATGCGCTGAAATGCTACGAATTGATAGCGTTGCGTTAAACGATAACTTTTTTAAGTTGGGTGGTGACTCGTTATTAGCGACACAAATTGTGACGCGGATTAATGACCGGTATGCGATTAAGTTACCAATAAGTACTATTTTTGAGGTCGAAAACTTTGCCGCCCTTACAGCTTCCGTTAAGGTTCTTTGTGACACGAACAGATTGGCCGCCGAAGAGAGTAGTGCCGCGGACGACAAGGATCTTGACGCATTGCCACGCGCCCCGCGTGACAAACAAGCTCCTGTTAGTTATGCGCAGCGGCGTATGTGGTTAATCGATCACCTTTATGGAGCCGGCGCAGCTTACAATATTTCTAACACGGTTAGATTGCGCGGTAAGATCAATACTGATGCCTTAGCTTGGGCATTAAATCAATTAATCCGCCGCCATGAAACGTTGCGTACTGTTTTTCCTGCAGATATAGATGGCCCAAAGCAAAAAATATTGTCATTCTCGCCGATAGAGCTAGATATTCGTAACCTAGAGAAGGAGCCTGAAAGTCAACAGGCAGTAATTCTTAAAGAACGAATAAAACAGTTAGTAGAAGAGCGGCACGATTTAGCGGCAGGCCCAGTATTTCGTTGCGAGTTGGTCAAACTATCCAGCCGTGAATATGTTTTTATCGTTATTTTTAATCATATTATTTACGACAACATTTGGTCGTCGCGTCTATTTTTTGAAGAGCTATCGAAATTTTATGGCGCTTACCCCAAGGGACTAGATGAACAACCTCTATTGCCAGAGCTGCAGCGTCAATTTATAGATTATGCCTGTTGGGAACAGAGCCAAATTGAAAGTGGTGCGTTTTCGGGCTCTTTAGAGTTTTGGCGGAAAGAACTCAGCTTATTGCCCGAGCCATTACAGCTGCCAACGGATAAAAAACGCGTCGGCCGCCCAAGCTATATTGGCCAACGTGTAGAATTTACAATTGAAAAAGAATTAAAGAATTCGCTAGGTAAGATAGCTAAAGCACAGTCAGCGACGTCGTTTATGTTGCTGCTAGCGGCTTGGCAGTTGTTGTTAAATCGATATAGTGGTCAGCAGGATATTTTGCTGGGTACAACAACCGGGCGTCGCCATCGATCCGAAACCGAAAAAATGATTGGGTTATTTATTAATAATCTGGTGGTCCGAACTCAAATATTATCGGAGCAAACCTTCTCGCAGCTACTTTCTAGCGTACGAAAGAAATCCGTACAGATTTTCGCTCACGATCAAGTGCCATTTGAATTCCTAGTGTCGCAACTTAAGCCGGAACGAAAAAGTGGCATGGCACCATTTTTCCAACACTTCTTTATACACCGTAATATTGGTTCCAATCGTTGGACCCTTCCAGGGTTGGATGTTGAGCCAATGAAGATTGCCCGTGGCGGTTCAAAATTTGATATAACGCTATCGGTGTTGGAAGACGACGATAAAATTAGCGGTACGCTAGAATATGCTACAGATCTATTTGAGCGCAGTAGCATGGAGCGTATGGCGGCCAACTATATCGAATTGCTGAGCAGCATTGCGGCTAATCCCGATCAGTTGTTGAGCGAGCTTTCGATAATCGCGCCGAATGAGCGGCAACAGCTCT
>NZ_MRUH01000024.1 GCF_001922985.1 Teredinibacter waterburyi
CGCAGCTCCATTTTACACAAACGCTCACAGCAAAAATTGCAGGTGAGCTTGGCGTTAGGCATTCTATAAATTGGAGAGCCATCCATAGATGAAAAATAGAGTTATTGAAAAGCTATCGGTTACTAGGTCTGAGCTGATAGAAATATTGGTTGTAGGTTTCTTGATTGGCGTTTGCGCAAGCATAGCAGGAACCATAGCCTATGATTCCCTGAAAGCTCATGCATCTTGGCTTTACTTGGGGTTATTTATTCTGCTTGCACTTTGCATATGGCTTTTGTCAAAAAAATTTACTCGATCAGGAAAAGCTAGAATATCAATCGATGGTTTCATAACTCATATCAAAGAAGAAAACTCCATTCAGATTGTTCAACGGTATGGATTTTCTGAGTCAATGGCTAGACACCTCAACTCTGCGTTTTCAGAAAACGATGCACTGAAACGGCAGTGGGATAAACAGTCTTTGTTAAACATCCATTCCAGAGATAAAGATAAGTCTTCTGTGGCTGCATGTAAGTTAGTGAAAGAGGCTGCGGAATATTATGCAATTGAAGCACTTTCCATGCACTTGTCTGGATACTTTAATCAAAAGCAATACGATAAGTCGGAGTTGGTTGAATTCTCTAGAGAAGATGTCCCTTCCATTTTGCTTAACAATCGTTTTATGGAACTGTTTTCAACACCAATGGAAAATAGAGCGATATTTGAAAATGATTTTACAAAGGATAAGTCTGAAGGCGTAATAGTGATGTCCATGGGAAAAAATGGTGCATTTTACTCTAGGTTCGATCTTGTTCTACCTAAAGGTGCGAAAGTCACTCGGGAAGATGACGCAATCGTTATTGATACATCAAACTTCAAGCTAAAAATGGGAGTTGAATTTGGCGGCTCCGGATACGTTATACCTAGGGACTTTGAGAAATATTATTTAGGTGTAGATAGTTTTAAAGATGCACGCAACTTTAAGGTTACTTTCAATGCAGAAGTTGAATTTAAAATGTTGGCTGCACTTCAGCGCTCTAAATGGGACTATCATGCATGGCTAGATGGGTATTTCCAAAAGATGGAGCGAGATATGTCTGGAGATCAATTCTTCGAAAAAATAAACTGGGAAACTGTATCAACAATGATCCAGTGCGGCCAAAAAATGCCTAACAAGTCAATGCAGCCGACCGCTGAAGCGGCAGCTGATTGAGGCGTTATGCGTGGTATTTAAAAAAGCGCTTTGTCGGTTTTAGGTTTGTGGTAATTGTCTTT
>NZ_MRUH01000025.1 GCF_001922985.1 Teredinibacter waterburyi
AATAATGCTGATACCGACGATGATGGAGATGGTGTTGAGGATAGCAGTGACGCCTTCCCTCTAGATGCCAGCGAATCAGCCGACACCGATGGTGACGGTACCGGCAACAACGCTGATACCGACGATGATAACGATGGCGTTCAAGATGGTAGCGATGCCTTCCCACTAGATGCCAGCGAGTCCGTTGACACCGACGGCGATGGTATCGGCAATAATGCTGATACCGACGATGATGGTGACGGTGTTGAGGATAGCAGTGACGTCTTCCCACTAAATGCCAGTGAATCAGTCGACACCGATGGTGACGGTACCGGTAACAATGCTGATACCGACGATGATGGAGATGGTGTTGAGGATAGCAGCGACGCCTTCCCTCTAGATGCCAGTGAGTCCGTTGACACCGACGGCGATGGTATCGGTAATAATGCTGATACCGACGACGATAACGATGGCGTTCAAGATGGTAGCGATGCCTTTCCGCTGGATGCTAGCGAGTCCGTTGACACCGACGGCGATGGTACCGGCAATAATGCTGATACCGACGATGATGGTGACGGTGTTGAGGATGGCAGTGACGCCTTCCCTCTAGACTCCAGTGAGTCCGTTGACACCGACGGTGACGGTGCCGGTAATAATACTGATACCGACGATGATGGTGACGGTGTTGAGGATAGCAGTGACACCTTCCCGCTGGATGCCAGCGAATCGGCTGATACCGACGGTGACGGCGTCGGCGATAACGCTGATGCCTTC
>NZ_MRUH01000026.1 GCF_001922985.1 Teredinibacter waterburyi
TTCTACGGATGAGCGGGAATAGATTGCACATCGCTTTAGCGTCTCCAACTCATCTCGCCCACTCCAACAATACAAACATTGACAATCTTTGTATTGTTGCCTAGCATAATTTGTATAAATGTCTACCCTTGGAGTTCATTATGCACGTGTCACTGACTAGCGAGCTAGAGTCTCGCGTTAAAGCAAAAGTTGAAAGCGGCCTATACAACAATGCCAGCGAAGTGATCCGCGAAGCACTGCGTTTTATGGACACACACGAAGACTGGATCCACGAAGTGAAATTGGCCCGCCTGCGTGAACAACTTAAAGTTGGCACTGACCAGCTAGATCGCGGTGAAGGCATTACCATAGAATCAAAATCCGCTTTAGATTCACTGTTCGATGACATTAAGGCTTAAACCACGTGCCAGCACACCAGCTCGTTATAGCCCCTGCCGCCAAAACAGATCTAAAAGATATCTACCAGTATGGGCTGCGGCAATGGGGACAAACCCAGTCCGAAAGTTACCTTGAGAGTATAAAAGAACAGTTCTGGGCCCTTACCGAACAAGCCCTGATCGGCGTAGATCGCTCTGAACTCCTATCAGGCGCCAGAAGCCTGCCTATTGAGAGCCATACCCTGTTTTACAGAGTCACGCCTGAAACGGTAGAAATTATCCGCGTACTACACGGCCGCCAAGACCCGCAGCGACACTTAAAATAGCTCAACAACCATCAATACCTAGCAGAAACTGAGCGAGTTCCGAACGACTTTTCATATTGATAATTGCCACCAAATACGAAACCCCAACTGTTATCAGTTGGGGTTTTTTATTGCCTGCAACCCGCGCTACAGCCCTTGTGCGGCAAGAGTTTACGGACTTCGCGTCATTTCTAATCTCGGACTATTTGAGGCATATATTCTCTGAATTGCCGACAAAATGTCTGGAACATTTTGTGCCGCCTCGCGCCCGTAGGGGTTAAGCCACGGATGGCTTAACGTACATACTCTCTGTGCCTCTCCCTGCCTCACAAGACCCAAGTCCATGACCAGAGAATAGAGAACCCTTTAAGATCAGTAGCTTATTATCGGACCGAGGAAAGGAGTTTGATTGGTAAATTGGGTAGGTGGAGGAAGTACCAAAACTAGTGCTCACTTTGCCATTGGATCAAACTAGGATTGATCCATGTACTTATTGCACTAGTTTGACAGTTTTTACCAGCCGTTAGATGGCCATGGGTAAATGAGGCGTAATCAAGAACGATGAAATACTGACAATTAAAGAAGTCGCCGATTTTTTGAAGGTCAATGAACGTACCGTTTACCGTCTAGCCGCTGCCAAGAAAATACCCGCTTTCAAAGTGGGCAATGCTTGGCGTTTTAAAAAGCACGATATTGAAACGTGGATTGCCCAACAAACCAAAGAAACCGGGGGCGAAAAATGATTTCACCCTACCACGCCAAATACTACGCCCACGAGCTCACCTACCTTCACGCGGCAGACAGTGTGGATCGGCTCTCACAGTCACTGTTCGATGCAACGGTAGATTTGAATCCTCATCAGATTGAAGCAGCACTTTTTTCATTGCGAAACCCCTTCCAGCAAGGTGTATTACTGGCGGATGAGGTCGGTCTTGGCAAAACCATTGAAGCCGCTCTCGTCCTTTGTCAGCACTCGGCGGAACGCCGACGTCGTTTGGTGATCGTTTGCCCTGCCGCATTACGCAAGCAGTGGGCGCAGAAGCTGGCTCACCGCCAATGAGCCAGCTGTTCAGTTATTGAAGGGAAATAGATGTGAGAGCACTACCTGAAATATAGAGCTTTCCGGCACTACTGATACTTAGCTGCCCAGCAGCCTCATAAGTCCAATCGATATCTCTTGTCACTCTGTTAATTGCATATGTCGATGCGTCATCACCAACGAAGATGTGAGTTTTGGTAACGACAATATTCGATGTCAAACTGCGGGCTGACCAAATCCAATCCGTTTCACCAGACGCTTCATCTATCGAATAAAGGGAATTATTTGCTAAAACAAATATCTTCCCGTCAGATGAGGAAGGCTGGCCGTGAAAGCCGCTGCTTAAGTGCTGCCAACTAATCTCACGATTATTCGTGTCAAATAGTACAAGCGACCCAGATTGCGTAACAACCACATTTTTTGACTGAGTAAGTACCGTTGCCACCCCGACAGAGTAGCCTCCCCAATTTAAATCTGGGAATTCAACCGCAAATGCCAGCTCACCTGTTAGCTTATCAATCACCTTTAAGTGTGTTGTAAATGCATAAACATATTGATCATCTACCGCGGGCGTGAAGTCGTCGTATTGAGGCCCTGAGTTAAACCATAACTGCGCTCCACTGACGCCATCAAAACCGTAAGTCCCACCGTAGTATCCACCGGCAATATAAACATCACCATCGTGGATGGTAGGCGCCAAATAGCTAGACCACTGATTGCCATAGGACGACTCAAAATTTAATTCTCCGGAAGCGGCGTCGACACTTCGAATAAACGAGTCTTCATGCCCCCCAGTCTGGAAATACACCTGGCCGTCACTATATGCAGGTGCATTTATCGAGTTAATGTCAGGGTAATTCAAAAACCATTCCGTATCGCCCGTAAACGCATCAACGGCAAATACCGACTGATAATCACCGTAGTGCGACAGGTTAGATACAAACACCTGTGATTCAGATGCTACTGCCGGAGAAAGCGTAGTCGCGCCGTCGAAGCTAACTTGCCAATCAAACACAAAATCAAGTTCGTCCAAAATCAACGGGGTATAACCGGTGTGTGAACTATCTCCTTGATACGTTCCCCACTCAATCGGCAGTGGATAATTAGAGCCCATATTAGGGTCTGTGCCAGCATAGAACTCTTCAAGGTTTGTAAACTGATCACTATCCCAGTCAAGTTCTGCATCAGTTGGGTCATTTAAATCCAAGCCATTTTCGGCTTCCCACTGATCATGGATGAGGTCTGAATCTGTATCGGCACTAACGGGGGATGAGAGATGAATAATAATTTCATCATAATCACTTAGACCATCCCCATCTGTGTCACTCAGGCCTGGGTTCGACCCTGCATCATGCTCTTCAAGGTTGGAGAGGCCATCTTCATCTTTATCATCAGAAGCATCGTCAGCAAGAGGATCTAATGAATACTCCACTTCGTACCCATCTTCCATTAAGTCAGCATCAGAATCTGAAAGTAGCGGATCGGTTAAGTGAGTTTGTAATTCATCGAAATCAGTGAGGCCATCATCATCTGTATCGTTGATAACTACCGATGTTCCCAACGCTACTTCTTCACCATCGAACAAACCATCAGAATCGCTATCGGCATTGAGAGGGTCTGAACCATGCGTAAACACTTCATCGCCATCACTTAAACCATCGTTATCGGAATCTGCAATCGTCGCAGAAGTGCGAGCGGCATACTCTTGAAGGGCCGTTAAGCCATCCTCATCATTATCTGAGCTTGCATCCGCGCTATCATTTCGGTTTAAGTCACTACCACCTTCCCACCAGTCTGGCAAACCGTCCGAGTCACTATCCAAGTCCGGCACCAGCGCAATAAAATCAGCGTCAAACGACAATTGCTCTGTACTTACAAAATCTTCTGACGTTTTAAAAACCTCACCTGAGCTATTAGAAATATAAATATCGCCATTGGCTCGCAGATCAATATCGTAAACACTGCCCAAAGCATTCAATCTTTTTTGTTCCACTGCACTCGAGCTGTAATGAATAATTTCCCCCGACCAAGCTCCGAGAAATAACTCACCACTTTCACTGACAGCGACGCTTCTAGAATCATCGACAATCAAAGTGTCAACCACGCTCATACTCGCGGGGTCGTATACATGTAGCGAACTGCCACTAAGTCCGTAGATATAGCCATCAAGACCAATATTCAGGTCAATAAGCGCAAACGACTCTGTATAACTAACCGAATCATCCTCTAGATCGAAAACTACGATGCCTTGAGTTGAACTCCCGCTAGTAGCCATATTCGTGGCGTACACCTTACTGCCGATCGCGCCGATACCTCCGTATGAGCTGTTATTAACCGTTGACCAAGCAGGTGCTTGAATATGCCGCCACTCATTACGCTCTGGAGTATATACGCTTAGTCTCGGCTCAAATGTGCCGTTAAATACAGCAATTTTCCCATCGTCCATCACCACTGCATCTCTAGCGTCCCAGTAATTGTTTATTCGAGGAATTTCGATAACTCGAATTACGTCTCCATCCAGGTCTACAAAATCAAGGTAGCGACTATCACGCACTGAAACATTACTTACACCGGAATCAAAAATATTGCGCAGAGGGGAGATGCGTATTGCATCCAAAAAGACCCCACAAGAAGCATCTGAGCTTTCAACCACTATTCGAATATCGTGATAGCCTGACGGAAGCGTTAAGTTCATTTCTTCCCAATCAAGCTGAGATGGCCAAATTGTCGTTAAAATTTCACCGTTAACACTGATTGAAACCTCTTTATCGTAGGATGAATAACAATTTGTTAAGACCGAAATCGAAAGATCCACTGGGACAAAATATTTAGCCCAAGAAATTTCTAGGTCAGAGCCGATATAGAGGCTTCTATCTCCAACTAGGGACTCGGAACTACTCAAACTGACCTGGCCCACATCCCCAGTAAGCACCCAGTCAGAAGGAATTTCACTATTTTCAAAAGAAATGGCTATATCACTTACAATCTCGGGAAAAGATGTTTCATCCTGAGGGTCAGTTTCCAATAGAAATTCGTAAAGGTTCTCAACACCGTCGTTATCTGCATCAAACAGAGCATCGGATGCATATGCACCATCAAGCCCATACTCTACTTCCCAGCTATCCGGCATAGAGTCGCCGTCAGTATCGGAAAGCAGTGGATTAAGAGAATAGGTATTAAGTTCTTCATCATCGCTCAATCCGTCAGCATCGGTATCTTCCAAGAAGGGGGATGTGCCGGCTATAAATTCTTCAGTATTACTCAAACCATCGTCGTCACTATCCAGGCTTGCATCACTGGAGTTCTGGTCATTCAAACCGTGTTGAAGCTCCCACCAATAGGGCAAACCATCTTTATCCGAGTCAACTAAAAGAGGCACCACCTCAATCGTCACCCCGCGAGAAAGCGACCGAAACGCAACAATGCCGTTCTCATAGGGTAGAATTTTTTCGTAACGGCTCTCACTTAACTCATATTCGAATACGGCATCACTTAAATCCGACGAATAACCGACAAGGCTATCGTGTTCCACACCTTGCGTAAGCGCGACACCGATGTTGGAAGTCCAGGCAAAATCCGTAAATTCAACTTCATTCGAGCCAGGTAATTTAAAGGTAAACCTAGCATCGCCATCAAGAAAGTCGGATACCACAGCAGCACCAGCTACAACCAAAGACTCGTCTGGAGAAACAGCAATAAATTGAGCATCAAGGCCATTACCCAATGAGTGGCTCAAAGTATTAGAAACGAGCCCTTCGTCATTAAATTGCACTGTATTAATATATTGCCAGGATGAGCCCTCAAGACGATAAAAATTACCCGTAGCGGTATATTTATACGCAATTTGCCTATCCCAAGAATCGTAAGTCTCCGTAACTTGGTCAGATGAATCCAAGGCAATGTAGCGTGTATCGTAGCCGTATTTGGTGATAAGAATTTTATTAGAACCAGCCACAAGAATTTGTTGAATGGCCTCAGAAAATAAATCAACGATTTCTGATTCATTCACACCACCATGCGCATATTTGAAGAGCGCGCCAGTAGAATAACCCACATATAATTCAGTCTCGTTTAAAACCCCTAGCGATTCTGGGCTACCATAACCGCCAGCCAGCAGAAGAATAGGGTTTAAATATGTCTGGCTCGCAATATCCCACAAATAGACGGCTTTATTCGCCGGACTTAACATATATATAACGCCGCCCAGTTCACTTACCTGTGTAATGCTATCTGGGGATACTCTTGAGTTAACATCACAAACGCCCTCGACACCGTGTTCACTTAAGTTACAAGCAGAATCTGATGGAAATGCATCTATAACTAAACCAGAAGTACTATCAGCCTCACTAAATCCACTATTCCATTCATCAGGGAATCCGTCACGATCACTATCTACCGAGGCTGCAATATCTGCTGGAAAATCATCCTCGACGTTTACCACGCCATCGCCATCGATATCATTGCTAACCAAATAAGACAGGGTGCGTAATGTGGCATCTTCAAAATACAAGATTGAGTAGGTGTCTGGCGTGGAAGAAGGGTAGATACCAACAAGATCGCCTTCTATTTCAAGCGCCTCAATGATTTGTTTTTCAGACGAGGTGCGGACCAAAGAGAAACTACCCACCTGCTGAGTCAGCAATATAAATCCACCGTCATCCAACCAAGCAGCGAAGTCAAAACCCAAACCAACAGCACCCTCGTGAACTAGGCTCTCTGCGTTATATATATCCCCCGAGCCAACTAAGACCTGAGATTCATCCGGTGAAACGATGATAGGTGGGTTATACCTATAATCGCCGTGATAAGGCGTTTCACCGTCGCTATCAATGGTCCCGGTAGCCTGGTTAATATATTCGTAAAGAAGGTCATTTGGGTTTGAAGTATCCCGAAAAAAATAGACTCTATCTAACGCATCATTCCAAGCGTAAACACTAGAGTAGTGATTCCACTCTACCCAATCTGTCTGTATACCTTGCTCGTTGAATATATAATGGCTTTCCCATGCGCCACTATTGTCTTGCGCTAAAAGGAAATTTCCAACAGCGGCAAGGCCATCCACTGCCTCAGCCGTGCTTGCAAAATCCAAGTTAACCGCGAGGGTTAGCGTATCTAAATAGCCAATATTGCCACTTTCGTATCCAACATATACACGCTGGTGGGCCGCCGAAAACACAAGTTCGTTAATCGAGTCCTCAGGGATATTTAGCGTATCTGTTTCAGCGTAGCTATTCGCGTTGTTATCAAATAAAACAGCAATCTGCGATGTTTCAACAAAAATAATCCAACGGTCGCCACCAATAGAAATAATATCTAGATTATCAACGCCCTGCTTACCCAGCCAGGTCGCATAACACTCGACCCCATTGCCTTCAGCGGATAGAGCACATGCATCGTGAAGGGGATAGACATCACTGTTGTCGCCCACACCGTCTTGATCGGTATCGGCCCACTCCGAAGCGTCAGTTGGAAATAAATCAACATCATTCTCCACCCCGTCACCATCGACGTCGGTGTCGGAATTATCACCAAACCCATCGCCATCTAAATCACTCGACTCGGCCGCATCCTCAGGGAAGACATCAACGTCATTGTCTACGCCATCTCCATCTCGATCTGGATCAGCGTTATCCCCGATACCATCACCGTCTAGATCAACTTGTTCTGTGGCGTCACGCGGGAACATATCTTCTGTGTTTAAGGTTCCGTCACCATCGATGTCGGTATCGGAATTATCACCAAGCCCATCGCCATCTAAATCACTAGATTCCAAGGCATTGTCTGGAAACGCATCTTGAGAGTTTGGAACACCATCCCCATCCCCATCCCTATCAGAGGTTGTGGTAGACCCACCGCCTCCGCCGCACGAAGCTAAAATAACAGCTATAAAAATTAAGATTAATAAACGAAAGCTCGGCACGACAATCTCCCTATCACATTATTGGACTACTTTGACGCCAAATTGTATAAAATCGTCGCTACCAAAGCACCAACATTTTTATAACCAGGTGAAATATGTTGAGGCTCGACAAAATTAGCAATTCAGGTAGCGCTTTTTAGGACAGGCATCATAAGCCCCACGCGCCAGCATAGCGGCGCCGAGATCATAGTGTGGAAATGCGACGAGCTGTAGTCGCCGCCATCATAAATGAATGAATCAATGTAATAACGCAGCGCGCTTACCCCAATAATGGGTTAAGTCAAAGAATCCTGCTTTTCATATCAGGATAATACTCTCTGATACTGCTTCCACACATCAAAGCCCATGACCACAGATTGGAGCCCCTTTAAAATCAATAAAGCACTAGGGCGTGTTTTAGGGCAGCAGGTTATCCCCATCACTAAAAACAAATAAGCAAACAAAAACAATTTCTTACATACATTAATGAGCGGCGCGCCAAACGGCGGTAATATTCTGCTAATCATCTAACCGCGTCTAGACTTCGTAAGAGTCTTTTAAGATTTTCAGAGGTGATTGCGGTGCGTAATGTAGATAGAGACCAGCTTGTTGATTTTGTGATGAATTATCGCGTGAAAATTGACAAGGTTATGATGTGGGTGACGCTCTGTGCGTGGCTAATGTCCTTTGCATTTGCCTCCGTGTACGGTACTTGGATGTTGGCGTTGTTTATCGGTGGCTTTTTTTCGTGCGTTAATTATTTTGCTATTAAAGTCATTGATCATCCGTATCTGACCCCCGCGATTATTGCGGTGGTGTTTATGTTATTTGTGTCTCTGCATGTACACCAAATGCACGGCATGATCGAAGCTCATTTTGGTTACTTCATTTTTTTGGCCGCTCTTTTTGTCTATCTCAGTTGGATACCTTTGGTGGTTGCCGCGGCGGCGGCGGCAATACTTCATGTCGTTATTCATATGATGCAGGACGCTGGTTTTCATATTTACTTATTCCCTGACCATATGCACTCTTGGTCTATTGTGGCCTTGCACGCCTTTTACGTAGTGATTGAAACAATTGTTCTCGTTATTATGGTGAACCTTGTTCAGCGCTTACTCTCGGTATCGCAGGAGCTTGTGCGGCTCACAGAAACGATGATTTTGGACGAGAAGCACATCAATATACATGCGCGAGCGAATGCGTCAGATAATGCCATACTTGGCCGACTCAATTGGTTGTTCGACGGTATTAGTGGCGTAATTACAATGGCGCTTTCCGCACAAAAGCAGGCCGATAAAAGCATGGCGGCACTGACAACAAACACTTCCCACCTTGTTGAAATAGCCAATCAATCGCGTCGCTCAGCGGCGGAGATTACTCAATCTATGGATAATATGCATGGGTCTTTTGTTGGTGTTTCAAGTCAAATTCAGCGAGCCGCTTTTTTGGCTGAAGAAACAGCCAATGCACAAAACACGGGAAAAACAGCTGTAAAAACTTCACGCGATGGCATTGCTGATTTGTCTCATATTTTGAATGATACGGCATTGTCGATTAATGGCTTAGCAACCGATTGCGAAGCGGTTACAACCACCTTGACGGAGATTCAAGGAATTGCAGAGCAAACTAACTTATTGGCGCTCAATGCGGCTATTGAGGCGGCGCGTGCGGGTGAACAAGGACGTGGTTTTGCTGTGGTTGCCGATGAAGTGCGAGCCTTGGCAAAACGTACACAAGTGTCTACTGAAAATATAAAAGTGATTGTGAATCGTTTGGTTATTGGCTCTTCAAATTCAGTGAAGGCGATGGAGGAGAGTCGCACCCGAGTAATGGAAAATGTAGACCACTCTGAGTTGGTTGAAAAAGTGTTTGTGCAAATAGCCAATGCTATTGACGAAATCAATGGCATTAGCCAACAAATCGCGGCGGCGACAGAGGAACAGACCCAAACATCGGAATTCATTGTTAAGCAAAGCTTACAGGTAAATACCTTAAGTGATGAAGCGGCGAGTATCGTGCAGCAAAATACCGATACCATCCGGGAGCTGGAAGGAGCCTTTGTCGAGTTAAACGCAGCACTTACAAAATTCGGGTAGTCATAAAATCAGCCACTTCTTACGTTCTTTCTTTTCTATTTAAAACGCAACAGCCTGCTCATTTTTGTCATAGCCTTGATCCAACCCAATAAAAAAGCCGCAGCGGGTTGCTGCGGCTTCACGTTCAATTGCTAGTGCCCGCTCTGCAAGTTCCGAGTAAATCTACTGAGTGAAAATCCTGCTCTCTCCGCAGGTTTGATAACCAACACAGCTCGCATTATTCAACCAGTGAAACCCAGTTAAACTGTGATCGTCACAGATGATGACTTCGTAACCGAACCAGTCACACCAAAGCACACCTTCCGGCGGTTCTTCTTCCTGAGCTTCCACGGTAACAATTTTTGTAATTGTATGGGTAAAGTTGTCGGTATCGCGAACGAAGAGTCTAAAACTGTATGCCCCCTCGGGAAGTGACGCGGTGTAGGTATCCACCCAGTAGGTATCTGTAGCGCGGTCACTACTTTGCAGACTTAGTTCCACGCCGTCGGGCGCCGTGAGGGATATTACAGCCAAGCCTGCACCGTCTTCGGCTAGTGCGGTTAAGGTGAATTCCTCATTCGCATAAATCACTTCCGGTACTTCAATTGTTGCACTAGGTATCGCTGATAGCGGGAAAACCTCTACCAGCAATTCGGCCGCCTCAATTCCTGCGGAGGTAGCCGTTAACAGGTAAGTACCTGGGTAATCGTAGGTAACGCCAAATGTCTTAGCCGTGGTGTAACCACCGGAACCACCGCCACTTGAGGAAGAACTGGATACACTGATGGTAGATTCAGGCTCAACGCTTAAAGACGGGCTATAAGGCACTCGCGTCGGATGTGAAGCGCTGACGGTAACGCTTGTCACATCCCCCGCCAGAACCGCTGTATTGGTACCGATACGAATAGATCCACCAGCGTCTTCGACGACCGTGAAACTAACCTGGTCAAGGCTGCGCTCGCCTTCCGCGTCGGTTGCAACCACTTCGATAACCATTTCACCTACCATAAACGAACCCCAGCTGGCCGCCAGGTTTTCCTCTCCCGTACCTTCGTAGTCCCTGTTCACCAATTCCACAGGATTTGTGCGCTCTCCGTCTACCATTTGGTAAATGACCATGGTGGCGTTCACAATATTACTTTCGGTATCGGTGATGGTTGCCCTGAACACAACGGTTTCGTTTTCGGTTGAATTGGGCGCGCTAGTTATTTCAACCATTGGTGGGGTATTGCTATCGCCCCCCTCTGCCGCAAGCACTTCAACACTAACGCGTTTATTATCTAAAAAGCCGTCTGGGTCTTTCGCTGATATAAAGAATTCATGCACGCCCTCGGGCAGAGCACCGGTGTACACATCGGTCCACAGCGTGTCGCTTTGGCGATCACTGGTTTGCAGGATAAATTCTGAATCTGTTGGCGGAGTGAGTGTTAACGACGCCAAGCTTTCTGTATCTTCGCCTACTAGGGTAAACGCGAAGGATTCGCTGGCGTATATCGCCGCTGGCACACTGTAATTCACGCTAGGGCGCGCACTTTCAGAAAAAACTTCTACCGTTTTTTCGGCGCTCAGGTTTAATCCAGACGATTCCGTCTTCCACAGGTAGGTGCCGGGGTTATCGTAAGACACGCGATACTCATAGTTCATCGTGTAACCAAAACTGGAGCCACTGCTTCCCGTGGAGCTGCTGAGCGAAAAAGTTGTATATGGAGCGACATTCAGGGAAGGCCTGCTCGGCATGGTGGAGGGGTGTGAAACAGAAACCATCAGGTTTTTTGTTGAGCCGACAAGTGCCTTTTCAACCGTACTAATGCCGAGACTACCTAGCGGCTCATTCGGGTCGGAACCAGTACTGCATTCGCCTCCCAAAACGGGAATGTGATCTTCCGCAGGTTCTCCCGCGGGCAGAGTAATCTGCATACCCACATACATACTGCCACCCGGTTGCAGGTCGGCATTCCACTCGTAGGGTGTAAAGGTGTAGGGGTTACTGCCGGTGATTGCGGCATTCCAAGCTTGCTGAATACTTACCCCTGCGCTAAACCCTGCCGTAAAGCTGCCAAGGGTAATCGCCGAGCTGGTATTGTTGCTTGCGTGCAACTCGGCTGTTGCACCGCCATTCCATTGATTGATATAGCGCCATTCACATTCAAGCGCCTGCGCAAAGCTGCTGACAGTTAACAAAACCATTAAAAATAGACGGGAAAATCTGGGTAATCTGCGGGAGTTATAGGGAATCATGAGGCGTCCTGTCGTTTTTGAGACACGGCCTATTTTCTGACGTGCCTGTACATTATTAGAGAGGCAGACTACTAACATCCTTGCCATTTTAGCGTTGAAATTATTCAACTATTACTTGCTGAAAACAACTGCTTAATCTCCATATTGGGCTCTATCCACCATTCCGATTTGGATACTAAACTACTGTTGCAGCCCATTTGTTAGTTAATCACTTTACGCTCTAACTCAACGTCCTCCTTTGCCCGTTGCATCACCTAAAAAAAAGACCGCTCAAGAGCGGCCTTTAGTGACTTGCTTTAAATTAACTATTTACCACCAGTATACAGACGCCCAGGAATAGTTTCCGGCGCTGATCTCAAAGTGATAATAATCACTGGCACCTTTTGCAGGTAAAGCGCCACCGACAACGGTGACCGCGGCGCCAGATCCGTTGATAGTTACCGAGATTGTTCTGCCAGAAAAGTTTGATGCGCCCCAACCACTAATAGTGTTTTGTGTTTTGAAACAGTAGGCGCCGGTAGTACCAACATTGCCAGACTGACCTCCTGATTTAATATTGTCACACTCCGTAGTGCCACCGCTCGACGATGAGCTACTTGAACTTGACGAACTAGAGCTACTTGAAGACGAGCTGCTTGAACTTGAAGAGCTAGAGCTACTTGAAGACGAGCTGCTGCAGTTATCCACTACACCACCATCGCCCGACTGATTGTTACAGGTATCTGTTCCAATACAGCTTGCACTGTTTTCCCAACCCCAGCCGCTGGTTTGGTTCGCGCATGAAGCATACAAAGTTCCGTACCAGTTACATTGCGTCGCACAGGCGCCACCACTGCTGCTAGAGCTGGAACTTGATGATGAGCTAGAAGATGAAGTTGAGCTACTCGAAGAGCTGGAACTGGAACTGGAACTGGAACTGGAACTGGAACTGGAACTGGAACTGGAACTGGAAGAAGAGCTTGAACTACTCGAAGAGCTCGAACTTGAAGAACTCGTGCTCGATCCACCACCAGGATTTCCGGCTTGAGTGTCCGCCATCATAATGCCGCGACCGTTAGTGCCTAGGTAGACGCGCCCATAAACACGGGGGTCACCGGTCAGAGCTTCACCCATGTTACCGAACTGATTGGCGTCGTCATTAATGCGTACCCAACTCCCGCCGATGTCATTTGAGCGGAATACGCCATGCACATCGTCTATGCGGCCGACGAGATAAATCGCCGGATACGTTGCCCCAGTGGGCCCCATACCAAAGCCAACATTGTCGCCTTCTTGAACACCCGAAGTTTGCGAGAACGTTTGCCCGCCATCGGTAGAGCGCCACAAACCGTGAGTGGTGACACTTGGATCGGTATCGTCAATGTAACCGCCGGCCAACCAAATATGACCTTCGTAACCTGGAACCGCTTTAAATTGCAGATGACCAGCTGTAGGTAAACCTGAAGCTGTAGAGGCCGTAAAGTTCGCACCACCATCCGTTGAATAATAGAAAGTACCACCGCTGTAAGCGTAAAACATGCTTGGGTTAACACGATCTGATTCGACTTTGGCTTCAGCGGGAACGCCATTCGAAGCTGTCCAGCTAGAACCGAAAGTTGTCGAATAGTGAACGCTTGAACCGCCGGGGCTCCAAACTATGCTGCCACCATCAGCCGATACGGATACCGTTCCGCCAGAAGTTGGCGCGCCAGCATTAGATGCCTGCCACCAAGAACTTCCGCCAGAAGTTGAAACTCCGATATAAACAAAGCCATCGGGAACGTCACCTACGGGATGGCCAACGCGAACCATAGTACCTGGGTTTAATTCAGCAAAATCAATACTGGTTGTTGTGCCATGGTATGGCGCTTGGTAAGGCAAGCCTGGGACAGCGGTTAGATCCTCGTGCATAAACCCGCCGATGTCGGCAAGCGCTGAGAACAGGTGTGGCCCCGTCGGTGGGCTTACCAAATCCTGAACGGCGGTTTCTTCCAAACCTTTAACCATTGGGCGAATAGTTACGAGGCTGCCAGTGGCGTCCCAAGTATCCCAGTTTGTTAGGTTGGTTGAACCATAAATAGTGGCGCCCGTACCGTAAAAGAAACGGTCGGAGTTGAAGGGGTCAATTTCGATTGACTCGTTCATCCAACCCAGTTTTAACGACTCTTCCGGTGGGCTGGGGTTGCCACCCAGATCCAGCCAGGGTACTTCGCTGATGTCTTGCTCGTAACGCTTGGAGCGAGATGGGTAGCTGGTCCAATCCCAGATTCGTGTCCACGTCGTACCTTGGTCGGTCGAGCGGAACATAATCAAGTCTGGCCACCAAGAATTTAAGGAGGCAACCATGATGGTGGATGGGTTTTGACGGTCAATTGTCAAACCGCTATAACCAAAATACAAATCGCCACTGGCGATGGTCATGGGCGAGATGTCGGTCCACACACCACTGTTTACATCATATTTCCACACTTCACCGGAGGCTCCATCGTAGGGGCCACCAGTATCACTGGTTGAAACGTAGAGAATACCGTTTACGTGGTCGAACTTACCTTTATGCGGTATGAATCCAGTAGGTTGTCCCGGAATAGCTCCCCAGGTCGCACCGCCATCTAGGCTTTGGTAAAGCGATTCATTAAGGTCTGCTACGCCGACAAAAATACGGTCGGAACCACTACCTGAAGAACCGGAAGAAGGGTCGAATGTTACCCAAACCACGCCCTGAATTTTGTTGAGGTAATCCCATTCGTCGTTAGCGTCCTGAATATAGGTGCCGACGTTAGGAAAGTTCGTGACCTTGTTCCAAGTTACGCCGTAGTCGGTAGAACGTAAGAGGCCCTCGCCTAATTCAGCACCGAAGTACAGCGTGCTGTTATCGTTAGGGTCAACATTTAAACGTTCACCCATACCGCGGCCGGCCATATTGCCGCCGACCTTGAAAGGCAGTTCGGTGACCTGCCAAGTATTACCACGGTCGGTGGAGCGGGCGATACCGCCGTTATTTGGATCCCAATCGTTAGTATACATACCCACGGCCATGTAGACGCGGTCAGTGTCAACTGGATCTGTGGCGAGGCTGAGAACACCGTAATAGCCCCAGTTGTCTTCGCCAACCCAGTCCGAAATTGGGTCCCATTCCTGATTGGGTTCATCCCAACGATAGGCGCCACCAATATCGGTGCGTGCATAAATTAAGTTGGGTTCACTTTGGTTAAAGATAATACCCGGAACAAAACCGCCGCCGTCTACACGGACGTTTTCCCAAGTATGGGCTTCTTCTGGAACCGCTAAACTGGTAATAGAACTTAAAGCTAATGAAGCGCCGAGCGCAGCGGATGCTACCCAACGCGCTCTATTGCGCGAGCATAATTTGAAAGTCATAAGAGACTCCTCATTTTATTGAGCTAATTATTTTATAAATGTGGTTAGCCATACCCAGCGTATTAGATGAGAAGGCTGCAACCCGAATTTTGAATTTAAAAAAGCGCTAGTATTATTTTTATATACAAACCAACAACCACATTTAGGCATGTAGCCGAAAGCTTCGCGCAGATGATATTGAGACGGAGATGGTCAAATCTTGCTCATTTGAGAGAAAAAACAACATTCGACAAATAATTGAAGTTTTTTTGCAGAAATTTATCGTGTATAGACGCGCAGGCCTTAAAAATTCAAATAACTACAGGCAATCAGCCTTAACTTTTGTCTTTACAGCAAAGAAACTCAACTTTGTTCTCGCTGATATTTAAAAAGATTTGTGGTGGTTAACCTAGTTATCCTGTCTCAATCGAGGGTATAGATTTTTGTAAATCCTGCTTCTTTTGTATTCGTTCAATGGGTAACCCCCTGCGAGCAGGCCCCATTCTGGTGCAACCATTATCTATAGATTTGATCGTTAACTAGAGCCCTTCTACGCCATTGGAATCGCAGTTTTAGATTCGTGACCATAAATGGCCGTCCGTTAATTATTATCAAGTTAATCAATTTTATCTGATATATCGAGTGTCGCTATAATTGTTGTGGTAGGATTTTCAAGAATAATTACCAGCGGTGACTAGCTGTGGAAAACACAACACTTTAGTAGTAAGTATTTGTATCTTGGTTTTAATTGTTACTACTTACTAAGTTGTTTCTACTTCTATCGCGGTGTAATTCGAACCTGTAAATACGCCGATATTTTTTACACCAATACTCCCCGTTAAAAAAATGTGGGCGCTACGACAACCAGGAAATCAATGGTACAAGCACATTTAGCTTCATTGGTACTTACCGTATAAAAAATACATTTTAAAACTACATCTTCGACAAGGAGGACTCATCGATGCATATCAAAAAGGGAACCCGACAGGGCCTATTTTTTTTCTCAATCGTTGCGCTAAATACTATTTGCGCACTCTCAGCTAATGCTCAAGCCCAGTTTACCAATGTAACGGTTGAAGCTGGTGTGGGGGGCGATGTGTATGAAAGTGTTAGCAACCACGTCACAGGCACGTGCTGGATCGATTTTAATAACGACTCTTATCCGGACTTACTCGTAACCAACGGGTACGAGTGGGACTCTCACTTATACCAGAACAACAAGGTAGGCACCTTCTCAAAGGTGGATTATTTGCTGCCTGAATTACCTAATGTTGAAATGTCCGGTTGCGTATTCGGCGACTACGATAATGATGGTGACTCGGATATTTATATTCAGGTTAACAACGAACAATTTTCACTGTTTGGGTTCAATTCGCCAGACGGCCCTGCCAATATTCTTCTTAAAAACCTCTGGGTAGAAAATGGCAACCAAGCCATATCTGGTGAGCCGTTATTTCAAAATGTTGCAGCCGCAGCAAACGTAGACGGTGAACTCGCGGTACCAATCGGTAGCTATTCCGCCAGTCGCGGCATGACGGGGGGATGGCTGGATTACAATCTGGACGGATGTCTTGATCTTTATGTCGGCAACTGGGTTCTCGATTCAGGCGGAGACGCCTCGAACATCGACAGCCTTTTTCAAAACCAATGTGACGGCACATTTTCTGATGTGACGGCGTCCAGTGGTGTTAACACCGGTGATGACCCAACCACATTTAGACCCACGCAGGCGTTCATCGGTGCGCACTTGGATGACGACTACTTTCCAGACATGGTCGCAGTCGCCACACATGACCCCGCGCCTTTTTATCATGACATCATCTTCAAAAATAATGGTGATGGCACCTTTATCGATGTCACTGGGTTAAGCCCAGGCGTTGGAGATGATGCGGGGAGTGGTATGGGTATCGATGTAGGCGATATCGACAATAACGGTACTTGGGATATCTATATTACCGACCGTTTTACATCAACAAACGATACTGCGCCTGCTGGTAACGTTCTGTACCTAGGCAACGGTGATGGTACGTTTCAGGACAATACCGCGCTTGCCGCCGGCATCGATGGTGAGTTTTCCTGGGGTATCGATTTTGTCGACATCGATCAGGATGGCTATGAAGACTTCCTGATGGCGGCAGCTTCTGGGCCCATGCTTTACATCAATAATACTGATGGCACATTTACCAAAGTTACCCTTGCTGGAAGCGGAGGCAGCCGGCCCACAGGGTTGGCCACGGCCGACTACGATCGCGATGGTGATATCGATTTCGCGGTGGTAAGTGAAGGCGATGGGTTCAGCACAGGCGGACTTCGCCTGTTTCGAAACGACACAGCTAATTCCGGCCGCTGGCTTCAATTTAAGCTTGTCGGCGCCGGAGCACCTCAATCCAACGTAGATGCTATTGGTGCGGTTATTAAAGTAAGTGCTGGCAGTGTGAATATGATGCGCCAGATAGTTGGAGGTATGAGTTCGCACTCGCAATCCAGCCTGGATGTACACTTTGGTCTCGGTGTTGCTAACCAGGCAGACTCGGTCGATATTCACTGGCCGAGTGGCGTCGTTACCTCTCTGACTAACGTCGAAGCGAACAAATGTTACAGCGTGTCGGAAGACGGAACAGTGGCTGCCGATTTAGGCTGCCTGCCCAACCCAACTATTCAGAACATCAGCCCTAATAACGCTGTTGTAGGGCAGACGCTTGAGCTGACCATCACAGGAACAGGCTTTCAGGAAGGCGCCAGTGTTCAGGTGTGTAAAAACCCGGGCGTTACCGTTAATTCTGTCACCGTGCTGGACGAAAACACCATTCTCGCTAGCGTTACTGTCGGCCCCGAATCCCACATTTCATGTGGCATAACCGTTACCAACACTAATGGTAAGACTGGTGCCGTACCGCGTGGTAGTTTCATAAACCTGCGCGACACAACGTCTGTTGCCCGCCAGTGGAATGAAGTTCTTTTGGATGCTATCCGGGCTGACTTTGCACGCCCTACCGTACATGCTCGTAATCTGTATCACACCGCCGCCGCTATGTACGATGCTTGGGCCGGTTATAGCCGTAGCGCAGATCAGGTATTGCATATCGATAAACGCCTGGGAACTGCTCGCGCCAATGTTCCAGCCTTCCGAGCAGAAGCCATCAGCTACGCGGCTTACCGCGTTCTGTCTTCAAGATTCGCCAGCTCCCCCAAGGCTGCCGAATCGCAACTGGCTTTCGACAACCTGATGGATTTACTGGGTTACGATAAAAACTTCACCACAGAGTTTATTGGCGGCCCAGCCTCGTTCGGTAACACTATCGCCGCGACTGTACTCGCATTTGGTGACTCAGATACATCCAATGAGGCTGGCGGCTACGCCAACCTGTTTTATCAGCCCGTCAACGACCCACTGCTCCCTGGCCGCCCCGGAAATCCAGATATGTCGGACCCTAACCGCTGGCAGCCGTTGGTTCTGAACTTCTTTATCGATCAGTCTGGAAACTTGGTTGTTGGTGGCTTCCCTGAGTTTCTCAGCCCTGAATGGGGTACTGTCACTCCGTTTGCACTGCAACCCGAAGACCTGACCATTCATACCCGTGATGGCAATGAGTACTGGGTGTACCACGATCCCGGTGCCCCACCTCACCTTGGTGGCGTGGGTGATGAATACTATAAGTGGGGTGTAGAGATGGTTTCCATTTGGTCTTCGCACCTCGACCCAACCGATGGCGTGATGATTGATATTTCACCCGCGTCATTCGGCAACTCTTCGTTACCCGCCGCAGACAATTACGAAAGCTACTATGACCATCTCACCGGCGGAGACTGGGGAGTGGGTTACACAGCCAACCCCGTAACCGGCCAACCCTACACACCACAAATTGTACCGAGAGGGGATTACACACGTGTTCTGGCGGAGTTCTGGGCTGACGGCCCAGACTCTGAGACACCTCCAGGGCACTGGCACACGATTTTCAATTACGTGAGCGACCACCCCTTGGTTGACAAGCGAATCGGTGGGCGAGGCCAAGACGTCGATGACCTCGAGTGGGACGTCAAAGGTTATCTCGTACTTGCTGGAGCAATGCATGACAGTGCTATTTCAGCTTGGGGAATGAAGGGCTGGTACGACTACACCCGCCCCGTTTCCGCACTGCGCTACATGGCAGACCTTGGACAATCCTCTGACATCAATGAAAGCTCCTACCACCCAGACGGCATTCGTTTGTATCCTGGGCTGATAGAAGTCGTCACTCAGAGCACGACGGCGGAAGGCCAGCATCATGCCCACCTTGCCGGAGAGGAAGGAAAAATTGCCGTATTTGCGTGGCGAGGGCCAGACTATATTGGCAACCCCGATACTGACGAGGCCGGCGTTGGTTGGATACTGGCGGAGAACTGGTGGCCCTACCAGAGACCAAGCTTTGTGACCCCGCCATTTGCTGGCTATGTCTCCGGTCACAGTACCTTTAGTCGCGCAGCTGCCGAAGTCATGACGTCATTCACTGGCTCGCCTTGGTTCCCTGGCGGTGTTGGTGAGTTCGAAGCTCCTAAAAATGAGTTCTTAGTATTCGAAGAAGGGCCAAGCGTCGACATCACCCTGCAGTGGGCTTCGTATCGGGACGCGTCCGACCAAACTAGCCTTTCTCGTATCTGGGGTGGAATACATCCACCAGCTGATGACCTTCCTGGACGTATAGCAGGTGAACAGATTGGGTTAGACGCCTACAATCAGGCGCAACTCTATTGGAGAGGCTCCAACCAATAAGGAACTCGGCTTGCGGGGGGCTTGCAGTAAGCTTCTCCGCAGCTTTTCGACACACTTTTATAGGTGCCTCCAATTGCCTACTCAAACACCACCCTGTAACGGATACCTTTACAGGGTTTGTATTGGCCACCAATTATCTAGGGAACCTCACCAAAGCAGTCGGTAACAGTACCCCTGCTCCGACTGAACCTCGGCATCGACGCAATTAATTATAAGTATTTAACTGCGATTGATACCCTCATCTCAAAATCAATAACTTTTACAATACTCAACCCTATTGCCATCTAATATCGTCACACAAGCCGATTAAATGTAGTTACGTTGTCTATATGTTATATATCGTTAAAAGTTACATCCGCATATTCTTATTTTTCAGTGGTGTTTTAGTTCTGACGGGCTGCGGTGGTGGTCAAAGTTCTGGCAATAATCTGGCAAACACGCCTTTACCATCCAGCGCACCCAGTGCAGAGCCCTCCGCTGAACCGGCAGTTACGCCGAGCCTCGAGCCCAGTGCGCCACCTACAGAAATAGCTACGCCTGTGCCCACCCCACCTATCTCGAGTGAACCGACCTTAGAACCGACACTGAAACCGACCGTACGACCCACGGTTTCCCCCTCTGAAGAACCTAACCCAACGCCAGAACCCACTGCAGAGCCAACGCCCGTCAATGATCCGTGTGACTCAACATCGGCGGTTTATACCAAACCTTGCTGGACAAGCTTCGTCGGTATTGTCGACGATACCGAGCCGCCCGTCTGGGCCAAATGGCAGCGGAGTTGGTTAACTACCATGACGGGGTTTTCCCTGATAGACGCGCCCGAGCGGGTGGATTTACTCATCGAAAAAGTGACAACCCGCCTGCAGCGGGGAGACATTTTATTACCCATACCCGGCTATTCCCGCAACGATGAGCGCATGGCCAAATACCTGGACTTTATCCACAACGGCGGAGTTGCCACATGGCAAGAGGCGGTCGCCCTGCAGGTTTCATCCTTGGCCAACCTGAATAGCGGTACCGGTAAAATTTACTATCAATTGGGCAATGAAATTACCGTAGAGTCCATGAGCGAAGCACTGCGTAACTGGGCATCCAGTCGAACTGTTGATATCGCTGGGCAAGCCCAAGCTTACGATCCGTACAGTATTCCATTTTATGTCGAGTACTACCTAGCACCTACAGTCTCGGCGGCTCGTAAAGCCAGCCAACAAATATACGGCGACCCAAACCGAGTGCAAATTATTCTTGGCTCACTTGGCGATGGCGGTACAACGGAAGCGAAATCCTGGTTAGATAAGTTGCTGAACTACGAAGCCGAAGGCACATTTGCTAACGATATGGCAGGCGTCAAAGTTTACGATATGGTCCAAACTGTTTCCGTTCACTACATAGGCAGTACCACCAACTTACAACCAATTTGGGACGATTGGGTGGGCGTGAGTACCATTCTGAACCTATGGACGACCGAAGAGATAGGCTCTCGCTCCGCATTGAGCGGCGAAGGTGCTGCGCGCGCGGCGCGAACACTGGCCGATCAGTTACATTGGTTTTATAGCAACAATCTGTCGCCAGAACAGAGTCGTGTCGCATTCTATGACTGGAATGTAGATGGCCCTCAAGCTGATACCAGCGCGGCAACCTCGGTTGATGATTTATTCGCGTTTTTGGGCCACACCCCATTGATGACCAACCTGCAAATTATCGACTCAGTTGATCTAGATTTCAGCCTTACTCAGGTCCGATTAGAGCCCTCGTTACAGACAGACCGCCAAGCACTGGTTTACTGGCCTGCTGATAGCGACCAGTCTCGTGTAATAACCCAGTTTGCACTGAGCTTTACCGGTTGGACCGCAGACGTGGAAATAACGGTACACCATTACTCCCCCAGTGGTGTAACCCGTGAAATGCATACTGTCTCTCTCGATAATGGCCAAACCGATCTGATCCTTGATCAAGCCATCCATCTCGACGGACGTGGCCATGCGATATTAATTACGGCTCAACATAACAATTAGACGGCGCAGACATGCTCCTCCTCGGGGCCGCTATCTAGCCCGTCCGCACCGGCCCGCTCACCTTCTACTTGCTTACTGCAAGACCTTACCCCCATTAACTATATTTATTAATAACAGGAAGGTGATACCCACACCCAATCCAGCCGCCGCTACAACATTCTCATATAGATGCGACTATCATTAACTTTTCTAAAAAAAGCTGTCACTTTTAGCAAATAACCTTTGTTTTGACCAAAACCGCTATCCATTGCGACGCTGTATTTAATACTCTGGTGTACTTAATAATTATAAGGTGTACAAAAATGAGAGTACTTAATGCGCTGTTTATTCTCAGCTCTCTGCTATTAGTTGCCGCATGTAGCGGTACTAGCAATTCTTCAAGTTCAAGTTCAAGTTCAAGCTCAAGCTCAAGCTCAAGCTCAAGCTCAAGCTCAAGCTCTTCAGGAAGTGCGTCCTTGTATCCTGATTACAATATTAATCCGCTTGCTCCGGATATGACGGGAATGGATAGCAGCGCAGTGGAAATAGCCAGCAACATCAATATTGGTTTTAACATTGGTAATACGCTTGAAGCGATGGGCGGGAAGTCTGAGACTTATTGGGGCAACCCAATGATTACGCCTGAATTTGTCAGCTTTGTAAAACAATCAGGTTTCAACGCTGTACGGTTGCCGGTTTCCTGGGATCAATATGCCAACCAAGAGACCGCCGAAATCGAAGCCGCGTGGCTAGACCGCGTAAAAGCGGTGGTTCAGTATTGTATTGATGCCGACCTCTACGTGATTGTTAACATTCATTGGGACGGCGGTTGGCTGGAATTAAATGTCACGTCCGAAATGCAGGAGGAAGTGAACGCAAAACAAAAAGCTTTTTGGCAACAGATAGCGACTCACTTACGAGATTTTGATGAGCGTGTGATCTTCGCAAGTGCAAATGAACCTCATGTAGATGACGCTACGGCCATGGCTGTACTCCTTTCTTACCATCAAACCTTTGTTGATGCAGTGCGTGCAAGCGGCGGAAAAAATGCTTACCGCAGTTTAGTGGTGCAAGGCCCAAGTACCGACATAGATAAAACTGAAGCGCTAATTACCGCCCTGCCCTCGGATACCGTAGCCGGTCGCATGATGATGGAAATCCACTTTTACTCTCCCTGGAACTACACAGGAATGCAGCAGGATGAAGACTGGGGAAATAGATTTTTTTATTGGGGTGAAGGGTTCCACTCAACTACCGATACGGCATACAACCCAACCTGGGGTGAAGAGGACTATGTGGATGCCCAGTTCACTAAAATGAAAACGCAATTTATTGATATGGGTATCCCTGTTGTACTGGGTGAATTTGGAACAGGAATTCGCAGTAATTTAAGCGGGGATGACCTACAGCTGCATCTCGATGGCCGGGCCTATTACTTTAAGTATATTACTCAACAAGCAAACACTTACGGCTTGCTCCCATTCTATTGGGATACCGGTGGACTGCTAGATCGTTCTAATAATGTGGTGTTGGACCAGCAAGCGTTTGATGGACTAATGCAGGGGGCGGCACAAAATGTAATTCAATAAAAAAGCCTATAAATACTTCAAGTATTGGGCTCTATTTGAATAAAATAGTTAAAGCGTTGCCCCTATTGTTACACCAGCGGGAAAATACTATACCTAACAAACTGGTGAACCTTCTGACGCCGCCTGTGTTGATTGCTTTCTCCGTTGCGGATGAAAGCAATCTTACATGAGGTAAAACAATAGAACTAATTGCTGAACTGCGCATCCATCCAATTGTATCGCGCGCGCTGCCAGCGAATCATTTCTTCCACTTCAAGGTCATAGCTGCCCAAAATAACGCGGGTATACCATTCTTCCCAGTAGAAAATCTGCCACAGATTAAAATTTCTTCGCTGCGGTGCTTGCAACCAGTTAGCTCTCGCTTCGGCATACATAAAAATTAATTCAAATTTTCCTTCGGCTTTCAGCTCTTGCCAACGGGCTTTTACTTTTGCTTCGAATGCAGGGTCTTCAAACAGGCGAGCAAACCAAGTGCCACTCCGGGTAAGCCAACCGTAAGTGGCACCTATACCGCCATACCCGGCATTACCCAAGGACAAATCAAAATCCCAAATTGGACCAAAAAACAATTTATCATCTCGCTTTTTGGTCAAGTAAGCGCTGGCAGTTGCACCATCGGGATTTTTAAAGAGTTCATTAATTAAGTAGTAGTTAATTGTCGATTCCACATCCAAATAAGCGGCGTAACCTATATCTGGGTCGCTAAAATTCTCGCCGAATAACGCCGCTTCGGTATTTGCAAAATAGTTTTCAATGTATTCTCGTTGCGCGGACCACTCGGGTTCGAGCAATGTTTCTGGCTCATCCAAACAGAAAGGGGCCATGCCATAATTTGAATCCAAACACAGCGTATCTTCTCTATCGGTATTTACGCCAGCGACACAAACTGGGTCCCAGGCGCTAGCGGGGCCTTGGCAGTATTCGTCGCTCATCCGAAAGTCGATTTCGAGCATATACCCGCCGGATATTGTTTCCGGGGTGGTATCGGTTACTTCCATCTCGTGAATATCAACGCGATCATTATCAATTCGAATATGTTCTACGAGTTGGTATACACCTTGGTATTCGCCATTCATCCAGACTTCTATGTGCTGAGACCGCGGCGTGTATTCCATTTCTAAGCTGCGGCTAAACATAAAAGCGATGTCGTTACGAATTAAGGTTTTATCGGCATAGTTAGCAAGGAGCACCCAATTTTTACTCTTTGGCATTCCCAGTAGCGGGGTTGAATCGTCTAATTTTAATTTGTAGGGTTTTTTAGGCCAATCCCAGGTTGAGTTGCCGCGACCGCGAATCCTGAGTGTGCCTTCAGTCAATTCTGGGCTGCCATCGCTCAAGGAAAAAGTCCCCGTTACATAGTCTTCTTTGCTTACGACGGGGGAGCTGTCATCTGTAAAGAGGTTTAAAGCTGGCAGGTCGTCCACTGCACCTTCGGGGAAGTCATCGGGTAAAACGATATTTCCGTTCGCTACAGTGCCGCTCGATGAACTTGAGCTTGAAGAACTCGACGACGAGCTTGGGCTTGTAGAGCTAGAACCACCGCACGCCGACAATATGAGCATGCAACAAACGACGAAACCACGACAAAACATGGACATAACATATTCCCTAAAATTACCATTATTCTTCAACACAGTTGCCCCTCATATTACACGTTATTGGCACCCAAGTTATTTCTCAATACTAGGGAAGCGCTGGTTAAGCCTCCGCTACAACGTTTCCGGCGGGCGATCCAACAATATAGGCGTTATTACACGCCTACCTCCCCTTGGCTTAGCATGGATTGCCCGTAATTCTCGAAAACGTTGCCGTGATGATATAGACGGCGCCATATGGGTACGACGTTTTCGATCAGCGGACGCACCAGCATCAACCAAAAACACCCAAAACTTAAAAATCAGCCCAACAAAAAGGAGCAACAGTGCGAGTGCCGCCGGACAGCTTCCATAGATGAGCCCCCTCGATTTATCGACCTCAACGCCCCATCCACTAACAAAGATGTGATCTAAATCTCACAAACACCACTAACGAACACGTAGATTCATCAATTACGCATGCGTTGAGGGTCGTTTTTTAGGTTGTTTTCTCATAAGTTTCCGCCATTCCACCAAGAGTCGGAATAACGCCTAGTACTTTGATGAGTTTTATTGAAGCCAAAATCGGAGGGAAATAAACACCTTTTGTGATAAAGGTCTCGCTTTTTAATGCCGCAAAATACGTTGTTAACGGAAGTTCATAACTTATACGACCTAAAACAGCCCGCTTTATACTTCCAACCCCCTTTTTCCTCCAAGTTCCAGAAAAAATACTAATAAGCTGCGCAAATCAGGAGCAAGGAACCAAA
Organism: Teredinibacter waterburyi; assembly: GCF_001922985.1. Classification (GTDB taxonomy): domain Bacteria; phylum Pseudomonadota; class Gammaproteobacteria; order Pseudomonadales; family Cellvibrionaceae; genus Teredinibacter; species Teredinibacter waterburyi. Next base: position 25,947 of record NZ_MRUH01000026.1, read on the forward strand.
CAACAAAATACGACAATAGTCTGATTAGTAATTACTATTTAGCATAAGCATGGTTGTTTTGTGCTCACACTTTATTATTGCCTCTCGGTTTCTATGTAACTTAGAATACCTATTCAATGATCTATGCGCCACGCTGATGAGCGTAAGAAAAGCGGTTAGCTTCATAGCTTTTTTAGTTCTCTCCTCACAGCAAATGCATCACAGGTATTGTTCTAGGTCGGACGACGGTTTAACGCACAGCCCTGTGAACCTAATAAATCAGCAAGCCCTTGAAACCTGAGGTTACGTACAATGAATAAGATCCTAAACCTACTAGTGCCCGCATTGTTTTGCGCGGCAAATGCCCAGGCGGCCGATTACTTGTGGATCGAAGCTGAAACCGGTGCTGAGTACAGCCCGATCGTCGTCAAAAGCGACCCAGCCGCATCTCAAGATATTTTCCTCGCCTCTTGGAAGTGGGGCGACTACGGCTCTCGCTCTGCGGATGACGGCGCCATCACCTTTAGTGTCAATATCGCAAACGGCGGTAGTTATGCACTATGGGGCCGCATGATCACCCCGTGGGGAGGAATTCGTCCTTATGAGGTCAGCGTGGACAACGTCAGCGATTACAATGACAACGCCAAATGGATGGAGTGGGCAGCAGACTCCCGTACCGATGCCGTTCGTCAAAACTGGAACTGGTCAAACTCGGGACTGACGTTAAATCTTACGGCTGGTACCCACACAATTACCTTCGTTCAGCACGAGGGTGGCCCTGATCTCAAGCTAGATAAGATTTTACTCACCAACGATTCATCATTTGTACCTAACGGGTCTGGCGACGCAGAACAGGCGAACAGTAACCCAAGCCCCTTCCGGTCTAATGTTGTTGATACCTATGGCAAATTGCAGGTTATTGGCACGCAATTAAGTGACCAGAATGGCAACCCCGTTCAGCTACAAGGGATAAGTACTCACGGTTTACAGTGGTTTCCACTAGTTGAACGCGAAACCATTCCGCACACCGCCGAGTTTTTTGGTGCCGAAGTTGTACGCTTGGCGATGTATATTGAAGACTACAGTCCAACCGATGCGACCGACTTTTGGGGCGGCTATATGTCCGATAAGGAAGCGATGGTACAGCGTACACGCAGCGCCATTGAAGATGCGATTGACGCCGGTATCTATGTGATAGTGGACTGGCATATCCATAATATCCCAACCAATTACACCCAAGAGGCTAACGAATTCTTTCGAATCATTTCTGAAGATTTCGGCGACTACCCGAACATCATTTACGAAATATGTAATGAGCCCCTTCCAGCAGCAGATTGGACATCCATCGTGTCGCCCTACGCTGATACGATTATTAAAACCATTCGCAGCAATGACCCAGACAACGTCGTCCTGGTTGGCACGCCAAGTTGGAGTCAAGACGTAGACAAGGCGGCAGCCAATCCACTGAGCTTCAGCAACATCATGTATACCTTTCACTTCTATGCCGCCACGCATGATATCAATCAGATGAAAGGCAAGGTCGAAAACGCTCTGGCTGCTGGCGCCCCCATCTTTATCTCGGAGTGGGGTTCATCAGACGTAGGTACCAGTAAGTCCAATCTACAGGTTGCAGAGCAGTGGATGGCATTTATGAACAAACACAAGCTCAGCTGGGTGAACTGGTCGCTGGGCAACAAGGATGAAGCGTCGTCTATCATCGCTCCTACCTCCTATATGGGTGGTCCCTGGACCGATGCCGACTTAACCAAAGCCGGCAAGTGGCTCAAACCTTATTTTGATGCGCCAAATGGCACCGGTGGCGGTTCGACACCTACACCTCAACCGACAGCGACGCCAACACCTGTACCGACGGCTACACCAACACCTGTACCGACAGCCACACCGACGCCAGCACCAACGGCTACACCTGCGCCGACAGCTACACCGACGCCAGCACCAACAGCTACACCTGCGCCAACGAGCGAGCCCTCAAATTCGACTGGAGCGCTCCAATGTAACTGGTATGGCTGGAAACTAAAGGTGTGCAAGACAACCCTTAGCGGTTGGGGTAATGAAAACAACGAGACGTGTATATCTGCGTTGGCCTGTGGCGACAATCTTTTAAACTAAGAAAACCCTATCGCAACCTGAAAAAGCCTCGGTTACGCCGGGGCTTTTTTACTGGGACGCCTTTACTGCGCGAACAGGAGAAAAGCGCTCATCGGCACGGTAGGTTAACAGCATACTAGTGGCACCTAAGTCTTTGGTCTAGAATGAGTAATAAACCCGTCGAGCCTTTAGAACAAATGCTGCTCTAAAGTATTCGCCCATTAGGTCTGACATTGCCGTTTACAATGAAAAGTATAATAAAACCCCTAACTTTTTCATCGTTTAAGAGGCTGAGCTGCAGAGTTACCTTTGCAACGCTGCTGGTGCTGAATACTTTCGCCTCGCCTTCTGCCGTTGCGGAGCGCTATAACCTCCGATTTGAACACGCGATAACGGACAATCAACTACCCATAGGCGAAACCAATGCGATCTTTCAAGACCATATGGGCTTTATGTGGTTTGGCGGTAGCAATGGGCTGGCACGATACGATGGCGTAGCCTTTCAACGCTATCTTCACAACCCCAAAAACAAAACCAGTATTAGTCACGATTTCATTTGGGATATTCTCGAAGATAGCCAGCAAACGCTTTGGGTCGCAACACCCAACGGGTTAAATCGATTTAACCGAGAAACCAATACCTTTACACGCTTTCAAAACGACCCGTCCAACCCCGACAGTCTTAGCAACAACGATCTCTACACAATGTTCGAAGATTCGGACGCGAATCTATGGCTTGGCACGCGTGACGGCTTAGACCTCTTCAATCGGGAAACCGGAAAGTTTTCCCATTTTCGCCATGACGCCAACGATCAAGAATCTTTAAGCGACGATATTGTTTTCTCGATACATCAAGATAAACGAAAACGTTTATGGATTGGGACACAATACGGCGGACTGAATTTATATGATCCCGTCACACAAACCTTCAGTCGCTTCAATTTTGGCGAGCAGGTGAGCGGCGGGGAAAGTGTCAGTATTCGCAACATCAAGTCAGATGTAAATAACACGCTGTGGCTGGCCACGGATAATGGACTCTACAGGTTTGAACCAGATACTGGCGCTATTCGTCTATTTCAGCATGATGAAAATAATCCTAACAGCCTCTCCACAAACCGGCTGTGGAGCATTTTTATTGATAATGATCAAACGCTCTGGATCACGTCAGACCACGGCGGCTTAAACATTTACAACCCGGCAACAAACACCTTTAGCCACTACCGACACAATCCATTTGATATCCGCACAATTAACAGTGACAAAGTTCGCGACGTTTACCAAGATACCAGCGGAAATTTCTGGGTTGCATTATTTCCGTCCGGAGTTGACTACATCAATCTACGCTCCAGCGCATTCAAGGTATACCGCAGCGACCCAGCCGATCCTAACTCCCTGCTCAGCAATGCAATCGATACCATTCACAGTGCGACTGACGGAAATATTTGGGTTGGCACTGAATCCGGCGCGTCACTGTTTAACCCGACAACTAACACCTTTACACATTACGTCCACCAGCCAACCGAGCCAACAACAATAGGCGCTAACGCAGTACTCGCAATAGAACAGGACGCCGAAGGCAATCAATGGTTTGGCACTTGGTCTGGCGGGTTGAATTTGTTTGATCCTGTCAGTCAAACATTTCAACGGTTTAAATCGGTCAATGACGATTCCAACGGTATAAGCAGTGACTACATCTGGGCGTTACTTGCGGATTCCGACGGGAATCTCTGGGTGGGAAATGAAGCCCGTGGTCTCGACCGAATGAATATCGCCAGCGGAGCAGTGACGCATTTCCGGCCTAACCCCAAAAACCCAGATGCTATTAGCCATCGTTTTGTTCGCGCCTTGGCTGAAGACACCAGAAAAAACATTTGGGTCGGTACACTTATCGGCTTAAATCGCTACGATTCCGCAACCGATACATTCGAAACATTTTTCCACGACGCCAACAACCCAAATTCAATTGTTCACGACAGTATATTTAGCCTGTTCGTAGATTCGGCTGATAATCTGTGGATTGGCACCGAAGGCGGGCTGAGTGTTTTAGATGCCGAAACCCAGAAATTCACAAACTACACAACCGAAAGTGGACTGCCACACAACTACATCACCTCCATCACCGAAGACCAAGACAGTAACATTTGGCTAACAACACTAAAAGGCATCAGCAAATTCGATCGACAGTCTGCTTCGTTTGAAAATATCAACAAAGATGATGGCATAGCAGGCAATATTATTAGTCGCAATGCCGCATATCATCACAGCGACGGCAACATGTATATTGGCTCGACACAAGGGCTGACCGTGTTCAACCCCCATCATATTGAATCGAATAAGTTTGTTCCCCCCATCCGTATTACCGACTTTCGCATATTCAATAAAGCCGTTGCTATTGGTGGTGAATCGCCGTTAAGCCAAGATATAAGCCTCACTAAAGAAATCACACTAAACTACGACCAGTCGATGATTTCATTCGAGTTCGCAGCACTCAACTATCAAAACCCAGAACAAAATCTTTACGCCTATAAACTCGAAGGCTTCGACAAAAACTGGATTGAAGCAGCCGACCGAAACACCGCAACCTATACCAACTTAAATGCCGGTAGCTATCTATTTAAGGTCAAAGGTTCAAACGACAATGGCGTCTGGAATGAACAAGGCACAGAGCTTCGCATAATTGTATTACCGCCGTTTTGGTTAGCATGGTGGGCCTACCTCATTTACCTTGCTATAGGCGCCGCAATTATCTACGCAATTTTCAGATCGCAACGCAATAAAATTCGAGCGGAACAGGCGCAGGTTGAATATTTACGCTCTCTCGACAAAATGAAAGATGAATTTTTAGCCAACACCTCCCATGAATTACGAACCCCACTAAATGGCATTATCGGGCTTACAGAATCGTTGATCGACGAGCATCAGGACGACCTACATTTAAAATCTCGATCGCACTTAAAGATGATTGCTGGAAGCGCAAGACGGCTTTCGAATTTGATAAATGACATCCTCGATTTTTCGCGCATCAAAACAGAAGGATTAGAACTCCACCTTAAGCCCGTTAGCTTGGAAGCGGTCTGTAATTCCATTGTAACCATGGTGTCGCCGCTTGCGGAAAAAAAGGATTTAGATATTACTCTAAACATTGATGCCAACCTGCCCAATGTTTTAGCCGACGAAGACAGACTGCAACAAATTCTTTACAACCTAATCGGCAACGCAATCAAATTTACCCACACAGGCCACGTTCGCATTGGCGCCGTTCAGCACAACAACAAGGTGCAGGTTTCCATTGAAGATACAGGAATAGGAATTCCCGACTCCCAGATCGAAAATATATTCGACTCTTTCGCACAAGGGCGCGGTGAAGAGTCACGAGAATTTGAAGGGACGGGTTTAGGGTTAACGGTTGCCAAAAATTTGGTTGAGCTCCATCGTGGCGCAATTACCGTTACCTCTGAGGTTGACCGTGGCTCGACATTTACGTTTGAGCTGGAGACCTCTGATCAACCTTTAGCGCTCGATGCTATTGCCACCAGCGAAATCATCAACAAAGTCGTTGAAATGTCGCACGTGGATGCAACCGAGGAGTTAGTGACTGAATCACCCAATATAGACCTCGGTCAGTTCCACATACTGGTTGTCGACGACGATCCGGTAAACCGTCAAGTGTTAATCAGCCAACTGTCACTACATAATTATCGCATATCGGAAGCTGCCGATGGCTTCCAAGCCATTGAAGTTCTCGAGCGAGACACGAGTATCGACCTAATACTCCTCGATGTGATGATGCCGCGCATGACGGGTTACGAAACAGCACTGCGTATTCGAGCCACTCACCCAGTTCACGATTTACCCATTATATTTGTCACAGCCAAACACCTTGCCTCGGATTTAGTAAAAGGCTTTGTCTCAGGCGGCAATGATTTTCTTGTCAAGCCCATTTCAAAGAACGAGCTATTATCTCGTGTTAAAACACATCTGCAACTTTTAGACATTACGCGCAACCTAGAGTCATTAGTAAATGAACGTACCAATACGCTTAAAGCCGCTCATATGGAGCTGGAACGTCTAGACAACGTTGTCACCTTGATTAATCGACAAAGTAGCATGGAAGGGCTTGTAAACGTCTTGCTTAAAGAGTCGGTTACGCTGTTTAAATATGCCGCTTTCTCTGGGTTTTGGTTGATTGACGATGCCAATGAAAACTTTCGTTTAGTCGCCTTAGAAGTGCGTAATAATTTTGATGACGCGGTTCCAGAATCCATCGATAGAAACCAGTTTTTCAATGGCCTAGGTAAATGGACGCAATCCTCTAAAGAGGGGGTTTATATTGTTAACCCCAAGAAAGTCAAAGTATTGAACAGCATGAGCAAGGCTCCCGAAAGCGTGCTTGTTATGACCATCCAGATTGAAAATGAAGTGGCGGGTTTGCTGATTATTGCCAACATGCTAGGCAGCAGCGTATTTCAGCAAAGTGATATCGACACCATGAAAAAGCTGCACTCACATGCGGTGTCGGCGGTATCGAAAGCGAAGATGCTTGAGCAATTGAAAATTCAAAATCAACAGTTAGAGCTTGCCAGCTATACCGACCAATTAACTGGACTACACAACCGACGGCATCTGCTTAAAAATATAGCAGCCGACATTGCAATTACCTCTCGCAAGTACGAGTCGCTTTCTAGCAACGATCAGTTTCCGAAAAATGCTAACCTATTATTTATACTGATCGATATCGACCACTTTAAACAAGTGAACGATACCTACGGCCACATTTCAGGCGATATGATCCTTAAACAGTTTTCCGAGCTGCTTACTCGCGTGTTCCGCACATCGGACTATATTATTCGCTGGGGCGGTGAAGAATTTATGGTAATCGTTCGCTTTTGCGATCGTTCCGAAGCTAGCCAATTAGCGGAACGGTTTCGACGAGAGGTAAAACAGGCTCATTTTGAAATGCAAAACGGGCTAGTGGTTCGAAAAACCTGTTCTGTCGGCTATAGTTATTTTCCGTTTTATCAGGATTTTCCCGCTGCATTCTCCTGGGAGCAGGTAGTCGATATTGCCGACCGCAGTCTATACGTCGCAAAAAACACCGGACGTAATGCATGGGTTGGGATTCATGGCCGCGCCAACAGTGCGCGCAAGCTGAACTACAACCAGCTTATTGACGACCTAGATAAAGCCAAGGATAACACCAGCATTATTGTGGAAACCTCGTTTCGCAGTGGTCAAAAGGTAAACTGGTAGGCAAGGATAAAAACCTAGACAACTCTAATACGAGTACAAACATAGGCTCAACATCACTAGCTAGCCCCTCAACTATGCTTTAGTGCACGTCAACCCAAAATGGCTTTTAAACTACCGCAGTACTGGGCTTAAAACCACCGTGGATATAGGTTGCTATAAGGTCTGCCGTAACCTTACTTTTTAGAATACCCAGATGCGATCCCGGAGCCTCAACATAGGTGACCGGACCTTTAAGTTTATCCCCCCAGCCTAAGTCTCGAGCTATCAGAAAGGTAGGGAAATTCGATTTATCTCCCGCACGTATAACCAAGCTTGGAATATGGCTAGTTTGATCGCCTCTTAAATAAGTTGTAGTAGATCGGCCACGTACGGCATCCCAAAAGCGCGCATTCTTTTTGTCACGGAAGTTAGTTTTAGCTGTGGTTGAGGGAAGATTTGAAGCTTTACGTTTAAGTTTTTTAAGTTTGCCTTGCAGTGTTCGTAAAATATTCTGGACTGTCGCTAACCAGTCGCGGGTCATCGCTTCTGGCAAAATAGTATCTAATATCACTAAACCTGGAACCGCCCCGCCGCTATGCTCTAACTGGCATGCAATTTCAAAGGCCATAATGCCACCAAATGAAACGCCGGCGATAACATAGGGGCCATCAGGTGAATGCTTTTTAATAGCGCGAACATAAAGAGAGGCCAACTGCGGAACAGTCATGCCAGATACCTCCTCATGTCGATTAAAAAACTCCTCTTCCTCCGAGACAAATATACCAAAACAATCAAAGTGTTCCTGAAGGTTATGGGCAAGCGGCGCATAAAGTGCGATACCACAAACGAAGAATAGCTTTGGTCGCCCTCGCTGCTGATTGAGAGAAACGACTAGATTACCCAGTTGCCCCCCCGCCTGTTGAACTAACTGCGCAAAATGTTTTACCGAGGGCTGCGCCTGTAAATCTTGCAGCGTTAGACGGACATCAAACACTCTATTAACACTTTCAACTAGTTTTTCAGCTAATTTACTAGTCCCTCCCAAGTGAAAAAAGTCACTCTCAACACTAAGATCCGCATGACCTAAAACCGAACTAAACATGCTCTTTAACTTCACTTCAATATCCGTTTTAGGTAGCGAAGTCTTAGCTGCAAGTATTTTTTCTTTGGACTCATTACTTAGCTCCAGATCTTGCAATAATGTCATAGGACTAACGCTGCCATAGAGCATAATCGTTTCCAGCTCACGTAAGCATTTCACCAGGTATTGCTGATTAAAACAAAGCGAATCACCGGTAACATAGAGACTGATATCATCCCCCCCTTGCAACATACTTAGACTGATTTGGTAAGTGTCAAACGCTCTGGGGATGCCCCTATAGTCTACCTTCGCATTACCAAAACGCAGCTCTTCTGGAGTATATTTGTGCACGGGTACAAATCGCGCCAACTTGAAAGCCGCTTTATCTTGTTCACTTTCCACGCCAAGGATGTCAATTATTTCATCTAAATCAAGTGCTGCGTGTTCTCGGCTATCTAGCAGTTGTTGATGCACGTGGTTACACAGATCAAGAAAGGTTTGCTCTTCATTAAAAAAACAGGTTACCGGCAGCATACTGACAAAATTGCCAACTGAATTTTCCATTTCTGCGTCAAGATGCCGAGCCACCGGAATGCAAATAGCCAACGCTTGAAGTTTAAGTTTTCGCTGCAACTGGATGGCAAAGCCTGCAAACATTAACGCGAACAGACTTAAACCCTGGGCCTTAGCAAAACGTTTAATCAGAGCCAACGACTCTCCTTTAATCACGTAGTTTTCAAAGTCAAAAGTCTGCTTATGTTGTTGCGTTATTTCCTCTTCAGCCAGAAGGGGTTTATTAGGTATAGTTTTTAGATTGTCTTTCCAGTACTCGGCACTTTTTTGTTTTTTCTCGGCGTATAGATCGGAGTTTATATGATCAACAAATACTTCGACTCCCAGTCTAGATGGATTTGGAAATCTCCCCTCCCCTAACATGGCAGTATATATTTTTCCTAGATCGTCCAACAAAACGTCGAGCGACCAACCATCACAGACAATATGATGAACAGATATAAACAATTGGAAGTCTGCCACATTAAGTTTAAGCAGCGATGCACGAAATAAGGGGCCGGTGGCCAAATCGAAAGGCTGGTGGCTCTGCCGGTATGCTTCTGCTTCGCATTGTAATTGTCGCTGCTGCTCATTGAGATGGGCGAGATCAAGCTGAATGATATTTAACTTACAATTATCAGGGATCAACAATGTAGTGCCGACTGCACTAAATCGGCCACCAATTACGGGGTGAATAATGGGTAAGCATTGCAAGGCCTTCAACAGTATCTCTTCGTCAACCACACCGAGTAGAGAGATACAAAAAGTCTCGTTGAAGGAACAGTTTTGTTGAGCCCCCAACTGAGCAAAGCGCCACATTGCCGACTGGCTTTTAGTCGCCAATAGCTGAAATACTTGCCGTTTATTCGGATGATCATGTGCAACCTGAAACGTCGTTACATCACCCGTTTCTCTCTCTGGACTGACCATAACCCTTCTCATTTTTAGCTAATATTTGTTCCAATTCCCCGTGTTTTTAAATATTTTTCTTATATCTAGCTATTCCATGTCTCATCTATATGGTTTTGTTTTCTCGTTTAGGCTTATCATTCCCCAGAAATCATGTTTTGCTATGACGTTCGAATTTGTCGAATCAATTCTGTGCTCTCATCACTCACGAACCAGGCTAGACAATTATGTTCATCTCGACCAAGTACAACATGTCGTAGCTCTTCTGCATTTAATCCTGCATTTAGCTCTGCATTTCGTTTTGTTTTGCTTTCCGGAATTTCGGCCGAGGAAACAGCAACGGAATCATCGATGACGCTGTTCACTTTCCGATTCCGCACTGTATCTGCAAGAATCTCGGGTGTGGTATAGGTGTCTAAAAGCTGTCGAAAATTTGCATCCAGCCCCAATCGATCTTTTACCAATCGCGACATTTGCATAAGCACTAAAGAATCGGCACCCAGCATGATGAAGGGTGTGGCTTCCTCACTTCGTTGTAGTTCGATACCCACCGTTTCGCTGATTATTTGTACGATAGCGTTCATGACGGAATCTCGCCCGCCAGGTGCTTGTTTAGTAACCTTTGCAGCGGTTTCTGATTCTAGCTCGCGCACCGATTCTTCAGTTTGATGAGCAACAAATTGCGGCGGCTTAAGCCAGTGCGAACTCGGTTCGAAAGGATAGGTCGGCAATGGAATACGAAGGCGTCGCTCCCCGGCATAATAAGCCTTCCAATCGATATTGGTGCCGTTTTGCCAAAGTGCTCCCATTGCCGACAAGACATCTTGCCACTCGTTTTTATTTCTATCTTCACCACTATTGGCGAGCGACGGAATTATTGCGCCTCGCCGATCACCCTTAGCTTGCTGCCGCGCTAAAGTCGTAAGTACATCTCGCGGCCCTACTTCAAGAAAGACACCCGACACGCTAGCCATTAAACTACTTATTGCGTTGCTAAACATTACCGGACTACGTAAATGCTGCCCCCAATACTCCGGCGATGTGGCTTGCTCTGGTGTCATCCAATCGCCGCTACAACTAGACATTAACGGCATGCTTGGCGCAGACAACTTAATCTTACTAACCGCCGCCACAAAATCGCCTACCACTGGATCCATCATGGCGGAGTGAAATGCGTGAGAGGTATGTAGGTGACGAGTAACTAAACCCTCTTTTTCTATCGCTTCTGCAAAACGGAGGATTGCTTCGGTAGGCCCTGCAACAACGCAAAGCTTAGGGCTGTTGGCCGCAGCTAACTGCACATCATCGTTGAGCTTATCTAAAATTTCTTCCGCGCTACAGCGAACAGAAAGCATTGATCCACTGGGTAAGCCACGCACTAACTTTGCTCGCAAGGAAATCAAGGGTAAGGCTTCTTTAAGTGAAAATACCCCAGCCAAACAAGCGCCAACAAATTCGCCCACACTATGCCCAACAAAGGCCTGTGGTTGCACGCCCATACTCATCCATAATTGGGCGAGTGAATATTCGATGGTGAATAATGCCGGCTGTGTGTAATAGGTATCTTTTAGAGACACGGTAGCACTTTCTTCATCGCCAGCTAGAGGAAATAAAAGCTCCCTTAGATCTCTTTCCATAATTGGGGCTAAAAGATCACAACAGCGATCTACATTTTCTCGAAAGATCGCCGAACTCTGATACAGGTCTCGACCCATGTTGGTGTACTGAGAACCCTGGCCAGGAAACATGAAGGTCACATGGGGTTGCAGTGTTGTGAGTCGCGTTACTGGTATGGCTTTATTTTCTTGTATTGCCGCTTTAACCATTTCAATATCAGCACACACTAAAGACCTTCTATATTCGAAATGCTTGCGACCTATTTGCAGTGTGTAGGCCGCATCAGCGAGGTCGAACTTTTGGTCCTCAGCAAAGCAGGCAAATTGATCGAGCATTCGTCCAAGTGCCGGTTCTGACTTGGCAGAAAAGACTAACAGTTTTTCTTCCCGTGATGGCCCCGAAGGTTGTTGCAGTGGGGCTTCTTCCAGCACCCCATGCACATTGGTGCCGCCGAAGCCAAATGAACTCACCCCAGCTCGCCTAGGGGTTTTAGTTCGTGGCCAAGTAGTCAAAGATGAAACCACCTTAAACGGGCTATTCTCAAAATCAATCCTTGGATTGGCTTTCTTAAAATGCAAGGTTGCCGGAATTTTTTCATGGTGTAACGCCAACGACGCCTTTATAAAGCCAGCCACACCGGATGCAATTGTAGGATGACCAACATTCCCTTTAATCGAGCCTATATAACAATGCTGTTTTTTGTCTGAGGTAATCCTAAACGCTTTGGTTAGCGCTTCAATCTCTATTGGATCACCCAAAGGCGTTCCCGTGCCATGAGCTTCGACATAGGAGATTGTGTCCGCGGTGACATTCGCCTGCGCCTGTGCCAAGGTAATTACCTGTGTCTGCCCTTCCACGCTTGGTGCTAAAAAGCTGACCTTATTGGAGCCATCGTTATTTTTAGCTATACCGAGAATAACGGAATAGATTTTATCGCCGTCGGCAATGGCGTTAGCTAAACGTTTGAGCACTACGATACCCGCACCATCACAAAACATCGTGCCAGTAGCCTCGGCATCAAACGGACGACAATGACCATCGATAGTAAAGGTTCCCCCCTGTTGATATATTTGCCCAGTCTTTTGAGGAACATGTATATCCACCCCACCAGCCAATGCCATATCGCACTCGCCGTCTTCTAAGGCCTTATAGGCCATGTCAATTGCCAGTAGAGACGTCGAGCAACCGGTGTTTGCACTCACACTCGGCCCAGTTAAATTGAGCGCGAATGAAACGCGTGTGGCGATGTAATCTTTTTCGTTGCCGTAACCAACAACGAGACTACCAACGGTTTTTATAAGATCTTTATGGCCGCGCACATTGCGTGTGTAATAGTGATTATCGCCAATGCCTGCATATACACCGATCATGCCCTTGAAATCTTCCGCGGTATAACCGACCTTCTCTAAAGCTGACCATGCCAACTCCAAAAACACTCGCTGCTGCGGATCCATTACTTTGGCTTCCAGCGGGCCAATGCCAAAAAACTTATTATCGAATTTATCCGCGTCGGCCAATATTCCTCGAAATGGAACATAGTTTGGATCTTTGCGTATTTCATCTTCAACCCAAGGGTCAAGTTCATCGGGAGCAAAGTGGGATATCGACTCCACACCATTTACTAAGTTTTGCCAAAGCACTTCCACAGTAGGTGCTCCCGGAAAGCGCCCCACCATTCCGATTACAGCCACCCCATCCGTACTGGCAGAAATTCTAGCATCGCGGGCTCTAGGCGCTCGTTCGCGGTACATCTCTGCAGCCGTCGTATTAACGACTCCCTCCAAGTAAGCAGCGAGCCTATCGATACAGCTAAATTCAAAAATCTTTACCACAGGTACGCTTTTTTTAATTGTATTTTGTATCGCGCTAGCCAAACGCACAGCGTTTAAAGAGTTACCGCCAATCTCAAAAAAATTATCTTTAATGCCAACTTTGTTCAGCGAAAGAATTTCGGCCCAAATATCTGCCAGCGTCATCTCCATGGTCGTACGCGGGGCAATATACATCTGGCTTAGTTCTGGCCGCTCAAAATACGTTGTTACCAAAGCTCTTCGGTCCAACTTGCCATTCGGCGTAAGCGGCATCGCTTGCAAATAAATAAACCGTGCCGGAACCATGTAATTAGGTAGATTCTTTAGCAGCCCTGCACGTAAATCCGAAACATTTAGCTCTTTTCCGTCTCCTTTTCTATTTGCCACTAGGTAAGCGACTAGCTCCCTATCTTCCAAGGAATTTTCACTGGCGACCACAACGGATTCTGCAATACCGGTAAGTTTCAAAAGAGCCGATTCAATTTCACCAAGCTCTATCCTAAAACCGCGAATCTTCACCTGATTATCGATACGACCACGATATTCAATATTGCCGTCACTTAAGTAACGGGCCAAATCGCCGGTTTTATACATTCTGGTGTTAGCTTCATTGGAAAATGGATTGCTAATGAATTTTTCTTCAGTCAATTCAGGTTTATTCCAATACCCACGCGCAACACCAACCCCAGCAAGATGAAGTTCACCCTCCTCTCCTAAAGCTACAGGTTGCAGCGACTCGTTTAAAATATAGGTTTGTATATTGGCGATCGGCTTGCCGATGGGAACGATTTTTTTATCCGCTTGTGGCGGCGAGCAGGGCCAATGGGTTACATCAATGGCGGCCTCTGTAGGGCCATATAAATTGTGAAGTTCTGAAGAGGGAAGCAAGTCGAAAAATCGTTTAGTTAACCCAAATGGCAGGGCTTCACCGCTACACATAACCTGCCTTAGGGAGGTGATGCGGTGCAGCGAATTCGAGGAAAGAAACAAACTTAGCATGGAAGGCACAAAGTGCATGGTAGTAATAGACTGCTGCACTATAGTATCGATTAGATATTCCGTATCTCGATGCCCTCCCGGACGGGCTATGACAATGCTCGCCCCCGTCATAAGAGGCCAAAAAAATTCCCATACGGAGACGTCGAAACTGTAAGGTGTTTTTTGCAATACCCTGTCGTTACCTGTGAGATTAAACGTTTCTTGCATCCACAGCAGGCGATTAACCAAACCTCGATGCTCATTTACGACACCTTTAGGCTTGCCTGTTGAGCCAGAGGTATAAATCATATAGGCCGCCGAGGTGGGCTCTGCGCACTCATCAAGATTAATCTTATCCTCGTCATCTATGTTCGCCCAGCTAGGCTCGTCTAGATACACTGATTCGAGCGAATCTGGCAAAGCTTGCCTATCCAAACTTTGCTGGGTTAACACTACTCGCACCTGAGAATCTTCGAGCATGTAGTTAAGGCGATCCAGAGGGTATTCCGGATCAAAGGGAACAAAGGCTGCACCAGCCTTAAGAATACCAACCAGAGCGACGACCATCTCGATACTACGCTCCATGTAGACGCCAACAAGCGTATCTCGCCCGACGCCTTGAGCTCGCAGATATCGGGCTAGCTTATTTGCTCGGCCTGTCAATTCAGCATAACTTACCCTCAACCCTTCAAAATAAATGGCTATAGCATCAGGTGTTGTTGAGGCCTGAACCTCCAACAAATTGACAAGCGAAAGATTCAGCGGGTAATCGCGCTTAGTGTTATTCCAAAGCTCTAACTCACGGTCGACTATCATTTCAGAAAACCTCAACGTGACGAATTTGAGCCTACCGCATATCACCCATAACAAGCAGGCAAGATGTAGCACTCACAACATACATTCAAACGGCAATTAAATTACAACACCGGTCTCTCCTTCTGCGACAAAAGACGTTGTGTCATTAACCAAAGGGTAAAATATGGCGCTAGCCGGACAGGGACTCTCGACCGTATTTTTAATAGAGTAGAGCACGCAAAAAAACGCAAAGAATAAAAATATCTCGACAGATAAAGACCAACTGGGAGGATTTATAATCAAAGAGGGAGGCGTTATATACGCCTGATTGAGAAATGTATTGGTAAAGAGTAATGAGATACTTAAACCGCAATATTTAACGGCAACGGAAGCGGCTATAATCACCAAGAGAACTACAACCACCAAGAGAACTACAACCACCAAAGCCTCTACAATCGCCAAAACAACTAAATAGATAGGCAATATTCCGGCAAGCCTAGCCTTGCAGCAGGCATATTTGTTGAGGTCCCGAGGCAAATAGGTGGTACTCATAGCAAAACCAGAAAGCGCAAAAAATGTCACCATTTGCGGCCCTGCTGTCAACAATCCATTACGATTTTTCACTCGGCGACTAAAGTGATTAGCATAAGAAGCATAAACCACCTAGGTTCCTGTTGCCACTACAATCGGACCTAAAATAGGTTATGTTTTTTAGTTCTTACGCTGAAATTTTGAGCGCAAGAACTTCCGTCCACACAATTACTTTTCTATTCTTTTGAACTAGTAAAAACAATATCTATTGACGAATAGACACAAAACAAACAACTTCTATAATCACTCATCGATAGGCACCCCCAATTAAACCAGTCATCACGAAACCCACAATCTTAATGAAAATTGGTATCTATTCGATTATCAATAGTACGACTTTAAATATTTTCCGCTATCTCCCCTAGCAATTTATACGAGTCAATATCAATATTTTTGTAGGTATCATAATTAGGAAATTCACCCGATAAAACTGCCACAAGCACGTGACATTATTTGCCAATAAAGACCATATCCGGGTGAGAGGTATCCACAACATTACTTCATCCAATATACGTATCTCGCTCGCTACGATTAAACATCGTACCCACCGAGGCGCGCGAATTTATAACAAACTGAATTTAAATCTCTACTAGGTCTATCGGTTAGCGATGACGTTTTCCAATAACTGTGATGAACGCCCCTTAACCACTGAGTTTTAATATATAAGTTATCGCTGATCATTAGGGAGTTTGACGCCACTATCTTTCGCATACAACAATTCAGAATATCGGCGATTATAGATATGGGGATACGGTATTGGGGTTTACCTTATTGATTACGATAGTGTTGTGCTGCTAACGGTTAAGCTCGTTAATTTCTGTAAAAATTGAGCTTGTTGGTGCTTTATGAAATGTAACCTGAATTCGGTTACCCGAAAAGAAAGATTAGGTGACATGCTCGCGACCTATGAGTCGGCCATGTATCGGCTCTCCATCTCACGCGCAGCAAAGGCTATATATCGGGCCCTGTTAGGGACGAAGCCAACAAAACAGTAAATGAAAATAATCAGGAGAGTATTCATGTTCGCATCGAAAATAATGAGAGCTACGGCAGCACTGGCTTTAATGTGCTTTGCCAACTTGGCGTTCAGTCACGGTTATATTGATTCCCCCCCTTCGCGCCAACAACACTGTGGCGTTGACGTAAAACCGGACAACCCTTCTAGCTCCAAGTGTAATGAAGCATTCGCAAATTGGAACGGGAACTCATCGGACTGGTATCAGTTTATGAGCGTCGTTAACCACCATCTTGGCCGCAAGGTTGTGAAGGGCACTACACACGTATGTGGTTTTGACAGTGAAAATTGGGGCGGCGGAGCAACCCCTTGGGACACGCCAGCTAACTGGCCAACATCATCCATCAACTCGGGCAATCAAAACATTTCGTGGAATATCAGTTACGGCCCACACTTCAGCGATACCATAGAATTGGTTCACTGGATTACTAAGCCTGGTTTCACTTTTGACCCTAGCCGCGAACTTACATGGAATGATTTTGACGCAGAGCCTTTCTGTGACGAACAGATAAGTTCGGGTAATTTCGGTTCAAACCCAAATATGAGCGAGAACCAAGGCGCCAGTACTATTTCCGCAAACTGTAACGTCCCTAGCCGCTCTGGCCGACACGTTATTTATGCTGAGTGGGGCCGAAGCCCATCAACCAACGAACGCTTTTTCAGCTGTGTTGACGTAGTCTTTGGTGGTGGAGGTGGTGGCTCCTCATCGAGCTCAAGTAGTTCCTCATCGAGTTCAAGCAGCTCTTCGTCCTCCAGTAGCTCGTCATCTTCTAGTAGTAGTTCTTCGTCCTCCAGTAGTTCAAGCTCATCAAGCAGTTCTGGCTCTGGCAGTGCGTGCGTTTGTCAGTGGTACAGCGAAGGCACTTACCCGCTTTGCCAAAACTCAAACGGCTGGGGCTGGGAAAATGGGCAAAGCTGTATAGGTGAGTCTACCTGTGAAAGTCAGAATGGCGGCAGTGGTGGTGTAGTGTGTGGTGGCGGCTCGTCGTCAAGCAGCTCTTCCAGCAGCTCAAGTTCTAGTAGCTCCTCTTCAAGCAGCTCTTCCTCAAGCAGTTCGAGCTCCTCTAGTTCCTCCAGCAGCTCTAGCTCATCCGGTGGCTCTGGTGGCACCTGTAGTTGGTATGGATGGAACGTTCCTATCTGTACGAATACCACAAGTGGCTGGGGCAACGAAAACAATCAAACCTGCGTTTCCCAATCGGCCTGTAATTCTCAGTAAGTTAGGGAAAAACGCGATAGAAAATGACCCAGCTACGGCTGGGTTATTTTTTGAAGCCATGGTTATGGGTCAAGCCTAAGCTAGCCGAGTTTTCAGCGTCGCAGTTGGCAAATTAATTCAACCACCTCTATATTAAAAAGCCATAATCAAAAAACCCCCGCCTCCGGAAGAGGTGGGGGTTTTGATTTAACGTCGACTAAACGATTAGTTCCAGTGGATTGGCTACATTGGATTGCCACAAGCTGTAATGCCAATACACGTTTCGCCGTTCTCATTGCCCCAACCGCTCGACTGGTTCTCGCAAATCGAAACGGGCCAACCGTACCAATTGCACATTTGGTTCCCACCACTACTGGAAGAACTTGAAGAGGACGATGAAGAACTACCCGTTGCCCCCTCCAATAAACAGTAACCCTCGTTGAGATCAAACTGGCTAGGGATAGTAGGATTGCCAGGCTGGGTTCGCTGAGCCTGAAAGCCAAACGAAATAGAGCCGTTAACTGGAATACTGCCATTCCAACGGCTAGCGCTATTCGAGGCTGTAACCCGTGTAGCATTACTGGTGTAATCGGCGTTCCAACCAGAAACAAAGCTTTCTCCTAAGCCTAGATCCCAACCAATATCGTAGCCTTCGATTGCGGCTTCGCTGCTGTTGTTGATAGTGAGGTTCACCTGATAAGTATTGCCCCAACTGCCGGTTATGTCGTAGTTCACCTCACACAGCTGGGGGGCCGCGTTTGGTGCTGCTGTGCAAGGCGCAGTTCCACCACCATAGCCGCAGCCTCCAGGAGCACCGCAATTTATACTAAGACCCAGCTCCAGATAATCAATATTAGGGCTGCCTGCATCCGAAGTCGTATACAAACTGGCCTTACTGTAACGGGTCACCCCGCCCTCAACTTGATAACGCTCTTCCTGCCACACATCCCAACCACCCGTCGGTTCAAACACAAATTCGACGGTGTGAGTCTCATCGCCATTACTTAACTCTAAGTTCATCGGTTTAGCTGTGGAACTACCGTTGGCATAGCGAATAAAAACAAGACCGTAACTCACCGCCGCGGGCCCACCTTCAAGAATGTACTCCGGAAAATACACGTAGCTTTGAGGTTCATCATTTGGATTAAAATAATCGTCGTTTACAGAACCGCTGTATACATGCTCAACAAAACCGTCACTAGTGTCGCATACCTCATCACCTTGCAAACGCAGCATATAAAAACTCCCTCCGGAGGAGGATGACGTAGAGGATGACGATGACGAGCTGCTACTAGCAGACGTTTGCGCAAACAAAAGCGGGCTGGATAGGCCTATAGTAATCGTAAGTAAAAGCTGTACTGCCGAATTGATTCTCATACCGATTCCTTTTTCAGGTTTATTGTTATCCTTGCGAGCACATCGCAGTCGCGATAGAACCCGGTTCGCAGAGAGGCGAGATTCGACAATAGAATTTATTTCTAATCACTTCAACAGTGACATGTGCCACAGCTCACTTTTTGGCAGATTATTTTGTAATTCAAGTGATCCTTGTGAGCACATTGCAGTCGCGATAACGCCTAGTTCTCAAACAAGCGATTTTTAACAATGGAATTGATTACATCAGTGATAAGCGTCAACGCTGTATTTTGGGTTTATATTTTGAGGTTCTAATTTCTTAGATAAAACACTTTTTAAAATTTTGATTCATTCGTAGATCCCGCTACTAAATTTCAACAAACACGGACATGAGGTTTGGCGTACACCTAGATATCCATAGGTGCAGCATTTGGCGTTGCTTTTGATGAAGACATATCCAAAAAAAGCCACGAACATAGTCGCGGCTTTTTGGCATGCCTAGATTTCAATCTAACAATGCAATAGAGACACTAGTCTTTATTGCTAAGCTATTATTGAAATTTATATGGTGCGAATCGAAATGCTCCCACCGCACCTAAAGCGTTATTACGATAGAGCGTGGTAGACACTTCGGTAATAACGTTTGTTTCAATACTCCCTAGCTCGGATGCACTGATCGCTATATCCATCCACCCCTCTTGCGCCGAATCATCTAGCACAGAAACCAATAGCTTTTTCTGATTCCACCAAATATCTCTAACAACAACCTCTAATTCCATGCCTGTACCTATAGCCTGACTAGGGATATAAACTCTCTGGGTAATAGTTTTACCACCCAAATTAAATGGCCTCTCCTGGAAGGTACCCACCCCCAAAGCAAGTTCCTGCTCTTGCCAATTCGGGATCAAAACGAACGCGTTTTCACGCCACTCAATGTCGTGCATTTCTTGGTAACCATCAAACCACTCATCTAAATACGATGCCCTAAACATATCCCATATAGTAAGTTTAGGTGGCGGAGTGCTGTTTACATAATTCCTAGCTTTTCTGCCGTCAAGCAATAAGCGATAGTTCAGTAGATCTAGCTGATTACTAACTATGAATTCTCGCCCCCCAAAGTCAAATACGATTTCAAATCGGCTAACACGATTTAAATTAAAGTTTTCATCCGCAGACACAAAGCTTTGGCGACGCATATATTTGTAGTCAAAATAGATCGGTTGACCAAAAACAAGATCACGGCGTCGAATATTATCGAGGCTCGCCACTCTTCCCGCGCCGTCGTAAAGACGAACATCCATAGAGGTAATATATTGTTCAAACTCAACTGGCAATTGAATATCAAAGCTCATCCTAGAATTTACAAGATCCATTTTCCAAGGGAAATCATAAGAAATGTATTCCAGCCCCGCTATGATTGTTTGGTCATATTGTAACTTCAGGTGATTTGATCGTTCCTCAGTATAAGCCGTGGAGCCTGTCAGACTATTTGTGCCCCAGCCCAGCCCCTGAGTCTTTAAAAACAGCCTATCATCGACAACGTCATTTGCTGCACCGTCTAGGTCAATCAACAAATTGTCGTAGCGAATGGCTCCGGTTACGTCTGGAATATCACCCAACGCGTGAATATTCACACCAACCGATGATATCTGCGTAAGGTCAAAACCCTCTTCAATGTAATCTAAATCGCGTTCGCCACGCAGAAACTCAAGCTGGGCAAATGTATCTGGATCGGCCATCCAAGGGCCCCGAAATTGAGTGCTCGCAACACGCCCTTCGGTATCGACTAAAATTACTGCACCACCAACTAAATATTGCATAAAGCCATCACCGTCTACCCAGCTATAAGCACTCGAATAAAGTACGTCAGCATAAATAGTGGCGTTCGTAAAATCGTACACACCGCCAAGGCTTGTGCCGTAACCGAAAAAATCATCACCGGCTTGCCACTCTGGGTAGAAAGCCAAGCTACCATCTTCATAGCCAAGGTTGGCCGTAGTTGCTAGGCCGCCGGTATACAACAGCTCCCAGCTCGCAACCGACTCTTCATTATCAAATGTAAAATCGAAGTCTGCATCAGCAGCAGATTGGGCGAATACCGTTGCGGCAAACCCCGATAAAAGCGTTGTACATACCAACGCACCAAAACGTTTTTTAATGTGGTTCAACGTCATACTAAGGATCCTTTTATTGGTCGAAAAGCCTAACTACGCAGACTTATAAAGCAGATATTTTTGGGATTACTGTTCAAGCACTAATACTTCCCCTAACTACATTACAATAAAAAAGTATGGGAGTTAGACCACGGAAAGGTGTGACTAGCGGCTTATATTAAGAGTGAACGGCTTGAATACTATCAGTACGGAAATCATAAAAAATAGGTTACTAACCGCTAATGAACCCAACATCAGGTTATTCATCAATCCGAGAAAAAAGTATTTTTTTACCCCGGCGCGAGAATAACATGGGTTATGGGTTTTTAGTAAGCAGCCCAGAAAAAATAGGGGCGCTTTTTATACAGTGGCATACTACCTATAAAGATGTGCCGCGTTGGCGATGTACGTATGGAGAATTATTCGGTATCGGATAAAATCAACAGCGACTTAAGCTCTGCGCGTCGGGATCCACTCAACATATCCGCCAAAGTATACTGTTCAAGACAGCTAAAAAAACTATCCATCGCCTCGGCAAACATTTGTTTTAGTTGACATGCAGGGGTAATCACACATTGATTATCGGCACCAAAACATTCCAGTAGTACCGAATCCTCCTCAACCATCCTGACAAGCTGGCCGATATTAATCTGTTCTGGCTCGCGACTTAATCTGATGCCGCCATTGTTTCCCCTAGTAGCAATGATAAACCCTTTGCTACTCAAATCTTGGACAACCTTCATTAGATGGCTTTTAGAAATTTTGTATCGCTCCGCCACCTCCTTGATTGTGACAAGCTCATTCTCTTTCAAAGCTAAGTAAATAAGAACCCGCAGGGAGTAATCGGTAAAGCGCTTAATATTCATAATTCTCGTTCTGTTCGTCCAGTTTGCCGCTCAATATATAAACCCAAAACATTCCCCACCAAAGATTCAAATTGGTTGCATCTTTAAAACTTAGAGGTACAATACAATTATCAAAGATGCATATCAAGTGTATGTTTGATGACTGGGAATCTACTATGTCACACCTTAATTGGCCTATTAACAAAATAGCAACGGAAATACTACACGCGCTACTGCTGTTTAGAACAGCTGGAGAATACAATGAAAGACTATAAACGACTGTGGTGGAGCCTGATTGGCGTAGTTGGCGTCACCTTTTCAATACTAGGTTATTTCGGTACTGAGATTTATCGGGTTGCACCGCCTATACCGGAGGCTTTTCAATCCAGCCAAGGTGAAATTGTAACAACGAATAAGCAAATATTAGATGGTCAGACTGCGTGGCAGTCAATCGGCGGGATGGAACTCGGCTCTATATGGGGACATGGGGCTTACCAAGCTCCGGACTGGTCTGCGGACTGGCTCCACCGCGAACTTATGAGCTGGCTTGAACTGGCGGCTGAAGCCAAGCACAACAGTACCTATGACGCGCTGCCCGATAAACAAAAACACGCGCTCCGTTACGACCTTAAGTCGGAATACCGAACGAATACGTTTGACTCGGAAACAAAGACCGTGATTTTGTCGGACCGTCGCATTCAGGCCATTCAACAAACCGCGGCATACTATGATGCCCTTTTTGGCGGCGCAGCCGAGTTACAACAAACTCGCGAGCACTACGCTATGAAAGAGATCACCTTGCCAAATGATGTGAGACGCGCAAGGTTAACCGAATTCTTTTTCTGGACCGCATGGGCCGCATCAACCGAACGTAATCCCGGCGAGGCAACTTATACCAATAACTGGCCCCACGAGCCTTTAATCGACAACAAACCGACCGCCGAAAATATTGTTTGGTCAATTGTCAGCGTGGTTATTTTAATTGCAGGCATTGGTGGGCTAGTTTGGGGATGGTCATTTTTACGAAAAGAAGAGCACCCTCCTGTTGCACCAGAAACGGATCCCATCTCCTCATTTAATTTAACGCCGTCGCAAACAGCGTTGGGCAAATACTTGTTTGTGGTTGTAGCGCTCTTCACTTTTCAAGTGTTCCTGGGCGGGTTTACAGCTCACTACACTATCGAAGGCCAAGGTTTTTATGGCATCCAAACCTCGGAGTGGTTTCCCTATAGCTTGGTGCGTACATGGCACATTCAAGCGGCTATGTTTTGGATTGCCACAGGCTTTCTTGCCGCAGGATTGTTTTTAGCGCCTGTGATCAATGGGGGCAAAGATCCGAAGTTTCAAAAACTTGGAGTCGATATACTTTTTTGGGCACTAATAGCCGTCGTTGTAGGCTCTTTTACCGGAAACTATCTCGCCATTGCGCAAATTATGCCCGCAGAGCTGAGCTTCTGGTTAGGGCATCAAGGTTATGAATATGTCGACCTTGGCAGAATCTGGCAAATAGGTAAGTTTATTGGCATTGTACTTTGGTTAGTGTTAATGCTGCGCTGTATTGTCCCCGTATTAAAACAAAAGGGCGACAAAAACTTATTAGCGTTATTTACCGCCTCGGTTATCGCGATTGGGCTGTTTTACGGCGCAGGGTTTTTCTACGGTGAGCGCACCCATATTTCGGTAATGGAATACTGGCGCTGGTGGATAGTCCACTTGTGGGTTGAAGGTTTCTTTGAAGTGTTTGCCACCACTGCGCTTGCTTTTATTTTCTGTAGCATGGGTTTAGTAACCAAGCGGATGGCTACTGTTGCGTCACTTGCATCAGCGTCTCTGTTTTTACTTGGCGGTGTTCCCGGCACCTTTCACCATTTGTACTTCGCAGGAACCAGCACTCCGGTAATGGCGGTTGGTGCTACGTTTAGTGCACTTGAGGTAGTACCCTTAATCATATTGGGCTATGAAGCTCGGGAGCATTACAACTTAAAAAGTCGCACACCTTGGATGATCAAAATCAAATGGCCACTAATGTACTTTGTCGCGGTTGCCTTCTGGAATATGTTGGGCGCGGGCGTGCTTGGATTTTCAATCAATCCGCCGATAGCGCTGTATTACCTTCAAGGTCTAAATACAACGGCAACCCATGCTCACGCGGCGTTATTTGGTGTGTACGGATTTTTAGCCCTCGGATTTACGCTACTTATTTTGCGGTATATTCGTCCGCAATTAACCTTTAATGAAAAGCTGATGAAAACATCTTTCTGGTGGCTTAATGGCGGGTTGGCACTGATGCTGTTTACCAGCCTTCTGCCGGTCGGCATCATTCAATTTGTCGCTAGCGCATCTGAAGGACTTTGGTATGCACGAAGTGAAGCACTACTGCAAAGTGATGTACTTGTCACCCTACGATGGGTACGCACCTTTGGTGATGTAGTCTTTATTGTTGGTGCTTTAGCCGTAACGTGGCAAGTTGTGAAAGGTGTATTCGGTTTCGGAGTAGCGGCTAATATTGAACCAGAAAGTTCACATACATAAATCGGAGTAGAGCCAAAGGCAAGTCACGACACCCGCTACCATTGTGGTTGGTGTCGTGACTTTCACGTTTTAATAAAAGTTATATATCAACGCTTTAAAAACTTACGTTAAAAACAGCCCCCGTTAACGAAACACTTTGATCATCCAAGACGTGGTACTGATATTTCAAGCCTATCGAGACGTTTTCATTTAACGGCACTGCAGCGCCAACGGCAAAGTATGGGTCGATACTGCCATCCAAATCTGTATCGGCATTATTTGCAATCGATACAACATCACCCTGCCAAACAAATACGCCCGCTTCTACGAAGCCATTAAGCTTGCTATATAAATCTCGCTGGTAACGTGCGCCTAGGGTTAAACCTGAACCCGTATATGGATGATGTTTTTTTATAGATCGGCGCAAACTCTCATCATCATCCGCGGGCAGGTTAAAATCCGCCGCGACTTCGCCTAAATCTAAATAGCCAATAGTCGCAGAAAAATTGTCGTTGTAGTGATAACCAAGTAACAACTGAAAGGTAGTAGATTTAGTATCGTAATGGGTTGTTGTTACCGCTAAGCCATCTTGCTGCATACCCCTCTCAAAGTCGCTTTTGCTTTGTGAACCGCTTGCGCGGCCCACACTCACTTCTGCAAAGCTATCTTTTGCTATTGCTTGCCAGTCTAAAGCATAGGATTTTTCTGTTGGAAAGCTTAACGCTATTGCAGCTAGAGCCGATGCCGCTACGTTGCTTTTTATACCCCACACTTTTTTTCCACTAAGGTTTGGGTTCACCTTTGTTTGGTTATTGGCTTTTTTAGCCAAGGGCTTTTTCCTGCTTGCCCAAGCCAAACCACCAAGTAACACCAGTAGTAATGGCCCAGTGCTGCCACCGCCACTCGCGCGGGTACTGACCGTTTGGGTTTTTTGTACGGCTATGCCACCTGGGTCTTCTACCGATGCGTTTACAACACCATCTGCATCGTTCGGTCCGCCATCTTCGATAGTCAGCTGTACACAAAGATACCCTTCAATTAATCCCGATTGGTAAGAGTCAGCGCCCGGAGGTGGACAGTAACCCAGCTCACCGGCGCTGGATTCGAGACTATTATTTGCATCTTCAACAAACGTAGACCAAACACCATTCATGAATTTACGGTACACACCATTCGCAGGAACAGGCTCTTGCAATGGAATGACAATACGAACCGTTTGCCCAGCGCTAGGCAGCTCGGCCAATTCAAAGTCGAACAGATCTCCAGCCAACGTAAAGTAAGGGTCGTCGCTAAGGTCAGCTTGCTCGGCAATATCGTCCTTGCCTAATCGCGCGCCACCAGACTGACCGGCTTGCGCAAACAAGCCGAGTCGACAATGAACACCCGGCTCACATTCCAGAAGGAAGGCGTCGGTTTCGTTTGCAGCTGCAGGCAACACGTTAGTTTCGGCAATGTTATCCAAGTAATCGGGGATACCATCGGCATCGGCATCAGCCGTGCCTTCGCTTGCATCGTCGATTCCGTCGTTATCACTATCGGTAACCGCACTCAGTACCGGCGTTGCCGCGACGACCACAAGGTTTACTGTTTCGGTATCGCTTGCGCCAGCCGAGTCGGTAACGGTTAAGGCGATTTTGTAAGCGCCGTTTGCGGTATTGCTTGGGTCGAAGGTAAAGGTTGCATCACCGCTATTGCCGTCAACATCGGTTAAGTTACCGCGGCGATTTGCCCAGCTATAGCTGTGGGTGTCCGCACTGTTGGGGTCGATAACAGAAGCGCTTACAGTTACCGTTCCGCCATCACGAGCGACCAACGATGTCGGTACACCATTTTGTCGTGCCGCTAAGGTAAGCTGTGGCGCAACGTTTCGCTCTATAATTGTTAACCTGTGAACCACTCTTGTACCAACGTTAATATCGTAGATATCCGCATCGAAGCCGTCCTGTAAATCTTCTGCATTCGTGGTTTGATCATCTAGGCGAACAATTAACTGCTCGTCGTTTTCAGCCACATCATCCTGGGTGATATTGACGTTCAGTTTTACGCTTGTTTGCCCTTGGTTAAAGGTAATAACACCTTCGACGAGATCGTGGTCCGCGCTGGTGGTGGTACTGTTTGCGTCAATAATGTAAGGCACTTGGAATGGATAGAATGGCGCTTTGCCGTTTAACATAATACGGATTTCAGCCACACCACCTTCGGTGTTAACACTGTCGTTGCTTAGCGAAACCAACGGTCGAATATAAACTTTTTGCGTAACCTCGGTCGTATTGTTTTTGTTGTCCGTAGCGAGCCAGACAATATTATTTACGCCGGGAGCGAATTTGTATTTATCGCCAACCGCGCCAATCGGATAGAGATTACAACAACCGTTGCCGTCGACATTGTCGCTCACTAGTTCAGCTATAGCGGCATCAACTAGGTCGCTGTCTGCATTCGCGGGCAAGCCAAGTAATTGCGCCGTGTTAACCTCGGTGAACAGGCCAATTGCATCCAGCAGAATATCGTTAGGCGCGGTAAGATCTGGCGGTGTTAGATCTAAATAATCGGCGCTGTTATTCGGGTCGGTGCCGTCTTTACCTTCTTGATAATCGGTAATGGTGTCGCTGTCGGTATCGACCCTTGCCACTACGGTAATATCAAACGCCGGTAACACAACGCTACTAGAGCCATCGCTCACACTTATTTGAATACCACTCGCGACACCGACATCAGCCGCACTGGGCATGCCCATTAATGTTCCGCTGCTGGCATCGAAACTTAGCCAGCTTGGCGCGCCCGTTACGCTGTAGGTTAAATCAAAATTGCTATCACCTACCGTTACCTCAGGCGTGAAACTGTAGTTACCATCTTCTTCTACATCGGCACTTGGTGTACCTGTTAGCAGCGGCGCAGCGGCGGGTACAAATTGAATTTGTACCGTAGCGGCATTGGATGTAGCTCCACTGTCGTCGTTAACGGTGTAGCTGAAGGTGTCGCCCGCCGTTACATCGGCACCAGCATTAGCGGTGTAGGTTACCGTTCCATCCTTGTTATCGGTGAGCGTACCTTGGCTAGGCGCAAGGGTAACTTCGATAGTTGCGGGGTCTACACTGCCATCGATATCGCTGTCGTTGGCGGTAAGGTTTATTGATGTAGCAACACCAATAATCACTTCCGCGCTATCGGCGTTCGCGAGCGGTGCATCGTTAACATTTTCAACGGTAAGACCAACATCGGTCACGTTGGATACTGCACCGTTGTTATCGGTAACCTGATAGCTAAATACATCGTAACCAATAAAGTTATTGTTTGGTGTATAGGTAACGCTACCATCGGCGGGGTCTACTGCTACCACGCCTGAGCTAGGGTCCAGAACGATCACAACAGATGCGGCCACTAACGAGCCATCCACATCCGTGTCGTTACCTAACACGTTAATGGTTAAACTCGCGTCTTCTAATAAGTTAACCATATCGCTATTCGCCACCGGCGCATCGTTTACGCTGGCAACAGTGAGGTTAACCGTAGCCGCTACCGAGGTTGCGCCAAGGTTGTCTTCTACGGTGTAGGTAAACGCGTCGCTGCCGAAATAGTTACTCGCGGGTGTGTACGTAATTTCACCGGTTGTAGTATTAATTGCGGTGGTGCCATTTGTCGGCGCGGTAGTTACAACAACAGTACTGGTCTCTAGGCTGCCATCGCCATCGCTATCGTTGGCAAGAACATTTATAACAACCGCAGTGTCTTCATCGGTAGTTGCATTATCATCCACCGCAACAGGTACGACATTGGGGTCGATAACCGTCACTGTCACCGTAGCCACATTTGACATCGCCGCGTTACTGTCATTTACGGTGTAAGTAAAGGTGTCGTTACCGGTGAAGTCTGCGGTGGGTGTGTATTGAATTTCGCCAGCAACCACAACGGCGCTGCCGTTACTCGCAGCAGAAACAATCGCCAAGGTGGACGCATCGGGCGCATCGCCAATATCAACATCCGTATCGTTGGCAACCACATCAATGGTGGTAACGGTATTGAAGTTCATCGAGGTCACATCGCCAACGGCAACCGGTGCATCGTTAACGGAATTAACCGTAATCGTTACCAGTGTAACAACAGATGTCGCCCCCGTAGCATCTTGCACGGTGTAGTTAAAGGTGTCGGCTCCGTAATAATTTGCAGCGGGCGTGTAGGTAATAACACCGCTAGCGGTATTCACACTCGTCGAACCATTCGCCGGTGCTGTGGTTACGGTAACGCTTGCCGCGTTAATCGCATCATCGGAATCAGCATCGTTTGCCAATACGTCCACCATAACGGCATTATCTTCGTTGGTGGTTGCAGTGTCGGCGGTGGTTTGCGGTGCATCGTTTTGAGTTGCAACGATAATGGTGAAACTAAAATTGCTACCGCCATTATTACTTAAATTGCCGAGGCCATCGGTAAGTGTAAAGGTGAAGGCATCACTGGTTGTTTCGCCGCCATCGTGATCGTAATCGACTAGGCCGTTTGCAATATCCTCTTGCGTAAATGAACCACCATTCGCTAAGGGCGAACCATTTAAAGTAAGCGAACCATTCGCTGGCGCACTGACAATTCCGTAGGTCACGTTCGCAGCGACACTAACGTCATCGCTGGCCGCCAGTTCGGTTGCGGTAATCGGCTGGCCGGTATCACCTTCGTTTATGGAAATACCAAGGTTGGTAGTTAAAGTTGGGCCAGAAACATCCACCACAAAACTGGTGAGTGTAATCACATTACTGGTGTTAGATGCCGCATCCGACACGGCGAGTGTACAGTCGTTGTAACTGCCACTAGCTAAGCCACTAGTATTATCCGGCTGTGTAAGCGCAATAGTTTGGCTACCAGAACTGATTGCCCCTTCGCTTGCGCTACCACAACTACCGCCAACAATTAAGGTACCCGCTTCGGTAGAAGAAAAGGTAACGTTCGGCGTGGTGTCGTTGCTCGGTGTAGTAACCGCAGTAACTTCGGCGAGAACAGGTGCAGCAACATCCACTACAAAAGACGTGAGTGTTAACACGGTACTTTCGTTACCTGAGCTATCCGTAACCGTTAGCGCACAATCGCTGTAGGTTCCTTCGGCAAGCGGCGTGCTGTTGTCGGATTGCGTAAGGGTAATGGTATTGCTGCCCGAACTTATCGCGCCCTCTGCCGCACTGCCGCAACTTCCGGTCACAGCTAAGGTACCGGCTTCTGTTGTCGAGAAGGTTACATCTGGTGTGGTGTCGCTACTAGGCGTAGCCACCGCGGTAACTTCGGCTAGGGTTGGTGCAGTTAAATCAATATCGAAACTGGTAAGCGTAACCGGCGTGTTTGCATTGCCCGCGGCATCGGT
>NZ_MRUH01000002.1 GCF_001922985.1 Teredinibacter waterburyi
CTTTACCGCAAAACTCCACTCCACACGCGGCACAGGTTAACGCGGCGTTATGCCTGCCTTGGAGGTGATGTGCCAGTTTATAAAGCGACCTTGAATAAAGAAGCGTTACTATTAATGCCAGAGGATGAAAGAAGGCTATTTGTAACTATCGCACATCTGCAAAATGAGATCCGATTTTGTCTGTATGGGGTAGTTTGGTCATCTGATTTTTCGTCTAACAATGAAGCAATTTGTCAATCTCAAATATCATTAAATTTTTTCTATTTAAAAACTCTTTCAGGCAAGCTCTATGAAGGTTGGCAACTTTTAAAAAAACACTACTATGCAAATAAAAATATCGCAAAGGACTTCGACCTAAATTCCGAGGAAGAAGGGAAAAAAACACTAAAGGAACTCGGGAAATACTTCTCTTCAAGTAATATCGTAAGTGAAATTAGAAATAATTTTTCTTTTCATTATACACCTGAGAAGCTTGATCAAGAAATACTCTCCTCGCCAGACGATCTGGATATGTACATAGCGAAAGAAAACGACGCAAATACGCTATATTATTTCGCTGAAGTGTTAGCAAATAGAGGGGTGATGAAGGGTGTATTGGATAGTACAAATCTCAACCCAATCAGCGCTGTAAGTGAGGAGTTGATTTCAATTTCCAAAACGTTTAATAAATGGAATATGTTATATATGAGTTTTGTTATCAAAAAATATGGGCCGGAGATCTGGGAGGGGCCAGCAACAGAAATTGAATTTGACGATTTACCAAAATTCAAAGATATAAAAATCCCTCTGTTCACCGATACTTCTGAGGGCTTCATATAGTGCATAACAAACAAATCTTACGGAACGTCTTACGCTTCGCTTCAGTCGCCCGCAAATTTGGGCGTTATGCGTCTTAACGGCTAGTAGAGTAGGGCTTGTAATTCATTGGTGTTGTTTTCTGTATAAGTATCGGCTGATCTAGAAGAGTTTGCGTGCATCCTCCGTTTACTTTGGCAATCAGCACAACAGCGTCCAAACGCTACCAGTATTCTAGCGTTCACGTTTCTAGCTTTTCGTTTTTCTTGTATTTTTAGTTGTAGCTCCATTTTCTGTGAGTTCTTGGCTAAAGTGTAAAGCTAGGTTAATCTCAATGGTTGTTGGTAATGGCTTTGGGTTTTAAGTCTAAATCTAAGCTATTTTTACTAAATTTATGGCTTTGTTGTGTGTGGTGAACGGGTTGTTTTGTATGTATAGAAAGTCGCATAACAAAGCTATCGTAGGGACATTTATTGCTACGCTCCGTTTTGGGGCGGCTACGCCACTTTACCCCAAAACTCCACTCCACAATAAATGCCCCACATAGCGGCGTTAAGCCCTACAAAATTTAAACATCACTCTAAAAGGAGACAGAAATGAGTGAAATTCTATTATGTAATCAGCCATTGAAGGCTGATTTTCTAAGTAATTCATGCGGTATCGATCCAAATTTTGTACACGGTAGAGGTTGCTCTAAACCATCTACGGTCTCAGCCTTCACGCCCTATGTACTCGGGCAAGAGTTGAGTGCTTTCGATGCGCAGGTTATATCAACTCTTTCAGCACCAAAAGTGGCCAACAACCTAACAAATCTTTCATTATCTTTTGGTGGAGATAACGCGATTGCTCTAGCCGAGATGACCAAGAAACTGCAAGAATATAATATTGGCCTTATGGGCGCATCTACAAGCGTGTACGCAAACAGGCTTGGCGGGTTTGCGGGAGCTATAAAAGAGTACCAAGATTCTCTCATGGCCTATCGGGGCGTAATTAAGTCAAATCCTGCTTCAAAAGCAATCGCCAAACAAAAGGCATTTAAAGCTTTTCAAAATTTACAGATTCGTTTCAAACATGAATTGAATGCTATAAATGCAGGAGTTAAAGCAAGGCGTGGCACGCCACTATCCAGTGCAACACGTGCAACCAATATTGCGCAAAGTAGCCGAAATGCTGCAAGGCTCAATATTACATCACAAGCTCAGGCTCACAACCTTGTCAAATTTACACAGCATGCGAAGCTTCTTGGTAATGGGCTCGCGGTCATCGATTTTACAAGCCGTGCCGGAAATATTCACAGCGAGTATAAGACTGGTGGTGAATGGGAGCGAGAACTATTTATAGAGTCAAGTAGCTTTGCTGCGAGTGCAGGAGCTGGAATGCTGGCAGTAAACGTAGGGACGGCAGCTTTGGGTTTGCTCATG
The DNA here is from genome assembly GCF_001922985.1 of Teredinibacter waterburyi. GTDB lineage: Bacteria > Pseudomonadota > Gammaproteobacteria > Pseudomonadales > Cellvibrionaceae > Teredinibacter > Teredinibacter waterburyi. Next base: position 2,217 of record NZ_MRUH01000002.1, read on the forward strand.
GTTGCTACTCCTGTTGGTTGGGTAGGCTTAATTATAGGTGGTATAGCTATAGCTGGTGTCGCCGCAACATCTTCTATCGCTGTAAACAACGCTATCAAAGATAATAGCGGCGGTTGGTATGACTCAATTATGGGGGCTTTAGGTGTAAAATGACTTTATTTTCAAAGTTGTTGGCGTTTTCAGCCTTTTTGATGTTAATAGCTGCTGTTTTGTTTGTACTATTTGGTCAAATTACTGTTCGTAAGCTTCGAAAGAAAAATGAAACAAAAAGCAGTTTAGGGGCTGAATTTGCTAGTGGTTGGGATATTTTAAATGTCGCTCAAGCCTTAGCATTACCTAGATATATTACTAAAAAATTAGCAAAAAGTCCTATGAGTGGCTTCTATGCAGATAGGGATTTATTAGAAAAGCATACCACTCTATTCGACCGATTATTGGCAAATATATTTTGGTATCTTTATGTTACTTCAGTAGCATTAATGCTGATCTTAATCGCGGCAAATTCAGTAGGTTTGCTAGACTAGTCCAGCTTAACAAAAACATACAGCCGACGCTGAAAAGCGCGCGGCTGATGTTGGCGTTATGTGTCCGACTGAGCAAATCATAGATAGCCACTAATGGAGAGTGAACATTGAAAATATCGAGTTTAACACTTAAGAACTTTCGGGCTTATAGCAATATCTTTGTGAAATTCGATGATAATTTCAATGTCATCATTGGCAGGAATGATGTCGGTAAATCAACAATTCTTGAAGCATTGGAGATATTCTTTAATAACGAGACGGTAAAAATTGATATAGGTGATCACAATGTTCATGTGGATGATCCAGAGATGTCTATTCAAGTTTCTTTTCGCCCAGACGATAAGCAATATACCATAGACACTGTGCCAACCGACTTGCATAGAGAGTATCTCCTCGATGAAAACGGCGAACTAACAATTAAGAAGTCTTGGGATTGCTCGAAAGATAAACTGACAGCCGCATCATTAAAAACATATATAATTGCTAATTGCCCAACAGTATTCGAAGAACCTTTAATATCTTTAAAAATTGCCGACCTGAAGAAGCTGCTAGAAGCTTACGGGGATAAACTGGATGTTAAGGAGGTTAAAAAAAATAAGAGTTCATCTATCAGGCAAGCGATATATGAAGTGGAGGATATAGCAGAATTTTCACTCAAAGAAATTCCAATTGATAAAGAAGATGGAAAGAAAATATGGGATTCTCTTAAACTTGATCTCCCCTTATTCTTCATATTTCAATCTGACCGTGCAAATAAGGACTCCGACAAAGAGGTTCAAGATCCTTTAAAGGCTATAACAAAAACAGCAATTGGCCAGCTCGAACAAGAATTAGAACAAGTAAAAGAACAAATACGAATAAAAGCTGAAAGTTTGGGTAATAGAACTTTAGAAAAACTAAAGGAAATGAATCCTGAAATCGCGGACGTCCTTACTCCCCAAATGACTCATAAGGCATGGGACTCTCTATTCTCATTCTCGTTTAATTGTGATGATGGTATTCCGATAAACAAACGAGGAAGCGGTGTACGGCGCTTAATACTTTTAAACTACTTCAGAGCTGAAGCAGAAAGAAAAAACTCAGAAGAACGTAACGTAATATATGCAATTGAGGAACCAGAAACATCTCAACATCCTGATTGGCAGGTCGAGTTATTTAATGCCCTAGTTGAGCTCTCAGAAAACCCAAACACTCAAGTACTAATAACAACTCATAGCCCGTCTTTAGCTGGGCTTGTGTGCCCAGACAATATATTGTTTGTATACAAAAATGATCATGGCATCAATGTCAAGAAAGGCGGCAACGATAATCTTCAAGTTATCGCCGATACTCTTGGGCTCCTTCCAAATGTTTCAATTACAGTCGAAAGCAACGGAATTAGGGCAGTGTTATGCGTTGAAGGGCCTTCTGATATTGAATTCTTTAATCACATTAGCAAGCTGTTTGGTATTGATCTAGAAAATGATGACAGAGTTCTAGTTCTGTGTCTGGGTGGTGGAACTTTGATGCATTGGGTAAATAAAAATTATCTCGCAAAGCTAGATAAGCCTGAAATTCACATTTACGACAACGATGTTTACAAATATCAGTTGGCTATTGATGAAGTGAATGCAAGAGGTAACGGTTGGGGGGCACTCACCAATATGTATGAAATGGAAAACTACATTCATCCCTCACTAATATCTCAGGTTTACCCTATTCAAGAAGAATTCTTTCCTACGCAAGGTGAGTGGCAAGAAGAGTGGAGTTCTAAAAATATTCCCAAGGAACTATCCTCATTCTTGAAGCAACTTAAAGCAAATGGTAACAATCAGATTACAGACGAAGGGCAAAGCTCAATAAAACGAATTCTTTCCAGTCAGGCAGCGCCACTAATGACAGTCGATCTGCTTAAGGATTTGTCAGCATATGATGAAGTGAACGGCTGGTTCGAACAATTGAATGGGCTAATTCAATGAGTCTGAGACCACACATAACAATTCAAAGCACGCGGACGTCGCTACGCGACGCCGGTGTTTGAGGCGTTAGAGGGCCAGCGTAAAGAATGCGTATATTACTAGTATTGAGCGTTTTTCTGTCTGTTAATAGCTTCGGCTGTGACAATGCCGCTGAGGAATTTTACTCCTGGGCAAATCTAAAGGTATTTCCAGAGGAAGTGTCTGGTGAACTTAGTAGTGAAGAAGTAGCACGCTGCAAGTCTAAGGGAAAAGCATATTATGTTCAGCTTGTCTGCGATTCTGGCGATATATTAATGTTGACGAAATGGTTAGATGGTAAGGTGTTTTTCCAAATTGAGTATCTAGATGATGCTAAAGGCATTTACGGAAAAGTCACAACAAATTCAGAGGGAAAAGCCACAAAATATGTCCTCCCCAAAAGCCTCTAACAAGTTTGTCAACAGGACATTTTTTGCTACGCTCCGTTTTGCGGTGGCTACGCCACTTTACCGCAAAACTACACTACACAAAAAATGCCCGTTACAAAGGCGTTATGCGTCTTAACGGCTAGTAGAGTAGGGCTTGGAATTCATTGGGATTGTTTGCTGT
>NZ_MRUH01000027.1 GCF_001922985.1 Teredinibacter waterburyi
TGGCCCTTTAGCCTAAACGAAGCGATTAGACGTAAAACACTAAAACCAGATACTACCAAAAAGCCCAAATAATACTACAAGAAGGATTGGATAAAGCTTGATTTGGTACCGCCTAAAAAGAAACCGCTGAGAACAACGACGGGAGACATAGTGCGGACACGACTGACTAGAAATTGAAACTGAGAACAAAGATGGGAGACATAGTACGGATACGACCGACTAGAAATTGAATGCCACTCCCCTGACTGCATCACTGCGATTTACTCTACTAAACCGCTGTTGGAGCGGCAAAAACTAAAAAGACAATTAGCACAACCCTACCACCGACAAAGCACTGCTTTTAATACCACGCATAACGCCGCGTTAACCTGTGACGCGTGTGGAGTGGAGTTTTGCGGGAAAGTGGCGAACCACCGCAAAACGGAGCGTAGCATGCGGCATCAGGTTGAACGCCTTGTTATGCGCAACTTTTGAATTACGAAACAACCCAACAACCCAACAACCCAACAACCCAACAACCCGAAAAATACTACAACCAATTTACCAAAAAA
>NZ_MRUH01000028.1 GCF_001922985.1 Teredinibacter waterburyi
GTCGCGTAGCTCCATTTTACACAAACGCTCACAGCAAAAATTGCAGGTGAGCTTGGCGTTAGCTTCCCTAAAGGAATCAAAAAATTAATGTTATTACGTTATATTTATGCACTTATATTATCTATGTTATCACTCACCATTAAGGCTGAGGAAATTTCGGAATATAGAATAAGTGGTACGGAAATAGTAACAATCAGTTCAGGTATTAATAAACAAGATTATGAATTATATATAAAGCTACCTCGTAACTATTCACAGACGAAAAAAAATTATCCCGTTGCAATTTTAAGTGATACTGGATTTTCTTTTCCTATCGCTAGTGGTGTAGTTGGCCTTATGGGAGGCAGAGATATTGAAGATCTCATTCTAGTAGGTATATCATATTCAAAAGGGAGTTCTTCCGAAATTAGTCGGACTAGAGATTACACGCCAACTTTCGCTCCAGGTGAAAAAGGAGCACATTCCTTAGAAGCTCAAAAATATTCGGGTAAAGCATTCCAGTACTTGGAGTTTTTGGAGAAGGAGGTTTTTCCTTTAATATCTCAAAAATACCGTATTGATGTGGATAATAAAATCTATATAGGCCACTCTTTTGGAGGGCTTTTGGGAGCTTACACCCTTTTGGTTAAACCAGAACTATTTCAGAAATATATTATAGGTAGTCCGTCATTATGGTATGACGAAGGAGCTATTTTCCGTCTAGAAGAGGCGTATGCAAAAAAGAACAAAGCGATGAATGCAACTGTCTTTATGTATATTGGTAGCGAAGAAAATAAAAACAACCATAAAAGCATGGTTGATGATGTCTTGCTTTTCGAAAAAATACTTAAAAATAGGCAATATAAGGGATTAACGTTTAACGCCTATGTATTGGATGGAGAAACACATTTTAGTGTGTTTTCTCTGCTTTTAACAGACGGCTTAAAAAAAGCAATACCAAAGGGCTAAAAACAGAAGCTAACAAGCGTGTCATGTCGGAACTCCATTCCAGCGCTTCGCGCTTCCACTCCGTCCGCATACACGGGCGTTAAGTGTCAACGATGAATAGAGAAAGTATCGAGCTAGCGGTTCTGTCATCTGTAAGATTCCTTGGATGGTTGAATTTTATAATCTTCGTTATAGCCTTTATCGGCACGAAAGGGGCATCTCATCAGCATCTATTTGTGGTCTACGCTACCTTTTTTGTATGCTGTATTGGTACTTGTATATACTATTTTCTATATGGGCGTTTGTTCATAACCATTACAAAGAAAGATGGAGTTACATACTTTAAACCATATCGGTTAGGGGTGTTCACTATGGTCTGTGGAGTATTTATGGTTTATTTGTTGGTTTATTTTAATGGGCCAAACACTTAACAAATTGCTCCAGTTGACGCAGCGGTCTACGCTCCTTTTTGTGCATTCGCTGCGCTCATTGTTGCACAAAAATCCACTACAACCGCTGCGCAACTGAGCAAGGCGTTATGCGCAAATAAAAAAGGACTAAAGAATGATGAAAAAAGTAGTTTACGGAGTTATG
>NZ_MRUH01000029.1 GCF_001922985.1 Teredinibacter waterburyi
ATGTTTTGCTGGGTAAATATACAGTTATCGAGATTCCCGTGCAAGTGATAGGGTGGGTGTCTAGGTTTTATCGCTATAAGCGAGCAAAAACCCAACCGCCAGACAAATGTTAGCGGCAACCGCCTCGCCATGCAGGGCGATAAAAAATTCGAGTAGCTCGGGGGCTGTCTCCTATTAGTTCCTCCATTAGCTGTGCCAGTAAAAACCGTAAATATCCTGTGCCATACGCACATGCCCATATCGGTTGTAAGTGTTACGATGGCGGTATTGAATTCTCTTGATTATCGCCGCATACATTAGGGATTAAAAGTATGGCTGATGTGTTTATTCTACTGTTTGTACTGCCGCTATTCCTCGTAATTGCTTCGCTTGTTAGCGTCTACTACTTTGGCGTTACCGCAATTTGGATTAGCAGTATATTTTTAGGCCTCGCTTTCACATTCATGTCTAATGTAACCCCCGGCGACCTCTTTTCAAATAATGGCAGTGGGGCATCATCAAAATTCCCCGAGATTTTAATCCCTTTTATCAAAGGCTATATTCTTAGCGCTCTAATCTTATTCTGCGCGCACCTAGTGTTTGTGGCAATTAGAAAGTATGGAATTATTCCGTTAGTTAACAACAGGTATATTTTCATCCTGGCAGCTCTTGTGTGCGCTTTTTGGTTTTGGAAGCTATGGAGCGGTATGCGGATAAAATCCGATTACTTTCTTACCGAGGTAACAATATATATTCCAAAGGACTACCCCATATCACTCACGAATGAGATGGTGTTTGTTGGTGCAAATGGGGAAAACGCTAGAAAAATTCAAATTTCCCCAGTGTATTCATCCCAGCTCGAAAGCGGCCAGCGAAATTCAAGCTTAAAGAGCCGCTATGAAAATCAATTTTATGAGTACAAAACCAACGGGAAATTATTGCTGCCAGTCGATGTGGCTGAGTTCTATCTTTCCTGGTATTCGTTTACTGAGGAGGTATATTACAGCGACTCGTTCGCTCTAAACGGCGAAAAAGTCAAGCTGATAAAACCCTACAGCGTTGCGCCAAATACGCAACTAAGAAATAGCCCGTTGGATTTTTATATATACCCCAAAGGAAAATCCTTTCT
>NZ_MRUH01000030.1 GCF_001922985.1 Teredinibacter waterburyi
ATATTTGCCTGTTCATCGTAGATCCCTTAGCTCGTTGCATATTGATGGAGGGTGCTAACGCCTGCAACAGCGGCATTTTTTGTGTGGGTTGTTTTGTGTTAGCGTAGCGTTAAAACACAAAAGAAGCCGCGCAAAAAATGTCCGTTGCTTGCACTTGTTAGCTGTATAATAGCTCCGATATACGCTCACCAACTTTTTGAATAGAATCATTTTTAACTAGACCATTTTGGTTAACCATAAACGGCAAGATTACTACTAAAGTGCCACTGGAGTTGATACACCAGGAAATCTCTCGATCATCTATAGTTTCAAAATTAAGCTTACTTTCACTATCACAGTATGCCGCTAAAAAATCATCGGCATACGTTTTCCCCAAACAGATAACTAATTCAGGGGAATATATAGAAGCCCACTTTCTAATTTTATTTAGTCTATTCTGCTTGCACCAAGATATATATTCCTGTTTGTTATTGAAGCCAGTAATGTCTGAAAACTCTTTTATCCATTTTTCTTGGTCTGTATCTTTAAAAGCAATAGGGTATAGATTCATTTTAAAATACCCTTGCTCACCACAAACAAACGGCTTTACATTTTTGGCAAATTTTTTATAGTTATCTACACTATCACCGCCAATAGCAGAAAATAATTTCATAACCTGCCAATTAAATATATAAGCGATATTTTCTTCCCAAGAATCGTAACCCTTTGGTATTTCATCAGGAGAATCATTTAAACAGGCTTCTAATTCATCTGGTGTATGTCCTGCACCCCACTCAATACCACAGACCCATCGAGATTTTTTATCAGGGCTTCCAATATCTCCGCCGTCGACACCTGAAAATCCTAACGCCCAGTTTTTAAAGCTCTCTTTGACGCTCATGCTTAACTCTCCTTTACAGCTAACGCCGCGTTAACCTGTGCCGCGTGTGGAGTGGAGTTTTGCGGTAAAGTGG
>NZ_MRUH01000031.1 GCF_001922985.1 Teredinibacter waterburyi
AGCAAACAATCCCAATGAATTACAAGCCCTACTCTACCAGCCGTTAAGACGCATAACGCCGCCATAAATTGTTGCCAAAATGGAGCAGGTTTTTGTGTAAAATTGAGCGTAGCGAATACACAAAAAGATGCGGAGTTTTGGCAATCAATTTGATGGCCTTGTTATGTTTCACTCATCATTGTTGAAAAATGGACGTTCGAAATTCACAATATAACTATCAGAACGTCTAAACACTAAATACAATGTATCATTATCGACGAATACACCTAGTTCTGATATTTCGGCTGGATCTCTAGACAAAAAATATTGTCCATATATATCCGCACTTAAACCATCTGCTGTAACCACACTTTTTAAGAAAAAGTATTCACCTTCAGAAATTGATGGGCCACCATTAGCATTACCAATACCGACTGTACAATTTTCGTCTTCGTAAATGTTGACGACCTGCTGAGCATGGTTTTCATTAAAGACATATTCTGTCGTTACCCAATAATCAACAGGATCATCTGTAAAACAACCAGTCTTCCATCTACCGGAAATCTCATGGTTGCCGCTTGGCTCTTCTTCATCTCCCCCGCATCCTGCCAATAGCAGAGAAAAAAGTAAAACATATTTATTCAATCGAACTCCCAAACATAACGCCAAGCTCACCTGCAATTTTTGCTGTGAGCGTTTGTGTAAAATGGAGCTGCGCG
>NZ_MRUH01000032.1 GCF_001922985.1 Teredinibacter waterburyi
GCCGAATTCATATACTAAGTGCGACACTCATCCCATTAAGAGAGGCAAGCTGCGATAATCCTAGTTTTTTACTCCCGCCAAGAAGTGAGAAACCATGATGAACTATACACAGCTTACCTCTGAAGAGAGATATACCTTTTCTACCATGCGAACGCAAGGCCAATCAATGACATCAATTGCTAATGCACTTGGCCGGCACCGCGCAACCTTGTATCGCGAACTTCAACGTAACCGCTGCCACCATATTGATAACGCTTATAGGCCAAGCAAAGCGGACTATAGAGCCAAAGCCAGGCGGTGTAAATTACGTCGATACTCTCACTTTACCGAAGCGAACTATGTTCCTGTTAACTACCTTATACGAGAAAAATGGAGCCCCGAACAGATTGCCGGAATACTCCCATCACTTGGCTTTAGATCCATTTCCCACGAAACCATATATAAGTACATATGGGCTGACAAGGCGAATGGCGGCAATCTCTGGATTCATCTACGCCAATCGTTAAAACAACGACGAAAACGCTATAAAGCCTATGACAGCCGCGGCAGACTGGCCAATAAGCGCAACATATCCGAACGCCCTACCAGTATAGAAACACGTAAATATAGGGGGCACTGGGAGATTGATACGGTAATGGGCAAAGGTTCCAACGATTGTATAGTGACGCTGGTAGAAAGGAAAAGCGGCTTCGTTCTGATTGGTAAACTGCCGGACAGAACCACAGCCTCACTTAACACGAAAACGATTTCTCTCATGAAAAAGTCGCCAGCCAAATTTAAAACAATCACTGCTGACAACGGCACCGAATTTCACCAGTACAACAAAATTGAAGAGGCTACCGGCAGACTATTTTATTTTGCTAATCCCTACCATTCTTGGGAGCGCGGCAGCAATGAAAACTGCAACGGACTAATCCGCCAATATATACCTAAAGGAAGCTCCATGGCGTCACTAACTCAACAGCAATGCAATCGAATAGCGGACAAACTAAATGCGCGACCACGCAAACGACACAACTTCAAAACACCAGCGGATATTCTATATGGAAACTAACAACCTTTGTCGCACTTCAGGCTTGATACTAGG
>NZ_MRUH01000033.1 GCF_001922985.1 Teredinibacter waterburyi
GAAAAAGAAGGCATTCTGCAAACGATGGGGTTAGCCCTGTTGAGTTTGAAGCGAAAGCAGCTATTGCTGCATAAGTGGGGTGTCTACTTTTAGTGGGGAACACCAAATTCCACTGGAACCGTGACTATTAGGCCAGGAGAATAAATGATGCTCAGACGACTAGTTGTATTTTACTTCGTGTTTTTATTTATATCGTCAGTATCTGCTGGGGAGGATCACTATAAATCTCAAGTGCTGTTGGGCGTTCAGAAACAGCATATAAAAAGCGTCGTTGATTTTACTGAGGATTGCTTTTCTGATATCGATCGCTCTGTTGTGGTCATTGATGGTGCTGAGGCAAGTAAGGTCTTTCCATTTTATTTGAGTAAAAATGAGTATATTGAATTAGAGTTTAATAGTTGTACCGCTAATGGCGTAGTTGTGAAAGTTTCTGTTCCAATAGCCGAATCGAAGTTTGAGTCATTAAAAAAATTCTACTCGCTGGCTTATGGTGAACCACAGATTGGTTCGCATAAGAATCACTTCATCTGGAGCCTATCGGAAGGAAGTGTTTCCTTGATAAAACTATCTAAATCTAGATACGCAGTTTTAATGGCTCTTTAATTTGCATATAAGGTGAAACCTGATCTATTGAAAGGTGAGGTTGAGGTGGAGTTGAACGATTACATCAAGGGCAAGTTGTCGTCGGGAGGTGTTGAACTCAGTGTGGACCTCGGAGCTGCATCAGTTTCATTTGATCAGGATGGAAAAATTTCTGGCACGTATGGCTTTGTTAAAGGCGAGGGTCAGTTTTCCGGATTAGGTACAAAACTCACGTCTTTAGGTGTTGATATTAAAGGTGCTCAGTTTACATTGAGTGACTTTTCATCGACCTCCCTTTCTTGGAAACTCCATTATTCGAATAGTTTTTGGGTTACGATGTAGGTAAGCACTTCGCTAGCTTTAGTGGCTCTATCAACATAGATCCTGTGCATTACATAATACAAGCAAGAGCTGGCAGAGCGGGGCAGCAATACCGATCTGGGTCAACGAATTACGTTGAACAATGCATGGCTAGAAATTTTGAGGGTTGCTAATGATTAAGTTGATAGCAGTTTTAGTTTTTTTTCTAACCACTTTGGGGCTGAATGTAAATGCTGGAGGCGGAGGTACTGATTGCGAGTCTAACGTTTATTTTTTCCAAGATTATATTGGTCAAATAACCGAAGTTGAAGCGAATACAGCAAGATATTTCAATCTGCGTTATCTCTCTCAAGAAATGAAAAAACACGGTACACCAAATGAGGAAATTACAACTAGGTTATTGAAATACATATCGAGTATTGATCAGTTATTGGAAGGGATCTCGTTGATAGCGGTGAACTTTTCCTGTACTGGTCAATCTTCGAGGCTGGTTTTTAAAATTGATGATAAAGACTCGGCTGGGAAGGGAGACTACATAATCGTTCGCTTGATTGAAGGCCGGGTCATAAATATGAGTTTCGAGGAATTTGGCGTCTTATTGGATAACATGGAAATTCAAGATTTAGCCTACAAGAAACTATAAATAATCTCATGCACAAAAGGAGAATTTTAATCGGGCTGTTTCACAAGGATTAAGTGATGCGCAAGGGTATGTCAATGGTTCGGAAGAGAATATAAGTGCTGGCACTGTGATTCGGCAGGAAGATGGAGTTTATTATGTTGATGGCTCTCCCAGTGAAAACCACGTAAGGGGGCTGACTGATATTGGCGCTTTTGGCGGTGCACTGCAGCCACTGGATAGTCCTTCAATGGCTGATGAATTTAAGAGGATATTTTTTGGAGGTTCAGGGCGGCCGCCTGCCTCCGAAAGTGTTAAAGCGCTGGCAATTTCTTTAGATCGATACAAGGACGATAGGTATATAACAAACGAAGGCTTGGTAGAACGATATAGTGCTCTTTCTAGGAAAGTGGAAGCCCCTGTGTTTGTAACAAGCCCATCAGCTAAAAGTACATATTTTTTTTGATGGAAGTGGAGAGTATGAAACTTATGAGTTTTAAAGTTTTAGCGTTTTTTCCTATGCTTTTGTTAATTGTTGTAATTGAAGTTGCGTGTTCACAGAAGAATCAAAGCTTGTACGATGAGATAGTTGACCACCCGAAATACTTTGAGGGGAAAACTATTAAAGTAGAAGGTTTTTTTCAATATGATGGTGAAAGCTTATTGTACAAAGATGCTCTCACAGCAAAAAAGTTGGAATTCAATGGCGCAATCTTGGTGCAGGATAAGTCTATTAATAATGAGTTGGTGGATCAATGTGGAGGTCAAAATGTGCGAGTATCTGGGTGGGTTGTACTGAAGTATGATCGTGCAAAGTTAATCGACATAGATACTGTTTATTCTATGGATAGGAACGTTGTTTGTTGGGCTTCCAAATACGACCGAACGTCAGCCGGATTCAACCCGTAAGTGCACCACCTGGGCCATTAGGCTTGGTGGTTTTCCAGCCTTTGCTGGCTAATCAGCTTTGTCAAACTCAGGCAAAGAGTTTCGATTCATCATAGAAGTAACAATGGGGGACAGACCCCAATTAAAAAGTTGTGAATCAAGGGGGCAGAGTATTTGAAAAAAAGGTTGATTCTTTGTCTCTATTTTGTCGCTTTTTTAAAACCCTAGGACAATAGGGGACAAGTCCCAATGAAGAGTTAGACTGACTTTGTTACTTACATCGCAACGAGCTGAAAGCGTTGGTTTGATGATAAAAGGGCTTGGGCAGTGTTATGTGCAGTGTATAAACCGCTCGTATTGGCGCAGTGCCGCCCGTTATACGTTAGAATTTTCAGTTTGTTTGTGGTGATGATCTAATATCTAGATAACATTTTTTCTCAATGTAGGGATGCTTATGAAGTATTTTATTTTTCTCTTTTTGTTAATTTCAAATATCGCACTAAGTTGCGGGGTTGTCGGCGCGAAAGTAATGCAGGCTCACCGTTATCACGATGGGTATATATTTGTAGATTTCGATAAGCCTACAGATTGCGATTGTACTATCTCCAATCGACTAGCATTTAGAGATGATGATCCGAATATGGATTTTGTAAAATCAATGATTCTGGTGGCGTACACAACAGGCGCACTGATTACGGCGCGATCAGATCTAGAAAGTTGTTCCATTCATGGCAATACTGCGAAAATGACTTATTTTATGTTGCAGGAAAAGTGAAATAAGCTATAAGAATACTGCGACGCTAGATGTGTTTGGGGTGGTTGTCAATAGCTTAGGTCGTTTGTGTTTCCCTAGCCGCTTAGGGCGACGTACCCAAGCGCTTTTGCAGGCACTGAATCGCCATCGCCGCCGCCGAGGTTCGATTGTCGACTTGTAGTTTTTTAAACAGTTGTTCTAAGTGCTTGTTAA
>NZ_MRUH01000034.1 GCF_001922985.1 Teredinibacter waterburyi
GTGGCGTAGCCACCCCAAAACGGAGCGTAGCAATAAATGTCCCTACGATAGCTTTGTTATGCATTTAGAAAATAAGTTTCCTTGTCTTAATAATCGAGAAGCCACTATCTGAAAACTTAATTATATATTCTATACTTCCATTCGAATAACATACACAAACGCGATAATATTCTTCAGCTACGTGATCAACGAGGATGCTAGCTTTTTTATTAAACTCAATAATTTTTTTCAGGTCTTCTATATCTTTCTTCGTTAAATCTACAGCATCATTATGGAGAGTAATATTCTCTACCGTTCTTGCACGATTCTCGCCAGAAATAGCCTCGCGCACATCACCGTAGCTCCCCCAAGTTAATTCCAGGGGATCTATATCGGCATTACATATACCACTAAATGCTGCTAGAAATATAAGTACTTTATTCATGTGATTGCATAACGCCAAGCTCACCTGCGATTTTTGCTGTGAGCGTTTGTGTAAAATGGAGCTGCGCGACATACACAAACGAGCGCAGCAA
>NZ_MRUH01000035.1 GCF_001922985.1 Teredinibacter waterburyi
AAATGGTCACTTCGCCCTCGGTGGTATCCACTACATCTACTGGTACTTCCGCCTGACTTATCTCCACGCTCACTTCCGGCGGCAGGTTTGCATCCGTTAGCGTGAGGCTAAAGGTATTTTGGTCGGCCAGAATAGTGAGTGCTTCGGCATTACCGTCCACCTCCAGGCTATTACTGGTGATTTCCAGTACCAGCAGCTCGTCGTCTTCATCCGTTAGGTCATTCACCGCGGTCAATTCCAGGGTGCGGCTGGTGGTGTGTGTTTCACCGTCCAGCACTAGCTCTATTGGCATGGTGAAGTTTTCGAAATCATCCGCGTTGGTGGTGGTTCCCTCCCCTGTATCAAGGGAAATACTGACCGGGTAGCTTGGCGAACGACAACTGAGCTGAACAGTAATGCTCACCTGACTGTTTTCGCCGCTAACCAACTCGGTTTCCTCAAAAAACACCGCCGGGTACACAAGAACCTGCTGCTCCACCGGCTCACTGACATTGCCTGCCGCATCTTCAGCAACCCATGTAATGGTATTGCTTCCGCACTGCATAAGCACTTCAGTATCGCCATCCAGCTCAATCGCTTCGCCGTTCAGGCTAGCGCGAATGACTGGCGAGCTATCGGCAACATCCATGGCCGCAACCTCGGAGGTTAACAGGGTTACCATCAGTATTTCACCGCTGTCGAACAGGGTAAT
>NZ_MRUH01000036.1 GCF_001922985.1 Teredinibacter waterburyi
CGATACTATCTACGAAGACAGAGGTTATTCCGGTAGCCATATGCGACGTGCTGGTTTTCGATCGCTGCTTAATGATATCAAGCTTGGTCTCATTGATGTGGTGGTTGTGCATCGGCTTGATCGCCTAACAAGAAGGCTGGCTGATTTTCAACAAATCATGGTAGAGCTAAACGCGCATGATGTGCCAGTGGTTTCTGTGACTCAGCAGATTGATATGTCTCATCATATTGGTCGCGTGTGGACGAACATCATTACCTCATTTGCTGAGTTCGAACGGGAGATGGCTGCTCAAGCAGATTCTCAAGCACCTGAAGCAGAAAGCAGCCAAGGCGGATGCCGCCAAGCAGCACGAGTTGCCACCAGAACGAGCGCCACCGCTAACCCCCAGCCTCTTTGACCTTTCTCAGAGTCGTCTATTTGACTGAAGACCTCAAAGCCCTACACTGCCAGCTTTCCGCGGCCGGTGGAGCAACTTACAACCAGAGAACCATTAGCCAGAGATTTCACCGCTAAGACGAACCTTATTAGAGCGAATTGGGCTGGTCGGTCAGCGAAAATTGGGACTTGGACGATAAACGAGTGAGGGAATTTCGGGTACGATCCTTCACTAGAAGGGCAAAAAGGTGGTTTATACG
>NZ_MRUH01000003.1 GCF_001922985.1 Teredinibacter waterburyi
CGCCGCCGAGGTTCGATTGTCGACTTGTAGTTTTTTAAACAGTTGTTCTAAGTGCTTGTTAACCGTGCGCGGGCTCATCTCAATAATCTGGGCAATTTCGCGGTTGGTTTTGCCTTTGGCTAACCAAAGAAACACATCGGATTCACGCTTGGTCATACCGAAGTGGGACTTTAAAACCGACGCCTCGTCTAAGGTAGATGCAGTGCTGAGTTTAAGTAGATGTTCGCCCTGTTCGGTTGCGCCAAAATAAATAGCAACATATTCGGTAGCCGCAGCCGTGTCGGCTGCAAATGGAAGTTTATTGCCTTCGGCGGGAAAGCGCGCGAGCCACTGCTTAAGTTCTAATTCAAATTTCTCGGTAAGTTGTTCGCTCTCCAGGGTGGCGAGAAGCTTCGCTGCGGTGGGGGTTGACCACAATTTTTTACCCTGTAAATTCACCGCAAAAATATTCTGGCCTGCTGTATCTAAGGCCATCTGTGCGCTGAGTGTGGTTCGCGCATTCGCTAAGTGCACATTAATCCGCGCAATAAGTTCCTGCGGGTTTATCGGTTTGGTTAGGTAGTCGACGCCGCCTGCTGCAAAGCCTTTAATAATGCTCTCAGTATCGCTAAGCCCAGTCATAAAAATAACGGGGATATTACGCAACGCAGGGTT
>NZ_MRUH01000037.1 GCF_001922985.1 Teredinibacter waterburyi
GTGGCTTCGCCACTTTACCGCAAAACTCCACTTCACACGCGGCACAGGTTAACGCGGCGTTGGGCTGTGGAAGTCGGAGTTATTCTTTCTTCTCATTGAATCTTCTGTCGAATATATCTCCTTGATGATTTAAAATAACACTAGCAGTATTAAAATAATTCACGTAATTAAAGGTTAATTAATGAAAGATCTCATACAAAAAAACAAGCTTGTAGCCTTTACAGTTCTAGCTTATTTAATATCATGGCTTAGTTGGCTGCCCATTATGGACGGACTTAAAGCGGATATATTTGAATCTTCTGGAATTATTCTAACAATATTTTTTATTGGTGCTTACGGGCCGACTTTGGCAGCAATCATTTTAACTTTTTACCTTGGGGGGGGAGTTAACCTTAAAGTCTTACTGAAAAAGTTAATTCACTGGAGAGTGGGGTTCAAATGGAATGCACTAGCGCTTTTGGTGGGGCCTATTATTTATAGTTTGGCTATTACTGTTTTTGTTCTTACCGGAGGGGATGTTGGTGTGATTAACTATGGCCTTATTCCTTGGATTCCTATTGTATTTATAGTGCCAATTGTTTTTGGCCCTCTAGCCGAAGAGTTAGGGTGGAGGGGGGTTGCATTACCTTGTTTGGATAGCAAAAATAAGCCGATACAAGCCAGTATAATTATAGGTGTTATATGGGGTGCATGGCATACACCATTATTTTGGGCCGCAACTGGAACTGCGATTAGTGGATTTTCCATTAATGCAGAAACCCTCACGATTTTTTTCCTAATGACTATAGGTTCTAGCTTTATTATTACTTGGTTACATAACAATACGACGGGTAGTGTGTTTATTGCAGTATTGACACACCTAAGTATGAACGCAAGTGGGACTATTGCGAAGATGTTTTTTCCTGAGTTAAACACTGAAAGTCAGCAATATGTTTTTACTTATTATGTTGCAGTATTGTGGGGGCTTATATTGTGTTTTGGGTTATTCTCCGCTGTGTTTAAAATTGACGTTAAAAATAAGAGTGCCAAGGACTCTTCCCTTGGCGATTAAATGCCCAACAAAACGTTCAACCCCGTTCGCAAAAACACGCTCACTGGAACCTCCCCATTTCTGGTATTTGTGCCTACGCTGCGCGCAGGGTATCACAAACCCCAAAAATGAGTCGGTCCGGTTAACTCGGCGTTATGCGTCTTAACGGCTGGTAGAGTAGGGCTTGGAATTCATTGGTGTTGTTTTCTG
>NZ_MRUH01000038.1 GCF_001922985.1 Teredinibacter waterburyi
TTGGCATCCGCACCATCAGGAAAAATAGCACTGTCGAAATCGCCTTTGCGCACGTTAACGTTATTTGCTGTGGCATCGAGGTTTCCGCCAGCATCGCTAACAGAAATGGTTATTGCATTGTCACCATCGCTCAAAGGGACTTCGGCTTGCCAAGTATCGTAGCCATTATCCGACAGAACGACGGCGGTACTATCTACGCCATTGTTAACGATCTTCAGCTCGTCAATGCTGCTAAAGTCGCTCGCCTTTCCTCTTACTATTAGCGTGTCGGCGGCAGTGAAGCTATGCCACGGCGGGAATGTTACCTCTACAACCGGGGCCTCAGTATCCGTTGCGGTGGTTACGCTAAATTCACGCACCGCATCGCCGAGGGTAAGAACCGCGTGTGCCTCAGCCAGCGAGGCTCTTGCGGAAATAACGTTAACCTGTAACGTTTGCCCTGCTTCAACTAAACCTGCATTAGATGTAAACGCGCCACCATCAATTGCGTATTGGCCGTTTTCAATCCCCACGGGTACACCGCCCGTTATTCCCGTAATAGTGACAACTTCAGAAAGTATTTCTGTACCCAGAGGCTGATCGATAACGCTGGTAAAACTAAACGCCTCTGGCGTTATATCTTGAGCCAGTGTGGTTACCGCGAAGGTCGCCTGCACATCACCTAGGCTCAGTACGGTATTTTGAGTGGTGCTGAAGGTGGCGGCGCTGGTGGTTTGTAGGGTGATTTCTTGGCCTTCGGTTACGGTGCCGGCTTCGGCGGTGTAGTCGCTACCATCAATTGAGTACTCGCCGCCGGTAATGCTTATGGCTATCGCATCGTTTATGCCGCTTACGGTTACGGTGTTGGAGCTAAGCGTGGCGTTAAGTGCTTGATCGCTTAGGGCATTAAAGGTGATTGCCTCGGGGCTAATATCTTGTGCAACGGTGCT
>NZ_MRUH01000039.1 GCF_001922985.1 Teredinibacter waterburyi
ACTGCATCACTGCGATTTTCCCAACTAAACCGCTGCTGGAGCGGCACAAACTAAAAAGACAATTTCCACGACCCTAAAACCGACAAAGCGCTTGTTTCAATACCACGCATAACGCCTTTGTCAGTTGCGTTTTGGTTGTAGTGGATTTTTGTGCAAAGATGGCCGTAGGCCATGCACAAAAAGGAGCGAAGACCAAAACGTCAACTGGACAAATTTGTTAGGCACTGCTTGGCACCCCTTTTGCCTTAGACCATAGATCATGAATGAAGCTATATAGCTCAAACATTTCGTCAACTCTAGGCCTTGATGAAGTTCCTGGCATATCTAGTGCATTTATTCGCTCAATCCCGTTTACAATTTCTGACGGGACATCTGAATCCTTCTTGAATTTCTCTTTTGTCCATTTGGGCGTGGGATATTTCCCTGCCCATATGACATACCTTGCTGTGTGCTCTAAAAGCTTCGTTTGCTCGGATGTTAGCTCAGAAGATTGAAAAAGAGATACAACATCATGCCCGTAAATTGCTTCGCGAGGACCATCACCTTTTGCTAAATAGTACGCCTTACAGATTAGCTCAATAGAGAATGAGAGCAAGAACTCGGCTGTAGGCAAAAACATAATGCTATCAAAATCAAGGGTATCTGCTCTATCATCAAACGATTGAGCTAAAAACTTTGCTGATGAAATAAACTGATGTGATTTAAACTCCCACTCTTCAGCGTCAAAAGCTTTTTCATCATTCTCAATTCTGATGGATTTGGAATAATTTTCGCTCATAATCTGATTATGCCTAACGCCGCGTTAACCTGTGACGCGTGTGGAGTGGAGTTTTGGGGTACAGTGGCGAAGCCAC
>NZ_MRUH01000040.1 GCF_001922985.1 Teredinibacter waterburyi
TTCTACGGATGAGCGGGAATAGATTGCACATCGCTTTAGCGTCTCCAACTCATCTCGCCCACCCGCGAACTCTTGTATTTGCTTATCAGACAGCGCGTTTAATATTACGGACCGCCACTCCGGTGCTTTATTACTGTTTTCAACTTCACTATTCCCACTCACCGCTATATCAGCAAACGTCTCTTCATTAAAGTCAGTGAGCGTCAACTCGTCAGGAGCAGGCAAAAGCCGCCTCACCACATTCTCATCATAAGACGTTGGCCGTGTTGTAATTACAATTTTGACATCCCGAAGCTTGTTATAAACAATTTTTTTCAATCGTTTCAGAGCCACCTCAAACGAACCTGCGCTCAGCTTTAATTCATCAAAGGAGTCAAGAAAAAATGTTGCTGTGCCTGATTGAGATGACAGCCACATATCAAGTCTGTTTACCTCATCAGGAGGATCGAGCAGATCGCGTAAATCACTTGTTGCCAGAGAAGACAGTTCCACAAAGAAGGCGGCTTCCCCAGCATCCCGCAAACGTTTTGCCTGCTCTTTGCACTCGTAAGTCTTACCAGATCCGGCCTCAGGTATGATTAATACGCGACGAGACTGAAGCAAATCGCTCCAAGTATCCCCCGCTGACCACTCAAAGCCGCTCCATGAGGACTCCTGCTCCAAGTCATTGATTTTCCCATCTGGAATATTTTTAAATGTTCTTTCAACCATCAAACATAGGCTCAGTGGTAATAATGCTAAGGAGAAACGAAGCTCTAGGCTTCAGTGTGAAGGTGGCAGAAACCCTCGAATACAGGAGGCCGTTGAGAAGCCCACAAGATTCAAAAACACCACAAACGCTAGGCAAGACAGGGGGAAACTCAGCGCATGCTTTGGCAGGGATAGCCAATAATAGTTTTGCAGGGGCACAAACTCCAGATACCGCTGTGGAGCCCCCATGGGCCGTGACAGGAATATCACTGATTAAAGCAACTCATCGAGGCAGGGAGCCTCTTATAAGACATTGCAGCAGCATAATGCCGAGGAGCGGTTGCCGATGGATTGAGCCGCCGAGGAAGTAGGCAATTAGCACTCGATTTCGGAGGTGTCTGAATAGTTACCTAACAGCAAGCCTTAACTAAATTTCACGCTCCGCATTAGAAGCTGCCAGCATCACCGCAATTTGCTCCCTTACAACGTCAGGGCGTAATGGTTCACCCGGCAAATATTGCTGATCCAACCAAGTAAGAATATCGCGCCGAATTACCCCTGTATGCTGTACGCAATAGCCTTCATCACGTACATACACTTGCCGCGCATAAATAGAAGGTGAGGTGTAAGGTTGGCAAAAGATGTAGCCATGCCCCTCCATAAAACCCGACAACATAAACCCGTACACCACCCTAACGACCACCGCCGCACCTGCAAAGAATAAACAAAACTTCATTGTTTTAGAAATTCGAGCAGAAGTCGCCTTATTAAAAAGGCGTAGCACAAGACCATAAATAATACCGAAAAAACAAGGCATCACTACGATAGTGGGCAAATCCCAACCCGAGACGGATACATAAGCATTCTCTCGCACCAGGCGGTCGAGGTTGTCGATTAAGCCATTTGCCTGCACCCAAAACATCAACAATGTTACTGAGAATAAGAGTGCAATCACGGAAAGAATTTTTAATCGGTAGATGGGGCTCTGCTCCATAGCTCCCGATGAAGCTTTACTCATCATCGATTATTGCCAAAATACGGGACGCCAAACAGCCGATGCATAAAACCAACAGGGTCCTCATCCGCATAATTTAAACCCCGTCGCACTTCATTTTTAATTTCATTCATTGACTCATTCATTCTTTGCTCAGCCTGTTTAAGCGCAGATGCTAACTTATCCGTTAGACCAAGATGATCGGCAACCATTCCTAACCCCGCGGTAGCAAACGCACCAACAATCACTACGACGGCGATTGGACCAACCGCAACCATGGCGGATGCTCCCACGAACAAAGAAACTGAAGCCCATGCAATACCGCCACCGACAGCGGCGGCCGCTAAATCTACGCCAACGCCAGCAACGAAGTTATGCCATGTCTCAGTATCATCCATTAGCTGTGCAAACGAATGGAATGCCACCGAAAAAACTACTGAGATCACCACGCCGCCTTTAATCGCTTTCGCGGCCCCCAGTTTACCAATTGCCATACTGACAACTTTAGGGTTACTGGCCAGATAGCGGGTACCTTGTAGTTGCTGACGCAACCCGGCATAACCCTCTAAAATTACGTAACTTTTTCCGCTGTAATTCTTAACTCGATACTTAGCCAATATGTTACCGCTCCGACTCATTTCCATCGCTAAATGCGTTAAAGCCTTTGAATCAGAAAACACAGGTAAATAGGCGCCATAATTTTTAATTTTGTTCTTCTGTAACTGCCATTGAGTTTTTGCCGCCGCACTAAAACCCACACCATTTAAAACAATCGCATCGAACCACGCGATAATTTGAGACTCACTTAAACCTCTTCGTTTTTGACATACAATGGCAAAATCTATAATTTCGGCGGGGCTTAAAACAACTAAAGAATGGCTATTTTTAGACAAAGCTGTAGAAAGCTCTTTTGAGGGTAAATTAGACATAAGTATCCTTCTAGTATTTGGTTTCACTTAACTGTGATGATCTATTAATGCCATAAATCGGCGACGAGTTTATATAGCAACATTAACATTCAATAACACCCATAGTGCATTCGAGGACACTCCAAACGCTAGAAACGACAGCGTGAAGGTAGCAGAAACCCCCAGCGCATGCTTTGACAGGGATAGCCGTATAAACCACCTTTTTGCCCTTCTAGTGAAGGATCGTACCCGAAATTCCCTCACTCGTTT
>NZ_MRUH01000041.1 GCF_001922985.1 Teredinibacter waterburyi
GAACGAAAATAGGAATTTGAAGTCTCTCTTTTCAGGTAATATTGTATAAGAAAGATAATATAGGGTTGAATCGAATGAAGTCACTTTTCATTGTATTGCTTATTATGGGTTTTCCACTTCTGGCTAGCGGAACAACATTAATAGATAGCGATAAGATACTGGATCAGCAGGATTGCTTTAGCGGTAGTTTCGTAAACTATCCATCTTGGCGAAAAGCGATGGAGAGTAAGCATAAGAGGCGTCTGAAAACAGAAGGAGAAGTTACTCAAGCAATGAAAAGGTTTGACTCGCTTTTCGGTGAACAAAAGTTTAAGGAGTACAAAAATCAGTTGGCTTGTGTAACGTTTAGCTACACAGTAGATGGAAATGCCGTCAGAGGTTACGCAATTAGTCCTAAAAATATGGCCCATTCAAAGCTGCCTGTGCTTGTATATAATCGAGGTGGGAATGGGAATTTTGGTGGTGTAGTATTTGGAAAAATGATGTTAGATTTGTTTCCGCTATCGATTCAAGGATTTGTCGTTATTGGGAGTCAATACCGTGGAACGTTTTCAAGTGATAGTAAGTTACAAGACGAATTTGGTGGCAGTGATGTCAAAGATGTGACGGAATTACTAAGCTATATTCCAAAAGTTCGCGGCGCTGACCAAAATAGAATTGGCATGTTCGGTTCTAGTCGTGGCGGAATGCAAACATTTTTAGTGCTAAAAGAATCGAAAGACATAAAAGCAATAGCTGTAATAGCTAGTCCAACGGATTTGTTTAAGGTATTGGTAAAACGCCCCGAAATGGAAAATGTATATAAAAGTAAAATTCCAAACTACGACAAAAATAAAACCGAAGAGTTAAAAAAGCGTTCTGTCATAAAGTGGGTGGCTGAATTGCCTAAAAATGTACCAATTTTACTTCTACATGGCGACAATGATAAGCGTGTTTCGGTAGATCATTCAATTGAACTCGCCAAAGAGCTAGAGATGTACAAAATACCTCACAAGCTTGTGCTTTATCCGGACGACAACCATGGGCTTTTTAATAACAAAAGTAAAGCTCAGAAAGAGCTAGTAAATTGGTTCTCTCAAAATCTGTAGATGCACATAACAAGTGGCTCCACGCAGACGCCCAAACCTACGCTGCTTTTGTGGGTTTCGCTGCGCTACACTTTACCACAAAAGCCTCTCCGGTCTGGGCGCTGGTGAGCCAAGCGTTA
>NZ_MRUH01000042.1 GCF_001922985.1 Teredinibacter waterburyi
AAAAAGCCTCTAACAAAACAATCCAGCCGACCGCTGAAGCGTCGGCTGATTGAGGCGTTATGTGAAGCTATGAAAGATCAGATACGAAATATTCTCGAGGAGATGAGAGTAAAATACTCAGGTTTCTCGTATGAGCAAATTAAAGAAGTTGGGTGGGTTAATCTAGAAAGTATCAAAGTGGAGGGAAAAAAATATTGGCCCTCTATATGGTCACAGGTGCATAGAGAGGATGACTATATACTGGTGGTACAACTCACTCGGTGGTATTTCCTCAGGGTGCTTGGCTCTACAGATTGTATAGGATATATATTCTATAAGTCTGGTGGCTTTGAAGAAATTGATGAAGTATATCTAATGAATGAAGTGGGGCATCCGTGAAATCACATAACAAGTTTGTCCAGTCGACGTTTTGGTCTTCGTTCCTTTTTGTGCATGGCCTTAGGCCATTTTTGCACAAAAATCCACTACAACCAAAACGCGGCTGACAAAGGCGTTATGCGTCTTAACGGGTAGTAGAGTAGGGCTTGTAATTTATAGGTGTTGTTTTCTGT
>NZ_MRUH01000043.1 GCF_001922985.1 Teredinibacter waterburyi
TCAGGCGCTTCCTCTAGCACCGATCTAAACACCTATGTTGATGAAAGTCGTATCGACCGTCGTGTACACCGTGGTAACTGGTGTAACGTTGCCGGTGGTGTTGGTTTCCGTCCAACAGCTGCTCCAGAAACTGGTGTTGATGCCTATGTTTGGATCAAACCACAGGGCGAGTCTGACGGTGTGAGCGATCCTAACTTCGAGATCGATCCTAACGACCCGAACAAGCAGCACGATCCAATGTGTGACCCAGGTTCACAGAACACTTCCAACACTGAAGTGGGTACTGACGCGATGGACAATGCTCCACACGCTGGTCGCTGGTTCCCTGAAGCATTCAACACACTGTTGAATAATGCTTACCCTCCACTCTAAGTGGAATGAGGCTTAAATAGTTCTTAAGCCCGGACGTTAAACTTGAAACCGCGCCGTTAGGCGCGGTTTTTTTCCATCTAGAACAAACGACTCAAAGCACCCTCAGCATCAAATACCAGCTCACTAGGCTGGCCCTATCACGTCGCTTTTGGCGCTAAATACCTCTTCTCGCTGAGGCGGTGTTAGCTACCAAACTTTTCACTTTCACTCATTGTGGTAAATTTATTGCGAACTAGTGAACAGACGCACTGTCAACTTAAATCTATGATCGTGAATTAACTCGTCGTAACAGCAGCTCAACACTGATAATAATAATTTTGTAAAGGCCACCAGCTGTAGCTCCACCTAGCCGATATAACAATAACTGGCGAATCAACTTAACCATTTTTTAGTACTTATAGTCGAATCATTAGCAAAAGCCTTGGTAGGATGGGCCGCCGCAGTCGTACCTGACTCATTTGTATACGCAGTGTTTTTAACCTGTAAACAGTGAGGCACGATACACGCCGCCATTTTACTGAGCACAAATGACACTTTGCCGGCATCGCAACCCGCTCTTACGGTTTAGCTGAGCGCTGTTGGTACTTGATGAAATAGCGAATATTGCTCGAACACACAGACCTTGGCGCAGTAAAAGACGCGGCCTAGGAAAGGAGCTGTATTCAAAGGAATGAGTGGGGATAAAGCCTTGTGTATTTATCTCTGATCAGAAGCAAGGGGCGTTGTACTCAACCTAGCTGTGCCAATTTTTGGCGGTTGGTGTTGCTCATTTTAATAATAAAAACCATGTACTTTGACAGGAGATTTTCTCTGATGATTACTACTAAAACCAAGGGCTTCCGCCTTGCGGCAGCACTGAGCTTGGGCCTTTCGGCTGCAGCTTTCAGTGCCGTATCGCAAGCGGCTTGTACCTATAATGTTGTAAACCAGTGGGGCTCAGGCTTCCAAGGCAACATCCGTATTACCAATGATGGCAGCAGTGCAATCAACGGTTGGAACGTAAGCTGGCAATACAACAACAACACCGTAACCAATGCGTGGAATGCCACTGTTAGCGGTAGCAACCCCTACTCAGCCACTAACTACGGCTGGAACGGTACTATTCAACCGGGCCAATCCGTTGAATTTGGCTTTCAAGGTAATACCAACGGTGGTTCAGCTGAAACCCCAACCGTAACCGGCGCAGCCTGTTCCGGCGGAAGTTCATCTTCAAGCTCTAGCTCTTCAAGCAGCTCAAGTTCGTCGTCCAGCAGCTCGTCTTCTAGCTCTTCTAGCTCTTCTAGCAGCTCGTCTTCAAGTTCTAGCAGTTCCAGTTCGTCTAGCAGCTCCTCGTCTAGCTCTAGCAGTTCATCTTCAAGCTCTAGCTCTTCATCATCTACAAGTGGCGGTCAATGTACTGAACAGTGTCAGTGGTACCAAGATGCTCCACGTCCATTGTGTCAAAACCAATCTAGCGGTTGGGGCTGGGAAAACAGCCAAAGCTGTATCGGTCGTACCACCTGTGAGAGTCAATCTGGCAGCGGCGGTGTTGTAAGCAGCTGCTCTAGTTCGTCCTCAAGCAGTTCATCTAGCAGTTCTAGTTCGTCTAGCAGCAGCTCAAGCTCTTCATCAAGCAGCTCAAGCTCGTCTTCTAGCTCTAGCTCTTCTAGCAGCTCAAGTTCATCCTCTAGCTCAAGCAGTTCTAGCTCCTCCTCTACCAGTGGCGGCGGCAATGCTTCGGGTTTAGATAACCCATTCGTGGGTGCTACTTGGTATGTTGATCCTATTTGGTCAGCTAAAGCAGCAGCAGAACCAAACGGTGAGAAAATTGCTTACGAAAGTACTTTCGTTTGGATGGATCGCATCGGCGCTATCGCTGGCCCTGCGGACGGTGACGGCCTTGGTCTTCGCGGTCACCTAGACGAAGCTTTGGCTCAGGGCGCGAACCTGTTCCAATTCGTTGTTTACGATCTACCAAACCGCGACTGTGCGGCACTGGCTTCTAA
>NZ_MRUH01000044.1 GCF_001922985.1 Teredinibacter waterburyi
GACAACTGACAACAACCTAAAACCGACAAAGCGCTTTTTTCAATACCACGCATAACGCCGCGCTAAACGGCAGACAAAGTGGTGATGTTTTTGTGCGATAATTTGCGAAGCAAATGCACAAAAGCAGCGCCGCTTTGCCTGTCCAGTGGAGGCCGAAGGCCGGAACGATGTTTGAGCGCCTTGTTATGCATTTTATAGCAACTCTTTTATTGCGCGTAAAAAGTTACCGTGCGCAACAAGCATGAAACCCCATGCCAGCATAGCTAAGCCTGTGACTTGAGTATAAGGAACTTCAAAGTTATTAAAATAATCTGGAAATAGACCCGCAAATCCCAATGGGAGTAAGAATAAGCCCAATATATCACCGAAGGGCTTCCCATCGTTAAATCTTATACTTAGCTCAATAAGTAAATACAATATTAGCGGCGCAACAAATACGCCGACGATGAAAGATATAACATATACAATCCAGAATCCAAAATTTGTATAGCTCGCTATGATAGGGCCAAGCTCAACGAAGATTGAACATACAAAGGCTGGTATAAATATTTTTGCGGACAAATCATCAATAGCTTTCGCGTATATTGTCCCTATTGTATCCATGCGTCATCCTCTAATTGCATAACGCCAAGCTCACCTGCGATTTTTGTTGTGAGCGTTTGTGTAAAATGGAGCTGCGCGACATACACAAACGAGCGCAGCAA
>NZ_MRUH01000045.1 GCF_001922985.1 Teredinibacter waterburyi
CTGGGGTTTTTCTTTGTCTGGAATTTGGCGGCAGCTCGGCCTTGGCTATTTGCGGATGCCGTAATGGGGGGGGAGGTTGCGCTAGCAGTATTCGGAGGAGGTGTTTGTTCTCTGGTAGCTCGCTCGCCTAATATCGGGCGCGGAGCGCGTCTATTCACTCTTCATCGCGCTTAAGCGCCTGCGCCTTTCCCTCTTCTCCCAGTGTTGAATCTGGCGTCGAAGAGTAAACGTCCGTCCACGGCCTCAGATCTGCTCGAAAGCCGCTGGGGGTAAGGCGATGAAATCCCTTATATGGCCTTCCGTCACAGTTGCACTTTTAAAATTAATGTAATAGTGTATGCGACCAATAAGTGCGTCTGTTGTTCAGCTTAAATCGAATAATAAAACGTTTAGCCAACAGCTACATACACGCTTAGTAGATACCATAAAAATTGACCATATTTCCGCGTAATCGGCTATTGAATAAATAATTTGTTTGGTAGGTGATCGCAAAGAAAGATAAATACTCGTGGTACACACAGATAGCCTGTGTTTCTGCGCGTTTTTAAAACAATAAAAGCTTAACTGCTGAGGAGAAAACCTATGGGAGCCAATCCTTTCCTATTTAAGAAGAAATTGCTAGCGACTAGTATCTCTTCTTGCTTACTTGCTGTTGCTGGTGTTGCCGCGGCGCAGGATCAAGTAGAAGAAGAAGTAATTGTAAAAGGGATTCGCGCATCTATCGAATCATCAGTAAATAGCAAGCGCAATGCCGCGTCTGTTGTAGACTCTATTACTGCTGAAGATATTGGTAAGCTTCCTGATGTCACCATATCAGATTCTTTACAGCGTATACCTGGTATCCAGATTCGTCGTTCCGCTGGTGAAGGCGGAGCGGTTAACATCCGTGGCTTACCTCAGGTTTCGACTCAGCTGAACGGTGAATCCTACTTAGGCGCCAACTCTATTACTGACTTCCAGCCTAACTTTGGTGATATTCCTTCGCAGCTATTCAAAGGTGCGGATGTAATTAAGTCGCCAACAGCAAGCTTACTAGCCTCCGGCCTTTCCGGTACTGTAAACCTAAAGACTCGTCGTCCATTTGATTTTGACGAAGGTTTTACTGGCGTTGCTGCCGTTGAAGCCGGTTACGGGACTGATAGTCAAGAAGTAAACCCAAGTGTAAATGGCCTGTTTAACTTTAAAGGTGAGCGTTTCGGTGTTCTAGCGGCGTTCACAAGCTCACAAGCTGACCTAGCAAACTACTATGAAGGTAAACAATACGGTACTGACGGTGGTTCTGACGGTATGGTTTCCGAAGGCGCTGGTCAGGGCGACCCTTATGGCGGTACGTTCTTGGGTGATAACGATGACGTTGGCGGCGAGTCTTTCTATGCGCCAGAAGGTTGGGTTGTATATAACAAGTTTACAGAGCGTGAGCGTAATGGCGCCAATGTTTCCTTCCAGTTAGATTTGGGCGAGGGTTTTGAGTTGGTGGCAGATTACTTCTACACCAAGCAAGATGAATGGAACCGTTCTACAGGTTTGGTTGCGGAAACGAAGTGGGCAAACTGCTGCTCATTTAACGATTTCGCGGTAAATAATTCAGTTGATACGGGTGTAGATGGTATCAATACCTACGATTCGATCGACTATATTTCTCGTCGTTTGCAGTCTTACTCAGAAGTTAACGAGTTCTTCTCAACTTCTCGGGACCTTAACGTAGAGCTTAACTACGATAATGAAGGCCCTTTAACAGCAAGTTTCCGTGTTGTTCGTGGAGCAGCTAATCAGCAAAATCGTAATAACTATTTCCAAGGCGATTTGATGGATGGCGGCCCTACTAACTCTAACGTTTGGACTGATCCAGTATTGGGTAACCGTATTCCTGGTGAGTGGGTTAACCCTAACCCGAATGGTTTCCAAGGCCTTTCTCAGTTCACCATTGATCATTCCGGTAGCGATCCAGTTTGGACTGGGTTCAACACGCCTCCAGTTTTAGGTGGCGCTGACAACCAGGCTGCTGATGGTACCTATAACGTAGCGGCCGGTACTCGTACGTTGGGCGATTTTATTGCTGATCCAAACTCGTACAACGTTGCTGCGATTAGCTCCGAAAACAACTACGATCGTGACGGAAAGCTAAACGTTATGCGTGCAGACGTGAGCTATGAGTTTGAAGATAGCTTCATTACCAGTGTTGACGTTGGCTATCGCTTGAGCGAAAAGTATGCAAGCAACGACGTATGGCACGGTGTATCTAACTTCTACGAAGGCGCTGGCGGCGTAACCTCTGACGGGACTCCTAACCCGGAAGGCTGTCAGGCTCGCTGGAAGGCTACCGATGTGATCTTCCGTGAAGACTGTCAGGTTGGTGAAATTGTTACTGCTGACGGCGAATCTACTTGGGTTCCTTGGGTCGCGATTGGTTATGCTGCTCAAAGTGACTACCCAACAATTGCCGTTACTGATTTCGGAAACGTTAAAGGTTTACCTGCGGTTTGGACCGTGGATCCTAAGGCGCTAGACAATGTAGAAGAGTTCCATACGACTTTCTACGGCAACTACATTAAGAGCGTTGATCCCGGTGCCTCTTATGAAGTTAAGCTCGGTGATAAGAGTGGCTACGTTCAGGCTAACTTTGAAGCCGGCCCTGTTACCGGTAACTTCGGCCTTCGCGTTGTTGATACTGAGCTAACCGTTAAGCAGAACACTCGTGGAGGTTCACGTTCGTATGGTATGGCTCCGGCTGATACTGGGGACAAGTTGTCTGTACGTAACTTCCAAGACGTGCTTCCTGCGCTTAACGTGGCTTGGGATGTAAGCGACGATGTTAAGATTCGTGGTGCATACTCTGAAAACATGGTGCCGTTGAATTTAGATCAGTGGGGGCGTTCACTGGTAACCAACTATGCCTTAGATAACGGTATTCAGCGCGTTACAACTATCAGCTATGACGGTAACCCAGAGCTAGATCCTTGGCGCTCGTCTACTATCGAAGCCACTGCTGAATGGTATTTGGCTCCAGGTAGTATGTTGACCGCCGGTATTTTCCGCATACAAGTCGACAGCTTCCCTGAGGGCGTTACTGTTTACGAGCCATTCCCAGACTTGGATGGTGTTGTTCGTAACCAAGCTGTTGAGACATCTAAGCAAATTAACGGCGACGGTGGTAGTTTGAAGGGTATTGAATTGGGTGCTAAATACGCATTCGAAGATCAGCCTTTTGGTATCGATGCTAACTTAACTTTGGTTGAGTCAGAGTCTTCAGCTCTTGATGTGGAAGGGAACCACCCTCCGTTTATCGATGTATCTGATACTCAGGCCAACCTCGGCTTTTGGTTCGACAACGATGTTATTCAGGCTCGTATTGCTTATAACTACCGTTCAGATCGTTACACCGGTGTACGCGTAGGTAACTTGGTTCAGTATCAAGCACCTACCAGCTACATCGATGCGAACATCAGCTGGGACGTAACGGATAGCGTTACTACCTACTTGAACGCATCTAACATTACGGGTGAGTCTGAAGAGTACTACTTGCAGTGGGACGGTCAGCACATGGCTCAAAACGTTTATGAGCCACGCTTCACGCTTGGTGCTCGTATGCGCTTCTAATAATTTGGCCGAAAGGTTAAGTTAATAAAACCGCCTCACTGGTGTTTGCTGGTGGGGCGGTTTTTTTTGTCTGTAATTTAAGATATGAGATCTTCGTCATGAACAATTTAGTTAAAAAAGTCGTGATAGTAGGAGGCGGTACAGCAGGCTGGATGACTGCCGCATACCTGATTAAATTCCTCGCTAAGTCTGACGTGTCGATCACCGTTGTAGAGTCTTCTGATATAGGGAGCGTTGGTGTTGGTGAAGCGACGATTCCTACGATACGAGAGTTTTATGGCGCTCTTGGAATGAAAGACCAAGACGTTATGAAGGCAACCAATGCTACGTTTAAGCTTGGTATAGAATTTCAAAATTGGTTTAAGCCGAATCATTCATTCTTTCACCCCTTTGCACAGTACGGGCAAAGTGTAAATGGTGTGAACTTTCATCACTATTGGAACAAAATGCGCCAGCATGGCTACGAAGGCGAATTGAGCGAGTTTTCTCTCGGTGTCATGCTAGCTAAAAATGGAAAATTCACATTTCCAGCGAAGAATCCACCATCACCAATGTCGGTGTTTGATTGGGCACTGCATTTTGATGCTGGGTTATTTGCCAAGATGTTAAAAGAGTATTCTCTAGAGCGGGGCGTAACCCTAATCGATGACAAAATAACCAACGTAAATTTACGCGAGAATGATGGTTTTATCGACACGCTCGAACTTGAGAATGAGGGTGTTGTTTCTGGTGAATTGTTTATAGATTGCTCTGGTTTTCAAGCGCTACTAATTGAAGGGGCTTTGAAAACAGGCTATGAAGATTGGTCCGAGTGGTTACTGTGCGACCGCGCTGTTGCAGTTCAAAGTGAGTCTGCTTCTGAGCCACTACCTTATACCATTTCTGCAGCGGAAGGTGCCGGCTGGCGCTGGCAGATCCCGTTGCAACATCGTGATGGCAATGGACATGTCTATAGCAGTACACATATGAGTGATGACGAAGCTACACAGATTCTTTTAGATAATGTAAAGGGCAGCCCGATATCTGAGCCAAAGTCCTTCAAATTCACGCCGGGACGGCGGGTTCAAGCTTGGAATAAAAACTGTATCGCGGTCGGACTTTCCAGTGGGTTTTTAGAACCATTAGAGTCGACAAGTATTGCGTTGATTGAGCTTGCGATACAAAAAATTCGCTTGTTTTTCCCTGACCAGACGTTTGATAAAGACGTGATTGCCGAGTTCAATGATCGAACAAAAATGGAATATGAACGCGTGCGAGATTTTGTGATATACCACTACAAGGCGAATCGTCGTGGGGACACGGACTTTTGGCGTCATTGCGAGTCTATGGATATCCCAGAAACCTTAGCGTACAAAAATAGATTGTTTGAAAAACGAGGGCATTTGGTTAAGTCACCTTATGAGATATTTCAACTGCCTAGCTGGTTAGCTATTTATACCGGCAATAATGTTCAGCCTACGGGTTACGATACGATGGTTGATAGTTTTGGTATTGACTATCTTAAAAATGTATTCGACCAGATGCGTAAATCGGTTGCTGATTCCGTCGCTCAAGCACCTACACACGCCGAGTTCCTTACTAAAATTTAAACGTTTATTAGTGGTTATTTGAAAAGGTATGAGACTGGTATTTTATTCCGATAGTCCAGCACTGAATTAAGCTGTGGGCTATCGGAGATGCTCGGGGGCGCGAAATACTGAGCTATAAATATAGCCAGATTATTTCTCTGGCGCACTACAGTGTCGGCTTATAAACTCTTGATGCAGCGGCGCTGCAGTTGCACCTTTCTGGATTAGCGTCGCCATTTGTTTTAGTTGCTGTTCTAGTTGCGGCATATCTAGATGATCCAGCTTAATCTGGCTTTCATTGGGCATTACGTCAAAACCGTTGTACATGCTAATCCAACTTGCTGATTTAAATGATTCACCTTCGTGCTCAACAATATATCCACGTCGTTTAAAGACATTAATTTTGTGTTCAAGTGACGCTGGCATTTTGATAGATTGAATGTGGCGCCAAAACTCAGTGTCGGTACGTTCTGACAGCTTATAGTGCAGAAGTATAAAGTCTCGAATATGTTCCATTTCGAGGCTAGCCTGACGGTTGGCTTCATCGATATCCGTTTGGTTAAAAGACTTGTCTGGGAAAAACATAATCAATTTGCTAATCGCTGTTTGGATTAACGAGATACTTGTCGACTCCAATGGCTCTAAAAATCCACTGGAAAGTCCGACCGCGATACAGTTTTTATGCCAAAACTGATTACGCCGTCCTGTTTTGAATTTTATCGTGCGAGGCTCACTGAGGGCTTGGCCATCGAGGCTGTCCAATAGGTGTTGCTTGGCGTCGATGTCGGAGATGAAATCATCGCAATATACGTAGCCATTGCCAACTCTATGCTGCAGTGGAATGCGCCATCGCCAGCCTGATTCCATTGCAATAGATTTTGTGTAGGGTGTAGGTGGCGCTGCCGATTTACTTTGCACCGCGGCAGCACTGTTAACGGGTAGCCAATGGCTCCAATCTTCAAATCCGGTTTGAAGGGTTTCTTCAATGAGTAAGCCACGAATACCTGAGCAGTCGATAAACAGATCGCCAGTTAGCGATGTTGCGTCGTTGAACGTAACACCTGCGATAAAGCCAGTATCGGTTTGAGTTACTTGGGTTACTGTTTTTTCATGTCGAATCACGCCATTTTTTACCGCATATTTACGTAAGTAATTGGCGTATAGCGAGGCGTCAAAGTGAAACGCATAATTATATTCGGCAAGGGGCGTTTGCGGGTTTTCACGCGGTTGAGCGAAACGACCTTGTGTTGCAAGCATGGTAGAAAGGCAGTAGTGACTTAATTCCTCTACTTTATTTTGTTTTCTTAAATGTTGCCAAACCTGATAGAAGTCAGCGCCGTACATAGATTGACCATAATTTGAAAACGGATGAAAAAAATCACTTTGCTGATTCTTCCATCCGACAAATTCGATACCGAGCTTGAAGGTGGCCTGTGTTTCTTTGATGAAATCAATTTCGTCTATACCAAGCGCTAAGTTGAAATCTCTGATGCCCGGCAGCGTAGCCTCTCCTACACCAATGGTTCCGATGTCCGGCGATTCGATTAGATGTATCGCTACTTGGCGTTTGCGTAAGAAATGTGACAACGCAGCAGCAGCCATCCATCCCGCAGTGCCGCCACCAACGATAACGATTGATTGAATTGCTTGTGTCATATGCTACTGCCTACCTTATTTTTAGGTGAGGAAGGATAAACTTGGCACCCTTGTATGTCTATAGATCTGGGGAGTTTGGGGTCCTGCTTGCGGATGTGATTGGTTGTTTACGGCTATTGATACTTGTATTGCGTGCTGTTAGTTTTACTCCCCTTTTGGTAGATTTTCTTTTTGCCCTTCATTTAGACATGGTTTTTCTATGCTTCAGCAATTTGTGCATCTTCGGGTGCGCACCGAGTTTTCGCTTCAAGATAGTATTATTCGCGTTAAAAAACTGGCGGGGCGCCTAGTCGAACAGCGTATGCCAGCTTGCGCGATTACTGACTTCCACAACTTTTTTGGCCTTCTCAAGTTCTATAAGGCGGTACAAGGGGCGGGTGTAAAGCCGATCTGTGGATGTGATTTTCGGCTGCTGGTGGACGACAGTGATCTACAGCCGCCGTTATTTACCCTGCTAGCCATGAATGAGCGCGGCTATCGCAATATTACCCAGTTGATTTCAAGATCGTATCAAGAAGGGCAAAAGCACGGCGAACCCTACCTATTGAAAAGCTGGTTGGCGGAACACGCCGAAGGGGTTATAGCGCTATCTGGTGCTAAGTTCGGAGAGTTGGGGCAGCTATTACTGGGCAACAAACAACCCGAAGCTCGGGCGTCACTCGAGGAGTGGATGAGTCTCTATCCGAATCGATTTTATGTTGAAATTCATCGTACCGGACGAGAAAACGACGAGCGTCACCTGCATGCGGCGGTCGCTATGGCGGCTGAGTTTCAGTGCCCTGTTGTGGCGACCAACGATGTGCGCTTCCTTGATAGCGACCAGTACGGCGTACACGAAGCGCGTGTCTGTATCGGCGAGGGGCGTGTGCTCGACGATCCGCGGCGTGAACGGCGTTATAGCGACGAACAGTATTTCCGCTCGGCAGCAGAGATGTGCGAGCTGTTTTCCGATATACCTGAAGCGATTGAAAATACCGTAGAGATCGCCAAGCGCTGCAATCTGAATATTCAGTTAGGCAAATACTTTTTGCCTGAATACCCCATTCCCGATGGGCTGACTGAAAACGACTTCTTTCGCAAAATCTGTAACGAAGGATTGAATGATCGTTTAAAGCGGATCTTGGATCCTGCCGACCCTAACTACCTTGAAGCACGTAAAGAATATGATGACAGGCTGAAATTCGAGCTGGATATTATTATTCAGATGGGCTTCCCCGGCTACTTTTTGATCGTGATGGACTTTATCCAGTGGGCTAAGGATCACAAGATACCGGTTGGACCGGGACGTGGTTCGGGTGCTGGGTCGCTGGTCGCCTACGTGCTGAAGATTACCGATCTCGACCCACTGCTTTACGACCTACTGTTCGAACGTTTCCTCAACCCAGAGCGAGTTTCGATGCCGGATTTCGACGTCGACTTCTGCATGGAAGATCGCGACAAGGTCATTAGCTATGTTGCTGATAACTACGGCCGCGATGCGGTATCGCAAATTATCACCTTCGGCACTATGGCTGCTAAGGCGGTAGTGCGTGATGTAGCGCGTGTGCAGGGTAAGTCCTACGGTTTGGCCGATAAGCTTTCCAAGATGATTCCAGCCGACGTCGGCATGACCTTGTCGAAGGCCTTTGAGCAAGAAGAGGTGTTGCGGGAATTCTTGGAATTCGACAGTGATGGCCAAGAAATTTGGGATATGGCCCTACAGCTCGAAGGCATTACCCGTAACGTAGGCAAGCACGCCGGTGGTGTGGTAATTGCGCCAACCAAGCTGACCGATTTCGCGCCACTGTACTGCGATGAAACTGGCTCGGGATTGGTCACCCAATTCGATAAAGGTGACGTTGAAGACGCAGGCTTGGTTAAGTTCGACTTCCTCGGCCTGCGTACCCTTACCATTATTGATTGGGCGGTTAAGATGATCGACGCCCAGCGGATTCCGCTTGGCGATGCGCCATTGGATATCGCCGAGATCGATCTGCTCGACGCGCCGACCTTTGCGATGTTAAAGCGCGCCGAAACGACCGCTGTATTCCAGCTGGAATCGCGGGGTATGAAAGACCTTATTAAGCGTCTCTCGCCAGATAACCTTGAAGATATGATCGCCTTGGTGGCGCTGTTCCGCCCTGGGCCACTGCAATCGGGCATGGTTGACGACTTTATCAACCGGAAGCACGGCCGTGCGCAGGTGGCTTATCCTGACGCAAAATACCAGCACGAGTTATTGAAACCTATTCTTGAACCTACCTACGGCGTAATCGTCTATCAGGAACAGGTGATGCAAATCGCTCAGGAACTAGCGGGCTATACCCTCGGCGGCGCCGACTTGCTACGCCGTGCAATGGGTAAGAAAAAACCGGAGGAGATGGCCAAACAGCGTTCGATTTTCGCCGAAGGGGCCGCCAGCAAAGGCGTTGACCCCGATCTCGCCACCAAGATTTTCGACCTTGTGGAAAAGTTTGCCGGCTACGGTTTTAACAAGTCACACTCTGCAGCCTATGCGTTAGTGTCTTACCAAACGGCATGGTTAAAAGCGCACTATCCCGCACACTTCTTAGCGGCAACTATGTCGGCCGATATGGATAAAACCGATAAGGTCGTAACCTTCATCGAAGAGTGCCGTAACATGGAGTTAAATCTCCTGCCGCCGGATGTAAATAGCGGTGATTTTCAGTTTACGGTCGATTCCGAAAACAACATTATTTATGGCTTGGGTGCCATTAAAGGTCTTGGTGAAGGGCCGGTTGAAAGTATTCTTGAGGCGCGCAAAGATGGCCCGTTTCAAGATTTGTTTGATTTTTGCTCTCGTATCGACCCCCGTAAGACCAATAAGCGTGCGCTGGAAGCCTTAGTGCGCAGCGGTGCTTGTGACAGTATTGGCCCTGGTGTAGACATCGACTACGATCGCGCGGTCATGTTTCATGCAATCCCCGAAGCGGTGAAAGCCGCAGAGCAAAAAAGTGCCAACGCCAGCGCTGGTATTGCTGACCTGTTTGGAGAGGTAGTGCCGTCCGCTGACGATGGCAGTTCCGTCTATCAAGAGTTCCAGCGGGTACGACGCTGGAATATGAAAGAGCGTTTAAACGGCGAGAAGGAAACCCTGGGGCTTTATTTAACCGGCCATCCAATAGATGAATACCACAAAGAGCTCAATCACCTTGTTTCGGCTCGTATTGCGGACCTGAGAGCAGAGAAAGGCAAGCAAACTGTCGCCGGTTTGGTGGTGGCCTTTCGAGTGATGAAAACTAAACGTGGCGACACTATGGCGTTTATTACCTTGGATGACCGTACTGGGCGTATAGAATGTGCCGTTTTTGCGGACACATACAACGAATTTCGCGACAAAATCGTTAAAGATGCGATGTTAGTTGTGGAAGGGCAGGTCAGCGTCGATGAATACAGCGGCGGTTTGAAGATGCGCATCGACAAGGTTACTGATCTTACCGAGGCTCGCGAGGCTAATGTTGCGGGCATAAAGTTAAATTTGAGTGCGGATTCTCTACCGCTTAACTTCGAGCGGCAGTTGCGAGAAACATTACAAGAACATCGCGACGGGAAATGTCAGGTAATGGTGAAGTACCACAAGGCTAATATCGTTGGCGAATATCGCTTTGATCAAAGCTGGTGTGTACGACCAACTGACGCGCTTATGGAAAGCCTGCGCACTCTGTACGGCCCGAAAAGTGTTGAGCTGGTTTATCGGCACTGATACTTTCGGGGATAGGCGGGTGGTGGTAAACTTGCGCACCCTAAAAAGGCTGGATTAAAAAAGTGGCGTAAAACTTAGCTAAATACTTGGCTGAGTCGCAACACCAGCGTACTAATAAGTCGATTCGTCGTCAAAGGTTAGACAAAACATGAATTTGAATTACCTAAATTTCGAGCAGCCGATCGCCATTCTCGAAGGCAAAATTGAAGAGTTGCAACTTGTCGGAACGGATAACGACCTAAATATCAGCGACGAAATTGAGCGATTGCGAGAAAAAAGCGTCAAGTTGACTGAGGGTATCTACTCCAACCTTAGCCCTTGGCAGGTAGTTCAAGTCGCCCGCCACCCGCAACGCCCCTATACCGCTGATTATATCCCCCGTCTTTTTGATGATTGGGATGAGCTCCACGGCGACCGTCACTTTGGTGATGATAAGGCGATTATTGCCGGCATTGGCCGTTTGGATGGCCGTTCAGTGATGGTCATTGGCGAAGAAAAAGGCCGCTCGGTTAAAGATAAGGTTTACCGTAACTTTGGTATGCCCAAGCCAGAAGGCTACCGCAAGGCGTTACGTCTTATGGAAATGGCCGAGCGCTTTAAGTTGCCGGTGCTAACACTTATTGATACTCCTGGGGCCTACCCAGGTATCGACAGTGAAGAGCGCGGTATCAGCGAGTCAATTGCACAGAATTTAGCCGTCATGTCGCGTTTGCGCACGCCGATTATCTGTACCGTTATTGGCGAAGGTTCGTCTGGCGGTGCTCTGGCAATTGGTGTTGGCGACCATCTTAATATGCTGCAGTACTCCACCTATTTTGTGATCTCCCCAGAAGGTTGTGCCAATATCATTTGGAAAACCGTGGATAAAGCACCACTGGCCGCCGAAGCGATGGGGGTTACCTCCACAATCTTGGAAGAGCTGGGCATTATCGACGAAACCATCGAAGAGCCTTTAGGTGGCGCCCACCGCGATATGGATGCAATGGCGGCAAAGCTAAAAGAGCGCTTGTCCGCGCAGTTGGATGAATTGACCAGTCAAGATATCGACAGCTTGTTAGCGAAGCGCTATCAGCGTTTGATGTCTTACGGTAATCCAGCTTAATCAGCGTATAAACCTACCTAGTGGATCATAAATATCATGGCGGTATTGTCAGAAATACTCGCCAGCGGTAACTCATCTTCAGTAAACGAATGGTCAGAGTTAAAACAAACGCTGGCCTATCTCGATCTCGCAAACATTACCCGTTTGCGCGACGACATTTTGCGTCGTCAGAACAACAATCAGCCCTACGACAAAAAACTTATCAAGCTCGAACAGGTTGTTGAGCAGGCGCGTCAGCGGGTTGCCTCGCGCAGCGTAATGCCGACTATTAAATACGATAACAATCTTCCAATAAGTGCCAAGCGCGACGAAATTGAAAAGCTGATAAGTCAGTATCAGGTACTCATTCTCGCCGGAGAAACGGGCTCGGGCAAAACGACTCAAATCCCTAAAATATGTTTACAGCTAGGACGCGGCGTGCGCGGTTTGATCGGCCACACCCAGCCGCGTCGTATCGCCGCTAGTACAGTCGCCAGCCGCATTGCTGAAGAATTAAATGTAGAGCTTGGCACCACCGTTGGTTATCAAGTGCGATTTTCGGATAACACCGACGAAAGCACGCGTATAAAATTAATGACCGACGGTATTTTATTGGCCGAGATTCAGCAGGATCCAATGCTGCTGAAATACGACACGCTAATAATCGATGAGGCCCACGAGCGCAGTCTCAATATCGACTTTTTATTGGGCTATTTAAAAGGTCTGTTAAAAAAGCGGCCGGAATTAAAGTTAATTGTCACCTCCGCTACCATTGATTTAGAAAAGTTCTCGCAGCACTTTGATAAAGCCCCAGTGCTAGAAGTTTCTGGGCGTACCTTTCCCGTGGAAGTGCATTATCGCCCTTGGGACAATGAGTTCGAGGACGCGAGCGATGCGATTGTTGATGCGCTGCAAGAGCTGCTGCAAATTGCGCCGCAACAGGGTGGTGACATCTTGGTATTTTTAAGCGGCGAGCGCGAAATTC
The DNA here is from genome assembly GCF_001922985.1 of Teredinibacter waterburyi. Classification (GTDB taxonomy): domain Bacteria; phylum Pseudomonadota; class Gammaproteobacteria; order Pseudomonadales; family Cellvibrionaceae; genus Teredinibacter; species Teredinibacter waterburyi. The sequence goes on from NZ_MRUH01000045.1 coordinate 12,591, forward strand.
GTGAAACCTCCCACGCGATAAAAAAAGCCGGTATTGCTAACCTCGATATTTTGCCCTTGTATGCGCGGTTAAGTTTGGCGGAGCAAACAAAAGTCTTTAAACCCCACCGAGGGCGGCGTGTAGTTTTGGCCACTAACGTTGCCGAAACATCGCTTACGGTTCCGGGAATTCGCTATGTGATCGACCCCGGTACTGCCCGTATTAGTCGTTACAGCGTACGCACCAAGGTACAGCGTTTGCCGATTGAAGCGATTTCACAGGCTAGTGCAAATCAGCGTATGGGGCGCTGTGGTCGAGTCAGCGAAGGTATTTGTATTCGCCTCTATAGCGAAGAGGATTTCAATAGTCGACCAGCGTTCACTGATGCAGAAATATTGCGCACTAATCTCGCGGCGGTTATTTTACAGATGCTGCATTTAAAAATCGGTGATGTCCGTAAATTCCCGTTTGTTGATCGCCCCGATAATCGCATGATTAATGACGGCTTTAAGCTGCTGGAAGAATTGCGCGCGGTAAACAAAACCGGGCGAGTGACCGATATTGGCTATCAGCTACAAAAATTGCCGGTCGATCCGCGCTTTGGTCGAGTCGTGCTGGATAGTGTTCGCCACGGTTGTGTGAAAGAGATGCTTATCATAATCTCAGCTTTGAGTTTGCAAGACCCGCGCGAACGTCCTGCTGATAAGCGTCAGGCTTCTGACGAAAAACATCGGCGATTTTGGGATGAACGATCCGACTTTATCGCTTATATCAATCTGTGGAACTACTGTGAAGAACAGCGTCAAGAGCTCACCCAAAATCAGCTGAGAAAATTGTGCAGCAAAGAATTTATCAACTTTATGCGTTTGCGAGAATGGCGCGACCTGCACCACCAGCTGCGCTTGGCAGTGAAAGGTTTGGGCTTTAAAGAGAATTCACAGGCGGCGGATTACGACGGAATTCATCGGGCTCTATTGGGCGGCTTGTTGTCCAATATTGGTTTGAAGAACGAGGATGGCAAGTCTGCTGACGATAACGATACGCGTAAAAAGCCAAGTACAGTAGCCCGAGGTCAGCAGGATTATAGCGGCACGCGCAATCGAAAATTTCAGATATTTCCCGGCTCTTCGCAAACTAAGAAGAAGCCTAAGTGGTTAGTTGCGGCCGAGTTTCTTGAAACCTCGCAACTCTTCTCTCACTGTGTGGCGGCGATCGAACCGAATTGGGTGCTCGACAGCGCTGAACATTTATTGAAACACCACTATTACGAGCCCTATTACGATAGCCGCAGCGGGCAGGTTATGGCCTACGATCGAATAACCTTGTTCGGTTTAGTGTTGCAAGAAAAGAAACGTGTCGGCTACAGTAAAGTCGATCATAAACAGGCGCGCGAAATTTTTATTAGAGCGGCGCTTGTAGAAGGCGGTTACAGTAAACATAAAACTGTGCAAAAACTTCTGCTCGAACCGACAAACAGTGTAACGGCGTCGAACCCTGAAGCTAATAGCCAAGCCGCGATTTTAGAATCACCGAGCTCACATTTTTGGCTTTACAATCGCGCGCTTATCGAAACCTTACAAGACTTGGAAAATAAATCTCGACGCCGCGATATTTTGGTCGACGAGGAAGTTGTTTTTCAATTCTATTGTGAAGTTATTCCCGGCGAAATTGTCAATCTCGCGGGCTTCGAACATTGGCGCAAGCAGGCTGAACAAACCGATCCCGCTATTTTAAAACTGCAACAGCAGAATTTAATGCTGAATGATGCTGAGCATGTTAGCGAAGCTCAGTTCCCCGACCAAATAGAGTTGGATGGAGTAACGCTACCGCTTAGTTATCATTTTGAGCCGGGCCATAGCGATGATGGTGTAAGTGTACGAGTGCCGGTCGACTATTTACATATGATCGCTGAAGGGCGCTTAGAGTGGCTTGTCCCCGGGCTTTTGCGAGACAAGTGCATTGCCCTGTTAAAAGGCTTGCCGAAACATCTACGTAAACAGTTGGTGCCAGTGCCGCAAACGGTCGATCGTTTGCTTGCGCGTATCAGCCCGTCAAAGTTAGCGCTTACGGAAGCGTTGGCGACTGAGTTACAGCGGTTGTACAACATCGAAGTAACGGCAGACGATTGGTTGCAAATTGAGTTGCCCGATTTTTACCTCATGAATATTCAGGTGGTCGATGCCGACGAGCAGGTAATTGACCGCCATCGAAATTTGTCTCATCTACGTGAACGTTACCGCGAACACGTTCGGCAAAGTTTACAGGACGCACACAACAGTTTTGATCGCGACGACATTACGGCGTGGGATTTTGACGCGCTACCTGAGCAAGTCGAAATGAAACGTCAGGGTGTAAAAGTGAAGGGCTATCCGGCGTTGATCGATAAGCAGGGTTCGGTTAGCTTAACTGTGCTGGATAATCCGCAAGAAGCGCAGTTGTTGAGCTATGCCGGTACGGTCAGGTTAGCGCTATTAAATCTCGGACAAACACGAAAGTATTTGGCTAAACAATTGTTAAAAGGTAAAGATTTGGGACTGGCGCTACTGGACCTTGGGAAGCGCGAACAGGTTATTGACGACATTTTACTGGCGGCTATTGCGGATGAGTGTTTCCCCGACAGGCAGTTACGGATATCGTCGGAACAACATTTTCAGCAGTGCATTGATGCGGGACGCGCCGAAATTGTCGCCACGGCGCACCGTTATGAAGATCTGCTGCAAAATGTGTTAGCTTTAGTGGTCGAAATTAAGAAAACTATGAAAACCAATAAAAATGCGTTGATGCTGGCGTTTACGTTTGCGGACATTCAGCAACAGATGAACGACTTGTTTACGCCGGGCTTTATGTTTGTAACACCGTGGGAATATTTACAGCACTACCCGCGTTACCTGAATGCAATTCTATTGCGCTTAGAAAAGGCGCCGCAAAACCCTCAGCGCGATCGAGCCCAGATTAGTAGTTTGAGCGATCATCGCCAGCGCCACAGTGACAAGCTACAAAAAGACGGTTTCCTAGCCTACCAAAATAGTGCTGCATGGCAGGAATACCGCTGGATGATTGAAGAATTGCGTGTGTCAGTATTTGCGCAAACTTTGAAAACATTAAAGCCCGTTTCCGACAAACGTCTAAATAAGCTGTGGTCCAGCTTGTAAAGTGCATAATTGCCGCCGCAAATAGCGGTTAATATGTAAGACTTTGCAATTTTTACTGTTTAGACTACCCAGCTACCGCTAAAATAATCGCCAAATTACTGACCGAGTTAAGCCTTGTGATCTCATCGTTAGCTGTACCGCTATTTTCCCGTCGCTGTCGTGGCTCCCTCTTTGGGCGTCTGCGTAGAATAGCGTTGTTTTCCTCACTAGTTTTATCGCTGTTTTTCGTTACCGGGTGTGCGAGTAATCCGCAAGTATCAGATTCCGCCCCAGATCAAGGCTACGATTCGAGCCTCGATAGCGACAACTATGATCGCTTCGAGTCGTTTAATCGAGTCATCTTTAGCTTTAACAAAACCTTAGATCGCTATCTATTAAGACCACTTGCGGTTGGCTATACCTGGATTACTCCCGACCCTATCGAGTCGGGGATTGGTAATTTCTTCGGTAATTTGGGTGAAGTGAACAATGTTGTAAACGATCTGCTGCAGTGGAAGTGGAAGCAAGCCGGTAATGATACGGGGCGGTTTTTACTGAATTCTACCATCGGTCTCGCTGGCTTTTTTGATATTGCCGGTAAAGTGGGCTTGAATCGCTCTGATGGTGAAGACTTTGGTCAAACCCTCGCGGTTTGGGGCGTGCCTCAGGGGCCGTATTTAGTTCTGCCCTTTTTGGGGCCAAATACTATTACTTCGAGCCTTGCCACACCGGTCGACTGGGTCGTCGATCCGTTAGCCAATCCTGTTAGTTTTGTAGATGATCGCCAGATAATCTATGGTTTGACGGCGCTAAAGTTCGTTAATCTTCGTGCGAACTTATTGGATGCTGAGAAGTTGATTTCTGGCGATGAATATAGCTTTATGCGTAATGCCTATCGTCAGCGTCGAGAGTATTTAATCAAAGACGGTGTTGTCGAAGATGATTTTGGCGGCGATTTTGAGGGGAGCGAGGACGAGGCGTTCGATTTTTAGCAAACACCTCGCCGTTGTCGACGTTTGGTTACAACGCGGTTGCGACTAGAGCACTTCGGTAATTTCCATGCCTAACAGGCAGGGCTGGGCGCTAGCGTCGGGATGAGATTCGACTCGGCTAACTACGGCTTTTGCCTTTAGCATTGGGTTATGGCCGTGGCTGGAAGCTATGGTCACTTCTACTTCTGTTCCCATTGGCAGCGCGGTGTCTAGTTCCACCAGCAGGCCGCCGCCGCTTAAGTCACGACAAATACCCTCATAGCTATCACTACCGCTTTGAACCTGCATCGATACAGGGGTATCGACCTTCATACGGATGAAATTACGCTTTTCCTGATAATCTCGACTGGCTAGGCTCATATGTAGTTCCTTCCTAATTTTTATCAAGGCTGTTTTTATAGTACGGTTGCTTCTTCTTCGGTGTTTTTTGGTGCTTTTAAGCCGTTTTCACTGCGTTTTCTATTGGTGTTGTGAGCTTGACAGGTTACCGTAAGAACCCAGTGTGAAATCTGGCCGACCTGTACGTTTAGTGTGCAAATTTACCCTAAAATTGCCCTTTTGGGTAGCTTGCACGGGGTCATTTATGAGAGTAGTGTAGACAATCCTTTCGACCGTATCCCAATAAAAAAATCTAAAGTAAGCAAGGATCTCAAATGGTTGAAGTCCGTCGCCAGTTGTTGGTAATTGATGACGATACCATCGTACGTAAAAGTATCGCTGCCTATCTAGAGGACAGCGGCTTTGATGTTACCCAGTTTGGCGTAGCAAAAGAGGGTTTGGCGTGGCTGCAATCAAATCACGTAGACCTTGTTGTTACCGACCTCTGCATGCCCGAGCTCGACGGCCTCAGTTTACTCAAACTTATTAAGCAACAAATGCCTGATATACCCGTGATTGTTATCTCGGGGATGGGGGTTGTGCGCGATGTTGTTGAGGCGTTGCGCCACGGTGCAGCTGATTATCTGGTCAAACCCCTTGTCGATATGGAGGTTTTGGTTCACGCCATTGGCAGAGGCTTGGAGCGGAATATTTTGCGCGCCGAGAATCAGCTTTATCGAGATCAGTTAGAGCGTGCCAACAAAGAACTCGAGGAGTATGTTCAGCTGCTAGAGCGCGACCAGCAAGCTGGGCGTCGAGTTCAGTCAAAACTGTTACCTCGTGCGCCAAAGGTCTGCGGACCTTTACATATTGATTACCAAATCATCCCTTCTCTTTACCTCAGCGGCGACTTTATTGACTACGCTTTACAGGTCGACCGGTATTTCGCCTTTTACCTTACCGATGTGTCTGGCCACGGCGCCGCGCCAGCGTTTGTTACTGTATGGTTAAAACAGTTGGTGCAACGCTGTTTTCGCGAGCAGAGTATTTTTCGTTCGGAGGAGTCTTTCCGGCGCGACGCGGGAACCCTACTCAAATTAATTAACCGAGAAATTATTCACGCGGGTATTGGTTGTCACATGACTTGTTTTGTCGGCGTTATCGATATACACACATTGGAGATGCGCTATGTGGTTGCCGGCCACCTACCGCTGCCGGTGTTGGTGTCGGGCAGCCGTGTTGAATACTTACAGGGTAAAGGTAAGCCATTGGGCATTTTTGAAGATGGTGATTGGCCGGTAAGTGTTGTGCAGCTGCCGCAAAACTTCAGCCTCACGATTTTTTCTGATGGTGTATTAGAAGTTTTACCACCGCCAGGGTTAATCGAAAAAGAGCAGTACTTGCTCGACTCATTTGTGGCAGAATCCGCGCCACAAATACACACTGGCACTGCGGAAGATCGTCCTAATTCACTACAAAAGGTGAACGCGCGATTAAAATTGTTAAATCTTGATACCGCTCCTGATGATATTGCTATATTGAGTATATCGTCTGCGAGTTTTCGTGCCGCAGCGTCAACAAAGTTAGACCTAGAGTCAACGGGAGAAGTATGAGCTCTGGACAAATAAAAGTGGCTGATCACAAAGGTGTATTTGTCATAAAAATGGAAGGGGATGTGCGTCTCACGCTCTGCTTGTCGTTCGATGAATTTATTGAACACATGTTTGCCGCGCCAGATTTCTGCGCTGTAATTTTTGATTTGTGCGATGCGGTGGCTATCGACAGCACTACCTTGGGGTTGATGGCCAAGATTTCCATTCGCGGCCGTGCTATGGAGTTTGACGCTCCCTATGTAGTATCGAGTAACCCTAATATCACCCGCTTGCTGGCTTCTATGGGTTTTGAAGATATTTTTTATATTGTCGAGAGTGCCGATGCGCTAGAGATGCCTATTGTCGATACCGAAAGTGCTACCGCTTTGGATGAAAATATCGTCGACGAGAGTCAGGTGCATAACAGTGTGCTCGACGCTCATCGCACCTTAATGGAGCTTAATTCCACCAATCACAACACCTTTAAAGAACTGGTAGCAGCACTCGAAGGTGAGCAGAAGCCTTGCCGTTAACCCCGCTAACTTACCTCCTTTGTCGTGTGAATCATGACGCGTTTCTCAGTTAGTCCAATACCAATTCGACTTTACTGCTGGTAGCCTAGCACGCTGTTTGGAATCAATGGGACGGCAGCGACATGCCTTATTTGCGTCAGAGCTTGAATGGCACCACCATCAACGTATACGAACTACAAGAATCCTGCTTAATTGGCCGCAGTGCGGGCGATTGCGCGATTCTTGTCGATGATCCTACCGTTAGCGCGCAGCATGCGCGTGTTAGCAATACCGCCGAGGGATGGATTCTCGAAGATCTAAATAGCACCAATGGTGTATTTGTGCGCGGCAAGCGAGTGGGTGTTGTTAACTTAGTCGAGGGCGAGCGCGTCTCGATAGGGACTCACGATCTAGAGTTTACTAAGGCGCTTCCCAGTGATTTGGATAAAACCTTAAAAATTAAAAAGAGCTGGATTCCGGGCGTCTATTACACCGAGTAGTCCCTGCTGTGGTTTACCTTTAATCGTCGCTGGAATTCCAAGCCAGTAAATCAATCTATGCGAGAGCTCATGCCTGTAGCGAAACTAGCCGATATCCTCGCCCGCGTAAGCCTGCGTTACTGGGTATTAGTGGTGGGTGTGGCGATAGCGCTTAGTGGCGCCGCACCGCAATGGTTGAGCGGTGTCGACCGCGGTTTGTTCGTCGCTAGTAGCTATTTGGTGGGCAAGCCCCGTGGGACTTCTGATATTGGCTTGATTCAAGTTCCACAGAGCGATTACGACCTTTGGCAGTCTGACCTCTATCAAGCCGGCACTCTGGGTGCCTTGTTGTCGAATATTTTGTTGAGTTCGCAGTCGACCATAGGTTTGGTTTTGTATAAGCCGTTGCCGCTAGAGTATGGTCCCGCCGATGTTCTGCTCGAATCTATGGCGGTAGCGGCCGAGTCGAATGGTTCCGTATCGCCACAAGACCAGCAGGCCCGCGAGCTGGTTAGCCGGAAAAACCTCATCCAAGAGATTTTGCGCAATGACCGTGTTGTTTTGGGGGTTAAGGGCAATCTTCAGCAGGCATTAACGCCGTTACAAAGCCAAGGGGGTGAGCTTGGTGATATCCCCGTTTGGGTGCGGCGCGTGATAGCTCCACCTGCGGCCCCGCAATCAGCGATGTTGAGCGGTATTGAATCTCCCCGTCCTGTACTAGATCACTACACCATAGCGAATCCTCATAATTTCCAGCACAGACTAGTGGTGTCTGACGGCGATTCGGTGTTTAGCGGGTTTTTACTGAGGCTGTTATATCAGGCAAAAGGTCAGCCGGCATTAAGTTGGCTAGCCGATGGTGGGGTGCAGCTCGGTGCGAATCGTTTGCGTGCATCCACCACTGGAGACTATCTGGTCTACAATCTCGCCAGCGCTCGGATGGCGCCGCGTATCAACCGCATGTCGTTAGATGAAGCGCTTGCCAGTGGTGCTTTCAGTGACCTTGTCTTAATCGCTCGCGAGAATGATGAGGATGCCGAGGCGTTAGCCGCAACACTATTCAGTTTGCTGATGGAGCGCACCGCAGCAAAGCCTTGGTGGCAGCCCTTTTCACAAGCGCTGGTGATATTGCTGATAACACTACTGCTGGTCTTTGTCGTACCGCGCTTCAGCTTTGTGGTGGCAGGACTAATCTGCTTACTGGTAAGTTTTGTCTTGCTAGTTGGCGAAGTCGTGTCTGCTGCTACTCATGGCATCTGGTTGCCCATGTCACTTGCCTTGTTTTGGCTTTGGCTTGGGTTTGTGCTCATCTGTATATTTCAACTTAAGCAGCGTGTTTGGCGCGAAGTGGTGACTCGAGCCGATAGCTCTGCCATCGACCAAGCGGCGATGTTTATTGATAAGGGCGACTTAGATGCAGCCTACCAGTGCTTGTTGCCCTGCAGCGCCACTGACGAGGTGCTCGCGCAAATCTACCGTGTAGCAGGCAAGTTAGCCGAGCAACAAGACTACCCGCGCGCAATAGCGACCTTCCAATCCATATTGCTGCGGCGCAAAAGTTTTCGTGACTGCAAAGAAAAGATTGAAGCCTTGGCGGCTATGCGTATCGCCGCTGGGCGTGATACTGATCCCGAGGTTGATGCTACTCAGGTTATTGATCGCGCCGCGCTGGTGCGGCCCGCACTTGGCCGCTACGAGCTTAAAGACGAGCTAGGGCGTGGCTCCACTGGAATTGTTTACCTTGGTTTTGATCCGAGGATTGCGCGTCAGGTAGCGATCAAAACGCTTAACTACCGGCAGTTTCAGCAGGGCGATATCGCGGATATAAAAGCGCGATTTTTTCGTGAGGCGGAAGCGGCGGGGCGGCTTAATCATCCGAATATTGTATCGGTGTTTGATGTCGGTGATGACGCGGATTTGGCCTATATCGCGATGGACTACGTCGAAGGTAAAGCACTCAATGCTTTTGTAGACGAAAAAAATCTACTGCCGGTATTTGAGGTGTATCGGATTATTGCCGATGTTGCCTCCGCGTTAGAATATGCACATAGCAACCACATAGTGCATCGTGATATTAAACCCGGCAACATCATCTACAACCCATCGCCTTATCAACTCAAAGTCACCGATTTCGGCATCGCTAGATTGGTGGACAATTCGCGCACAAGCACGGGTGAGATTTTGGGAAGCCCTTTGTATATGGCGCCCGAGCAATTGTTAGGCCGCAGAGTTCAGGCGGCTGCCGATGTGTTTAGTCTTGGCGTTACCTTTTATCAATTGCTGACGGGTCGGTTGCCATTCAATGGCGATAGTTTGGCAAGTTTGAGCTACGACATTATTCACGGCAAACACAAGGGCGTGCGCAGCCTGCGGAAGGAGCTACCGAGTAGTGCTTCGCGGATTACCAATCAATGTTTACAAAAAGATCCGGACGATCGATATGAAACCGCTGCTGATTTAGCTGCGGCAATTAAGAAAGCGATAAAACGTGATTTTGTGCAGGAAGCTCGGCGCTTGGGTTATGTATAGTGGTGTGGTTTTTGTGGCGGGGCTTTAGTAAAGCGCACCGGCACTCAGGCTCACACCAACAAAAAAATTAAAGGTTAGTAACCTTAACCGATAAGAGGTTTATCCCGTGGCTATTCTCGCTCAGCTGGTTGATGATGTTGTTGTCCATAAATTTGATATTAAGGCCGCCTCGACAACGCTGGGCCGACGCCCTAGTAATGATATTGTTATTGATGACAGCGCAATTAGCTCCCTTCATGCCTATATTATTCAGCAACCCAACCCCGACTTCCCGGAGTACTTTGAATTTTTTCTGGAAGATAACCAGAGTACCAACGGTTCTTTTATCAACGATCTACCGGTGACAAGTCGTAAACTTCTCCACCACAATGACATTATTCGTTTCGGCTGGAACAAATTTAAGTTTATCAACGACAGTGAAGCCGACTTGGAAGCAACGGTCCACATGTTGAATAAAACCCTTTAGTCGCCGCGTAATACTAGTGTTATTTTTCTTTACCTAAAACTAAAAGCAATGATAAAAAGCGAAAACAAATATCCGTAGAGCGATATTTGTTTTCGCTTAACGCCTTTAGCTAACGACGGCTTCTTGTCTATCTTCGCTATTAACGGCTGTTATCGGCTTGCCATCCATATCGACAATCGTCGCAGGCTCAATCGTTGTTTCAGTTTCGTCAGGATCTGGATCACCGCCTTCATACTCCTCCAAAAAGGTTAATAACTGTTCGCGGTAACGGTAATAGTCGGGGTGTTTGAGTAGCTGTTTGCGCGTGCGCGGGCGCGGTAAGTTTACTTCCATAATCTTGCCAACTTTTGCGTTGGGCCCGTTTGACATCATTACCACACGGTCAGCGAGTAGAATCGCTTCGTCAACGTCGTGGGTTACACAGATTGCGGTAACTTGCGTTCGCTTCCATACCTCCATTAACACTTCTTGTAGTTCCCAGCGGGTAAGCGAATCGAGCATGCCGAAGGGCTCGTCGAGTAAAAGTAGTTTTGGTGATAATGCAAAGGCGCGGGCAATACCAACGCGTTGCTTCATGCCGTTGGAAAGTTCACAGGCTTTTTTATCCATTGCATCGGAAAGCCCCACGCGAGAAAGATAATACTCAACAATTTCTTTACGTTCTTTACGGCTGCCATGAGGGTAAACCTTGTCAACGCCGAGCAGCACATTTTCGCGCGCTGTTAACCATGGGAATAAACTCGGTGCCTGGAATACCACACCGCGATCCGGCCCCGCTCCGGTTACTTCACGGCCGTCGAGAATAACGCCGCCACCACTAATTTCATTCAGCCCAGCGACCATCGAAAGCACCGTGGACTTGCCACAACCAGAGTGCCCGATTAGGGAAATAAATTCGCCTTTTCGAAGTTTAAGGTCAAAGCCGTCAACCACCGTTAGCGGCCCCTTGGGGGTGGGATAAATTTTTGTAACCTGTGAAAATTCTACGTAACGATCGAGATGTGCCGTGTGTACCTTGGCGGCAGCGCGGGCTGCGTCGTTTGGCAGTTCTGCTGCTGGTTCTTGTGGAACTGTCGCATTCGTCGCTTTTGGTGCTGCGGTATTTGGTGTTAAATCGGGTAGATCGAGCGAGTCGTCGGCGTTACTTGCCGCCATGCCAACTTTCATTAGATATTCGGTGATTTCTTTGCGCAAACGTATAAATTCGGCATCGTGATTCATGGCGGTACGTTCACGTGGTCGTGAAATGTTGATCTTGAATTCTGGGCCTAAACTAGCGCGTGGCCCAGGGTTTAGTGGAATAACGCGATCGGCAAGCAAAATGGCTTCATCCACATCGTTGGTAATCAGCACGATGGTTTTCTTTTCGATTTGCGAAATCTCTTCAATCTCGTCTTGTAGTTTTGCGCGGGTAAGCGCATCTAACGCCGACAGCGGCTCGTCCAGTAGAATTACTTCGGGTTGCATGGCTAAGGCGCGAGCCACGGCAACACGTTGACGCATACCGCCGGAGAGTTCTGCTGGGCGTCTGTCGGCCGCGTGCGATAAACCCACCATGTCGATGTAGTGACGAATATGCTCGTCTCGTTTACTTCTTGACCAGCTGCCAAATACTTGGTTTACCGCTAGCGCAATATTGCCGTAGACCGTGAGCCAGGGCATTAACGAGTAGCTTTGAAAAACAATGCCGCGTTCTGGACTCGGCCCTGACACCGGTTTTCCTTTGAAAAGAACTTCGCCGGAGTCTGGGCTGATTAACCCCGCTATCGACGAAATAAGCGTGGTTTTTCCACTGCCGGAAAAACCTACAATGGCGACAAATTCACCGTCTTCAATATTTAAATTTAAATCTTTTAACACTTCAGTAACATCGGCGCCGTTACCGTAGCTCTTGCTCATATTTTTCAATTCTAGAAATGCCATGCTACTTCCTCGATTAATACTTCTTCCTCGATTAATGTTTGTCGCCGAATGTAAATAGATTTTGCAAAGTAAACATAATGCGATCGAGCAAGAATCCAATAATGCCAATAGTTAACACTGCAACCATAATGCGGCCGAGTGAGTTGGAGCTGCCATTCTGGAATTCATCCCAGACGAATTTCCCCAGGCCTGGGTTTTGTGCGAGCATTTCGGCGGCGATTAGTACCATCCAGCCAACACCCAGCGATAGTCTTAATCCGGTAAAAATCAGTGGCAGAGACGAGGGTAAAACCAGCTTGGTAATTTTGGTGAACCAGCCTAGTTGCAATACTTTGCCCACGTTCATTAAATCTTTGTCGATCGAAGCAACGCCAAGCGCTGTATTGATTAGTGTCGGCCAAAGCGAGCACAAGGTGACGGTAATGGCGGAGTTTAAGAAAGATTTACTAAACCACGAATCGTCAGACGTTACATAGGTCGCACTTACCACCATGGTTACAATGGGTAGCCATGCCAGCGGAGAGACCGGTTTGAATAATTGAATGATTGGGTTCATTGCGGCGCTAAACGTCGTGCTAAGACCGCAGAATATACCTATAGGAACGGCGAATATCGTCGCGATAAAAAAACCCATGAAGACGGTTTTAATACTGGTCCATATTTGATCGATATAGGTGGGTGATCCGGTATAGTCACGCCATTTTATTTTGTCTGTCTTACCTTGTTGTTCATATTTTTCATTGCGTTTCTCTTGGCGCTCATAAAATGCATTTTGTTTTTCGCGCTGAGCCTTGTGGTCGCCCCAAAGGCCGGTGGCCTGATGGTAGACTTCTACTGGGCCGGGAATGGTTCCAAGGCTGGTCACAACTTTACTGGAGAGCTGTCCCCACAGCGCTAGAAATACAACAAAAGCAACAATAGGAATACCGACCACCATCCATAACTGCTTTAACTGCTCTTTTGGGTCTTCACCGGCCGCTAGGCGCACTAGCGGCACGAACCATGTCAGCCCAGATACCTGCAGAAAATGAATAAATTTATTTATCATGACTAAAGCCTGTTTATGCTCGTTAATGTAAAAATGGATTTTCATTTGCTGCGAGCTACGATTGCTTTTGCTCGCAGCAAATGAAATTGGTGATTATTTCTTTTTAGTGATGCCTGTACCGGTAACGACATCGCCAGACTTTAAGCCGATGGGGAACTTGGCAATATAGTCATTTGGCTTTTTACCGTTGTATACAATGTTGTCGATAAAGTGAGTTTGTGGGTCGCGGTAGCCATCTGAACCAAACGGGAAGTCAGCTTTCGCTACCTTGCCTTCTTTGATAAGAAGCTCAGCTGCCTGCATATAGATCTCTGGCTTATACACTTGCTTGGCAACGTCCTGATACCAACTGTCGGGTTTGTCGTCGGCGATCTGTCCCCAGCGACGCATTTGTGTCAAGTACCAAATAGCATCTGAATAGTAGGGGTAGGTCGCAAAGTAACGATAGAATACGTTGAAGTCTGGTACTTCACGCTTGTCACCTTTTTCGTATTCAAATGTGCCTGTCATAGAGTTGGCGATAACGTCATAATCTGCGCCGACGTAGTTGGGTTTAGACAGAATTTTTACTGCTGCGGGGCGATTGGCATTGTCGTTTTCATCTAACCATTTAGCCGCACGAATAAGTGCTTTTAAGACGGCTAAGTGAGTGTTGGGATATTTTTCTGCCCAGTCATTGGAAACGCCGAATACTTTTTCTGGGTTGTTTTTCCAAATTTCGTAGTCAGTTACAACCGGTACGCCAATACCTTTAAATACCGCCTGCTGGTTCCATGGTTCGCCTACGCAGTAACCGTAGATAGTGCCAGCCTCCATAGTTGCGGGCATTTGTGGTGGTGGCGTTACCGAGAGCAAGGTGTCGGCGCCAATTTGACCTACAGTGCCGGAAGCGCCTGGGCCATAAAACCCTGGTTGCAGTCCGCCAGCTGCCAGCCAGTAGCGCAATTCATAGTTGTGTGTCGATACCGGAAAAACCATTCCCATATTGAATGGCTTGCCTTCGGATTTATATTTTTCAACAACAGGTTTCAGTGCGCTCGCGCTAATTGGGTGTACGGGTTTGCCATCCTTATGCGGAATATTTTTCTTCATTTGGCTCCAGATATCGTTGGAAACTGTAATGCCGTTGCCGTTTAAATCCATGCTGAAGGCGGTAATAATATGCGCTTTAGTCCCATAGCCAATGGTTGCGCCCAGTGGTTGTCCTGCGAGCATATGTGCTCCGTCAAGCTTCCCGTCGATTACGCCATCGAGTAAAACTTTCCAGTTTGCTTGTGCCTCTAAGGTTACGAATAAACCTTCGTCTTCAAAAAAGCCCTGCTCGTAGGCGATTGCGAGTGGTGCCATATCGGTAAGCTTAATAAAACCAAAAGTGAGTTCGTCTTTTTCCAGTTCTAATTCGGCGGCGATACTATTACTTGATGTGCTAAATAAAAACGCAGCAGTGAATATACTTGCTGATAGCCGCGATAATTTTTTATAGACAGATTTTTGTTCAAACATATGTGGCCCCAAAACGTTGTTGGTTGGTCCCGAAAGGCTGCAGTGCAGCAAGTTAGTTAAGCGTTGTTAGAGTAAGCATCGCTATATTACATAGCCGACACGCTCCGTTTTTCTTATCGCAAAACCCTTGCCACATTTGTTTTTTTATTAAAAAGTTATTTTATTTCAATTAATTAGCCGATAAATCTCTGAGTAAACCTATTCTTAGATGATGGAATTTAAAAAATAGGCGCACAGTTATGGGGATAAGGTGCGCCATTACTGACTCATTTTTACCCGTAAAAATCTATTTTTGTCGATGTGTAGCGATGCTTTTTTGCGTCATTGCGGTGCGGGGTCGCTGCAGGAACGGGCGCTGAGGGAATATCTAACGGTTAAGATGGCGCTTTATATTTTCGTTGCGCGCCTTTTTGGAACCTACAGTTTTGTTTTTATTTCGAAGTGGGAGAAATTAAAAGCGAGGTTGCTGATAATAGCAGGAAGGCATGAAGCGGATACTGAAACAGGGTGAGTTAAATGCCCAAGGTTCTGTTGTGGGAAAGAACCTTGGGCAAAAAGCGAGAAGCTTTTTGGTCGGTGCGGGCTGTGTAATCCAGTGTGTGGGTTTACACCAAGCTAAATGCTACGCGTCGCTTGTTGAGGTCTGCGCTGGATACTTTTACTTCCACTTCGTCGTCAAGATGATAAGTGGTCTCGCCAACCGTGATGGTCATGCGTTTCGCGTCGAAGGATTTCTCCTGCTTTTTCGGGAATAGCACAAACCCGTCTAAACCTAAATCGAGCAGGCGGCAGCCGAAGCCTTGCTGGGTAACGATTCGAATTTTCGCCAAACCTTGTGTGCCAATTTGAGTTTGTGCGTACTGGCTAATTAACCACTGGGTAAGTTCGCGGTCGGCTTTACGTGTTTCGTCAATACTGGCGCGTAGACGTTCAAGACTTGCGTCATTTAATGGCGTAAACGTGGACTTCGTTAAACAACTGCGTAACGCCCAGTGGTTGTATAAATCGGCAAAGCGGCGAATTGGTGATGTTACTGTGGCGTAGGCGCTTAGACCCATACCCATATGTGCATCGCCTCGCAGGCTTAATTCACTGGTGGGCATCATGCGTCGTAGCGGTAGTTCCAGGTGTGCTTTATCTGGGTTGTTGCTGAGCGACTTAAAAAAGGCGAGGTAGCCATCTAGGGTGGAGATGTCGGTCTCAGGCGTTATTTCTTCCTCTTTAAGCAAGGCGTTAACTTCGCCGATACGGTCGCTGCGGAAACCACTGTGAACGCTGTGTAGTCCTTTACCTTTGCTGGCGAGTAATTGTCCGGCGCAGAAATTGGTTGCGACCATGGCTTCTTCGACAATTTGATGGGCAAGACTTTTAGTGCGCGGAGACATTCCGACAATTTTACCCTTATCGTCCAACTGAATATCGTAATCGAGCTGATCGCGGCTCACCATATTGTGTGTTTTACGGTAGTTGATACGCGCTTTGGCAATTGCCGCTAGCTGTTCAAGCATGGCGATATGCTGTTCTGGAACTAATGCAAGGTCGTTATTTTCCAAGGCATCGGCTACACCTTGGTAGCTAAGTTTGGCGTGGTTCTTAATCGTCGCAAAGCTAAATGCGTTCGCGATGATCTCTCCGTCGCTATTGATATCGAGCTTACAAATCAATGCGGCGCGAGGCTCGTCTTGAACCAGAGAAAAACAGTCGTGAGAAAGTGGTTTGGGCAACATTGGACAGGCGCCACCAGATAGGTAGGTGCTTTGGCCTGCATATTGGGCGCTGGTGGCGAGAGCCGAGCCCTGCTCGATAAATGCGGTTGGATCGGCAATAGCAACTAAGAGGCGGTAGTGTTGCTGGCCATCTTTTTCAAATACTTCTACTGCGAGCGCGTCGTCCATATCTTGTGTGGTGGCGGCATCGATGGTCACGAACGGAATATTGGTTAAATCTTCACGTTCGGCTTGCCATTCAGATAGCTTCAGCGAGCCGATAATCGTATTCATTTGCTTGTCGATGGCGTCGTTAGTGCGGTTGCTTAGCTGGTATTTTGCCGCGATGTAATTGCGTTCGAAGTAGGGGGAATCGGGCTGGCCAATGCTTTCGAGTACTTTTACGAGGGCTTTGCCATCTTTATAAGGGTGCTGGGTAAGACGTGCGACAACGCGATCGCCATCTTGGTTGCGACCACGCGCTTTTGGTGGAACGAATAGCCAGCGACTGTGCTGAGCGGTTTTGCCCTTGCTGCGATCTTCCAGCGGTTCAACAAAATGCGTTTTGCCGCGAACGTGGTAAACCCCTACAAAAGTGTCGACGGCGGGCTCTAGCAATTCTTCTAAGTTGGCTTCCAGCTGGTCTTTATCATTCTTGGTTAGGCATACCTTTACACGGTCTCCGGGAATGAGTCGTTCCATTTTGTCGGGTGCAAGGAAAGCATCTCTACTGTCGTCTAAACGGACAAATCCAAATTTCCGGCCGGTTCCGGCGACGGTACCTTCGGCAAATTCCTTGGAGGCGTGAATGTCGGATTTAAGTTGAGAAAGTTGGGAGAGAATAGACTTATCAAGCATTGCGCGAGGTTCCGATTAAGGCAAAGCGAGGGATTCTAACAGAAATGCAGTATAACTAAATGAAGTTCGCCGCTTGTATCGCAAAACCGGCGTCAAGCCTCCAAAAAGGGCGGTTGGATCATGATTTCGGCCGGCTAAATCGTAGTTAGCTATAACAGGCATAGGTATTCAGGCTAATATCTATGCTATATAAGGTGACAGCTGATACCCAGCTGGGAGACGAATCCATGGTCGTGGTAGTACTACTAAAAGAATCGCTCAGGTCGTTGGCGCTGTTATTGGGGGCTTTTATGCTGCTGATGCCCGCTCTGGTGGTTGGCGAGGGGCAAACTGCTACCGATGTACAGAAACTGGAGCCAAGCCCCGCGCCTAGTGTGTTGTTGTTAGCCGAAATTCAACAAGCGGAAAATGTAGATTTAAAGCAGGTTGTTTCCGAGCCCCTGCCAACGCCAGATGCCGACGTTGGTAGTGCACAAACTCCGAACGAAGACGGAGCTCCGGCCGCCGATGGAGAAGCCATTTCAAAAGATGCGGTTAGCGATCAAATGCAATCTGCACGTGAGGCCGTCGCTAGTGGAACCGCCTCGGACTCATCCGCTACGACACCTACGCCCGAGTATTCCGGCCCCGCTTATTTGCCCAACGAGGAAGAAGAGGCTCGCCTTGCTGCCGAGGGCAAGTATCGCCCGCCATTAGTCATTTTGGGCACGGAGGTTCTGCCAGGGACTTCGACCCGACTTGGTTGGTCGCCCAATGTCTCGTTTTTGGGTATTGCTGCGCCCACGCCGGTATTAGTAGTCAACGGCGTCAATCCTGGGCCGACGCTGTGTTTGACCAGTGCTATTCATGGTGACGAGCTTAATGGCATCGAGATCGTTCGCCATGTGCTGTATAGCATTGATGCCAAGGAGCTTTCCGGCACCGTGATTGGCGTGCCGATTGTAAACTTGCAGGGATTTCGTCGCTCTTCGCGCTATTTACCAGATCGACGCGACTTGAATCGCTATTTTCCGGGTAACAATAATGGCAGTTCGGCATCGCGGATTGCCTATTCATTTTTTAACGAGGTGATCTCCCATTGCGATCTGTTGGTCGACCTGCACACAGGCTCATTCCATCGTACGAACTTGCCGCAGCTACGTGCGAATCTGGCCGTAGAAGAAGTCGCCGATCTCACCAAAATGATGGGCTCTATCGTGGTAGTACACAGCAGTGGCGCCAAGGGCTGTTTGCGTCGAGCGGCGGTAGAGGCGGGAATTCCAGCGGTTACCTTAGAAGCAGGACAGCCACACCAATTGCAAAAAACGGCGGTAAACCACGGTATTAAGAGCGTCGAAACCTTGCTTGATACATTGAAAATGCTCAAGCGGCGCGCGTTTTGGGAGCTGAAAAGTGAGCCCGTCTACTACCAGTCACACTGGGTTCGAGCCCGCGAGGGTGGTGTATTGCTGAGTGAGGTTGAGTTAGGTGACAAGGTGCGTTTGGGGGATTTACTGGGGGTGGTTAGCGACCCGATTACCAATATGCGCAGTGAGATTCGTGCACCTTATAACGGCAGAATCATCGGTATGGCGTTAAACCAGGTTATCTTCCCTGGGTTTGCCGCTTATCACATTGGCTTACAGTCGTCGGCAGAAGCCGCTGCGGAAACGCCACCGGATGAAGGCGACGATAGTATCCTCACGCCGAGTAATGGTCTCGAATCGATTCCGGACCCAGACCCAAGCGATGAACGTCTTTACGAGGACTCGTAGTTTTACTGCGTAACTTTTTTTCTAAGGAATGGGTTTCTAAGGAATGGGTTTGCAAGAGATCGGGTTATAAGAGACTGCGGGTGTAAGAGACGGGGCGGGAAGGGAAGTGGCTCAAGCTGTGCGTAAAGCCGCCAGCTTGAGCCAAAGTAATAACGTCTATTATTGACTTATTTCAATACGGGGAGATGGATCCGAACCGGCTCTTTTTTCTTCACCCAAGGCAGTTCATGCCAAGAGGTGGAGCGATCGTACTTGAACAGGCTACGCATGCTGTCGCCATCAGCCCAGAAGAAGTTGTCTGGGTCGCGCCAACTCATAAACCAAACCCACTCGGGTTGCTCGTCTAACATTTCGGTCGTCGGGAAGCCACCCACTTCGCCAAGCGCAATTGGCTTGCCGTCGGCAAGTTCAACCAGCTGCTGATAGTTTTCTTTATCGTAGCGCTTTGAATAGACATCGGTAGCGAGAACATCCACTACATCGGCACCTGGGTAAAATAGCTTGTAGTCAGGCACTCGGTCTTTTACTTCGTTGGCGTTAAACACCCAAATCAAATTGTCTAGCTTGTGAAAGTTAACCAAGCGATCAAACATCATTCTCCAAAGTTTTGCGTAGCCTTCTGGACCCTGACGGTATCCCCACCAAAACCAAAAACCATTCATTTCATGGTATGGCCGCCAAAGTACTGGAACGTGGGCGTACTGCAGTTGCTTAAGGTGCCAGGCAATAACGTCGACTTGCGACTTCCAGCGCTCGTTAAGCTCTGTGCCTGGGGTGGTCATCTCTTGCCACTGGGCATCGGTAAGTTTTGATTGAATGGCGTTTTCAAAGGTGTTGGGTTCATCCATTGTTGGCGGTACGGCATGCCACATAATCGTGTTGATAAAACCCTGTTCGTGGCGACGAATAGCCTCGTCCACAATATTCTGGCGAAAGTTGATGCCATCCCAAGAGCCAGGCTCGCTAAAGCCAAAATCCTGTCCAAAAATAGCGGGGTATTCTCCGGTTTGCTTGTGCATACCCATCATACGGTTGGAGCCGTTTAGGGGCGCGTTGTGTTGTCCGGTAAGAATCTTTTTGCCCTGTATCTTATAGAGGTACGCGAGCAACTCTTTTACTTCCTTCGAAGCGTTAGGTGTAACCGGTTTAGAATTCGCTGCTAAAACTTGGCTGTTTAAGCAAATTACGGCGACAACAAACAGCGCGAGGCTGGATCGCCATTTAAGGTTTTTCATGTTTCTCTCCTAGATTTTTCTTGTTGGGTGCTTTTTTTGGATAAATTTTGGGGTCAATAAAGTTCCGATGTAATTCTAGCAGGCTCAGGAGAATCTAGAGTCAACAATTACGCCAACTCGAATTTTAGGTGTTGAGCCCCCCAACGCGACGAACTGCAGTTTGCTTAAGACGAGTGGGTGTGACGCTAAAATCAACTACGGCTATACTTCTAACGTATGAGTAAATAATGATCACTTTAGAAATTACTGGGTCCCAGTTCACAATTTGATAGCAAAAAAACGTGAATAAGCTCTCAACTAGATTGATTTGAACTAAGACTATAGTTTTAGTTTGCTAGTGGTTTATCTGCGTATATAGTACCAGTATGCCTGAGCTGTATCTGGCGAAAGAACTCGAAAAAACACAGTAGTACGGGCGAATTTAGATCCGAATGTGTAAAGGGGCGGAGAGCCTAACCTGTCCAACTGAAGAGAGATTACAGTGATTATGTACCAACGTGAATTCAACAAAACACTACCGAGGGCAAGCCGCAGTACAGAAAATGCTGGCTTTACTCTGGTGGAATTATTAATAGCAACGGTGATTGTAGGCATTATCGCGGCTTTTGCAGTGCCGTCATATTCTGGCTATGTGGATCGCAGCAAGATGCGCAGCGCGCAAGCCGATCTGATCGCGCTTAGCGTCAATATAGAAAACGCATATCAGCGTCTTTTGGCCTACCCCGTGATTACCGCAAGTGAAGACCTAGCAGCAAAGTATTCCGGCTGGCGGCCAACGTCAGAAAACTTCACCTACAGTGCTGTTTCGACGGCAACGGCTTATACCCTTACCGCGACTGGGGTTGGTAATTTTAGCGGCTGTACCATCAGCATTAATCAAAACAATGTACGTTCAACCTCGAGCTGTAAGTTCGGTAGTGGAGATTGGATATGAAATTAGGTCGTTCGGTAAAGCGTCAACTGGGTGTAACCCTAATTGAGCTAATGATTACTACGGCAATTATGGCGGCTATGTCATTGGTGAGTATGGCTTTCGGCACTGGCTGGGTTACCGAAAACCGTCTTATCGAAGCCGAGAATCAATTGGTTGTTGCCTTTGATAAAGCTAAATCAACGGCTCTACGCAATCGTTACGGCAAGGTAGGTGGCTCGGCGGCTTCTACTGTTTGCCTGAGCAACCAAATTATAAGTGTACATGAGGCGACCAGCGCTGCGGCGGCGAGCTGTGCCACCACCGCAATTTGGCAAGCCGATTTGCACGAACGTATTTCAGTATCGGCGGGAGGCACTTCGCTTTCATGCTTATGTGTTACTAGCAAGGCGGAGCTTACCGCTACAGGCTGTGGCAGTTGTGCCACGACGACTTCTTTAAATTTAACAATGGGTAATGACAATGTCTCTATTTCGCTGCTCTAGCCAACATCAACGTCGACGCGGATCTTCGGCGGGTATGGATACGCTTAGCCGAGTTCGTGGCGATATTTTAATCGAGTCGTTAATTGGCATGTTGCTTTTTGGTATAGCCGGGATGGGAGCTTCCTATATTTCGTCCAGTGTTTCGGTTAGCCAAAAAGATATGAAAGTACAGGATTTAGTGGTAACTGAAATGCGCAGTCGAGTTATGAATCGCACCAGTGCTAGCGAGTACTGCGATGGTTCGGCAATAGCTCCAGTAACGGTCGCCGGGACAGAAATTGCGGTTACAGCAACTTGTAATACGGTCTCGGCTACAGTCAATAGTGTATCTATCGCTAACATCTCTGCGCCGATCACCTTAAATGCAACCATAGAGTCGCTGGGCGATGTTCGCGTCGGTCAGGCTGCACAGCAAAATTAATCTGGCCTAAATTAGGGACTATAGTTATTGGGCGCTAGTTTGTGAGTGTGCAATAAAGAGCGTAATAACGGCCATTGTTGGTTTAGATAAATGTCCTTGGTGATGAGGCTGGATCCATAGATGGAAAAAATGTTTCAAAAGCAGCGTGGCGCTTCCCTAATCAGTTTGATGATTGGCGTGTTGGTGTCGATGTTGTGCATTCTTGGCACTATGGTCATGCATAAAAGTTTGATTCAGGTGTCAGTGGAAGCGAAAACCGATGCGGAACACGATTCCAGAGTTGCGAGCGCGATGTTGCGTTTACAGCTTGGCTTGCAGAATGCTGGCTATGGGATCGACAACGCGGGCGCTGATGATGTTGTAGTGGCATACAGTGGTACTACGCGTGATTTACTTTGGCGTTACCTCGACGCAGATAGCGGCAATATGACTTGTCGCGGCGTACGCGAAGTCACCTACACCGATGCAGACTCGGGCATTGCCGGTCGAAATTTAGTGAAATTAGGCGCATCGTCTGGTTGTACCGAAACAGCAACGCTGACGGATTTAAGCTGGACGAGTGGCGATTCGATAGCGAAGTTTCGCAACCAAGCCAACCCGATATTTAATTTTTCGGTGGGTATTGCCGCTTGCGCCCCCTATGGATTAGGTGTGTCGGAAAACCATCTGATTGTCACGGTAATGGCACCAAGTAGTGCTGTGCTGGCAAACACAGAAGAGGGACTTAATAACATCGACCAGACGAGTTTTGCTTTTTGTCTGACCAACACTCGGCTGTAAATGCGAGTGGTTTCTTACTGAGATTAAATCATGTTAGCCAATATGAAACGTCGCCAACTAACGTCGTCATCAATAATAGCCTCCAGCAAGGTTTCGTCTCGTCGAAGCCTAGGAGGTAAGCGTACAAGGCTGCCCGGTCAGGCCGGTATTGCGACTATTTTGATGGTGCTTCTGATCAGCCTTGCGATGACGGTAGCGGCCCTAGGGGTTGTCTATACACTGCGCGGTACGCAGGAAATGCAAGTAGCGGCACACGCGACAACACACTCGCAGGCCAGTGCTTGGGCTGGGGTAGAAGCCTTCCGCCGCTATCTATATGAAATTCATGATGAGCCAGCCACCTTAGCCGCTATTTCTGGTGCTTTAGATATGTCGATAAACTCCGTTTCGGCAAACCTTTCGGCACAGGTTGTCAGTGTCACCTCGCCAACGGATGAATTCGTAGATTCCTATTACGATGTAAAAGTGAATATCCGCAGTGAAGACGAGGCCGCCCGTTCGACCTCGGTGCTGCAAGTGGTTTATCGGGTTTCGCCATTTTTATGTAGTGGTGGCATAAGTTTGGACTCCGAGTTGGATTTCCAGCGCGACCTTAATTTAGGCGGCAGTATCACCGTTCTCGAATTCGCTGGCACCTCGGCAAGTTTCCAAGTGGATGGCTCGGTCAATATGGAAAATATTTCGGTTTCGGGTATTGATTCCATGTATGCCACTGGCGACATCGTGATCGGCAGTAACTCTAGCCTGCAGGAGCTATGGTCAAACGGCGATATTATCTTGAAGGGCGGCTCCAGTGTTGGTAAGGCGACAGCTGCGGGCGGCATCTCAATGCTCGACGGCGGTACTTCAATGGGAATCGGTTA
The DNA here is from genome assembly GCF_001922985.1 of Teredinibacter waterburyi. Classification (GTDB taxonomy): domain Bacteria; phylum Pseudomonadota; class Gammaproteobacteria; order Pseudomonadales; family Cellvibrionaceae; genus Teredinibacter; species Teredinibacter waterburyi. Next base: position 36,096 of record NZ_MRUH01000045.1, read on the forward strand.
TGCCAATGACGACATTGTGCTAGATGGCTCAAGTTACGGTACCGTTAGCTCACGATCAAATATCCAAGCCTTGCGTGGCACGGCTAGTGGAGCGCTTACCGCTGGCGGTACTATTGAGCTTTCTGGAGTTAACCTTGCGGATGTAAGTGCTGTCGGCAATGTTATTGCGAAAAATGGTTTTACGCCCAGCGTAGATAATGTGTATACAGAGGCTGATTTGGTTTGTGAAGACAACACTTGGGTTGGATACACATCAGTCACTGCCGCTGGTAATGCGAGCGGCTGTGCCGCAGACCCAGATTTGTCGACCGGCCAAACCGTAAGTGTGCCGGTGATGAGCGAGATTAGCGAATTTAGCCTTTCGCAAACGCGAATCGATGCTTGGGCTTTTTTGGCTAAGGCCAACTATGTTTTTGAGCCGGATGGCAGCGCGATTAAAGTTACCGTGGCAGACGTAAGCGGCGTTACCGACGGAGTTTATTACATTGGCTCATACAATGGTGGTGCGGGTACTACCTACAACTTCCTGTGTGAAACAGTAAATGGCAGTAATGAGTGTACTTCGCCAACACCACCGAGCCAGCGCATTTGTATGGGTTACAGCGACTACAATCGCTGCCTTACATACGACAGTGGTACCGATACTTGGAATTTGGGTGCGCAAAATATGGCGCCTGGGTTAGTTTGGTTTAAGGGCAATGCACACTTGGGTAACGGGCACTTTTACAATACCTTTGCCGCTAGCGGTAATATCACAACCGACAGCGAGCACGTTACCGAAGCGATCAACTATGCCGGTTATGCGGCTATATGTGAGAGTACCTTCAGCGTTAATCCAAATAATTATTACACCAACTTAGTGCCGCTAAACTTCTGTGATACATCAAGCAACGAAATTATCTACTCACATGAAGGCAATGTTGGCTTGGTGTCCGGTGGTTATGACCCTAGCTTGGGCGGCACGGTTTTCGAGGGTGGCAGTGTTAGTCTTGGCGCATCCAGTAAAATATACGGCACCGTTTTGGCCGGTGATATGTTGACGACGGCCGGTCAAACCGAGATTCACGGTTATGTTACCGCGTCGGGTCAGGGGAGTGGTGGTGCCGGTGCATCCAATTCTCTAGGAGGGTCGACCACGATTAATTTGGAGACGCTGCCGTCGGGTTATGCTCCAACCATCGTGCCGAATATGAACTCTGCCGTTTGCAACCCGCCAGATAGTGAGGTGGTTCGCTCCTATTGGACGCGTTACTTATAAGCTAGGATGTTCAGTAGTTAATTAGTTTCGCCGTAAATTCGGTTTGAATTAAGCCCCGCTATTCGATTGTGAATAGCGGGGCTTTTTAGTTTCCATTGGTTAGCTTTTGAATCTAATTCAGGCGTTAGATTCGAGTGCGGCTAGGTATCGTATCAGTCTAAATATCGGCGCCACCATAGCCTAGTTGGCGCCATGCCTCGTAAACCATTACCGCGGCCGCATTAGATAAATTCATGCTGCGGCTTTCCACCACCATGGGAATACGCAGGACTTGCCCTGGCGGCAGGGACTCTCGTATTGCCGGTGGTAAACCGCGTGTCTCTGGCCCGAAGACAAGATAATCCCCCTCGCGAAAACGTACCTCGGAATGCATTTGGCTACCCTTGGTTGAAATTGCCCAAAGCGTTCCCGCACCTTTAGCTGCCATAAACGCATCCCAGCTTTGGTGGGATATGACGTTTTCCCATTCCGCGTAGTCTAGCCCCGCGCGGCGCAGGCGTTTGTCATCCAGCTCAAAACCAAGCGGCTCGATAAGATGTAACTGACAGCCGGTGTTGGCACATAGCCGAATGATATTGCCAGTATTGGGCGGTATTTCTGGCTGATAAAGCACGATGTTAAGCATTCTAAGGTTCCGTTTACATGAATCGGTTAAAGCATAGATCAAACCGTCATCTTCCCCCAGCGCTGTAACCTGCAAAAAGTGCATAAAAAATTACAGCTTCCAAGCGCATTTGCAGCAAGTGTCTATACTAATTGTTATCGAAGGTAAGTTGATTATAAGCGAGAGTTATGGATTGCCCCATATGTGCGTTCTCGCAAGGGGTGTTTGCAGTCAAATTTTTGAGCGGCAGATACTGCGTTCAGTACACCGAATAGCTGGGAAAGATCACACACAATGATTACGAACTGGTTTAAGCGCGGTAAGTCTTCCCGAGTGCACTTGGGGCTAGAGCTATTGCCGGGTGGGGCCGCCGTGGCGGTTTGTGAATCTAACTCCTATATCAGCGCGCTTAAAAGTGGCGCTCGTCAACCAATTAGTGGCGTTACCTCAGGTGAAGCTCGCGCCAATATCCTCGACATTAAAATATTTGATCAAGCGGCCGACGACGATCTGAGTGCGCTCATTTCCGATTGGGTAACCGAAAAGGGCTATAGCGGAGCCAGTTGCACAGTGAGCTTGCCTTCTGATGCCTACCAACTACTTTTGGTCGAAGCGCCGGATGTGCCAGAGGCCGATTTACGTCAAGCGGTGCGCTGGAGAATTAAAGATCTTATTTCAATCCCTGTCGAAAAAGCCGCGATAGATGTGTTTTTGTTGGCATCTGACGGCAGTAAAAGCGGCAAAAAAATGGCTTATGTTGTGGTCTCGGAAATGGCCAGTGTCACCAGCGCCATTGAGATGATAAACACTACGGGATTAGAACTTGAATCCATTGATATTGGTGAAATGTCGTTGCGCAATTTGCTTTATATAAAAGAGGCGAGACTAGAGGATAGTCGCGGTTTGGCAGTCGTGCGATTAACCGAAAAAACCGGAGCTGTATCGCTTTATCGCAAAGGCAATTTATACCTGTCGAGAAAATTCAGTATTAATTATGGCGCGGGGTTACTTGATGACATTCCCGTCGATAGCTTTTTGCTAGAGGTGCAGCGGTCGTTGGACTACTTTGAGCGGCAGATGGGGCAGGCGTCGCCGACAGCGGTATACCTCTGTGGCGAAAATGTTAGCGAAGACAAGGTTACGACCGAGCTTTCCCGCGGCTTAAGTGTACCGGTACGTTATCTAGATCTTGCAAATATGTTGGACTTTCCAGAGCTAACCGATCCCGGCTTGCCGCAAACCTGTGTTGCGGCGTTGGGCGCAGCCTTACGCAAAGAGGTTTTAGCGGCGTCGCGGGCGAATATTGAAGCTGCAACAAGAGGTGCGAACAATGCCGTTGCAGCAGGTTAATTTATACCTACCGGAATTACGCCCCACCCGAGAATGGATAACGGCGAATACTCTGGCCTTTGCCAGCTGCGGCGTAGTTGTAATGTTCGCGATGATCTACTTAATGTTACAGATGAATTTAAACAGCTTACAAGAGCAGGTGATCGAGCTGGAAACCCGTGGCGTTTTAGCTCAGGAAAGCGTCGAGAAGATTAAAAATAAAGCTAAGCCAGTTCGCGCCGAAAAGCTGGATCAAGAACTCATACTATTAAAACAAGCTATCCGCAGTCGCAAGCGCGTCGAACGTTTTATTGAAGGCGAAAACTTTGGTAACGAAGTTGGTTTCGCCAAGGCGATGGAGGCTATGGCCCGTGAGTCCATGCCAAGCCTATCCCTGCAACATATCTATATCGCCGAAGGCGGTGGCGTTTTGAAATTACGCGGTGAAACGTTAAAGCTAGAAGATGTGGCGATCTACATTCAGCGTTTGCAACAAAACTATGAATTTAACAAAACAAATTTTGGGGCGTTAAATATTGAAGAACAGGAAAATCGCGGGCGACATGCCTTTTCCTTGGGTTTTAAAGGTGACACTGAACGCCTAGCGCGTGGGGGTAAGCCATGAGCTTATTCGATAGCGTATCAAAGAAATGGTTAACCCTTAGCGAACGCTTTAATAACCTTGTTAAACGCGAGCGCGTATTGATCTCACTGTGTGTCCTGGCCGCCATTTACATGGGCTGGGAGTTTGGCGTTGCCGCGTCATTAGATAAAAAACGCACGGTGTTAACGAAGCGTTTTGAGGCCGCTAATCGAGATCTAACCAAGATAACAGCGGAAGAAAAAGTTCTTGTAAAAATAATGGCCAACGATCCCTCTACGGTCAAGCGACGTGAAATTTTACGTTTGAAAAAAACCTTGGAGAAAACTGAGTTAGACCTGCAAAAACTATCTGTTGGTTTACTTCCTGCCGAGAAACTTTCCCAGCTTTTACAGGACGTTTTACGTGAAAGTTCCGCATTGCAACTGAGAGCTTTGCATACACACCTTCCCGAAAAAGTAACACTCAATACCGGTGTGGAAAATACTAGCGAAGACGATGGCAGCGTAGCCAATGATTCGCCGGAGGGCGACCAACCTGTAGTGGAAGATGCCGGAGTTTACAAACACGCGGTTACTGTAAGTTTAACCGGGTCTTACTTTGATATTGTTACTTATTTGAAATCCTTAGAGGATTTGAACTGGACGCTTTACTGGCAATATATAGATTACAAGGTTGATGGCTATCCAAATGCTACTGTGACATTGCAGGTTTATACGCTCTCCACCGAGAAGGGGGCTTTCAGTGCATAGAGTTGTTAAATATTTTAAGCCTTATTGTTTTTTGTTAGTCGCCGTTGCCGTGATGTTTAGCCATTCTCTATTCGCGCAGGCTGCGGATGTTAATGATGAACATGGCACTATTAATAGTGCCAACCTTGGTAGTGAAAGTACTAGCAATAAACTGCTAGTCACGGAAACACTGCGAGACCCTACTCAGCCATTACATTTTCGGCAGGGGAAAAAATCCGCGTTGCCATCGCTTACCTTGCAAGCCGTTATTCAGCGCAACGGAAAATCTCAGGCCGTTATTAATGGCGTTGTGGTCGGTGTTGGCAGCCGTTTAGGCACAGCGACGATTTTAGCAATTGAAGCAAAATCTGTTACCTATGAAAGAGGCGGGAAAGTGGCTAGTTTGCGACTACGCCCATCCGTCGTTACTAAACGTTAGGACTATTATGAAAACCAAACGCACCTATCGCGGTATTTTTAATCGAGTTGTCGAGCAGCGTGACATGCGATCAGAGGGTAACACTGAGAATCAGTGGTTGGCTCGTGTTGGAAAGTCAATTTTAGTATGTTGCGCGCTTGTCATTTCCTCGTGCGCGAGCGTCCCACAGGAAAAGACCTTGGTTGAAACCACCATGGAGTCATTGTTTGCAGAGAGTAAAAACGCGAATCATACCGGTGCGGCGGCGTCCGCCAGCGGTGCGTCGGCGGTTCCAGCTGAAGTTTCGGCGGCATTAATGAACAATGCACAAACCAATAATCGATATACGCAATCGTCAAACGAATCTTTGCGGTTTGATATTTCTGTAAACCAGGTACCTGCGCGTACTTTTTTCTTAAGTCTTGTTGCCGATTCGGGGGTGAACGTTGTCGCTCACCCAGAAGTCGACGGGGTTATATCGCTAGAGCTTAACAATGTAACTGTGCGGGAAACATTAGACGTAACCCGAGATGTTTACGGCTATGAATATAAATTCCAAAGCGGCATCTATACGATATACCCGCGAAAAATCCGCACAGAAATATTTCCGATAAATTATCTGGATGTAAAGCGTGTGGGCGTTACCGACACGGGGGTCTCCATCGGTAAAATTAGTTCTAGTTCACGCGATTCTGGCAGTGGATCAAATTCCGGTGGCGGCCAGCAATCCGATAGTAGCGGTTCGAATCTACTCGGTTATATGGATAACAAGGGCTCTAACTCCAATTCTGGCAACCAGTCCGGAGGCCAATCGGGCAGTAAGATTACCGCAGGAGCTCGCGTGCAAACTCTTAGCCGTACAGATTTTTGGGGTTCTCTGCAGGAAACACTAATGGCGATTGTTGGCGGTGATGGCGACGGCCGAATGGTTATGACTAATCCTCAGGCCGGTATGGTCGTAGTCAAAGCTCTACCCAATGAGATAAGTGCCGTACGTGATTTTCTGACGCGTTCAGAACTCAGTATTAAACGTCAGGTAATTTTGGAAACTAAAATTTTAGAAGTTACCCTTAGTGATGGCTATCAGGCTGGAATTGATTGGGGCGCAATTGGCGGCAGTTTAGGCGCTACTCAAACAACTACTGGCTTCGGCGACTTTGCCGATGTGATTGGTCAAGGGCAGGGTGTGAGTGAAGTTCTATTTCAGTCGGTGTTTAATGTTGCCGATATTACTCAGCTGCTAAACCTACTCGAAACTCAGGGCCATGTGCAGGTACTTTCCAGCCCGCGTATTTCTACTGTGAACAATCAAAAGGCGATTATTCGCGTGGGCTCAGATGAGTTTTTTGTAACGGGTCTTTCCAATAGCACTACCACCAGCGCTTCTTCGATTCAAAGTCAGCCAGAAATTGAATTTGCTTCGTTTTTTAGCGGCATCGCCTTAGATGTTACTCCTCAAATTGCAGAAGATGGTGAAGTGATTATTCACGTGCACCCGATTGTGAGTAAAGTCGAAGACCAGCTTAAAGAAATTAATGTCGGTGATGACTTGTTTTCACTGCCCTTGGCATTGCGTGACATTCGTGAATCCGACAGCGTGGTGCGGGCTAAAAATGGTCAGGTGGTTGTGCTTGGCGGTTTAATGCAAGAGCGTACAGTCGACAACGCGGGAAAGCGCCCGTTTCTCGCCAGTGTTCCCGGTTTAAATGTTTTGTTTAAAACGCGGGAGAAGCGACGCTTAAAAACCGAATTGGTGATTCTGATGCGACCAATCGTTGTCGACGATAATACTTGGACGGAGGAGCTGGAGCGCGGGTCGTTTAACTTCAATAGCATTTCTGACGATTATCGACGCCGTGCCGATTAGAGGGCCTATGTATCAACAGCATTTTGGGCTGATAGAATCGCCGTTCTCCCTAACGCCTGATACCCAGTTTTTTCTGAACCAGCAGAGCCATCGCGATGCTTTAAATACCATGCTGGTTGCACTGCAACACTGCGAAGGGTTTATCAAAGTGGTGGGCGAAGTCGGCACCGGAAAAACACTACTCTGCCGCATTCTACTTTCACGTCTAAAACATAATTTTGTCACCGTCTATATTCCCAACCCTTACCTAACGCCAGAAGAATTAAAAGCCGTAGTCGCACAAGAGATAGGTGCAAGTTATCAACGCGATATGCCAGCTCACGATTTGATGTCGTCGATTTATCGTGCGCTGGTTAAGCTGGCACGCAAAGGTAAGCAAGTGGTGTTGTTAGTGGACGAGGCACAAGCGATGCCGCGCGATACTATTGAATGTCTACGCCTATTAACAAATTTAGAAACCGAAAAACGAAAATTACTGCAGGTGGTCATTCTTGGGCAGCCGGAGCTGGATACATTATTGGCGCGCCCAGATTTACGCCAACTAAAGCAGCGCATTATTTTTTCCGAAACCCTTAAGCCTTTTACTGTGGTAGGAGCTAGTGAGTATGTTGTGCACCGTATTGTTTCCGCGGGCGGACAAAAAAATCTATTTAGTCGCCGTGCCTTGTGGTTAATTGCGCGGGGTTCCGGCGGCATTCCACGCCTAATCAATATTATTGCCCATAAAGCGTTAATCTCGGCGTACGGGCGAGGTGATCGCCGGGTTAATATTGTGCATGTCGCAAAAGCTATTTCGGATACTTCAGAATCTAATTGGTTTGGCAAACTTATCGCTTGGTATTGCCGTGTCTTGAGTGTCGCGGCAAGTCCAGCATTGCGTACTCATGCGGTTCTTCCCCTGATGGCACTGGCGAGTTTTCTAGGTAATCTGCTATGAGCCTTATTAACGATATGTTGCGGGATCTGGACGAGAGAAATTCCGGCGATGGCGGGAGAGCCATTAATACGCAACAGCTAGCCAGTGAGATCGCAACTAGTGGTGAGGGCGCCGGCGGTGCACGAGCCGATTTGTCTGAAATTAAGCCCGCTAAAAAAAGCCCGCCACGTTGGCTAGCAAGTGTTTTTATTATCGCTATGGCGGGAACGGTGGGATGGTATCTAAAGGATAACGTTAACAGCGCTAGCTTGGAAAAAACGCGCGGGGTTGCCAGTATTGAGCCTAACGAAGTGCGTGTTGATAGGGTCGCGAATATTGACACTAGTACAGCGGTTGACCCTAGAGCTAATCCCGCGCTTGAGGAGGCACTTGAGAATGAGGGATCTATAGATAAAACCGTCCTTCCAGAAGCTGCGCAAATTGAGCAAAGTGCGGCGCAGGTTACCACTTCGGTTTTAGAGCCTGTTCCAGAAAAATTAAATGCCGATGTGATTGCCGCACTTACCCTAGCAGAAGATCGCTTTGCGCGGTTACGGCTAACGCGTCCCGAGCATGATAGCGCCCAATATTATTATCGTGCGGCGCTGGCGGTAGAGCCAGATAATAGACGAGCGCTGGCTGGCCTAGAAAAAATAGCGGGCTACTACAGCGACAGCTTGCGCGATGCCGCGAAGACTGACGATGCAAAAAGGCTTGCCATACAGTTGCAGCGAGCTCAGCGCGCAGGTGTAGATGCCGCTACCCTAGAAGAATATAAACAGCAGTTGACACTATTAGAAGATGTTCAAGCCAAAGAAATAAATCATCAACCGCAATTTGCAGATGCGTCTGAACAACAAATACCGCTGGTAGAACCCTATGCTTCCGAGGCCAAGGATTCGACTCGCCTTCATATTGAACAAACCGATGTGACGCAAGATAGAAGTGCGGCTTCGCAAGCAAAAGTATTATTAAAACGCGGCGAAACTGTCGCAGCAGAAGCGCTGCTGCGCAAGCTGATCGAACAACACCCGAATGCGCAAGAGAGCAACCTCGCTCTGTTCGATTTGTTGATCGCACAAAATCGAATTCAAGAGAGTGAGCGTTTAACCGCATCATTATCCAGCGATCGATTTTTAAGTAGCTACCTAAATGCCCGCTTGTGGGAGCGCGAAAGAAAGCCGTTGCTAGCAATAGATGCCTTAGCGAGTTTAACTTTAGACCAACTAAAAGTCATGATGAACAATGGCGGACTTTCGGTTGAATTGTTTGAGCGCCATCAATCTTTACTGGCAGCGATCTATCAGCAAACAGCACAGCACCTGTTAGCGGTTGAAAAATATCAAATGCTGCTACAGAACAATTCTAGGAACAGCGCCTATTGGTTGGGCTATGCCGTGTCAAGCGATGCGTTACAGCACAGTCACAATGCCTTAAAGGCCTTTGAAATGGTGGCAAATTCGCGCACTTTAAGTGATGTTGTTGTTGATTATGCGCGCCAGCGAGTCGCAAGCCTAAAACCTATAGTGGCCGCAAAAACCAATGATTTAGTGTTGGAGCATTAATCGCCAATGAGTAATGAGAAAAAACGTATCCGCCTTGGTGACCTGTTAGTTGCTCAGCAGCTAATTAGCCAGGAGCAACTCGAGAGCGCTCTAAACGCTCAGCGCACCACCGGCTTAAAGTTGGGTAAGCAGCTGATCGAAATGGGGTATGTGGAAGAAAACACCCTATTGTCGCTGCTGTCGGGTCAGCTGGATATTCCTTTTGTTGAGTTAAAACAATTTCGCTTCGATCGCGAACTTGTACAGAGTTTACCGGAGAGTTTAGCGCGTCGTTATCGCGTTATGATTTTACGTTCTGACAGCGACGGTCTGTTGCTCGGTATGGCGGACCCTACTGATATTTTTGGTTTGGATGAGTTACAGCGCATACTTGATAAACCTTTAAAAACAGCCGTTGTGCGCGAGTCTGAACTTCTCGATATTCTCGATATGGCCTATTCGCGCGAGAGTGAAATTGCCTCGCTGGCGGAACAACTCGATGAAGAACTCGAAGCCGACTCGGTAGACCTATCCGATATTATTACCGATGCCACCGATAACGATGCGCCAGTTGTAAAGCTACTGCAAAAAATATTCGAGGAGGCGATCAACACCAAAGCATCGGATATTCACATCGAACCAGACGAAACAGTATTACGCATTCGCAAGCGAATTGATGGTGTTTTGGTCGAACAGGTGATGAACGAGAAACGTATCGCCAGCGCGCTGATTGTACGATTAAAGTTAATGTCGAATTTAGATATCGCGGAAAAACGTATGCCCCAAGACGGACGCTTCCATCTCAAGGTGAGCGGCCGCAGTATTGATGTGCGTTTGTCGACTATGCCGGTGCAATTTGGCGAATCGGTAGTTATGCGTATTCTTGATCATACCGACGGCGTGCGCTCGCTTGACCAAGTAGGAATGCCGCCAATATACATTAAGCGGTTCCGCAATATTATTACTCGGCCACACGGTTTGATTTTGGTTACTGGTCCTACCGGTAGTGGTAAAACTACTACCTTGTACGGGGCACTGTCGGAGCTGAATACTCCCGAGAAAAAAATCATTACCGTTGAAGATCCTGTTGAATATCGTTTGCCGCGTATTAGCCAAGTTCAGGTTCACGAAAAAATAGGGTTGAATTTTGGTACGGTGTTGCGGGCCACATTGCGTCAAGATCCAGATATTCTTTTAGTTGGTGAGATTCGCGATGCTGAATCTGCGGAAATTGCCTTGCGTGCGGCAATGACTGGTCACATGGTTCTTTCCACCTTGCACACCAACGATGCCGTTACTTCGGCGCTGCGCTTAATTGATATGGGAGTGGACTCTTATTTAGTTGCCTCCAGTTTGAAAGCGATTGTTGCCCAGCGTCTAGTTAGAAAAATATGTGAAAGTTGCTCTCAGCCACACGAACTCACCCCACAGGAAAAAACCTTTATAAATAGTTTGCGGCGCAGCCCATCCGAGGCACCCATGAATTTTCGTCAGGGGCAGGGTTGCTCGCATTGCTATAACACTGGTTATCGCGGTCGGATTGGTGTGTTTGAATTGCTGGAACTTAATACGCCCATGGCTAATGCCCTGCGCGATAACAACGTGCGTGAGTTTAATGATGCCGCCCATAGCGACCCACATTATCGCCCGCTAAGTGCAAGCGCACTGGAATTTGCGCTACAGGGTATTACAAGCCTTGAAGAGGTGTTGCGCGTATCGGCACAAATAGAAGACGAAAGCTTGGCTGAAATAACCCAGCCACCCACAAATATGAACTACTAATTAAAATAGATCCTTATTTTAAGGGTCGTGGTTAAACCGCTATGCCGCAATTTAAATTTGAGGGCCGCTCAACCCAAGGGCAGCCGATAACTGGAGAGGTAACGGCCGCGTCTACTGATTTGGCAGCAGCGCAGTTGCTCGGTCGTGGTGTAACGCCCATATCGATTGTCGAAGTCTCTATAGGTGCTTCGTCGTTAAAACAGATAAACAAATTGCTGGGCGCGGAAAAAGTTCGCGTCGTTGATTTGGTAATGTTTTGTCGGCAAATGTATACCATTACCAAAGCGGGAATCCCGCTAACTCGAGGTATGCGCGGATTGGCGGCGGGCATTCGTCATGAGCACCTTCGTGATGTGCTAAATGATATTGCCGACAAACTTGAAGCGGGAACCAACTTGTCGCGTGCGATGCACCATCACCCTAAAATATTTGATAGCTTGTTTGTCAGTATGATTAACGTGGGAGAAACTAGTGGTCAGTTAGATGAGACCTTTAAGCAAATGGGATTTTATCTTGAGCGGGATGAAGAAACGCGAAAACGTGTTAAGCAGGCTTTGCGCTACCCCTCATTTGTTATTGGAGCCTTGTTGATCGCTTTGTTGATCGTAAACTTTTACGTTATCCCTCCATTTGCGTTGATGTTTTCGGAGTTCGGCGCCGACCTGCCGATAGTGACCAAAATTCTTATTGCTACGTCCAATTTTGTGGTCAATTTTTGGTACTACATAATTGTAGGTTCTATTGTTGGTATTGGTGCGGCTATTTACTATCTGCGTACCGAGACCGGTGCAATGATGTGGGGGCAACGAAAGTTAGGCTTGCCGATTGTTGGCGATTTAATAGAGCGAGCATCGATGGCACGTTACTCAAGAAGTTTTGGTTTGATGCTTAAGTCGGGTGTGCCCATTACGCAGTCGCTAAATCTTTGTGCCTCGGCTATTGATAACCCATTTTTAGCAAAGAAAATTCGCAGTATTCGCCAAGGTGTAGAACGAGGTGAGGGGCTGTTAAGAACCCACTTACAGGCGAATATGTTTTCACCTCTAGTATTGCAAATGATTGCTGTGGGAGAGGAGAGTGGTCAGGTAGAGGTATTGCTAACTGAAGTTGCCGAATTTTATGAGCGCGAAGTCGACTACGATTTAAAAAACCTTACCGATAAAATTGAGCCCATTCTAATTGTTATAATGGCAGGATTTGTTTTAGTGCTGGCGCTTGGAATATTTTTGCCGCTCTGGAGCATGTACGATGTGCAAACAGGACAGTAACGCGCCGCTTAAAAACCGTGGGTTCAGTTTGTTTGAAATGCTGGTCGTGATGATTGTGATCAGTATTTTGGTCTATATGAGTTTCGACTATTATTTATCGACAATCGAAAACTCCAAACATTCAGTTATAAAGTTCCAGGCCGGTACATTTGCCAGAACGGTTGAAAACCTCTCAGGCGAAGCGACGCTGCGCAATACCGATTATGTGGTTACGGGTATTGCTAGAGTCTATATGAACCAATTTGGCTGGCCGGCGTCTTCGGATACGACTAGCTCCCTAAGCGCTTACAATCAAACGCCTGAAGAGTGTCAAAAACTGTGGCGCGCAATGTTTTCAAACCCTCCTTCAACGACGATTAATACAACCGATTCGTCACTTCACAACATTGATTACAAAATATATTCAATAAACGGTCGAATTTGCCGATATGAATTACTAAGAAAGCAGGAAGGACGCTATTTCTTTGACTATGATTTAGTTACGGGAAGTGTGACGGTTTCGATTCCTGATTAAGTGAAAATGACTACAAAAATGACGCATAAGCGTCGTAAATACGACATTTTTTCTTGCGGGAATAGGATTGTTTTTGGGCGCGTCGGTTTGCTGGCGCTTTGGCAAGGTTGCCAGCCAGTCTACTGAACGAGACGGTTTGTTGAGGCGCCTTTCGACGCTTGCAATCAAAACAATCTAAAAAAGTAATTTATTAAATTTGGCAGTTTTAAGTAATATTAATTGGAGAGTATTTTATGGTTAAGCAACAATCGGGTTTTACTTTAATCGAGCTGATTGCGGTGTTGGTAATCTTAGGTATTTTGGCGGCGACGGCAGTCCCTAAATTTATTAATTTGTCTGACGAGGCCGCTCAGGCTGCAGTCAATAGTATTGCCGGTAGTATTGAAAGTGGTGCAGCACTTAACCACGCGGTTGATATTGCGCGTGAGGCGGGTCTAACAACGGATACCATCGTGACTGTTGCTACCTGCGCCGATACGGTCAACCTGTTGTCTAAAGCGTTACCGACGAAGTATGCCGTTTACGCGCCAGATAATGCCGCATCAGCTTCAGCTAGCGCGGGTTCATCCGTTGCGGTTGGCGATAAAGAAACGGAGGTGTGTCGTTTGTTCGATACCACTACGGATTACTACGCCGACTTTGCTGCAATTGGCGCCGCGCCTTAACGTTTAATAGCTAAAAGGAAGTTTGTAATCGATATTGATGTACACCGAGTTATCCGCTTAGCTCGATGTACATCAAAAGCATGTACTACCTCTAGCCAATAATGTAGATTAAGCCGAAAAGGTGAGTGCAGGTTAGTTAATGAAATCTGAACACGGTTTTTCGTTAATCGAATTGGTGACAGTTATGGTTCTTATTGGAATCCTTGCTGGCGCCGTTATAGGCTCTTCGGTACCTAGTTCTAGCTTGCAGCTTCAGTCGAGCCGCGACACCATCGTCGCGGTTTTTAATTCTGCTCAGCAGCTGGCAATGAACCGCGCTAACGCGGTGCGTTTAATCACGGCATCTAATAGTGTCGATATCCGAATTGACAGTAATGACGACGGCGATTTTTCTGCAGCCGAAAGTATTGCCTATGCTGGAATACAATACCCCTTATCCTTACCATCCACACATACCTTGACGGCAGTCGATTTTGACTTCGATCGTCTCGGTCATACTAGTTCGACTACGCTAGTGCTTAGTCAGGGAGCAAATGTTGTTTCTCTAGAGGTTAGTGGTGCAGGGTATATTCGATAGCGCTCTCTTTGTAAATCCCCGATAACTAAAAATTCGATACGTAAGAACCTATTTCCTGAACATTGCGTTATGAAACGATTTGGCTTTATATCGTCCATAGTTTCGCAATTCTCCCGGTTTTGTTCGTTTCGCTATTTTCTAGCCATTTTAATTCTCCTGTTAGTGACTGCACCTGTCTAGTCAGACCTCCTTTTGTCTGCAAACTGCTTATGGGTAGTGCAATCTTAAACTTGTGAAGTGCTACACTCTTATATAGACATAACTTTTGTTTGGTTATCGGTTCAAGGATCGATGCCAGCGATTTTTCTAGCGCTAAATTATAAAGTGTTCCCCCTATGCCATCCGCACTTCAGCCTAACAAGCCCGACTCTGGCGTTACCCTAATCGAGACGATTGTCTTCTTGGTGGTAATCGCGATTGCATTGACCGGTTTGATGATGGTATTCAACGAAAGTGTTACTAAATCCGTAGACCCTGTTGTGCGTATTCGTGCTTTGGAGTTGGGGCAGGGGCAGTTGGATGAGGTTATGTCGCGTAAGTTTGACGAAAATACACCGACGGGAGGTATCCCGCATTGCGGTGCTGTTAGCGGTGTCGCCTGCTTGGGAATAACAGCCGATTCAGGTTTTGATGATGTTGGTGATTACGATGGTTTCAGCCGCACAGTGGACGGTTATAGCTTGACCGTTAGTGTTTCCGAGGCCGGCGATGATCTGGGGTTGAGTGCGGCAGAAGCGAGATTGGTTCAGGTTGTGGTTACCATGCCCGGCGGTGATAGTTTACAGCTCGCCGCTTACCGAGCCAATTTTTAGTATGTTCTCGCCAAAGGCAAAAAGATCCCGTATCCAGCCCTTGTACATGAGCTTGGGTTTTACCTTGATCGAACTCATTTCGGTCATGGTGATTCTTGGAATTATTGCGACCATAGGAACCCGTTTTGTAGTGACCACGGTCGATAGCTACGCGGCAACCGAAAAGCGTGCAAAATTAACAGCACGCGGACGAGTCGTGGTAGAACAAATTACTCGCCAATTGCGTTTGGCTGTGCCCTATAGTTTACGGCTGAGCAGTAGCGGTAATTGTTTGGAATTTATGCCCGGTGTTGCTGGCGGTGCTTACCTCGAACGGGTAGCTGACGAAACGCTGCCTGGGTCCGCCGCCACGTCTTCAATAACGACTGCGCCGTTTAGTGTTGGTTTGGGCGCACCGACTTACTTGATTATTGGTGCTATGTCTAACTCGGATATTTACGCTCCTGCAGGTAATGCCCTCGTCGATATTAATTCAATAACCTACGGTGCAACGAACACTATAAATTTTTCAGCGCCGCACAGATTTGAACGCAACTCCATTAACCAGCGATTTTTTATCGGCGATTCGCCAAAGCGTTTTTGTTTTAGTGGCGGTCAAATTCTTGAATATGGTAGTTACGGACTTTTAAGTGCTGCAGTTGATGATTCCAATCCCGGTGGAAGCAGTCTAGTCATGGCTGAAAACGTTACCACTAACTCAACTTTTTTTTCGATCTCGCCCGGAAGCGAAGATAGAAACGTCGCGGTTAGTTTAGACTTTACGCTTACAGAGCGAGGTCAGGTAGTAACAATGAATAACACGGTGTTACTTCACAATGTTCCCTAGTTTTATTGAGCCGAAATCGAAAATTTCACAGGGTGGGTTTTTATTGCCCTTGGTGATTTTTTTGTTGGTGGGTGTGTCAATGCTTGCTATTGCTATTAGCCGTGTATCGAGTTTTTCTGGCGCTAGCTCAAGTGCCGAGGGCTTGTCTGTTCAAGCGTTGTTTGCATCAGAATCCGGCTTGCAGTGGGGTATGAACCAATTATTTTTTCAGCAGACTAGCCGTATAGCGGTAGATGCAAATTGTACGACATTAGAAAATAGCGGCGCTGGACAGACATTAACCTATAGTGTCGATGGCCTGAGCAGCTGTACAACACAAATTAATTGCTCTATTTCCACTCAGGGTGCAACTAGCTATTACACACTCGAAAGTTCATCGACTTGTGGCGGCGGTAACCTACTGGGCCAGCGGCGATTACAAATATTGGCGAAAATGCAATGAGATGCGGCTTAACAATATTTAATGTGGTGAAGCAGAGCAAAAAGTCGGTATTCGTGCGCGACGTTATTTTCCTACGTTTTTTGGTATTGCTAGCGTCTGTCTCATTAAAGTTTTTTGTTGTTTTTTTAGGGCTATTAGGTGCTGAAAATCTTTATGCTCAGTCGTGTAGCGAAGTTTTTTCTGATGGTGCGTCTGGTGTAGGAACTGGAAGTTCGGTTACCCTCAATGGCGGTTCTTATATCTATAATAGCCCTGATAATGTTTTAAATACCGGCGGAATTACCTATAACGGCGACCCATCGAGCAATGTTGTTTGCGATGGTGTTGCCTGTGGGCAAGATAGCCCGGTATCTGCTGGGCTGACATGGACAAGCTTTCCCGGTGGGTCGTATATAAGTGCAAGTACGGCTACCTATACCTTAGCGCCAGGGGATTACGGGGGATTTGCCTACTATTACAGTTATGGAATTTTATATCTTTCCCCTGGTACCTATACTTTTTCCGGTGATTTTACCATGGGGTATGAAACTGACTTGGTGATTACCTCACCTGGAACCGTACGAATTTATGTGTCTGGTAATGTTAGTTTTCAAAACTATAACCAAGTTAACTATGGTTCTACCGGACGGTATCTTTCTGTGTACTCCGGCGGAAATTTTACGCTTGGGACCGGTGGCCGTTTTCAGGGTATTACCTATTCAAAATCAGGACTAACGCTTTCCAATGACACTATCTATCGCGGCGCTGTTTCATCAGAAGGAAACATTACTTTAAATTATGGCACCTCGCTGTATTTTGATGAGCCATCCGTGTCGGGTGGCGATTTTTCTGAAGTGTGCAGCGTTGGTGGGTCGCCCGCAATCGATCATTTTGTGATTGATGTAGGCTCTGGCAGTGGCAGTACCTGTGTTCCGTCTGAAATTACCATTAGCGTAGAAGACGCAACGAACACGGTGCTTACGGACTACACCGGTACGATTGATATCACAACATCTTCCGCTAATGGCGATTGGAGTAAAACCGCAACCGCCGCCGATGCCTTGGGTGATTTGACTCCAGGCAGTGGCGACAGCGGTGCAGCGACCTATAGCTTTGACGCTAGTGAGGCTGACGCGGGCGTTATCAGTTTAAATTTAGCCAACTCGCACGCAGAGAGTCTAACCATTACCTTGAGTGATTCGGCGGCGGGCGTGACCACCACGTCAACGACGCTTAGCTTTAGTGAGAACGCTTTTGTGGTGACCGCGACGGATAGTCTCGGCGATGATGTTGTGGCGGGTCGTGACCATGATTTTCTCGTGCAAATGATGCGTGAAGACCCGACTACCGGCGCATGTTCGCCTGCGTCGGAGTACGATCAGTCCTCGGTAAAAGTTTGGTTGACGCGTGCCGCTAGCGACCCGAATGGTGCTGCGCCTGTTGTGACAAATGCGACCTCTTCGGCGTCGGTTAGTTTACCGAACACTGTCCCCGCAAGTAATAATTTCACCTTGCCGTTTATTGATGGCGAGGCATCCTTTTCGCTCGAGACGAGTGATGTGGGCCGTTATCGAATCGAATTTTTGGACGATAGTTCGGGGTTTTCGAGTAGCGATATTACTGGCTTTAGTAATACTTTTGTTACTCGTCCGTTTGGCTTTTATTTACAGGTTACCGGCAACCCTGCGGCGACCAGCGCAACTGAGGCGGTATTTACATCGGCGGGGACTAACTTTTCCGTTACCGCTGTCGCCGTGGGCTGGCAGACGGGGGACGATGCGAATAACGATGGTGTTGCCGATGGCCACAACGACACAGACCCCGCCAGTCGTGCGAATCTTGCCGATAATAGTTCTTTGCCAAGCTATGGCCAAGAAAGCCCAGCAGAAACGCTACAGCTAAGCGCAAGCTTGATCGCACCGAGCGGTGGCGTATCCGCGGGGCTTGAAGATGGCGATGCGAGCGCTGCCGATGGACGAAGTTTAACGACGTTCACTTCGGGCAGTGCTTCTACCTCCAATGTTTATTTTAACGAAGTTGGTATTATTGAAATTAGTGGTGTGGTAGGAGATGGCGATTACCTTGATACGGGAACAAGTTTTACCGCTCGAAGCCAAGGGCGAAGTGGATATGTTGGGCGGTTTACCCCGGCGTACTTCGCTATAGATTCGGCTAGTGTTGACGCTGCTTGTGTCCTCGGGGGGTTCAATTATTTGGGTGAGCAATTTGGCGTCAGCTTTAACGTGTCGGCCTACAGTAGCCGCAATACCATCACCCAAAATTATAACGCGGCGTTTGCGCGTTTCAGTCCTGTCGATAGTCTCGGTAGTGAAGATTACGGCGCTATAGATGCCGCTGTGCCAACTGCGCTTACGAGTCGTTTGTTTGGAATTTCCAGCAGTTATAATTGGGCGGCGGGTGTGGGGAGTGTTGTAACAACGGCAGCCCTTGCGCGCACTACCGGCCCCGATGGGCCATTTACACAGGTCAACTTGGGGGTCTCGCTCAGCGATGCCGACAGCGTTAGCTTGCGGACGAGTGATTTCGACATAGATACCGATAACGATTCGACTCTGGATAAGGTTTTACTTGGCCAGTCTGAATTTATTTATGGGCGGTTGCGTTTAAGTGACGCCTTCGGGCCGGAGACCGCTGAGCTGCCGGTGGCCTTTTATACGGAAGAATGGAACGGCAGCTATTGGACTCAGCACCAAGCGGATTCCTGTACTGAAATTGTGCGCTCGGCGGTGACTTATCCTAGCGGAACTATCGATATTGATGGCAACCGCACGGTGCCACTAGGTAGCGCGTCGACTACGGGTAATTATAGTGGTTTAACCGCGACAACAATTACATTTGATTCGGGCGATGCGGGGCACTTTTTTAGCGCGCCGAATAGCGCTACGGGCAGCTTTTCCGTAGAGGTTGATCTTTCGGCTTACCCTTGGCTGCAATTTGATTGGGACGGTGACGGTAGCGATGAAGCGAGTTTGCCAACTGCGACTTTTACCTTTGGTAGCTACCGCGGCCATGACCGTGTTATCTATTGGCAGGAGGTGCTCAACTAGGCACTTCCGTCGCAAATCATTACATATTGATCCAGCTGTTTAGCGCTTGCATCTTGAACACGCTGGATTTGTACTTTAATAAAATCCCGTCGGCTAAAATCATTTCTAAGATTAAGTCACTCGCGACGCGGTCGCCTTTTTTAAAGCGCGAGCCGTTAATGGTAACGGTACTTCGCCCATTTTCTACATAGTTGTGTTCAGAATAGTTAAGCGTGGGTATTGTTGTTTGTTCGCTCCAACTTAAGCTCCTAATGTCGCCAATCTCGGTAAAGTCGGCGATAGTTGGTTCGATCTTAACATTCGGCTCGGCGCTTGGCTTAGCTGCTGCGGGATCAAACGGTCGAGCCGGAATATTTGACTGCGCTACGGATTGTGCCGCGGCCGGAGTTGGCTTTAATGTCGGGGCTGGCGTTGGAGCGGGCGTGGCTGCCAATGTCGGCAGTGGCGTTGCCACGGCGGCAGGCTTCGCCGGTTGTTCGTAAAGTGAGGCGACGTCTGAACTTTTTATCACGGCTTGTGGTTCCGGCTTTTTCGCCACCACAATCTTTTTCGCGGCGGGTGTTGGTGCAACCGTTGTTGGTGCTGGCGCTGTCGGGCTATTTACCGCTGAATTCAGCGTTGGATCGATAGCGGTGCCAATATTGGTGTCGACAGCAGCAATTTCGTTGGTGCTCAAAATAGCGGTTTGTTGCTCTGGCTTTTTAATAGCGACAAAAATACCAATGGCGACTAATAGCAAGCCAATCAGCAGTGCCATTAATATCACCACCAATTTTGAATTGCTGTTGTGGACCGCCTCGATGGGGTGATGTTGGCTGTCGATCCCCGGCGTTTGTTGGTTGCTGCGGCGTTCGCGGTCGGCTTTGTTTAATGCATCAAGAATCAATGACATGGGCGTAGCTTGTGTCTCTGTTGGTTAGTCGAGAATGTTTAAGGTGTAATCTATCCCCAGAACTTCGTTCAGCTTCATTAGGGTTTGCTCCCCTAGAATGCCGTCGTCCGTAAGGCCGTAGTTACGCTGAAAAATTTTAATACGTTCTTGCAGGGTAGCGTTAAGTTCGTTGCGGGTGAGGGGCTTTTCCCGTTGATCTAATTGGGCAAAACTTTGTGCGACCCACTTTACGGTATCGCTACGCTGGCCGAGGGTGAGCGGTTCTAGGTAGCCTTCTGGGCGATGCCAGAGGTAAAACGTTTTGCCTGTCCACATATGGCCAAGCTCCATCAGGGGTGTTAGTACCAAAACGCCTTGAGGGGTTAGCAACTGCGCTTGTGTTTGGCTCATGCCGGTAATAATTGCATGGGTTATAAATTTATCGGGAGTTGTCAGCTCGAGAACCGCAGGGCGGTTAAGGTCACGGAGGCTGTCCCAAGTGGCAAGCTCTAGTGTTTTACACTGAATGCGCTCGCGGGTTAACTCCCAGCAGGGATGGGTATCGGACGAAACATCATGACCAAGATAGCGAACGAGGTCGGCTTGCGCCTCGCTATAGTTATCTTGGCGGTATTCAAACAGCGAGCCTAATCGCTTTTGCGTACTCGGTGCGGTACGAGCGCTGGCGATTAACTGGCTACGAAGGTTTTCGCTTTCTACCTTGACGATAGGTGTTGGCAAGGGGGTAGGCTGGGTCGGTGCAATCTCGGTATTCTGCTGTTCGCGACTAAGTGTTGCTGTGGTCTGTGTGCTATTTCCGGTTGCGGGTAGGTTGGGGCGAAAGAATAATAGGTTTATGAGTAGCGCTACAACGAAAACTGCAGCAACGGCGGCACCGCCGATAGCAATGGGCCGCCAGTTGATAGCTTTACGGCGCGACGGCAAGTAGTCCATGCTGCCGGCAACTTCAGAGCGGGCAAGCTCGAAAATATCTTTACTGATTTCTTGGGTATTGTGTCCGTAGGCGCCGATTAAAGTACGCTCGCAGACAATGTTGATTAGCCTTGGAATGCCACCGGTAAAGGTGTGAATTTTTCGTATGATTTGGTGGGTATAAAGTTTGCGTCCCTCGGGCATTCCGGCGACTTCTAAACGGTGATTTATATAGGCTTCGGTTTCTTCTAGGGTTAGCGGCGTAAGATGAAAGCGAGCGGTGATACGCTGTGACAGTTGACGCAAGCGTGGTTGCGCTAGCAGTTCATTAATCTCCGGTTGGCCGACTAAAATAATTTGCAAAAGTTTTTGGGTGGTTGTTTCGAGATTCGTCAGCAGGCGAATTTGTTCCAGCGCCTCAGGCGATAGTAGCTGAGCTTCATCGATGAGTAACACCGTATTGTGACCGCGCCGGTGATTGTCGAGCAGGTATTCGTGCAGGGCGTCGGTTAGTGATTTGATATTGGTGGTGTCGTTAAGGTATTTAGCCCCAAGTTCATCGCAAATGGTACATAGCATATCGACGACATCGGCCATTGGATTTAACACGATAGCGATGTCGGTATTTTCGGGAAGCTGTTCCAGTAAACAGCGAATAATGGTGGTTTTACCTGTACCTACTTCACCAGACAGCAAAACAAAGCCGCCGCCTTTTACGCCGTATAACAAGTGGGCTAGGGCTTCTTTGTGTTGTTGGCTCATATAAAGGTAGCGGGGATTCACCGCTATTGAGAAAGCCTGTTCTTTTAACCCGAAATAATTGTGATACATGGTTCTGCTATGCTAATAGGTTATTGTTATGGTTATGCCTAATGGGGGTTTTTCAACCGCGCTGGCATGATACCGCGTTTTTATAGTGGCGACTATTTAGTCGCTTTTAGCTTAATTACCCAGAGATCTAATTATTATGGAAATGACTCTCACCACACCGGGGCTTCTATTTCCAGCGATTTCCCTATTGTTGCTTGCTTATACTAATCGTTTTGTTGTGCTAACCAACGTTATTCGGCAATTGAGCCAGTTGGATGATGAGCGATCGCTAGACTTGGCTCGACGCCAAATCGACAGCTTGCGTGTTCGGTTGAAAATCATTCAAGCGATGCAGGCTTGTGGTGTGTTGTCGTTTCTAACCTGTACCTTGGCAATGTTTGCCTTGTTTGTACACTGGGAGGGCGTGGGTAAGATTTTATTTGGTCTCAGTTTGGTATTGCTTGGTAGCTCGCTGCTGTTTTCGCTGTTTGAAGTTCAGGCGTCGACTAAGGCTATCAATATGGAGATCGAACGCTTTGATTGTCGCCGCAATAGTCGCAAGCCAAAAATTGCAACCCCAGATGTGTAGGTGACACGCTCAACCGATTGGGCTGGATTTTGGGGCATCGACTTTACTCTTCGCGTGTTTGTAGCGAGATATCGATTGCTAGCGTATCCTCAATTTCGTCCAGCTTATCTTCCAGTTCGGATTGATTGAGTCCGCTTGGCAAGGTGAGTGTACCATCTGCTTCGAATAGCGGCTCGCCACTATAGGGCATACTCGAGATACGCGTATTCAGTTTTTCGACATTAATATTGTATTGAGCAAAAGTGGTTGCGATCTCTTTGACAATACCGGCGCGATCTGGCCCCCAAACGCGAAAATCTAGGCGTTTGCCGTCTGATGCCGCAGCAGCGCCAGGGCTGTTGTCGATAATGATATTGATTTTACGTTCATTGAGCTGTCGTAAATCGGCGATAAGCTTAGCTTCACTTTCGGCCGCTACCTGTAGGCTTATAACGCCGGCAAATTTACCTGCCAGGTGAGATAGCTGGCTTTCCAGCCAATTGCCGTTGTTATCTTTAACAACACGAGAAATGGCCTCGACTACGCCGGGCTTGTCTTCACTGATTACGGTAAGTACGAGATTGCTGAGCATATTTACTTTCTTATTCTGGTTAAACTCTCATAATACTACCGCAACCCCGTTGCTCGCGGCCATTCAAATTTAGAAGGCTGTGCTTTTAGCCCTAGTTGATCTAGCGCTAGAGTGGAATTGATAACCTAAGGCCCACTATGATCGTCCCGCCCGAGCAGTTAAACGCCGATGTTCTGCGCAGTATTATTGAGTCATTTATCACCCGCGAGGGTACGGACTACGGCGAGCAGGAATGGTCTTTAGAGGAGAAGGTAGAGCAGCTCTTGCCTCAGGTATTAAACGGTGAGGTCGCAATTGTTTACGATGAGGCCAGTGAATCAATAACCCTTATGGAGCGCCAAGCTCTGCCGCCCCAATGACGGAAATAACCACTTGTCTGCCGTTAAAACCCTCAGTCTCGGATCGAACCGTGCATACTAATCTTTCAAGTAGTTGTCTGCGGGCGGCATGTCCAGATTTGGCCTTTCGGTGTGACGGCGATGCTGCTAACGCACACGCAATAGTGATACTGGCCCACGGTGCGGGTGCGGGAATGGATTCTGACTTCTTGACCACGCTAAGTAAGGCTTTGGCTGCGCGCGGGTTATTTGTGGTGAGTTTTGAGTTTGCCTACATGGTTAAACGACGGCTTTCGGGTAATAAACGGCCACCGGCGCCTAAACCTATCTTGCTTGCCAATTGGGCAGCGGTGCTGGAATGCACTGTTCAGTGCAGTTCGCTGCCAGTCGTTGTGGCGGGGAAGTCGATGGGCGGGCGCATAGGCTCCGAGCTGCTGGCGTCCGCGAGCCTGAGTCCTTTGGTCAGGTCGAGAGTGGCAGGCTGTATGTGCTATGGTTACCCGTTTCATCCGCCCGCAAAACAAGAACAGTTGCGTACTGAGCACTTGGCCGAATCTCGTTGGCCAGAGCGGATTCCGCTGAAAATTGTGCAAGGCACACGGGACCCCTTTGGCAAGCCCGATGAGGTTGCGAATTACAGTTTGGCTAAGGAGATCTCAATCGCTTGGCTGGAGTCTGGCGATCACGACTTTGTGCCCTTGCGGCGCAGCGGTTTTGAGCAGCGCGATTTAATTCAGCGTGCGGCAGATCTATCAATCGCATTTATCGAGGCACATTTATGTGACGGCACTCTTACCTTGCCGCGCACATTAATGCGCTAGTAATACCGACAACTAAGTCAACTTTGATTGGCACTGGATACTTATGGAAATTATTGCGCTCTGCCGAGCGGGATTTGAAAAAGAAGTGGCGGCAGAGTTATCTGAACTTGCCGCTGTAAATGGGTTGGCTGGATACGCTAAGACCAATGACCGCGATGGTTACGTGGAGTTTATTTTTTATCAGCCCGAAGATGCCGTATCGTTTATCGAAAACACACCATTCCGCCAGCTTATTTTTATTCGTCATTGGTTTATTGCCCAGCCGGCGCTCACCATTGACGATGTGCAAGACCGAGTTACCCCCTTGGCGGAACAGCTGCAGCAGTTGCTTACAAGCCTACAGCTAACGCAATTGGATTTAATCGAGCCGGTAAACCTAGATACCAATGACGGGAAATCATTACAGCGTTTAGCCACCGGAGTGTCTGGGCATTTAGGGCGCAGCTTAGGCGATATTGTCGGCCGTAAAAGCGCGCGCTATAGGGGCCAATTGTTGATGTTAGCGGGTAATTGCGCCTTTGTAGGTGTTTACCCAAAAGCCAACGTATCGCCCTGGCTCGCAGGTGTGCCCCGGCTACGCCAGCCCAAAGCAGCACCTAGCCGAGCAACCTTGAAACTAGAGGAAGCTTGGCACCACTTTATCCCCAAGACTGAGTGGGACCAACGTTTGGCAGCCAGTATGACTGCTGTAGATCTGGGGGCCGCGCCTGGGGGTTGGACGTGGCAATTGGTGAATCGCAGTATGTTCGTACAAGCGGTCGATAACGGCCCTATGGCCGAATCGCTTATGGAGTCCGGTCAGGTTACTCACCATATGCTCGACGGCTTCGCCTTTAAACCGGACTACTCAGTTGATTGGCTGGTATGTGATATTGCCGACAAGCCCGCTCGGGTAGCTGACATGATACGTCGCTGGGCGCTACAAGGCTGGTGTCGTGAAGCGGTTTTTAACCTCAAGCTGCCAATGAAACAGCGCTATCTGGAGGTTAAAAAATGTTCGGCAATGATCACCGAGGCATTGACTGCGGTGAACATTGCGCATGAGTTGCGGTTTAAACAGCTCTACCACGACAGAGAAGAGGTGACAGGACATCTAAGGATATTATGATTTCGGCGACCTACAATTCGGCAGCCAGACTTAGTTCTCTAGTACAGAAACTTTTTCCGGTTGCTTAAGAATAGAGTGGATCGGAGCCAGTAGCTCGAGGCGCTCGCCTGAACTGGCCCAACGGCGCCAATCTTCTAGTGTTTTCCATTTGCATAGTAAAAAGCGATGGTTTTCATCGCTGATATCGGCAAAGGCTTCCCCTGAAATAAAGCCGGGGACCAAATAAGTGCGTTGCAGTGCTTTTCGCGAGTGCTCTATATATGTATTTAGCATCTGCTCGTGTAAGTGCCGTTCAATCAGAACGTGTACCATAATAAACTACCTTCAAGGCTGGGGTGTTGCATTAAAAAATTTAGATCTAGTTGTTGGCTGTAGGCGTTGTTTTTAAGTGTAGGTTAAAGCTTAGATTTAATTGTAAAACACGGTGGTAGCCCGTCACGCTTTTATTAAAAGTGACGGTTAGCGATTAATTAGCCGAGTGATTTGACCAATTTATATTATTTTTGTTCGTTGCTGATTGTTAACGATCGTTGCAGTTTTTTCCAGCGGTTTCGATCATCTACAGACAAAGGGTTCGGAATAGGTATGAGTGAAAAAAAGATTTCGGGTAGTGGTGAGCAAGTAACCGATGCCGTTGAGCTTGCTGATGGGTTAGCCAAGCGAGTTGATGCCTGCGGCCTTATTTGTCCCGAGCCGGTAATGTTGTTGCATAGCGCAGTAAGAGATGTGAAGGCCGGAGACTGTATCGAGGTGATTGCCACGGACCCATCTACAGAACGAGATATCGCGCGTTTCTGCGAGTTTCTTTCCCATCAGTTGGTAAGTTTCGAGCAACTTGAGCGTGATGGCACAGTGTCTTTGTTGCGTTTTGTGGTGCGTAAAGGGGGAAGCTAACCAGCGCGTACCTATCATTTTTAGATATCCGGCATTGCGCCGAAGCGGCGTCCCTTCGCAGGTTGCGAAGTTGTAAAGCGCCAGCATCATTGGTGCGGCAGCTTTTTTGCTGATTAGGTTATCAGCAGGCTCGATGGGTTGAGCTTAAATTACGATAATACAGAGCCAAGGTCCCACAGCCACACAAACCCCTTAAGGTGTGCGGTACTGGTTGCGTACCGCGTTTGTGTTTAATCGCATAGGTTTAACTCTTAGTCATTTCCGCGCTGCCAGATTCTGTCACCAGTAATGAGATAGCAGCCAGTGCTTCTGGGTCCTGGGCTTTGATCTTGTTGGCAATATGGTGTTGGAAAAAGTAACGGAAATTGTCATGCATCTGTGCTGGGTACAGACAGTCGTCGCCAGGCAGTACCGGAGTACTTTCTACCTTATCTTCGGCTATCAGCATTCCGCACACAGTGCCGTCGTTGTAGAGTCTCCAGCTAATCACTTCCTGCAGCGTTAAGCTGGTGAAGTCTGCGTTCGACAATACGCCGTGGGTTCCAATGGTGTCGGGTATTTCTTGAACTGTGTCGTAGGGGCTTTCACATTCGTAGTCGTAGTACTCTGCTGCGGTTTCCAGCTCAACTATCTTGTGAATTGGGGAATCGAAGAATATTTCGTCGATACCTGGGTCGTAATAGCCTTCCCAGCAACCGTTAAGCGGATCGTCGATTTCTGGGCAGGCGACGATGTCGTCTAACCAAGGAACCAAGCCGACGACTTCCCCGTTAGCGCGCAATGCCCAGCAGAGTACCTTTAGGCTGAAAAGCTTCTCTCCACTTGATTCATTGGAGTAGAGCATTTCTAGGCCGTCGAGTTCTGGCGCGAGGCGTATAAAACGCGAATCTTTAAGAGCCGAGTAGGATTTACCCGTGAAGAGGTCGATCACATTATCCGTATTGTGACCATCGTTTGAGGTCTTCATAATACCACCCCCTGGTTGAGGCCCGGTAAACCGGTATGGTTAATTGGGCAGGACGGTTGAGTGAACCATCACTACATACAGTATAGACACAGCGCGAAGAACACAATACCTTGATTTGGGTTTCAGTTTTGCACGCTATTGAGGGTTAACTTGGTCGTGGCTCCCGTTGGTTTGGTGGGTATTTAATGTGAAGTTAGTGAGTATTTACTGGTTTGCTAAGCCGTAAGTGTGGCTCTTAAATTAAAGCGCCACGTGAGAGTCGGTTTCTAGGGAAACCCGTCGTTATCATTAGTGTAGATCAAATGAAGTCAAAATTAGTTCCAGAACACAGCTGCATACAATTGATAGAGATATTTAATAACTGCTTTGCTGAGCCCTGTAATACGCGTTTAGAGGGGGGAGGGTGTGAGCCAATATATTACCCTGCGGCCCATGAATACGCTGAAGATCCCGCGCGGGTGGTGTTTAGCCACGATTACTTCGCCAGTGCTCTGCACGAGATCGCTCATTGGAGCATTGCGGGTGACCAGCGTCGTCAGCAGCTTGATTATGGCTATTGGTATGCCCCCGATGGTAGAAGTGCCGAGCAGCAAGCGCTGTTTGAGCAAGTAGAGGTCAAACCGCAAGCATTAGAGTGGGTATTCAATCGAGCCTGCGCTCACAAATTTAGATTAAGCGCCGACAATCTAACGTCGGAACTTGGTGCGACCGAAGCCTTTAAGCTGGCGGTAGTGTCGCAAGCGCAGGCCTTTTGTCGCAACGGGCTGCCGCAACGCGCTGCGGTATTTGCAGATGCGCTAGCGCAAGCGTTCGGTGTCGACCAATACCTTGTCGAGGACGACTTCAATTTAGCCACGTTAGCGATTTGAGGCTGAACATGTACAAGGGCTCGCTTTGCCGGTGAACACAGTCTATTTGATAGATGCCTCGATCTATATCTTTCGCTACTATTTTGCGCTGGAGGATCATTGGTTTGCTGAAAATGATTATCCAACAGCCGCGGTTTATGGCTACACCCGCTGGCTAATGCGATTTTTATCTGCGCAGCAGCCGACTCGAGTCGGCGCGTGTTTTGATGAGAGTTTAGATAGCAGCTTCCGCAACGAGATATACGCCGATTATAAATCCAGCCGAGCCCTGCCCGATGATGCGCTCGCCTTTCAGTTGTTGGCCTGTAAGAAAATGACAGAGCTATTCGGCGTGGCCAGCTTCGCTTCAGCACGCTACGAAGCCGACGACTTGCTGGCGACCTTGGCGCAAAAGAATCGAGCGGCTGGCCGTGCAAATTGCGTGTTAACGCGGGATAAAGATCTCGCCCAAATTATTTTGGGTGCGCGGGATCAGTTTTGGGACTATCCCGACGGCGAGCCGATGGGCTCGAGAGAGTTGACCAAAAAAATGGGTGTGCAACCACACCAAGTTGCCGATTATCTCGCACTAATTGGCGATGTAAGTGACGATATTCCCGGCGTGCCAGGGCTAGGGCCAAAGACGGCAGCGGCCCTATTGCAGCACTTCCCGAACTGGGAGTCGATAAAGCTCGGGTTGCCTCTAGTCGCTAATTTACCGATTCGAGGTGCGACGGGTGTCGCCGCGAAGTTGCAGCTGTACAGTGCGCAAATAGACATGGCTTTACAGCTAACCCGTGTGCAAAACAAAATTCCATTGGGGCGTTGTGATTTAAGGCTGCGCCCCGCCAATATCAACGAGATTACACGCTTTGCTCAATACCTTGGGTTTGGACAAGGGTTTATAGCTTCGTTGCAACCGTTTGAGAGACAAACATGAAGATAGTGGCCGATGAAAATATTCCATACGTTGATGCGCTTTTTGGCGAGCTTGGTGAAATTGTGACTCGCCCCGGCCGCGATATTTGCGCGGCCGACGTTGCCGATGCCGATGTATTGCTGGTGAGGTCTGTTACCTCCGTCAACCAAAGGTTACTTGGTGACAGTAACGTAAAGTTTGTTGGCACTTGCACCATAGGTACGGATCATCTCGACAAGAATTGGTTAGATTCTGCGGGCATCGAATACCGCAGCGCTCCAGGTTGCAACGCATACGGCGTCGTACAGTATGTATTTTCGGTATTGGCGAATTTGGATTTGTTGCGCGGTCAGCCGAAAGTCGGCGTGATTGGCTGTGGTAACGTCGGTGGCCGACTGTATCGAACCCTAAAAGCCTTGGGGCTAGATGTCGTTGTTTATGATCCGTTTTTATCAAAGAGCAATATCCCCGATTTGCAGGAGTGGGAGGCGTTGTACGATTGCGATATTGTCTGCACGCACACGCCGTTAACTACGAGTGGGCCGCATCCCACCGAAAAAATGATCACCACGAATTTTTTTAGCAACTTAAAGACTGGTTGTTTACTGTTGAATGCTGGCCGCGGTGGGGTTATTGATAATAACGCCTTGTCCGATTATCTCGATGGCGACAACCTCAATAATGTGCGAGTGGTTTTGGATGTATGGGAAAGCGAGCCAGATGTGCATCGCAAGCTGTTACATCAAGTTATTTTCGCCAGCCCGCATATTGCCGGTTACAGTTTTGAGGGCAAAACCAACGGCTCGCTTATGATCTTTACCGCATTGGCCGAGTTTGTTGGTTTAGATGAAAGTCGCCACGCCGAAATTTTTAATCGTGTAAAAACGACAGCTTACGGCGAGCCAGAGCTCATTGATGTTGTTAGTGTGGAAGATGCGATTCTACAAAGTTACCAAGTGAGCGAAGATCACGCGCGTATGCTGGCGGTGGAACCCGGCCTGCCGGCAAGTTTTGATCAGCTACGTAAAAACTATCCCATGCGGCGCGAGTTTAGTCACTATCGTGTTAACGCCGCCAGTTCTGCCGTTGCTGAACAGTGTGCCGCTATTGGTTTTTTAGTTTAAGTGTGTGAGCTAATTTGTGAAATTTAAAGCGGCATCTCCTAGCCAGTTAAAAATCGGCTTTTTAGTTAACCCCTATGCCGGCATCGGAGGTCCTGCGGGATACAAAGGGAGCGATTTTGTCGAGCTGCAAGCCCTTGCGGATAAGGGCGAGTTAGAGTTACGAGCGCCGCGGCGAGCACAACTATTTATTAATAGCTTGCAAGAAGTGTTGGCTCGCTCCGCAACTACAGCGCCGGTTTTTATTGCCGCACCCTCTGCCATGGGGTGTGACTATCTACGCGATTGGCCATTTGAATTTACCGAACTGGATTGTAACTTGCGGCAGCCAACCATTGCCGAGGATACGCAAGACCTCTGTAAAACATTGTTAGAAAATGCTATAGATTTGTTGGTGTACGTTGGCGGTGACGGCACTGCACGAGATGTATGCGCGGTGGTACAAACACAGATACCAGTACTCGGTGTACCTTCCGGCGTTAAAATGCAATCGGGGGTGTTCGCTATATCTCCACAGGCAGCCGCCTTGGTACTCGCAAAAATTATTGCTGGCGAATTGACGAGTTTGGAGGAAGAAGAGGTTCGTGATATTGATGAGCGGGCATTACAACAAGGTAGGGTCAATAGCCGTTATTTTGGTTCAATGCGAGTGCCACAGGAACTCGCCTACATGCAAAGTGTAAAGCAGGGCGGCAGCGAAGTTGAAGAGCTAGTGCTGTTAGATATTAGTGCGGATATTCGCGAGCAAATCGATGATATCGTTTCTTCAATAGAGGCCAACACAGAAACCTTCGCTTTACTGTGTGCACCAGGGTCGACCACTCATTTTATTAGTCAAGATCTAGCTTTGCCGTCGACATTGTTGGGGGTTGATTGTCATCTTTTCAGCAAGGGTAAAGTTGATTCCTTCGTTGATGTTTCGGCAGTGAAGTTGGAGGCAATACTCGAGTCTTTAACTGCAAGTGAAAAAATAGTACCGGTAAAGCTTCTGTTAACCGCTACCGGCGGGCAGGGCGCGTTAATTGGTCGTGGTAATCAACAGCTTACGCCGAATGTCCTGCGTGCAATTGGCCGAGATAATTTGTGGGTTGTTGCTACCAAGCAAAAGCTCGAGCAGCTGGCTCAGCGCCCGTTGCTATTCGACAGCAACGATCAATCATTAGATCGAGCGTGGACGGGGTTAATCCCGATTATTACCGGCTATCACGACCGCGTTCTCTATCGGGTAGGAATTAATTATGACTGAACTAACAACGACACCCGAGAACAATCTTGAGGTGGATGATAGAAACAATTGCGAAATGGAATTAACGGCCTCGCTTGCGCAATTGGACACTCACTTGCGTGAACAGCTAGCTGCGCGTCCGTTAGAGGCTGAGAGTCGGCGCTTGTTTCACGGTCGTGGTGGTTGTTATCAGGGACTAAATTGGTTGGTCGTCGATTGGTTCTCGCCAGTGTTAGTGGTGACTTTATTTCGCGAGCCGCCGCTAGGTTTTGAGTTGAGGCTTGCTGAGCTGATGCGTTCACAGATTCAATCTTTAGCGACGTCGGTCGATGCCGTTCTGGTTCAATATCGCTTTCGCACTGGAGCACCATTCGCGACTTTAATCGGTAGCTTACCTAGTAGTTTGTTCGCGCAGCGTGGTGACTTGCGTTTTAATCTTTCCCTGCAGCAACAAAATGTTGGTTTTTTTCTCGATATCGAACCCGCTCGCGAGTGGCTGGAAGCGGACGTTGCAGGTAAACGAGTTCTCAATTTGTTTTCCTACACCTGCGCATTTTCGGTTGTAGCACTAGCCGCTGGGGCGCAGCAGGTGGTCAATATTGATATGAGCCAGCGGGCGTTAAAAGTGGGGCGTGATAACCATAAACTGAACAGTATTACTGTCGATAAGGTTAAATTTTTAGCTCATGATATTTTTAGTTCTTGGGGTAAGTTAAAGCATTTGGGGCCCTACGACCGCGTTATTATCGACCCGCCTAGTTTTCAAAAAGGCAGCTTTGTCGCCACTAAGGATTATCAGCGAGTGCTGAAAAAGATGATTGATCTGGTGGCGCCAGGCGGCCAATTTCTTGCCTGTTTAAATGCGCCGGAAGTCGCTCGAACAGATTTTCGAGCCTTGGTGGAAAGTTGTTGTCCCGAGTTTGTTTGGCAGCAAGACCTGCCTCAACATGGCGACTTTCCCGATGCGGATGTAGAAAAAGCGCTTAAAATGTTGGTGTTTCAGCGGCTTTCGTAAAATTGCTGAATAAGGTTTAGCGGCATAGGTTTAGCTAAGCCAAAACCTTGGCCGTAGGGCACTTCTAAGGTAATTAGTTCGTCTTCGATCTGTTTGTTTTCAACATATTCTGCAATCGTACTAATGCCCAGTTCTTTGCCGATACCGTTAATTGCAATAACCATTGCGCGTCCCAGCTTATCGTTGACAATATCCTTGATAAACGAACCATCGATTTTTATGTAGTCTACATCGAGCTTTTTTAAGTAGCCGAAGGATGAAAAGCCAGTCCCAAAATCGTCAAGGGCAAATCGGCAGCCAAGAATTTTGAGTTCATTGATAAACTCTACCGCTTCGTCAAGGTTGTGAATGGCGCTGGTTTCGGTTATTTCAAAACAGATTTTTTCAGTATCAAAACTTGTCGCCATCACCAGCTGTTTAATTGCCGAGCGACTGCGATGGCTTGCGAGCGAAAGGCTGCTGAGGTTAATTGAACAGCATCCCAGTTTGCGTGTGTGTTCTGGATGTCGATCGAGAAAATCTAAAATTGTAGTGAGTACCCAAAGGTCGATCTGATCTGATAATCCATAGCGTTCTGCTGCTGGTAAAAAATTATCTGGTGCTAAGTGCGTGCCGTCATCGTCAACGTAGCGAATCAGTACTTCGTAGTGAATATAGTTTCCAGCATTTGGATTGAGCGCAAAAATAGGCTGTGCGTAAAGTTCAAATCGATCGCGCATTAAGGCGTTTTGTAAGCGTCCCACCCAAAGCATTTCGTTGCGGCTAGAAATGTAGTTCGGCGATGCATCCTCGGTTACGACTACGCGATTGCGCCCTTGTTCTTTTGCCATATAGCAAGCCGCGTCGGCAGCGCTAAAAATATCCGAGAGGCTGTGGAGCTTGCCCGAGGTAAGCGCGATACCGATACTAATGGTTTGACGGAAGGTTTGACCCTTCCATTGAAAACTAAAATCTTCCGCCGCATTGCGTAATATCTCGGCGAGTTCTACCGCTTCTTTCTCGCTGGTGTCATTTTTTACCAGTGCAAATTCATCGCCACCGAGTCGTGCAAAAAAGTCGAATTTTGTATCCGATTCGTTAATCGCCTGCACAAGTTTTTTTAACAGTTCATCACCAGCACGGTGGCCGCAGGTGTCGTTAATGACTTTTAGCTGGTCGACATCCACATAAATTAGCGCGAGCGGCCGAGATGTTTTGCCCAGATGAGCAATGCGCTCGGATAGGTAGGATTCGAGTGAACGGCGATTGTGCAAGCCGGTAAGGTCGTCGTGTTTAGCTTGATAAGAGAGTGTCTCAGCTAGGCCTTTGCTCTCGCTTATATCTTGGCAAACCAGCAGTAGATATTCGCCGTCCTCGGGTTCGACAATGATACTGGCAGAGACTTTTGTCCATATTTTGGTGGTGTTATTTCGCTCTAAGCGCAATTCGGTTTCGTGATTTTTCTTTGTGTTAGAAAAGCATCGCTCAATAAAGCCCTGCTGTTTAACAGTGTCTTCTAGTGCTACTAGAGCCTCGAAGGGCTTGCCAACTAACGACATGGCGTCGTAGCCGAGTACGCTGGCGCCGTAGAGGTTGATATCGGTAATACGTGCGGTGCGATTAACGGCGACGAAAATAGCTGGACTTTTATCGAATAGGGTACGAAATTTCTTTTCGCTTTGGAGTAGTGCGATGCGCGAGCTTTGCTGGTCTTCTAGCACCTGCTGTAACGTCAAATAGTTGATTTCAAGTTCTTGATTGCGATCGGCAATAGTTTTTACCAGCTCGTCGTTTGATGCCGAGAGCTGCTCACGCACTGCGACTAGCTCGGTGAGCTGGCGAGTTGATCTGGGAATGAGGCTAGAAATGAGCAGGACTAAGCCGACAAATAACAGGGCGGTTCCGGCAGCGTTAAGCGGATATATCCACGGCGCGATGAGTTGGCCTAGGTCAGCGATTGCTGGTGGTAGGTAGTTTTGAAATGCAGTGATGAAATCCGCGCCACTGGCGATCACTACAGGCCCAATGCCGAGAAACATCAATTTAAAGGCGTTGCTAAACCCGTGGAAGTGTACGTCGGCTCGTCGTTGTCGGTTGAGAACAAAAAGACCAATCGCTAAGGTTACAACGACGATGTCGATTACAGGCATCACGGTCTGGGACAAGGTGAGCATAAGAAATAATCAACCTGTTGCTGAGAGACAGAACTTGAATAGAGATAAATTGAGTAAACGCGGGCAGCTGAAGGTCGCCGATTCACATTA
The DNA here is from genome assembly GCF_001922985.1 of Teredinibacter waterburyi. GTDB lineage: Bacteria > Pseudomonadota > Gammaproteobacteria > Pseudomonadales > Cellvibrionaceae > Teredinibacter > Teredinibacter waterburyi. The sequence goes on from NZ_MRUH01000045.1 coordinate 70,570, forward strand.
TTGCTAGAAGTATAGTCACAACTTGTGGGTATGTTTTGATTTAGCCCATGATTTCTTGTTGAGGTTTTCGTCTTGGTGACGGTGCTGCTCTGGGTGCGGGTAGGTTTAACGGTAGAGCGGGGCTAGATACGCCTGTTGGCTTATTAACGGTAGTTTCGAGAGTCTTGTAGATACTGCATAACAAGCTGTTTGAGTGCTTCTGAGCTGCGGTTTGCGAGGGTATCGCGGATAACGTTGATTCGCGTAGGCAGGGTTGGTGGGAGCAAGGGCTGGATTTGGGTGTTGGCGGGATCGCTATTGTCGGTATCGGTGATTGCGGCTCCGCTGCTGTGTAGTAGGTTTGTTGCCTGCTCGTCGAGACTGCTTAGGAAGGTAAACGCCCGATGACTGAGAGTAACGTCTTGAAACGCTTCCTGTCGTATGGTGTCACTAAAGTTTAGATAGTCGCTTTCCTGCAGCCATAACACTGTGTTGAATGCAGCGACAAATCTGGGCGCGTGCAGGCCAAACTCATCGGGAGAGTCCGGCCCGCAAATATCTTCCACATAGAGAATGATTTTCTGCGGGAACTGCTTGTACAGAAGCGTGAGCACCTTAGCGGTATCTCGACAGAAATCATCTATATGCAAATCGCTCATCGCGGTTACTCGTAAAAATGGGTTAGCGGCGATAGGCTTGGATAAATTTACCGAACTTGTTAATCGCTTTGCGTAAATCTTCTACCTGAGGAAGAAAGACTATGCGGAAGTGGTCCGGCGTTGGCCAGTTAAACGCAGTGCCCTGAACCAGCAAGATCTTCTCGCGAATGAGCAGATCTAAAATGAGTTGTTGGTCGTCGTCAAAGGCATACATTTCACGGTCGATTTTCGGAAACAGGTAGATGGCACCTTTTGGTTTGACGCAGCTAATACCAGGGATTTCAGCCAGCGCTTCACAGGCTGCATCGCGCTGATCTTTAAGGCGGCCGCCAGGCAGTATCAGTTCGTTAATACTTTGATACCCTCCAAGTGCGGTTTGCACAGCGTACATGGCTGGTACGTTGGCGCACAGGCGCATCGATGCGAGCATATCGATACCTTTCACATACTCTGGTGCTAAATGCTTGGCGCCACTTAACACAATCCAGCCAGATCGGAATCCCGCTAAGCGGTAGGACTTGGAGAGGCCGTTAAAGGATACACACAGCACGTCGGTCGCAATACGTGCCATAGGGATGAACTCGGCATCGTCATAGATGATTTTGCTGTAAATTTCATCGGCGAAAATCACTAGCTTGTGCTCGCGCGCTATGGCGTGGATCTGCTCCAGTAAGTCTTTGCTGTAGACCGCGCCAGTTGGATTGTTCGGATTGATAATCACAATGGCGCGAGTGCGGTCACTAATTTTACTGCGAATGTCGTCGATATCGGGAAACCAGTCGGCTTGCTCGTCACAAACGTAGTGCACGGCCTTGCCGCCAGCAAGGTTTACGGCGGCAGTCCACAGTGGATAATCCGGCGAGGGCACTAATACCTCGTCACCATCGTTTAAGAGCGCTTGGTTGGCCATAACGATCAGTTCACTAACGCCATTGCCGAGAAAGATATCGTCGATTTCCACATTGGCAATATTGAGTCGTTGGCATTCTTGCATGATGGCTTTACGGGCCGGAAACAGGCCTCGTGATGCGGTATAGCCTTGCGCGTTACGCAAGTTGTGGATGACATCGGCGATCATCTCGTCGGGGGCGTCAAAACCAAAAGGCGCTGGGTTGCCAATATTCAATTTTAGAATTCGATGACCGTCCTCTTCTAGGCGGTTGGCGTGCTCAAGTACTGGACCGCGTATGTCGTAGCAAACGCCTTCCAGTTTTTTAGATTTTTGGATCTGTTGCATGGGTTTTGACGAGCCTTTAGTCATATAACAGGAGTAAGATGGTTCGCTTCAAGTTAGTGGCAAGCGGGAGCCGATTATGTCAGATCAAACAGTAAAAAACGATGCCCAGCCAAAGCAAGATTTGAGGGATGACGCACTCTGGAGAGACAAACTTTCTGTAGAGGAGTATCGCATCTGCCGAGAAAAGGGAACGGAAAGACCTTTTACGGGAGAATACTGGGACAACCAGCGCGACGGTGATTATCTCTGTCGCTGTTGCGGTGAGCCGCTCTTTTCGTCGGCTTCGAAATTTGACGCCGGTTGCGGCTGGCCAAGTTTTTCTGAGGCGGCAGTTGCGGAAAATGTTGAAGAGCAGCGTGACATCAGCCACGGCATGATTCGAACCGAGGTGATGTGTGGTCATTGTGGTTGCCACCTCGGGCATGTTTTTCCGGACGGGCCTACCGAGACTGGGTTGAGATATTGTGTGAATTCCGCTTCTGTTACTTTCAGCGAGAAAAAATAATCGCAGTGTTTGGATGGCGGTGATTGATGGGCGAGTATGGGGCGGAAGCATCCTCGCCTGTTGACTTAGTGTCGGAGCGGCCATGGTTACAACCCTTGGCCTGTCTCGGGGGGGTTAGTCGTACACCTGCTTCTTTTTCCACTCCGAACGCTGCTCGTCAAAGCTACTCCATTCTGACTGGTTTTCGTCAAGCTCTGGAGAGTCGATCTCCGCTTCGTTCTGTGTGTTGAGTTCTTCCGCGAAACGTTCTTTAAGTATCTTAATACGCTCTCTCAGCAGGGTGATCTTTTGCATGAAATGATCACTTTTTCCCTCGCGAATCAGTAGGTTAAGCGCGGTGTCAAAGTAATGTATTGCCAATTTGGTTTTGCCCGCCTGCTCGGCGGCTCGCCCTTGTAGACTGTAGTTATCCACGGATATTTGTAACACCAGCAGTTTCATTAAAGCGCGGTAAGCGTCCGCTTGGTTTTTGGGGATTGCGGCTTTGAGTTCCTGCTGATGAATAAACCGATTCAGTTCTTCGAGGCACATTTTGACCTCTTTTATCTGTTGCGGGTTTTCCAATTGTACGGGGCCAGCTGGGCGGGTCTGCTTTTGCGTTTCGCTCAGCTGCGCGGAAACTGATTGCAAGTCTTGAAGGTGCACTGGATTCGAGGGTTCGAGTTTTGCGAGCTGCTCGCAGACTTCAATTAAGTTGCGCTGTATTAGAAGCACTAAGTCGCGAGGAAGAAAATCTTTTGGGAAGCCGGCTTGCATAAACTTAAAGTTGCGCCCGCGTGCCTTGAGGGCGGTTAACACCCGATTACGCTGTTCGCGCTTGGCGCGCAGGGTTTGCGATACAAAGGCGTAGCACACCAGTGCAGCGAGTAAAACGATGATCGTTGCTATTACATTTACGGATGACATGAGTAGGGGGTTGGTGTACCTATTGATGAACGGAGCCTGCCTTAAGGCTAGTCCTTGATTGATCTAAGTGCAACTAGCTAGGAGCTCTATTCGGATGCTCTTAAATGTAGAGTGATACGCTAAGTTACTGATTTTATTTGCTTGATTTTCGATCACTACTTTAACCTGAGAGTTAGGCGGTTAGCGGGTTGTAGCAAAAACCATCAATTTGAGGAAACTCTGAGCAGAAGTATTTCCCGCCAAAAGAAACCTAAAAAATTATGCTCAAAGGTGTTGACAGTCCCAGCGTGGCTCAATAGAATGCGCGCTCTTCTGAGATGACGAGCACATCAGAGTTTCTGTGTCCCCATCGTCTAGAGGCCTAGGACACCGCCCTTTCACGGCGGTAACAGGGGTTCGAATCCCCTTGGGGACGCCACTGCGGGAATAGCTCAGTTGGTAGAGCACAACCTTGCCAAGGTTGGGGTCGCGAGTTCGAATCTCGTTTCCCGCTCCATTCCCGATGTTAGCACCAACGCTAACATCAACGAGATAAATGACTTTTGCCTAGGCCCTAAGTTGTTTATCGGTGTTACAAAAGCGCAACCTTACGGGTTGCGCTTTTTTTTTGTTTTAATTTTCATTTGCGCCAACTAATCTCGGCGGCGTTACCCGTTGTTGATTGAAAAGCTGGTAATCTGCCCACAGGTTTAGGGTGTTGCCGGCGGTGAACACCATTCATTATTTATCCAACTTCTTTTACAGCGCTTCGGAGGCCTTGGGCATGTCAGTCACCCCTTTAGATTCAAAGGTTGCACTCAAAATACGCGGCCTACAGAAAACCTATGGGAAGTCGTTTGAGGCGCTAAAAGGTATTGACCTCGAAGTCGCTCGAGGAGACTTTTTTGCCTTGCTCGGACCAAACGGGGCAGGGAAATCAACCACAATTGGGGTGATCTGTTCTCTGGTTAAAAAAACCGCTGGCACGGTTGAGATCTTTGGTCACGATGTTGACCGCAATTTTTCCGTAGCGAAGCAATTTATTGGCGTTGTGCCTCAAGAATTCAATTTCAATATGTTCGAAAAGGTCGAAGATATTGTAGTCAACCAAGCGGGTTACTACGGCTTGCCGAAAAAACTCGCGCAAGAGCGTGCCGAAAAGTACCTGCGAAAGCTTGGCTTGTGGGATAAGCGTGACACTCAAGCGAAGGGGTTATCTGGCGGAATGAAGCGACGTTTGATGATTGCGCGCGCGCTTACTCATGAGCCGCAGTTATTGATTTTAGATGAGCCCACCGCCGGTGTAGATATCGAGTTGCGGCGTTCGATGTGGGAGTTTTTACAAGAGATCAATGAAGCCGGTACAACTATTATTTTAACCACCCACTACCTTGAAGAGGCCGAGCACCTGTGCCGCAATATCGCCATTATCAACAAGGGTGAGATCGCTGAAAATACCAGCATTAAAGACCTTCTCAAACAACTGAACCGCGAAACCTTTATTCTTGATAGTCGCACCGTGTTGGCGCAATGTCCAAGTGTAGAGTCTTATAACCTGCACCAAGTGGATGATACAACCTTGGAAGTGTCGGTGGAAAAAGGGCAGTCGTTGAACACGTTGTTTGCAAAGCTGTCTGAGTTAGGGGTGGATATTGTCAGTATGCGTAATAAGGTTAATCGGTTGGAGGAGTTGTTTGTTTCGCTGATCGAAAAAGTCGAACGAGAGGGTGCCGATGCGGCTCCAACAAAGCCTGCAACTACCGTAAAGAGAGCGTAAATCTATGTCACCGCAACAACAATTTATTGCATTTAAAACGCTGGTTCGCAAAGAGATTCGTCGCTTTACACGCATCTGGGTACAAACATTAATCCCGCCGGTAATTACCATGGCGCTCTACTTTGTGATTTTTGGTAGCTTAATCGGTCGTCGTATTGGCGAAATGGGCGGCTTGGATTACATGTCCTTCGTTGTGCCGGGGCTGATTATGATGGCCGTTATAAACAACTCTTACTCAAATGTGGTGTCGTCGTTTTATTCGGCTAAGTTCACTAAAAGTATTGAAGAGCTACAGGTAAGCCCGACGCCGAATTACATTATTATGCTGGGCTATGTGTGTGGTGGTTGTTTGCGTGGCCTATTGGTGGGTCTGATTGTCACGCTTATTTCTATGCTGTTTACGGACTTGCAGGTCCACAATCTATTTGTGACCGCATCGGTCGTGTTTTTGACCGCGTTTTTATTCTCGCTAGCGGGAATGATCAATGCCATTTTTGCCAATTCCTTCGATGACATTTCGATTATTCCGACATTCGTGTTGACGCCAATGACCTATCTCGGCGGTGTATTTTATTCAATCGATCTACTTCCCGAGTTTTGGCAGGGCGTCTCTCAGTTGAACCCTATACTTTATATGGTAAATGCTTTTCGCTACGGGTTACTTGGCGTGTCCGACGTTAATATTGGCGTTGCCTTCGCTGGAATTATTGGGTTTTTACTGGTGTTGTTGGCTTACTGTCTATTCTTGTTAGAACACGGTAAGAAACTGCGTAATTAGGAGTTGTAATGCAATCGGATCAATCGGAACAAGGTGCCAAAATTAAGCTCGGTGAATCTAACGCTTATACCGATGCCTACTCGCCGACATTGCTACACCCGATTCCTCGCTCGCATTCCCGGGCGGCGCTGATCGCTGATGGCGATATGCCCTTTAACGGGTGTGATGTCTGGACGGCCTATGAACTCAGTTGGTTGGACGCTAAGGGTAAGCCGCAGGTAGCGATCGGCCAGTTCACTTTTGCAGCCGACACCGATGCCATTATTGAGTCTAAGTCGTTTAAGTATTATTTGAACTCTTTTAACCAGACTCGATTCACAAGCGCCAACGACGTGCGTGAAACCATGGGCCAAGACTTGTCGGCTGCTTGTGGAGGCAATGTGGGCATTTCATTTTTTGCTATCGATGAATACATACCAGCATCCTCTGCGCTGCCGGGAATATGTATCGATGAGGAGTCAATTACGGGGGTGGTCTATCAGCCAGATGCAAGAATTTTGGCGGTAGATGGTTCGGCGCCGGTGGTGACTGAGTCTATCTATTCTCACCTTTTGAAAAGTAATTGTCCGGTAACGGGGCAGCCCGACTGGGCGACGCTTTGGGTTGAATATCGCGGTCACCCGGTCGATCGAGCCAGCTTGTTAACCTATATTGTGTCTTATCGTCAGCACCAAGATTTTCACGAGAATTGCGTCGAAAAGATCTTTTGCGATTTGATGCAGGTTGGTGATTTTGAGTCGCTGGCGGTTTATGCGCGTTACACGCGTCGTGGCGGGCTCGATATCAACCCCTATCGTGTATCTTACGATCGCGCCATGTTGCTACCGCAGTATTTGGAAAACGTCCGCACAGGGCGCCAATAGGCGCTCTATGAGTCTTTTTTACTGTAGGTTAGTTGATAATCTTATCTTTTAGTTTGTCGGTGGCTTTTTCCAGCGCTTCGACAACTTTTTCTTTGTCGTAGTTTTTGATCTTGTCGAGGTCGAGGTGCATCGCGAACCCTTCCATGTTGTGCTCGAAGTAGCTCTGGTGGCGACCTAGGTCTTTGCGGAAATCAACAACTTGGTAAACCTTGATGGGGTGGCTAAACCCCTTTGCCGTAATCTCACCCTTGTCGCGACACATAATCACATCTTTTACCAGTGACCAGGTTTCATGGGATATTAAAATTTCCCCCGGATCAGCGGCCGACTCTAGCCGGCTAGCCAAGTTTACGTGGGTGCCAAGTGCGGTGTAGTCCATGTAGTGACTGGTACCAAACGAGCCTACGGTGCAATACCCAGTGTTGAGGCCCATACGAATTTGCAGCGGCTTCTTAATCCCTTGGTTGTACCAATGAGTTTGCAGTTCTTTCATTTTGCGGCGCATCTCAATCGCCATTGCCAGTGAGCGGATACAGTCCTGCTTCAAGCCTTCACTTTGTGAGTCGCCGAATAAAATTAAGATACCGTCGCCCATAAACTTGTCGATGGTGCCGCGATACTTTATTGCGATATTGACCATTTCCGTGAGGTAAGTGTTGAGCAAGTCGGTCAGGCTTTCGGCTTCGAGCTCTTCTGTTAGCGAGCTGAAGCCACAAATATCGGAGAAAAATACGGTGATGCGGCGGCGCTCTGCAGAGAGTGTTTTTTCCCGACCTTCGTTGATCGCCTTCCATACGGGAGGCGTTAGGTAGCGAGATAGCTTATAGGTACGCAACTTGTGTAGTGTTAGTTCATTGCCGAGTTTCTTGTTGAGTAGGTCGAGCTTGTGTAAGCGGGTGTGAACAAAAATCGCGTAAGCACAGAAGTAGGTGAATACAGCGATTAGGCTGACAATGCTCAGCTCTAGCTTGTCTGCTAGGATCCATTGCGGCTCCCGAACCAGCACGATAAGCCCAATGCCGGCGATAAATGCAGCATTGTCGCGCAGCCATTTGTTTAGGCCGCCGTTAATCAGGCTGTTGAACTGAATCATGGTGGCAAACAGAATTGTAGGCAGTATGCTCAGGCCGCATAGCCCTACGGTTACGCCCATTGCTGCCGCGTCAACACTCATGATTTTGTTGATCAGGTTGGCGCGGCGGTCGTCGTGGGAGCGTTTGCGCAGCCAAAGAAAAGTTGTGATGGCGTAAACTAAAATGGCAACCGCGATAGCGGCATCGAGCAGTTCAAATTTTGGCCAGCCCGCGTTTACCGCAATTGTGCCGGCAGCGGCAATGCAGATGAGTGTGCGAATATCGTTTTGGCGCAGGGTGAAATCCGTAGCCAGCCGCTCGGAAGCCCTGTTGTGTGGGTCTGCCATGAATATGCCTGTCCTAGCTGAAGTATTGGTCGAGTAATTTTTTATAGTTTTAGTTGCTAAACGCGAAACACAAACCAGCCATCGGTACCGCAGGGCGGCGAGCGTAGACCCCTAGCTTTGACACGCATTTGCGCGTGAGTAAGCAATGTATCGCTTTCGTAAGGCTCTACTAAGGCCGTTCAGCAGCCGGTAATAGTGCAACAAAAAATGGTTTTAGTCGAGGTTCTAACTTTGCTGGTTGCGGACGGGTTATGAGCTGTGGGGGTGGGCAGCGATGGGTAATGACGAGATGAGCCGATGACTGGGTGTTTGTCGCTATATTGCGACTGTCCGCACTAGGGCTGCCGCATTTTTAACTCTAGAAATTTTTCTTCGAGTTCGGCATATCGGGCCTCGGATTGGGAAAGCTTCTTTTTGAGTGCTTGATTCAAGCCATCATCGCTTGCGCTAGAGACGTTGTTTTTGATGCTGCTCGCTAGGCGACGGGTTTCTGACTTGAGGGCGTAGACTTGCATTTCGTAATCGTCATTTTCATCTCTCAGCTGTTTTAACTCGGTTTTAAGTTGTATGACCTGGGTTGCTTTACTGCGTAACCGCTCTATTTCACGATTGGAGCTATTCAGCTCGTCTTCTAATAGCTGTATACAGGTTTCAGACTCTTGTACAAATCGAATTTGTTTTTCCAGTTGCCCCTGCAGCTCGTCGACCACTTCATCCTTTTCCTCTGCTGAACTCGCATTTCGGAGTTTCTGCTGAAGGCCTTTAATTATTTTGTGCTGGTCGGCGGCAACCGAGCGCAAGTGGCGCAGTTCTCCAGCCGTTTCGTCGCTGGCTTTGTCGGCAATCTGACTGGGACCTTCTACGCCCTCGGCAATGAGTTTGTCGAACTCGTTGTAGCTGTCGTGATAGTTCTGCAGTGCAGACTCTAAGACTTTGGCATCGTCTGAGTTGGCGGCAATCTCCGCGAGGGAGCTTATCTGCGATTGCGCTGTTTCCCTGCAGGCGTCCCACTTTGCTTCTAAATCGAAATAGAGTGCCTTGAATTTGTCGAGGTTGCTGATACGTTTGTGTGCATTGGCCAAGTCTGATTGCAGTGTTTCTAGCTCATGCTCTATAGAGGAGTTGTCGGTCGAAGCCGCGTAGTCACTATTGAAGCTAAAGATTTGTGTGTATTTTTGGTCGATTTGCTTCCAGTTCGCATCGTTGTTCGGGTTGACCGCTACGGATTCCATTTCTGAAAGCAAAATGGCGTGGCGGAGCGCAGCAACTCGGCGCGGTAGCGGGGTTTCGGGTGCGATATCGAGAGCGATTTCTGCACCGTTTGCCAATTGTTCATGATGCTGCCGAGCTTTTTCTAGCTGTACCTTAATGTCGCGCTTATAGGCGTTGGCGTTGGCACCCGCGGCTTCTTTGTCCTGTTTATGCTGAGCTCTTGCTGTGCGGAGGTCTTTGACTAACTGCTCCATACGAGATTGTAGCTTGCCGGCGATTGTTTTTAGCGATCGGTTGCGAACGGCCAAGAAAATACAGACGATAAAAAGCACGCCGATGACTTCGGCGAGAATAATGAAAATAAAATGTGGTGAGTGTATATCCACGGCTTTCCAGATTAGTGTTTTAGCGGCGCAGAATGTATGGCACCTACATGTCATGTTAGATCAAGTATGGGCTACAAAACGCAGGTTTTCGACTTTTTATGTATAAAGTAATATATACGAAGCGGTTTTCGTGTCGAAAATTATCGCTCAGGTTATAACACCACTCATTATTGCCCCGTGGTGGAGATGTTGTAGAGCTAATTTGGGATGCTACGGGATTGCGTTTAATTAAACCTTTGTGTAGAGTGTGCCGCCTCCACAGTAGGCCTGTTTAGGTAGGGTCTAGCTCGAGTTTTCGGGTTAATTATGTTTATAGTTTACCGTGGTAGATGATTACAAGGTGAGGTGTCCGAGTGGCCGAAGGAGCACGCCTGGAAAGTGTGTAAGGCGCAAGTCTTCGAGGGTTCGACTCCCTCCCTCACCGCCATATAAAAAAACCCGCTAATAGCGGGTTTTTTTTCGTCTTTAGCTCAGACAAATCGCACCCTTGCCCCATCCTTCATAAGCTTTTACAAAGAAGCTGTCGGCAGGGCTGGCGAGCTTTAGTTGTTGGGCGATGTGCTGGGCAATAAACTCGACTGTGGTGTCAGTATCAATTAAGTAGCAGCGGCTAGTCGGCATATTCAGGCTGAACTCGCCTTGTTGCGCACTATAGCTAAAGGTGACGCGCTTGCTGTCGCTGCGATCTATGTCGATATCGGCCAAGGTGCCAATATAAATATCGCGCCAAGCGGTTGCCCAGTCATCCATATCGTCAAAAGATAGTTCGCCATTGCGCCAGATTTCAATCTTCGAGCGATGTCCATGAGCGATTCGTTGACAGTTACCTGCATGCTTCTTTAGGCCGTGACTGTAGTGGTAGTAGGGGCTTTGAATTGCTTCAGGAGTAAAGCTGAGGGTTAGGTTTTCAATATTGCCTGGGAAGGTGTCGCGCAACTGTTGCACACACCACTGGGCGACAGAATCCGGAGTGATTTCAATCGCGTCTATCAAGGTGACTGCGGCGTGTGGCGACGAGCAGCTAAGCGACTCATTTTCACCGAAGGTCCAGTTCAGGTGCTGTTGGTTGGCGTCATTCCAGAGGTTTGCAGCGTGGCTCTGGGTCGGCACCAGAAGGCAGTGATCAATGGTGCTGTCTAACCAGTTTCGTAGCTGTTTTTTTACAATTCCAAAGTCGCATACCATTCCTTGCTCGTCCAAGTCTCCTTGCAACACTACACTGGTTAACCAAGTTTCGCCCACTAATCCGCGATGGGGGCAAAGGAAGCTAAAATCTACATTGGTAAGGTTGTCGACGAATAATTGCATAACAGCTAAAACCTTGGGAAGTCTGGAAGTCGAGGTATAGTAACCCATTCGGCTGGACGGAACTATTTGAACTAACGGCTATATCAAGTTCAAATTCAACGCCCGTAGGCCCGTTCGAACCGGTGTCTGAGTTTTTAGAGGTTTGTAGGAGTGGCTAGATGTTTTATCAGTTAGTTTTTTATGTTCCGGAAACTCACTTAGACGCCGTAAAGCAAGCTGTTTTTAATGCGGGGGCGGGTAGGTTGGGTGACTACGATGCGTGCTGTTGGCAGGTGCTAGGTTCTGGCCAGTTTCGGCCATTGCAGGGCAGCAACCCGTTTATTGGTCAGCTGGGTAGCGTGGTGCAAGTGGCGGAATATCGCGTTGAGATGATTGTTGCAGAACAGGCGTTACAACAGGTGCAGCTGGCGTTGCGTGATGCCCATCCCTACGAGCAGCCGGCATACTCAATTTGGGCACTAGCTAATGGCGAATAGCCACTGCAGTTGCGCTGCGACGACTATTCAGTTCGCGCTGCTGTGTTTGGTTTTAGATAGCGGCGGGGAAAGGGATTACTTGGCCTTTGCTGCCGCTAGGCCGGTTGTCTGATTCTGCGTTGTCGTTAACGCCGTTAGGGTCTTGTGTGTAACCTGACAAGGCTGTTTGCAGGCGAGCTACCGAAGAGTGCATCATTTTGGATATGCTAATGCACGAGCCCAGCGGCGATGAGTGCAGTTTGCGTTGGCAGTCGACCTGAAACTGTAGGCCCCGCAAACGTCGTTGCATTTCTTTGGGCGCCTGCGCGATTAGCGCTTCGACTTCACGCTGGCGAAATTGCTCTAGCGCTTCAGGATGTGTTTCAGCCATCTGTATTAGCTGATCAAAACTTGGCCACTTGTTCATCATATACTGCCTCTTATTTCAGTTTTTGGACGAGACGGCTCTGGTCCAAAATAAGTACTAACTGGCAGTGTCCTTGGTGATCGGCTCCTCTCTCACCAGGTACACCCCTTGCTCTGTTGGCTTGCTTCTCGGCCTTAGGCTTTGCAATAAAACTCATACTTGTCTGAGTCCTACGGTCAAGAGCTCTGCTTAAAATTTATGCTAACAAAAACAAACAGGCTATGTGTATCGGGGTTTCTATATCAAATTGTAATATGCGGGCGGTGTCTAGGCTGGCGTGGAATTAGCCTGTAGAAAAAAAGATAGTGTGTTGTAGCTGGTCTAGTAAGTAATTGATTTTCTGGCACTTTTATTTATGTTGGCGCTTAATACTTCCTAATGGTTTAGCTAGAGAGGTGAACTCATACGAAGTTTGAGTCTCGGGATGGTTTGAGTGGGTGTTTGTCTAATATCTGCCTAGATTAAGCGGGAAGGATACGGGAATTAGTATTGACGCGGCTAGTGAAACTCAGTCGTAAGTACTGGTTTTTGCGGTAGCCTGGCCCGAGGGTAGGGCCAAGCTAGGCGACATTTTGTAGCGCCTGAAGCTAAAACTTATGTTCGTAAATTTTCGCTTTTTCTATTCGTGTATCGCTAAATTCAACGATTTCAAAGCGGTAGTTGCCGAGTTCGAAGCTGGCGCAAGCTTCGGGGATACTCTCTAGGTATTCTACGATCAAGCCGTTGATTGTTTTCGGGCCGCTGATCGGCAGCGCCCAGCCAAGATTGCGGTTTACATCGCGCACCGATTCGGTGGCATCAACTAGATACCAGTCATCCGCACATTCGACAATACCGTTTTCGTCATCTTGTGTGCCGTCGGTACTGAAATCTCCAACGATCTCTTCCAGCAGGTCTACTAGTGTCGCGATACCTTGAACATCACCATACTCGTCGACAACAATTGCCACGCGGTGCTTCTCTTTTTGGAAGTTCAGCAGCTGCGTGGGAAGTGGTGTTGATTCTGGAATAAAGTAGGGCTTACTCAGTTGCGCACGAATTGCATCATGAGTAACGGTGCTGTCGTCACCGAGAATAAATCGAGCCGCGTTGCGCAGGTGAAGAATGCCGACAACTTTGTTGATGTCGTCTTCAAACACAGGCAACTGTGTGAACTCACTGGTGCGAATGATATTTAGAATGGTACCAACATCGTCGTCTAGGTCGATACCTTGCACTTCGTTGCGCGGCACCATAATGTCTTCGACGGTGGTTTTCTCAAGGTCGAGTACGTTTAGTAGCATGCCTTGGTGTTGATCGGGGATAAGCTCTCCCGCTTCATCTACTACCGTGCGCAGTTCTTCTGGGTGTAGGTGGTCGGTAAGTGACGAGCCTGACGTGTCGAGCCCTAGCATGCGGGTCAAAGTATTGGAGATTAGGTTTACGATCCATACCGCTGGGTAAAGAATATAGAGGAGCGGTAGAAGTACTAACGTGGCTGGGAAGGCAATTTTCTCTGGGTATGCCGCGGCGATAGTTTTGGGGGTAACCTCGGCGAAAATAAGGATAACCATCGTCAATATAATGGGCATTACTACCATTGCTGCCCATTCGCCAAAGAGCTTGGCGGTAAGCAAGCCGGCGACCGTGGTAGCAAAGATATTGACCAGATTATTGCCGATTAAGATGACGCTAATCAGTCGGTCGGGGCGCTGTAGTAGTTTCGATGCGCGTGTGGCGCCGTGATGCTTTTTCTTTACCAAATGGCGCAGTCGGTAACGGTTCAGCGAGAGCATGCTGGTCTCGGAACTCGAAAAGAAAGCAGAGAGTAGAATAAGGACAAGAAGGATGACTATAAGGTAGTCAGTGGAGATAACGTCCAATTGTGGTAAGGCCCGTGTTTATTTGCGAGGTGGTATCTTGAACGACTTTAGCGGTCTCTTCAAGGTTGATGTTAGCGTGGCGTTAAAGTGCGCTATTTAAACCCGCTGCAAGATCACTTCCAAGACGAGTTTGCTGCCAAAATAGGCAAGCATTAGCGCCGCAAAGCCGCCGAGCGTAAACCGAATGGCCGCAGCGCCACGCCAACCTAGCGTGTGTCTCCCCCAGAGTAATACCGCATAAATTATCCAGGCCATAACCGAGAAAATTACTTTGTGGGAAAGGTGCTGTGCTGTCATATTGTGGATAAAGGTGAAGCCGGTAATTAGGGATAGCGTCAATAGTATCTGGCCTGCCCAAATCATCTCAAACAGTAAAGTTTCCATTGTCTGTAGCGGCGGCATTAGTCGCATCATGCCGGTGAGGTGTTTCGTTTTAAGCTGGTGGTTTTGATAGGCTAGAAGCAATGCTTGCAGGCTCGCAATCGTGAGCAAACTATAGGCAAGAATCGACAATAATATATGGGAAATTACCGGCGCGGTTAGGCTGTGACCGAGCTTGGCGTTTTCGCCTGTGAGTATGTTTGTGAGTAGGGCTGCGATGGAAAGCGGTAGTAGAAACAGAAACAGATTTTGCAGTGGCTTTCGAAAACTGCTGACGAGAACAACGCTATTAATCACGGCGAAAAATAATGAGGGGACTTTGAATATCCCGAACTGGTAGCCTGCGTCAGTGCGTAGCGACCAAAATACAGCGAGGTAGTGAGCGCATAAACCTATCGTTATAACCGCTAGCAAGGGTTTGGCCGGTAGCTGTTGCTGACGAAATACCGCGTTGAGCAGCAGTGCCCAAGCTGCGAGATAAAAAATGATGGTCAGTCCGTGCAAGCTCAACATAAGAATAAGACATTTGGTAAGTTAATTAACAATAGTGTTTTGCGGTCGACTACTTCAGAATATTTTTGGGAAATTCAGTGCCCGCCGCTGCCAAAGCGGTGCTTAGAGTAGAGCTTTCTCTTGTTGTTGTGCAAGTTGTTGTGCGTGGTGGGGGTAGATTGTAATGGTATCCTTTTGAGCTTGCGCTAATTTTTGCCCCAATTTCAAATCTTATGGCAACTGTTTTCAACCGACGTAGCTTGTTGCTCGTGCTCCGTGCGTGCAATGCTTCGCATACATAATAAAGATTGCTAATAAAGAAAGAGAGTCATTCATGAATGTTACTTCAAGCCTTCGCTACGTCACAGTTTTGGTTAGCCTTGTTTACCTAAGCGCCTGCAAGACGGGATGGGATAGTGATATAGAGCCTAGCGCTGAGCCGTCGCCAACACCGGTGCCTACAGCAACTCCGACGCCAAGCTCTGGAAGCAATTCGTCTCATTTCAGCCAAATAATTGGCAACGAATGCGCATTTGCGGCGTTGCGCTACGACGGCAGTGTGGAAACCTGGGGTAGCGAATACTGTGGCGGTGATAGCAGTGGTGTGCAGGCCGAGCTTTCTGGTGTCGTTACTATTGCTCGCTCAAAGGCTGCATTCGCGGCACTGACATCGGGCGGAGCAGTTGTAACCTGGGGGGCGGCTGACTACGGAGGGCGTAGCGATGACGTGGCTGCTGAGTTAATCGATATCGTTGAATTAAAAGGTAATAGCGAAGGCTTTAGCGCCTTAGATGCTAGTGGGGCCGCCATTGTGTGGGGGTTCGAAAGCCCAGCGCTAGCGCTAGATCAATTGCAGTTCAGTGCGCAACAGGGTGTTTCTGGGTTGAGCCAACTAACCGCATCAGTAGATGCCTTCGCCGCCATAACCGCCGACGGAAATGTCATTGCTTGGGGCTATGGCGCCGCTGCTGACAATCAGGTTGTAGCTGATGATTTGCAGGGTGTTACGGCATTAAGTGGAGCATTTGGCTTCAGCGCCTTGCGTGATGACGGTGCTGTCGTGCAATGGGGCACTCTTTATAGTAGCGCTGCCGGCCTGTTGCTATCCGACCTAGATATGACCCAAATAATATCGCTACATAGTGATGAGTCGCAGATTACCCCTCTGGCCGAATTCGCTGGCATTACCAGTAATAATGATGTGCTGTTGTGGGGCGGGCCAACCGATGAGGTGGTTCAAGTCGACGAGCTTGTTGGCGCGGTTCAGCTATACAACAGCAATTGCTTGTTGCTCGCCGTAATGGCTGATGGCAGTGTTAAAACTCACGGTTACGAAGAGTGCGCCAGTGATTTGGTGCTGGCTCGAGGGGCGTGGTTAGAGGGTTCGTTAGTGTCTCCTGTATTGGTGCAGAGTAACCGGCTCGGTATTGCGTCATTGCAATCCGATGGTACGGCATTGTTCGATGTGTGGCCCGATCTTGATGAGCAGAGCTTTGCTGGGATTGAAGCGATAGCGACTTCGCCCCATGTGATCGTTACTCAAGGTTCATCGGGTGAGCTGCAGGCATGGGGCGACGCTTCCCGAGGCGCTGACTTACGTGATTTGGCTGCGGACTTAGGCGATATCAGTCTGGTCGTTAGTCATAAAGAGTCCGGTGCCTTGCTAACATCTTCGGGTAGTGTTGTGGTGTGGGGCGAGGCAATGTCCGACGCCACCGAACTTAGCTTGGCTACGCAGTCGATGCCTCTTACTTATATAGTCGCTGCTGATTATGCAATGGCTGGGTGGAGCAGTGATGGTGATGTGGTCGCTTGGGGTGATATTGACTACGGTGGCGATGCAAGCGCCGTAATAGCCAATCTACAGAACGTTGACGAGATAGTGGCTGGCAACCGAGCCTTTGCGGCGCTAAAAAGCGACAACACCGTTGTGACTTGGGGCGACCCAATAAATGGTGGCGACAGCTCCACTGTGGCGGCCTCCCTTGTTGATGTACAGCAATTGATGGCGAATCGTGCAGGCGCATTCGCCGCCGTCACTGGCGCTGGCAATATAGTCACTTGGGGGAATAGTGTTAGCGGTGGGGATTCGGCTGCCGTGCAGTCATTGTTAATTGGGGTGACTGCGGTATACGCCAGCCATCAAGCCTTTGCCGCACTGACTGCCGAAGGCAAGGTTGTTCTCTGGGGCAGTGGCGTCGCTGCTGGCGAGGTAGCTGGTTTGGCGTCCGCACAGCAAATTATCGCAGCGGATGACTTTTTCGCGGTGCTGACTCAGGCCGGCGAACTGGTGATATTGACCGAAAGCGGGGTCGATAACCTCAATCAACAGCTTGGCTTAACTCAGCAGTTCATCCGAGCTTTTAGTAACGGCCGTGCAATTGCGGTGCTCGATACCAGCGGTAAGGTGTTTACTTGGGGAGATGCGAGCCTTGGTGGCGATAGTGCAGTCGTTGCGGATCAGTTAACGTCCGTCGAGGTCGTTATTCCAAATGGTGGCGCCTTTGCGGCCGTTCGTTCAGACAAAACCGTCGTTACTTGGGGGGGCGACAACTTTGGTGGAGATTCCTCTGCTGTTGCTGGTGTGCTAAGCGGTGTTGTCGAGATTAAGGGCTCTAGCGCTGCCTTTGCTGTTTTGCTGGCGGATGGTCGGGTGGTGAGCTGGGGCGCGGCTGATGCTGGTGGTGACTGCAGTAGTGTTGAGCATAAACTCACCGAGGTTATAAAGCTAAACGCCATTGCCGGCGGCTTTTTTGCGACCCGTAGCGACGGCAGCGTGGTGACTTGCGGTTCCGTGCCGTCGAGCAGTAGCCATAACATAGCGGTTTCGGCGCCCTAGGGGTTTTGATCTGGATTGTGGCGCGCCGGACGGCACTTTTTTGCCGAGATAACGAGGCGCAGCAATAGTCACTTCACGATACCTCGGCTATAAGCGCTTCCGTGGTCGAATTTGTGCTGACTAGCCTATATACTGCCGCCCTTAGATAATACCGTCGCTTTGGCTAAAGCGCGGTAATTAGCGCCTCATTCTTTATAGCAGAGTAAATAGATAATCCTATGTTTGAGAATCTTTCAGAGCGGTTGACACGCTCCCTGAAAAAAATAAGCGGTAAAGCGCGCTTAAACCACGACAATATTCAAGAAGCTTTGCGCGATGTTCGCAAGGCGTTATTGGAGGCCGATGTCGCCCTCCCTGTGGTGAAGGAATTTACCAACCATGTGCGTAAGCGTGCATTGGGGGTGGAGGTTAATCGTGCGTTAAATCCTGGTCAGCAGTTTCTGAAAATTGTAGAGACTGAGCTGACACAGTTGATGGGTGAGGCCAACGAAAAGTTGAATCTCGCTGCACAGCCGCCGGCAATCGTGCTTATGGCGGGCTTGCAGGGCGCGGGTAAAACTACCACCGTTGCCAAGCTAGGCCGCTTTTTGCGGGAAAAAGAAAAGAAAAAAGTCATGGTGGTCAGTGTCGACGTTTATCGTCCTGCCGCTATCAAGCAGCTGGAAACGCTAGCGGCCGAAGTTGAGGTCGAGTTTTTCCCATCCAGTGCTGATCAAAAGCCGACCGAAATCGCCAAGGCTGCTGTCGCTCACGCCAAGAAGCTGCATATTGATGTGTTGTTGGTGGATACCGCGGGTCGCCTTCATATCGACGACGCCTTAATGGAAGAAATTCAAGGCTTGCACAAGGTCTTGAATCCAGTCGAGACTTTATTCGTTATCGACGCCATGATCGGTCAGGACGCGGTTAACACAGCAAAAGCGTTTGACGACGCGCTACCATTAACCGGTGTGATTCTAACGAAAACCGATGGCGATGCTCGCGGCGGTGCTGCACTTTCGGTTCGCCAGATTACTGGAAAACCGATCAAATTTATGGGCGTAGGTGAGAAAACCGACGCCTTAGAGCCTTTCCACCCAGATCGTATCGCCTCTCGTATTTTAGGTATGGGCGACGTGATGTCGCTGATCGAGCAGGCTGAGCAGACGATCGATCGCGATAAAGCTGAAAAACTCGCGAAAAAGGTTCATGAAGGCAAGCGCTTCGATCTAGAAGATTTACGCGATCAATTGCAGCAGATGCAGAACATGGGCGGTATGGCCTCAATGCTGGAGAAGCTACCCGGTATGGGCAACATGGCGCAGATGGCCGAGAAGGCCAATGTGAACAGCCAGTTTAAGCAGATGGATGCGATTATCGGTTCTATGACACCTGCTGAACGCCGCAACCCCGATTTGTTAAATGGTTCGCGTAAGCGTCGTATTACGCTGGGCTCTGGCACCCAAATTCAAGATCTAAATCGCTTGCTCAAGCAGCACAAGCAGATGAGTAAGATGATGAAGAAAATGAAGGGCGGCGGTTTACAGAAGATGATGCGCGGTATGGGGGGCATGTTTCCTGGCGGCGGCCCAGGTGGAATGCCGCCAACGGGTGGCGGTGGATTACCCCCAGGTTTCGGTAGTTAAGCGACAATAATCCAGCGTTTTCGCCCACTAAAAATGGATGAAATAAAGACTATACAAGCGGTTTTTGTTCCATTAAAATACGCCGCCTTTCGCAGGTGTCCCGTGGTTATTCGGATAAGTGATTAACCACCGATTATGGGCGCCTGAATACAAGAATTAATGACAGGAAAGACTTACATGGTAAGCATTCGACTATCTCGTGGTGGCTCTAAGAAGCGCCCATTTTATCATTTGGCAGTTGCAGATAGCCGCAACGCCCGTAACGGCCGTTTTATTGAGCGCGTTGGATTCTTCAATCCTGTTGCACGTGGCCAAGAAGAGCGTTTGCGTATTGATACTGAGCGTTTACAGTACTGGGTTTCCCAGGGCGCGCAGTGTTCAGATCGCGTTTCTAAATTATTGAAAGACGCTGCTACTGCCGCTTAAGCGGTAGTTTAGCGCGATTACGCCGGTGACCGATAAACGTTCAAACCTCATAACGGTTGGGCGCATCACAGGTGTTTTTGGTATTAAAGGTTGGTTGAAAGTTAAGTCTTTCACTAGCCCAGAAAGCAATATTCTGAACTATGCACCTTGGTGGCTGAAAACCCGTCACGGTGTTAAGAAAATCGAAATTGATAGCCATAGTCTTCGTGCAAATGGGCTGGTTGTTCACATCAAGGGTGTGGATGATCGTGATGTCGCTGCCGATTACTCGGCTACAGACATCGCCATAGAGCGAGACTTGCTGCCCGACCTAGATGCGGGCGATTTTTATTGGTCTCAGCTGATCGGCCTTAGGGTTGTTAGCGAATACCAAGGGAATGTCTACGATTTCGGTATTGTTGAGCAGCTGCTAGAGACTGGCGCAAATGATGTGCTGGTCATTAAAGCGGACGATCAGAGTATTGACCAGCGCGAACGCTTGGTGCCCTATGTGCTTGATACCTATGTGACGAGTGTGAATCTCGACACGGGTGAAATACGGGTGGCATGGGATCCTGAGTTTTAGCGTGAGTTTCGTGCAGGGGAAACCTGTGTTAATCATGGCACGAGGTGACTATTTGGTCAGATCGGTGTTATGAATCAGATTCGCGTAGTTGTGATAACGCTGTTCCCGGAGATGTTTTCGGCGCTAACAGAAAGCGGCATTAGTCGCCGAGCTGTTGAGCAGGGGTTAATAGAGATTAGTTTTCTTAACCCGCGCAGTTTTACCACTGATCGACATCAGACCGTGGATGATCGCCCCTATGGTGGCGGACCCGGAATGGTTATGCGGGTCGAGCCTTTGCAGCAGGCTGTGTTGGCGGCGCTGCAGGCGTTAGGGTGTGACCGTGCAGATGCACAGGTAATTTACCTTTCTCCTCAGGGTGAAACACTAAATACTGCGGGTGTTGACGCTGTTGCTGAGCGGAAAAATTTAATATTGATTGCCGGTCGCTACGAAGGGATCGATGAGCGCTTTATACAGTCTTGGGTAGATTCGGAAATATCCATTGGTGACTATGTATTGAGTGGCGGAGAATTACCTGCAATGGTATTGCTTGACGCCTTGATCCGGAAGATTCCGGGAGCATTAGGTGATCAGCAGTCGGCACAGCAGGATTCTTTTGAGGATGGCTTACTTGATTGTCCTCATTATACTCGGCCGGAGTTAGTAAACGGCGAGAGGGTTCCCGAGGTGTTGTTATCGGGCGACCACAAAAAGATTGAAAACTGGCGTCTCCAGCAATCGCTTGGAAGAACATTTCTGAGGAGGCCAGATTTGCTTGAGGGGAAAGCTTTATCCTCTGAGCAGAAAAAATTACTGGAAGCCTTTTTGGAGTTAGAAAAGCGCCAACAGTGTAACGATTGATGACAATCGCAATAGTTTCGTTGCCCGGGTTAATAGCCGTGAGGCTAATGTATTTAAAGTAGGAGCAAACCATGAGTTCTAAGAACAAAATCATTCAGGAGCTGGAAAACGAGCAGCTCAAGCAAGAGCTTCCCGAGTTTAGCCCCGGTGATACCGTGGTTGTGCAAGTGAAGGTAACCGAAGGTAGTCGTGAGCGTTTGCAGGCCTATGAAGGTGTTGTGATCGGTAAGCGTAACCGCGGTTTAAATTCAGCGTTCACCGTTCGCAAGATTTCCCACGGTGTTGGTGTTGAACGTACTTTCCAGACTCACAGCAAGCAAGTTGATAGTATTTCTGTTAAGCGTCGCGGTGATGTTCGTCAGGCTAAGTTGTACTACTTGCGTGACCTTACTGGTAAGGCGGCTCGTATTAAAGAGAAGCTTAGCGCTCGATAAGCAATACAGTGAAAGTTGGGTAGATACTATCCTATCTTTCGAAATTAGGGCTTGCTTCGGTAAGCCAACAAAAAGCGACTTTAGTCGCTTTTTCTGCATCTGCTGCAGCCAATTTTTGCGAATAGTCTGATGTTGTAAGGAACCATGTTAGAATCCCACGCTCCAAACAGGAGCAAGTTAACCTCAAACCTTTTAGGTCGGCACAGTTGCTTTTGAGTTTTGACTAAAACAATAAGAATTTTTATAGATAAAACGAGGGTTTTATGAATATTCAGACATTTAAGCTGCCGGTTGTGGCAATTTTTGTGGCGGCACTTTCTGTGTTCGGCCTTGTTGCGTGTGATAGTGAAGCAAAAAGCAATACCGATGGCGCGAAAGCGGCGGCTCAGCCGACAACGCCAGAAAGTAAGGCGCCAGCCTCTGCGGCCAAAGCTGAACTAAGTGAAGATCAGTCGAAGGGCAAAATCATCAACGCTCTGATGACTTTGAATCCAGAATTGAAAATATCCAGTGTTCAGGCTACCAGTGTCGACGGTATCTATCAGGTTAGTATCGGCAGTGGCGGTGTAATTCATATGGATGCAACAGGTACTTTCTTTTTTGAAGGTGACTTGAAGCGCGTTGAGGGTAAGTCGGTAGTTAATGTTACCGAAGAAGCCCGTACACCGATGCGTGCAGAGCTTTTGGCTACCTCACAGCGTGACGAACAGATTATCTTTAGCCCTGAGGGCGAAGTTAAAGCCAGTATCGCGGTCTTTACCGATGCCGACTGTGGCTTTTGTCAGAAACTGCACAAAGAGGTACCAGCCTTGAATGCTATGGGTATCGAAGTGCGTTACCTCGCTTATCCGCGCGCTGGTATCGATTCCCCATCCTACCGTAAGGTGGCTTCTGCGTGGTGTTCAGACAACCCCCAGGACGCGTTAACCAAAATTAAAAATCGCCAGAATATCCCCGAAAATGTTTGTGAGGGTAACCCGGTCGCATCACAGTACTCATTGGGTCAGAAAGCTGGTGTTACGGGCACGCCGTCAATTATCTTAGATAGTGGTGAGATGATTCCAGGCTACATGCCTGCAGACACCCTGGCCGCACGTTTGGGTGTTAAATAAGTACGAATTAGTTAATTCGTAAGTGCATGTGTAAAAAGGGGCCGTAGAGGCCCCTTTTTTGTTGGTTTTTATTAAATTTAGACGCTATTTTCGATAGTGCATAGTTACGCGCATTGACAGCCTACACAGGCGTCAGTAAGGTTGCGTTTCTTTTAAATAGGGGCTTTTATCGCCGCTATCCGATCTTTTTATAATGTGAGGAAATGAGCTTGAATCCGGTGAATGTTGGTATATGTGGCCTTGGCACTGTGGGTGGCGGTACCTTTAACGTATTGACACGAAACAATAAAGATATCAATGCAAAGGCCGGTCGGGCGATTACCATTACTCATATTGGTTCGCGTCGCGACAACCCCTCTTGTGCTACCGGTGATATCAAGGTTAGCCGCGACATCTTTGCTGTTGCCGACGATCCAAATGTTGATATTCTCGTTGAAATGATCGGCGGAACTACGGTTGCCAAAGATCTAGTGCTCCGCGCGATTCGCTCAGGCAAGCACGTGGTTACGGCGAATAAAGCCTTGATCGCCGAATTTGGTAACGAACTCTTTGCTGAAGCTGTTGCTCATGGCGTTACCATTTCCTTCGAAGCCGCCGTAGCTGGTGGTATTCCGATTATTCGGTCTCTTCGAGAGGGTTTGGCTGCCAACAAGATTCAGTGGTTGGCTGGTATTATTAACGGAACCGGAAATTTTATTCTCACCGAAATGCGTGATAAAGGTCGCGCGTTTGATGATGTTCTGAAAGAAGCTCAAGAGTTAGGCTACGCGGAGGCGGACCCAACTTTTGACGTTGAAGGTATTGATGCGGCACACAAGCTTGTTATCTTGGCGTCGATAGCCTTCGGTATGCCGCTGCAATTCGATAAGGTGTTTACGGAAGGGATTAGCAAAATATCACCTCAGGATGTGGCCTATGCCGATGAGCTAGGCTACCGTATTAAACATCTCGGTATTACACGTCGGATGCCGGATGGCGGCATTGAGTTGCGTGTTCACCCAACCTTGATTCCAGCGACACGGTTAATCGCCAATGTAGATGGTGTTATGAATGCGGTATTGGTTAAGGGCGATGCCGTCGGTGCAAGTATGTATTACGGCCCAGGTGCTGGCGCGGAACCTACCGCGTCATCGGTTATCTCGGATATCGTGCACGTTAGTCGTTTAGTTCGCGAAGATAATGTTGACGCGACCAACGTCCCGCATTTGGGTTTTGCTGAAGACCAGCTAAGCGATTACCGAATCGTTCCAATTGAAGAGGTTGAGACAGCCTATTACTTGCGTATGACGGCGCTCGATCAGCCTGGTGTGTTGTCAAAAATTACACAGATTTTGAGCGATGCGGGTATCAGTATCGAAGCCTTGATTCAAAAAGAGCCGAAGGAAGGCTGCAACCACGTACCGGTTATCCTGTTGACTAATCGTGCTATCGAAAAGCAAATTATAGCCGCCATTGACAAGATTGAGCATTTAGATTGTATAGGCGACAAAGTGGTTCGGATTCGTGTTGAAGCCCTCAAGTAGCTTTACAGAGTTAACCCGTTTATCCAAATAGAATGACAAGAGACGATCGATAAAGTGAAATATATAAGTACTCGCGGCGACGCGCCAAGTTTAAGTTTCGAAGAAGTAGTGTTAACTGGTTTAGCGACTGATGGTGGTTTGTATGTGCCAGAGACACTGCCAAAGTTTAGTGCTGATGAAATAGCCTCTTGGGCTGGGCTTAGCTATTGCGAACTGGCTTTTAAAATTATTTCTCCTTTCGTCGATGGCGAAATTCCAGATGCCGATTTAAAGCGTTTAATTGAAACCTCTTACACCACCAAGAGTGGAAAAGGCTTTCGGCACGAAGCTATCGCGCCGTTAATCCAGACCGGCCACAACGAGTGGATTCTGGAGTTGTTTCAGGGGCCAACTTTAGCATTCAAAGATTTTGCACTGCAGTTTCTTGGCCACTTGCTTGACTATATTTTGAAAAAGCGTAATCAAAAAGTTGTGATTATGGGGGCGACTTCGGGTGATACCGGCTCGGCCGCCATTGAAGGTTGTCGCGACTGTGAGAATGTTGATATTTTTATCTTGCATCCGCACAAACGTGTATCGGATGTTCAGCGCCGACAGATGACAACCGTACTGGAAGATAACGTTTTCAATATTGCGCTAGAAGGCAACTTTGACGATTGTCAGAATATGGTTAAGGCGAGCTTCGCCGACCAATCGTTTTTGACAGAAGGGCGGCAGTTGGTCGCGGTAAACTCAATTAACTGGGCGCGTATTATGGCCCAGATTGTGTATTATTTTTATGCCGGTTTAGCGGTTGGAACACCGCAGCGAAAAGTATCTTTCTCTGTGCCGACCGGTAATTTTGGTGATATTTTTGCCGGTTATCTTGCCAAGCAAATGGGATTGCCAATCGATCAGCTTGTGATCGCAACCAATAGTAACGATATTTTACACCGCTGTATTAGTGCGAACGATCACAGCCAGCAAGACCTAATCCACTCGCTATCGCCAAGTATGGATATTATGGTGTCGAGTAATTTCGAAAGAATGTTATTTGATTTGCACGGCCGTGATGGCGCTAAGATCAAAGCTTTAATGGAAAACTTCAAAGCTACCGGTCAATTAGTGCTCGGTGACGATGCCTTAGCGAAAGCGCGTGAACTATTTTCCAGTTACAGGTTGAGCGATGAGGAAACCATAAGCGTCATTCGTGAGGTGTTTGAAACTACCGAATACTTGCTGGACCCTCATACCGCCATTGGTGTGCAGGCGGCCCGTAAAACGCGCCAGTCGAACGCGGTGCCGATGATTTGCTTAGCTACGGCACACCCCGCCAAGTTTCCAGAAGCAGTGCAAAAGGCTGGGCAGTCGGAAGATCCAAAGTTACCTCATCATATGCAGGATTTATTTAGCCGCGAAGAGCGTTATCAGGTAATAGAAAAGGATATTGCTAAGGTACAGGATTTCATCCGGTCGAATATTTAGCGGTACATTCTTGTTATGAAAAAAGCCCCTAATTGGGGCTTTTTTTTGTCTCGAATTTGTGGTGAGCCTGCAAATAAGTGGCCGAGGATTTAATTCCTAGCGCTACTATGCTCCATCTTTTAATGCGTCGAGCGTAATCCAAAGTTTGGTATTGTCGAGCGGAGTCTTTGGTGGCAGGTCTGGGTTTTTAAGCTCAAATACCATTCGGTAGGAAAGGTCGACCTTTTCGATGACTGTGCGGACGGTATCATTTGTGAAAAATAGTTCGTCAAAACTACCATCGTCTATCGCTGCGAGCAGCCCCTGTTCGATAGCTTTTGCAAGGTCTGGTCGTGTCGGTGTTACGAAAAGATAAAATGGCATTTTGTAAACAAGCATCACACGGTTGTCGACGGCAAGGTTGAGTTCTGGCCTATTTTTCATTTCTAGCCAGGGTTCGTGAACGCCGCGCGGAAATGCTTCAAAGCGCTTACCGTCAACCATGTGGAAAAGGCTCTCATATTTATTTGCTTCGATTACGGTAAGACCGTTGGCTTTTAATATTGTTGTGTCGGTCCAGCCACGACCTTGGCCAAAGGTGTGGGAAAGTAGGTCTTGGCGGGAATTTATATGGCGAAAATTGCTCAGGCTTTCGGCATTCATCAGCAGCACCCTATAGCCCAGTAATCCTTTATAAAGTGGTACTCGTACAGGAAGTGTATGCTCTTCCATATCGTTGTTCGTTGCTGTCCAGCTTACATCTATTGAGCCTTCTATTAATCCTTGTTTCTGACGCTCACCCGTTAGCGTCGCATCAAATATATCGAGCGAATACTTTTTCTCAGCGTGTTTTAACGCGAGCTTGATCATACTAATCGCATAGTTGGCATTTGCATCGCCTCGAGATGCGATTCTTACCGTTTCGTCCGCAGTGCACGGAATTGCAGTAGCAAGCGCGCCCATTGCCAATACTGCGCTGAAAACAAGTTGCGTAAGATTCATGGCGATTCCTGTGATTACCTAAATCATTATCTAAAGATTAGTACAAAAGCGTTTTTTTGGCACTTAAAGTGCCTTTTTCATTTTTTGCACCTTCATGGTGCGATTTGTGGCTGGGTTGTGATTTTATTCAACGACATAATTTAGTTTAGTTGCTGATTTAGACCCGTGTGCAATGATTTACTCGGTGGTTCTAGCCATCTATACAAGATGGAATATTAATTGCTCTGAATTAGACCTGTTCCCATAACATTGATGTGCCGCTTGCGTTCGGGCTCAACTTTGAACACGAGTTATCGTTGTGCGTTCTTCATAATAATCGGAGAGGCAGCCATGCCTGCTAGTTTTATGTTGACATCAGGTTTCGTTTTACTGCTGATACTTCTGGCATTTACTGGCTATGCTTTGGCCGTAAGGCGTGGGCGGAATGCCGATCTTTTGGCTGGCGTGCAAGTGCTACAAGCAGGCAAAATATTACTTGTTCATTTGCAGCAGCACCGAGGCTTAAGCGCTGCATACCTGACTGGAAATGAAGAGGTGTATCCGGAAATTGAGACACTGCAAGAGCAGATCTCGATGGATATTCTACAAACGAGTTCGCTGAGTCATTGGCTCGATACCAATGAAGACTGGCAGGGCGTTTCTCGCCACTGGGCGAGCCTCTCAGTCAAGGCTTTTACAATATCTTCAGAGGGTAGCTTTGATCAGCACTCGCGGTTGATTGCATCCTTGTTAAGCATCTTAGATGACGTTGCGATTCGCTATGGGCTTTATTCAAACAGCCGTTTTGCCGATGTTCGCCTGGTTTGGCAGGAGTTCTTAACCATCGGCGAGCTAATAGGCCAAGTTCGAGCCTTAGGTGTAGAGATACTTAACTCGGGGGGCAATCATGGGCGAGGGAAGCAAATTGCTACCGTAAAGAAAAATATGGGCAAGATTCAGGACCTACTAAATCACTCTGCCTGCAGACGGATTCTAGACAGCAATCAAAAAGAGTCTCTCGCGGTGTTCCTGAGTTATGTAGATAGCCAAGTGGTGGAGGGGCGCGGGCCGGTGTCAGCAATGGAGTTTTTTGGTACGGCTACTGGCGCGATGAATCTGGTTATCGAACAGTTTGAATGTGAAATGTTAAAGCTTCATCGCCAGGTAACGGGTCGCTAGAGGCGGTTGCACCTCGTTGTCAGCGGAGTATCATGCGCCAACCCCCGAGCTAGAAAATCTAAGGCGCTCCATTCAATGAAGAAACTCATCCAAAGGCGCAGCGCGAGCGTCACCTTCGACAATGCGGGCGCGCCGTTTGGTGAGCTTGCCCGTCGTGTATTAGCTAATCGAGACGTTGCCAGCCCTAAGCAAGTCGACTACCAACTGCGTCAGCTAGAATCCCCAGCGACGATGCTTGGGCTGCAAGCCGCATGTGATCTTTTGGTAGAGGCACTTCGCGAGCAAAAGCGTATTTGTATTCTGGGAGACTTTGATGCGGATGGCGCTACTAGTACCACCTTGGCTGTGCGCTGTTTACGAGCATTTGGTTGTCGACATGTCGACTTTGTTGTGCCCAATCGATTCGAATATGGCTACGGCCTCACCCCTGAAATCGTCACCGTTATAGCCGCTCAGCGCCCGCAACTATTGATTACGGTTGACAATGGTATCGCCAGCGTCGATGGCGTTCGCGCTGCTCAGGCCTTGGGTATGCAGGTTATTGTTACCGACCACCACCTGCCGGGTCGCGAACTTCCCAGTGCCGAAGCCATCGTCAACCCCAACCAAGTCGGTTGCGAATTTGGCAGTAAAAATCTCGCGGGTGTTGGGGTGATTTTTTATGTAATGAGCGCTTTACGCGCTCGTCTGAAAGCATTGGGTTGGTTTGATAAGGGGGATATCGCCGAGCCTAAAATGGCAGACTGGTTAGACCTTGTTGCACTTGGCACTGTGGCCGACGTAGTGCCATTGGATCAGAATAATCGCGTGTTAGTTGCGCAGGGTTTAAAGCGAATGCGCGCGGCACGCTGCGTTCCCGGTATTCAAGCGCTATTTGAAGTTGCCGGTAGACCGCTCAATAAAGTTACCGCTAGCGACTTAGGTTTTATTGCCGGGCCACGCTTGAACGCTGCAGGTCGTCTGGACGACATGGGGTTGGGGATTCGCTGTTTGTTGACCGACTCCATTGATGAGGCGCGCGGCTTAGCGCGCGAGCTAGATAGTTTGAATCGAGAGCGGCGCGCGATCGAAGGGTCGATGCAAGTTGAGGCGGTAAAGCTCTTGGATGATTTCGCGAGTAATGATGCCGACTGGCCGCTAGGGGTTTGCCTCTATAAAACCGACTGGCATCAGGGAGTGATTGGCATCCTAGCTTCTAGAATCAAAGACCGTCTGCATCGCCCCACTATCGTTTTTGCCGAAGATGGCGAAGGCCAGTTAAAAGGCTCAGGTCGCTCTATTAGCGGCGTTCATCTACGTGATGTGCTTGACCGAGTGGCCACGCAGAACCCCGGTTTACTAACCAAGTTTGGTGGTCATGCAATGGCCGCGGGATTGAGCCTTGCCCTGCAGGATTTAGATAGGTTTAAAACGGCGTTTGAACTTGCCGTCGGTGAGGCTTTGGGTTTTGTTGAGCCAGAGGCGAGTCTAGCGACGGATGGGGAGCTAGAGCAGGAAGATTTTGACCTGTCGGTCGCAAAGACATTGCAGGCGTTAGGGCCCTGGGGCCAAGCCTTTCCAGAGCCAAGTTTCGATGGTGAGTTCAGGTTGCTTCAGCAGCGGATCGTCGGAGAGAAACATCTAAAGCTGTTGGTTTCTCCGGCGGATTATTCTGGTGTGGCGATAGATGCTATTGCGTTTAATGTGGATCTCGACACTTGGCCAAACAATGATATTCAGTTTGCTCGTATCGTTTATAAGTTGGCGATTAATGAATATCGTGGCGAAGAGAAGTTGCAGCTTTTGGTCGACTATCTTGAAGAGCTCGAATAGCTATGTGCGAGCTTGATAACGGTATAGAAGGGGCTCGGGATAGGGCACGGCTAACAATGGGCTCCGTGTTAGGCGGTTTTCGCCCAGCCGGCATTATCCCAATTAACCCCAGCGCGGCGGCGTTCTACGTAGGCATATTCGGCCTTACCTGTGCGCGGGTGTAGATTGTGTCGAAAGTGGTGATGGCTGTCGCTAGACCCCATATATTCCCAGCAGCGGCCTAGGAATAGACAGATAGCATCGCCTTCATTAAGCGCATACTCACTTAACTCTTCCCACATTTGCATCCACTCGGGATGGTCGGCTTCCAAAAATTCCACAGGCAGAAACTCACTGAATGATTAGTATCAGTGAGTTATTCTAGTTTGTTAATCTTTGTTGTCAAGTTACCGTCTTATCCTATTGAAATAAAAGGATATTTTCTCATCTTTTCGTGGGCTTTTTAGTGTGGTGCCGGGATAGTGTTAGCAATGGGAAGTGTGGTCTTCTAGTTACTACCCTAAATTTAGGGCAGTAACTATATTTAAGGTGGTAACTATTATCTCTTTAATGGTGCTATGTCGTTAATCGTACTTAGCTTTATGGGCGTACGACTTCGGGATTAGCCACGATAGACCCATCCACCACTCCATTAGATGCGAAGAACACCGCAATTTCACTGAGTAACTCATAGAAGGTAGCGGCGCTGGTGAACGGGTCTGCATCTGTATTACCAGCCGCAACCGGAGTGCGGTGGCTACCTTCGGTAAAGCGTGTTACCAGTACTGCTGGCGTCTCGCTGGCGGTAGCGTTGATAGTACTTTCCGCGCCGGCTAAGGCTAGCAATGGCTCAGTTCCCGCGAGTGGGGCTGGAAAGTTGTCTATGACGAAGCCGTTGTTAAGCACTGCGTAAAGTGGTGAAATTTGCTCGCCCCAGATTGCATCGGCGCCGTTGGGGATAACTTGATCAGAAGGGTAGCTGTCGTTGCCTTCACCTACAATTTCTGCGAACAAGACGCCGGTGTTAGAGTGCGCCAATGGTTTCACGAAATTGATTGGATCGACCGAATCAAGTACACCTTGAAATACGCTTAAGTAAGACTCTAGTCCCGAACGGCCCTGCACTAACTCCTCGCTTGCTGCTGCCAGTCCTTGCAAAATAGTGGCGCCAAAGGTTTCTGAGTTGACCAGTAACCGCGGCACACCGCCACCGGCAAATAGCGGCGCGACAGCCTGAATGCGTGGCAGTGCGGAGAAGGGACTGGCTTGCACGGCGGTGTTGTTGTTGACCGCAGCGAAGGTGATAGCGGTAATGCCTCCAAGCGAGTGACCGACTAGATAGACGCGGTTGGGATCAATATCATTGGCGGTACCATCACCATCGATATCCATGGATGCAATCGATGCGTTGAGGTTAAGCAGATCAAGAATCGCCTGACGCATACTGTCGCGTGAAACTTCAAAGTTCTTGAGGTTGATAAACAGGCTACCGGAATCACCGAAACCGCCGTCGTAACTCATGGCTATAGAGTTGGCTTCTGCGTCGGAGCTGTAGTCGTAATGGCGTTCGATAAGATCAGCTGCGGGCTCGGTCGCTAAGTTAGCTTGTGGAGGGTAGTTGGGGTCGGTAACACTGCGAATATAGGGCGAAACAGCGCTGCCGCTGGGGGTAATACCGTGCAAGGGCTGATCTATCGCCAGTGTCGCAAAACAGGGTAGTCCAGATGGCCCGCTGAGGTCGCCGTGAACACAGGCGAAAGCGAGGGCATCAGCCATGGGGATGGAGGTGCTGCGATCACCGGTAATACCATGCATAAATATAACGACAGGCCAGCCGTTAGCGGGCTTGGTTACGCCAAAGTTACTTAGCGTGGTTGCTTCTGGCAGTGTTGCCATAACGGGTATGGTTACGTCGGCCCGCTTCGCGGGGAAAGGGAAGCGATAGGTGGTTCTGTCTGACGGTGGTGTCGAGCCGAGCTCGTTACCTTTGGCCATATCGAGAATAAGACCGACGCCGTCAGCATCGGCTTGCCAGCGACTTGAGGTTACCGCACTGCCGTCGCCGCTAGGCGTCGCCTGATATAAGGGCAGGTTAATCTGCCCTTGGTAAAGTAGCGCTGGCGCTAGTTGGTTGCGAGGGTGGCTTTCGTCTTCGCCTTCAGCTGCGGGGCCGTATAGGGCGTCGCCAACAGGATCTACTCGATAAAAACTGCTACTGCGTGCGGCGGGTACCGGAAAGAGTGAATTAACGGGTGTGCCGGCAGCGTTGGCGAGCGCGGCAACGCTGCCGACGGCTTCGGTTGCTATATCCACATAGGGTTCTGCGTCGCCAGATTCAGCACTGCCGCTGTTGTGCACGCTGATGGCCGCTTCTGCGGCAGCGCGCTGCATAATATGCGCGGCCGTTGCATCGCTAGCGATAGTGGCGTAGTCGGCACCGTTAGCAATCGCGGCTGCAATACCGGCGTTATACAAAGGGTTGGGCTGATCGCCGGGCAGTATGGGCTGAGTTAGCAAAACATTCAGTGTGGAATTGATTGCGCCTTCGGTAATGGATGTGGCTGCGCTATTGTCACCACTGAGGTTATAGGTGCCAGAGACGAGCTTAACGATTGCGTCTTGCTTATAGCTAGTACGGAGATTCTTTTCGAAGAAGGTTTCTGGCGCAGCTAAGCTCGTTAAGATGCTGTCAGTGCCGCCCGTAGTGAAGGTGAGGGTAAGGATGATGTCGTCGGAACTGGGCGCTGTTGCGCTAATACCGGCTGCATCGAACACTTGTCCCATAAAACCAAAATAGCCCGCAGCTAAACGTTCCCATGACTGAATGGCGTCCCGCAGGCCATCTAGCCCTAATTGGCCGAGATTGGAGTTATCATCGCGAATGTAATCATAGGCGGTCGATGGGTAGACTTTGTTGCCGTTGAAGTCTTGTAGCTTGGTGATTACCACTAAATATTTTGTTTCGGCTTGTAGCGGCGTAAGCGGCGAAATGCGTAGGGTGTTATAAACGCCGTTATCTAGGCTCAATATTTCCGCGCGTAGAGCCGGGGTGGCGAGTGCGGCAAGGGTGCCGATATCACCGCTGGCGACGGCGGCTTGGTATGCGGCAGCTTCGCTAAATGTCGGCACTTCGATACTGGTGCCGCCCAGTGATGCTTGTAGTAGTGAGTCGCCACTGGGGAAGGTAAGCGGTAGCAAAAAGACGTTTTGGTTTGGATTTGGAATAATGGCCGAGTCTACTTGGATAAAGCTTCGCGCATCCAAAACTTGAGATGTGTCCAGCGGGCCGGAGAAGCTGATGTCGAAGGGAGCCGCTACTGAGTTGCCGTCAAGCGCATCAATACCACTAATGACGGGATTGGCTGGATCGGAACCAGCGAACATCGTGCCGTCGGCGAGTGTTTCGCTACTAAACAAGAGGTCATTAGGGATCGGCAAATCGCTGGTGGCGGGACTAAATACCACGTAAGTGCGGGCCGATGGCGCGGGCTCGCCGTTTGCTGTCATTTGCCCAGTATCATCCTCGTGACTAGAGCACGCCGTTAAACTGAGTAGCGACGCCAACAAAAGCGCTGTAAGGCTGTTTCTGACCATGGGTAATACCTCTGACCTGTTGTCTCTTCGATCTTTCTTGGCAAGATCTATTATTCTTGTAGCGCCATCGCGCGGACTTCATTCTATTAGTGTAGCCTGCCTCAGCCGTCGGTACAGGCGAGGCCACTATCTTTATATCGTTATTGTCGTTCTTTATTCTCGTTTTTTCGTGTGCCTTTTTCGGCTATCTATCGCAAAGGGAAAATGGCGACACACCCAGCTAAGTGACTGCCTAGCGTCGCGAGCCAAAATTGAATTCAGCTGCGAATAGTAGCAGTCGCAACATATTTGTCGAGGGCCTAGTGGGCAATTCTTGCAGCTTTAATAGGGTTTTTCGACAACAGGATATTATCCGGTCACTTATCAGTGCTTTATCTGTAGTTCCATCCTGATGGACTCAGGGTTGATCTAAGGCTGCTTCAAGACTGAGCTGTCGCTATCAATGACGCATAAGGCATCGTCGCAAGGCCGAGGCGCACGCCGCAGTCCCTAGAGTTGTAGGCGGCTCTAGGGTACAATGCGCGCGCATTTTCACCCCTAGAATTTAACCGTTTTGAGAACCCTAATGGAAATTAATCCTCTGCTAAATCACTTGTCGGATCTTCAGTCGCGCACCGACGTGCTTAGGGGGTATCTTTGAATACCCAGAGAAAAAAGAACGCTTAGCAGAAGTTGAACTGGAATTAGCCGAACCCAGCGTTTGGGATGACCCAAAGCGAGCTCAGGAATTAGGCCGCGAGCGTGCCTCCCTAGAGTTAGTTGTTGAAACTATCGAAGAGCTGCATCAAGGTGTCGCGGACTGTCGCGAATTAATTGAAATGGCCGTCGCCGAAGACGATGCAGACAGTATTGCCGAGGTAGAGAGCGAAGCTCAAGCCTTAGATGCAAAGCTAGCCATATTGGAGTTTCGCCGGATGTTTTCTGGCGAGATGGACCCGAACAATGCCTATCTGGATATTCAGTCCGGTTCCGGCGGCACCGAAGCGCAAGATTGGGCCGAGATGATGTTGCGCATGTATTTGCGCTGGGGTGATGACAAAGGCTTTAAAACGACACTTGAAGAAGCCTCTGCGGGTGACGTGGCGGGGATCAAAAGCGCGACCATCCGTTTTGAAGGCGACTACGCTTTTGGCTGGCTTCGCACCGAAACCGGTGTGCATCGTTTAGTGCGTAAATCGCCGTTCGATTCCGGTAGTCGTCGTCACACGTCTTTTGCTTCAGTTTTTGTGTCTCCGGAAATTTCTGACGATATTGAAATTGATATCAACCCCGCCGATTTGCGTGTAGACACCTATCGCGCAAGTGGCGCTGGCGGTCAGCACGTTAACAAAACTGATTCGGCGGTACGTATTACCCACGAGCCTTCTGGTGTTGTTGTGCAGTGCCAGAGTGAGCGCTCACAGCATTCAAACCGCGATAAGGCGATGAAAATGTTACGTGCTCGTATGTATGAACAGGAATTGTTGAAACGCAATTCAGAAAAGCAGGCGCTCGAAGACAGCAAGTCCGACATCGGTTGGGGCAGCCAAATTCGCTCCTACGTATTAGATGATCAGCGCATTAAAGATTTGCGTACCGGTGTGCAAACCAGCAACTGCCAAGCGGTGCTGGATGGCAATCTAGATGATTTTATTGAGGCGAGCTTAAAAGCGGGTTTGTAACGCGTTTTAGAGGCTGCTATTTACCGATTGATTGATAAGCGTATTTATCGAACCCCAAATTGAAATTGATACCAGGTTAGGAATTTAATACCCATGAGCAAGCAACCACAGAACGACGTGCCACAAGATGAAAACAAGCTGATTGCCGAGCGTCGCGCCAAGTTGGCCGTACTGCGTGAACAGGGTAATGCCTTCCCCAACGACTTTCGTCCAGAGCATAAAGCACAAGAGCTGCAAGACCAGTTTGGTGAAGAAAGCAAAGAGGCGCTTGCCGAGCAGGCAATGGTAAAAAGTGTCGCGGGGCGTTTAATTCGCAACCGTGGAGCTTTTCTTGCAATTCAAGATGGCAGTGGCGTTATTCAACTTTACGTAACCAAGGAAGCGCGGCCATTTGTTAAAACGCTGGACCTAGGTGACATAGTCGCGGCGAAAGGCGTGTTGCATAAATCCGGTATGGGCGACCTCTATGTGAGTTTGGATGAATACCAACTGCTAACCAAAGCACTGCGACCGCTACCGGATAAATTCCACGGCCTCGCCGACCAGGAAATTCGCTACCGTCAGCGCTACGTCGATTTAATTACTAACCCTGAAGTGCGCAACACCTTTATTTTACGCTCGAAGATCGTACAGTTTATTCGCGACTATTTAAATTCTCGCGATTTTCTTGAGGTGGAAACACCTATGCTGCAAGCCATTCCCGGCGGTGCTACCGCACGTCCGTTTGAGACCTTTCACAACGCACTGGATATCGATATGTTTTTGCGCATCGCGCCAGAATTGTATTTGAAGCGTTTGGTTGTTGGCGGATTTGAGCGGGTATATGAGATCAACCGCAATTTCCGCAACGAAGGTTTGTCGACCCGTCACAACCCAGAATTTACCATGCTGGAATTTTATCAGGCCTATGCCGACTACCAAGACTTGATGGATCTCACCGAAGACATGCTGCGAAACCTAGCGCAACAGGTGATGGGCTCTACTAAAATTGCCAACACCAAACCAGCGAAAGGCGATGCCGAACCTGAAGTGGTAACCTACGATTTCGCCCAGCCATTCATACGTCTATCGGTATTTGATTCGATCTTGCAGTACAACCCCACACTTTCTGCTGCCGATATAGATAACATCGAAAGCGCTAAAAAAGTGGCTAAGGATTTAGGCGTTGCCTTAAAGGACAACTGGGGATTAGGTAAAATTCAAATCGAAATTTTTGAAGCCACCGTTGAACACCGTTTAGAGCAGCCAACCTTTATCACCAAGTACCCCACAGAAGTTTCGCCACTAGCGCGTCGCAGCGATAATGATCCGTTTGTTACCGACCGCTTCGAATTTTTCGTTGGCGGCCGCGAAATTGCCAACGGCTTCTCCGAGCTTAACGATGCCGAAGATCAGGCTGAGCGTTTTAAAGCGCAGGTTGCTGAGAAAGATGCCGGTGACGACGAGGCGATGCACTACGATGCCGACTACGTGCGAGCACTTGAGTACGGTATGCCACCCACCGCAGGCGAAGGTATTGGCATCGATCGTTTGGTTATGCTGTTAACCGACTCTCCGTCGATTCGCGATGTACTGTTGTTTCCTCATATGCGGCCAGAAAAAGTATAGGCCGTTAGCATTATGCCAATAGCGACCAAGGGTAAGCTCGACGATAGCTGGCTGTTGCATTTAGGCGCAGAGTTTGATCAGCCCTATATGCAACAGCTGCGCGAGTTTCTGAAGCAAGAGAAGGTCGCCGGTAAAACGCTCTACCCGAGCGGTGCCAAACTATTCAACGCTTTTAATTCAACCCCGTTCGAGAAGGTTAAAGTCGTGATACTTGGGCAAGACCCGTATCACGGCCCTGGTCAAGCTCACGGTTTGTGTTTTTCCGTGCAGCGAGGTGTTGCAACGCCACCATCGTTAAAAAACATTTACAAAGAACTCGCCACTGATCTAGGCATTCCCACGCCGCCGCACGGTTGCTTACAGGCCTGGGCAGAGCAGGGGGTGCTGCTGTTAAATGCCACCCTTACCGTGGAGCAGGGCAACGCAGGCTCGCACCAGCGCCGTGGTTGGGAAGTGTTCACCGACGCTGCAATCGCGGCATTGTCGGAGCATCGTGAAAATCTCGTGTTTTTTCTTTGGGGTAGTTATGCTCAGAAAAAAGGCCAAGTTATCGATGCTAGTCGTCATTGTGTTCTCCAGTCTCCACACCCGTCCCCCCTGTCTGCGCATCGCGGATTTTTCGGTAATCATCATTTCTCTCTAGCTAACCAATATTTAGTACAAAAGGGTATATCACCTATTGATTGGTCGATTCCCGATTAGGTTCTGTCATTTTCCATCTT
This sequence comes from Teredinibacter waterburyi, assembly GCF_001922985.1. Lineage (GTDB taxonomy): Bacteria > Pseudomonadota > Gammaproteobacteria > Pseudomonadales > Cellvibrionaceae > Teredinibacter > Teredinibacter waterburyi. Next base: position 107,542 of record NZ_MRUH01000045.1, read on the forward strand.
ATATCTTTATGCCTATAGTTTTGATTGTGTAACAACTCCTTCACTATAACCCTCTGAATATTAAGGGTGTTGCCTACTTTTCCCGCCAAACAAAAACTAAATTCGGTAAGTCGAACCACTCCTTGACGTGGATCAATCGTCAAGATTTCTTGTCGCGCGTCCCTTCCCTATAATAAGAATCAAAGAAAGCGAGAATGATCTTAGGTTTATCCACTTATGAACGTAGTTATTTTTCTAGTGGTTAAGTCGACAAAGTTCTTCTTTTGCTTGGCAACGAATTTGAAACACTTCACATGGGAGAAGTAGACAATGGCTACACAATTAGACCTCAGTAAATATGGTATTCACGATGTCAGCGAGATTGTTTACAACCCTTCTTATGACACGTTGTTTGAAGAAGAAACACGTTCAGATCTTAAAGGCTATGAGAAAGGTGTTGTAACAGAATTAGGTGCGGTAAATGTTAGCACTGGGATTTTTACCGGACGTTCTCCAAAAGACAAGTTCATTGTTCTCGATGATGTTAGTCGTGAACATTTGTGGTGGGATTCTAATATTGCCCACAACGATAACAAACCCGTTACACCAGAAGTTTGGAAAGATTTAAAAGCACTTGTTGGCGAGCAGCTATCTAAGAAGCGGTTATTTGTTGTCGATGCGTTTTGCGGTGCGAACGAAAACTCTCGTATGAAAGTGCGTTTTATTGTTGAAGTTGCATGGCAAGCGCACTTTGTTACCAATATGTTTATTCGTCCTAGCGCAAAAGAGCTAGCTGAGTTTGGCGAGCCAGATTTTGTTGTTATGAATGGCTCTAAAACGTCTAACAAAAAGTGGAAAGAGCACGGCATGAATTCCGAAGTGTTTACGGTGTTTAACATGACCGAACGCATGCAGGTTATCGGCGGAACTTGGTATGGCGGTGAAATGAAAAAAGGTATGTTCGCAATGATGAACTACTACCTACCTTTGAATCATATGGCTTCCATGCACTGCTCTGCGAATGTTGGCGAAAAAGGTGACGTTGCAATTTTCTTCGGGCTTTCTGGTACCGGTAAAACCACCTTATCTACGGATGCGAAACGCCAGCTAATTGGCGATGATGAGCACGGCTGGGATGAGCATGGTATTTTCAACTTTGAAGGTGGTTGTTATGCGAAAACCATCGACTTAGACCCTGAAAGTGAACCTGACATTTACAAGGCGATTAGGCGTGATGCGCTGCTGGAAAATGTAACCGTTGATGCAGCCGGTAAAATTGATTTTGGCGACCATTCCATCACTGAAAACACTCGAGTCAGCTATCCAATTTATCATATTGATAATATTGTTAAGCCTATCTCTAGAGCGGGGCATGCGAAGAAAGTGATCTTCTTAACGGCAGATGCCTTCGGTGTGTTGCCTCCAGTTTCAAAGTTAACCCCAGACCAAACTAAGTATCACTTCCTGTCTGGTTTTACAGCGAAATTGGCCGGTACAGAGCGCGGTATTACTGAACCTACGCCTACTTTTTCTGCTTGTTTTGGCAAGGCGTTCTTGACCCTTCACCCTGTGAAGTATGGTGCAGAGTTAGTCGCAAAGATGGAAGCCGTGGGTGCCACTGCCTATTTAGTTAACACCGGCTGGAACGGTACCGGCAAACGTATTTCCATTAAAGATACGCGCGGTATTATCGATGCAATTTTGGATGGCTCTGTCGATAATGTTCCAACTCAGACAATTCCAGTTTTCAATTTGGAAGTGCCTACAGAGTTACCTGGCGTAGCGACCAACATTTTGGACCCAAGAGATACCTATGTCGATGCTGGTGAATGGCAAGTAAAGGCCGAGAAATTAGCTGACTTGTTTATCAAAAACTTTGAAAAGTTCACTGATAATGACGACGGTAAGGCTTTGGTTGCCTCAGGCCCTCAATTGGCGGCCGAGCCAGCATAGTAAATGTAGAACCAAGCGGATGCCCCACGAACTTAAATAAATGGGTCACCCCATAAATAAAAACCCCTCAGTTCACGTCCGAACTGAGGGGTTTTTTTACGTTAACGTTTTATCAAAAGGTATTAAATTTCATTTCCTAAGTCGTGTTGAAATGCCGCTATCCACATTAGTGCAGAGTTCCAGTTAACGGTAATTTCATTGGTCGACCAAGAGTGAATGTTGTCTAGAAAGCACTTAGCCGGTGTTGTAGGGCAGTCTGGAATTTGTGCCTTGGCTACCGGATCTTGAATGCCGCTATTTGGGCCACCAGACAGCGCTCCAGGTGGCACCCAAGGATAGCTGGCATCAATTGCACCAGCCCAAAAGCGGTGGTGTGGTTGGGCTAAGCTGTTTTCGCCGTGACCGGAAATATAGGAGAACGACATAGGGTTGTTGCCGAACAGGTAGTTCATTGATGCGGTAAAGGCATTGGCGTAACGCGCCTTGCCGGTAAAGCCGTAGACGTGGCCCAACAAAATCATTTTGTTGGCAACAATATTGTTCGATCCCCAAACGTAATCTTGTGGTGTGGAAGGCACAAGGTAGCCGGTGTCCTTAATAGTTTCGACGTAGCCATCGGCAATTTTTCGCAACTGCTTCCGTGCTTTTTTAACGATTGATTTGTCCACTTCCCCGTAAGGCACTGCAAGACTCATGAGTGCTGGTAAGTCGGTGTCGGCCCAGGCCCAGTCGTTTGAATTGACCGTGTAATTTTCCACCCTTGGTAGATATTGTTTGTCGCCCGTAGTTAACAGCAATTCTGTGGCGGCCCAAAAAAACTCATCGTCCGCATTACCGTCGCCATAAGCGCCACCGCCTTTATCGTTGCCAAACAGGTAAAAGTCACTGGGGTTCGCCAGCGCAGCTTGCCAGGCTGTAGTCGCCGCGGTTAAACACTGGTTGGCGAAATCTTTATCGATGTCGCGATAGAGTCGAGCGGCCTTAGCCGCGGCCGCTGCAAGGTTGAGCGTAGCGGTAACACTTGGACGTACCAGCGCTCGTTTATGTTTGTCCATGTGTGGCGCTAGTGGCAGTTGCGTCCAGCCAATATCGTGTAGCTTGTGATGTACCATGCCAGCTTTGGGATGACCGGCAGGGATTTGCATGGCCATCAAAAATTCGAGTTGCCAGCGGGCTTCATCCAAAAGGTCGGAAGTGCCGTTGCCACTCTCGGGAATATTAAAAGTATTGTCGGCGAGCTTGGCCAATTGCTTTTTATTCGCGCGCTTTGCTTTCGCGGACCACTCATAAATATCGAGAACTTTCCACGCAGAAATACCACCGTTAACCACGTACTTGCCGTGATCTCCGGCATCGTACCAGCCTTTTACCGGGCTCAAGTTGTAGTCACATTCTGTTCCCGGCCAGCAGGTAACGTTGAAATCGCCGGTATTAACGCCTTTATTTAGGTGTCCTGCGGGGCGAGCCCATTTTTTGTCGGCGGCGTAGCTACCAAGGCCGCCGCCAGTGTATTCGGTTTTAATCTCGATACCCGCGCGGTTGTGGTAAAAATAGCGCGACGCATCGTAGAAAATGGGCAAGTAAAGATCATTGCCGATTGCGAAGCTATAACTGCGGTCACCCTCCAGTACCAGGGTGTATCCGCTGCCTTCTGTTTTGAATTTAGAGAAGTTGATGTGATGAACCGTATCGCCCGATGCGGCATCAGAGCCCTGTGGTTTAGTCTTGCCTTTGATTAAGGTTTTTCCGTTCTGCTGCAGTTCCCACTTTAGTGAGGCCGTTGCACTCGTTTTGTAAGTTGCGACTTTTTTACTAGCTGTAGGATAGCCAACTTGATTGACCCTGGGGTTGCCCATTTCGGCAGCGGCGGGCGTGGCGATGTAGAGTGCAATTAACACCAGCGCAGCGCTACTGAATCTGCGAGCGAATTGTCTGGATAAAATTGAAAGTGATGGCATGGAGGGCTCCTGCTGGGCTTTGATGGTTGTTTCCCCAACGTTTTTTGTTTTTCTGGTTCGTACCCAGCGCTCAGATGAGGCGGGGGCACTATTCTAGCACCTGAAAAGTTAAGGCGAGGGGGGCAGAATGGTAGCAGTATTTGCGAGCGATTTCCCTAAGTGGAGTTTGCGGCTTCCAGATATAAAAAAACCTAACGCCATATTGCAGGCGTTAGGTTTGGGAGGCACTTCTACTGCGGTAGTTACTTAGGATAACTACCGCTAGTTTTGGGGTTAGTTTACTACTCTGTCACCGCAAGCGGAGCGCGAGATACAGGTTTGATTGTTCTCGTTGCCCCAGCCAGAGCTGGTGTTCTGGCAAATGGCAACGTTCCATCCGTACCAGTTACAAGTGCCACCACCACCGGATGAGCTCGAACTTGATGACGAGCTGCTAGACGACGAGCTTGAGCTGCTACTCGAAGAAGAGCTGCTCGAGGATGAACTGCTACTCGACGAAGAGCTCGAAGATGAACTACTGCTCGAGGAAGAGCTTGAAGACGAACTGCTCGAAGATGAGCTACTACTAGACGACGAGCTGCTTGAACTGGACGAAGAGCTACTACTTGATGACGAGCTGCTCGACGATGAACTGGAGCCAGAACAGCTGCTCACCACTCCACCACTGCCACTTTGGCTTTCACAGGTCGTACGGCCAATACAGCTTTGGTTATTTTCCCAGCCCCAACCGCTGCTCTGATTTACGCATAACGGGCGAGGGTCGTCTTGGTACCATTTACACTGCTCGGTACAGTTGCCACCGCTACTGCTTGAACTCGATGAACTGCTAGAGCTCGATGAGCTACTTGAGCTACTTGAGCTAGACGAGCTAGACGAGCTAGACGAGCTAGACGAACTAGACGAACTGCTAGAGCTACTTGAACTAGAGCTACTTGAACTGGAGCTAGAAGAGCTCGATGAGGAGCTTGAACCGCTATTACTAGCTAAATCGTGTTGGTAGGCGACTACCCAAGCCAAGGCGGAATTCCAGTTAATGGTGATCTCATTCGTAGACCACGCATTTATGTCATCGATAAAGCACTTAGCCGGCGTACTGCCACAGCCGCTTAACGCTGCCGCTGCGGTGTCGTCTTGTAGGCCGTCATTCGGTCCACCAGAGAGTGCACCGGGCGGCGCCCAAGGATAGCTACCGCTTAGAGCGCCTGCCCAGAAGCGGTGATGTGGTTGTTTAACGGGGTTCTCACCGTGACCGGTAACGTAAGAAATGGATAGGGTATTGTTACCAAATAAATAGTTCATTGATTTGGAGAAGGCTTCAGCATAGCGGCTGTCGCCACTAAAGTCGTAAGCATGACCCAGCAAAATCATTTTGTTAGCAACAATGTTATTAGAACCCCAATAGTACTCAGTCTCATCGTTAGGAACGAAGTAGCCGGTGCTATTAATTGTCGCTACATAGGCGTCGGCAATTTCTAGCAGTTTGTTGCGTGCCATGCTGCGCAGGTCTGAATCCATAGATTCATAGGGCGCGGCTAAGGTCATCAAGGCTGGCAGGGCTGTGTCTGGCCAGGCCCAATCGGTCGCTTCTACTGTATAGCTAGTAAGCGTGGGCTTATATTTAGCATCGCCCGTTGCCAGATAGAGTTCTGCTGCGGCCCAAAAAAACTCGTCGGAAGGATCGCTGTCACCGTAGGCGCCGCCACCATTATCACTGCCGCCGGTATAGGTGGCATTAGAATTTTGTTGAGCGGCGTCCCACGCTTTTTCGGCCGCCGTTAAACAGCTAGCAGCAAAAGCGTTGTCGATACCTTGAAACAGGTGCGCACATTTTGCGCCGACTGCGGCTAGGTTTAATGTAGCCGTTACGCTTGGTTGCACTAGCGCACGCTCGTTGCTGTCTTCGTGCGGAGCAAGTGGTAAACCGGTCCAGCCAACGTCGTGTAGCTTATGGTGAACCATGCCTGCATTGGCTTGGCCATCGGGTACTTGCATGGCAATCATAAATTCTAAATGCCAACGTGCTTCGTCGAGAAGATCGGAAACGTTGTTATTGCTTTCTGGAATATTCAGTGCGCCGTCATCAATAATAATGCCCTTCGCTGCACTGGAGCCCGCGCCTGCGGTTCGGCTGTAGAGATCCAATAGTTTCCAAACCGAAATTCCGCCATTCACAACATATTTGCCGTGATCACCAGCGTCATACCAGCCTTTAATGGCATCGAGTGTGTAGTTACAGCTATCGCCCGACCAGCAGCCAACATTGTAATCGCCGCGATTTGAGTCGTTGTTGATATGTCCTGCTGGTCTTGCCCATTGGCTATTGGCGCTGTAACTACTGTTACCGCCACCGGTGTATTGGGTTTCGATCTGGATGCCGGAACGATTGTGATAAAAATAACGCATCGCATCGGTATAAATAGGGCTGTAAATATTGCTGTTGATATCGAATGGGTAACTTTCGTCACCACCAATATGCAATGTATAGCCGCTGCCCGTGGTGGCGATGCTGCTGAAGTCTATTTGTTGGATGTTATCGCCAGACGCGGCGTCTACACCGCGAGGATTGGTGGTGCCACTCGCAATTACACTGCCGTTCTGGCGCAATTCCCAGGTGCTGGCGGTATTGCTGCTGGCAGCGTAGCTCGCTACTTTCACACCATTGGCAACATAGCCAACTTGGTTTACACGAGGGTTACCCACTTCGGCAAAGCCGGTGAGCGGGAGAGATGCAGCAAGAATTAAGCTTGATGTCGTTAGACAACGTTTGGCGAACTGACCAACGGACCGTTTGGTTAAGGTCATGGGGTGCTCCTTGTTTATAACACTGTAAAAGTGATAGTTAATTAACATCTATAGGGATGCCAAAAATAGGGAAAGCTAAATGAAGAAACTAAATGAATAGGTTACAGCGAACTTCTTTTCTGGAATTACAGAGTCGGTAATTACGGCAACCGAGATTTGGGCGCTAAATCTACGTACAACATTTACGTACTGCACTTAGACGCTACATATAGGTAATACGCATGCTTGAGGTTTATTAGAGTTGTCCTCAAAGTCGCTGGGATACTAGCAGCTAGGTACAGGGATTACAGTAAAAAGCCGCCGCTTTTTTTACGAATTGAGAAGAGCTGCGCTAAATTAGGCGCGCGATCTTCACCATTTGTGAAGTGCCTTTTAGTGACGGGACGTGTAGCTTCTCTTAATTTTACAGAAAGTTTTATGGCGCGATTAAATGCCAACTGCTTATGTTTTTACTCTTTCAAGTCCATTGTGTTTTCGCAATAGCGTTATCGTCGTTTCACTTAATATTTTTACATCTTGCTAGTTTTATTTGTCCGATTTATTGCCATCTAAACTTAATCCTGTAGTTCAGTACGCGTTGCTTTGCGGAACACCGGTTACCAATATTTTCGCCTTTCATACCATTAAATCCTTGCTGTGAATCAGGACATTAAGCTGCGGCGTCACATCTTTGATGTTTAGGCCTCACCAGATCGTTTATTTTTCGCCATTACTTCTACCAATTCACCCCGAAGCCCGCTCGCGAAATTGAGTCATTCGCTGTAATTAGAGGTTGACATTAAATCTATATCTAAATGATAATGATTCGTAGTTGCCTTTGTTGGGATTGCAAAAGCCCTTTAATTGGTACGCAAACTATCGCCTAGCGCCGATGCGCTAATGCCAATACGGCTGGGTGAGAAAGTACACACAGGTATAAGAGGCAGAAGTATAAATGGCCAAGAATCTATTGGAATTGGTAGTGATGGGCGGGCCGGTGGTGTGGATCCTCGGTATTTTCTCGTTAGTAGCGACCACTGTTGCATTGCTGAAGATCTGGCAGTTTTGGCGTCAGGGTACGTTAAGCCCAGCACTTATACGACGCGCGTTGGAGCAGCTAAGTACAGACTCCGAGCTAAAAGGTCAGTCTGGAATAAGCACGCAAGTGGCTGGTAAAGCTCAAGCGTTGCTGTTGTTACAGGGGCAGGCCTGCGTGCAAGCAAAATTATTAGTAGCGGGTTTAAATTTGTTTGAAAGCAGCCCGATGACCCACGCGGATATTAAGACGGAATTAGGCCGACGTGCAGCCGAGGCCATTACTGAAAAGGCGAGCTATCTGCGAGTGCTCGAAGTGATCGCTACGCTAGCACCTTTGTTGGGATTGTTTGGCACCGTACTCGGCATGATTGGCGCATTCCAAGCAATGGAGGCCGCAGGCTCACAGGTTAACCCCGCCGTTTTGTCTGGTGGTATTTGGCAGGCCTTATTAACTACGGCAGTTGGCTTGGCGGTCGCGATCCCATGTTCCTTAGTGCACAGCTGGTTAGAGCGGCAGGTAGAAGTTACCGCGTCCAACTTAGAAAACAATCTTCAGCATCTATTTACGATTCAGGCACAGGGCGTCGGAGCGATAAATCGTGGCAACTATAAAGCACTCAATCAAGAAAATATGCAATGAGTGCCGCGCGTTTATACCAGCCGAGACGACGCAAATTAAGTCTTACGGCGCTAATTGATGTGGTTTTCATTTTGTTGATGTTTTTTATGTTGACCTCGTCGTTCGATCAATGGCGAGCCGTCGATCTACAGACAGAGCCTAAGAGCAGCGCTACTAACCAAAAAAATTTGCAGCAGGATGCGCAGTATTTATATCTGAGCGCTACCGGAGACTTACAGCTACGCGAAGCCGAAGCGGTTAAGGCATCAATCACGTCCTTGACGCCGCTGCTCAATCTTATCGATGGCAAACGTCCGCTGATATTGCTACCAGAAGAAACCGCGCGTGTTCAGCTACTAGTAATGGCTTTAGATGAATTCAAAAACGCAGGCTTAAGCCGCGTAACACTCGGCGAGGTGGTGCCTGCTAGTCGTGATGCTTATTAAGGCCAGTTGTTTGAATAGGCTAGATGTAAAACGGTTGTATGACACACATTCGCGAATGTGTTCAGCGTTAATTATAAGTAAGTGAATGTTTATGAAATTGTTAGCCGTTAAGTCACGATCTGCAACTGACGACAATATGATCCCCTTGATCAATATTGTTTTCCTGTTGCTAATATTTTTCATGATTGCAGGAAAAATTTCGAGCAGCGAAGCCGTTTATGTGGAGCCGCCGTTATCTAGCCGTGATACACCGCTTATAGAAAAGCCGCTGGTAGTTCTGGTAGACGAAAATGGTGAGATTTCTATCGGCGGGGAGGCGATAGATATCGATGGCTTAGAACAACGGCTAAAAACAATTACACAAGAGGAAAAGTCTGACGTTAGCGTAAAAGCCGACAAAAACCTGAGTGTAAAAAAATTACAAATCGTGCTTCATAAATTACAGGCGCAAGGCGTAGCCAACATTACCCTATACGCGAAAGTCTCGGGGCGAAATTAAATGCGCGCTAAGCATTGGTTGTTGGCTGGGTTGGCTGCCGTGATACTGCACGGAACGGTGTTAGCAGGGATATTGGCATTTGATCATCGTACGCCGATAACCAGTGGCGCGCTCGACAGTGGCGAGCTAGGTGTACAGGTTGGTCTTGGCTTGCAGGGTTCCTACGCGGATAGCGTCGCACGAACACCACCTGAAAATAATCCGCGACTAGAACCAGAGGTAGCGGAATTGCCAAAAGTTAAAGATCCCGTTACGCAGAAAGAAGAGGTCTTATTAGATAAAGAACGCTCACTTATTAAAGCGGTGACGCCAAGACAAAAACCTGTGGACAAGATAAGTGCGAAAACAAAAAAAAATATGGATGCCGACTTTATCGAAAAGTCCTCCGTCACAGTAAAGTCAAATCAAGATAATGAGGTAAGCCAAAAGAAACCGGAACACTCCATAAATAAAAGTATTACTGACCGCAGCTCGACTAGCGAACAACAGGCGGCGGTAGCAAGCAAGGCGATGATAAAGGCCAATGGTCGTAGCGCAGATAAAGCCACGGGCGGAAAAAAAGGCACAGTCAATCGTTACTTTGCAAAGCTTATGGCGGAGCTCAATAAACATAAAGAATATCCAGTAACACTTAAAAAAATGAAACGTCAGGGAGTTGTAACTTTACAGTTCTCGATTGACCGAAACGGTGTAGTTACCCAAGCGAAGGTAACCAGCAGTTCGGGTTACAAGGGGTTGGATGATGCGGCTTTAGAAATGTTAGCCAAGGCCTCGCCATTACCCAAAATACCCAAATCAATGCGGCAAGATAGTCTAACGCTTGCGATACCCATTGAATATTCGTTACTTACAAATCAATAGAAATCATTAAATCTCAGGAGTGAAAATGACCAGTAATAACAGTAGTAAGCGGCCGATGAGTTTGCGTTCAGCAATAAACCAACATAACACCTTTGGCCGCAATGCCTTAGCGGTAGGTGTAACAGCAGCACTTGGAAGTGTCGTTGCCGTTGCTGACGAGGAGCCAATACTACTCGACACCATGCAAATTGAAGAGCGCACCGTAGATACCAACCCATATGCGGAGCCAGGCGTGCCTTATAAGGGGAAAGAATCTGGTGATTCTCGACATGTAAAGCCCATTGCCGATACTCCGCAAACGATTACGGTTTTGACGCAAACACGGATTGAAGAATCTGGTAAAGCGGATATGAAAGACGTGCTGGCTCAGTTGCCGGGGATAACTTTAGGTACGGGGGAAAATGGTAACGCATTTGGTGACCGCTATGTTATTCGCGGTTATGAAGCGCGCAGTGATGTCTATGTGGATGGAATGCGTGACCCAGGTATGACCACACGAGAGACTTTTGCAGCGGAACAAGTTGAGGTTACCAAAGGCCCAAGCTCTACTTTTGCTGGGCGCGGTTCTACCGGTGGCGCAGTGAATACCATCACTAAAAAAGCCAGTACCGATTATGATTTTACAAGTGTTGATGCGGGTGTTGGCACAGATGCCTATCGGCGTATTGCATTAGATAGTAATAAAAAAGTTAGTGAGACTACGGCGCTACGAGCAAACCTGATGCACAGCTATAAAGAAATTCCGGATCGCGGCCCCGCCGATAGTCAACGTCTGGGAGCGTTGCTCTCCGGCTCCTATGCCGCTACCGACAAACTAAGCCTAAGTGCGGACTACTACTACCTAAAAGCCGAAGATACACCTGACCTAGGCAGCTACTTCGTGGATGGAACGCCATTGGCTAATCCCCCAGTTCATTTACAGGAAGATCGAGATTTTCTTAATACAAAAGTCGGCGCGTTAACCTTTAAATTGGACTACATCTTTAACGACAATCTGCGTTTAGAAAATGGTTTTCGTCACGGTTCAACCGAAAATGGCTATGTAACGTCAAATGGCGGCGCAGCTGGTACCAGTAGTGTACACAACGGTTGGCAGGAAGTTAGTTATAGTGGCAACCAAACGAATTTGTTTTTAGATGCCGATTGGGGCGAACAGCATCATGCGTTAGTTTTTGGTTTTGAATACACCGACGAAAGTGTCGAGAACGGCATGTACACAATTAGTACCGACGATTCTGAGTATGTTTTTGGCGATGGTCCGTTTGGCGCAACGATGAATTACGGTCTAGCCATCGAAAATGGCGTGAACATAAATAGAATTTGGACAGGATCAGTCGAAAAAGGTATTACCGATTCAGACTACAATATTAAGACGCTTTCACTGTATGTCATGGATACCATCGATTTAACCGAGCGCTTAAGTTTATTTGCCGGCGTACGGTATGACGATTTTGATTACTCCAACAACGTGGCGGGTTTCGTACGTAACAGTGATGGTTCGTTTGGTATTGGTGATCCTGTTAAATACGAATATGCCGATGGCTTTTGGAACGGTCACGCCAGCTTGGTGTATGACTTTGGCGAAGATGCGAACGTCTATGTTTCATATAGCACATCTACCAATATTAATGGTGGCGAATCTGATGTTGGAGGCAGCTGCGGATACGGCGGTATTTGTGGCGATACCGAAACCATTGGTGAAGGCGACCCGGAGCAGAGTGTAAATTTAGAGTTGGGTACTAAGTGGGAGTTCTTTGACGAGAAGTTATTAGTGACCGGTGCATTGTTTCAGGTAACCAAAAACGATGTTATGGAAAGTAACGCGGTGAGCAGTTACGAAACAACGGGAACCTATAACACCGGTAAAAACCGTGTTGAGGGTATTGAGCTGTCTTTGACTGGCGCTATTACAGAAAAGTTAAGTGCACAGTTCTCCGCAACCTTTATGGAGTCCGAAGTACTAGAGTCATATTTAGATGGTAGTGTTGAGGTCGCATCGCGAAATGGCAGCGTTTCGTTCCCTGATAATCGAGGCAAAGTGTTGGCAAACTTCGCCGATGATAGCCTGAACTTGCAGTTGCGTTATAGCGCTACCAATAATTTCACCGTCGGCGCCGTCGCGACCTATTCAAGCGGTTTTTATGTTGGTCAGCCCGATGCGGCAGCTGGTTTTAATTCCACTACTGGTGAATATTCCTACCAAGTTCCGAGCTATACCGTGTTTGATGTGTTTGCCAACTATCAGATTAACGAGCAAATGAAGCTTCGGCTTAATATTAACAACGTGAGCAATGAAGATTACTACACCGCGGCCTATCGTAGTGGTCAGTTTGTTTACATTGGTGATAGGCAAAATGCCAACCTAACATTCACCTACGATTTCTAAGGTAATAGTGACAAGCTAAGCAATGACTTCACAACCTTGATGGAGGCCTTCTGGGCCTCCCTTTTTTGTATTTGTATACGACACTTTGTGAGTCTTTGTATTGATATTAAGTTGGAAAAATAGATGAAATTAAACATGAATCATGAATCCAGTAATGAGGATAAGTGTATGGTGAAGGCTCAATGTTAAATTCAGAACGCCCAAAGCTCGATAGAATATCGGCCGAAGTTGTTTGCAGCGCTGATTACGAGCGCTTGGCGAAGGATTACATTGAAGATTCTGCATTGCACTATATTCAAGGCGGTAGCGGCGATGAACGAACGCTAGCGGAAAATTGTGCCGCTTTTGAAGCGGTGCAACTCTATACTCGGGTACTTGCCGATTGCAGTGGTGGAACAACGGCCTTTGAGCTTTTTGGGGAATCATACCGCCATCCAATTTTTTTTGCGCCGGTGGCCGCGCAAACCCTCGTGCATCCAAACGGTGAGCTGGCAACCGCTCGCGCTGCCGAATTAATGGAAGCCTGTATGGTTACGAGCAGTTTGTCGGCTTACAGCCTAGAAGATATTGCCGCAGCGGCTGGTGGGAGAAAATGGTTTCAGTTTTATTTTCAAACATCGCGCGAGCAGTCACAGGCATTACTAGCGCGCGCCGAGGCGGCGGGGTATTCCGCGATTGTGGTTACGCTTGATACGCCAGTGCAGACACTAAGTCGAGGTGCTCAGCGTACAGGCTTTAGTTTGCCTGCCCATGCATTGCCGGCAAATTTAAAAAATGTTGTTAGGGAACCGGCGATTAATTTAACTACGGATCAAAGCGTTGTATTTCAGGGCGCTATGGCAGAGGCGCCAAAATGGAGCGACCTTGAATGGCTTAGATCGCAAACGCAGCTTCCGCTATTGGTTAAAGGTGTTACCCACCCAGACGATGCTCTCAGATGTATTGATATGGGCGTTGATGGCCTTGTCGTTTCGAATCACGGCGGCCGCAGCTTAGACGGCGTTGCGGCAAGTTTGCAACTTCTTCCCCATGTGCGAGCAGTGGTGCCAGAGGGTTATCCCCTATTGATAGACGGTGGTATTCGCAGCGGCAGCGATGTATTTAAAGCGATCGCTTTGGGTGCAAATGCAGTGATGATCGGCCGGCCGCAATTGTATGCTTTAGCTGTGGGCGGAAGTTTGGGCGTGGCTCATTTGATGAAAATTCTTCGCGATGAACTGGAAGTATCGATGGCGCTATGTGGGTGCTCGACGTTAAGTGAAATTAGCGCGAGCGCCATATTCACCAAAATATAGCAGTCATAAGTGGTATTGGCTTAAGCAATCGCAACAAATTTTTAGTAGGTAAACGTAATGCTAGTAGTGTTGGAGAATGTACTCAGTAAAACGGAAGTAGCGCAAATTCGTTCAAGTTTAGAATCTGCAGATTGGGCAGACGGGAGGTCATCCGCTGGATCGCTTTCGGTGAAAGTAAAACAAAACCAACAACTACCGGAGAACTCTGCATTGGGTGAAGAGCTTGCCAATACAATATTACGTAGGCTAGGTAGTCATCCTCAATTTATATCGGCCGCACTGCCACACAGAATTTATCCCCCTAAGTTTAATCGCTACGGTACTGGTGGCCACTATGGCATCCATGTGGATGCGGCAGTTATGGGATTGCCTAGGTCTGATATGACGTTGCGTTCAGATATCTCGGCGACGCTTTTTTTATCTAGCCCAGAGAGTTATGAGGGGGGCGAATTGGTCATCGAGGGCGAATTTGGCGCGCAGCAGGTAAAGCTGAATGCCGGTGATTTGGTGCTATATCCTTCGAGTAGTTTGCATCAAGTATTACCGGTAAGCCAAGGCGTGCGAATCTGTTCATTTTTTTGGATACAAAGTATGGTGCGAGACACTGCTGAACGCGCACTGCTATACGATTTAGATCAGTCTATTCAAGTTTTGTCACAGGGTGTGAAAGCTGGTGATGGTGGCGTATCTATCAGTAAACACTTGGAGAGTGATCACGCGCTCGTTAGAATGACTGGGGTTTACCACAATCTACTGCGACGCTGGTCGCAGGTGTAATTAATTTTTCTAGTAACGTTTTAATTTTAATCAAAACCAATGTGTAATTATGGAGAGTCTAACTATGAAGACCGCACTTCTTGCTATCGTTCTTTCAGCTTTTACCCTTAATGCAAATGCTGGCGCAAACTGTCCAAAGGCTCCTCAGGAGCAGTGGCTACACGTGTTGGAAATGCAAAAGAAAATCGTAAACGAGTATGGCTTTGCTATTAAAACCTTTAAGACAGATGGTAACTGCTACGAGATTTACGGCTGGGGCTTAAATAAAAAGGGTGACGAGTTCGTAAAAGTGGAGGTGTATTTTAACCCCGTGAATGGCGAAATCGTAAAGAAAGTCATGAAAGATTAAATACTTTTAGACGAGGTAGTACCGCTAGGGTTGATTTGATAGTATTTTTTAGATCGAGATAATTTGTCAAAAGGTAGTTTCGGTATGGATGAAATAGTATGGGACAGAGTGGTCCGACTCTTTCACTGGCTAACGGCCGCACTTTTTCTGCTTAGCTATTTTGTCTTGGAGGGCGGCGAACTTTGGCATCGAGTAGCGGGTTATACAATCGGCGGTTTACTTTTCGTTCGAACTGTTTGGGGCTTTGTTGGTTCACCAACCGCGAGGTTTGTTAGTTTTTTCCCCACACCAAAACGTTTGCTTGGTTACCTGCGTAACTTTCCTCATGGGCAAGGTTCAACCCTTGGCCACAACCCTCTTGGCGGGTTGATGGTGTTGTGGATGCTGCTGTTACTTAGCGCACTGGTGTTGACGGGTTGGATGCAGGGTCTAGATCGGTATTGGGGTGAAGAATGGCTGATGGATATACACGAGCTTGTTGCGACGATAATGCTCTGGTCGGTTGCTATTCACGTGTTTGCCGTGGTGGTAATGCAAAGGCTTACCGGCAAAGGTTTGGTAAAAGCCATGATTACAGGGCGTCGCCAATAACGTAAAAGGGTTTACTTGAGCGCTAAGCCCGTTCCTAAAATAATCCCTAAACAAAAAGCCCCCGTTTATCTAAACGGGGGCTTTTTATTGCGACTTAAGTGACGCAAAAGTTTTTGTTAAAAGTTTACTTGCCCTTAGAGCGGTGGGTAAGCATTTTCAACCAAGACGCGGAAGGCTTCTGGGAACCAGCGACCAGCGTGTGGGGCATTGTCCATCGAGCCTGTTTTAATGGATGAGTCATCCGCATAACGGTTGTCCGCATTTGGATCACACATTGGATCGTGCTTTTTGTTGGGGTCGTTAGGGTCTACTTCGAAGTTAGGATCACTAACCCCATCAGATTCACCCTGTGGTTTAACCCAAACATAAGCGTCGACACCGCTGTGCGGATTAGCCTGTGGGCGAAAGCCAACGCCACCAGGTTGGTTACACCAGTTGCCGCGATGCTGACGGCGGTCGAGGCGGGATTCGTTGATATAGGTTTCCAGATCAGTGCTGGTGGAAACTGCTGTTGGCCGACCTGGGCCACCCCAACCATTGCGACCGGTGTCGATTAGCATACCGATGTTGCTGGGTAGGCCGCGTGAAACCATGGCGTTGCGCCAATCGGTCACAAAGCTTAGCTCGTCGAAGTAACCATTAAACTCGTAAAAGTCAGATGATTTCAGCTGACCGCCGCCGACTTGTAAATCGGGGTTAGGCAGGTAGATCTCTTCTACGGGCGTATAGTTGGCCGAGTTGCTGACGAAGCCGGCGATTGGATTAATACCCGAACCTAGGTTGTTTACCGCATCGCCAATTAGGGCAACGGCTTCGCTGAAGTTATCACTCCATCCCAACCAGCCTGAGTGCGCAATATCAACGTAGGAGTAAACATTGTTAAGGCGCCCAAGTTCGATAAGGGAATGGCGAATTCCGTCCACATAGCCACCGGCACCATTGGCTTCGTTACAATCTGCCTCGTCGAGATTCGTTACCAAGTTAGGTAGTGAATCCACTTCGATGATCGCCGCAATGCGAATATTGGCGTAGGCTGGATCGCTGAGTATCTCTACGATGGGAGCAATATATTCATTCTGATAACGATTAAAGCCATCTTCTGAAATACGCAATTCACCGTTAGAGGCTAGTGCCGCACAGTCGCGATTAGGTAGGTCGTAAACCACAAACATAAACAAGTTTGCGCCTTGTGCTAGAGCTTCATCCAAATGACCGCGAAGACCTAAGCCATCGCCATCCGCTGGCCCGGCAATAGCGCCAATACGATCCATCCACACCGCTGTGTTGTAGTTAGCAATGGCAGAACCGCCGGGTTCACCGGCTGCTTTTGCCGACCAAACTGGATCGATATACCAGTTAGCGCCTACGAATGGGTTGTCCACTCGTGCGCCACCGGAACTACTGCTGCCGCTTGACGAAGAACTACTGCTCGACGAACTAGAACTACTGGATGAACTAGAGCTTGAAGAAGAGCTAGAGCTTGAAGAAGAGCTAGAGCTTGACGATGAACTTGAACTGCTCGAACTAGAGCCGCTACAGCTACTAATTACACCGCCGCTTCCGCTCTGGCTTTCACAGGTAGTGCGACCTATACAACTCTGACCATTCTCATAGCCCCAGCCGCTGGTTTGCCCTGTACACAGTGGCCGTGGATCGTCCTGATACCACTTACATTGTTCGGTACAGCTGCCACCGCTTGAAGAGCTACTGCTCGAGGAACTGCTGGACGAACTGGAAGAGCTGCTAGATGAGCTCGAACTACTTGAAGAACTGGAGCTGCTGCTTGATGAACTACTGCTAGACGACGAGCTTGAGCTGCTAGACGAACTCGAACTGCTAGAGCTTGAAGAGCCACAGTTTCCGCCAACAACGCCGCCACCGCCAGACTGGCTATTACAGGTTGAAGTGCTAATACAGCTCTGGTTGTTTTCATAACCCCAGCCGCTTGTAGTGTTGGTACAAATTGGCCAGGTGCTGCCGTACCAGTTGCACTGGGTGCCACAACTGCCGCCCGAACTGCTTGAAGAGCTTGAGCTGCTAGACGAGCTAGAACTACTAGATGAACTAGAACTGCTGGAGCTACTGCTAGAAGAGCTCGAGCTTGATGATGACGAGCTTGATGATGAACTCGAGCTGCTGTTACAGCTAGAGATAACACCGCCGGAACCGCTTTGACTTTCACAGGTGGTGCGGCCAATACAGCTTTGGTTATTTTCATAACCCCAGCCGCTGGTTTGTCCGGTACAGAGTGGACGAGGGTCGTCTTGGTACCATTTACACATCTCAGTACATTGCCCGCCGCTGCTCGACGAGGAACTTGAGCTGCTGCTAGATGAGCTAGAACTGCTAGACGAACTCGAGCTACTAGAGGAACTTGAGCTGCTACCCGTTCCGCCGCCGTACACCGTCGCTCTAACCGAGGTAGACGAAATACCGTTAGTACCGTTGATTAATCGATTTCCCCAACTTGATAAGCTACTGGGGTTGAAGTTGTTGGCAATATCCAGCGCTGTACAGCAGTCGCCATTACCAGACCACGACCAACCTATATAGCCAATATTATATTGTTGAGCTACGGCCATAATAGAATCGGCATCGACGGCGTTGCCTTGGTGGTCGGCGCCGAATTCACCAACAATTAGCGGCAAATTGTGGCTACTCAAAAATGAAGACACATAGTTTTCGACCGAGGAGCGATTCTGATATACCTCGTACATGTGCACGCTAAACATTGTATTGTTGGCGCTATCCGCACTTGCGACTTGAGAGGCATTGTTGAGCATTACGCTGTCCCAATCCTGTCCCCAGTTGGGGGCATCAACCATAAGTGTGTGGGTTAGGCCGGCGTTGCGCAGTGTTTGAATAGCGCTGCGGTGATCATTAATCCACATTGAGCTGGGCTGATTATTTCCGACCGGTTCGTTAGCGATATTAATAATTACATAGTCTTCCTGACCTCGTAGAGCGCCAGCGATGGCTACCCAATAGTTGGCGGCGCTGGCGATAGTGCCGGCAGCGCTTTCTTCACCGCCGCCCGTTGCATCGTGTACTTCGAGTACACAAATCAGCTGATTTTGTTTACACAGTGAAACAACATTAGCGACATCAGACTCGCTGTTGCGTGTCCACTGGTCACCGTTGCTCAAAACCACGCGAACCGTGTTGGCACCTGTAGCGGCAATGTTTGCGAAGGAGCTGGTTTCGCCGGTATACCAAGCATGCGCGTGGTTGATACCACGCATTACGAAAGCGTTGCCATTGCCGTCGAGTAATTGAGTTCCACTTACGCTAAAACCTGCATTGGCGGTGGCTGCAAGCGCACAAGAGCAGGCTAGGGTGCTATACCCGAGCCAGCGCTTAATGCGACTGCCGATTCTCGAACCTTGTGCCCGAATAGATGTAATCGGTTTCTTCATTGGGGTAATCCTCATTCAATTGCGTTGTTATGTTTAGTTGAGAGGGGTGGAGATATGGTGCGTCCCTGCACCTCAAGTTGGGCCGTTAGCCGCACTTGAATTCGTTCCATTTTTTCATGGCCATTTCTGGCGGCTGAAATTGATTTTTACCGAAATTAACCGGTTACTTATTTTTTTTGAAAATAGTGTCAATAACAGGCTGGCGAGCGGCTGCTCGTTATTATTTTTTAAGCGACGCTTTTAGGCTATTTTCGTTTGGTGTACCTACATGGCGCGTTAGTTGGGTAGTAGCACACAGTTTTTGAGGCAGCCTACTTGCTGCAAATCTCGTGTGCGGAAAATCTTAGCCAAGAATAATGGTTAACATTTGCTGGTAAACCCAGCGGTAAACTACCCGATTATGAAAGTGCCAAGAATGGAATGACGTGCTGCTCTGAATGAACGTCGACCGTTGTTATTTTTAGTGGATCTATTGTGCATGGTTTGCCGAAGATTCGACTAAATTTAAATCACATTTATTGTGAAGGATAGGGGTTCTATTAGTTGTAATTTTCATTTAAAAGTTAGCGTTTATCCCGATTCACTAGAAGTGTATTTAATTGTTATAAGCTGGCGTTTAAATGTATTTGTTTAGCCGTATTTCGAATAAACGAGGGGGTGGCGCAAAAATGATTTTTGTGTTTTTTATGAAAGTTGACGTGGCTTTAAATTTAAATTTTGCCCGAGAGATAAAATCTAAAAGTAAGGCGTAGTGGTCTTAGTAAATTAACGCAGGCTTTTGCTTTGAGTTAATTGATTGGTCTACTGGAGACAGGTCGAGAATCAACACCAATCGGGAGTGGCGATCAGAGGCGAGGGGGAGTGGGCGGGAAGAGAAATTGGGATGACAGACAAACCCGGTGAGCATAAAAGGCTCACCGGGGGATCGATAGCTACTTAGTGGGGCTATTTCCAAATGAGTGACGATTGTGGTGAGACTCTATCGTAGAGCTTGGTGTGGTTTTCTCCGTCGGCAGACATTGTTTTTAAGACTAACTCTCGCCCGCCAAGTCGCTCGCCATAAATATACGCTATGGTGTCTTCATCGGGTGAATATACCGGACTTTTAAACAGATGGTCGCCGTTGGTCAACTGCTTGGTTTCGCCGGAGGTCGTCGATGTGAAGATTTGCATGCCGCCTTCATAAACTTTTTTATAGACAGTTTCATCGTAATAAAATTTGTAGTCGACTAGCGCGGAATATAGCAAGGTATCACCGTTTGAATGCCAGTCGATACCATCTTGTACCTGTACGTCTGGATTGGAAATGAGTCGGCTGCTCATTGTTTTATAGTCGAATAAAAAGAGTTGACGTACGCCTTTGTAGAGTGGGTTGCGTATAAACGCAATGCGCTCGCCGTCTGGTGCCCAAGATACATAAGCCACCTGTTTTAGATCGTCGTTAAGATCGCTTTTTGCACTGCCGGAATCGGGTTTCAAGTTGGAGCGAAATAGCATCTGCGGTCGACCGCTTGCGACTTCTAGTACAAGCAGTTGTGAGTCGGTTTCGCTGACAAAACCCACCGCTAGTTTTGTACCGTCTGGCGACCAGTCGATAGACAAAATATCTTTGCTTGAGTAGAGCGAGCGCTCGGTGCGATCGGCACGGGTGATGATACGCAGCTCGCGGTGATCTTCGGCACGCTTAATATAGGCTATCTGCGATCCGTCGGGGCTGAATTTCGGTGAGAAGTTGCTGGTCCCGTTGTTGGTATATTGCTGCGGTTGTTGATCTTTTTCTTTTAGGAAAAGACTAAAGGTCTCGCCGGTTTTTTTGAGATCTATTTTAAAATCTTTGTGCCAGTTCGATATGTAGGCAAGGTCTCCGTTGTCGGCCACATCGAGTTCTAAATCTCGCCATTTCGAGTCGTCGGTGTGTTTTATCAAGCTGCCATCGTTACTAAACGAGTAGATATTGGCAGACGGTCCAATCGGGTTGGCCGAAAAGTAGAGCTTGGCGTCGGGTGTTGATGGCGAGCAAGCACAGATGAAAACGGCTGCGAGAAGGCTTAACGCTTTTGCAGGTGCAGACATTCGCTGAAGTGCATTGCTAAAAGTAGGGTTCAGAATTTTCATTGTCGGTTTCATGTTAAATGTCGTTCGCTAGTTATTAGTGTTATTAGAGCCGTTCGAGTTATTTAAGCTATTTGAGTGGCTAGCGACTAGCTAGTTGGCAAGTGCATCTAAGAGGTACATCTAAGTCGTAGATTTAAGAGGTACAACTAAAAAAGCACAGCTAAAAGTAAAACTAGTGCTACCTACAAAATAGGCTGGTGATGATACCGCGATCGAGCGCTAAATTCAGCTTTACCCCCTATAGTGTGAATCTTTGTTTTTGAGGGCCGTTATATAAGGTTTGCGTCACTTAATAAAAAGCCGCGTCCTGAGACGCGGCTGTCATTTCACATAGGCAGTTGAGGTGAGGCTTTTCAAAATAAGCCACACCTCAACAACTAAGCGCTATTCAGCGGCTTAGAGTGGTGGGTAAGCATTTTCCAGCAAAGTCTGGAATGCTTCTGGGAACCAACGGCCAGCGTGTGGAGCATTGTCCATAGCGCCAGTACCGACTTCTGAGTTAGAAGTGTTCT
This sequence comes from Teredinibacter waterburyi, assembly GCF_001922985.1. GTDB lineage: Bacteria > Pseudomonadota > Gammaproteobacteria > Pseudomonadales > Cellvibrionaceae > Teredinibacter > Teredinibacter waterburyi. Next base: position 129,117 of record NZ_MRUH01000045.1, read on the forward strand.
GAGAACCTGGGTCACACATTGGATCGTGCTGCTTGTTCGGGTCGTTAGGATCGATCTCAAAGTTAGGATCGCTCACACCGTCAGACTCGCCCTGAGGCTTGATCCAAACATAAGCGTCAACACCAGCTTCTGGAGCTGCGGTAGGAAGGAAGCCTACGCCGCCAGGCTGGTTACACCAGTTACCGCGATGAGAGCGACGGTCGATACGACTTTCATCAACATAGGTGTTTAGATCGGTGCTAGAGGAAGCGCCTGA
>NZ_MRUH01000004.1 GCF_001922985.1 Teredinibacter waterburyi
CGGACACGACCGACTAGAAATTGAATGCCACTCCCTGACTGCATCACTGCGATTTACCCTGCTACACCACTGCTGGAGCGGCACAAACTAAAAAGACAATTACCACAAACCTAAAACTGACAAAGCGCTTTTTTCAATACGCGCATAACGCCTCAAACACCGGCTTGGTGAAGTTGGCGGCTTTTTTGGAAAAAAAAAGGTGACAGCTTTACCAAGTCCGAGTGCTTTGACTTGTTAGCAGGCATTTGCTTAACCATTTTTACCTAACTTTAACATCCAAGACCTTGCAATCTCTTCGTTTGCTTGAGGCCAATCTTTGACTCTGTATAAATCTACGAGCAGAGAAATAGCCGCTGGGTTGTTTTGCTCGGCACTTTTTAAAAGAATAGGAAGTGCCTCGCTATATTGTTTTTGTTTGAAGTAATGCTCGCCTAGATAGGTGCAAGACTTATAAATATTATTGCCACAGTCATTTGTTAGAAAGGCTATAAAGTTCGTTTGATGGATAGCAATATCTTTGTCATTAAGCCTATCCGATAGGATTCCGAAGCCGTAATAGGCTTCTCGTAAAATTGCATCATTTCCTTCTTCTGAGGCCTTAAGTAAGCCTAAGTAAATACCTGCAATATGCTTCATATGCATATCGGAAGTCTTAACGTCTTGTTCTAAGCCTTCAATATACTGTTCGCTCAATTGCTTGGAGTAATAACTGCTAGCAATTGAAGCACCAATTATAAGGCCGCAGATGATTAATATTATATTCTTGATGACTTGCTCCATTCATTTAAGCCTGCTAACGCCAAGCTCACCTGCAATTTTTGCTGTGAGCGTTTGTGTAAAATGGAGCTGCGCG
>NZ_MRUH01000046.1 GCF_001922985.1 Teredinibacter waterburyi
GCCGTCTCCGTCGCTGTCTACACTGGCGGCAATATTATTCGGAAAGGCATCGTCACCATCCATCGCACCATCGCCGTCACTATCGCGGTAGATCGCGCCGTTAATACGCAGGCCAGGCAATTGAGTGGCCGTACCAAAATCCCAGCGGGGCTCGCCGTCATTGGTTAGTACGTCAGCCCAGCCCACATAGAGGTTAACACTGGTACAGTCGCTATTATCGGCACTGGTAGGGCATTGCAATTCAGCTAGGGCTGCACCGGTACCCTCATCACCGGTACTGCGAGCTGTAGAATCCGTCCACCAGTAGTTATAACTAGGGGTGCCACTAAAGTAACCAACATTGCTGTTATACCCACCGCCACCGGTAGACAGATTGCGGCTCGCCACATTACTTGTTCCAGACCCGTACCCCACCAAAGAACCAAGGTTACTGCTCCCTACAACAGCCCCGGTCGCAAAGCAGTCGCTAATAGTCGACGCTGTTGTATAGCCCACAAGACCGCCAACATAATAACTAACCGCAGACACCGCTCCCGTGGCAAAACAGGCAGACAGCTCCGTTGAGTCTAGGTAACCCGCCAAGCCACCCGCGTAGGCGCTGGAACTATAGGTTGATTCTACCCAGCCGGTTGAAAATACCTCCGTAAGGGTGCTGTTTACTGCTCTGCCCACAAGACCACCCACATTGCTGCGCGCGGTAACCGACATTAACGGCCCTTGGAGGCCGAGGTTCTGAATAGTCGCGCCATCTATGTAGCCAAATAACCCCTGATACTCACTATTGGGGCGATTAATCATCAGGTTGTGGATACTGTAGCCGTTGCCGTCAAACACAGCCTCGAATGGATTGGTGCTTTTGCCAATCGCAATCCAGCCTTCGTCTTCATCCCAATAGGTGTCCGAAGCATCCAGCAGCTCATCGCCATTGGTATCGAAGTCCAGATCGGCCAGTAGCTCGTAACCAAAACATGCTGGTACGGCCACGCCATCTATAATGATGCCAGGGCAGCCCGAGCTGTCCAGCTCGCCGTCAGCACTGAGTTGTTTCCCGTAGCCCTTCAGGCTATAGCGTATGGCATCTAACTCGGCCCAACTTGCAATGTCGATTAAACCATCGGAATCGGCATCGGCATCGGGAACCCCGTCGTTATTGTCGTCGGTATCTTCTGCATTGCTGAGACCGTCATTATCGGTATCCTTTGGGTAGGCATCCAATGTTAGGCCTGAATCCGTTTGACAGTTTGCATCACAGCCTTCTGCCCAAGTATCGGGTAGGCCGTCGAGATCGGCATCTGCAATCGCTGCTGAGCTTGCGGGGAATTGGTCCAGGGTTAAGCCGGAGGCTACTCGACAGGCGAAATCGCAGCCTAAGGACCAAGCATCAGGTGCGCCGTCTCCGTCGCTGTCTACACTGGCGGCAATATTATTGGGAAAGACATCGTCACCATCCAGCGCACCATCGCCGTCACTATCGCGGTAGATTACGCCGTTAATACGCAGGCCTGGCAATTGAGTGGCTGTACCAAAATCCCAACGGGGCTCGCCGTCATTGGTTAGTGCCTCAGCCCAGCCCACATAGAGGTTAACACTGGTGCAATCGCTATTATCGGCACTGGTAGGGCATTGCAATTCGGCCATGGCCGCACCGCTACCCTCATCACCGGTACTGCGAGCTGTTGAGTCCGTCCACCAGTAGTTATAACTAGGGGTGCCACTAAAAATATCAAAATTGAGGTTATGCCCGCCCCCTCCAGTAGACAAATTGCGGCTAGCCACAGCTCCAGACGCGAGCCCCACCAAAGAACCAAGGGTACTGCTGCCTGCAACAGCTCCAGTCGCAAAGCAGTCGCTAATAGTGGACGAACGTGTATAGCCCACAAGACCGCCAACATAATTACCAACCGCAGACACCGCCCCCGTGGCAAAACAGGCAGACAGATCCGTTGATTCTAAGTAACCCGCCAAGCCACCCGCGTAGGCGCCGGAACTAGTGGTTGATTCTACCCAGCCGGTTGAAAATACCTCCGTAAGGGTGCTGTTTACTGCTCTGCCCACAAGACCACCCACATTGCTGCGCGCGGTAACCGACATTAACGGCCCTTGGAGGCCGAGGTTCTGAATAGTTGCGCCATCGATGTAGCCAAATAACCCCTGATAATAGCTATCGGTGCGATTAATCATCAGGTTGTGGATGCTGTAGCCATTGCCGTCAAACACCGCCTCGAATGGATTGCTGGCGTTGCCGCCAATCGCAAGCCAGCCTTCGCCCTCATTCCAATAGGTGTCCGAAGCATCCAGCAGCTCA
>NZ_MRUH01000047.1 GCF_001922985.1 Teredinibacter waterburyi
CACTGGCGCGGCCACACCGTTAATGACACCAGCTGGGCAGCCTGAACTGTCCAGCTCGCCGTCAGCACTGAGTTGTTGTCCGTAGCCCTTCAGGCTATAGCGTATGGCATCTAACTCGGCCCAGCTTGTAATGTCGATTAAGCCATCGGCATCGGCATCGGCATCGGGAATCCCGTCGTTATTGTCGTCGGTATCTTCTGCATTGCTGAGACCGTCATTATCGGTATCCTTTGGGTAGGCATCCAATGTTAGGCCTGAATCCCCTTGACAGCTTGCGTCACAGCCTTCTGCCCAGGCATCGGGTAGGCCGTCGAGATCGGCATCTGCAATCGCAGCTGGGCTTGCGGGGACTTGGTCCAGGGTTAAGCCGGAGGCTGCTCGACAGGCGGAATCGCAGCCTAAGGACCAGGCATCAGGGGCGCCGTCTCCGTCGCTGTCTACACTGGCAGCAATATTATTGGGAAAGACATCGTCACCATCCAGCGCACCATCGCCGTCACTATCGCGGTAGATCACGCCGCTAATACGCAGGCCTGGCAATTGAGTGGCCGTACCAAAGTCCCAGCGGGGCTCGCCGTCATTGGTTAGTGCCTCAGCCCAGCCCACATAGAGGTTAACGCTAGTGCAATCGTTATTATCGGCACTGGTAGGGCATTGCAATTCGGCTAGGGCCGCACCGCTACCCGCATTACCGGTACTGCGAGTTGTTGAGTCCGTCCACCAGTAGTTATAACTACGGGTACCACTAAAATAACCAACATTGCTGTTATACGCGCCGCCACCGGTAGACAGATTGCGGCTCGCCACACTTGTTACAGACCACGCTTGCCCCACCAAAGAACCAAGGTAATCGTCCCCTGCAACAGCCCCAGTCGCAAAGCAGTCGCTTATAGTCGACGCAGTTGCATAACCCACAAGACCGCCAACATAATAACCAGCCGCAGACACCGCCCCCGTGGCAAAACAGGCAGACAGCTCCGTTGAGCTTAGGTAACCCACCAAGCCACCCACGAAGGCGAGGGAACTAGTGGTTGATTCTACCCTGCCGGTTGAAAATACCTCCGTAAGGGTGCTGTTTACTGCACTGCCCACAAGGCCGCCCACATTGCTGCGCGCGGTAACCGACATTAACGGCCCTTGGAGGCCAAGGTTCTGAATAGTCGCGCCATCGATGTAGCCAAATAACCCCTGAGATGAGCTATCGGAGCGATTAATCATCAGGTTGTGGATGCTGTAGCCATTGCCGTCAAACACCGCCTCGAATCGATTGCTGCTGTTGCCAATCGCAATCCAGCCTTCGCCTTCATTCCAATAGGTGTCCGAAGCATCCAGCAGCTCATCGCCATTGGTAT
>NZ_MRUH01000048.1 GCF_001922985.1 Teredinibacter waterburyi
AAAATTGTTTGGCTCATAATGAACTTGTGTTGATGCCCTTGGATTACGAAATGTTTCCGACTCATGATGTAAATATATTTGTGAAGGGAGTCCATTTTGTCATAAATACACACTATTGGAGTAAATTGAAAAGTAAGTGGCGTGTAACTCAAGAAGAATTCCCCTTGGAATCCTTAAGCTGGATAATCGACAGTTTTGAAAATAAATTCTGGAGAAAACCAGAGGAAGGTGGGCTTCCAACTGGCGAGTACTGTGTTGATGAGACGTTTTTGGGGGAAAGGATTGGCATAAATATCATGATGAATTGCTGCGCGGAAAATCTATTTGGGTACTCAATCTGGAATGCCAGTCGTGTTAATTACATTTCAAACATAGCCCCCCAAGAATGGGATGTACCCCGTTACATGCTTTTGGAGCAGGGCCTTTTGGAGCAACTCAAACAAATAAATAAGCGTTATATAAGTGGTGAGTTTGATTCCTTAGCAAAGGCTTAAAGGCCAGTGGGGGCAAGCCTCGTTAAAGGCTAATACGGGACAGACCCCATTTCCCCTCGCGTTCAAATAGCAAACTAGCAAATCTCAGCCAAAACAGAAGCATTAAGCCGCCAATCTCCTACAGCCATACCTACGGCTTAGACCTTACAATTCTTTACACAACACAGCCTTATTTCCAGCAGTTAAACCCCAAAAGCGTCAACTGTGTCAAACCTAGCCTTTGACAAAGTGTGTTTAAATAACGCCTTTCGCCTTTTGCGTGAGTAATTTACGCTAAGGGTTTGATTTTAATAACAAAGTACCAATCAAGGAGCGGTGAAGCTAATGATTACCTCTAATCGTTGTGTGGCAAAGGGTGAAGTACCTGTAGAAAAGAAAATGGCAGTAAGCGGGTTATCGCGTGCTGCTACAAACGCAATAAAACAGATCGGTTTAGTTGTTGCTATGGCTGTATTAACGGCCTGTGGTAGCAGCAGCAATCCTCCACCCACAACACCCACGCCAACGCCCACCGTAACACCTACCGCCGTACCCGACAGCACACCGGACGCCTTCACCCTTGGCGCTATGACGAGTGTAG
>NZ_MRUH01000049.1 GCF_001922985.1 Teredinibacter waterburyi
CACCAGAGGAAATGTTTTATGGACTTTAACTATTATTGTCGCGGTTCAAAGTTGATACTAGGAGCTGCCTTGCTTCCAGTGATATCATTTAAAATCCACTCCAATTGACGATCATTATTTCCGATATACTCGTTTATGGAATGCTCTATTAAAATATCCGGATATAGAGCATCTTTATCGTCTTTTGTGAAGTGATACAAGCGCTTGGAATAAGTGACATCAAACTTAGAGCTGGGCAGTTTAAACTGTCCCATATCTTGGTACCCTGATGGCATTGCACCCGTTGGCTCGCCAACTAACTTAGCATTAAGTAATTGGGAAAATTGTGCAGCATTACTCATGGCCGCAGAAAAAGTCACATTATCAATAAGAACATAAACACCTGATTTCCAATTTATGGAATCAGCCAACACTAAGAACTGGGCAAGCTTTAGCCCAACAAAAAAATCTCCTCCATAATTATCTCTAAGGTCAATTATCAAGTTTTTAGAGTTATGGGAGTTGATAAAATCAAGTAAATCTTCCGCCAAGTTTTCCATTTTTGAAATGGATGTATATCGGCGAAAATTGACATATACAGTTTTATTGTCAACCGATGGCCCAAACCAAAGATCAGAATCTATTTTTTTGTATGGAATAAATATGTTTTTTTGTCGGTATGTTAGATTTGGACCAAATTTCGGTGATTGACTCGAGGTTAGCCTATAAGTAGCTGTTTTGTTGGAGAGCTCAAAAACAAAATCAGCTTCATGAATATTTGAAATTATTCCTAAACCATTTAGAACCTCAGCCTTCGGAATATACTCTGCAACTCTTGTCATCGTAGAATATTCGTTTTCAGAGAATGGGGTAATTTCAGAGAACTTTTTTATTATTTCGCTTGATGAGATGCCATCGATAGAGTCCAGTCGGGCACCTAGCAAATAAGCTTGATCATCGGTGCTTTTCACACAATAGATCTTTCCATTGAATATTTTTAACTCTACGGGGAAACTATTTAGTGACCGACCCCATAGAGGAAAGGAAGTATGCCCATCGTTAATCCTATTTGTTAAGCGCATTAATTCAACGACCACTTCATTTTCGGTTTTTTCTGAAAGGCCTCGCTTAACATTTTTTATTTCAGTTTCAAAATAATCTTTTGAAACTGAATGAAATGGATCAATGTGATGCAACAATATTCCCGCTGAGTAAGCATCTATATCTTTCACCCACCTCCCAGCATCGCTCTCAGTCATTGCGAATAAATCTAACGAATAGAATAGAGTCAGAAATAATACTTTTTTCATCATTGTCCGAAGTCCAAATGGCTTATAACGCCGTTATAACCCGCCGAAACGGAGTTGATTTGTTTGCGCTAGCGTAGCGTGAAAGCGCAAACCAAGCAACGTAGTGGAGGTCGGGTTGATAACCTTGTTACATGCTTACCATTCGATTTGGATTTCAGTACCAACTTTTACTAAATCCATGAACTCATCCATTTCTGAGTTTGTTAAGGCAATACACCCGTTGGTCCAGTTAAATCTTTGAGAAACCAAAGAAAGCCAGCCCAACCAGTTTTTTTGCCCGTGAACCATTATAAATCCGCCCGGAGAAACCCCTAATTTTTTAGCGTTAGCCTTATCTTGCTCATTCGGATAGCTAATGTGCATAGCCCTGTAGAATGATGAGTCTTCTTTTTTGTAGTCTAAGATGTAACTACCTTCTGGTGTTTTTTCATCACCTTCCTGCTGCTTGTGGCCTTTTGGATTTGCACCAAAAGCAACATGATATTCCTTCACTACTCTTTCACCATCAAGTAGATACATTCGGCTTTCAGATTTATCCACCTTTACCAAGTCAACTCCAGCAATAACTGAAGTTGAGATCATTAAGGTTAGCAGGATGATTATTCTCATGAGCATGTAACGCCAAGTTAACCGGCACAGTAGCCGGAGTGCAGTGTTGTGCAACAATACGCGTAGCGTATGCACATAAACGAAACGGAGGTTACTGTGTCCGCGTTGAACTTTTTGTTATGAGTTTCTCTCTAATTAGCACTTTATCTAGTTTATCTTTCTCAATCAACGTATCTATTACAAGATTCTTTCGTTCACTGAAGTGCCCATACACAACCACCAAATCAACACCCTTACCCCCCTTAATTGCCAAATCACTATCGATACTATAACGAACCCAAATATGAAATTTTAGATCCTCGCCACAGGAAAACCAGACAGGGATAGAATCTCTAGAGTTTTCAATATTCTTTTGAAATTGATACTCATCAGGAAAAACAGGCGAGTCCCACAAATCCATCTCTTCCGGACACTTACCTTCATTGTTTATATTTCTTTGAATATCAACCGCTTCAAATATTGCGAATTCATTAGCCTCGTTGATTAGTTTAACGTCAGAGACGCCAAGCGGATTACCTACTATCCAGAAAAAAACGCTAATCCCTAGCGGTATGGACGCCAGAAATAAAATCACAACTATTAAGTGTAGAAAGAACTTTTTCACGATTTACTCATAACGCCGCGTTAACCTGTGCCGCGTGTGAAGTGGAGTTTTGCGGTAAAGTGGCGAAGCC
>NZ_MRUH01000050.1 GCF_001922985.1 Teredinibacter waterburyi
TCGCTGCGCTACACTTTACCACAAAAGCCTCTCCGGTCTGGGCGCTGGTGAGCCAAGCGTTAAATGCTAAGGGAACTATGAGTATCACATTACGATCAATCGGGTTATTCGGAATTCTTCTTTTTGGGGTTCTTTTCTCTATTACTTTCGTATCACCCGAGATTATAGAGAAATCGACAAAAGGATTTGTGAAATACCAAATAGAGAAGGAAGTTCGTGAAAAGCAGCAACTACTGAGTGATTCTACCATCGCAAATAAGGCACTGAGTATTGCTAATAAACTTGGGTTGGAATCAGAGCAGTTACAAGAAGACCTAGACAACAACCTACCTGAGAAAATAGCGAGCGTAATCGCCTCTATGTGCGGCTATGATTGTGAGCGAAAAAAGGCTTTAGCGCAGTCAATTACTTCAGGTTATCTAGATCGTATTAAGAACATTGAAATCGCCCAGGATACTCTCGGAAATCTCGTAAAGGGAAAGTACATCGAAATTGTTGGTAATTTAAAATTTGACCTACGTATATTTCTTGGGGCAAATTTTTTAATGTTTCTTACCCTCCTAGTTGTATCTTTCATTAAGCCCAAGGCTGTGGCTCACTTGTTCTTACCCGGGATTCTTTTAGTTTTGGCTACTGTTTTATCATCAGCCATATACATATACGGTCAAGATTGGTTCTATACCATTTTATACAATGATTATATGGGTTTTGGATACTTGGCGTATATCGCAGTCATATTTGGCGTATTAGTTGATATTGCGCTTAATAAAGCACGAGTCACAGCGGAAATAATAAACGGCATAGCCAATGCATTAGGCTCGGCATTTACGGTGCTTCCGTGCTAAGCGCATTTAACAAAGCAATCTACCGGAGCTCCACTGCGTTGCTTCGTTTGCGCTTTACCGCTACGCTAGCGCAAACAAATCAACGCCGTTCCGCCCGGTAATTGCGGCGTTAAGTACGCGAGGTAGTTGTGCAGAACAAACTAATAAAGCAATATGGAATACTATTGCTGGGGGGCGGGGCGTATTACGCTACTATGCTCGGGATTCGATATGAAAGAATATATGATACGTGGTTAAATTGGGCACAGCCAGCATTAGATGTAGGTGCATACACTTCGTTAGGTTTATTGTATATTTTGGCCATCGGTACGCCCCTGCTCATGCTCGTAGCTGGGTTAAAACTGTATAGAGAAAAACCATTAAAGCTCTACTTTAGCTTGCCGCTAGTATTGTTTTTAGTTCTTTCGAGTATTGTTGGTAAGTTACTATTAGTGGTAGGTGTAGGCGTATATTTACATCGTAAGTGGTTATGTGCGCGGCTTACTTAACAATGTTATTAAAAGGACAGTGTTTGCTGCGCTCCGTTTTGGGGTGGCTTCGCCACTTTACCCCAAAACTCCACTCCACAAACACTGCCTTTTATAACGGCGTTATGCGTCTTAACGGCTGGTAGAGTAGGGCTTGTAATTCATTGGGATTGT
>NZ_MRUH01000051.1 GCF_001922985.1 Teredinibacter waterburyi
CCAGCGGATATTCTATATGGAAACTAACAACCTTTGTCGCACTTCAGGCTTGATACTAGGTTGATTTTAACCCCTTCAACCAACGCTCTACTATAAACGGTACCATTTCAGTAGCTTTGGACTGTAAATAGTTATAGCCGTAGGGCCTTTTATCTACATCTAATGTAATTAGTACCTTATCGGCTCTATGCCGCGCCTTTTTCAGCATGCCAGCCGCAGGGTATACATTTAGAGATGTGCCCACCACCATTATTCGACCGGCTAACTTAATGTGCTGCATAGCCTCTTCATAATTTTGAATATCTTCACCAAACCACACAATATGTGGTCTAAGCTGACTTCCGTTGGGGCACAAATCTCCAATAGAGATTGCATTTCCATTTATAGAATATGCTTTTTCATTACCGGAAGTGCTTCTAGCTTTACCTAACTCTCCGTGTAGGTGTATTACATTGCTAGAACCTGCTCTTTCATGTAAATCATCTACATTTTGTGTAATGACTATTACATCATACTTTTTTTCTAAAGCTGCAATGGAAAAATGCGCTTCATTTGGTTCTGCCTTACATGCAATCTCTCTTCGTTCATTGTAGAAACTTAAAACTGCTTCTGGATTATTTTTCCAAGCACAAGGGGTGGCCACCTCTTCGATAGAAAATTCTTTCCAATACCCGTTCAAATCTCTGAAGGTTCTAATGCCACTTTCAGCACTTACTCCCGCACCAGTGAAAATAACAATCTTGTTGTAATCGATATCTTTGGGCATATCCCTGTCTCAATCTAACGCAGAGTGCAGCTGCATTTTGGTTGGTGTGAAGTTTTGTGTAAAATGGTGAAGCCATACACAAAACGGAGCGCCGGCCAAAATGTCAGCTAGCACGTTTTGTTATGTTTTCCGAGCATATTACTTAGGCCTGCATAGTTCATATTTCTCCACGCCCGCCGCAATTATTACAGGCTCTAACTCAGTAATATCTCTCACCACAGCTTTATCATTATAAAGCACCTCAATTTCATACCTATGGCCGAGAACAGGAGTAAATTTTGACCCGACAACTGTCACAACCATACTTGAACCGCTACTTCCCATTGTAGAATAAGTATTAAAAAGCTGCTCACCTGCAGCAACTTGGACATGAACCCTGCCTGGCTCCTCCATGGTGCCAAATAGATCCCCCATAATTGTCTGAGTTGAACAGTCGCCATTTTCATATTTCAAGATTGACATTACAGGTTTAATAAATCTCCCAGCTTTAGGTGAAGATTTAGTAACATATGTTACTGAGACTAAATTTACGTTCTCTGGTGGAATATAAACTGCAGAACATCCATAAAAGTAGATACAAGAAAATAGAAGAAATAACTTTTTCATTTGGCACTATCCAATTTTTGAAGAAACATAACGCCCGGCTCACCGAGAAAATTTTTGATGGCGGCTTTTGTGCGTCTTTTGCACAAAAGGTGACAGCGGAAATTTGTCCGGTGCAACCGTTTGTTAGATTCATTTAAAATATGCTGTATAGCGTCTCGACACCCAGCCATGCTCAAGCACTCCATCAATCTCTACTTCAACTAGAAGCCATGAGCGATATGATTTATCTATTACCTCGACTAACGAACCAATTGGCAAAGTCGTTATTATTTCGGATTTCATACTGGGGCCTTCTCTAAAATGAAGAGATTGTACTGTTGTGACACGAAATCCCTTTAGCGAGGATCGATCAAAACTATGGTTAGGTGCGCGAGTAAATTGCCTTACCTCGGTAGGCGTAGATATAGACTCCAGCTCTTTTCTTGCTTCCACTGCATTGGTCATCATGTAAGCAGATAGGCAACTAAGTAAAAACGGCAAAAAATAATAGTGGTATAAATAGAGCAAGATGCTCTTAGTTTTGTCAGATAGCGCATTAAAATCTGTTTGCGAATATATCTCTGCGCTTATTTGAGCATCTATCTCTTTAAGAGATTCATCAGTTATATCAGTCTTGCCCATTTCCGATATAAAGGCCAAGGCTGCACTTTGAGGAAATGGGCTGTTATCTAGACTGGCTAAAGCTTTAAATGACGCCAAGTTACTAATTTGAGATATTTGCTTAAATGCTTCAGATTGCTGCAAAGCAATTGATGCAAGCTGGCTTGTTTTTTCAAAATTTTCCAGCTGCTTCGCAAAATCAGACTGCTGAAATGCTAGAGAGGATAGTCGGACTGATTCAGCTACAGCCTTAAAAGACCTCATAGCATCCGATTCTTGTAGAGCTAACGTTGCCAGCCGACTTGATTCTGTCAATTGCCTAATAGACTTCATGGCATCCGATTCGTGGAAAGCAAGCGAAGCGAGTCTACTACTGTCGGCGGCAATCCGAGCGGATTTCATTAATTCTGATTCGTTAAAAGCCAAGGATGCCAGCCTTGTTGTTTCACTGAGCTTTCTTATTGTTCGCATTGTTTCAGATTCCTGAAACACTGATGCAGTAAGGCTCAATTGCTTTTCCATCTTCCTTATTGACTCCAACCAAAGCGGATTGATGATTTTTTCGATACTTCTATCCATGGTTCTATATGATCTTCCGTCTTAGCAGGAGCCTAGGAATCTAACGCCGCATTCAGCGGCTTGTCCGCTGGAATGCTTTGTTATAAGCCCCGAATTCATATACTAACCGCGACACTTTTTAAAAATAGGAAGGCGAGCTGTAAAATAGCC
>NZ_MRUH01000052.1 GCF_001922985.1 Teredinibacter waterburyi
ACCAGAGGAAATGTTTTATGGACTTTAACTATTATTGTCGCGGTTCAAAGTTGATACTAGGCATTTACTTTGGATCGCCTTTAAAATACCTTTTGACTCTTTTTAAAATGAAAATGTAAAAAATGGTTACTGTAATGATATAAACAAAAAGAGCAGATATCATTTCCATTTGGCTTTTAATGTAACCTACAATAAGAAACATACCGTAAATAGCAAGTGCCCAGTATATAAAACCTAGAATCTCATCGATTAACGTAAGTTTCGATAGGTAATAGGCCCATTTTTTTGGAGTCATGATTAGTCCCTCATAAATCACTAAATTAATTCAGCTTGTACTTTCTTTTTATTGCGCCTTGAAATTGTGCATTGTTTCTTTCTGCAGTTGAAATGGCTTGGACGTACTTTTCTAGAGGCTTTTCCAGTAAAAAATAGAGCAGTTGTAGATCACCATTCCTATGCAAAATGGAGTAAAGTTTAGGGCTTTTGTTTTTAAGGCGTATTGAGGCATGAGAAGAACGTTGCATAAATCCCTGCATCATAAGTAAGCCTATAGGAGTGCCTATTCCTGTGGCCGATGCTCCAGCGGAGACTCCAATACGTTTTGCTATTTGTTTATATGCCGCACTTGCTGCAATAGCCATAGCAATTCTTGTGGCAACTGCTGTAGCTAACTTTTTACCTATTACCATTCTTCCAACGGTATACCCAGCTCCTATACCAGCTTGTTTAGCTAAAGCCGTGATTACCTGATCTGGAAAGTAGGAATAATAATGCTCAAGAACATGAACAATACTTTTGTACAGAGGACTCCTCTGATCACTGATTCCATATTTAACAAAATCTTCAACTATAGAAACCATGGCTCTATTTTCATAACCAATTGATGTCATGCGGCCGTCGCTGCCTAGACCAAGCCCTTCTCCTGTTCTTTCTACACCAAGAACGATATCTTGGCCTACAGAATAGACTCCTTTTCCTAATGCTACTACTACATCAATTGTGTCATCAGTAAATGACATTTCGATTCTCCTTTTTTGTATAACGCCGCGTTAACCTGTGACGCGTGTGGAGTGGAGTTTTGCGGTAAAGTGGCGAAGC
>NZ_MRUH01000053.1 GCF_001922985.1 Teredinibacter waterburyi
ACCGCATCACTGCGATTTACCCTACTAAACCACTGCTGGAGCGGCACAAACTAAAAAGACAACTGACAACAACCTAAAACCGACAAAGCGCTCTTTTTAATACCACGCATAACGCCCAAAGCAGCGGCCGAGCGCAGCGAGGTCCAGCCCCGCAGGGGCGAGGCTGCCTTTGATTGTTAGAGGTTTAGCTTGTTTCAGGATCATCATTGTTTGGGTCTCTATTGCGAAGCTTCTTTAGTGCTTTATCTTCTATTTGCTTTATTTTCTTTCTAGTAATCTCATAACGGTTGGCGATCTCTTCCAACGACTCATTTGAGCTAACGTCCCAACCCAGCCTCTCACGAATTACTTTAGCTTCTCTAGCTGTTAGTGACCTTAGTACTTTTTTCGTGGACTCTTTAAGTCTGCCACTTTCTAGAAGCTTTTTTATTTTTGACTCAATTTCTTTATCGTTGTCCAAAATCCGAGAGACCTCTAACGCCAAGCTCACCTGCAATTTTTGCTGTGAGCGTTTGTGTAAAATGGAGCTACGCGACATACACAAACGAGCGCAGCAAAAATTGTCAGGTGGAGCGCCTTGTTATGCGAGGCGGCCCAAAAAATAACACACACGTTGGGCGACCGCTTAGGTGGCCCCACAGCCTAAACGAAGCGCTTAGACAATAGATATTGAAACCAGATACTACCAAAAACCCAAAATAATACTACAAGAAGGTTAAGCAATAGATTGATTTGGTACTGCCTATAAAGGAACCACTGAGAACAACGACGGGAGACATAGTGCGGACACGACCGACTAGAAATTGAATGCCACTCCCCTGACTGCATCACTGCGATTTACTCTACTAAACCGCTGTTGGAGCGGCACAAACTAAAAAGACAATTAGCACAACCCTACCACCGACAAAGCACTGCTTTTAATACCACGCATAACGCCGCAATAAGCGGTGGTTTTTAAGTTTCACTTTTGCCATAAAATGGAGCGCAGCGGAATGGAAAAAGTGAAACTTAAAGGCCATCCGCTTGATTGCTTTGTTATGTTTTTTGCATTTGACTTTAATTTAGCCTTTAAGAAGAACCACAGTTTACTGCAAACCCAGATTAGCGCCCCGCTTTTAAAAGCAGAATTTTCGAACGTTAAAAACTGCTTGCGAAAATGGTAACTACCGAAGGAACCAAGATAAAACTAAAAAAGCAACATTAATTCACTTCGGATTTAAAAGCTTTACAAGCTTGATTTTGATTTCTTCTTGCCAAATATTCCAGCCCAAAACAAGCCTTCAAACACTAGGCCCAGTAATAAAAATACTACTCCGCCAGCTGGGACTCCAAAGACATAGCAAGCTATTGCTAAAAAGAGAAAGCACAAGATTAATAAAGCTCTATAAACAACACTCATCGCAACATATCCTTTTTTCATGGTGACACATAACGCCGCGTTAACCTGTGACGCGTGTGAAGTGGAGTTTTGCGGTAAAGTGGCGAAGCC
>NZ_MRUH01000054.1 GCF_001922985.1 Teredinibacter waterburyi
CGCGCAGCTCCATTTTACACAAACGCTCACAGCAAAAATTGCAGGTGAGCTTGGCGTTAGCTGTCATGAGTGCCATGAAGAAACTATTATTGATATCGATGATCGTGTTAATTGGGTGCGGGGTCTATGAATGCATAGATATGAAGGTAGAGCGTGAGCCGAAGCCTATTGATAAAACCATAATCGTTAGCCTTGCCTTCCAAGAGCAGGAGATGAGTATGGAATTAAAGTGCGAAGAATACTACGATGCTTTATGCGCTGAGCGCGGAAACTACTGGGACGTTCGGGAGGTTGGTTCTGAAAAATCAGGTCAAACTAGCTCATTTAAATTTACTGATCCTAAACTGGGTAACGTAGAAGTTTCGGTCCCTTGGTGTGGCGATATTGTTAAAGGTCGTATGATTCCGCTGAAGCATATATTGCCAAAAATAAATGGCGAAACATACTGGTTGGTGAGTACGGAAAATGGAGTTGGTAAATACCAAACGTCAAAACATATGACCAAAACAGTCAAAGAAGCATATTTTAATTTATCAATGAGTATAAACGGCGTTCAACTTAAGTAACGTCACAGCTAACAAAGCCATCAATTTGACCGCCTTACGCTACGCTTCAGTCGGCAAATTATGGCGGCGTTATGCGTGGTATTGAAAAAAGCGCTTTGTCGGTTTTAGGTTTGTGGTAATTGTCT
>NZ_MRUH01000055.1 GCF_001922985.1 Teredinibacter waterburyi
ATGCGTCTTAACGGCTAGTAGAGTAGGGCTTGTAATTCATTGGTGTTGTTTTCTGTAAAAGTCTCATCTGGTTTCGAAGAGTTTGCGTGCATCCTCAGTTTACGTTAGCAAGCAGCACAACATCGTCCAGACGCTACCAGTATTCTAGAGTTCACGTTTATAGTTTTTGGTTTTTCTTGTATTCGTAGTTGTAGCTCTATTTTCTGTGAGTTCTTGGCTAAAGTGTAAAGCTAGGTTAATCTCAATGGTTGTTGGTAATGGCTTTGGGTTTTAAGTCTAAATCTAAGCTATTTTTACTAAATTTATGGCTTTGTTGTGTGTGGTGAACGGGTTGTTTTGTATGTATAGAAAGTCGCATAACAAAGCTATCGTAGGGACATTTATTGCTACGCTCCGTTTTGGGGCGGCTACGCCACTTTACCCCAAAACTCCACTCCACAATAAATGCCCCACATAGCGGCGTTAAGCAAAAACTATGATCGAAGCATTACTAATATTATTTGGCTTTATATTGGCATTCATACCAAACTGGTTGGATCGTAAGCGTAAAATTCGGTCTCACTGGCGAGCTATTCGCTCAGAAATATCGTTAATTGGAAAGAAAGGAAGAGCTTATTTAGAACATGGAGTTAAGGCACCTCTTTATAGATTTCCATGCAAGACCTACGACACCTCCTATGAAATGTTACTTACAGAGGGTGCAATTTTAGAAGAAGAGGTGCTTGTGATAGAGACTTTCTATGATCTTGCGAAGGATATCAACAGGGGTTTAGACCAAATACAGGGATACCGCTCCGATAAAGATTCGAAAGAATTTGATGCCGAATTTCAAAGAAATCTACTAAAAGTTAAAGAATTGATTGTTGGCACGTCAGACGCTGAAGCATTGTTAAATTCAGCGGTAAGCTTGGTAAATAAAAAATGCGACTTAAAGTTAATCCAGTATTAAAAAATGCTTAACAAATATGTCAAGAAGGACATTTTTTCCGTCGCTCGTTTTGTGCTTAAATGGCACAAAACAATCAACTACAAAAATGCCTCTTACATAGGCGTTATGCGTGGTATTAAAAGCAGTGCTTTGTCGGTGGTAGGGTTGTGCTAATTGTCTTT
>NZ_MRUH01000056.1 GCF_001922985.1 Teredinibacter waterburyi
TTAACAAGCACTTAGAACAACTGTTTAAAAAACTACAAGTCGACAATCGAACCTCGGCGGCGATGGCGATTCAGTGCCTGCAAAAGCGTCTAGGGAATTCCGCTTAATATCGACAGCGAAAAGCCGGATGCCGTTCAGGATTCCACCAACAAAAAAGGCGCCAGTTAAGGCGCCTTAGCTATATCGATTACTATTATTAGCTGGCTGTATTTAATTCGCTTTCGATACATCCCGGTCATAACTCAGACGCTTGGCCGCATCTAAGGTTAACAGCTGCATAAACGCACGAACTTCTGAATCACTACCTACAGGAGCTCCACCACCAGCACCGCCACCAAATACCGTGCTAGGCACTTGCCGTTTAGCAAAAGCGCTCGCCCAGAGTTTCTGAATTTCTATCTCTGCATCCAATTTTTGCGCTAGGGCGTTATCCGCCTGCATAACAACTTTCTTCTGATAGGCTTCGGCCTCTGCAAGCGTACGACGAGTTTCCGCTTCGAATTTCGCTTTGCCCAAATTAATTTCTGCAGTTTCGCGAGCGATACTCGCCTGAGCCTTTAATTTTTCTGCACCGGTAATCGCTAGCTGCTTGTCGGTTTCCGCTTCGGTGGTTTTTTGAATTTGCTCGACCTTAGCCTTAGCTTGGCGCTCGGCAACTTCACGCTCGCCTCGAGCTATTGCCAACAAACGCTGCTCTTCTTCTTGCACACGCTGTTCACGTGCAATGGCGCGATCTGCAGAGGCCTTTTGCTTTAACTGCATGCGCTCAATAAATTTTTGGTTCGGGCGCATATCGGTAACCAGGGCAGACACCACGGTGATTCCAAAATCTAAAAAGCGCTGCGATTTTCGCTTTGGTTGACCCGTATCGTCTAATACTTTTTGGACAATAAAAACGGTTTTCGAATCCTCGCCATACTCTTCCTGCTCCGTTCCCAAGGACGCATTGGCAGACGACGTTGCTGCGCGTCCGCTCCTCACCGTTACCTCATTGCGTTTTACCAAATAAATACCACGGCCCATTTGATTTTCGAATTCCGAGTTAAACTCGGTACGGCCACCGGCATAGTATTCTTCTGCGGCCATAAGCGAAGCATTTGCTTGAAGTGTTTCTTTAAAGGCTGGCATCAAAGCTGTACGCAGTAGATTCTCTGGGGTGCGATATTCATGTGCTAAGCGTAAAAATGATTCGGTATCCGAAGGTATCGAAAACCGAACCGTAGCCTCGGCATGAGCGTCTACTTGATCTAAAAACATAATACTCATAGGCGGTAAGCTTGCCGACGTATTTTCGGAATCGGCCTCAGCGCGAATTCCACTGACGTTACCGTCGCCCAAGGCTTGCACTGTCATTGCGCGTTTCCACGCGTTGTAGCGGCCCATAGGGTAGAACTTATAACCCACTTCGGTTACCACCTCTTCGCTGCCAAACACGGTACGCACATGGTAAATATACCCAGGCTCCGCGTAGAAAAACGCTTTAGAAAACAAAAACACGAGCGCTGCACCAACAGCAATGGAAAGAACCGCTAACAATACCGCTCGAGGCGGCAACTTATTTATACCTGTATCCGACATAAAAAATCCTTATTTAGTATTGGTTATTCGTAGCTTTTAATATTGTTTTTTTGTCCCGCAAGGGTCCGACCTAATTAACTCGTTTACTTGGTAACGCGCAGGCGATTATTAATGTCTCGGCTTTTACAGATGAGATCATCGCCAATCGAATGCTCGGCAATACCCGCCTCAGCAGTGTCTTGCTTTGCCAGACGATCGTAAAGTACAACATTTACGGTAGCCGCCAGATTTAAACAGTTGACCGTAGGTATATACACAACATCATCGGCCGCATCGACAAGTTGCTGAGAAATACTGCCATCTTCTGGACCAAAGATATAAATGGCCCTATCTGGATGCTGATACTCGGTTAGAGACGTTGCACCCTCGACTAATTCTACACACACAATCTTTACATTCTCGGGGAGATCGGCCAAAAGGTTATCCCGAGGTTCAAGTGGAATTGATAAACTTTGCTGATGCGTATCGGTATGGAAACGTGCTGCGCGACCATAGCGACTACCGGTATAGAACACCGCATCAGCCTGAAAGCAACCGGCCGCACGCATTACCGAGCCGACATTGCTTGGGCTTTTTGGATTACATAAACCGATATAGGTACAAGAGTTAATCATAATATCGCGCCGGATATTTACACGTTTTTTCGGAGGTTAAAGGTCTATCTGAACGTTATAGCCCTTTAGTTGTTCGATAACTTCTGGTACATCTACGCAGGTAATTTCGGCGTACGCATTACGCTCTTTCTTGTGTTTGATGCGACTGATACTTTTAACAAAACGATGCAGGTCTAGGGAGCTTTTCAAGGTTAGCCCTGGCACTCGTACCGACTTTCCGGCTTCGCTTTTCGCGACCATTGTGAAATAAGACGAATTGCAGTGTTTTGTCGTACCGTTTTGAATATTTTCAGCTTCCACCCGAATACCGACAACCATAGAGGTATTGCCAACGTAATTGATAGAGGCCTTCAAGGTTACCAACTCGCCTACTTCGACAGGGCTAAGAAAATCAACTGTATCCACCGATGCGGTAACGCAGTAGTGGCCAGAGTGCTTAGACGCGCAAGCGAATGCCACCTGATCAAGCAGTGACAAAATATAGCCCCCGTGAATTTTACCGCTGAAATTTGTATTGGATGGCAGCATTAACTGCGAGATAACAACCTGAGATTGCTCAACACTTTTATAGGATTTAACCATGATATGGACTACCCGCGCAGCGGCTAATCGGACGGGCATTCACCATGTCCAACGCCGAACTATCAATTTATCGATGGATAATGATAACGCTAGTCCGATAGTTTTTCACTTAAAAGGGCCTGCAGACTGGAAAATTGTGCGGCGAAGGCATTATCTTCTAACATTTCCACTAACTTTGTCGCCGGCACTGGAAGGCTAAAAATATAGCCTTGAATGATATCGCACTTATATTGCTTTAAGAGTCCGAGCTGCTCGGTGGACTCTACCCCCTCCGCAATCACGGTAATACCGATCTTTTTGGCCATACCAATCACGTACTCGACTATATAGTTACTAATATCATTACCTGGAATTCCATCAACAAAGGATTTGTCTATTTTTAGTTTCGCCACCGGCAACTTTAGAATCATAGACAAGGATGAATAGCCTGTTCCGTAATCATCTACGCTAAACACAATACCGGTTTTTTCCAAATCACTAATTACAACCCTGAAGTTATCCATATCTTCGACGTAGGCTGTTTCAGTGATTTCGAATTCAAGCTGCTCTCCTTTGCAGAGTGTTTCGGCCAATATTCGCTGTACATCTCGGGCAAAGTCCTTATCAATCAACTGCAACACTGACACGTTCACCGCGATTCGTCCGGGGTTAACTCCGTGACTTTGCCATTCAACTTTTTGTCGCGCAGCTTCACGTAATACCCAAATACCCAGCTCGCCAATCAAGCCATACTCCTCTGCTTGCGGCAGAAAAAAGTACGGGGTTAATAGGCCTTTTTCCGGGTGATTCCAGCGAATCAACGCCTCACAGCCGTCCATTTTTTGCGTACGTAAATTAACTTTTGGCTGGTAGTAAAGTTCAAATTCATTGTTTGAAAGTGCTCGGTTAATATCCGCGGTAAAGCGAGCCCGCTCCAGCGCCGAGGTGTTATAGACCTCTGAATAATAGTAAATATGATTTTTGCCATATTTTTTTGCTTCTAACATTGCCTCGTCGGCACACTGCAGGAGGGTTTCAGAGGATTCTGTGTCGTTCGGGTAGAGCGCAATACCAATCGTGACCGTATTGCTAAATTTGTGATTATTTAGCGTTAGGGGTGTTCGCGCCGCTAATCGAATACGCTCCGCAAGGGCACCGGTTTCTTCGACAATAGTAGTGCGGGAATTTAGAGGGAAGATATAGATTAAAGCAAAGGCATTGGCTCCAATACGGGCCAGCGGCCTTTCCAAACCTGCCGCACTGGCCAACAAATTGGCCATTCGCTGCAAGGTCTCATCACCAGTTTTTTGGCCGAACGAGTCGTTAATTTTTTTAAAGTTATCTATATCAATCAACAGTAATGCAACTTGCTGCTTAGCGCCCTGCGCCTGCTCTAGCGTGTCTTTTAACTTGTCTCTAAATCTATATCGATTCGGCAAACCTGTTAGCAGGTCGTAATGTGCCTGTTGAAATAGCTTTTCTTCCCAGTTGCAATTAGCTAAGGCAACGTTTACGTGGTCGGAAAATGACGATGCGATACCCGCTACATAATCTTCAGGCAGAGAATTAAACACCGCTATAAGAATCGCTTTCGGTTTTTCATTTTGCCAAAGTACATTGGTGTAAATGTAATCCGCTTCACTACTAAACGGGAATGTTTCTCGATTTATTGCCGTATCCGATATTTTTCGGATGCTTTGCGGGTGATGCAGCTGATAGAGATCATAATTATTGATAGTAATTACACCGCCAGATATTTCGCAGCCTTCGCTAAAACTATAGAAATCATTTGGGTTAGATAGGTCATCAGAACTGACGAAAAAGCATAGTCTTTTCGCGTGTAAAAGCTCCACACCTTCGACCAGAACAACACGTACAACATCTTCTATTTTGAGTTTTTCCAAAATCAGCCTATCAATAGCCGCTAATGAACGCATTGCAAAAATATAGTTGTGTAACCGCAACGACATACCATTAAACGTGTTGCCAAGTGCTTCGAATTCATCACCGCTGCTAATATCGACGAGATGACCAAACCGATTCTGATTTATTTGCTCTATACCCTTACGCAACGCGAAAATTGGCGCCGTCGTACGCCTAATCACATAGGTACTAATAAGTGCAGCCAAGAGTATTGCCAGTATTGTTGTGTACCGAATTGAGGTTTTAAATTGCTGCGCATCGGTTACGCTATCAGCACCGGTGGAAAACGCACTAATTTTCCAATCGCCTGCGGCATATCGCGCATCGAGGTAGAGGCTCCATACGGCCGCGCCCTCTCCCTCTACAAGTTTGTGAGTCGAGGTAAGATGTAGGTCAAGGTCATCACGGGTCTCAAACAGTAAGCCTCCGTCACTACCCCGCACAGAATATTTTATTCTTGGGTCGTAGTTATCTAAGTGGCGCCACATATATTCGCTGCTTAACTGAAAGCTTACTAACATTTTTCCGTCGACCTGCAGTGGTCGATACACAAAATAAAGCGTGGGCTCTTTTCCATTGCTAACAATAAGGGCCGGCGTTCGGACATTCGACAAATGCTGGTAAAAGTTCTCTGCCACTGTGGAATTAAGCTGAAAATGTCTTGCCGTATCGTCGCTATTAATTAGACGTACAGCCGCTATCTCATCCGAGGTGAATTTATCCAGCGCTGCGGCGGAGATCTCTTTACTATCACCCTGCAGTAGCATGCTCCGCAGATGCGCGGTATGTAGCTCTAAGAAGCTAAGTCGTTCGAATAAAATCAGACCAAAGTTTTTCGCCGTTTGACGCAGCTCTTGCTGTTGTTTTTTTGTGTAGAGTTGCTCAATTTGACGGCTGCCAAGAAAGGAAAATACGATTATTGGAATTAGGGAGCTGAGGATGAACAGTAGTAAAGTACGACGCGCTAATTTGGAACTCAGCAAGTTATACCGCGCAGCCTTATTCATGAGGTGATTTTATTCATCAGTAGTCTTGTGCCAAGCCTATATAGCCACCATTATTCGCACGAACAATGTCGTCATGGCTTTTTTTTGCGGTTAGTGGCGCTACGCTCGCGCCGTCTTTGCCACGGCTATAGAGGTCGTAATCGGTGTTGATTGGTACGAGGTTTCTATCTTTTCGCAACTGCCCGTTTCCGGTAACAGTACTTATATTGAGATAAACGTAAGTATTACCCCACGGGTCGAGCCTCGTCACTCCAACATCATTTAGAGACAGCGGGTAGGAGAGCGTTTTCGACAGGTAGCGTGCAATTTTGTGGTCGATAGCGGCAATGTCAGCCATCGCCATCTTTATCTCAGCACGCTCAACATAGCTGCGATAGGACGGCACCGCGATGGCGGTTAGAACAGCGACTATTAATAGGCTTAACATCAGCTCGATTAGATTAAAGCCTGCGGCGGCCCCTAGCCCTCGGCGAGACCGAGCTTTATAACTAATATCACACACCGATACCACTACCTCCCGACACCACGGCCTGACACAATGTAGGCATTAATAGATTAGTCGCCAAACCAGCGCTTCGCCAGCTTTCGAGCTGGTTTACTCAATACACAAAGCCCACCATCGCGAAAGCGGGCTACAATCCCTCCTTGCGCACGCACGAACACGAATAGTATTGAAACGACTAGATCTGATACGAATAGAACCAACTTAATAATAAGGGTAACTCTGCCATGAACACGTCACTTATATCTCTCCGCCTAAGGCAGTCCGCCATCTCGATCATTATCGGAGTTGGCTGCTGCACTACAGCCCTTGCCAACAGCCTAAAAGAGGCCTACCAAGGCGCGTTCTATATAGGCACTGCGATTAATTACGACATTATTATCGGAGCAGATAAACCAAGCCAACAAATCGTTCTGGATCAGTTCAACTCTATTACGATCGAAAATGCCATGAAAGCGGCACCGATCAATCCAGAACCGGGGGTATACAACTTCGGTCCGGCCGACGCCTTCGTTGAGTTCGGCAAGGCTCACGGGATGTTTACCGTTGGCCACACTCTCATTTGGCACAACCAAACACCAAGCTGGTTTTTTCACGATAAGCATGGCAAACCCAATACCCCCGCCGCGCAAATGGATCGCCTGCAACAACACATTAAAACCGTCGCAGGACGCTATGCGGGCAAGGTAGACGCATGGGATGTGGTGAACGAAGTCATTGCCGACGATGGCAGATATCGTCCGACCACATGGGTTGAAGGTATTGGCGACGGCGACGAGCTGGTGAAAGCCGCTTTTAAATACGCCGCGCAATACGCCCCGAATACCGAGTTGTATTACAACGACTTTAATGCTTGGCGGCCCGCAAAACGCGACGGTATCGTGCGTCTGGTTAAGATGCTGCAAGCTGAAGGAATTCGTATCGATGGCATAGGAATTCAGGGGCACTGGGGTCTAAATTACCCAAAAACCGAGTATATAGAAGCCGCTATTGACGCTTTTGCCGCGCTCGGGGTGAAAGTCATGATTACCGAGCTGGATATAGACGTACTGCCGCTCACTCGCGAGGGACAGATTATTGGTACAGGTATGCTCCACCCGCAGTATCAACTAGAAGAGTTTAAAACCTATCTCGACCCCTACGCCGACGGCCTTCCCGCCAATGTTCAGCAACAACTCAGCGATCGTTACGCCGAGCTGTTTAAGCTTTTTTACCAGCGCCGCGACAAAATTGATCGGGTAACATTTTGGGGGGTCGACGATAGTATGTCGTGGAAAAACGACTACCCCATCGCCAATCGCACCAATTACCCACTGCTTTATAATCGCAACAAAACGCCAAAACCTGCGGTAAAGGCCATCTTAGATGTGGTAACCAAACCTTAAGAGATAAAAACAGCGCATCACCAAAAGCTAGCGATACACCGCCAAGGGAAAGAATTCGCTAATTTGAATAAAGGGTTGATGCGCCATCACAATGCGGTAAGTGCGCCATAGCGAATCGCTAGCCGCTAAGCTTTCGCCGCCATTACCCTCGCCGATGGCGACAATTTCTCGGTAAGTTTCCAACCCACATTCACGCAGCAACTCGCCAATGCCCATCACTCCTGCGTCAAGATCGGTACGCAATTGCTGGGATAGCTGTTCGGTACAAATCAGTGACGTGGCCATCGCATAACAGGTACCCGTTTTTTTGCCCATTAGCTTTACACTGCGACGCAATACCCGGTCGCCGACGCGCCGCTCAATCACCGGTGCATCCGCGCTGAGGGTTTGATAAGACTGGCCGCAATTGATCACCGCTACTGGCTCCCAAAAGTAGGATTCCAAACTCTTGGTTACCGTGCCATCGGTACTTAACAGCACCCGCAGGAACGCGGGCACAGTTTCCAGCGGAAACGGGCTGCGGTCATCATCGGCATCAAGGTAGCCGCTCGAGGTAAAAAGTCGTGTCATATCGAGTAAAACCTTAGCTTTGTGGTCGCTGGTGATGTGGTAACGGTATAGCGAACGCCAGCACGGCCGGCAAAAGTAAAAATGGTGCCACATAGGCTCAAATGGAGCGAAATATCCGCTGATTTCCGTGGCGTCAATCGGTATAATCCGCCCGCTAGCCGAGGGCCCCGAGCTGTTTGTCCGACCACACTCACCGCCTCGCGCAAGCATCGCCATTAACGATTAAGGGGAATGCTTTGGAACTCAATACCGCCTCCACCGAACAATTGCAACAGTGGGAACAATCTCTGGCCGCAGACTACGACGCAATTAAGTCGCAGAAGCTGAATCTAGACCTAACCCGCGGCAAGCCATCTACAGAACAGTTGGCGCTCGCCGACGCTCTGGACGGAATTCTGGCTGGCAACTATATCACCACCGACGGCGTAGATACACGCAACTACGGCGGCTTGGACGGCATTACCGAAGCCCGCGCAATTGGCGCGCAAATGTTAAAAACGCCTATCGAAAACGTAATGGCCGGCGGTAACAGCAGCTTAACGCTAATGCACCAAGCTATGTCGATTGCCCACTTCTTTGGTCTAGAAGGGCCAGATTCCGCCTGGAGCAAAGAGGGCAAGGTAAAGTTTATTTGCCCCGTACCCGGCTACGACCGCCACTTTTCCGTATGCCAACACCTCGGCATCGATATGGTAACCGTGCCAATGACCTCAACCGGCCCAGATATGGACGAAGTTGAGCGACTCGTGAAAAATGACAGCTCAATCAAAGGCATGTGGTGTGTACCCAAGTACTCCAACCCCACTGGCGTAGTTTACAGTGACGAAACCGTTACTCGCATTGCTGGCCTTGGAAAAATCGCAGCCGATAATTTTAGAGTCTTCTGGGATAACGCGTACGGCATTCACGACCTTTCCGACAACCCAGTTGAGCTGGCTAGTATTTACGACGCCTGTGCCACTGCAGGAACGGAAAACTCCGTGCTGCAGTTTGCCTCTACGTCGAAAATCACCCACGCAGGTGCCGGAGTAGCATTCTTCGCGGCAAGCGCAGTGAACTTAACAGGAATGAAGAAATCTCTGAGCTTTATGACCATTGGCCCAGACAAGGTCAACCAATTACGTCACGCTCGCCTGTTTGCGGCCGAGGGTTCATTGCTCGAACATATGAGCAAACACGCAGCAATTATCAAGCCGCGTTTTGCATCGGTTTTAGCGCACTTGGAAGAGGCTTTTGGCGGCAACGATTTGGGCCGTTGGGAATCTGCAGATGGTGGTTACTTTATTTCGTTTGATGCCCGCGCCGGTCTCGCAGCGGAAATCGTAAAACTGGCCGGAGAAGCTGGCGTTAAGCTCACCCCAGCCGGAGCGACCTTTCCCTACGGTAGCGATCCACTCGATTCCAATATTCGTATTGCACCCACTGTTCCCAGCGTAGAGCAAGTTGATGCAGCTATGAAGGTGTTCATTTGCTGCGTAAAATTAGCGTCTGTTCGCCAAGCGTTAGCCGTACGCTAAATACCATAACATCGCGGTATTTTATTGGACTGTTTTTTACAGCCATAAAATACCGCGTTTTTTTATCGCCAGATATTATTCGTCCTCAGCAGCATCCTTATTCGCTCCAGAGTCTTCCTCGTCGCGCATATAGACTTTATAGTTCTCCGCGTAGTCCTCCATGTTTTCTTCCAGTAATCGTTGGAATTCCTCACTGAATTGACGAATAGCCTCTGGCGTGTCGGCAATAAAGTCCTTGCGCGTTTCCGAGTGGCTTGCCAATACAAAAGTTGTATAGCGTGCCGCCGCGTAAAGCATGGCAGAATTCACCAAGCCCGGCTCACTGGTTTCCATCGCGTTGTTGGACACGTCTATTACGTTATCCACCACATCCCAAAATTGTTCGTCTTCTGGAGTTAAGTCCGCCATAATTTTTACCTTTATTCTCGAATTAGCCATAACGCATGTTTTTTATCGCGGCGATTATAGCAGTATGTTTGGTTCAGAGCTTGAACAAACGCCGTAGCTCAACGGCTAGATTCTGTACGCCAGCTAATCGCCGGTAAAACAGCAGCAGTAAAATATGTGGCTAGCGTAAAAAGGGGAAACACCGAGAGATTAGATAGACGTTAAGAGTCAACCGAAGGGTCGCCAAACTTGGCGAGGTTGTCACCCACCCAACTAATAAATTCATATTCGGGCATAGGCCTAGCAAAATAGAAGCCCTGAAATATTTCACAGCCCATTTCGCAAAGTTGCCGATGTTGCTCGGCCGTTTCTACACCCTCCGCAATCACCGCCAAGTTCATATGCCCACCAATAGATAGCATCGAATGCACTAGCGCCGCCGTTTGTGAACTACCGAGATCATCGACAAAGGCACGATCAATTTTAAACGCATCAAGCGGCAAATCTTTTAGGTAAGCCAAGGAAGAGTAGCCCGTCCCAAAATCATCCAGTGCGACAGAAATACCGAAGTCACGCAACTGTTTTAACTTCTTTTTAGTTGCGGTTATATCCCGAAGAATGGCGGTTTCTGTTACTTCCACCGACAGCCTTGAAACATCGATATTATTAAGCCGTAACGCGGCTAAGGTTTTCGGTATGAAATCAGGCCGAGCAAATTGCCACGCCGACACATTAATTGACACATCGCCAATATTACCAAAGCCTGCCATTTGCCAAACGTTTAAACGCTCGGCAATGGTGGAAACCACCCAATCACCAATCAAGTGAATTAAACCCGTCTCTTCGGCCACAGGAATAAACGTTGCTGGCGAAATAAACCCATGCACTGGATGCCGCCAACGAATTAGCGCTTCTGCGCCACAAATCCTGCCAACTGCATTCACTTTTGGCTGGTAATAAAGTTCTAGTTGATTTTTCTCAAGAGCTATTCGTAAGCCCTTTTCAACTTCCAACCTTTCGTCTACACGAGTTTGCAGCTCGGCATCGTATATTTCAAAGCGGTTACGACCTTCTTGCTTCGCCTTAAATAAGGCCGAATCTCCATGCCGCATAATGTCGGTTTCAGTACTCGCCTGATCCGGTATTTTCAACACGCCAACACTCGTGCCCAGCGACACCACTCGGTCACCCAACTCAAGCGGCTTGCTGAGCAACTCAATAATTTTTCCTGCTGTAATTAACAAGCCTTGATCAACCGCCGCCTGAGTAACAAATCGTTGCACTACTACAAACTCATCGCCACCTAATCGCGCAACGAAAAAATCGGCCGGCAGTGCAGACTTCAAACGATTGCCAATATGACGAAGAACACTATCGCCGACATCGTGTCCAAGTGCCTCATTAATCGTTTTAAAATGGTCGATATCGAGAAAAAAAGCGGCGGCATATACATTAGTTGAAGCGCACTCGGTAACCAATTGCATCAAGTGCTCATGAAGCATTGCACGATTCGGCAGGCCGGTAATAAAATCTTCAAACGCCATTCGGCGCACGCGTTTCTCAGCCTCTAGCCTCTGAATTTCAGATCCAGCACGATCGGCAATAATATCGAGAATTGGGCTTAACTCATCTACCTGAGCAAACGAGGCGCTATCTAGAACAGCGATAAAACCGGTAATTTCACCCTGATCGTTTTGTAAACGCGCGCCAACACAAGAGTCAAGATTGTAGTATTGAACGGAGCGATCCCTTGGCACGAGCTGTTTAATTCCATTATTGGCTACCGCAGATTCGCTGCTGACAATAAATTCACCCACCGAACCTTCGAGTGGTGCCGAAAAATTTTCTCGAATCTCGCCGCCAATACAAAATGATGTTGTGGTGTAGCTCGCAATCGTTTTATCGGGATTAATTTGCGCGATCATGACAAAACTCGCATCGTACAAAATCGCCAACTGACGAGTGAGCTCATCGAAGAAAACAAAATTACTCGACGCCGACACCCCCGAAGCCACCGACTTGAGAGAGGCTTCAATCAAATACTGGCGGGTAACGTCCTCGGTGATAATGGCTACGCCGTTACTTTTTAAATCTGCGCCAATAATGGGAAACAGAGTCACACTCAACCACTTACTCCGCATACTGGCATTTAGGTGTATCGGCTCAACCTCTAGCAATCGCACCAACGGCGCTTTGTTTTCCAATACCCGCTGAAATTCGCTCTCTAGCCCTAAACGACGCCAGGGCTCGTAGTCGAACAACAACTGTCCCGGCACAATATCACTGCGCCAAAGATCGCGACTGGTTCGATTACGCTGAATTAAGCGACCGCTTTTATCTAACAAATGAATACAGTGAGGTGACTGCTCCACAACTTGCGACAGGCGTTCTTGATCGGATTTTAAATCCTGAAAAATGGATCGTTCAATATTTAATTGACTGCGCTGAACACCATAATTAGTCACGATCGCATTAACATCAAAGCCCATGTTGACGGCCATCAGTAACGCCATCAAAACAAAACTAAAGCCGACAATTTTAAACGAGGTTATATAGCCAAGCTCTTCGCCAATACCGTAAGAAATGGTAAACAGCTGCAACAGCGTGTAAATCATAAAGAAATAGAACTTTCTGGTTTCCACAGTGTTGCGCAGGGACCAACCGCGCCAGCTAGTCCATACAGCCAGAACTAACCCTAAACAATTCAGGTTCATCGAGGCTAAGCCGTGCTCGCCTCGCACGCGATACAGAATTTCACCCCAAGGCATTTCCATTGCGAGGAACGACACTTCTCCTGTGTAGCGCAACGAAACCGGTGAAATAAGATCTATAAAAATCAACGCCGCTGAATTGAGACTGGCGAAAAGTGTCCAGCGCTGCACATTTGGGTCGGCGGTATAGAGCCCAATAAAGGCGAACATCGCGGGGATAGCGCCACATAAAAAGAAGGTTTGCCAATGTAAAATTGCCGTGTGGGAATCAAAGCTACCGGTGCTATACGCCATAGCGGAGGTAATTTGATAACCGCCAGCAAAAAAACACGCCGCAGCAAATGCGGCAAGTAAGCGGCGGGAGAAGCCGGCAATTCCGAGAAATAGCCCTTGCACCCCAATAAAGAAGATAAAGCCACTTGAAATGTAAAATAACGGGATGGCAATAGACATGCAGAGCTTTGGCCGCAACTTATCGGAGTATATTTGATATCGACAGCACCGCTAAGGATGTGAAGTGGTCACTTAACGGTGGCTAAGGTGTACTGCCGAAGGCTTAAAACGCGTAATTCATTTTAAGTGTAGCAGCGCACCTATGTTTAGGAAGGTTTCTGCTGGAGAAATTTTATTAACAAGCGCTGTGTTAGCGAAGGCTTTTCTGCATGCAGCCAATGACCGGTGTCGGCAACGATTTTAACCCCTGCAGCGGGAAACCTTGAGCGCATATCGGCTTCGTGCTCGGCGCGAATGTAGCTAGAGTTTTCACCCTTAAGGAATAGCACTGGGCCGGGGAACATAGCGTCCACCCGATTAGCCTGCAACATCGCGCCATAATCTCGCTGTAACACAGCAAAATTCATGCGCCATGCAAACTGCTGATCTTGGCGAACGAGATTCTTCAACAGAAAGCTGCGTACCGCTGGCTCTGGAACATAGCGAAGCAGGAGTAAATCAGCATCACTGCGACTGCCCAAACTCGCCGAATCGAGGCTGCTCAAACCGGCAAACACATCACCGTGAGACGGCGGGTAGGCAACTGGGGCAATATCGATAACCACAAGGGAAACAACCGATTCAGGGTAAGTAAGTGCCAACTCCATAGCGACTTTACCACCCAAAGAATGACCAACAAGAATGGCTTTATTCAGCCCTTTTGCGTCCATCCAATCTTTAACTTGCTGTGCCATAAGTGGCAACGAGGTACGCTCGGTATGTGGCGAGCGCCCGTGATTGGGCAGATCTACGGCGTAGACCTGGTACTGTTCGGCGAGCGCGCGACTGAGCAACCCCAGATTTTCGAGTGAGCCGAACAACCCATGGAGCAGCACTAGCGGCTGGCCTTGGCCCGTAGACTTATAGTTAAGTTCAAGAAAAGCAGGAGTCGACATGAAATAAACAAACCATCAAAGCCGTGCGCATGCTCGGCAAGGTGTAATGTTTTAGCGCTGGGCCAAGGATTTAACTCGCTATAGAGATATGCTCTGACATCCCGATAACACTAACCGTCAGAGTTAGGCGCTGGTACTGGGTAAGGGAATTGAGCAATCTTGTCGCCTCCCTTAACATCGCTCACCTTAACGGCACCTTCTTTTTCAACCTCATCGATACGAACAATACTGTGCATCGGCAAGTAGGAGCGCTTAACACCCGCAAACTCGGTTTTTAGCTTCTCTTCTGCTGGGTCGACCACCAACTGAGCGCGCTCGCCAAATACAAACTCTTCAATCTCGATAAACCCGTACATTTCGCTCTGATAGATTGCGCGGGCATAGATCTCATAAACTTGATTGCGATTGTAGAAGACGACTCTGTATACGGGCTTAAGCGACATAGTACTCATACCAAAAAACTGTAGCTGGAAAGGGTAACACAATATGGGTTTAAACCCTCGAAAAACAAGGTTTCCAAATCGTTTTGTTTCGGCCGGTTACTGGCTTCGCTGCGGCGTCTCACCTATAATGCGCGCTCGAATTTTGAACACCCCTGAGATTAGTAGCAATGTCTGATGTAATCGCCTCCGATGCAACCAGTACCAACGCCGCCAACACGGTGAAGGGTCCTACCAAAAAACTGTTTATCCAAACTCATGGCTGCCAGATGAATGAGTACGATTCGGCGCGCATGCAAGACCTACTCGGGGCCTCACACCAGATGGAACCGACAGACAACCCAGAAGAAGCCGACGTGCTACTGGTAAACACCTGCTCGATTCGCGAAAAAGCACAGGACAAGCTGTTCCATCAGCTCGGCCGCTGGAAGAACCTAAAAGCAAAGAACCCAAACTTGGTGATTGGCGTGGGCGGCTGTGTTGCCAGCCAAGAAGGCGAGGCCATTGCCAAACGAGCACCCTTTGTAGATTTAATCTTTGGCCCGCAAACCCTACACCGCCTGCCGGAGATGATGGAAACCAAGCGCGACAATGGCGCAGTCGTCGTTGACATCAGCTTTCCGGAAATCGAAAAGTTCGACAACCTCCCCAAGCCCGAAGCCGATGGCGCTACTGCGTTTGTCTCGGTTATGGAAGGCTGCTCTAAGTACTGTACCTTCTGCGTAGTGCCCTACACCCGTGGCGAAGAAGTTAGCCGCCCCGCTGCTGACGTATTGGCGGAGGTGACACATCTCGCCAGTCAAGGTGTGCGCGAAGTTAACCTACTCGGCCAAAATGTTAACGCCTTCCGCGGCGCTAGCCCCGATGGCGAGGTTGATTTAGCCGAGCTCATTACCATGGTCGCAGCCATAGACGGCATTGACCGTATTCGCTTTACCACTTCGCACCCAGTCGAATTTACAGATAGCCTTATTCAGGTGTATGCCGAAGTTCCCGAGCTTGTCAGCCATTTACACCTTCCCGTACAGAGCGGCTCCGACCGCATCCTGATGGCCATGAAACGCGGTCACACAGCACTGGAATACAAGTCCAAGCTGCGCCGTCTTCGTGAAGTCCGCCCCGACATCTGCTTTTCATCCGATTTTATTATCGGCTTCCCCGGCGAAACGGAAGCAGACTTCGAAGCCACAATGAAGCTAATCCACGATATTGGCTTTGATATGTCGTTTAGTTTCATCTACAGCCCTCGCCCTGGCACGCCAGCCGCAGACTTAAAAGACGACACGCCCGCACAGCTGAAGAAAGAACGCCTGAGCCTTCTACAACAGCGCATTAATCAGCAGTCGCAGGCCATTAGCCGACAAATGGTTGGCAATACCGAACGTGTGCTCGTCTCCGGCTACAGCAAAAAAGACCCCGGCCAACTGTCTGGTCGCACCGAGAACAACCGTGTCGTCAATTTCCGTTGCGACCAACCAGAACTGATCGGTAAATTCGCTGACATCCTCATTGAAGAAGCGCTCCCCAACTCGTTGCGCGGTGTACTGCTTGGGTCCGAACTCGATTAAACCCAATGCATGCCCAAATCAACTCCACAGACGAAAGCCCGCAACATGCCAATATCCGCTTAGTTGCGGCGGTACCCGTGCCATAATCATGCCGAATCCACGTCCTTCGTCACGCCCATCAACCGGCTCATTTCTGGCCTTTTCCACTTCCCCGTGAAGTCGTATTGGGTTAGTCTTGCTGGAACACTCAAGCAGAGGTTACAAAGCCCATTTTGAACACTCAAATTTCGGAGTCTTCGGATACGTCCGAGGCGTGCAGTTTCGCGCTGGAACCCAACGATTCACGCCGTCTGGCCAACCTCAACGGCCAGTTTGACGGCCACCTCAAACAGATAGAAAAACGTCTCAATGTAGAAATTCGCTGCCGCGGCAATGAGTTCACTGTTAGCGGCAAGTTGCGCACAGAGGCTTCCGATCTTCTAAGGCAGCTCTATGAACAAACCAACACTGGTGACGAACTGACACCCGACCAAGTTCATCTCGCAATTCAGGAGTCCCATATGGATGTAGCCCCCGTATCAGATGTCCAAAAAGCGATCGATCACGTTTCAATCATTCGCACCAAAAAGTGCACCGTAAAACCACGCGGTGGCAACCAACAGCAATACGTTGCCAAGGTACGAGTTAACGATATTATTTTTGGTATTGGCCCCGCCGGTACCGGTAAAACCTACCTCGCCGTGGCCTGTGCTGTAGAGGCGCTGCTGCAAGATGAGGTAGAACGTATTTTATTGGTTCGACCCGCAGTAGAAGCCGGTGAAAAACTTGGTTTTCTACCGGGCGACCTCTCCCAAAAGGTAGACCCTTATCTACGCCCACTCTACGATGCCCTATACGAAATGCTGGGCTTTGAAACTGTTGCCAAATTTATTGAGCGCAATGTCATTGAAGTTGCGCCGCTTGCCTACATGCGCGGCCGCACCCTTAACAATGCTTTCGTAATCTTGGATGAAAGCCAAAACACTACACGCGAACAAATGAAAATGTTCCTGACCCGTATAGGCTTCGGCTCTACTGCCGTAATTACCGGTGACCCAACCCAAGTCGATTTGCCGCGCGGCCAAGCCTCGGGCTTGCGTCATGCAATGGCAATACTTGAGGGAGTCGAAGGTATCGGTTTCACGCATTTCGAAGCCAAAGACGTCGTGCGCCACCCGATCGTACAGCGCATCGTAGAAGCCTACGCCGCTTACGAATTGACGACTCCAACCGCTCACAACACATAACGATTGCACTATGGCAGGCTTAGAGCTCGACCTAGACGTGGCAACGGCATTTGCCGGGGTGCCAAGTGAAGCGGATTTTCGACGCTGGGCCGAGGCCTGCTTGAATCCAGCCGAGTACAACCCAAACTTAGATAACCCGCAGCTAGCCGAGCCATCGCTCAGCATCCGCGTTGTGGATGAAGCCGAAAGCCGCGAGCTAAATGGCCAATACCGGGGTAAAGATTACCCCACAAATGTGCTTTCGTTTCCCTGCGAATTGCCGGACGACGTCGATATCGAGCTGCTCGGCGACCTGGTGATCTGTGCTGAGGTGGTTGATCGAGAAGCGGATGAACAGAATAAGCCCGTCGAGGCTCACTGGGCCCACATGACCGTGCATGGTTGTTTGCACTTGCTAGGTTACGATCACCAGGACGATGACGAAGCAGAGCAAATGGAACAGCTCGAAACAAAAATACTCGCGGCGCTGGGTTATCCAGCGCCTTACCAACAATAACGTTTAAACACTTTTAGACAACCTCGTACAGGAGCCTACCGCAATCATGTCGGACGACCCCACGAGTAGTCAGCCGAGCAACGGCGACTCTCCTAAATCACGATCTTGGTTAGATCGTATGTTGAACGGTTTTTCAAACGAGCCCAAGTCTCGCGAAGAACTACTGGATATCATTAAAGGCGCCGCCGAAAATAAGGTGGTAGACCAAGAAGCCCTCAGCATTATTGAAGGCGCTCTCGATGTCGCCAACTTACAAGTGCGGGAAATTATGATTCCCCGCTCGCAAATGGTCTTGATTAAAGATTCCGAAACGCCCGCTGATTTTCTCCCCAAAGTTATCGAATCCGGTCACTCGCGCTTCCCCGTTATTGGCGAAAGCAGCGACGACGTTAAAGGCATTCTTCTCGCCAAAGATCTGCTCCACCTGATTCTGCAAGGCCAAGAGAATTTCGATTGGAATACCGTTCTACGCACTGCCAATATTATTCCCGAGAGCAAAAGACTTAACATTCTTCTGAAAGAGTTCCGTGAAAAACGTTATCACATGGCACTGGTAATCGACGAGTACGGCGGGATTTCCGGACTGGTAACGATCGAAGATATTCTCGAAGAAATTGTTGGCGAGATCGAAGACGAAACCGACGAAGAAGATGAAGATTTTATTCGTCGTGTATCAGAAACCGACTATATTCTAAAAGCGCTTACACCAATCGAAGATTTCAACGATTTCTTCCACACGCAGTTTAGCGACGTTGAGTTCGACACCATTGGCGGTTTAATTACACAGGCGTTTGGTCATATGCCAAGCCGCAATGAGACCGTCGACATGGAAAAGTTTACCTTCCGAGTACTCTATTCTGACAGCCGCCAAATTCACTTGGTGCGCGCAACACTTAAAAGCGACACCCCCCCCGCAAACGAGAGCTAATTGGTAATGCACATAAAGCGCTTAACCAGCGGTTGGCTCGGCAGCCTAATTTGTTTGCTTGCGGGTGCGGTAATTCCGCTCTCATTTGCGCCCTTTAATTTCTGGCCAGCAGGGATTTTAGCGCCGCCGATATTAGCGCTTCTACTCATAGACCAACCTCGCGGCCGCAGTTGGCTGCGCAGCTTACTGTTCGGCTTCGGCCTATTCGGTGCGGGCGCATCTTGGGTTTATATCAGTATTCACGATTTTGGTCGCACGCCTATCTGGTTAGCGCTGATTATGACCGGCCTGTTCGTTGGCTTTCTCGCACTGGTATTTTCCCTTCCCTTTTACCTATTCCGGCGCTGGTTTACACCTGATAAGACGACAATTTTAATTGGCTTTCCAGCCGTTTGGGTGCTGGGTGAATGGCTTCGCAGTTGGTTGTTAACGGGCTTTCCTTGGCTCTATAGCGGCTACGCACATATCGACACATGGCTCGCAGGATGGGCACCTATATTCGGTGTCTACGGCCTAAGTCTATTCGTCGTTACAACGGGCTGCGGTATCGTTTGGCTTGGCCTGCAGCTTCGTGGTAAAGCAAACCAAAGTAACCACACCAATATCGCGCCGCCCACTAGGCTACAGTTTGCAATACCCGCCGCACTGTTAGTTGTCATTTGGGGCGGGGGCGCACTGCTAGAAAAAATTGAGTGGACGCACTTTAACGACGATGACAAAGTCGAGATCGCCATCATACAGCCGAATATTCCGCTGGAAGTTAAGTGGAACCCCTTTTACCGCACCCATATTCTCGACACCCTGTTAGCCCTTAGTGAACCGCATTGGGATGCCGATTTAATTTTGTGGCCAGAAGCCGCGATTCCATTAATGTACTCAGAGGCCGACGAGTTTTTGGCCGAAGTTGAAACCCTAGCGGCGCACCACAACACCGCATTGATTAGCGGTATTATTTTTGATGACCGCGAACAACTGAAGTATTTCAACAGCATCCTTGGCCTGGGTGCTGCAAGTCAGATTTACTTCAAACAGAGACTCGTGCCCTTTGGCGAATATGTACCGCTGGAAAAATACCTGCGCGGCCTGATCGAGTTTTTCGATTTACCAAATTCGATTATCCACCCGGGGCCGCGCAATCAGCATAATTTACAAACCGCTGATTACGCCGTTGCCCCCTACATTTGCTACGAGGTGGTGTACCCAGATTTAGTGGCGGCCAATCTCGACAGCGCTGAGTTGATGCTCACTATTAG
Source organism: Teredinibacter waterburyi (assembly GCF_001922985.1). GTDB lineage: Bacteria > Pseudomonadota > Gammaproteobacteria > Pseudomonadales > Cellvibrionaceae > Teredinibacter > Teredinibacter waterburyi. The sequence goes on from NZ_MRUH01000056.1 coordinate 20,055, forward strand.
TAACGATGCATGGTTTGGCGATTCTATTGGCCCTTTGCAGCACTTCCAAATGGCACAAATGCGCGCACTAGAAAATGGCCGCTACATGATTCGCGGAACCAATACCGGGCTAAGCGGTATTATTTCCAACAAGGGCAAGATCGAAACTAGCGGCAGTCAGTTCGTACAAGAAGCGGTTATCGGTACGGCCTACCGTACTCACGGCAGCACCCCGTTCAGTAAAATTCGCTCTTATCCAACCGTTATTTTTTGCTTTGCTATACTGCTGGCCTTAATCTTACGGCGCAGCTGGCAATAACGGCTTAGACGTAGCTTCAAGGATTCTAACGCTGGTTAGCGCGGATATTATTTAAACCTACCCAAGCCTCCAACACCTTGTAGCGAAGAACAATAGCTGCAAATATGCCACTTTCACACACGATAGGGTGTCGCCTCAATGGATTATCTACTCGATTTATTTGTAAAGCATTGGTTACCCCTAACGGTCACCCTAATGTTCGTGTTTGTCGGGCTGAATTTGGCCAAGCGGCTGCTCTTTAATTCACAAAAATTCCCCTCAAACGAGCATCTTTTTCCACGCCAACTATTAATGCTGGCACTAATGCTGGCGGCCATAATCGCTATAGTCGTGTCGCTGCCACTGCCTAGCGAAACTCAATCCGAAATTCTAAAACTTATTGGCCTCTTACTTTCCGGTATATTGGCCTTTGCCTCTACCTCGGTTTTTACTAATTTAGCAGCGGGCGCAATGATGCGCTTTACCCACCCCTTTCGCACCGGCGATTTCGTGCGTATCGATCAATACTTTGGCCGTATAACCGAGCGCGGCCTATTTGATTGCGAAATTCAAACAGAGACTCGCGAACTTATATCTTTGCCCAACGCCTGGCTTATCGGTCGACCGATATCAACCGCGCGCAGTTCCGGCACTATTGTTTCAGTAAACCTTTCACTGGGTTACGACATACACCATTCCACCATTGAAGATTTACTAAAAAAAGCCGCGATTGATTCCGGTCTTGAAGACCCCTTCGTTCACATTCAAGAACTAGGCGACTACTCGGTTACTTATAAAGTAAATGGATTACTAAAAGACGTTAAGAATTTGCTCACTGCGCGATCCAAACTCTATACCAGCGTACTCGACTTTCTGCACAATAATGATGTGGAAATAGTCTCACCAGCGTTTATGAATCAGCGCAGGCTAGCCGATGGGCAGCGCATATTGCCGCAGGCTGCCCAACCTAAACAAGCGTCAAAACGCGAGCCAAAACAAGCCCTTGCGGAAGATATCGTATTTGATAAAGCGGAGAATGCTGCGCAAATAGAAAAACGTAAGGAAGAGCTCATCGCCCAACGCGAAGAACTGGAGAAACAACTCGACGAAGCCGATAAAGAATTAAAACCCGCCCTACAAGAACACATCAATATGTTAGCCGAACAAATTACCCTGCTCGAACAGACACCGCAGGAAAAAGAATAGGCCTGAGAGGCACTTGAAAGATATCTGAGAGAAACCTCGCAAGCCTACAACTCGGTTACAACTCCGTCGTGTTTCCACCATCTAGCTTAGTTATAATCGCCGCCAACCACACACAACAGTCGCTCTCGGATTATTTTATGCCTACAGGATGCAACACCCCACGGAAGCTCAGTAAACGCCTAAGCATCGCCGTTATTTGCCTTTTTGTTCTCAACGGTTGCGCCACAAAACTTGCTTACAACTTCTTGGACTGGGGAATGAGCTGGTACGTTGAGCGCTATGTGACACTCAGCAACGAACAACAGCGATACGTAAAGGCCGAGCTAGACAATTTCCACACGTGGCATCGTGAGACACAGCTGGCTCAATACGCACTCTATATTGAGGGCCTTCAAGTTCGCCTCGACGCACGCAATTTCACCCCGCAAATGGTGCACGACGAAACCGATAGAATTCAGGTATTCCTAGATATTGCACTCGCGCGCTTAGTCCCCTTTGCGGTGGAGCTGATTGCTAGCTTTAGCGATGAACAGGTTGCAGAGGTGATGGAAAATCTCGCCAAGAAACGTGAAGAATATAAACACGACTTTATTGACGTTAGCGCTAAAAAACTATTTAAAGCTCGCCGCGCCGAAATTAATAGCTATCTAAAAATGGGCATTCCACGCTTCAACGCGACCCAAACAGCCCGACTTAAGTCGTGGAGTGAAACACTCGTTCCATTTGAAAAGTTAACCCTCAAACAGCAACAACTGTGGGCCGACGAACTACATCAGGCCATGCTCGCGCGCAAAGACAAAGCCAAGCTTCGCGCAACTTTAGAGCGATTAATGTTTGTCCACACCGACCATTGGGACAAAGAGCTGGAAAGCATCACCGACGAAAATCAAGATATGACCTATACAATGCTCAGTGATTTACTCAACAGTCAGACCGATGCCCAGCGCAAGCAAACCCATAAAAAGCTAGAGCAATACATTAAAGATTTTCGCAGCCTAGCGCTCGCCAAAGTCGACAAGAAGTAATCCTAAGCGGCACGCTATCAATATTAGCTAGATCGCTGGATCTCGGCGATAGGCGCGGTTTTTAACCACAGCTCCATATCGTCTTCATGCCAGCGCCGCAACAGTGTTAAACCATCGTTTACCACTGCCCAGTAAACATCGACAATCTCAGTTGCCAGCTTAAAAAATTGCTGGCTGGAGGTGCTAATCTCCGTCCCCGACAAAACATCCTGATCAACCGTGTTCAACAAATATAAGAGCTTCAACTCAAGGTTTTTTAACTCGCTAAACGACACCAAGTCGCCACCTAAAAAGCCGCTAATTCGCTCCGCTTGGTGCCGCAATTTATAACTCTGCTCGCGAGCATAGGTCAGCAGGTAGCGCAGTTTACGATCGTTGTAGAAATCAACACTGCCAATCGACGCAGCGTACACCGACAAACCGCGCACTTTCGCGATTTGCTCGATCATGTCGGGCAGCTGACGAGCCACAAAATTTAACAGCTCCATCTGCTTAAACATTTTCGGGTGAGCAATACCTGCGTCACTTTGCTGCGAACTAATATCAACCAACTCTGGCGCTAGCGGCTGCTCTAACTGCCTCGCCAACGACGCCAGCATATGACGCAACTGATCAATGAAGTGCGAGTGCAGCTCAAAATTATCGCTGACATTGTCATCCTGCCAATTTTGGCGAATCGTCGCCCAAGCTAGATGCAGATTGCCTTTGTCTTTCTCTGACAGTAAACCGCCGGTACTCTCGGCAAAGTACTCCAAGGTTGCGAGGCGCTTGGCCAGCTGCATTTGCAGCTGATCAAAATCCGGCTGAAAACTAACATCGCCGCCAATTAAACCCATGCTAATACCGCGATGCTTTTGCACCACTTTTATTAGCTGATTAATTTGATTGATTAGCGTAAACAGCTGCTCGCGCTGACGGAACGCATCACAAAAAGCCTTGAACGACGCATCGCCAAGCACCCTCTGAGTCGCCTCTTCGCCAGCCGCCAAAGACTTACTATTATCGTTCGCTGAATCGATTGGAATTACCCCTGCTATCTGCATGACCAAGCCATACCCCAAACACTTTCGAAAAATATGTGTATTACAGAGCAACCGCCATACCAGATAAGCAGAAAATGCGCTTTTTTTGTACCAAATGCTCGCAACACACCAACATTCGGGGCATTTCTCTCCCGAAAACAAGATCACCGCGACCCCAAACGGCCGCTAGAGCCTCAGCATTTGCACCAATCTTGTGCTCTTAACAAAGTGGACGACCGATATAGTGCCAAATCAACCGCTTGCACCGAGTCGCGTTTATGCCTTTACTTACTTTCGAGCGACTCAGGGCCTATAATGTGCGACCCTGAAATCCAGATGGATTCCACTCCAAATTAATCAAACCACTGCAGGCTTTACCTCACCCCATGAACGAACATTATCAACCGTCCGAGATCGAACAGAGCGCCCAAACCTTCTGGGAAACTAACCAGTGTTTTGAGGTTACCGAAGACCCGAACAAAGATAAGTTCTACTGCTTGGCGATGTTCCCCTACCCAAGCGGTCGCCTACACATGGGGCATGTGCGCAACTACACCATTTCCGATGTGATCGCGCGCTTCCAACGCATGCAGGGGAAGAATGTTCTGCACCCGATGGGTTGGGATGCGTTTGGCCTGCCTGCAGAAAATGCCGCGATTAAAAACAACACCGCACCGGCAGCCTGGACCTATTCCAATACCGACTACATGCGCAAGCAATTGAAGGAGTTGGGCTTTGGCTTTGACTGGTCGCGCGAAGTCACCACCTGCAAATCCGACTACTACCGTTGGGAGCAGTGGTTTTTCACCCGCCTCTATGAAAAGGGCTTAGCCTATAAGAAGGTTTCTGCCGTTAACTGGTGTCCAAACGACCAAACCGTTCTGGCTAACGAGCAGGTTGTCGATGGCTGCTGCTGGCGCTGTGATACCCCCGTAGAACGCAAAGAAATCCCGCAGTGGTTTATTCGCATCACCGACTACGCCGAAGAGCTACTCAACGATTTAGATAAGTTGCCGAACTGGCCTGAACAGGTCAAAACCATGCAGCGCAACTGGATTGGTAAAAGCCGTGGTGTGGAAATGCGTTTTGACCTTGCTGCCACAGTTGATGAACACACCGGTTTCGACGTTTACACCACCCGTCCCGATACACTTATGGGGGTTACCTATGTGAGCCTCGCCGCCGAGCACCCGATTGCTCATGCGCTGGCCGCCAACAACCCCGCCGTTGCCGATTTTATTCAAGAGTGCAAAGTGCAATCGGTTGCCGAAGCCGATATGGCCAACATGGAAAAGAAAGGGATTGATACCGGTATTAAAGCCCTGCACCCCATTACCGGCGAAGAAGTCTCAGTGTGGGTCGCCAACTATGTACTTATGGATTATGGATCCGGCGCGGTTATGGCTGTGCCAGCTCACGACCAACGCGACTGGGAATTTGCAAAAAAATATAGCCTGTCGATCAATCAGGTTATTGCGCCCACAGCAGGCGAAGCGGTCGACCTTAAGAACGCAGCCTTTACCGAAAAGGGCGTATTGGTTAATTCAGGTGAATTCGACGGTCTCGACTTTAACGCCGCCTTCGAAGCCATATCGCAAACCTTAATCGCCGCCAGTAAAGGCCGCGTTACCACCAACTATCGCCTGCGCGACTGGGGTGTTTCTCGGCAGCGCTACTGGGGTGCGCCAATCCCCATTTACAACCTTGCCAACGGTGGTGAAATTCCCGTACCCGCTCACAAGCTTCCTATATTACTGCCCGAAGACGTGATCATGGACGGCGTACAGTCGCCGATTAAAGCCGACCCCGAATGGCGTAAAGATGAACTCGACGGTGAAGCGGTTGAACGCGAAACCGATACCTTCGATACCTTTATGGAATCGTCTTGGTACTACGCGCGCTATGCCGCGCCCAGTGCCGATGGCATGCTCGACCCAGACAAAGCCAACTACTGGCTACCGGTCGACCAATATGTTGGCGGTATAGAACACGCAATTTTGCACCTGTTATACGCGCGCTTTTTTCACAAGCTAATGCGCGACGAAGGGCTACTTAGCTGCGACGAACCTTTTGAACGCCTACTCTGTCAGGGCATGGTGCTAAAAGACGGCACTAAAATGTCCAAATCAAAAGGTAACACTGTCGACCCAGAAGAACTGATCAACAAATATGGTGCCGACACGGTACGTTTGTTCTCCATGTTCGCCGCACCGCCAGAACAATCCTTAGAGTGGACCGAATCCGGTGTAGACGGCGCCTTCCGCTTCTTGAAAAAACTCTGGAAAGCAGTGTCCACACACTTAGAAGCAGGCACTCCTGCGCCGCTGAATGCCGAAGCGCTCGACGACACTCTGCAAGCACTGCGTCGTAAAACCCATGAAACCATTCAGAAAGTGAGCGACGATTTTGGCCGCCGGCAAACCTTTAACACGGCAATTGCCGCGGTTATGGAGTTGCTAAACGACGTTAGTCGCAACGGCGATCGCACTAGCCCGCTAGGTTTGGCAGTTGAGCGCGAGGCACTGGAAGCCGCGGTTAAAGTTTTGGCGCCCATCGTTCCACATATTTGCCACACGCTTTGGCAAACCCTGGGGCACAACACACCGATTATTGATCAGCGTTGGCCGGAAGTAGACGAGTCGGCATTGGTTCGTTCCAGCATCACACTCGTTGGTCAGGTTAACGGCAAAGTGCGCTGTAAGCTGGAAGTTCCCGTCGATGCCGATAAAGAAACACTGGAACGCTTGACGCTTTCCGACCCGAATATTAAAAAATATATCGACGGTAAAATGATCCGCAAAATCATTGTCGTGCCCGGCAAGCTAGTAAACATTGTTGCCAATTAATTTTTTCGAGCGAGGGTGTAGGTAATGCCTCCCCTCATACATCTCTCGTCAGAATAAATTCGGCACATAACCACTCACAACATAGGCCAAACATGAGAACAGCACAGCCCCCAATCGCCCAAAAACTTTTAAGGCTTGCTGCGTTTAGTTTGGCCCTAGTCCTTCTCGCTAGTTGCGGCTGGCATCTGCGCGGTATTGATTCCAATGCTCCTGCCACCATCGAAACCGCACAAGCTAGCTCGAACCGATCGCTACCACAAGACATGCATCTGGTTATGTGGGAGCGCGGCAGTCGTATGGCACAAACCCTTAAAACGATTCTGCGCAATAAAAACGTGGCACTAACGTCAAGCGCCGCGAGCACCTTAGTATTGGAAAGCGAGACCGTAGATAAACGCCCGCTTGCGGTGACCGAAACCGGCGTAACCGCTCAGTATCAAATCACTCTCACCGTCAATTATCACTACAAAAAACGCAGTGGCGATACAACCACAACGGTAATCCCCAGCCGCAAACTTATGGCCTGGCGCAGTTACGACTTTGATGCAAAATTAATTGTGGCTAAAAATCAAGAAGAGCAAGCACTACTGGAAGAAATGCGACAGGAACTTGCCTACCGTATTTTGGCGGCGCTCTAGCCTCTAGACAATACAACGCCAGCGTTTAATCTAACCGAGAATACAATTCACTATGGCAAGACCGCGCCCCGAACAGCTCGCCAACGCAACGGCAAAGCAACTAGCGCCAGTGTATTTGATTACCGGCGATGAGCCATTAGTTGTGCAAGAGTGCTGCGATATTATTCGTAAATCGGCACGCGCCCAAGGTTATACCGAGCGCGAGCTACACCACACCGACGGCGGTTTTAGTTGGGACGACCTCTATCACGCGGCCAGCAGCCTATCGCTATTCGCCGACAAAAAAATTATAGAAATTCGGGTACACAATGGCAAACCCGGCGATGCCGGTAGCAAAGCGCTCTGCGATTACTGCGCCCACCCAGCAGAAGACACCTTACTTTTACTGGTAATGCCCAAGCTCGAAAAAAGTGCGCAGAATTCCAAATGGTATAAGGCCATCGACGGCAGCGGCGATATTGTCACAGTTTGGCCTGTAGGCGTGCAGCAATTACCGCGCTGGGTAGACCAACGTTTAAAAGCCGCTGGGTTAAATGCAGACTCAGAAGCCATCGATATTCTCTGCGCCAAGGTAGAGGGGAACCTACTCGCCGCGGTGCAAGAAATTGAAAAATTAAAATTATTAAGCGACAACAATTTTATCGACGCGCAGCTTATGTCCAGCGCAGTGATGGATTCCGCCCGCTACGATATTTTTGGTTTAGTCGACAAAGCCATCAGCGGAGACTGTCGCGCCGCCGTAGCCACGCTGCACGGGTTGCGCTCTGAAGGTACAGAAGCACTACCCATTTTGTGGGCGCTGTCGCGCGAAGTTCGCGCCCTTGCCAATATTGCCGAGGCGCAATATCACGGTGAGAGTTTTGATATGGCGTGTCGTCGCGCTGGCGTTTGGGACAAACGTAAGCCTCTGGTTAAGCAGGCCCTGCACCGATTGAAATTACGCGATCTTCAAATGCTGCAACGCAAATCGGCATTGATTGATCGCAGTGTTAAAGGTGCCGCCTCGTCCAACCCTTGGAGTCTATTGCTCGACATGGTACTCACCATCGCCGGCGTGCAAGTTTTTTCACCCCGCACCCAGCGTATGGAATTGCGAATTTAATTAATTCGGCTATTTTTTAATCCCCTAAAAACCCACCCGACTGACGCGCCCACAACTGCGCGTATAGCCCGCCTTGCTCAATAAGTTCGGCGTGTTTGCCCTGTTCAATAATGCGGCCTTGATCCAGTACAATTAAGCGGTCGAGTGCGGCAATAGTTGAAAGCCGGTGGGCAATCGCGATAACCGTTTTGCCCTGCATTAAGCTATACAGGTTTTCTTGTATAGCCGCTTCTACTTCCGAATCTAAAGCCGATGTTGCCTCATCCAGAATTAATATCGGTGCATCTTTTAACAGTACCCGCGCAATCGCAATACGCTGACGCTGACCACCAGAAAGCTTAACGCCGCGCTCACCGACATGCGCGTCATAACCGGTACGGCCACTAAGGTCACTTAACTCGGCAATAAAACCTTCGGCCTGTGCTAGCCTCGCGGCTTCTTTCATGGTGTCCTCATCAGCGTCGGGGCGGCCATAAATAAGATTGTCGCGCACCGAGCGATGCAACAGCGAGGTGTCTTGCGTAACCACACCAATTTGCGCACGCAAACTCTCCTGGCTAATGTCGCGGACATTCTGCTGATCAATAGTAATCGCACCCTCTTCCGTATCATAAAAGCGTAACAACAAATTAATTAAGGTCGACTTACCCGCACCAGAGCGCCCCACAAAGCCAATTTTTTCACCGGGGCGAATGCTCAGGTTTAAGTTGTCGATAACACCTTGCCCCTTGCCGTAATGGAAGGAAACGCCGGCAAAGTCGATTGCACCTTTAGTTACCTTCAGTGATTTAGCGCCGTCTTTATCGCGCACCTCACGATTCAGCGACAGTGTATTCATACCATCGCGCGCGGTGCCAATATTTTCAAACAGACCCGATACTTCCCACATTACCCACTGGGACATCCCGTGCATTCGCAATACCAAACTAATCGCAACCGCAATCGCACCCGCCGACACCTGCCCTTCGATCCACAAATAAATCGAAAGCGTGGCGGCTGCGAAAATTAACATAATATTCAACACCCACACAGACACACTTAATGACGTCGCCAAACGCATTTGCGGGTAGACCGTTTTTAAAAACACATCCATTGCACTCTGCGCATAATCCGATTCGCGTTGAGAGTGAGAAAACAGTTTTACCGTAGAAATATTCGTATAGGTATCAACGATGCGGCCAGTCATCTCCGAGCGCGCATCAGCCTGTGCCGACGAGATCTTTTCTAACTTGGGTAAAAAGTATTTCAACACGCCAACATAGGCCACAAACCACAACAAAAAGGGCAGCGCCAAACGCAGGTCCAAGGTCGCCATTAACACCACCACACTGGTGAAGTACACCATGATGTAAACCGAAACATCGAGCAACTTCATCACCGTTTCGCGCACCGCCAACGCGGTTTGCATCACCTTGGTTGCAACTCGGCCGGCAAATTCATTTTGATAAAAGCTGTAACTCTGACCCAGTAGGTAACGATGCGCCTGCCAGCGTATCGCCATAGGGTAGTTGCCCAGCAACGCCTGATGCACCAACACCGCATGCAGATAAACTGTGATCGGCAATGCCACTAGTAACACCGCGCCCATTATCCAAAGTTTACCTGCGGTTTCCTGTAGCAGAGTTTCCGGCGTGTACAGAGTAAACCAGTCGACCAGCTCGCCAAGGTAACCAGCTAGGACCACTTCTAGCACCGCGGTAAGCGCTGCCGTGGCAGACAACAGCAGTAAATACACTTCACAGCCACGGGTGTAGTGGCGTAAAAATGCCAGTAGCGTACTGGGTGGCTGTGTCGGGTGCTCCGGCGGGAAGGGGTTCACCAGTCGTTCAAAAAAAGCGTACATAGAGGAGCCTAGGAAAATTGCGAATTTTAACCGACGGTTTTAAAACCCTAGGTCAACAAAAGCCACTAGCGAAGCAGCGGCCTATTTAGGTTCAGCAGTATAGCGAATATTCACTGTTCTCGCGGGCTACTCGATTAGCCAAAATGAAATCAGCAATGATAGTCCGCGCTAAGCCCTTGGCATTATGGAAGAGACTGAGTACCCTTGCCGATACATTCTGTAATTGATCCAATCCGGTGCCAACACCATGATTAAAATGCTATCCATTTCGGTGCCCGGCCAGGGGTTACACGCCTTCACCCAAAAAGTGCACGCACTTGTCGCCCGCAGCGAAATTGAGGAAGGCCTGTGTACGCTATTTATTCAGCACACCTCGGCCAGTTTGTTGATTCAGGAAAACTATGATCCCTCGGCTCAGGCCGATTTAGAAAGTTGGTTAAACCGCTTAGTACCGGAGCGCGATCCGCTCTATACCCATACCCTCGAAGGCGATGACGACATGCCCGCCCACATCAAAGCGGCACTCACGGCCAGCAGCTTATCGATTCCTATTGTCGACGGTAAGCTTGCTCTGGGCACTTGGCAGGGCATCTACTTATGGGAACATCGCCACGGCGCCCAGCAACGTAAAATCATTGTTCATATAGGCCAATAGCGTTTACAACGTCTCAATCACTCGCTAGTCCGTCAAACGGAAACCCACGACCCCTTTATGCCCACTCGCCGCCAAGTTACCAGCCAATTACGCATCGCCGATCTCGATGTAACCCTCACCCGCAAGCGGATGAAATACCTGCGCCTGCGGGTATCACCGCCAGATGGCAAGGTAACCGTCTCTGCGCCGCACCAAGCCAGTCTCCGTGAAGTAAAGCAAATGGTAACCGAACGCCTGGATTGGATTGCCCAACAGCAAAATGAAATCGCACAGCGCCCTCTGGTTGCGGCACCGGTCTTTAGCGAGGGCGAACAACACACCGTCTGGGGGAAAGACTTACCCTTGGCGACCGGTATTACCAGCGGGCGCAGAATAGTCAGCAACGACGGCGACACGCGACTACTAATGCTTAGCCGCAAGCACGATAGCCTCGAACAAAAGCAACTCCTTATAGACCGTTTTTACCAATCGCAAATAGCCGCAGAAATTCCAGGGCTAATAAAAAAGTGGGAGCCTATAATTGAGCGGCAGGTAAATGAATGGGGCGTGCGTAAAATGAAAACCCGCTGGGGCAGCTGTAATATGCAGCGCTCGCGTATTTGGCTTAACTCCGAGCTGGCCCGCTACCCAAAACCCTGCCTAGAATACGTGTGGGTACACGAAATGACGCACCTCCATGAAGCCTCGCACAACCAACGCTTTTACCGATTAATGACCCAATTCTTACCCAACTGGCAACAATGGGAAAGCATACTTCGAGGGCGCTAACATCCTATTTCCACCCCTTAATTAATTGTTCTTATAACAAAATGGCTGAACGTGATGGATATCCGCGCGGGCATTCGGCGCAGGTGCTATACATAGCGCCCTTTCTCACAAAGTAATGACCGAACATGCCAGCACCCACAAATTCAACCGCAAAGCCTCGGCCCAGCCTGCATTATCGCTTGGTACTTACAGGGCAATTGTTCGACGGTTTCGAGCGCTCTGCGGTGGCCGAACGCTTGGGTAAGCTGTTAAAAATTGGCTCAGCCAAAGCCGCAACACTACTGATGGGTGAGGCCACCGTGATAAAGCGCAACCTGCCATCAGAACGCGCGCAAAGCTACGCTGAAAAATTTAAACAACTCGGCGTGGTTGCCCTCCTGGAGCAAGAGCCTATATCAGCCGCCTCTCCGACAGCCGCAACGATAAACACACAGGAGGCTCGACCCGCAAAAAATAACAGTGTGGTTAACCCTTCGCGCTCGCCAAAAGCCATTGCCACGCGCGCGCAGCGTTCACTTATTGCTAGCGCAAAGCTTGTTCCGGCGGCCACCGGTATATGCGCTATCGTTGCCGGCTATGCGCTTGTGTGGTTTCTACTTATCGGCTTTGCTATCGCGGCACTTGTTGCTATTTTTATTAGCGACATAAGTTCCACCGGCCAGGCACTCTATGCTGTTGCTAGCCTACTCGCCTTGGGTATCGCTTTATTGCTCATGCGACCACTATTTCCACGGCGTAGTAGTCGCCGCGAAAGTGTTACGCTGGAATTTGAAAAACACCCAAAACTCGCCAAGTTTATCCAGCGTGTGGCGACCGATTTAGGCGCAACCATTCCCGTTGCACTCCAAGTCGACTGCGGTAACAGCATTAGCATTAAGCAACAAAGGTCCGCGAAAATTCTTTCGGTAAAACTCGGCGCGGCATTGCTGTGCACGATTTCAACACGCGAATTGGCCGCACTATTGGCTTCCGCGCTCGGGCCTTGGTGCTCTACTCGACGCACACTGTTACTCTACGTTAACCACGCTAGCGAACGCCTGCTAGCTGTCGCCAGCAATAACGATGGCTGGCAACACTGGGCCGCGCGAAAATCTGATCGTTTTTATTCGCCAGTAATATCCAAACTAAAAACAACCCTGTTGCGTTACAGCAGCTTACTGTTCCAACCCATTCAAGGTTTAAATCACCTTTTGTTAAAAGCATTGCAAAATGATTCGCAAAAGAGCTGGGACGAAGGTGCAATCGAACTTGTCGGGACCACCGCATTTATTGCAGCGCTTAAACGCGAACATGTAACTCAGCTCGCAAGCGAACACGCCAACCAACTATTGCATGGTGTTATGGCAAAGCAGTATCAGGTAAATAACCTACCGCGCTTTATTTTATATCTCACCGACACCGCCAGCCAATCTCGTGCCCTCCAGGAAAAACTTGGCAAGGACCTTCAGGCGAGTGATTCCATCAGCAATGTTAGCGTGCAAGCCCGCCTAAACAATCGCATCCACCACGCCGAAGATTTGGATATACAAAAGCAAACCTACGAAACCCATGCCGCGGCGGAATTAGTCGCCAACTTTAACGCGCTGTGCGAACGGGTAACGCCGCTGTTCTATCGCGAACACGGCCTCAACATTAAACACCAAGACCTCAGTGATATAAATCAACTACTGGTTAAAGTCGAACAGGAACGTAAACGCGAACAACAGCTTAACCACTATTACAACCAGTGGTTTAAACCCGATATTTTTTGGCCAATTCCCAAAGCGGGCAGCATCGAAGCAAAAGAAGTAGAAGCTGGGCTTAGCGAAGACAAGCTTGCGGAGTCTCAACGGCAACAGTTAAACGACATTATTTTGCGTATTCGTCATCTCACGCCAGACTATCTAAGCCTACTGGAACACGAAAAATCCGCGCGGGAAAAACACGAAAAGTTTTTTGCTGCTAACGAAATTCGAAAAGCTGGCTATGCCATTAGCTCCTTAGAAGCCGGTATTGCCGAGTCGCAACTTGCGAGCTTTCAGATTCACGCCGATGAAGCGCGCCTGCAATATACCGGTGTTGCCATCCGCATCCACAAGATGCGCGAACACATGGGCTTACGTCTCTATCTCGCGGCGTCACTACACCCTGATGCGATTAAAAAGAAGCAGGCCTTTCAGCTGTTGGATACACTGGCACGCTTACGCAGCCACTTTGATAAAATTTACGAAATGCGTTTCCGGGTAGGCTTGCTACCGCAGCTAGACAAACGTTTACACGAGAAAAAAGAAACCGAGCACAGTAAAAAAATCGCCCGTGTTTGTCGCGACATTCCAGAGAATAGCGATGCTATATTGCGGGCGTTAAACCTTATTGCTTTCCCATACGTACCTGGTTTTAATACCCTCGCGAATTTTGTGCAATCACACCTAGAGCCAGTCCCTCCCAAAGGACAACTAAGTGTGGCGCAAGCCGTAAAGCACTTTAGTGAAATTCAGCACGGGCTCAACAGCGCCAATCATATTCTTAACAGTCAGCTAGTTTCTCTTACCTCGGAATCTGAACGGCTGAACAACATCGTGCAAATCAAAATTGCACTAACCTAGCAAAGCTTTCGGCCGTTTATTGGTAACGGTCTATAGGTTTACGGACTATCGGCTAGCAATCTAATTACCGCAACATGTTAATGCCATTAGCTAGCGCGAATGGCATACTTGCGGCCATCACTTTATTTATTAACTGAGACCTTCATGCGCGGACAAAAAACTGATGTCGCCTTCACTGATGTAAACTGGTCCGCACTGCGATCACTTATTCCCTACTTACTTGAATTTAGGCTGCGTATCGGCTTCGCCCTCGTCTGCTTAGTTGCCGCAAAAATGGCATCGGTTGGTCTGCCATTTATCTTAAAGCACATCATCGACCACCTTGATGGCAAAACCCTTGGTAGCACAGCAACTGCTAGCACACCACTCGAAAGCAACCTGTTATCGGCTGATCTGGTTGGGCTGATTTCGCTCCCACTGGGTTTATTGATAGCCTACGGCTTAGTGCGATTTTCCAACGTATTATTCGGCGAACTGCGAGATTCGCTGTTTGGCCGCGTCACCGAAAGGGCAATGCGTCGCGTCGGGCTAAGCGTTTTTCGCCATATGCACGCGCTAGATTTAGACTTTCACCTCAATCGCCGTACCGGCGGGCTGTCTCGCGATATTGAACGCGGCACCAACGGCATTAGCTTTTTAATGCGCTTTATGGTGTTTAACATCGTACCTACACTGCTTGAAATCGGCATGGTTGTTACCTTGCTACTCCTTAACTACGACCCTTACTTTGCCGTAATCGTGTTGTTCGCGGTAATACTTTACGTAGGTTATTCCGTCTTCGCTACTGAGTGGCGCACGCACTTTATTCGCGCGGCGAACGCTGCCGAGTCTGCCACTAGCACCCGCGCCGTCGACAGCCTGATGAACTACGAAACCGTAAAATACTTCACCAATGAAGACTACGAGGCAAACGAGTACGATCGCGAGTTAGCCCACTGGGAAACCGCGCGCCGCAAAAATCGCCTTACCTTATTTGCGCTTAATGCCGGCCAAGCTTTTGTCATCGCCGCCGCAATGACCGCCGCAATGGTACTGTCGGCGCTAGGTGTTATTCACAACACCATGACACTTGGTGACTTTGTATTGATCAACGCACTGATGATGCAAATCTTTATGCCGTTAAATTTGCTCGGCTTCGTCTATCGTGAAATGAAGAGTTCGATGGCTAACATCGAAAAAATGTTCGACCTACTCGGGCAAAAAAGTAAAGTCGTAGATACGCCAGAGGCACGGGAGTTGCAGGTACGCAACGGCGAGATTAGCTTTAACCAAGTCAGTTTTCGCTACCACGAAGACCGCAGTATTCTGGAAGACGTTAGCTTTACCATTCCGGCGCGACAAAAAGTCGCTGTGGTTGGTGCCAGCGGCGCGGGTAAGTCGACGCTACTAAAGCTCCTGTTTCGCTTTTACGATGTTAGTGCCGGCAGTATAACCATTGACGGTCAAGACATTCGCCAGCTATCACTACACTCGCTGCGCGCCAATATTGGCGTGGTCCCACAAGACACAGTGCTGTTTAACACCAGCATTATGGAAAACATTCGCTACGGTCGTATTGAAGCCAGCGACGAGGAAGTAATGACCGCGATTAAGCACGCGCACCTCGCAGATTTTGTAACACAGCTACCCGATGGAGTGAACACCCTCGTTGGTGAACGCGGTTTGAAACTGTCTGGTGGCGAGAAGCAGCGCGTTGCCATAGCTCGCACCATACTTAAGCAACCGTCGATATTAGTGTTCGACGAAGCAACATCGTCACTGGATAGCAAGTCGGAAAAAAGTATTTTGGAAGCACTAGAAGAGATTTCGCAAGAACAAACAAGTCTAGTTATTGCGCATCGACTCTCCACAATTGTGAAGGCGGACAAAATTATTGTATTGGATCAGGGTAGAATTGTTGAACAAGGCTGCCATGCAGATTTACTCGCCTACAATGGTAAATATGCTCAGCTTTGGCAAATGCAGCAGCAAAACCATTAAGTTTGCTGGCATATGCGGAAAAGCAGGCAGTGAATAAAAAATATTCGTGCAGCGCCGGGCAGTAATAGGCAAACACGGAATACCTGCACCCAGCCTTATCTCAATGGATATGAACACGCGGTTATGAAAGCAGAGAAAACACTTTATTTAGTTCGCCATGCTAAGTCATCGTGGGGCCAGACGGATCTTGATGATAGTGAGCGCCCACTTAATAAACGCGGCAAAGAAAACGCACCCGACATGGCGGAGCGTCTCGCCCACAATGTAAGCCAAAACGACGGCGAGTTTCCCCGGCCTGAATTAATTATTTCCAGCCCCGCAGTGCGCGCCAGCACCACCGCTTACATTATTGCCAAGGCGCTCGGCCTGCCAAATAAAAATGTTGTTCTCGACGAACGCCTCTATATGCGCGGCACCACCGCCATGCTGGAAGCGCTGGAAGAGTACGGCAACCAACAAACGGCCATTATGATCGTTGGCCACAACCCCGATTTAACCCAGCTGCACAACCAGCTCAACAGCCTCTATATCGACAACATCCCCACCTGCGCGATTGCCACCATTCGTTTTGATATTGGCGACTGGCACCAGCTACTGAGTCGCGGCGGCGTAATGGTCGATTTCGACTACCCCAAGCGCTGCATACATAGCGCCAACCATTCCTGAATACCCGCACTGCGATACTTGTGTTTGTGTATCACCAAATAGAAGTGCCTGCGCAAATCCAACCACGGAATATCCAAGGGCACTAACGAGCCCCGCGCGAACGCCTCTTTTAAAGTGATTTTCGACAAGCATGAAATTCCCAGCCCAGCCTCAACCGCGCGCTTAATCGCCTCGGTATGTTGCAACTGCAAGCGAATATCTAACTGCGGTAAAAGTTCTCGCACCGCGCGGTCGAAGGTTTGGCGCGTGCCCGAACCCGTCTCGCGCAATATCCATTTAGCGGCTTTAAGGTCGGCTTTTGTAATCGGCTGATCGGTATTTGCCAAGGGGTGATCGGGCGAACAAAAACACACCAGCTCATCGTCTCGCCAAGGCAACATTTCCAACTCCGAGTGTTGATATTCACCTTCGATCATACCCAGATCAATTTCGAAATTTAAAATCTCTTGGGCGATTTTTTGGGTGTTGGCTACCTCCAACTGCACCCGGCTCGACGGCGCGCGGGCCATATATTCGGTAACCAAACTCACACATAAATAATTACCGATGGTGAGCGTTGCACCAATTTTTAAGTCGCCAACTACCTGCTGCTGCGCCAGCTCGCGCTCTAGGTCTTCTGCTTGCGCTAAAAATGCATCAACCTTCGGCCTAAGGCGTAGCCCGAGCTCGTTGATTTGTAAGCGCTTACCAACCCGGTCGAACAGCTGAATATCAAACTGTGTTTCTAAGTCTTTTAACGCGCCACTAACCGCCGATTGCGACATCGCCAACTCGGCGGCGGCACGGCTTACATTCTGGTGATGCGAAACCGCCAAGAAGACCTGTAGCTGCTTCAGGCTGTATTTCATTGCTGCCCCCTTAAATTTCAGGCCATATAACGCCAAACCCATATATCGGTAATTCCGATATTAAATATCATAATTACCCGTTTTACCAATTAAAGCTGGCGCGCTAACCTAGCCTCAAATACTGAGGAGCCATTCATGAGCAGCTTGACCAAAGAAACCGTATTAGAAGTACACCACTGGACAGACAACCTATTCAGCTTTAAAACCACACGCGACCCCGGTTTTCGCTTTCGCAATGGTCACTTCACCATGATGGGCTTAGAGCAAGAAGGCGGTAAGCCGCTATTGCGCGCCTACAGTATTACCAGCGCCAACTACGAAGAGCACCTAGAGTTCTTTAGCATTAAAGTGCCCGACGGCCCTCTTACATCGCAGTTGCAGCACATCAAGCCCGGCGATGAGATTATTCTTAACCGCAAAACCACCGGCACACTGGTTACCGACAACCTTTTGCCCGGCAAAAACCTGTGGCTTATCAGCACCGGCACCGGCCTAGCGCCGTTTATGAGCATCATTAAAGACCCCGACGTGTATGCCCAATACGACAAGGTAATTCTCACCCACGGCGTGCGTACGGTGGCAGAGCTGGCCTACCAAGACTTTATTACCCAAACCCTGCCCAACAACGAATATTTTGGCGACGAGATTCGCGAGAAGCTGGTGTACTACCCCACAGTAACCCGCGAGAACTACCGCAACTCAGGCCGTATTACCGACGCCCTACGCAGCGGCCAGCTAACCCGCGGCCTAGAGATGCCCGACATCAACACCGCCGACGACCGCTTTATGATTTGCGGCAGCCCCAGCATGCTTAAAGACACCTGTGTACTGCTAGACGAACTGGGCTTTAGCGAAACCCGCAACGGCAACCTTGGTCACTATGTGATCGAGCGGGCTTTTGTCGAACAATAATCCTTGCTACTATCGCCCGCCTGAATCCGTGGCGGGCGCCTTCCTTGGCTGCCTACTCGGGTGCCGTCTTTAGTAATGCTGTTAGTACTGCTCAAAAAGCGTACGGCTTAAAAAGAGTACTACCCAAAGACGACCGTTTAATAAGAATGCCGCTGTGTAAGCCAGGTTTGATAAGGCTTGAACATAGCGCCACTCTTTTGTCATCCATAAAAAAAGAGCAAGATTATGCCCTCATTGATGTTTTATCAGAAGCCTGCCGGCCTAGACAAAAATAAACACGCCAAGCTTAAGTACAAGTCGGGTCAAGACTACGGCTTTGCCCGCAACACCAACTCTATCCCCCTTGGCGGTATGGAGTTCTTCCAAGCGTGTCGCGACTTCCCTATCTTGTTCATCAAGAATCAAGACAACAAATTCATCCCTATGGCCATTTTATCGCTGCATACCGGCGGTCACGATATTGATGACAAGTGGACAGGCACCTACATTCCCGCCTTTATTCGTCGCTACCCCTTCGCCCTAACCGAAGACGGCATTGTAATTTTTGACGAAGAAGCGCCACACCTAACCTTAGACGAAGGCGAAGGCGAGCTACTGTTTAACGACAAACAAGAAGCCACCACAACCTTAAATAACGTTGTGAACTTTTTACGTGCCGCCGACCAGTCCTTCCGTAAAACCGAAGAGTTCTGTACCGCCGTAGCCGAAAAAGATTTGTTCCAGCCGTTTAACGCCAACGTAAAATACGATGGCATGAACGTTTCTCTAAGCGAGCTGTACTGCATAGACGAAAAGAAATGGCACGAAGCCCTTAGCGCCGAAGAAGTTAACGACTGGTTCCGTCGCGGTTGGATAGCTTGGGTACACGCTCACCTACATTCATTTGGTTCTATTTCTGAACTGGTTAAACGCAAGCGCAACAAACCAGCCGAAGCCGCCACCGGCGCAGAAACCCCAGCTAAATAAAAAGCCGATATTGAAGGCCCTAAAACGGGCTGACTTAACAACACCAATCCGCAGCGACAGCACCAACCACGTCGCTGCGGTTTTTATTCCCTCTCTTTTATTTCTGCCGTTTATACCTACTATCTATATCTACCGCCCAAAACAACATCCAAAAAGCCCCAGCCAAAATCTCTAAGTTGAAAAGCACGCCATCAAACTGTCACATAACCGTCAACTA
Source organism: Teredinibacter waterburyi (assembly GCF_001922985.1). Lineage (GTDB taxonomy): Bacteria > Pseudomonadota > Gammaproteobacteria > Pseudomonadales > Cellvibrionaceae > Teredinibacter > Teredinibacter waterburyi. The sequence continues at coordinate 39,611 of NZ_MRUH01000056.1, forward strand.
AAGTTCACGTTGCTTTGGCAGCATCCCGCTCTGATTAAAACAACAGACTTGGGGATACCAATATGCAACGATCTAAACTCTATTTGGCCATGGCGGCTAGCTTAACGCTTGGCTTAGGCGCCTGTAGCGGCGACGATGGCGACAACGGCACTAACGGAACCAACGGCAGCAACGGTTCGAACGGAGCCGCCAGCATTGTTAACCAAACCGATTTACCAAAAGGCGACAGCAACTGTTTTGCCGGCGGCATTAAAATTGAAAGCGGCACAACCGAAGCCATAACCGCCACCAGCTACATTTGTAACCCAACCCAACTAGATAGCCAACACAACTTTAACCGTGTGGCCACCTTCCCGGTTTGCTTACAGCTAGACGACAGCTGCGATACCGACACTGAAACCGTTGCCGAAATTGTTGCCGCCAGCAAAGACGGCATGACCCTTATCTACACCGACAGCCCACAAAACGCCCTAGGCTTTGTCGACATTACCAACCCCACCATGCCGCAAGCCGCTGGCACCCTAGCACTAAGTGGCGAACCAACATCCGTAGCCGTAAAAGACGGTTACGCACTAGTTGCCGTTAACACCTCTACCGATTACATAAACGTAAGCGGCGAACTGGTAGTGGTGGAAATAGCCACACAAAGCATCGTGCGCACCATAGCCCTTAGCGGCCAGCCAGATTCCATTGCGGTAAGCCCAGACGGAAACTTTGCCGCCATTGTTATTGAAAACGAACGCGACGAAGACCTCGGCGACGGCGCACCACCGCAAGCCCCCGCTGGCGGATACTACATAGTAAACACCAATGGCGCCGTTGCCGATTGGCTAGCCACAGAAGGTAACTTTACCGACGTGCCCGACCTCTACACCGGCGACCCCGAACCCGAATTCGTCGACATAAACAGCAACAACATCGCCGTATTCACCATGCAGGAAAACAACCACATCGCCTTGGTAGACCTAGCCACCAACACACTTGTTAACGACTTCTCCGCTGGCGATGTAGACCTAGAGCGCATCGACCTAGAAGATGAACGCCCCAACCAAGTGATGCAAAACCAATCACTCGACAACGTACTGCGCGAACCAGATGGCGTTAGCTGGGTAAGCAACGATTACTTCGCCACCGCCAACGAAGGCGACCTAGATGGCGGCAGCCGCGGCTTTAGTATTTTTAACACCGCCGGTGACGTAGTGTGGGATTCTGCCGAAATGCTAGATCACCTAACCGCACGCTTTGGCCAATACCCGGACAAACGTTCCGACGCAAAAGGCAGCGAACCCGAAAACGCCGAGCTAGGTATTTTTGGCAACAACCGCTACCTATTTGTAAACTCTGAACGCGCCAGCATGGTATTTGTATTCGACCTAGCCGACCCGCGTAACCCCGTCTACAAACAAGCACTACCTGCCGCCGCCGCCCCAGAAGGTGTAGTTGCCATACCCCAGCGCAACCTCGTAATTGCCGCCAGCGAAGAAGACAACCGTGGCGACAAACTACGCGGTGCACTGAATATTTATCAATACCAATACGCCCCCGCACAATACCCAACACTGGCATCCGCCGATCGCGAAAATGGCTCACCCATACCTTGGGCGGCTATGTCGGGCTTAGCCGCAGACCCAATGAACAGCAACCGTCTCTACGCCGTAGAAGACAGCTTTTTTAACGGGACTCGCATCTTCACCATTAACGTCGGGCAAACACCTGCCCTGCTAACCAACGAAATGCGTATTAAAGACAGCAACGACATCTTCGCCAGCGTAGCCACCACAATATTGGCCGACGCCAGCGTAGATGACGACGATGCAACCCGCTTAGAAGTGTTCGACAACGCCGACCTAGCCGCGATGATTAACGACGACAAAACCGTAAACATCGACGGCGAAGGCGTAGCCGTCGCAAGTGATGGCGGATTTTGGGTAGCCTCCGAAGGCGCTGGCACCATCGGCGACGACGGACGCCCCGTCAACAGCCTTAACTTTATTTTTAAAACCGACAACTACGGCGTAATTGAAGATGTAATTCAACTACCCGACGACGTAAACGCCAAGCAAATACGATTTGGTTTTGAAGGCGTAGCGGAATACAACGGCTCACTTTACGTTGCCTTCCAACGCGCATGGAAAGACGAAACCAACCCGCGTATTGGCATATACAACATAGCCGCCAAAACCTGGATATTTGTTTACTACCCACTCGAAGCCGTAGCCTCACAAGCCGGCGGTTGGGTTGGCTTAAGCGACATATCCACAATTGCTAACGGCGAGTTCTTAATAGTAGAGCGCGACAATCAATTCGGCCCAGACGCCGCGATAAAACGCCTCTATAAAATAGACCTTTCCGCAGCAGTAGATGGCAACACCATTGTTAAAACATTAGTACGCGACGTAACCGCCGACCTAGCAAACTTCGGCGGACTAACCCCCGAAAAAATCGAAGGCAGCGCCGTAACTGCAAATGGTGATGTGTACATTATTAATGACAACGACGGTGTAGATGATAATAGTGGTGAGACACTGTTAATTAACCTAGGCAATATTCTTTAATGAAATAAGCCAAACAAAAGTTTAATAGTTACAAAGTGAACCCGACCAAATGGTCGGGTTTTTTTACATCTGGAATAAGTGGAGGTAGAGTGCAGGGAGAAATTGTTAGAAAATCGTAACTTTTTCAATGAACTTTGAGACTTTATGGGAGGGCGTGATATTAATTTAGACGGTGGGGCCACCAAGCAGTCGCCCAACAAGTGTGCGATCACGTTTAGTCAGTCTCGCATAACAGGCGCCCCACCTCACACTCTACGCAGCAATCATTTTTATATTTTGCTATGCACGTAAGGGAGACTATGGTTGAGGAAAGCTACTATGGCTATGGATGGGTTACTGAAACTTTACCTAAGGAAAAAAAGTAATTTGGCATAACGGTGGGAATGGTATTTTCAGCGCCGATGTGAGGTACTATCCATCATCAAACATATTAGCGCTGCCGCCCTGATGTTACCCCACCCATCTTAAAGCTAAAAACTAGGACAGCAATCACACATGAACGAAAGAAATCAAGCGTTTGATGCTACAAAAGGGTTTTTAATAATCCTAGTCATAATGGGACATGTTCTACTAGGTTCAATCTCAGAAAATTTAGGCCGAGAAGTAATTTACTTTTTTCATATGCCTATTTTCCTTGCAATTACTGGATACTTCACAAAGAGAACATTAATTAATAAGAGTATTGCTGAAATCCTGTTAAAGTATAAATACAGGATGATTCTACCCTTTATTTATGCTTTCGCATTTTACACAACATTAGCGCTAATCAGAATCCATATTAGCGAAGGATTAGAAATAAAACATTTCACATATAGAATATTGTATCCTTTTTATCACTTATGGTATGTCCCTGCCGTCATAATATTCGCTTTCTATACGAAATCCCTAGAGAGAATAGGATGCAAGACCTCAGCACTTATTGTTTCTTGTTTCTTTTTTTTAACCATTATTTTTGAGGGTTTAGAACCAAACATCAGTGACAGCATATGGTACGAAAGTCTTGGCGATAAGCGTTTCTATTATTTTTTCACATACTACTTTTGTGGTTATTACCTTTCATCAAGAAAGTTATCTTTAAACAAAGACATCGTTGCCTTTCTATTTCTTGTAGGAATCACCCTGTATGGCTATTCTACAAACGACTTGTTGGTTGGTCTAGGCAAGACAGTAGCCAACATTAGTATTATCATAATACTTTTTTCACTACTCGAACATTCAAATTATAAAAGCAGCTTTTTAGAAAAGATTGGTAGAGTATCATTACCTATTTATCTATGGCATGTCGCACCCCTACTTATTTTAAAGAATCTCCCAATATCAGAATCCATGTATTATTCAGTTTCAACAATTTTTTTCATCTTATTTATATATTTATTTGTCGCTTACGAGGGAAAGTCAACCCTTACAAACAAATATATCTACGGGGTTTCGCCAGATCTAGCAGCATCCACCAAGCGCGACAATAGAAGCTGAGTGAGTCAAATACTATAAAAGTTTCTGTAGATTTTAACTCAGATGATGTTTTAGAGGTTTCTGGTGGCCAGACAATTTCGAAAATAGTTTTTGCCTAACAACACGCTCAGCCGCGCAAGCATAAAAAAATGGGACAATATATGGCGACAGCCAACAATACCTAGGAATATAATTATCAAACTGCTTCTGTTAAGAATAGACCTTCGCAGAGATACTACGGAAGCCCCAACTTTAAGCAAAGCGACCTAGGGATTTCCAAACATTACAGCATAAGAATGCAATCAAAAATATAGACGGTCATACGTTAAGAACATGACAATAAAATAACTACACGCAACGATAAAGTGCAACTATGAATAAAAAATCTACCTTCGATCAAGTTCGCGCCGAGCAGCTTAAATACAACGCCAAGCGAGCCTCAGGCTATCGAGAGCAAGCGCTGAAACTCTTCCCCCATATTTGTGGTCGTTGCGCACGGGAGTTTTCCGGTAAGAATCTACCAGAGTTAACCGTGCACCATGTCGATCACAACCATGACAACAACCCAACGGACGGCAGTAATTGGGAGCTGTTGTGCCTATACTGCCACGATGAGGAACACTCCAAATTCGAAAATCTCGTTCGTTATGGCAGCAGTAAAAAAAGTGAGCAGGCTCCAGCAACCCACAACCCCTTTGCAGACTTAAAGGAACAAATGAATAAGAAGAAATAGTTCTACAGTAGCTTTTTTTCAACAATTCGAACGACCTAAAAATAGGCCCCTTTAGATTAGCTTAATCACATAGCGTCCAAGCTAGTGTTACCAATGGCACCCTTCTCGATAGCCTAGCTTAGTGGCGGCACGCAAACATTACGCTGGCGTCTTTTTCATCCGCAACCTATCAGCAAATATTTTTAGGGTCCAGCTGTATGCTCGACCTGAACACATACAATTCTTCCGTTGACATAGTTAGACACCTAACTATAATACCCGCTATCGGCTTAAGCTGACCAGTATCAAATTAATGGGGGGGGTAAGGTGTCGCAACAAGATCCTGTTTTTGAGTTTTTCCGGAGCATCAACATCATCCAAAGCCTTTCCCAGGCTCGGGTAGAGCAAGCGCTTCCCGGCGAGATGCTGCTATCTCATTTTGGGGTGTTGAATCATTTGTCTGTGCCAGATAGAGAGCCGACCCCAGCTGAACTCGCCGATTCATTTCAAGTCAAGCGACCAAGTATGACCAATACAATCAACAAGCTGGAGCGAATGGGGTTTGTGCGTGTCAGGCCGGACCCAACCGATGGCCGCTCAAAGCGAGTTTCGATAACAACCGCCGGCGTAAAAGCGCACCTAGCGGCGAGAAACGCAATGCCACCAGTGTTTAGAGACCTTGTAGATGAGTTTGGAGTAGAGGCGTTTGTGGCCTTGTTGCCTCAGCTGCAAGCCATAAAACAATTTTTAGATACCCACCGAAAATAGGTGATTTTATGTATCAAACTTTAGGAGGAAGTATTCGGTGATTTATCTTGGCCTATGTATTGCGAGCCTGCTCGTAGCATTACTCAGTCTGGTTGGAATGTTTTTTAGGCGAACGCGCTCAAACGCATTCAAATTGTTTGTTGGGTCTGTGTTGGTTGCTGTAGTGAGTGCATTGTGGATCTATTACCCACGAGAATACATCCGCAGTTATTTAGCGTCGGTGCCAGAAACGGTATCGCTTGGAAATAAGGCTAGCTTGGCAGGGGTTAATGTCGGCGCCGCCGTGCGCGACATGAATCAGCTCAACGATAGCCGCTATCTGCAGTTGTACAACTCCGTCACACCGGAAAACGCTCTGAAGCTCGGCCGAGTTATGACCGACCTAGATACACAAACCTACGATTTTGAAGAAGCCGATGCTCTGGTCAACCACGCCTTAGCAATGGGCTTGAACGTTCGCGGCCATGCCTTGGTATTTGGTAAAGCCTCAGACATGTTTAAATCGCCCGACTTAGATGCCTGGCTAGAACAGTACCCAGAAACACAGCGGTCAGCGATGTTAACGCAATTAATGCGCCAACACATTAGCGTAATGCTCCAACATTATCGTGGCCGAATCCACACCTGGGACGTTGTAAACGAAGTGCTCGATTTGTTTGGTAACGGCAATATTGAAAAAAATGTTTTCCAACGATACGTGGGCGAAGACTACATTGAAATCGCCCTTCGCACGGCCAAAGAGGCGGACGAGACAATAAAAATAGTATTGAACGAACAGTTGAATAACTACACTGATAATCGTGCCGAAGCTTTTTTTGAGTTAATAAAATCACTAGTTGAACGTGGCGTTCCGCTTGATGGAGTTGGCCTACAAGCGCACAACTTGTACAGCCTAACACCCCCGCATACCCTTAAAGCCTACATGAAACGCTTTGCAGCACTTGGCTTGTCGGTAGAAATTACAGAGTTAGAAGCCCGCTTAAAACTGTTCAGTAATTTTGACGACCCCTATCTCGCGCAGGGCAAATTTTATCGTGACATTACCCAGCAATGCTTAGACGTGAAGGCCTGTTTAGGCGTTACATTTTGGGGGTACAGCGATGAAACGAGCTGGATGAACGAACTGCCCTATTTATTTCCTGTGCCGAACGAGCCTTACCTATTGGATATAAATAGGAAAGTTAAGCCTGCGGTTAGCCTAATCGAAAGCTTGTTCGACTCAAATAGATAGCGCTACCGCTAGCAATGTGTTTTTGAGTACGACTGCTTCGTCGCTAGCGTACTTTCAGTGTTTACAGTAAAAAAGATTAAAATAGTAAAGGAATATGATAATGAGAATTTCAGCAACGATGGTGCTATCGGTTAGCTTTTTGGGGCTATTGGTTACCGGTATCTTAATGTACATCACACCCTACGATTTCTTCACCTCATCATTACACGTATGGTCGGCGCTACTGGTTATATTGAGCATTTGCTTACACTTCAAAAATAATTGGAAACCGTATAAATCTTATTTTAAAAAGCAGTCGGGAAAGCGCGCATTTTCCGCAATAATTGTTGTAATTGTGGTTGTTATGGTCGGCTTACTGTTCGATAGAGCGCCGTTCACAAGCTTGCCAATATTTGGTGACCAGCTGCGGAAATCTGCAAGTGTAGCAACCGATAGTTTTGTTAGTATCGATGTAAGCCATGACCACAAAGGCAACAAATTATCTTTATTTGCAAAGGCGGGAGCGGATTATGAATCTGAAAAAAAATCCATCTTAGGCGGTTTAATCACCTACACCTCCACTCCACAAATGGCAGTATGGGTAGAAACACTCGAAGGTGAATACGTCAAAACGCTTTACCTAACGGGTAAGCTAGCGAACTCCAGTTTTAGAAATTCCGATTTCAGTGATGAAGTAGTACGGCGTCCAGAAGCGTTACCTCACTGGATGCACAAACGAAACGTTAAGGCGAGCGACGGCCTACTCCCCCCCGACCCAGACAATAACGAATTCGATGGCATAACCGCTGCAACTCCCCTTGGCTCCCATGAATTGACAATGGCGCTGGGCGTTTTAGATAAATACCGTTTAAAAATAGAAGTGAATCGCACCTACGATTTTAATGAATACTACAGCAAAGACCGCTTTCCCGACGATGCCATCTATAGCGGCAACGGCTCTTCCGGTCAACCGTCGTTAATTTACGAAGCGGTAATCAACACCAAAGAAAACGGGCGCTATCTGTTGGATCTTATCGGGCACGGGCATCATTCTGGTAAAAATGGTGAGTTGTATTCAGACTTGAAAAATATAACCACCGCGAAAAACCTATTTGATTTCTTTATGGTGAATGTTCTTGTGAGTAAATAGTTAGAATTGTATAGCCGCATCTGTATAGCTATGTGCGTAAGCGTCCGTTACAGTGCGGCTAAATATTCTTCGGGTTGGCTAGTGCTAGCTGTAAGCACAGGCGTTTTTAGATCTAGGGACCAAGCAAGGGGCTATTCCCCCAATTCAAACCACTCCACCCTCGCAAAGGCTTCTGCCACGAAGGTTTTGTAAGCATCCGTATACAATGCAGCTAAATATTCATCGGGTTCGACTGTACTAGGCCATTCGACTAAGGCGATTAAGTCTGGTTTGGTGTCGGTAGGGTTATCGCTTTCGAAAGCCATTGGCGTATTGCGCCATAGTATTTTTGCGCCTAAACGCTCCCGTAACCCTTGTGTTGCCGCAAAGTACTCGTCAAACCCTTCGGGTGTTTTTTTCCAGGCTACGCTAATGGTGTAGTTTTTTGTTTTATCGATAGTAAACGCTGGCAGCTGGGCATAATCAAAGTCGTACGACATATAGCTTTCCCACGCCTGCAAGCGTAGTGGCTTTAAATTTTTCAAGTAGTGATCAGACTGCCGAACACTCTGCGCAGCCTCGTTACCTGGCCACCAATACATTCCTGTAAACGTCGGCTTTAGTTCGCCGGCAAGTGTTCGCGATACGCCAAAACGGTGTAGCTCTTTCATGCCCGCTTTTTCCGCCATTGGAATAACCCCGTCGAGGTAACGCGTTATCCACTCACTAGCCTCTGGTGCCGGCCGCAATGCCACCACGGTGAATACAGGTTTAGCGGCTGGCGTATTGGCGGCCGGCTTACTGGACGACATCCCGCAGGCGCCAAGCCCTATGCCCGCAATAATCGCGAGGCTTATGCGGCAAAGCCTTGGGGTAAAGGTTTTAATAAGGGTGGTTTTGGCTAAGTACATGTAATGGCTCCGATTACTGGCTAGTGACTAAAAAGTGGGCGGAAGTCGATCAATTACTTGATCACGGCCCACAGGCTAGGCAGTTTCGGAGAGAAAGGTGTCTCTTTCGATAAAAGATGACACCGAATTTATGTAAATGTACCTCTAAACCGCCGTGGCCGATTGCGCTTGAGGCTTAAGCGTGGACGCCGACTGAGTTTGCTCGCGGTATTCAACCGGCGTTACATTTAACAGCTCTTTAAATGCACGGTAAAAGGAATTTTTATTACTGAACCCAGCAGCAAAAGCGATATCGATAATTCGCAGCTGTCTAGATGAGTCACTTAAAAGTTCACACGCATATCTAACACGATACCCATTGATATAGTCATAAAACCCTACCCCCAAATACACGTTGAGCAACTCCGACGCTTGGTGTGAGGTAATCCCCAGCTTTGCTCCTAAGCGCTTTAGAGATAGGTCGTTCTGGAGGTACACCTGATCAGCTTCCATAGCGGTCGCCAAGTGTCGTAACAATTCGCTTGCAACCTCTTCCGACAATTCCCGTGCAGGCCGCGATGACTTCGTTGCCTGCGGATTGTCCGAATCCGTGTCGGCTGCAGTGACTCCGTCGTCGGTCATTCGTTGGGAATGAAAAAATACGGTTGGCCGAAAGATACTAAATAGCGCAACCCCCAACATATAAACCGACATAGTCAGCGTTAAGACTTGTGCTAGCGCAAGATTAAAATACTGTTGATAGAGACGCAGCCCAATTAAAGCAATATCGACAAGTAAAATCACCCCTAACCCCGCGACCACAAACAACAACCAATACCACGAAGAGTTTTTAAAATTGCCGTAGAGAATCTCTAGCTTGGATTTATTTTCTATTAGTAGCGCTATTGCGCAGATTGCATAGACAAACCCGTGCAGTAAGCCAAACAACGATGCCCACCATGCAAATTTGGGCACAAACAAGAACAAGGGGATAACAACAATAAACGGTATGAAGTGCCAAAAGGCTCGACCAGAAGCTTTATTAAAAACAAGGCCGACGAATGTGATCAACAGCGGCCCCTTAAGCCAAATAGCCGATTGAGACAACGCGGCGAGCGTTAGCCAACCTTGTGGAACAAGAGTAAGCGAATAGAAATACAGCTGCGGCACACACAACGAGAATATCAATGCGGAAAACCAACGGTTAATCTGGCTATTGCCGCGCCGATCCAAAAGTAAGTGCAACGCGCTCCACACACTAAGCGTGAGTACCACCAAACTAATGGCTTTGTTGATCTCAAGCATAATGTAAGCTCCGACGAGTATTAGATGTTATTCGCAAGCATACCCTACTTAGGTGAACAAATATTGGCCAAAACCTTATATTTATTCAACCCATAACAAAGCTAGCGGACTCTTATAGATCATCAATTGCGCTTACATTTTGGGTATCCACAAGCCCGACACGAAAAAATAAAACGGCTATACTAACCGCGCGATTCGCTAACGCCTCAGGGCCTATATCCTGCCGCATGAAGGTGCAAGCAATATTGCCTTAGCTCTATTTAGCTTTCCTAGCCTCGCAGAATATGAGTCATACCGCATCAAGGCAGCACAGGACTCGGAGTGCCAAGCTGCAATGGACTACTATAATCAAACTAAGTGCTTCCTTAGTTTTGAGCGTTCATTTATGAGACCGATTTTTAAATAGGCACTTAAAATTATGTTTGCGCAGATTTTTCAATTTAGCTTACTGAAATATCTAACAGATACCCGGTATTATTAGCCGTTCTATTTTTGTATTCAGGCATTACAAAGGCCGAACCAGATCGCTTTTGGTTACAATCTAATGCAAAGCTCGGAGGGGATAACAACCATGAAATCATTAGGCCAATGGCTTTGGAATGTAATGGTCGCCATCGACCAACTGGGTAACGCCATTGCCGGTGGCAACCCAGACATTACCATTTCCGCTCGGGTTGGGTACTTTGCTAACGACTGTAATAATCGCACCTTCTATTATTACTGGAGGTTCTTAGAGCTTGTAATCGACTTCACTTTCTACCCTCTGGATGGCCCAAAACACTGCCTACAAGCCCTAAGCCAGGATGATGAGCTAGGTCACGTTCAGGGTAATGATTTGATGCGTTCCATACTCGGTATAATCGCTGTAACAGCCTGTTTATTTATCTCCATCCTCACATGGTCTGGCTATGCGCTTGGTTATAGGCCAAAAATAAAACACTTACTTTTACGCCCCAGCTGCGACCAAAACAATCAAACCCCATAATACAGCGCTTTGGCGGCTGTAATTGCAGGCGACAGTAATACGATGCTGTATGATGATTGTTGTGGCAAACGAGCCCCAGCGCTACTTGCTAAGAAGACGTTAGGTTACAACTGTAGATTAAAGCTGTAGAGCAAAACGAATAGGTAAATATTTTTTATAATGACAAAGAGGTTTCAGGATGAACACTTCAAGTTCAGATATTATCGAGGACAAACCATCGAGTGAGACGCCTACTCGGCCACTAATTATCGAATCGGCGAGTAACACGATTCTAGAAGCCGCAACCCAAGCCTTCAAAAATTTAGATATAAAAAGATCTAACCCTTCCGAAATAAAAAAATTAGTTAGCGATATTTGGACGCTGCTCCCCCCCATAGCATCAGACAACAGTTTAGATGAATTAGCCCAAAGCCTGCTAAAGGGCGATTCAAGCGCGAACATTGAATTTCGTTCTCGGCTGCAAGAACTTAGCCTTTGGAACGACAAATACTCACCCTGCCCGCACGTCAATTCGCTACCGGCGGATTACCATAAACAACTGCTAGAGATCCAATTTCTAAATTCGGTGGTTAAAGCCTATCCGCACACAAAGCCTGCCAACCCGACAATAAACTCGCTGCGGGTTGCGCGCTTAATCGGTGCGGCAATTTTAACCGCGCAAGGAAATGCAGAAAGCATCAACAAAAATATAAATGTAATTGTTACCCAACTGAACGCACTGCTTCCTATCACCAGCCTAAACGAGCGCGCTATACGGTTTTTAGAATCCAACCAATTTGGTGAAAGTTTTATTTCGAGTTTGAATTTCTATAGCGGTCAGCTTACGTCCCGCTCTGGTTTTGATGGCGGTTTTGATGGCGGTTTTGCTGGCGACTTTGGCGGTGGCCCGGATGACAGGCCTCAAATGCCCGGCTTTGGACGACCATTCAACCCCAGCGGTCCAGGTGGCGGATTTATCTGGCCGCCAAACCCCGGCGCCGGAGGGGCACCAGGCTTACCGCTGCCCTTCCCTCCACCCATGCCCGAAGACCCGACAATACCAGGCGGGCTCGAATGCTTGCCCGAATTTATTAGAGCCTTCATAGACATCATTGGCCCCGCGTTGGGCCGTTTAAATTACAGCATCGATTCAGTCTCGCCAATCAATGCGTGTGTCGGCGAAACAATCACCATTACGGGTTCTGGGTTTTTCTTTGACGGAAACCTGGTTCGAATCCGATTTAAAGGTGCTGAACCAGGCTCCACAGTTCTTTCCGAAGAAGTTACGCCGATTTCGGATACCCAGATCGACGTAGTTGTTCCACCCGGCGCACATTGCGGAACAATAGAACTGGGGCTAGATGAACCATTAACGGTTTTAGCCTGCGATGTAAGCCTTACCTTAGATTTAACAACACGCTCCAGCTTCGAATTCTTAGGCGGTGAAACCACCACAACCTTGGGCTTTCGTCACCCAAGACGACGCGGATGCTTGCGCCCAGATGAAGTAATAGACATTAACCATGTGAGCTGCAACGCCCAATCACTTTTACTGCGCATCACCAGCGACGACCCAGCAGTAGATGAATTTTCACGAAGTTACTCCGGCAGCATTCCTCGCTTCACACGCTATACCATTCCCAGCCCCTCAGCCGAAGCAGAAATTCTGGTTGAAGTTACCGCGACCGGACGGTGCGGCACCGACTCACACAGCCTCAGCCTTATGGTTGATCAAATACGCCCCATTGCACCTAGCGGCCCAGCCCTATTCACGCCAGGAAGGTTTCGCAATTGGAACCATAATATAGACCGAACCATTATGCAGTTTGCGCCAACCACGCGCGAAGATCTTATCAACGCCGTATACGCCGCAGAAGCATCAAACCGACGCTTAGCCATTGCGGGAAGCGGCTTCTCCTTTACAGAATGCGCTGTATCGCAAAACGAAACAGATTATGTACTACTTGATACCATCTATTTGAATGAAATTCTTACCCTGCCAATCGACGACATATTGAATGATCGCGCGCGAACAATACTATCCACAGATAACATCAACCAATATTCAGAGGTACTCGATAGCGGTGAATTAACATCGCTCAGCCAACGACTCGTGTATGTAGAAGCCGGAATAAAACTCGCAAACCTAAACTTTGAATTGAGTCGTCTAGGTTTGGCCTTGCCGACCATGGGTGGTGGCGATCGGCAATCGCTGACGGGCGCATTTAGTACTGGCACACACGGCAGCACCCTACACCTACCGCCCATAGCGGATTTTGTTCGTGCTATTCATTTAATAGGCACAGACGGCCAAGAATGGTGGATTGAGTCATCGTCTAGGCGTATAACCGATCCCGAAAAAATGGAAGCCCAGCGTGGCGAACTTTTTTCGCTATGCACCAATATTGTTTACGACGATAACCTATTTAATGCAACCTTAGTTTCGTTTGGCTCTGCTGGGGTAATCTATGCGGTTGTATATGAAACCGTTGATGCTCATCGTATGAGCCTCGAAACAATCTATACAAACTGGCCCTTTGCCCAAAATTGGCTGCGCGAAAAAGTACTGGAAACACCGCGCGATGAAGACCACTGGTTTATTGAAGTTTTAGTGCTCGCCGACGGCAAAAGCTACATTACCACCAACAATTTAACAGCACTCCCAGTTAATTTACCTGCGGAAGAAGAAGGGCTTAGTGACAGAACACTAGCCGTAATTCTGGTTAACGCACTTCCAGCGGCTTTGGGTTTAACGGGTGGCTTAATTGGCCTTTTACTCGCCTATATTCCGGCCGAATTTGCACGCATGACGGGCTACTACCTAAGTTTTCAGATCGCGCGCGGCAACCAAGCTAGAGAAAATTTAGCAGCAGTGTTCGGCTTAATGAGTTCCATACGCTACGTTCTAAGCATGCTAGATTCCGACCCAGAAACAGACGCAATAAACCAAGCCGTACCAGGGCTAATAAATGATATTTGGAAACTAGGCGATATTATTCCCGCAGGCCGAGAAATAGTAGACGCAATTGTAACCCAGGTCACAGAAGGTAAACGCCCAGAACGTTCCAGAGCATCAAACCCAATAGTGTTACCAAGTGACGATGCGCTAATGCATAAAGATCGAACAGCTCGCACTAGCGCCGAACCTTTACCAAGTCGCGGCTCTCGCTGGGGCGACGAAGTTCAATGGGGCAAATCGCCCAGCTTTGATCGACTGGTTGAAAGTCACGAATATATCGTTCGACCAGATCAATTGATTAGCTTTATTGACGGATTACTGGCAATCGCAAATGAAATTCGCAACCGAAGAACATCCACCGCCTTATTACTTGCCCTACCCATTCGCTTTACAAAAAGATCCATCGCCACCATGGCAATGCAACGCCATGACTTAAATTGTCACGTTGAGCTATTTGTAATGGAGCGACTCGACGGCACAGAAGAATTCTTAACACGAGCGCGCGAGTTCGCAAACAGCGTAGGAGCTATTCCCCACTGGGGGCAACTACATGATGAAGCTAGAAACTTTGACGACGTTTATGGGGCAAGTCGCGTCCGACAATTTAGTAATCAAATGCAAATATTAGCCAATGGCGAACCTAGAACATTTCGAAATCAGTTTTCTGTAATTCGAAATCTATTATCGCGATAAGTATAGGTGCGCGCGCCCCACAGCCAACTCGGCAAATTTCATTGATCAATATTCACTAATGAAATAAGAAAAAAACAAAACCAAATAACAAGAACAAAACAACACAAAAACCCGGCCAATTGGTCGGGTTTTTTTACATCTGTAAAAATGAGACTGTAGGTTTAAGCAGAATTCACCAAAAAAATAGTGACATTTTCCTAATGTTTTGAGAATTTATAACGACTATAAAAAGAAGAGCAATAACAATAACGCGTAGGGAAGCCCTTAATATGAACAAACTCGGTTTAGCCACATTGGCCTGCATATTTTCCATCGTCTTGATGTTCGGCATAGTAAACAAAGCTCAACATAAACAACAAGTAGTAATGAAAATTGAAGATGCAAAGAAGTTACACGCCGAACAAGTAACCAAGGCACTCGACAGCGTAAAAGAATTTGAAAAGCAAAAACAGTCGATAACCATGACAAACAAAGATGGGGTAATTAGCAACTTCGAAGGGCCTATCGTTGCTTTTGAATATTTAAGCCATCACGGCAAAATCTATGATATCGAAATTCCAGAACAGCGCGAACATTTTAGAAAAGATACCAACGGCGCTTGGTTTGACCCAGACCACCCTAACTTTGGCTTGCCAGACCTAAAAATCATTGTCGACAAACCACGATTCAAATCACCCGAATTCATTCCTACAACATCCGCATTTTACGACCAAATAAGTGCCCTTCTACCCAAAAACGATAAACTTGGGCCCTACAAACATTACGAGAAAAGCTACATCAGCGAAGATGGCCATCACAAAGTAGACAAGTTCGACCTATACCTAACAGAGTTTAACCTTACCCTAGACATTCGCACGCTGCGCGGCGAAAGCGTAAAAAGCAAATTAGATAAAATAGATAAAACAGCGAAAAAATACCCAAGGCACTGGTACACCAACACCAAAACCGACGACAAGCTTTATTCCCTTGACGATATAGACTTTCAAGAAGAGTGGGACGATAGTCGCTACGCGGATTTAGATATCGTATTTAAAGTATCACCCAACTACGCACCTTGGTATATATCCGACAAAACCGGCACGCAAAAAAATGCAGAGGTCGCCGTAGGCGCAATAATTGTAAGCAAACTGGATGTTGTTAATGAAGATGCACGTAGGCTAGATATCGCCCCCAGTAGCCCAGGACAATATGTATCCCTGTATAGCGACAGGAGCCTAGGCAATCGGTACAACGAATCTAACCTAGTATCTTCGTTTAACACCAGCGCCCTACCAGAATCAATATTTAACAAAGACTACTTCTTCCGTATCACCTCCAAAAATATCGGCTCATGGAAAAAGAACTTCGGCATCGACAAATGGGACGACCGCGTAACATTCACATTTTTATTACCCATTCTAGTTAAAGGCTCCTTCGACGTAGTACTACCAAGCGACCTTATACCCGAATATATTCCCCCCAAAGCCTATGCAAAATCGTTCGAGCTAGCCGACCTAGTGCCAGACTGGGGCCTAAATAACCTTGGCAAATATATTACCTACGGCTTCGCCACCTTTATAATTATCGTCGTAATATTATTTGTGCCTAACATCCTAATTCTTTTAAACACTATTGTAGGGCTATTAATCGCAGCGCTTAAACGCATAGCGAAGCCATCCGGCACCTAGACCAAACAGCTTAAATAACAAAATAGCGATACCCCAACTAACCCGCAACTAAACGCAATATTTCGTTATGGAATAAGCCGAACCCAAATCACCTACTACCAGAGAAGCTCCGACCAAATCGGCCGGAGTTTTTTACACCTATAAAAGGTTACGTTTAAGCAGAGTGAGATATTGTTAAAAAATTAGTGACATTGGCGCAATGTTTTGAGACTTTATGGGGATATTAATTGGCGCCCACAAATAAGGTATACCTTATCTGGTGCAACTGGAAATTGGGCGTGGAGATATACAAGGCATTCACGCGTCTAATCGCGGCCTATTGACTGGTTTGTTTTGTGTGATTTAGACGTTGAATATAATATTAGGCAATCGTAACTTCACACAAACGTAGAGTAAAAAAGAATGTTTGAATGGTTCGCAAGTCCAGAGGCATGGGTAGCATTAGCAACCCTAATGGCTTTGGAGATTGTTCTTGGAATAGACAATATAATATTTATATCAATACTCGTTGGTAGATTGCCAGAAAAACAGAGGGCTAAGGCTCGAAAGATCGGTCTATCTTTAGCGATGGGCACTCGTTTACTGCTGCTTTTCAGCTTGGCTTGGATTATGGGCCTGGTGGAGCCTTTGTTTATTGCTTTTGGGAATGAAATATCTGGAAGAGACATCATACTAGTTGTAGGCGGGTTTTTTCTTCTCACAAAATCCACACACGAAATACATGGTAGTTTTGAAATACAAGAAGCATCTAAGGCGCAGTTTGTAGTCTCCGGTTTTATCTCGATCCTCATTCAAATTGCTCTACTTGATGTTGTGTTTTCACTTGATTCGGTAATAACTGCTGTAGGGTTAGTTGATCATCTAAGCATAATGGTTATAGCAATTGTTGCATCGGTTGGCGTTATGCTTGTAGCCGCAAAACCAATAGGTGATTTTGTAGATGCGAATCCTACAATAAAAATGTTGGCACTGTCTTTCTTGATGCTGATAGGGTTCACTCTTATTGCAGAGGGGTTCGATGTTCATATACCAAAAGGTTACGTTTACTTTGCTATGGCCTTTTCCTTAGTTGTAGAGATGCTCAACATAAAAATAAGAAATCGCAGGGCAAAAGCTGTTGAGACAATACATCTGGCAAAAAAAACACTGAAGATGAAAATGCCTAACAAATAGCTGCACACGGACCCATATTGCTACGCTCGTTTTGTATAGTCGCTGCGCTCCATTTTACACAAAACGCTCTCCGCAATATGCGGCCGGTGAGCTAGGCGTTATGCGTCAAACAAACTATTAGATTATGGAGTGGTCTCATGAATAAAAGAAAAAAAAACAGTAAAGTGGCTATCAAATTAATAGGAGCTATTTGTTCATTTTTTATCGCTCACTTCGCGTACGCATCAAATGATACAAAGCCTGACGCTTCTATTTACGTAGATTCACTAGAAAACTACGTTAAAGAAATCTCGGCACCGTCTCTTCCAGGGTTTTCATACTTAATTTCGAAGCACGGAAAAATCATTTCAAAAGGCAGCTTTGGTTTAGCTGACGTGGAAAAAGGTATTAAAAACAGTGAGGATACTGTTTACAGAGTCGCCTCAATCACCAAACAATTCACCGCTGTATCTGTGTTAATTCTTGCTAATGAAGGAAAGTTGTCAATAGGCGACAAGCTTAGTAAGTTTTTTCCAAATCTACCAAATTCGTCGAAGATAACTATTCTAAACTTGCTAACTCATACTTCGGGGATGTGGGATCAGGAAAGAGATGAAGATTTTCCATTCCCTATCGATCAATATGTAGAGCCTCAAGAGCACCTGTCGTATATATCTAAAAAAGGCGTTTTTTTCGAACCTGGTAAGGAGTGGCGGTATAGCAGCAATGGTTACTTTGTTCTAGGGCTAATCATTGAAAAAGTGAGTGGCCAGTCGCTCGATTCCTTTATGAGAGAGAGAATATTCTCACCTCTTAAAATGAATAATACGGGGCTTTACGCTAACCGATCTGAGAACCCATCAATCGCAGTAGGTTATGGGCTTAAAAGCGAAAAGCCATATAGGGAGATAGATACAAATATGAAAACCTATAATGGTGCTGCTGCCCTTTGCTCAACAGTAAATGACCTTTTTATATGGAACGAAGCGCTTCATAACGGTAAGGTTTTACCCGAAGAGACTTACAAGGAGTTCATTGAACCCTATAAATTTGATAATGGCTTCGTGCCTTCCGTCAAGTATGGATTCGGAGTTGGAGCGGAAATAGTGGGGGGGCATCTAACCTTGGGGCACCCAGGTCAGCTAAAGGGGTTTCAGTCAGACATTTTGAGATTGCCTAGCGAAGAGGTTAACGTTATTTTTCTATCAAATATTAATGGATACCAATTTCCGGTTAAATGGCGCGTCACTGATAAACTAATTAAAACCCTTTACGGTGGCGTTGAAAAGGATTAATTATAAGTTCGACCTGAGTAGCTATAAGAATTTAGTAGCTCCGACAAAACCGCCTAGTATCAACTTTGAACCGCTACAATAATAGTTAAAGTCCATAAAACATTTCCTCTGGTGTTCTGAAATCAAATCGTTTTCTT
>NZ_MRUH01000005.1 GCF_001922985.1 Teredinibacter waterburyi
ATGCTCTCAGTATCGCTAAGCCCAGTCATAAAAATAACGGGGATATTACGCAACGCAGGGTTGGACTTTAATTTTTCACAGGTTTCAAAGCCATCGATAATAGGCATAATTGCATCTAGGGTAACTCTGAAAAACACCTCATAAAATGGCAGAATAGGCTTTTTCAGTTAAGCGGTTAAAAACATGACTCAACTGACGTTCTCCGAAGCAGAATACACTATCAAAAAGCGTAAAACTCGGCGCGAAAAGTTTCTTGAGCGTATGGAAGGGCTCATCCCTTGGGCGAAACTGGAGCAGCAACTCGCTAAAAAATACTCCAAGGGGAGAGTCGGCCGCAAACCCTACCCGCTGAACGTTATGTTACGGGTGCACATTATGCAGTTACTCTATAATTTAAGCGATCCAGCCATGGAAGACACTTTGTATGAAATTGAATCCATGCGCCGTTTTGCGGGCCTTCGACTGTCCGATAACCTGCCAGACGAAACGACAATATTAAACTTCCGCCATTTTCTCGAAAGCCATAAATTGGGTCAAAAGTTATTCGATACGATTCAGAA
>NZ_MRUH01000057.1 GCF_001922985.1 Teredinibacter waterburyi
CTACACTCGTCATAGCGCCAAGGGTGAAGGCGTCCGGTGTGCTGTCGGGTACGGCGGTAGGTTCTGGTGTCGGTGCTTGTGTGGGTTCAGCCGTTGGTTCAACTGTAGGTTGTGGGCTTGGGTCGGGGTTGCTCGAACCACCGCCACCGCAGGCGGTAAGGGCTACAAGGGTTAAACCAAAAATAAAACGGGAAAAGGTTTTTACGAGGGACTTTGGGTTGTTCACAATCATTTGCGTTACCACTCCATGTTTAATACTTTGTTATTAAAATCAGATGTTTAGCGGGAATTGTTCGCCGAAAAGGCGAAGCGCGCTATTTAACCACAGTCGGTTAAATAGGAGTTTGACGCAGTGGGCGCTTTGGCGGGTCGGCGATAAGAATTTAGTGGGTTTTGGATCTTAAAAAGGCAAACCGAGTAGGCGGTGGCCCGCGCTATTACCCGAAAAGTTTACCAATAATCGAAACAAATGCGGTATGGCTATAGGGTTTGGGGAGGGCGGCATGGGCGCCGAGACTGAGCGCTTTTTGCAGTGCTTCGGGGGCCATACCCGAAATAACAATGATTTTGCAGGTGTTTTGATTGGCGAGCTGTTCGAGTAGCGCGAAGCC
>NZ_MRUH01000058.1 GCF_001922985.1 Teredinibacter waterburyi
ACGCATAACGCCCAGCTAAGCCGCCGGAACGGAGTTGATTGTTTTGTGCGAGCGTAGCGGAAAAGCACAAAACGAGCAACGCAGTGGAGGTCGGTTTGAGCTGTTTGTTAGGCATTGCTTGTCTCGATTTTAATACCCAGCGTCATAGGAGGAAACACATGCCTTATTACTACCTTTTTGTCATTTTTGAGCGTAAATTTCGTTTGGTTTTCTACACCCTCGCCAAGGTAATCATCCTGCTTTATTTCCAATATTTTTGAAGGAAGGCCTTCCATTTCAAGTAGAAAAGACTGCTCCTGAAATTTCCCCTCACTCACCTTCAGCCCTAGCGCGGGAAAGCGACCTGGCAGTTCTACTTCGCACGGCTGAATCGTGAATGTAGATTGATCGTCAAAAACCAATTCAATCGAATAGCAAATAAGAAAACCTTCATTCGTATCATCTTTCCAAGCCGAATGAACTTCATCATGATTTCTTCCCGTTCGAATTTCGACAAGGTTCTTATTTTCGAAGATGGCATTTTCTCTCATGGCTGCCTAACGCCGTTATAAAAGGCAGTGTTTGTGTAGTGGAGTTTTGGGTTAAAGTGGCGCAGCCACCCCAAAACGGAGCGTAGCAAACACTGTCCTTTTGATAACTTTGTTATGTGCCAGATTAGAAATAGACAATTTGAGCACAAACGTTAAAGACAAAACACCAAGAAACACAACCGATTTGTAATAAAAGATTAGCTACTTACCAATTCCACTGCGGAATCTATACTATTTAACTTTGAACATACCAAAAACGATACAAATAGCTCCACCGACCATGCCTGCCCACGCTTCAATTGGAGTATCTCCACTCAAAGCCCGCGTAAACTGAGAGCTTGCGGAATCATATACATTGTAACCCCACCCTGCCAATGCGATTCCAACTACAATTAAGATAAGTCCGATAACTTTATTATTCATATAAACTCGATTAGTTGTAGTTAATAAATTTACTTCGATAGAAATTCACATAACGCCAAGCTCACCTGCAATTTTTGCTGTGAGCGTTTGTGTAAAATGGAGCTGCGCGACATACACAAACGAGCGCAGCAAAAATTGTCAGGTGGAGCGCCTTGTTATGCGAGGCGGCCCAAAACCAGTAACACACACGTTAGGCGACCGCTAGGTGGCCCCACAGCCTAAACGAAGCGCTTAGACAATAGATATTAAAACCAG
>NZ_MRUH01000059.1 GCF_001922985.1 Teredinibacter waterburyi
TCGCGCAGCTCCATTTTACACAAACGCTCACAGCAAAAATTGCAGGTGAGCTTGGCGTTAGCGCTTAAACCATATGAATATTTACGAGAAATTGCTGAGTTGTTCTGAGGATGATGTTTTTGACCTGGTGACGTCAGATCCGGATCTAGAGACCGATGGCCCATGGGGTATAATTGAAAGGTTGAAAGAAAATTTCCCCGAATTAGAATCACTTCATTCGATAGTTGACGAGGGTGAACGAATAAAGGCAATCGATAAAGCTATCAAAGGTGAAACTGTTCTATTCGTTTCTCCATCGAATGGAACAGACGATTTGCTGTTTAAAATAGAGAAATTTACTGAAGTAGAAAGAAATATCAAATTGTATGGCTTTGCTTATGCAGTCAACTATATTCCGGTAAGCATGTTGCCGAATTTGTGGCGTACACCAGGAAATATGCTTGATGCAGCTATAGAGGAGTATGCCCGTACTGCAGTGCGGGGTGAAAAGTTTGGTATACGCAACTTACTCAAATCGTTCAACGAACTCGAAGCTTACGTGCTTAAACATTGGTGGCTCTTTACATTGGGGCTAGTTCTATTTCTATCGTTCGTGCTAATCAGGCGCTAACAAACGGCTCCACGCAGACGCCTAAACCTACGCTCTTTTTGTGGGTTGCGCTGCGCTTACTTTACCACAAAAAGCTCTCCGGTTTAGGCGCTGGTGAGCCGGGCGTTATGCGTGGTATTGAAAAAAGCGCTTTGTCGGTTGTAGGTTGTTGTCAGTTGTCTTTTTAGTTTGCGCCGCTCCAACAGCGGT
>NZ_MRUH01000060.1 GCF_001922985.1 Teredinibacter waterburyi
CTAGTATCGGGTTTTAGTTTCTATTGTCTAAGCTCTTTGCTTAGGCTAAAGGGCCAGGCTAGCTGGCCCAACGTGTGTGTTACTGGTTTGTGCCGCCTCGCAAGACAATTTTTGCTGCGCTCGTTTGTGTTGTCGCGTATCTCCATTTTACACAAACGCTCACAGCAAAAATTGCAGGTGAGCTTGGCGTTATGCGCGGTATTGAAAAAATCGCTTTGTCGGTTGTAGGTTGTTGTCAGTTGTCTTTTTAGTTTGTGCCGCTCCAACAGCGGTTTAG
>NZ_MRUH01000062.1 GCF_001922985.1 Teredinibacter waterburyi
CTGGGTAAATATACAGTTATCGAGATTCCCGTGCAAGTGATAGGGTGGGTGTCTGGGTTTTAGGTGACGGTTTATATCCAGGTGCAGGCGAATATTACACAACACAAGCAACGGTTGACGAGTTTGGTCATTCTTCCGCGGCGATGAACGAAGCTTTACAAGTTTGGCCGAGCGACTACGGGCAGGCGCCTGGTGATTTTAAATACCGCCCTTCCTTAGCAAAATATAAAGTAGTTAAAAATACTCGAGCTCCTATAGGTCCCGTCGCTGCTAACACTCAATGGGGTGATGGTGGCGGAACTCAAATATTCATTAAAGATCATGAGAACGCACTAGAATTAGTTGATGTTCAGGATTTGCCGGACAATACCCCATCCCCCAAAGTCGCGGCATTTAGATCTGGATTGGATAAGAAAGTATGAAGATAGATATTGTTGAGTCGCCATTTAAACCTGCGACTAAAAAGGCTGTTTGTAGTCATCTCGCGCCAATTTTGGATTTGCTTGAGAAGAACGGAGCCAAATTTGATTGGGCAACGGGTATTATTCCTGATAAAGCTGCAGGTAATATATTGTTGTCTGAGTCAGATATTGATTTTGACCTAATAAAAAATGGTGTAAATGTCCCCGAATATATCAACCTTGATAGCTCTAGGAAGTTGATCTTTTGCAAGAAGTGTTGGTGCGCAATAGAAAAGAAACAGCCTGGAAAAGTTTTCAACTCCTCTGTGCAGCCTAAATAACTTAGGCGTTCTGCCTTTATGACAAAAAAATAAACGGTGATGCAATAGATGGAGAGGCTGATTACTACTATCAAGACACCCACTCAACCTCGTCAAACAATTCCCTGGTTCTAAGAAAATAAAATGACAACTAATGCATTTGAAGAGACAATAAATTCCAACGAATTGAACGCGTTTTTTCGCGGAGAAGGAAAGTATCATATCCCTAGCCGTGACTATAATGGGCACGTGCATGGGGCTCAGATGGGGGGGCAGCTAGAAGTTATGCAGAGCAGTCTAGCTCGCACACTAATGATTTTGATGGTACTATCAAGACACCCACTCTAAAGAAAGCGCCGGATCATTTTAATGTTGAGCCTGTTTG
>NZ_MRUH01000063.1 GCF_001922985.1 Teredinibacter waterburyi
TCGCGTAGCTCCATTTTACACAAACGCTCACAGCAAAAATTGCAGGTGAGCTTGGCGTTATGTGCAAGGAGAAGTCAGAGCATTGAAAAATTTGGAAGTAACACTTATAGCAGTAGTTTTAATAGCCGTATGTCACTTCGGTGGTGTGTTTGGTGTTTTCTTCTGGTTTGGCGGTTTGTTTGTTATTCCCGCACTCGCTATGATTTTCCAGTACCGCTATTTATCAGGAAGCTCTGTACTAAAAATAGTATTAGCCGCTCTACCTTGGTTGCTTTATGGAGCGTCTGGTTTAGTGGCGGTTCGGGCCATAGAGCATGAAGGTGCTCAAACCATGAATCAAATCTATTACTCGACACCACTATACTCCGCCATAATTGGCAGTATTATTTTAGGCCTGTGGGCTACATACAAAGGTTATCTTAATGAGTCTCAGCAGTAAGCACATAACAAAGCAAGGCAAAATCGCCCTGCGGGCTGGACGCGCTAACGCGCGCCTTTGCTTGCGGCGTTATGCGTCTTAACGGCTAGTAGAGTAGGGCTTGTAATTCATTGGTGTTGTTTTCTGTAAAAGTATCAGCTGATCTCGAACAGTTTGCGTGCATCCTCCGTTTACTTTAGCAATCAGCACAACAGCGTCCAAACGCTAACAATATTCTAGCGTTCACGTTTATAGCTTTTGGTTTTTCTTGAATTCGTAGCTGTAAGTTTTTGGTTATATAAATTCTTGGCTCCATCG
>NZ_MRUH01000064.1 GCF_001922985.1 Teredinibacter waterburyi
GTCGCGCAGCTCCATTTTACACAAACGCTCACAGCAAAAATTGCAGGTGAGCTTGGCGTTAGTAGTCAAATCAGTATGAAGGAATTAACACTTGGCAATCTCTGAATTCTTAAATCAAATACTATTGCCTTTTGGTGGTGTCTCCGCTGTCTTGATTGCTCTGGCTGCATTCTTAGGGCATGTGAACACAAAAAGAATTATCAACGGCGATCTGGCAAAGCATAAGTTGGACCTAGAGGCCTTTAAAGCTCAAAGCAATACAGAGCTACAATCGCTAAAAGATCAGCATGCTAAAGACCTGGAATTGGTGAGGCTCGATCACGCCAGACAAATGGATCAAGTTCAAAATCAATTTAAAACAGAGTTTTTAAAATACGAAGCATATGCATCTATTTCGAAGGAAAAGTATCAAGAGCTTTTTGAAAAAAGAATATCGGTATACAGCCAGCTTTTGACTTTGAAGAGAGAGATTGATGACTCTATTGTTGAAAATGCTGAGATGCTAGAGATTCACGATGACGACCCAAGTCACTTCACAGACGCTGTAGCAAAAATAAGTAAGGCTTCGTAAGAAAATTTAATGCTCATATCAAATGAGCTTGCCACCTTGTCAAATGAACTGCATAACAAATCGTCCCAAGTTTTCAGAAATGCCAAGGTAACAGCATTCTTCGCTGACATGCATAGTCATGAAACAGATAGCCCGAATTATGAGGCGATCATGGATGCGGAGAATAGCGAGCTTAGAAAAATGTTTGTTGAGTGCGGTGATGTCTACGAAAGTTGGCTAAAGCAGTTGGAAGGTGATGTGTCAAAAATAAGATCTATTCTGGATTTTACGGGAGCGTTCCTGGAAAAAGCTACTAACAAATCAAAGCACTCGGACACAGCATAGCTGCGCCGGTGTTTGAGGCGTTATGCGTCTTAACGGCTGGAAAATTAGGGTTTGGAATTCATTGGGATTGTTCGCTGTAAATGTATGAGCTGGTTTCGAAGAGTTTGCGTGCATCCTCGGTTTACTTTAGCAAGCAGCACAACAGCGTCAAAACGCTACCAGTATTCTAGCGTTTACGTTTACAGCTTTTGGTTTTTCTTGTATTCGTAGCAGTAACTCTATTTTCTACGGGTACTTGGCTCAGGTGTAAAGCTAGGCTAATCTCAATGGTTGTTGGTAATGGCTTTAGGTTTTAAGTCTAAATTAAAGCTATTTTTAGAAATTGGTTGTAGTATTTTTCGGGTTTGTTGGGTTGTTTGTAATTCAAAAGTTGCGCATAACAAGGCGTTCAACCTGATGCCGAATGCTACGCTTCGTTTTGCGGTGGCTTCGCCACTTTCCCGCAAAACTCCACTCACACGCGTCACAGGTTAACGCGGCGTTATGCGTCTTAACGGCTGGGAGAGTAGGGCTTGTAATTCATTGGGATTGTTTGCTGTAAAGGTATGAGCGGGTTTCGAAGAGTTTGCGTGCATCCTCCGTTTACTTTAGCAATCAGCACAACAGCGTCAAAACGCTGACAGTATTCCTGTGTTCACGTTTATAGTTTTTTGGTTTTTCTTGTATTTGTAGCTGTAACTCTATTTTCTACGGGTACTTGGCTCAGGTGTAAAGCTAGGCTAATCTCAATGGTTGTTGTTAATGGTTTTAGGTTTTAAGTCTAAATTAAAGCTATTTGTAGTAAATTGGTTGTAGTATTTTTCGGGTTGTTGGGTGTTTTCGTAATTCAAAAGTTGCGCATAACAAGGCGTTCAACCCGATGCCGCATGCTACGCTCCGTTTTGCGGTGGCTTCGCCACTGTACCCCAAAACTCCACTCCACACGCGTCACAGGTTAACGCGGCGTTATGCGTCTTAACGGCTGGGAGAGTAGGGCTTGTAATTCATTGGGATTGTTTGCTGTAAAGGTATGAGCGGGTTTCGAAGAGTTTGCGTGCATCCTCCGTTTACTTTAGCAATCAGCACAACAGCGTCAAAACGCTGACAGTATTCCTGTGTTCACGTTTATAGTTTTTTGGTTTTTCTTGTATTTGTAGCTGTAACTCTATTTTCTACGGGTACTTGGCTCAGGTGTAAAGCTAGGCTAATCTCAATGGTTGTTGGTAATGGCTTTAGGTTTTAAGTCTAAATTAAAGCAATTTTTAGTAGATTGGCTGTAGTATTTTTTCGGGTTGTTGGGTTGTTCCGTAATTCAAAAGTAGCGCATAACAAGGCGT
>NZ_MRUH01000065.1 GCF_001922985.1 Teredinibacter waterburyi
GACAATTACCACAAACCTAAAACCGACAAAGCGCTTTTTTCAATACCACGCATAACGCCGCGCTTACCGGCGAGAAAAAGCAAAGCTTTTTTGAGTCCAGGCAGCTTGCTGCCGATGGTAGAGCGCTTTGTTAACTTTTTGTATATTCACGAGCCAAACCTCTTAAATCACGCGCACTATTCTGATTTATGTTTTTATACCACTCATTTAGTACATTCGCAACGCTGTAAGACGACTTAAAATCACTCGATATTAAATCTAAATAAAGATCTGATCCCAGCTCTGATTCTAAATGATTAGCCTCGTAAACATACAGCTCAAAGTCTTTGATATTTACATGCCCTAAAATCAGATCTAAGAGTAGACATTCAAATTCCGTCAACTCACTATTTATATTGAGCATAGTTAAAAAATTAACTTTAATATTTACTAACCAAGATTCAGAAGATTGAAATTTTTCATAACCAGGAAAACCTCCCGAACTTTCAACACTATATGTAAGGTGAACCACCGCAATATAGCCGCCTTCAAATTCGAAAGCAACATCATCGTTGCTGTCTGATTTAGCGAAACATTTTGCTTTCAATCCGTAAAGTCTGTGAGATGGATGTAACTCTCGCGCAAGTTCCTCTTCAAAAAATCTAATACGTTTTTTATCTGTAAGTAAGTACCAAGGTGGATAAGTTTTCATAGAAGTTAACGCCGCAATTACCGGCCGGAACGTAGTTGTTTATTTTGTGCCAGCGTAGCTGAAAAGCACAAAACAAACAACGTAGTGGAGGTCCAGCCTGCGTAGCGGGCGATGGTAGATTGCTTTGTTAGTTGCTGACGATATGTTTTAACCATGCAATACTCACATCCTCTACGATTTGATCGACTGACTCGTCGTATTCGGCTCTCCATTTTATGTTGATAAGATCACCTGACCGGTCTATTTTGTAAGGAATCCCCTCGCTTATGAAAGCTTCTTCATACATGGCCAGATGAAGTTCATTAACTACTCCTTCAGCGGCAATATTGTTGGGATTATTGATGCCCTCATGAAGGAACGCTCTTTTTATCGAGCGAACTTCTGCGGTTTCTCTAATGTCATAACCAATATATCCTTCGCTATCCATAAAGGCGCTTGATACACCTCCACTTCTGAGCTTCTCTAATAGAACGGAATTTTCATCCAGGGTGCCAACACTGAAGGTTCCTTTTTCCTCAGCATCACTTCCGCGCTCGAAACTACATGCAGTGATCGAGAAAATAATTAATAAAACAAATAGTATTCTCATGTTGGACTCGCAACTAACGCCGCGCTTACCGGCGAGAAAAAGCAAAGCTTTTTTGAGTCCAGGCAGCTTGCTGCCG
>NZ_MRUH01000066.1 GCF_001922985.1 Teredinibacter waterburyi
TACAGCAAACAATCCCAAGAATTCCAAACCCTACTTTTCCAGCCGTTAAGACGCATAACGCCCAGCTAAGCCGCCGGAACGTAGTTGATTGTTTTGTGCTAGCGTAGCGTTAAAGCACAAAACGAGCAACGCAGTGGAGGTCGGATTGAGCTGTTTGTTAAGTGTGTTTAGCAAGACTTCGTATTTCATTGTAAATATCCATGAAATTTCCGTAAATGTCCGCGTCTGCTTCATAAATTGCCTGATTAGAAGCTATATACTTTACATCATTCATTAGTTCAGGAACTACGGGAAGGATGTGATCAGGCTGCTCTTTTAATTTCTGTAAAATTAAGTTGAGGAACGCGCTAGCTGCGTCCGAACTTTCATAAAAACCAAATTTGCCGTTGCGAACAAAATCCCGAAATCCAAAGACATAATATTGAAACGGCTTTTTCGGCATCCAATGTAGATCTTCTGCACGCATTAAAACATGGTCTTTGTACTGAGGTAGCATCTCTGCATTACTTTTACCGAAAAATTGGCCACGAGCATAATTAACGTCTAAATCTAGGACGAATTCGCGATCGTACTCATTCCAATCATCTTCTGTAGGTATCTTGCCATTCATTGGAAACACTTAACGCCTATGTCAGTTGCGTTTTGGTTGTAGTGGAGTTTTGGGGTAAAGTGGCGTAGCCACCCCAAAACGGAGCGTAGACCAAAACGTCAACTGGACATATTTGTTAGGCTCGCCGAATTCATATACTAAGTGCGACACTCATCCCATTAAGAGAGGCAAGCTGCGATAATCC
>NZ_MRUH01000067.1 GCF_001922985.1 Teredinibacter waterburyi
ACAACCGGCATCGGTATTACAATCCCGGTACCGGCCAGTTTATAAGCCAAGACCCGATTGGGTTGTTGGGTGGGGTGAATTGTTATCAGTATGCGCCGAATCCTGTCACTTGGATTGATCCTTATGGTCTGAGTTGTAAGGAAAATACTTGGAACGAATTTCAGAAGGATCACAAAGGACAATTTAGTAACTCTAAAGATGCCGCTGCCGCATATGCCGATTTAAAGCAAAAACAATCTCCGTGGCCTCACGGTTACGATCCCGCCTCAAATGTCAGAACAATGCAGCCAGGTGAAACTTTCAACATGATTGTTGATAAGAACATGGAAGATGTGCCAGGAAGATTTGGCACAACCGATAATATTGTTAATACGCAGTATGGCCGACAAAACTTAGCAATTAAAGAAGAATGGAAGCCAACGCTTGATAATGTAGTGACTTACAAAGTAAGAAAGCCTTTCGATGTTTATGAAGGTCCAGTGGGACCCCAAATAGATGGCAGCACTTATTTAAAGGGCGGTGGATCTCAAATCACCTTTAAAGACCCTAAAGTGTCTTGGGCTAACGCCAGGCCAAACGAATATAACGACTTTACTAATGATCCATACTTAGAAATTGTTGATATTAAAAAGCTGGATAATTAATGAATATTAAATTCGAAAAAAAGGGAGAAGGTAAAAACGCTTTTACAATTTTGTCATGGGAACTTGAAGGCAAGCTGTTTTCTCTTGAATTTTCAACGATAGCTAGGCCCGTTTATTCGGCTGTAGCTAAGCGTGTGTACGTTAGTGAATATATGAAATCCTCCATTTACGTTTACTCAGAGAGTGGAGAATTATTGAAAAAATACAGAATACCAGAAAAAGACGGTTATCAGTTTAGGGGATTGAACCCGAACAAAAAGTCATGCACTGGGGTATCGTTACTTTATTTTCCTATTAGGGATGATGTTGGTAATAAATGGGGCGATATTGAACAATACGAGTTGTTGGATAATGATCCACCTTTAGGTGAATTTATTGATATATATCGCTAGCTCGTTGTGTGAGGTATTGGTGAGCAAACTTACGCTGTACCACCCTCAGTCTGAACCTCCAGAATAGAGGGGTCAAGCCTTACATTTGACATTGAGGTACTATCAAGACACCCACTCTAAAGAAAGCGCCGGATCATTTTAATGTTGAGCCTGTTTG
>NZ_MRUH01000006.1 GCF_001922985.1 Teredinibacter waterburyi
GCTTCGCCACTTTACCGCAAAACTCCACTCCACACGCGTCACAGGTTAACGCGGCGTTATACCACTCGAATATGAATTTACTAAGATTCACAATTTTATGCGCAATATGTTTCTCATTTATGGGCTGCGCGAAGCTTTACGAGGCAGTATCGTGCTCAACGAATACTAGTCCAGTATTTTTAGATGCTGTAGCTACTGACCACTGCGGACCAGTAGAGCGGTGCGAACGTATCCGTGTAAATGGTACGGACGTATGGGTGGAATGGAAGGATCAAAGAAGCCTAAAGCTTGGAATTTTTGGCTTTTACGATAAAAATGATCTCAGGGAAGTTGCTAATGTTAAGCTTGTCATAAAAAGCCATGGAAATCCTGAGGTAGAATTTAAAAGCTATTCTTCTCAAAGTTGGGAGAATGGCAGCGTGCTGTTTACACTTGATCACAAAATTAGATCCACAGAGACATACGAGCTAACCTTCGATCTAATTGTCGAAAATGAAAGTAGGCGCTCTACAGTTTCATTTCGGGGGCTGTTACAGAAAGGTTCTGTTAGAACGTGCGTACCGTTGGTATAACAAAAAGCTGCACCTGACAAATATTGCTACGCTCGTTTTTGTGTATGTCGCGTAGCTCCATTTTACACAAAAACGCTCTCCGCAATATTTGCAGGTGAGCTAGGCGTTATGCGTGGTATTAAACAAAGCGCTTTGTCCGTTTTAGGTTTGTGGTAATTGTCTTTTTAGTGTGTGCCGCTCCAGCAG
>NZ_MRUH01000068.1 GCF_001922985.1 Teredinibacter waterburyi
TTCAAACAGGCTCAACATTAAAATGATCCGGCGCTTTCTTTAGAGTGGGTGTCTTGATAGTAGGATCCGGCGCTTTCTTTAGAGTGGGTGTCTTGATAGTAGTGATATGCGGGCGTCAACTGTTAATCGACTATTAAGTCTTTGTCGACATACCTAATTCTGTGCTGGGGCGCATGACCTGCAAATTCCGTATAAGTCAAAAGCACCGCTTTGCATTCTTTACACAGGTTTATCTTACTTTCATGATAAGGGTAAAAATGAATGGCAATTGGAGCATCGGCACTCCAATAATTTGAACCGTTAGGATGTAATTCCGTGTAAGCATTCTTTTTAATATCTGCCTCAGCATCCTCAAACTCGCCAACAGGGCTGATATTAGACTTAACCTCCAGACTGATATTCGACCAAGATTTAAATTTTTCCTTAGTGCAAGCTGCACACTCTGCACAGTCTGATTCTTCATGTGCTAAATCTATTAGTTGTGCAGCATTAAGCTTTTTAAGAGGTTGTTGGCTCATAATTTAGCTCTATTTATCTTTTATGATTTTTGTATTCTTAAACTCTTTGGAATACCCACTAAGAGATTTACCATGGTTCACCTTTTCCGAACCAACAAGCGCTGCTTCTGACGTTCCAGACTTAGTTCGCCCTCCCGGCACCCATTCACCAGGAATAGCGCCAGCTTCGTTGCCCGACGGCATTTCATATGAAAACCTAAAATCACCAGGCTCAATTTGAACATACATAATCCGATCTGTTTGCAGCTCCGCTAACTGCACTGCGTCAAGCCCTAAATTAAGCTCATCATTTAGAACTCCCACGTCACCAGTCGCTTCAAACTTTTGCACAACAAGGTCCATTTCTGATTTCAAGCCAACGAACTTACGAGGAGGTAAAGTTTCGTAACGCCCTCCTTGAGTCCAGCTTTCAAAAACAATAAATAAAACCCAGACACCCACCCTATCACTTGATACGCCTGCCGAGTCGATAAAACCCAGACACCCACCCTATCACTTGCACGGGAATCTCGATAACTGTATATTTACC
>NZ_MRUH01000069.1 GCF_001922985.1 Teredinibacter waterburyi
CCAAACCGCGACTGTGCGGCACTGGCTTCTAACGGTGAATTGCGTATTTCTGAAGGTGGCTTCGAACGCTACCAGAACGAATACATCGCGGGTATTACCGAGATTGTTGGCGATTCTAAGTACTCCGGTATTCGTATCGTTGCGGTTATCGAAGTTGATTCGCTACCAAACTTGGTTACCAACATCGACGAAGCTGACTGTCAAGAAGCTGCTGGCGCTGGCGGTTACGTAGACGGCATCCAGCACGCTCTTAACGAGTTAAGCAAGATTCCTAACGTATACTCCTACGTTGATATCGCGCACTCAGGCTGGTTGGGCTGGAGCGACAACTTCTCTGAAGCTGTTACTCTAATTGGCGATGCTATTTTGGCAACAGACAACGGCGCAAACAGCATTGCTGGTTTTGCTTCTAACTCTGCCAACTACACGCCAGTTACCGAACCCTACATGCAAGATCCTAATTTGCAGGTTGGTGGTAACCCAATCCGTTCATCAGACTTCTATGAGTGGACTCAATACCTAGAAGAGTTGCAGTTTGTACAGGCATGGCGTCAAGCTATGATCGACAAGGGCTTCCCTTCTACTCTCGGTATGCTTATCGATACAGGTCGTAATGGTTGGGGTGGTGCAAACCGTCCTTCAGGCGCTTCCTCTAGCACCGATCTAAA
>NZ_MRUH01000070.1 GCF_001922985.1 Teredinibacter waterburyi
TTAACCTGCGGAAATTTTGGGGTGACTTTTGGGTTAAAGTGGCGCAGCCACCCAAAAGGCGCACCGAAATTTACGTCTGGTTGAACGCTTTGTTATGCTGGCCTATAAAGACCACAACCAACCCAATTGCAAAGACAGCTGGGGCGATGAATAGTCACCAGAGCCAGCACTTAAGCCTGGTTCAATGTAAAACCCGCCGAATTGGAAAGTAGTACTTACTCCAAGATAATTCCATTCTTTTTCATCTTTATATTCTTGCAGAACAAAAGTGTCAGATGAAACATATGCCCTATATGCATCCTCCTCGATAACACTTGTACCCACGACTATTTGCACTGAACGAAAATGGCTGCTTTCATTCCTATAAAAACTATACCCGGCTTCTATCCCGTATATTTCACCTAAGTAAAACCCACTAACCTGCACAGGAAATCCCGAAATATCCTTCTTTAACACAAAATTTATTCCTGAGGGAGTCCCTAGACTAGCACCTACTTCGGTTCGATTTTCTCCTGCATAAGAAAGCATTGGCGCAACAACAAACATAACTCCGTAAACTACTTTTTTCATCATTCTTTAGTCCTTTTTTATTTGCGCATAACGCC
>NZ_MRUH01000071.1 GCF_001922985.1 Teredinibacter waterburyi
TTGAAGCGAAAGCAGCTGTTGCTGCATAAGTGGGGTGTCTACTTTTTGTGGGGAACACCAGTTCCAAATGAGTACGTCATGAGTATCAAAATTGGATGGTTGCTATTCGTTATTGGAGCTGGTGTTGGCTTTTATTTCCTCGGCGTAACTATATATTTTTATGGGCTCTACTTAATGCAGGCAGATAACCCAGCAAGGCATGAGTATTTAATGGGGGTAGCTATTGGAAGCATGTTTGCTTCCCCTGCTTGGTGCGGCGCCGCGATCGGTGCGCATCTTATTCAAACTAAAATACACAAGGTTATGCGGTTTAGCTCGTACACAATTTGCGCTCTCATTTCGTTAGTTTTACTGTATTACTTGGTGCTTGGCTAAAATGGGTTCAAAACTTAACAAGGTTATCAACCCGACCTCCACTGCGTTGCTTCGTTTGCGCTTAAACGCTACGCTAGCGCAAACAAATCAACTCCGTTTCGGCGGGTTATAACGGCGTTATGCGTCTTAACGGCTGGTAGAGTAGGGCTTGTAATTCATTGGTGTTGTTTTCTGTATAAGTATCGGCTGATCTAG
This sequence comes from Teredinibacter waterburyi, assembly GCF_001922985.1. Lineage (GTDB taxonomy): Bacteria > Pseudomonadota > Gammaproteobacteria > Pseudomonadales > Cellvibrionaceae > Teredinibacter > Teredinibacter waterburyi. The sequence goes on from NZ_MRUH01000071.1 coordinate 571, forward strand.
AAGAGTTTGCGTGCATCCTCCGTTTACTTTAGCAATCAGAACAACAGCGTCGAAACGCTACCAATATTCTAGCGTCCACGTTTCTAACTTTTGGTTTTCTTGTATTTTTAGTTGTAGCTCCATTTTCTGTGAGTTATTGGCTAAAATGTAAAGCTGGTTTAATCTCAATGATTGCTGGTAATAGCTTTAGGTTTTAAGTCTAAATCTAAGCTATTTTTATTAAATTTATGGCTTTGT
>NZ_MRUH01000072.1 GCF_001922985.1 Teredinibacter waterburyi
TAGGCATTTTACTCATTTTTAAAATCAGTTACTTTAAAGTACCAATCTGTATCTTCTTCTTTTGCATCTGGCACCACTGAAAAACTGGATACAAAATTGTGTTTTTGATCATACGTAATATCCATACTATGAACACCAGCTTCAATCTGCTGTCGAATGGCCATATAGAGATCAGCAAACCTTATATTTTCACAGCTGGTCTTTTTCCAGAACCAGGGTGTTCGCCTAAAAATGTATTTCGTTTTAGCCTTACAAACGCCATCTACGACCTTTACTTTATATCGACTATATCCGAATGGGCCTGCGCCAGTAATCAGATTGTACTTATACGTTGCAATATCTTTAGATTGCCACGACTTCCAATTAGACTCCAAGTCGTCAGCAAAAGTAAAAAGAGGATATATCAATAATATGTAAATAATCCATTTCATGCTTTATGCCTAACGCCGCGTTAACCTGTGCCGCGTGTGAAGTGGAGTTTTGCGGTAAAGTGGCGAAGC
>NZ_MRUH01000073.1 GCF_001922985.1 Teredinibacter waterburyi
CGAAGACTTTACGTCTTACACCATCGACCTCAACGATTTATTTGCCGACGTTGAAACCGCCGGTGGCGATTTAATTTATAGCGTTGCCGGTAATTCTAATATCGGCGTTAGCATTGACGCCAATGGTATCGCCACCATCTCCAGCACCGCTGATTGGAATGGAACCGAAACCCTGACCTTTACCGCCGAAGACGAAGGTGATTTAACGGTCGATGCCAGTGCAGACTTTATTGTCGGCGCGGATAATGATGCGCCGACCACCAGTGGTCTTGCCGATCAAAACCTTACTGAAGACTTCGCCAGCTACACGATCGATTTAAACGATTTATTCGCCGACGCTGAAACCGCCGATGGCGATTTAAGTTACAGCGTTGCGGGCAACAGCAATATCGGTGTCAGCATCGATGCCAATGGCATTGCGACCATTAGTTCGACCGCTGATTGGAACGGAACTGAAACCTTAACCTTTACCGCCGAAGACGAAGGTGGTTTAACGGTTGATGCTTCAGCCGATTTTGTAGTTGCGGCCGATAACGATGCGCCGACTACCAGTGGTTTGGCCGATCAAAATCTCACCGAAGACTTTACGTCTTACACCATCGATTTAAATGATCTCTTCGCCGACGTTGAAACCGCCGATGGCGATTTGATGTATAGCGTTGCGGGCAACAGCAATATCGGTGTCAGTATCGATGCCAATGGCATTGCCACCATTAGTTCGACCGCTGATTGGAACGGAACTGAAACCTTAACCTTTACCGCCGAAGATGAAGGTGGGTTAAGCGTTGATGCTTCAGCCGATTTTGTTGTCGGCGCCGATAATGATGCGCCAACGACTTCCGGTTTGGCCGATCAGAATCTTACCGAAGACTTTACGTCTTACACCATCGACCTCAACGATTTATTTGCCGACGTTGAAAC
>NZ_MRUH01000074.1 GCF_001922985.1 Teredinibacter waterburyi
CTTCTAACCTAAAACCCCAGATCGTATCGGTCTGGGGTTTTTCTTTGTCTGGAATTTGGCGGAAAAGCCGCAACTCCTGCTCGAGCTTCAACTCCACTCACAACCTCAGCTTCAGCGTCAACTCAGATGTGAGGGAGGGGGGCAGCTCTTTGAGCTGCTCGGGTCGCGTGAGTATGACCGTATCCGCGTCACATACGCGCGAAGCCTTTTTCACGCTGATATGGAGTAATGGCGCCCACTGTCGCGACCAGCCTATTGATCTCTCCGGGAAGTTTAATACTTCTCGAAACGCTTGCGCGGGCTTACGACGCCCCAGCCGTGTACGACCTCATCCGTTGCTTCGACTTTCAGTTTGAGTCTGGGTATGTTTTCCGTACTGGCCGGCTCGGCCAGTGCGTTACTCGAGATCTCTACAAGGCAAAATTTAACCCTTAACTAAACCGTTTTCTTTCGTCCTTCTTGGCTAGTTTCCGTTAGCACCTCATCCCCCTGCACCCTTGATGCTCGCATTGCTTTGACCTCCTTTCGGAGTGCCGATGGCCTCTAATGGTCGAACATGCTCATCTCAAGCACAGCTATCGGGTCATTAAGAGCCCAGTTGGGTTATATTTATGTGCCTAGCGGTGGGTAATAGATTGGCCAGACCAACAGTCTGGCTGCTCGGAAAGTGTACGAAATGTAGGATTGTTGTGCGTATAGATAGTTAATTTAAATAAGTTAAGAAAAGGAGTTGACGGTGCGGTGCTGGATCAGCATAATGCGCG
>NZ_MRUH01000075.1 GCF_001922985.1 Teredinibacter waterburyi
TGTTTGCTGTAAAGGTATGAGCTGGTTTCGAAGAGTTTGCGTGCATCCTCCGTTTACTTTAGTAATCAGCACAACAGCGTCAAAATGCTACCAGTATTCTTGTGTTCACGTTTATAGCTTTTGGCTTTTCTTGTATTTGTAGTTGTAACTCTATTTTCTGCGGGTACTTGGCTCAGGTGTAAAGCTAGGTTAATCTCAATGGTTGTTGGTAATGGTTTTAGGTTTTAAGTCTAAATTAAAGCTATTTTTAGTAAATTGGTTGTAGCCTTTTTTTGGGGTTATAGGCGTGTTTCGTAATTCAAAAGTTGCGCATAACAAAGCGTTCAACCTGATGCCGCATGCTACGCTCCGTTTTGCGGTGGCTTCGCCACTTTCCCGCAAAACTCCACTCACACGCGTCACAGGTTAACGCGGCGTTATGCGTCTTAACGGCTGGGAGAGGAGGGCTTGTAATTCATTGGGATTGTTTGCTGTAAAGGTATGAGCGGGTTTCGAAGAGTTTGCGTGCATCCTCCGTTTACTTTAGCAGTCAGCACAACAGCGTCAAAACGCTGACAGTATTCCAGCGTTTACGTTTATAGATTTTGGTTTTTTCTTGAATTCGTAGCTGTAACTCTATTTTCTACGGGTACT
>NZ_MRUH01000076.1 GCF_001922985.1 Teredinibacter waterburyi
CGCGCAGCTCCATTTTACACAAACGCTCACAGCAAAAATTGCAGGTGAGCTTGGCGTTATGCACATATGCGGTCAAACTTGAGGGATTAGCAAATGGAAGTAATTTCGATACTTGAGAAAGCAAAAGACAACTTGCTATCTTTCCTGTTGGGCTGCATCGTAGCTGCTGCAGGTGCCTATATTGTAATGGAGAAGCTTCATTCAAAAGAGGTGGAGATTATTCGTCTGGATTCTGAGGTGAAAACAACTTCTGTGAAAGCAGAGATGGAAGTATTGAAAAAGCGGGTTTCGGATCTCGAAAAGAAAAACATTCTTCTGACACAAAAGAATAATTATAAAACTTCGCTATCTGGTATTGAAGATCTCATAGCGCGAATAGACGAAGAAATTACCCATAAAAAAATACAAATTAGGATGGCTGCTTCAACTGGAATCTCCATCGCAAGTGAAGATGACAATAAAAAGTCCGGAAAATCCGATTACTATATCGAATTAGAGCGTGAGCTTGGCGTTACATGCCAATATGAAAAGAATTCTAATTGCAGCGCCTTTACTGGCGATACTATTCAAATTGATCCAATATATTCGTTGGTATGTTGAAACGGAATTGTTCAACGTGAACTACTACACTGACTATATTTTCTTTATTGCTAATTTAGGCATAGAGGGAGAAGTCGTAAATCGTCTATTGGTAGGTGTTCCTCACTTAGCAATCGAACTTATCTTTCCTGCTCTTTTAGTTGGCGCTTTGTGGGCTGCCTTCGATAAACGAAAGAATATTATTTTGGTGTTGGGTGTCTCAGTTGCTGTTCTTCAATACCCGATATCATTTGGCATGGCTGTACCTACGATTATGGGTGCTAATATGTACATTTGGGGCGCTTTAATTATCCCGTCAGTAATGCTTATGTGCGCTGTTGTGGCTACGCATGTAACAAGGTTATCAAATTGACCCGCATTGCTACGCTCCTTTTTGCGGTGGCTTCGCCACTTTACCGCAAAAATCCTCTCCGCAATGCGGGCAATTTATAACGGCGTTATGCGTGGTATTGAAAAGAGCGCTTTGTCGGTTTTAGGTTGTTGTCAGTTGTCTTTTTAGTTTGTGCTGCTCCAGCAGTGGCGTAGCAGGGTAAATCGCAGTGATGCAGTCAGGGAGTGGCATTCAATTTCTAGTCGGTCGTGTCCGTACTATGTCTCCCGTCGTTGTTCTCAGTGGTTTCTCTTTCGGAAGTGCTAAATCAATCTATTGCTTAATCTTCTTGTAGTATTGTTTGGGGTTTTTGGTAGTATCTGGTTTTAATATCTATTGTCTAAGCGCTTCGTTTAGGCTGTGGGGCCACCAGCGGTCGCCCAACGTGTGTGTTATTGGGTTTGGGCCGCCTCGCATAACAAGGCGCTCCACCTGACAATTTTTGCTGCGCTCGTTTGTGTTGTCGCGCAGCTCCATTTTACACAAACGCTCACAGCAAAAATTGCAGGTGAGCTTGGCGTTAACTGCCTATGAAATTGAGCACCGATTTTGACAAGCTAGGGTTTCATGACGCATCAATTGAAAAGATAGAGCGTCAATCTGGATCAGTGATTTTAGAGATAAAAGGCGTTTTTATTTCTAAAGAGCATCCAGGCTCTGATGGTCAAGACTGGAAAGTTGAAGAAGCAATACTAGAAATTCTCGGAGTAACCGAAGAAAGAGCTACGCATTGGGAGGATGATAAAGCGGCAAAGGAGCACCCAGAGCCAGAGTTCCCATTGGATGAAATTATGCATGCACATTTCGTAGATGGTGTGTTTTCATTCGATGGCTTTAAACAAACCGTTCCGTGGTGCGAGTGGTTCATAACCGCAAATTCATTCATTTTGGAGGTTAAAAGTGCATCCAAGTTCAGCAGTTAACAAAGCTATCAAATTGACGGCTTTTCCGTCGCTTGTTTTGTGGTTTTACGCTACGCTACCACAAAACAACCAACTCCAAAGCCGCAATTTATAGCGGCGTTATGCGTCTTAACGGTAAGTAGAGTAGGGCTTGGAATTCATTGGTGTTGTTTACTGTAAAAGTATCAGCTGATATCGAAGAGTTTGCGTGCATCCTCCGTTTACTTTAGTAATCATCACAACAGTGTCAAAACGCTACCAGTATTCTAGTATTCACGTTTATAGGTTTTGGTTTTTCTTGTACTCGTAGTTGTAACTCTATTTTCTACGGGTACTTGGCTCAGGTGTAAAGCTAGGTTAATCTCAATGGTTG
>NZ_MRUH01000077.1 GCF_001922985.1 Teredinibacter waterburyi
AGTTTTAGGTTTTAAGTCTAAATTAAAGCTATTTTTAATAAATTGGTAGTAGTATTTTTCGGGTTGTTGGGTTGTTTCGTAATTCAAAAGTTGCGCATAACAAGGCGTTCAACCTGATGCCGAATGCTACGCTTCGTTTTGCGGTGGCTTCGCCACTTTCCCGCAAAACTCCACTCACACGCGTCACAGGTTAACGCGGCGTTAGATGCCCGAGGAAATGAAAGTGTTCAAATGGATTAGTGAAAAGACGTTTTCTACAGCAAGAGAATTTTCTGAGTTCGCGCTTAAGAATCTAGTAACTAGGGATTATAACTACGGATTCAGAGGGCATGCAGATGATTTATGGAAGTTAGAGCCGACTATCACACGTTATTACGACTCCATAAAAGAGCATTTCCCCAATTTTAAGGTAGAAGAAGATTATAAAAGGATAGAACATCTTTTGTTGGAAAGTTTTAGGAGCAGCGTTATAAAGAACAACGATATAAAGCGCTCTGATATTGATGATGTAGACTTATGGCAAGTTGGTCAACATTATGGCTTACCCACTCCTTTGCTTGATTGGACACACTCGCCTTGGGTTGCATTCTACTTTGCTTTAATCGATGGTGGGCTGAAGAATGGAGAAAGCTCAAACAGGTGTGTCTGGCGTATCAATATCGATCTTCTTCACATGATCAATCAAACTATTGAGTCGGAGCTTTGGCCAAAATATAAGGAAAATCTAAAGCCAGAAAGCTTATTAAAGGAGCGGATCCCTCTTCTTGAATTGGTTGATGAGGATAATGGAGTAAATAGGAGAATTGTTTTGCAGCAAGGGTTCTTTTCAAAATTGACATATTTCCGGTCAATAGAAGTTTGGATAAAAGTCACTTCTGAAAAAATGGCACATCCTAATCTCGGAATTCCTTTGATAGAAAAGTATATATTTCCTGTTACGGAGCTATCAAGACTATCGATGCTAGACAATCTCGACAAAATGAACATAAACGGTCGAACCCTATTTCCCGGAATCGATGGTTCTGCCAAAACTGTAATGGAAAAAACACTCCGTAGCTTACAAAACCCTAAATATAGAAGTTTTTGTTTTACTGCTGCGAAGTAAGCATCTAACAAACGGCTGCACGCAGACGCCCAAACCTACGCTGCTTTTGTGGGTTCGCTGCGCTACACCTTAACACAAAAGCCTCTCCGGTTTGGGCGCTGGTGAGCCAGGCGTTAGTTTTCAAGAACAATTTAACGAAATGGAGATTGAAAGATGGTGAAGTTTAAAAACCTCTGGGATAGCTATCCTGACGAGCCACCTTGTAGTAAGAAGGATTTTAGTGATCAGTGTGCAATTAAGGTAGGTAATGCTTTAGCAAAATGCGGGGTAAAAACTATTACTCTAGTAAAAAGAACAAGGCATTGCTGGCACCATGAGGTGGGCGAGGGGCATACACTTGCGGCAGAAGAGCTCGCTGCAGGCCTTGCTAAAGTTCGGATACAAGGTATTAGTTCAGCAGTAGAGATCAAGCCGGAAAACTTTAAATCTCAGTTAACGGGTAAAAAGGGGATCGTCTTTTTTAAAGACTACTGGCTTCGTTCGGCGGATAAGCCGGGTCGCCCTACGGGCGATCATATCGATCTTTGGAATGGTTCGCGCTTAACTGACTGGCGAACTTGGGTGAGAATTCAGTTTGGGTTGGTAATTCCTGGTGTTTGGTCTGACCTTGAAAAATCTAAAAAAATACTATTTTGGAAGGTTCTCGAATGAAAGCTTTTATATATTCGTTAGCGGGGGCTGTCGTATTTGGAGTGTTGTGTGTTGCTGGGGCTTGGTGTCTAGGAGCTATATTTGGCCCGCTGTATCAAGGTGAGCAAGAAGCAAATAGAAATTTCGGCTATTTTCTAATAGCTTTTTCGGTATCTATTGGTATTGGTCTCTTCCTAGGGTTTAAGTTGTCAAGAAAAAACTAACAAATTGCTCCAGTTGACGCAGTGGCCTACGTTCCTTTTTGTGCATTCGCTACGCTCATTGTTGCACAAAAATACACTACAACCACTGCGCAACTGAGCAAGGCGTTATGCGTCTTAACGGCTGGAAAAGTAGGGTTTGGAATTCATTGGGATTGTTTGCTGTAAAGGTATGAGCTGGTTTCGAAGAGTTTGCGTGCATCCTCCGTTTACTTTAGCAATCAGCACAACAGCGTCCAAACGCTACCAGTATTCTAGCGTTTACGTTTATAGCTTTTTTTTTCTTGTATTCGTAGTTGTAACTGTATTTTATACGGCTACTTGGCTCAGGTGTAAAGCTAGGTTAATCTCAATGGTTGTTGGTAATAGCTTTAGGTTTTAAGTCTAAATTAAAGCTATTTTTAATAATTGGTTGTAGTATTTTTCGGGTTTGTTGGGTTGTTTGTAATTCAAAAGTTGCGCATAACAAGGCGTTCAACCTGATGCCGAATGCTACGCTTCGTTTTGCGGTGGCTTCGCCACTTTACCGCAAAACTCCACTTCACACGCGGCACAGGTTAACGCGGCGTTACATGCCCATATGAAAAGAGTTCTAATTGCAGCGCCTTTCGTGGCGATACTATTTAAATTGATTCAGTATTTTCGGTGGTATGTTGAAACCGTATTATTGAAAGTGGATTACTACACTGATTATATTTTCTTTATAGCCAATTTAGGGGTAAAGAGTGAATTCGCAAACCGTCTATTGGTCGGTGTTCCTCACATAGTAATCGAGCTGGTGTTTCCCTCACTTTTACTTGGCGCTTTATGGTCAGTCTTAGATAAGCGAAAAAATATTGTATTGGTGTTGGGGTTATCAGTTGCTATTCTTCAATATCCGATATCATTTGGCATGATTGTACCGACCATAATGGGTATTAATATGTATATTTGGGGCGCTTTAATTATCCCGTCAGTAATGCTTATGTGCGCTGTTGTGGCTACACACCTAGTATCAAGCCTGAAGTGCGACAAAGGTTGTTAGTTTCCATATAGAATATCCGCT
>NZ_MRUH01000007.1 GCF_001922985.1 Teredinibacter waterburyi
GAAAGCTTGCCGGACTACATGATCCCTGCGCACTTTGTGTGTTTGCCTTCATTTCCGCAAACACCTAATAACAAGGTTGATCGCAAGGCCTTACCTAAGCCTGAATTGGAAAGTTTCTCTGATGATTTGAGTGCTAGTTACGCGCGCAACGACTTCGATCGCGCTTTAGTTTCCGTTTGGAGGCGAATATTAGCCCGAACAGCTGTTAGTATCGATGACGATTTCTTTGCGATGGGCGGCGACTCCATGTCGGCGATTACCTTAATTAAAGAAATGAAAGTCGCTACCGGCGTTGAATTTCCTTTGTCGAGTATTTTTGAGGCCCCAACGATAAGGCTACTAACTGCTGATGCGGGCGATGTCTCGTCGAAAAATGCGAGCGTGGTTAGTCTCAACAAAGTTGACGCTTCAGTCGATTGTGTTATGTATTGCTTAGCCGGTGTTGAGATCTATAGACCCTTAGCCGAAAAGTTCTCCGATATTCCGGTTTACGGCGCCTATGCGAAACAAGAAATAAATATTATTGAGCATCAGGCGAGCGGCGCATCGAAATTAACCATCAATGGTTTAGTGGATGCCTATATAGAGGCTATTACGAGACAGGACGCCAGTAAGAATATTATTTTAGCCGGGCTATCATTTGGTGGACTATTGGCCTTAGAGGTTGCGGTGCAATTAGTCGCACGTGGATATAACGTTAAGCATATTGTGCTTTTAGATACGCGCTTACCCAACCAGAAAACACGGCGCTTTAGAAAAATAGTCCCCGATATTATTAAGCTCTGTCGGCGCCAGGGTGTGGTTAATGTGGCGAATCGGCTGTTAAATAAGGTAATAAAACCAAAGCAGGTTTCAGCAACGGTTAATTTGAAACGGCCAAATCCGCAGGGCGCAGCATTACGCGTACTTACTCAGATGTATAATGTTGATGAGCATAACTATCCGTTTGATGTCTTGCTAGTTAAAGCAAGCAGTGAGCAAGTTGGCATCGGCTATGAGCTCAAGCACGATTATGGTTTCTCAAAAATAGTAAAAGGTAGCATCGAGGTTGCAGAGATAGCCGCGACTCACACGGGTATTGTTCACGGTGGCGCAGTAGATAAGCTGTATGAGCTAATGAGCAAATATTTTAGTCGGTAATTTTGTTCGAAGAGCGTGTATTAGAAAAGGTAATAGCCTGTGAACGCCCCCGCCAAAAGTTACTTGGCGGGGGTATTCAAAATACTAAACAACCCCGAACACCAGGATAAGTGTGGTGTTCCATGGGAGCGGTATTTTTCGTAAATATCGACTAACTGAAAGTCATATTGGGCAAGGAAGTCGATCATTTGGCTTGGCGATCCTTGCTTGTCGTAAAGTGGGCAGAAGTTCATTTCTAGAAAAACGTTCTTGATCAATCCTTGTTCGAAACTCTTTTTCGCCCCTTTAAGTACGTTGAGATCAAAGCCTTGGGTATCTATTTTTAAAAGATCTATTTGGCTTAGATTGTGTTCCTGCACAAAGAGGTCAACAGTGGATACCTCAACGGTTTCCAGTGTGGTTACCGTATCTTTATTGCCGTGAAAAGGATTTCTGGTGTCATCAGCCAAATCTAAAAATGAGCTTAGTAAGGTGTTGCCGTAGTTTTTAAATTCAAGTTCGCTAGGTGCTTCCCCTAAGGCAAGTTTAAAAAGCTCGACATTATTCCACTTGGGTAGATTTTGGCGAATCTTGTCGGCTAGCGCCTGGTGAATTGCGGTAGACGGTTCGAAAGAGAAAACCTTAGGGTTATCTAATGAGTCGACTAGCATTTCAATGGTTTGACCAACATTGGCGCCAACATCTAGGCAAATCGGAGAGCGATTGTTAATGATAGTGGCCAAATCTTCATCAATTTTGTAACCCTTAACGGCGTAATGAGGGTTGGGCTCGAGCCGTTTCCCCAGCTTGTTGAGTGCGCCAAATACTATTGTTTTTAGGAGTCGCTTCATGTGGAGTGTCCTTATAAATAAATGCTGGCGTAGGCTATTGGAAATGCGGTAAGTATTGCACAGGAGATATCCGCGATACTAGCGCAACGTGGAGCATCATTAATGACAACTAAATGTACCTGCGGGGGTTCATTAGAAGTGATTAAAATCTTTGATTTTGCTAAGATCACAAGCCGTAAGCCAGCGTTGTCTAAGCCTGAGCGTAACCCGTTCAAAATCCGAACGAGTACGTTATTAATTCATGTACGTTTAGACTGCCGATCAGCCGTTAGTATCTGCACGGTTAGCCTGCACATGACCCCCGAATTCAACACTAATTCAGTTGTTACTTTCAATTATTGAGGAATCTCTACAGTGACCCCAAGACGAATACCCAATGCAGTCTTTGTTTTTAGTGGCTTACTCTTACTGATTGGATTAATCGCTCGACTACTTCCGTTGTTCGGTGGAGTCGATAGAATAATGCAACAGTTCCCATCTGAAGATGGCTACTTAATGCTGACCATTGCACGTAATTTAGCCCTAGGGTTTGGGATGAGTACCGCCGAGGGTACGATACCAACTAACGGTACACAGCCTTTCGTCACCTTTATTTGGGCTTTGGGGTACTTGGCTGTAGGTGCAGATAAATTCTACGGCGTGATAGTGTCACATTTGGTGCAGTTTGTAGCGAGCTGCCTATTTGCCTTGGTGGTTTACCGTCTATTTTTGAAAGTGTTTAAGACCCATCTTTACGGTAATCAAATTGCAATAATTGGAGCGGCGCTTCTCTTTGCGAGCCCGCAGTTGCTTCCCCATAGCATGAATTTCTTAGAAACGGGCGTATACGCGCTTGTTATCGCTGTGGTAATCAGTACTTTTTATGAGACGGATGCAGATGCAGGTAATCTCTGGAGCTACAAGAAATCCATCGCTGTAGGCTTGCTGTTGGGGCTTTTGTTTTGGGTGCGAATAGATTCCGTTTTTATTATCTTCGCGGCATGCGTGTCGTATCTATATAGAGGTGCACATCTTGGCGCGGCGCATTTACGCGAACGCTTTGTTCGCACCTTGGTATTTGGAACGACCTCCGTTATTGTCGCTTCACCTTGGTTGATTTCAAATTACCTCAACTTCGGTTCGTTTATGCCGATTAGCGGTCAGGCGCAAGACGCTAAGTCGTTCGCACAGAATCTCGTTGTCATACCCTCTACGCTAGTAGAATACCTATCGATAATTGTTCCAATCCCACAAAGCCTGCAGCAGCAACCCGCGGTAGTCGCATTTTGTTGTTTGCTTATAGCGCTGGCGATAGTGTTGTGGGTGATGATGTTTCGGAAGCTTAACCGCGGTCATCGCACCTTGATGATCTTTGGCGCAATAGTCGCATTTTGTTTTGCGTTTTATTACGGAATATTTTTTGGTGCGAAGCATTTCGTAGCGCGCTATTTATCAGTGCTAGCGGTATTTTTTGCCATGTTTACAATTACTATCGCGTTTCATATCTGGTCGATGGTCGGCCGCGCGAAACTGCCTAGCGCGAGTATCGCAGGCCTTGTGGTGGTGTTACTCGTTGCTGGATTAAACGTGCGAATATATTTTACTGGAATGCCCCACGAACATATTCAAGTGATTAATTGGGTGGAGCAGAATGTGCCCGACGACCAATGGGTAGCAGCGATACAAACCGGCACCCTTGGCTATTTTCACGATCGCACTAAGAATTTAGATGGCAAGGTTAACCCCGATGCCTTAGCCGCTAAAAAAGGTCGCGCGTTTTGTCCAGAAGTTGACGATGAAACCGTATTTATTAACGGTAAGAAAAATTGTCTAATGCACTATATTGTACAGAGCGATATAGCTTACTTGGCCGATTGGCAGGGCATTACCGGTTGGTCCGAATACGAGCCATTAAAAAGTAACTTTGAACTCGTGGTAAATGATTCGAAATCGAATTTAGGTGTCTATCGCCGGTACGGAGCTAAAACCAAAGCTATGGTAGAAAAATAGCTGTGGGAAAAATTAATAAAGTACTCACAGTAACCGTAGCCAGTATATTCCTCTACGCCGTTTGGGCATTCTATTCCGGTTTTGATGAAGTTTATGCGGGGCTGCAGCGCGTAGGCTGGGTAGGCTTCGGCCTATTGTTGGTATTGTCACTTTTTAACTATGGCCTGCGTTTTTTTCGCTGGCATTTGATGATTGGTCAGGTTACTGGCGTTTGGGTACCGCTGCGTGCGCATCTAAGTTGTTATCTTTCCGGCTTTGCCTTAACTGCAACCCCCGGTAAAGTAGGTGAGGCGCTACGCTCGTATTATCTACGCCCTCACGGTGTCGCCGTTAAAGATAGTTTGGCGGCACTGTTTGCTGAACGCCTTATCGATTTGATTTCGGTTTTATTCATCGGTGCACTAGCACTTACTCGGTTTGCCGAATATCGCTGGATCGGTATAGCGGTAATCGTGGTTGTATTGTTGGCGGCAGGCTGTGTGCGTAGTCCATATCTCGTAATATTCTTGCGTTGGCTGCAAGCAAAAATTAACAATCAGAAGTTACACTATACGCTCTCTCACCTTATCGACATGATGGAATCAGCTGCACGCTATATGGTTTGGCGAGTGTGGTTAATTGGTTTGATATTGGGTGTAATTGCCTGGGGAGCTGAAGCCTGGGGGTTAATGCTTCTGGTAACCTGGTTAACCGGCGAAGATGCCACATTAATTGTCGCTGGCATCTATGCCCTGAGTATGATTGTTGGTGCGATTTCATTTTTACCCGGCGGCTTGGGCGGCGCCGAAGCGGTAATGGCTGGGCTATTGGTTGCTTTGGGGGTTAGCTTTTCCGACGCGACTGTGGCGACCATCATCTGCCGTGTAGTTACCTTGTGGTTTGCAATCTTTATTGGTCTTGCGGTGATGATGCGTTATCAATATATCGCTGCACAAAAACTAAAACTCTCAAGTGAAGAAACATTATGAGTGAAAATATCGAAGGTGTTCCGCTGCTGGTGGATCTCGATGGATCATTAGTGCGCACCGACACCCTGTTTGAAACAGCCATTCTGTTTATTAAAGGCCAGCCTTGGTTGTTGCCGCTGATGGCGTTGTGGTTGTTGCAAGGAAAAACAACGTTAAAACGAGAACTCGCCGAGCGTACCAAGCTTAATGTTGAGGTGCTTCCGTACCGAACCGAGGTGATTGATTACCTCGAAAATGAAAGAACTAACGGACGGGAAATAATACTGTGTACTGGTAGTTGGTCTGAAGTTGCAAATCGAGTTGCTGCGCACCTAAATATTTTTAGCGGTGTTATGGCGTCGGATGCTAGTCAAAACCTTACCGGCAAAAATAAAGCGCGTACTGCGGTCGAGAGGTTCGGCGAGCGGGGGTTTGATTATCTAGGTAACGAAGATAAAGATCTTTTAGTCTGGAAGCATTCTCGTCGCGCCTTGGTGGTAGGCGATGAAAAACTAGAGAAAAAAGCGGCAGCAGTGACGGACGTCGAAAAAAACTTTAAAGATGAGAAAGCTGGGTTTAAGGTTTTCCTAAAAGCAATTCGCGTTCACCAGTGGGCGAAGAATGCATTATTGGTGGTGCCATTGCTTACTGCGCATCAGCTCGCCAATGTGGGAATGATATCCGACGTTATCGTCGCCTTTATTAGTTTTGGCTTATGCGCCTCGGCGACTTATCTGTTGAATGATATGTTCGATCTGGAGGCCGATCGTAAGCATCGTACCAAATGCCGGCGCCCACTGGCTGCAGGTACCATCAGCATTCCGGCTGGGGTATTAATGTTTACGGGGCTAATGGCTGCCGGCTTAGGCCTTGCCGTTTGCTTGAATCTTCTTTTCGTAATCGCGTTATTGGTCTATTTGTTTCTAACCATTATCTACAGTTTCAAACTAAAGCGTTTGCAGACGGTAGATGTGATCGTATTGGCAAGCTTATTTACAATACGGGTAATTGCAGGTGGCGCAGCGATCAGTGTACCTTTGTCGTTTTGGCTACTGTGTTTCTCAATGTTTTTGTTTCTCTCTCTAGCGATTGTAAAGCGTGTCAGCGAACTGATTAAAACGGCCGAAGAAGTTAATGCTAGCGAAAAGTCTGGAGAAGAAAAGGTGAGTGGCCGCGGATATTATATTTCCGACCTTGTGATCTTACAAAATCTAGGTGGTTGTTCCGCGTTTATGTCGGTGCTTGTTTTGGCTTTCTATATCAACAGTGACGAGGTAGTACAGCTCTATCGCCATCCAGAAATTCTCTGGTTGATTTGTCCGATTATAGGTTATTGGGTTATGCGTGTGTGGATGCTAACTGCTCGCGGGCAAATGAATGAAGATCCAATTAGCTTTGCAATTGTAGATAAAAATAGTTGGTACGCGGGTGGATTGGTTTTGATGGTGTTATTTGTAGCTGGTTTAATTTAGCGGTAAATGTCTATGAAAACGTGGTCGTGGGGAAATATACCAGTAGCTGAGCATCGCTTACTGCCGTTAACTTGGAGCGATAGCGCACCTGATTTTTCTCGTGCCGAAGGCCCTTTCCTCGCCTATGGATACGGCCGAAGTTACGGCGATGTGCCTGTCAACGATGGTGGTGCACTACTGCAAACATCAAGTCTAAATCGCGTTTTATCGTTCGATCGAGACAGTGGTGTTTTGCATTGTGAAGCCGGTACAAGCTTGCAAGATATACTCAGTTTTTGCGTTCCCGCGGGCTGGTTTTTACCGGTAACACCGGGGACTCAATTTGTGTCCTTAGGTGGCGCTGTGGCGAATGACGTCCACGGCAAAAATCACCACTGTGCAGGCACCTTCGGTTGTCACGTGTTGGGTTTCGATTTAGTTAGATCGAATGGTGAAACAATGTGGTGTAGCTTGACTGAAAACAAACCGTTGTTTGCTGCAACAATCGGCGGCTTGGGTTTAACCGGTTTGATACTTACCGTTAAGTTACAGCTTAAAAAGATAGTAAGCAATTTAGTTGATGTCGAAAATATTCCCTTCGCCAATCTTGCTCAGGGGCTAGATTTATTCAAGCAATATAACGCCTCGACCTATAGCGTGGCCTGGATCGATTGTATCGCCGGCGGTTCCGCTCTCGGGCGTGGAATATTTTCCTATGGTGAGCATAGTGAGCGTCGCTCGATTACAACTCCTGCTAATCGTCAAGTCTCCGTGCCTTTTAATTTCCCATCATTTGCGTTGAATAAATACTCAGTGCGGGCGTTTAATGAGGTTTATTACAAAAAAGGTTGTATGGGCACGCCTGGAATTCAGCAGAGCTATTACGAACCCTTTTTCTACCCGTTAGATAAACTTCTTAAGTGGAATCGCATCTATGGAAAGAAAGGGTTTTATCAGTATCAGTGCGTTGTTCCCTTTGGTGATAATGACGAAGGCGCAGCGGCAATTGAAAAAATGTTAACCCTGATTAGTCATTCGGGTAACGCGTCGTTTCTTGCCGTTTTAAAAGTTTTTGGGGATAAGCAATCACCTGGAATACTTTCATTTCCAATGAAGGGTATAACCTTAGCGCTGGATTTTTCTAACCGCGGTGCCCGCACCCTGGCGCTATTTTCTGAGTTAGATAAAATCGTCATTAATAATGGTGGACGGGTGTATCCTGCAAAAGATGCGCGTATGTCCGCAGACGCATTTTCACGCTTTTTCCCGCAGTGGCAGGAATTTGAGCAGTATATAGATGATCAATTTAGCTCGAGCTTTTGGCGGCGAGTGACTGAGGGATTGAAATGAATAAAATACTTATCGTAGGTGCGACATCCGCGATTGCCCAGGCAGTGGCGAGACAGCTTGCGGAGTTGGAGAAGGACACGGCACAATTTATTTTGGTTGGTCGAAATGTGGATCGATTAGAGTCTATCGGTACTGATTTAAGTGAGCGGTTTGGCTGTGTTGCAACTTCGGTAGTTGCTAACTTGGATGCACTCGATGACATCGATGCTTTGATTCAACGTTGCTGGGACACCTATGGCGGTGTAGACATTGCGCTTATCGCCCATGGCGATTTACCCGACCAAGCTAAGTGCGAAAATGACTGGGCAGAATTTAGTCGAGTGTACAATGTAAACGCATTGTCCTATATGGCGGTTATGCACGCGCTTGCATTAAGAATGGAAAAGGTACGACAGGGGACGATTGCTGCGATTGGCTCAGTAGCGGGGGATCGAGGCCGCAAGAGTAACTACGCCTATGGTAGCGCTAAAGGTGCTGTCGCTATTTTTTGTCAGGGGTTACGCAATCGCTTATTTTCAAAGGGCGTTCATGTGCTTACGGTTAAGCCGGGTTTCGTTGATACTCCAATGACGGCCGCTTTTGACAAATCGGGGCCGCTTTGGGCAACGCCAGATGTAGTTGCGAAAAGTATTGTGAAAGGGATCGTTTCGAAGAAAAATACCATCTATACGCCGGGGTTTTGGTGGTTGATTATGACCGTTATAACAAACATTCCCGAAATGATTTTCAAGCGTTTGTCACTCTAACCACTATGCCCAATTCACTCGCTCATATTATGTTATTTGGCTGGCCAATTTTGGCTGGCTTTGTAATTAAGGGGCGGAGCGCGTCTGAAGCAGCGGTACTGTTATTGTTGGTACCCTACTTACTTCTTCCCTATGGATTTGGGATAGACCTACCTTTACTTCCACCAATTGATAAGTCAACGTTGCCATCGCTGGTAGCGTTGTTCTACATGCGTTCGCGTTATTACAAATTCTCGCTAATCCCCGACAATCCAACTTTAAAACTGCTGTTATTTTTATCGATACTTTACCCACTGTGTACCGCGTTAGCGAATGGCGATGCTTTGGTGTATGGGCCAACGGTTCGCCCTGGGTTAACCATTTCCGATATTATCAGTATGGAATTTAACAGTTTTACAAATCGCTACGTGCCGGTGATGCTCGGTGCGACGTTTCTAGCTACGGCCAAGAGCCATAGAGAGTGCCTTAGAATTTTTATTATTGCTGGTGTGATCTATACAATTCCTTCGCTTTGGGAGGTTCGTATGAGCCCGCAGCTACACGCGAAGTTTTACGGTTATTTCCCTCATTCTTTTGGCCAGCAAATGCGCGATGGTGGCTTTCGTCCCGTTGTATTCTTAGGGCATGGACTCTACGTTGCGATGTTTATTGCTATGAGTTCAATAGCATGTGCGATTTTTTGGAAAGAAAAATTTGCCGAGATGAAAAAGTTCGGCTTTCTAAAAATGACATTTATGATCGTTGTTTTAGCGCTGTGTAAAACCTGGAGCGCGGTGATCTATGCAGTTATAGCCTTGTTGGTAATTCAGTTTACCTCGACAAAAATATGGACAAAAGTCGCCTTTGTGTTTGCGTTAATTGTGTTTCTTTACCCGATGTTGAGGGCGGCAGAGGTCATCCCAACGGATGATATTTATGAATTTTTCTTGGCAAGAAGTGAAGATCGAGCACAAAGCTTAGGTTTTCGCTTTATGCATGAAGACCGATTGCTAGAGAAAGCGGGTGAGCGATCTTTATTTGGATGGGGTGGCTGGGGCCGTCAGCGAATTTGGGATCCGATTACCGGCGAGGATCTTAGTGTAATTGATGGTACATGGGTAGGTGTGTACGGCGCCTATGGATGGTTAGGTTACCTTTCATTCTTCGGTTTACTCTGTATACCGATATTTCTCCTAATGTTTGGTGAGGCAAAGAAGAAGTTTGTTGTACCTGTTTATACCGCTGGGCTAGGTTTTTTACTTTCAATCAATTTAGTTGATTTGTTACCTAATTCTTCTCTAAATTCGATAACCTTCCTGATTGCCGGGGCCATCTTCGGTTACGTAAATCGTGGCTACACTGTTGAAGAACGATTGACCTGATCGGTTGCAGTTTGGCAGTGTTTAAAGGGGTTCCCTAGGGTTACTGCTGCAGTTCTGCCCAACTTCTATTCGCTCTAAAACGTCCGTCGGATGTTATAAAATGTAATAGCTGGAACTATGTCACATTAAATGCGCTGCCCGCTCAAGCGCTGAGGTGTTAGTGATATAGCTCAAGTCCTACAATAGAGTTGCCCCGTAAACTACCCACCTGCGGCATAATGCGCGCGTGATTTCGTTCCACCTTCTATTTATTTTCTGAGGTTCACTTATGTTTAGGGCCATTACGAAGCTATCGACTATAGCCCTTACGGTACTTTTTTTGAGTGCTTGCGGTGGCGGGGCTAGTGAAAATAGCTTAATCAATGAAACAGCCAATGGTCCCGGCGATGGTGTCGGTAATGGTTCTACTACAAGTAGCAGTTCGACCAGTAGCTCATCGAGTTCAAGTGGTAAGTCCACAAGTGGCGGTAGCACTAGTTCAAGCACCAGTACTAGTTCCAGTAGCAGTGGCGCCAGCTTCCCGAGTTTACCGCCACCAGAGATACCCACTGAAAATTCTGCGCGCGTATGTGAGGGTGATCCGGTAGAGGTTGTGGGTTTGCATCCAGAAGTAACACCGCCCGATACAACCATGCACGACGATGTCATAAAGCAAAATGAACATATGGCGGCAATGGAATTGGTATCGGGTGATGACGTAACCCATACCGCTGTAGCGAGTGGGCGCTGGTGCGATACCAGTACGTGGGAGGGCGGTCGTATTCCTGGCCATAATGCAGCTGTTCTGATCCCCGCAGGACGAACAGTTGTCTACGATGAAGTGTCTACAGCAACGATTAAAACAATACGAGTTGACGGCACGCTGAGTTTTTCAACGTCCAAGTCAAGCCGTTTACGGCTGGACACCATGGTGGTTGGTGTTAACGGTAATTGGATTATTGGTACAAGCAGTAACCCTGTTCAGAGCGGCGTAGAAGTTGAAATCATCATTGCCGACAATGGTGATATCGACGTCGATTGGGATCCACTGTTGCTTAGCCGCGGTATTATCGCGCACGGCCATACGTCCATCTATGGCCAACAAAAGACTTCTCATGTGAAAGTTGCGTCTGATCCTTCACAAAATGACAGTACACTTACCTTAATGCAGACGCCGCTCAACTGGCAGGTTGGCGATACCATTGTTATCGCTGCAACCAAATATATTGGTTGGCGCTGGGATGGCTCTGCCGTTAGCTACGGTGGTAGCGAAGACGAAGTTCGAACCATAGCCGCAATTAACTCGAATCTTGTTACCTTAAGTGCGCCGCTTGCCTTTGACCATCACTCCCCACGCAGTGATTTAAAAACCAGCGTTGCTAACTTCACCCGCAGTGTCACGATTCGCACCGAGAACGCGGATCAACTTCCCGTGCATCGTCGTGGCCATGTGATGTTTATGCACAGCAATGATGTCGACGTACGCTACGCGGAGTTCCACGAGTTAGGTCGTACCGACAAGTCTATTGATAGCCAAGATATTGAAGACATAGTAGATAGTGCAACCGGCGTACACCCAGATAGCAATGCGCGAGGCCGCTACAGTTTTCACTTTCACCGTTCCGGAACCGCTGATCATAGCAAGCCGGCGATAGCCGTTGGCAATGCGGTGTTTGGGTCTCCCGGCTGGGGATATGTCCACCATGATAGCCACGCGATGTTCCACAATAATGCGAGTTTTAATACCCACGGCGCTGGCTTCGTTGCGGAGACGGGCAATGAAATTGGTATTTGGAGTAACAACATTGCGATTCGCGCTAAGGGTAATAAAAACGTCAATCCGAAGTTAGGCAACGATGAGGCGTCTTTTGATATTGCACGTAGTGGCGACGGCTTTTGGTTTCAGGGTCGCTTGGTTAAATCGTTTGGCAATATTGCGGCGAGTGTTGGTAGTGGCTTTACCTATTTTCACCGCGATCACACTGGAACAATGATCTATGTAGACCCTAATGACTACAGTCTTTCCGATGCTATCGCATTGCGCAATGACAGCGTTCATGTTGAAGATACACCTATCCGTAGCTTTACCGACAACGAAGCCCTGGCGTCGAAAATCGGCTTGTTTGTTGGTAAAGCAAACCCTGAGCAGGGTCACGATATCTACACTGTATTGGCCAATTTTACCGCGTGGGAAGTGAAGAATGGCGTTAACCTAGAGTACACGGGCCATTACCTGTTGCATGATTTTGATCTTATTGGCGCAACTGGCCAGGCGGAGTTAGGCGTTGAGTTTGGGCAAAACACATTTGATATGGTTGTCGCTAATACCAGTATTGAAAATTTCTCCGAAGGTGTGTTGTTGTCTAAGGTTCATGCGAAAGATAACGAGCGTTATATGGGGCATGATCAATATGCGCTAGTGGGTGTGAGCTTTAAAAATGTTGAAACTGAATACCTAGATTACGATTCTAAAGTGGACCAAGTGCTTTCAGTTACAGATCTAGTTCCCGGTCGGTTTAGTGTAAGCATTGATAACGTAAGCGAAGATCTGTTGGCAACTGGCGGCGGAACTATGACATTTTCCGGCAGTAAAGCCGACAGTATTGGCACCAACCCCTTGCCTGGCGGCGGGGATGTTTTGACGTTTAGCAGCAACCATTTCCGCCGTATTCTAAGTGAGGATGGTTACTATATAGAGCCGCTTAGCGGCGATTACTTCGTTGTATTCCGACAGTACTTTAGTGACCGCGCGACCGGGGAGTTACATAAATATGGGTTTAAGGTTCGCCTAACAGATGAAGCGAAAGACACGGTTGAGCGGGGAAGCTGGGAAGCGCAACTCAATGGTGAAATCAATTTACTAAGTGTACCGCCGGTTGCAGGTAACGACGTGTTTAACGTTGATGCCAATACTGACGTAACTCTCGACTTAATTGCCAATGATCTTGATGTTGATGGCGACAAGTTAACGATCGACAGCTACGAAGACCCAATTCATGGATACCTTTTTTACGATTCCAGTGCACGCTTAACTTATAGACCAGCGATTAATTATGTTGGCACCGATACGTTCAACTACTGGGTGAGTGATAATCAGGGGAATATATCTAAGGCAAATGTCTCGATTCGTATTGGTCTGAACTAACGAAGATATTGGCGTTAATCGGCTCCAGGTGGGTATTTTTTGGATAGGCTACTGAGCGAGATTAGTTGGTCGCCGCAAATTGGTGACCCCAGTGTTGTTGGCTGGTTAACCGTGTTGGCCTATTTGGTGGCGGCGGTAACGGCGACACTGGTTTACACAAAATATAACCCGCCAGCCTTAGCTCAGTATCCTGTGCGGCTAGTAAAGCTACGCAGGTTCTGGTTGTTTGTCGCTATAACCTGCATGTTGCTGGCAATTAACAAACAGTTAGATTTACAGAGTCTGTTTACCCAGCTGCTGCGCTATAGTGCGGCAGAACACGGTTGGTATAGCCAGCGACGCCATTTTCAGCTCTTGTTTATTTACAGCATGGTGGCGTTAAGCCTAGTGGGTGTGATCGGGTTAACCGCCTACTATCGAACAGAAATGGTCTTTATTGCTACTGCGATTGTCGGCATCGGGCTTCTGATATGTTTTGTATTGGTCCGCTCTGCTTCTTTTCATCACGTTGATTTTTTGATCAATTCAACGCTCCTCGGTGCCAAAGTAAATTGGCTAATAGAACTAACAGGAATAAGTCTTGTTATATTCAACGGTACTATTTCGCTGCTAGCATCAAAAAGGCAGGTATGAACTCGCCCCAACAAAAAACACCACTAAAGTATGATTAATTGTAATAAATGGAATATAGAGTTTATGTTGTACGGTGGAGAAGCACATACCAACTTCTATTATTTTATCTAGATCAACAGTGTATAACCTCGGATAATCGTTAAAAAGAGGTTTTTCGTGCCAGAGTTAATTATAAAAACCGATTATCTATAACCTATTGCGATTAAAATGGCGCCTAGCTATTCCTATTTCGGAACTATCTCACACTATTTAATTGGTACTTTAGTTCCACTCATTTGCTGTGACCGACTTCACTATTCACATCCCATTAATGGCTAAACTGCCGTTGAAGTCTGCTGATCGAGAGATTCGGCAACATACGTATAATGAGGTATCGGAATAATGAGAGTAGTAAATTTTAAATCTGTAGTATTGGTTGGTTGGGTCGCATTAGCGGTTGGTTGTGGTGGTGGCACAGGCGAGAATAGCCTTGTGACTGGGTCGACTCCCAGTTCAACGCCGCTCAATACCGATAATACACCTGCTGTACCAACAGACTCGCCTGTCGTCGAACCTACTCAAATCCCCGTACCACAGCCAACTACAGTCACAACATTAGTACCTACCGTTGCACCAAGCTTGGCTCCAACAGTTTCACCTAGCTTAGTCCCAACAGCTAGCCCAACGGCATTGCCTACTATTGCACCAACCGCAGCGCCAACCGCGATACCAACTGTCGCACCAACCGCGTTGCCGACTGCTTCTCCTACAGTATCGCCAACGGCTGCACCGACTACTACGCCAACTGCGCTGCCAACAACTGCACCTACCCTAGCGCCGACAGTGGTACCAACCGCTGAACCAACGCCAATCCCTACCCCAGTTCCAACAAGTGTAGGCTCGAAGCCCAATAATAAGGCGTGTAAGGGACTTGCCTTGGCTGAGATGGCAACGCAAACGAACATAGAAACGACGGATGGCGTTCCTAATCATCAGGACGTTTCGAAAATGAACGAGCACATGGCGATGATGGAGTTGGTTGACTATCAGCTTGTGACTCACGCAGTAATAGCCGACGGCGACTGGTGTTCAGCGAGCATTTGGGCCGAGGGCGCAATTCCTGGGGATGATGCACGAGTACTTATTCCAGAAGGCTTCACGGTAACCTTGGCAGATGTCGCCGGTGCCCGCCTAGACACCTTGCGTGTTGATGGCAGCCTGATTTTCTCTTCGAGTTCTTCATCACAACTAACCGTAGATACCATGGTGGTTGGTACACTTGGTGATTGGATTATGGGTACCGAAGAAAACCCTGTTCAAGAAGGTGTAAGCGCAGAGATCGTCATCGCTGATAACGGCGATATAGATGTTAGCTGGGACCCAATGTTATTAAGCCGCGGCATTATTGCCCATGGCCACACGGCAATTCACGGTCAAGAAAAAACAGTACACCTGAAAGTGAGTCAGGATCCATCTCGCGGTGACACAACGCTTACACTCGTCAAGGCTCCAACAAATTGGCACGTAGGTGACACCTTGGTAATTGCAGGAACGAGTTATATGGGCTGGGGCTGGGACGGTTCTGCCGTTAGCTATGCAGGCACTCAAGATGAAGTTAAAACAATTGCATCAATTAACCGCAATGTTATAACGCTCGATTCTGCGTTAACTTACGATCACCACAGCCCACGGGCCGACCTTAAAACCAGCGTTGCCAACTTTACTCGCAACGTTACTATCCGCTCAGAAAATGCAGCGAGCCTGCCAGTACATCGTCGCGGCCACCTGATGTTTATGCATAGTAAAAATGTGGATGTACGCTATGCGGCTTTCGACGGCTTAGGTCGCACCGATAAATCTGTAGAAAGTTTTGATATCGGCAATATTGCTGACGTTAAAGCGGACAGCAATGCCCGCGGCCGTTACAGCTTTCACTTCCATCGCAGTGGAACAGACGACCACCGCAACCCAGCGATGGCGATCGGCAATGCTGTATTTGGTTCGCCAGGCTGGGGCTATGTTCATCACGATAGCCACGCAATGTTCCACAATAATGCTAGTTACAACACCTTTGGTGCTGGCTTCGTAGCCGAGACGGGTAACGAGATTGGTATATGGAGTAATAACATCGCCATCAAAGCTGAGGGCAACAAAAAGATAAATCCAAAGCTAGGCAACGACGAGCATAAGTTCGATATCGGACGCAGTGGTGATGGCTTTTGGTTTACCGGTCGTCTAGTAAAGTCGTTTGACAATATTGCTGCTAGCGTGGAAACCGGGTTTACCTATTTTCATCGCGACCACACTGGCACCATGATTCACGTAGACCCAAACGATTACAGTCTGTCTGATGCTATAGCACTACGCGATGGTACGGTACACGTGGAAGATACCCCGATTCGTGGCTTTGAAGATAACGAAGCCTTTGCCGCAAAAATTGGTTTGTTTGTTGGTAAAGGTAACCCAGAGCAGGGCCATGATATATACACAGTGTTTAGCACCCTCACGGCTTGGGAAGTACGAAATGGCGTTAACTTAGAGTACACCGGACACTATCTATTAACAGACTTCGATCTGATTGGTACAACTAACGACTCTCAGCTTGCTGTTGATTTTGGTCTCAACACGTTTGATATGGTTCTTAAAAATACCAAGATTCACCATTTTGAAGAAGGTATACGTCTTTATAAGTCACACGCGAATGACAAGGTGGAATATATGGGCCGTGACCAATATGTTCTTGTCGGCAATACAATCACAGACGTGGAACACACCTATGTTGATTATAATGAGGGCGTTGATAAGGTCATCAATCTCAACAATCTGAGTTTGGATCGCTTTGAATTGTCGTTCGATGGGATTGGCGAAGATCGAGTGATTACATCGGGTGGCTCGGTAAGTTTCTCGGGCACTAAAAAGGATAGTATCGGTACTAACCCACTGCCTGGTGGTGGCGATAAGCTTGAATTCAGTAGCACCCATTTTCGTCGAATCCTCACTGAAGATGGTTACTATACTGATCAAGCGAGTGGCGACTATTATCTAATATTCCGCCAATACTTTAGTGATCGTGCGACTGGTGAACTGCATAAAGTTGGATTTAAAACTAAGTTGAATGCTAGCGCTGTCGATGCAGTAGATCGTGGTAGCTGGGAGGCGAACGACCTAGGCACTATAGATCTAAATAGCAAAGCACCTGTTGCTGTAGATGATCTACTGGTTGTAAATTCTGGAGGAGCGATTACCGTAAATCTAACCGCTAATGATCTAGATGTTGATGGCGACACTCTCAGTATGGATGGTTACGAGCCACCAATACATGGCTACATTATTAACAATCAAGACGGCACTATCGAGTATCGTTCAGCCCACGGTTTTACCGGAACCGATAGCTTTCATTACTGGGTGACCGACAACCAAGGTAATTTCAGTAGAGCGACCGTGTTAGTAACGGTTAATTAAGAAACAGCAGAAGCTGCTGGAAACGCAAATAAAAAGCCGTCGCTAAAGTCACTTTTTAGCGGCGGCTTTTTGTACAAAACGCATAATTGGGTTAGCGCAGATAGTGTTTACTGGATCGTAAAATTGAATGTAGTTGATGGTTTTTGCATCATCTTCACCGTCGTGAAAATAATTTGAAGACAACAGAAATTGTGAAACAACATTATTCTCTAGGCGTCGCAGCGGATTGCCCTGCGGCAGTAAAGCATAGGGAGAAAAAAATCGCATGGGATGCGATGCAAGTGAAAGCAGCCGTAGCTTTTTTTGTTCTGACTTTTTAAATGCAACATAGTCAGAAGAAAATTTCAGTAGATCGTCATGGTTGATATTCAAATACCCCAGGCGCCGCTTTAATATAGCAACAACGATATCTTGAGGTTGACCGGTTAACCATTTAAAAATGCCGTAACCCGTAACTGAAATGCCAGAGGCAAGACCACCCAGCAGGAAAAGTCGTCGATTAAACTTAATAGTCATAAATTTGCCCTTAGCTCATTATCTGCCGTGCAGCACGTACTGACAGCGCCGATAAGGTTAATGTCGGGTTTGCTGCCGGGCAAGATGGAAATGCACCGCTACCGAGCGCCAGTAAGTTGCGGACCTTGTGATGAATTAACCCCGCGTCGACCACGCTTGTATTTGGGTCTACTCCCATTCGCGTTGTGCCCTGCACATGGGCTTCACCGCCTAGGCCTTCGGGGTGTTTTATCGAGAAACTTTCAACTGGCAGGCCGTCGAGTAGATCAGCAACTATCGCTTCGGCGTTTGCCAGCGCATTATTAGCGTAGGCAGAATTATCTGCGTAATTCACCTCAGGTTTATCTGGGTGTGCAGCCGAAAGGCCAACAAAATTGGATTCTTGTGGGATCTCTTCAAAGACAAGTTTGAAATATCCGCGTTCGCGAAAGCGTCCAGCTTCGGCACGTAACCAAGGTACGTTCCAGTTTTCGAGTAAAAACCCTGGGGTGTCTTTTCTAAAATCACCATCCAACTTCATTATTCCTAGGCCCGTCATAATCTGACTGCCGTCATAATTTCTTACGCCGTCGAGTAATACATCCACGCCAATCGAAACTTGTTCGTTTAAATAGCGTCCGAGTGCGTTATCGGTTAGTCCTGAGTTTAACAAAATATAGGGTGTCATAATGCCGTGCGCACCGACCGCGGCTAAATCGCAATTAACGTAATGCTCGGCACCATCTTTCGTGTAATGAATGCCGGTTACTATCTGATTGCGAATATCAAGGCTGGTAACATTTGCTTCGGTAATTAACGTAACTCTGGGGTCTTGATAGATAGCGCGCATATGGAAATCGATTTGAAACTTTGCAGCCACTGGGCAGGTGTCGCAGATACCGTTAGCACAACAGATGGCTCTACCTGCACCAGCGGCACTAGGCCGTGCGCTCGGCATGGGAATAAGTTCACCGGGGTATTTCCGTAAGAACTCGCGATCGAGTGCATTTAGTCGATGCGGCGGAAGTAAATAAGGTTTAGAACGTGGAAAGGGGCCGTCGGCCGAACCGCTAATCCCCATGGTATGTTCGACGTCTACATAAAATGGTTCGAGATCTTGATAGGTAATTGGCCAGTCTTCACTGTGGCTGTATAGGCTTTTGGTCCTAAAATCGTTAGGGTGCATGCGGGGAGTGTTGCCAGTCCAGCAGGTGCCTCCGCCAAAACCGATACGTTGTACCCAGCCTTTACTTGGGTTGGTGTTAACTATTGATTGGTCAAACGAAAAACCTTTATGTTCGCCGTATTCTCTTCCTGGTGCACCGTTGTTAAAAGTGCCTCTTTCTAGCACCACGACGGTATCGTTTTCACCAAGATGGTTTAGATACTCCTTTAGGAAAAAAGAAGAGGCGAAACCGGTTCCGACTACAGCGAGGTTGTAATGAGAATTTTTCATTTTCTGAATGTTGGCCAAGTTTGTTTAGTGAAGTTAGTTAAATACCAATAATTTTTCTAACGCTGTTGGTGCTGCGCCACGAAAATATTTCCTCGCTTGCGCCAGCGGTGACACGAAGCGCCTCAGCTGAGTCGACGTAACTAATTCTCAACCATTCCGCCAAAATTTGCGCGGGAATATAGCCGAGATCGGCAAAGTCTTGCTGAGAAAACTTAGGCAGTTCAGCCGTTTCAGCGCGCGCTCGTAACACCGCCTCTTGGCCGCGATTGAATACTGACATCCAAAATTTGTTTATGGCGATCTGTTCAACAAAAAAATCCACAGCGATAGTAAGAGTAGCTGAATCTAGGTGTGGGTTTCGCAGGCATAACATTTTTAAGAGGCGCGGCTTATTGTCGAGTGAGACCTTTGGGAAATTTCCCAGATGCATATTACTCATCGCTTCAAAGTTTTCCATAGCTCGCAAAATCGCGAGTGTCGAACGCTTTCTAAATGCGCCGAAACGGCTCAGTCGTGTTCTACTTTCACTATGAAGTTTTTCGCTAGGTATGGATTCCAAAATCTTTTGAACGGCATTCCTGCAATTGGCCTCATAGACGATCTTGGTGGCAAAAACGCGCGTGACCGAATCGGCATAGATAAACAAACCGCGCACGCCGCGGGCACCAAGGAGTTGTTCGAGAAAGCTCCCGCCGTCACATTTCCCGGAGCCAAGCACCGCGCTGTTAACAAACGCTTTAATCATTGCTGGAGGGCCTGCGCAGGCACGGTCGCCATCCATAAACAATTCTCGCGACTCGATAAACTGTATGAGTTGGTCGGAGCAAACAGCTGAATCAGGATCAGCACCATCCAGCAACATGACCTCCGGCGCTAGATGTAAGCCTTGCGCGGCTTTAAACATTGCCGAGACTCTAGCGGGGACATTGTCCTTAGTAATGCTGGATTTCTGCTTGACCAAATAGACCGGAAGAGAGTCTAAGGCACGGGTAAAGAACCAAAAGTTTTGAAGGTTGAATTCTGTGCAGCCAATAAACTTTAAGTAAGCATCACGCAAATAAATCGTATCAGAAATAACATTTTTAATTTGTTGAGATAAGCCTGGAAGCGCGCTTACATTCATGTTCTTTTCATAGCGACTCCCGGAATAGGGGCAGCGTCGCAAATCAAACTCAATATCTTTTTTTAGCTCGGAAACCGCCGTTAATTCTGCCAGCGGTCGGCCATCCGTCGCCATATAATTCGAAGCAATAAATACTGGCTCTAATAATGTTTCGTGTTGTAGTTCGGTAATGTCAGTCATCGCTGTGTGGCCGAATGGTGGCAGGGAAATTAAAGTCCGATTTGTAGAGTTTTTCTGTAATGGCCTGTGCCATACCAACAACGTTGGGTTGCTTAAGTACACCAACGTGGTCGCCGGTAATATCAATGCGTTGAATGCCGCCGATAATGAAATTATTCCAGCCGTGGTCGTAAGAATCGATACCTTCTGGTTCAACAGCACCATCGAGCGCATGTATTAAAATGGTATCGACGTTGATGGGTTGCATCTGCTCTGCGTATCTTAGTGCCGCACGACGGTAGGCCAAACCGCGATAAAGATTGAAATCAACATCGTCAAGTTGTTTGGATTTTTCTTTCAGTGTATGTGTTAGCCGCTGCTCCCGGCGCCACGCGGTATACACCTTTACGATCTTTCTCATAACGAAGGTAATGTAGCCTAGGCCGTTAAGTTTTAATCGATCAAACTGACCGACTATACGTTTTAGGCTGATGGCTTTACGACGACAGGGGACGAAGGAGTCAATCAAAACGAGATTCTCTACTTTTTCACCATCGGCGATTAGTTGACGGCTAATTTCAAAAGCGAGTATCCCACCGAATGAAATACCGACAAGCTTAAATGGCCCAAAAGGTTGGTTCTCGCGAATAACCTTTACATACTCTGCAGCCATTTCTGGTACGGACGGAAGTCTGAAGTCGCCAGTTTTGGCACTAAAAGATTGCAGCATCTGTTCTTCAACGGGAAGGAAAATACCGTAAACCGGTTGGCGCTCCCCAAGATTAACCGCGAGCTCTTTATAAATATCGACACCGCAAATGCAATAGATGGGGCAGCCTGAGCCTTTTGCCTGTAGCGAGAATAGGCTGCCGATAGATGGCAGTGTTTGTTCAATGTTTACTGAGCCTTGTGTTTCGAACTCGGCTATCAAAGCATTTAATTGCTTAACTGAGGGGTCGGAGAAAAATTCCCGTATCGGAATCGTTACGCCGTACTGGCGTTCTATCTCGGAAAATAACCGAACCGCCAAAAGCGAGTGACCGCCAAGATCAAAAAAACTGTCGTTAATCGAGCTGGGTGTAATCCCTAAGAGTTTTCCCCATAGCGCGATCAACGCTTGTTCACGCGGTGATAGTTCTTGGGTATGACTCGTGTTCAGTTGGTCACTCAAGTTACTGTCGAGATAGTCTTGCCAGAGCGCTGCGCGATCTATTTTGCCGGCGCGAGTTGTTGGTATCTGGTTCAGTATTCGAATAATTGATGGAACCATATGGGACGGTAACAGAGTCGTCAAATGGGCTTGCAAGCGTTGGGTATGACGTTCGCTTGAACCTTTTGCTTCGACGAAGGCAATGAGAGTGCCCGTATTGTTTGGATCGGTTAACACGGCGGTGCTGAGGCTGCCGGGGCAAGAGAGAATAGCGGCTTCAATTTCGCCGAGTTCAATTCTATAACCACGCAATTTAATTTGATGGTCTGCACGGCCAACGAAATAGAAATCCTGCCCGTCGTTAAATACTTGATCGCCGGTGGCGTATACACGCTGGTTTCCCAGTGCGGGATGGACGAATTCTAGAAATTTAGTTGCGGTGAGTTCTGGGTTGTTTAGGTAGCCGCGAGCGACGCCCTTGCCGCCGATGTAGAGTTCACCCGTTACACCTGGAGGGCAAAGGTGCAGATACTTGTCGAGAATAAAATGGTTTGCACCCGCGATCGGTTGACCAATAGGAAGCGAGAGTTTGGAAAGCTTTTCCAGCTCTGTTTTCTGCGATGAAAATACCGAGGGGACAACAAAGCAGGTTGAGGTAATGGTTGTTTCGGTGGGGCCGTAACCGTTAATAAACTTAATATGGCCGGTTTTTTGTTTTCTAAACAAAGAAAATATATGTGTGTCGATACGCTCACCACCGACAACCAAGGTTTTAATGCACAGTGGCCAGCTCACCTGTCCTATGGCTACGGCATCGACTAGGGTCGCCCAGAAAGCGGTTGGAATATTCAAGATTGTGATATTGAAGGTGCTAACCCCGGTGAAAAAGGTTCGCGCCGTTTGCAGCATTTCGCTACTGCGCAATACCAATTTTGCGCCGCGAGTGAGGGTGGTGAATATCTCTTCAATATGAACATCAAATACGGTTGACGAAAACTGCAGTGCACAGGAAAACTTGTCGACATCAAAGGTGTTAGCCAGGGCAGTACAGTGGTTTGCCAAGCTGCCGTGTTCAACTAGAACGCCTTTGGGGTTACCGGTGGTGCCAGATGTGAAAATCGCATAGGCCGCTGAATCCTCGCTTACCTTTGGGGAAACCACCGAGCTGCTGGTGGCGGCTTCAGGCTGATCAACAAGCAGTGTAGGTACCGCCGCCGCGGCGAACAGATTGGCGAGCTCTGTACTGGTAACCACAGCGGTCAGTTTGGCGTCTTCGAGAATGGCATTCAGTCGTGTTTGAGGTTCGTTGGGATCGATTGGCAAATAGGCTGCGCCAGATTTTAAAATGGCGAGAGCAGTGCTGACAAAATTGATCGACCTAGGTAGGCAGATACCGATTAATGCATTTGCCTTGGCACCTTGCTGGATAAGTTTACGGGCAAGCTTTTCACTGCTAGAAATAAGTTCTCTATAGGTAATTTCATCGAAGCCATCGATAACTGCCGTTGCATTTGGCGATTGCAGGGCAACCGCTGCAATCGCGTCGTGCACTGGGACAAACGAGCTGTCAGCTTCGGAATAAGTGTTTGCACCTAGCGTACTTAAGGACTGAACATTTGCGCTAGCGGCCGAGGTTAATAGCGCTATATCGGATTTGTCGAGTGGGTCGATCTCGCGTACCGACGGATTCGCGGTAGTGCTGAGTGTTGCCAGTATGTTGGTGTAGTGACGTAAAATTTGGGCGACGCCATCGCGATCGAACTTATCCACATCGTAGTCGATGCGGACGACTATTTGCTCGCCGATTCGAATATTGCAGGCCAGCTCAAAGCTACTTTCGTAACGGTCGAATAGCTCACAGGCTTGCCAGCGTTCGCTGACTGAATTGCGTAGTCTTTCTTGAATATAGGGCTCTACATGTACTGCAGTACTCAACAGTTCGTGGCCGTTAGGGTGACCGCGAAAGATCTCGGTGAGGGATGTATCAGGGTACGTGCGGCGTGCGTTGGATTGTCGCTCTAATGTATGCAGCAATTCATTTAGCGTGGGGCAATCATCGAGCACTACGCAGACTGGGAAGGTATTCAAATTAAAACGTGTTGTGCTATCGGCTGGCGAGAGTTGCTCCGTCGATGCGGCGAACACAATCTCATCTAGCTGGCAGTAGCGATGTAGTAATATCACCCAGGCTGCATGGGCTAATGTTTCTATGCTGATGTCGCGCCGCTCGGCTTCGGCAATCAGTTGCGAGCGGAGCCTGTTGTCGAGCATCTGCTCATGTTGCCAGTGACGTACGTAATAGGCGGAGTCGGACACGCCGATACTGAGTTTTGGCACAGGTGGATGAGGTGTCGCGCTAATGAGTTCACGCCAGTAGGTTGGGTTACTCTTTTCGCTACCGCTAGACACTGACGCCCTATTTGCGCCAACAGCGGGCGCTGTTCGACCGTCGAGTTGGTTTAACAGTTGGGTTAAAAAGCCCGCAAAGCTGGCATTATCTAATAGTGATTGGTGGTAAGAGAAAATTATCGACGTGCTGGATTCATCAATATCGAGTTGCGTTGTGCGGAAAAGTGGTACGCCATCTTTGCAAAACCCTTTGCGGCGGTCGATTGCAATGATTTGCTCAATCTGTTCTTGCTCGTCATCTGATGATGAAGTCGTTAGCCGGTAATGGGTGGGGGCAACCAGCGAAGGCGTACCAAGGCTAAAGAAATATGCAGATGATGTAATCGATAGGGTATAAGTTAAAAATTCATAGTGTTGTGTAAGTGCGACGAGTGCAGCAGCAAGTTCACTATCGGCAAGTAAAAAAGGCACTTTTAGTACCCATTGAACTACGTTGACAGAGAGTTGCGATTGCGACTGCAGGAGCAGTGCTTCTTGCATCGATGTGAGTGGGGGGACAGAATTCAACGACTGCTCCTTAACTGCCTAAAGATTCGAATTCAAATTGTTATGGTTGTTGAAGGCTGCCGAATCATTCCTTTAGGCAAGGTTACATCTATTTCGTTTAAACTAAGTTGAATACGATACCGGAACTGACCTTACATATCGAGTCAATTCTTTCGCAAAATACGAGTACAATAGCCGCTATTAGGCTCGTAATAAATTGCATTAACACGCTGCTGCACGGCGCAGCCCTGCAGTGTGCCGACTTTTTTAACACTATTTAAAATTGACCGGCGTTGCTTAGCAGCTGCAGGCTCAAACTTAGGGGGAAGAATGCAGCGCGTAATCAACGTTGCGGAGTTGGCGAAACCCGATTGGAACTTTATTGAAGACCATTATCAGGGCCATCCCGTTACTTGGAGTTACCACTCCGCAAATCCATGCAATGTTCTCGAACGGTTAATTACACGCCCTAAAATTGGACGGTATCGAGCCTGCGCTGCCGCCAGCCTGAAGTTAAAATCAGAGCGCGACGTCGTGATTTCTCATTTGCCCAGAACCAGCCATTGGCAAAGCGTATTCATGAAAAAGTTGGGCAAGGAAAATCGCCATCTCGCCTTCTCATTCAATTTCACTGATTTGCCCGATGCCAAACTGCGTGCAAAGATGACTGAGAGCTTTCAAACAATCGACGCATTTGTTGTGTACAGTGAATACGAGAAAAAACTCTATTCTGACTTTTTTAGTATCCCCAGAGAAAAAATTGACATGTTGCACTGGGCAGCGGGTGAGCCGGTGTGTGATGACACCATTGTTAGCCAACTGCCAAAAAACTATTACTGCTCGGTGGGCGGTGAGGGGCGAGATTATCGTACCTTAATTAAGGCATTCGCAAAGATGCCAAATTTGCAGCTCGTAATCGTAACCCGACCTCACGCGATAGAAGGTATTTCATTGCCGAGCAATGTGCACCTCTACTGTAACCTACCGAGCAGCCAGTATTGGAGTGTGGTGGCAAATAGCCGAGCGTTACTGCTTCCATTGCGTGACCAAGACACACCCTGTGGCCACATAACTTTGGTAGGCGCGATGCGCTTAGGTAAACCGATTATTTCCAGTTTTTCGCAAGGAACGACCGACTACTTTAAACCCGGCGAGGGCGGTTTGGGTTTTGAAGCAAAAAATATTAGTGCGTTGAAGCAAGCGGTAGAAGCCTTTGAAGATGATTTGTCTGAGCTAGATCGCTACGGGGATTTTAATCGAGCGTTTGCCCGAACCCATTGTGACGTGAAAGTGTGGAGCCGTTATGTGCAAGGCTTTATCGAAGCGGGACTTAGCTAAGCTCGACGTGACTACTGCAATCATAGGATAAGTTGAAAATGAATTCTTCGTTAAAGGTTTTAATTGTAGCGCCGAATGCCTCGGCAAAATTTGGTGGCGAAGCAATCTTGCCGCTTCATTATTTTGAAAAGCTAGCCGCGCGTAATATTTCGGTATTCATGATCGTGCACGAACGTACCAAACTCGAATTAGAGGTGCGCCTTGGTGAAAACATTGAAAAAGTTACGTTTATTCAAGATAGAAAGCTACATCAAATATTGTGTAAGTTGAGCATGGCACTGCCGCGAAAAATCGGCGATTTTAGTTTCGGTGTTCTCTTGGATTTGGCGACTCAATGGGAGCAGCGAAACATTGCGCTTAAGCTTATTAAACAACATGATATTTCCGTGGTGCATCAGCCTACGCCCGTTTCGCCGAAATCCCCATCAATGATGTATTCAATGGGAGTGCCAGTCATCATTGGGCCAATGAATGGTGGGATGGTTTATCCCGCGGCTTTTGCAGGGAAAGAAAGTCTATTTGAGCGCGTTTTTATGCGCTGTGGACGTGCTGCATCGAACTTGATTAATCAATTGATCCCCGGCAAGCGCAATGCCAATACACTATTGGTGGCGAATAATAGAACACGTTTAGCCTTGCCAAGTGGTTGTCATGGTGAGGTTGTTGAGCTGGTTGAGAATGGTGTTGATCTTAGGGTTTTCAAACAACCCGAGCGCAACAACGCCGGCGAGCAAGATAATGAGAAAATAAAATTAACATTCGTTGGGCGTCTGGTGGGATGGAAAGCTATTGATATTCTTTTGGATGCCGTCGCGACCATAGAGAATAAAAATTTCGAACTGCATATCTTGGGCGATGGAGATCAGCGCATCAATTTACAACAACAGGCGAAATCTCTAGGGATAGAACAGCAGGTTATCTTTCACGGATTTCTTGAGCAGCGTAAATGCGCTGAATTTCTAACCAGTTGCCGATGTTTAGTACTGCCAAGCCTTTACGAATGTGGGGGTGCTGTAGTATTGGAGGCAATGGCGTTGGGTGTCGCGGTGATTGCATCTAATTGGGGAGGCCCAGCCGACTACTTGGACGATTCTTGCGGAATTTTGTTAGACGTGAGTCGCGGCCGCGAAGCATTTAAAACAGAGATTGCCGAAGCGATAGCGAAAGTCTTAGACGATCCTGATTCCTGTAAGGAGATGGGACGTTGCGGTAAACAGAAAATACAGGATCTCTATAGTTGGGACAAAAAAATAGATTCAATTCTAGAAATCTACCAAGGTGCTATTGCCGGTTAAGCGCAAAAGACGCTTAGCGACTGATCAAACCTTCTACCATATGAAGCTTCAGTAATTTAACAATATTTTGTTGCGCGCCAGTCAGACTAAACTCAATACCGTGATTATTTAAGAGCGCCTGAAGGATAGCTAGTTTGGCTATCGCGGGTGCTTTAATATCCGTTGCCGAGGTTATATCCAAACTCATTTGTTTAGAGTCCTGCTCAGCCTGCAATATTTCTTTCAGTTGCGCTAGCAAGGTGTCGCAATCACGCGCAGAAAACGTACCGTTAAATAACACCGATATGGGCTGGTCCAAACTATCTGCACGGATTAACAAGGTCGCGGTTGAATCTTCGGTTTGATTATTTTCGCGAAGCTGACGAAGGTACAGGGGAATAACCCGCGTAAAAAATAGTTGAGTGAACATTTTTCCGTCGGAAAAATAACGTTTCCATAAAGACGGCTCTTCAATAATTCGCCACAGCCATTCCGCACCGATACGCTGCCAGAACTTCGGCGCGCGAGAAACAGAGCCGGCGACAAAATTAATGACGGCACCTAGGTGACTAATCACCGACGCGTCTAAGCGATGTTGGTTGTGTTGTATCCAAGCTTGTCCTTTTACGGCGCCGAGCGCGATCAGCAGAAAATCTGGCTTTGCAGTATTTATTTTTTCGATAATGTCGGCGCTGCTCATATCGTCGATGGAACCAAAACCCGGATCGTAAAACCCCACCGATTCCATTCCAGGACTGACGCGGTTGGTTTCTTGGTGAGCAAGCTCTGCTACACCTGGGTTGCCGCCAAAATAAAAAACTTTAATTTTACTATTAGCCGGTGTTTTGTAGAGCTCCTGAAATACGCTTGAGCCCGCTACTCGCTCAGGTAGGCAGGGCCCTGCTAGTTTTGAAATCCAGATTAGTGGCATACCATCGGCGACACTTAGATCACTCTCTAGAACAGACTGCCTAAAGCTTCGATTGTTTTGCGACGCGATTGCAAAATTTAAATTAGGTGTTGATAGAAAGCAGCGTTTGTTAGATTCAATACAGGAAATCAAATGGTCGATTGCTTGACGTTCGCTGACGACATCGAAAGGTAAACCAAAAATAGACGTGAGCTGTCTGGCCTGAAGGTTCTCTAGGGCCGCTAAAAGCGATGTGTTGTGCATGTTGGGTCTCGGCCAGAAGCTAGAATTACGTGTTGCTATTGTCTTTGTCGGCGTTGGTACTGGTATCGCTGTTGCTGGTATTGTCGTCACGCTCGGTGCGAATCCAGCTGGTTTGGCGCTTTTTAATAAAGCCGGTATAAATCAGCAACTTGGAAACGGCATAAAGAGGAGCGTGGATAATCTCAGCGGCGGAGAGCACGTGCCGTGCGAATTTCCACCAAGATAAAATGACACTACCGCAGAGTAAACAAAATACCGTTACCACGATAAAAAATGGCATTAAGTTTTGAGTAAAGAAAATACCTAGAAATTGAATAATAAGGATGAGTAGCGTAATCGCAATTAACAACGATAGCGGCGGGATGATCAAGTCTAAGGTAAATAAAGCGATAGATAACTGACGCTGCTGGAATGTGCTTTTTAGTAGCGGCAGGCCGTAGCGTTGTATCAAACCCAAATGGCCGTGCTCCCAGCGTTCGCGCTGTGTCTTTAAAGCGGCGGCTTGCGTGGGAAGCGTACTGGTAACCAGAGCGCTATCCAAGTAATAGGCTCCCTTTCCCTTACAAGCAAATTCAATCCCGAGCTTCATGTCTTCAACAATTTCACCGGAGGCAAGGCTCACCTTGGCAATGTCATCCCAGAGAAAGGCCATTCCAGAACCAACAAGGGGAACTGGAGCCTTGAGTAGGTTTTGGCCTAAGGGTCGCACTCTGTTTTTGACGAGAATTGCAAACTCAGAAATTTTTGCAGAGATTGCCGAGTTGGGCGGTGCTTGGATAAGGTATTGGCCTTGAATAGGGCGTTGTAGTTTTATCGAGGCCTGCGCTAAACGCTCGATACTATGCGGCTGAACTTGGCAATCAGCATCCACAAAAATCACCAGCTGTGGGGGCTGGTCGGCAAGGTGTGCTAACGCGTGAGCGAGGGCGTAACCTTTACCTCGCTCGGTATCATGTTGACGCTCAAGTACCGTGCAGCCAGCGGCGCGTGCAATATCAGCCGTCTCATCAGCGCAATTGTCTGCAACTAACACAATATCTGTCGCACTTTTTAGCTGTGGAATAAGGCTGCTAAGCGTCGCGTCTAAACACGCGGCCTCATTGTGTGCGGGAATTATGATTTTCAAATTATAGTTTTGCTGCTGTTCGTTCTCAGCCTCGCTGTGCTGGCGGGAGAATGCCGCGCCGATGCATTGCGTTACAAATAGTAAAGCGGGAATAGTTAGGGCAATGGCTAACAGATAAAGCAAGCTAAGCAACACTAGGCGATAACCTCTGCAAATTTTTCCGCAAGCTTGTTCGCTTCGGTCAAGCTGTTGTGCCGAGCCGACACACGTTCGAAACCGACACTGCCTAAATTTGAAATTACGTCTAGTGGGGTTTCGGTAATTAATTCAATTTTAGCGGCGAGCGCATCAACGTTACCGGCGGCAACCAGCCAGCCGTTGTCGGCATCAATAAGTTCGGGAATACCTGCGATATAAGTACTTAATACCGGACGGGCGCGAGCGTAGGATTCCATAATCACAACCGGCAGCCCCTCTGCAAAACTCGGTAACAAGAGTGCGCATGATCGATCCAGTGTGTCGACGATCTGTGCGGTCGACTGCCAGCCCAGCAATTTGACAGATGTGGAGAGGTCGTTCGCTAGAATAAAGGCTTCGATTTCGGGGCGTAGTTCGCCGTCGCCAATTAAGTCGAGCTGAATATTCACACCTTTACGTTTTAATTGTGCGATGGCGGCGAGTAATAGCATCTGGCCTTTTTGTTCACAGAGCCGACCAATACTCACAAAGTGGGTGTTGCTCGTAATAGGTAGGCGCGGCTTGGCTAATAATTCGGGGTCTACAGCGCAATGTACTTCTAGCATCTTGTTCCAATCGGCGAACTCGCACCAGCGGTAAAGCTGGCTGGTGCAATAGGAGGTAATTGCAACGACGAAGGCGGCGCTAGAAATTTTCTCGGAAAGTGAAATTTGCAAAGGCTTATCGAATTCTTCCGGACCATGTACGGTAAAGCTATAACTCGGCCCGCCGAGCAGTTTAACAAGCATAGCGACCGTGGCGGAGTTGGTGGCGAAATGGGCGTGAATATGCTGAATGTTTTCTTTTTTACAAATGCGCTGCAACAGACAGGCTTCGATGAGGTAAATACAATAACTCACAAAGCGGTTGCGATCATTCAGTGCCAACTTGACGCTGGCGATTAGGGCACGAAAAAAGAAAAGTGGGCTGGAGACCGCAACCAAAAGTGCTGAGCTAATTAATGCCGCCTTGCTGCCCGTGGCGATACAGCGAGTTTTTTCCATCTCTTGTTGGTCTAGCGGATCGACAAGTTCTGCAGGTGTATTTCTTGCGGCTATACGAACAACCTCAACACCTAAAGTTTCCAGCGCTAAAATTTCTCGCCGGATAAAAGTATGGCTCACTTTTGGGTATTGATTAACGAAGTAACAAATTTTCATTGTAGAGTTAGCGTCACTATTTATATTCGATGATATTAAGCGCCTGGCCGCGCTTTAATTTCCAAAAACATTCGATTGCGCCTAAGGCCTCGGGGATTTTCCCAACGACGGTCAACAAAGCCCAATAGCTGCGAACGCGTTTGGGTGAGATATCGCTACGGGAAAACAAGCGCAAAACCTGCAGTGGATATACTAGCGTGAGTATTAATGCCCAAGGGGTAATCAATGCACAGCCAATAATAAGCAAGGGTATCGCAGCGCCCCAAAGCAAAGCGCGTCGTGTTTCGCCGACCCAATGTCGCTCGGGTGGAGCGCCGTGTAAGTACTTGCCTAACGCGAACGCAAAACCACAACGCCGCGTGCGCTTCCACCACTGTTTGAATTGGGTGATGTTAGCGTCGTGTAATGTCATATCTTGTTCTAAGCGCTGTATTTTTTTGCCTTGCTGGCGTAATCGTACGCATAGCTCAGGTTCTTCACCGGCGATAACGTCGTCGCGGTAACCATTTGTGGCGACTAAACTTGATGCGGTAAACATTGCATCGCCGCCACAGGCAAGCGCTTCACCAATCGGTGTGTTCCATTCAATATCGCACAATTGATTGTAAATGGAGCGCTGCGGATATCGTTCCAGGCGTCGGCCGCACGTTACTGCGAATTCAGGATTGTTTTCGAGAAACTCGCGGGCGACAGGAATCCATTCTGGGCACAACTCACAATCGCCATCGACAAACTGCAGGTATTGAATCTCTGGGTGTTGTTCTAACAAGGTGCGCCAGCCGATATTGCGCGCTCGAGCGGCAGTAAAGGGTAAGCTTAAATCCAAACTCACCACCAAAGCACCGAGCGACTTGGCGTTACCAACGCTGTCGTCGCTCGAACCGGAATCCACGTAAACAACGTGTTGAGTTGCCTTTAGGGCCGACTCCAAACAAAGCGTTAAACGTTCGCCTTCGTTGCGACCGATAATGACAACCCCTAGGCTCATGAAATAATACCGTAGGCCTTCAATTGCTTGAGCACATTACCGGTGATGGCCGATAAATTTTGCTGGTCGGTATCAATTTCAATTTCGGGCTGCTCGGGACGCTCGTAGGGCGAATCGATACCGGTGAAATTGCGAATTTCGCCAGCGCGGGCTTTCTTGTACAAACCTTTTGGATCGCGTTGTTCACAAATATCTATTGGTGTGTTGACGAATACTTCAAAAAATTCGCCTGGTGCGACCATTTGCCGAACCATCTGACGCTCGCGGCGGAACGGCGAGATAAACGAAACCAAAACGATTTGGCCTGCGTCGACCATTAGCTTTGCAACTTCACCAACGCGACGAATATTTTCTACGCGGTCGCGATCACTAAAGCCAAGATCGGAACAGAGCCCGTGTCGAACATTATCGCCATCGAGTAAGTAAGTGCTGTAACCCATAGCAAACAATTGCTTTTCAATCGCATTCGCCGTGGTGGATTTGCCAGAGCCAGAAAGCCCTGTAAACCAAATGATGGCAGGCTTTTGTTTGAAGCGCTCGGCGCGAGTAAGTTTGCTCACATCCATCGAATGCCAAACAATATTTTCCTGACCCAGTGGTTCAACCACCATGCCGGCACCTACGGTTACGTTGGTGAGGCGATCGATGAAAATCAAGTTGCCGGTATGGCGATGATTTTTATAGGTGTCGACGGTAACCGACTCAGTCAATATTAATTTACAGCGCGCAATACCGTTTAAAGGCACGGTTTGGGTTTCGGTATGCTCGAGTGTGTTGACGTCGACTTGATACGAAATTTCACTGATGTAGCCGGTAACCTCGGCCGAGCCGACCTTAACGTAATAATTTTTTTCGAGCTGAAGTTCTGCTTCGTGCATCCAGACTAAATCGATGATCATAGCGTTCGAGGGGCGAATCGTGTCGGTATCGGCTACCAACATATCGCCGCGCGAAATATCTATTTCGTCGTTTAGGGTAATAGTTACCGCATCACCAGGGTAGGCTTCGGGCAGCTCTTTATCGGCCAAAATAATATTTTTAATAGTGCTGACTTTTTCTGATGGAAGCGCCTTTACAGCCATGCCAACCTTGGCAACCCCGGAGGCAAGTGTGCCGCAAAAACCACGGAAGTTCAGGTTCGGACGGTTGACATACTGCACAGGGAAGCGCAGGTCGGCCAAGTTGTCGTCGTCATCTAGCGGCATGCTTTCAAGCATCTGCAACAGATTATCTTCTTTGAACCAGCTTAGCAGCTTGCTGTTTTCGGCAACGTTTTCACCCAGCAGCGCAGAAATTGGTACGAAGCGAATATCGGGAACGTCGAGATTACTTGAAAATTCCAAATAGGCTTTTTTTATTTCTTCGAACTTTTCTTGTGAATAATCGACCAAATCCATTTTGTTGATGGCGATAATAAAATGCTTAATGCCGAGTAGTGAGCAAATAAAACTGTGACGGCGGGTTTGCGTTTGTACACCGTAGCGCGCGTCGATCAATAAGATTGCTACGTTTACCGTAGATGCACCAGTCGCCATGTTGCGCGTGTACTGCTCGTGCCCTGGGGTATCGGCAATAATAAATTTTCGTTTGTCGGTAGAGAAGTAGCGGTAGGCAACATCGATCGTAATACCCTGCTCACGTTCAGATTGCAGGCCGTCTACCAGCAGTGCAAGGTCAACTTCTTTACCTGTTGTACCGTGAGTTTTGCTATCTTTAGAAATTGCCGCGAGTTGATCTTCGTAGATCATTTTAGTGTCGTGTAGAAGGCGACCAATAAGGGTCGACTTACCGTCGTCTACGCTGCCGCAGGTAATAAAACGCAGAAGATCTTTTTCTTCGTGCTGTTTGAGATAAGCGTGAATATCTTCAGCAACGAGATTATTTTGATTAGACATGAAATTTCCTTAGAAGTAACCTTCGCGTTTTTTCTTTTCCATTGAACCAGACTGGTCGTGATCAATGGCGCGGCCCGAGCGTTCGGATGTTTTGGTAAGTAGCATCTCCTGAATAACATCAGGCAGTGTTTGCGCTTTAGATTCCACCGCTCCAGTTAAGGGGTAGCAACCTAGGGTACGGAAGCGCACCCACTTCTCTTCTGGGACTTCTCCCTCGGCGAGCGGCAAACGGTCATCATCAACCATAATTAACATGCCGTCGCGTTCAACGACTGGGCGTTTTGCTGAAAGGTACAGCGGCACGATTGGAATTTGCTCGAGATAGATATACTGCCAAATGTCGAGCTCAGTCCAGTTGGAAAGCGGGAAGACGCGAATCGACTCACCTTTGTTAACCCGAGAGTTATAAAGATTCCACAATTCTGGGCGTTGGTTTTTAGGATCCCAGCGGTGGTACTTATCACGAAAAGAATAAACGCGCTCTTTTGCGCGAGACTTTTCTTCGTCGCGTCGCGCGCCGCCAAATGCAGCATCAAAGCCAAATTTGTCTAGCGCTTGTTTGAGCGCAGAGGTTTTCATAATGTCGGTGTACTTGGCGCTACCGTGATCAAACGGGTTGATGTTTTCGGCACGGCCTTCTTCGTTGGTGTGAACCAACAACTCCATTCCCGCATCTTTCGCCATCTGGTCGCGAAACGCGATCATCTCTTTAAATTTCCACGTAGTATCGATGTGCAATAAAGGGAACGGCGGGACCCCAGGAGCAAATGCTTTGCGCGCGAGATGTAGCATGACCGCAGAGTCTTTACCGATCGAGTACATCATCACCGGGTTATCGAAGGTAGCGGCGACTTCACGAATAATATGAATTGATTCGGCTTCGAGTTGCTTCAGGTGAGTGCGACGGTTCTTTGTACTATTCATGAGCTGATCCTAAGTTACTCGTGTTGCGATACCACGGCAGAGACGGCTCTGCGCACACAATAAAGAAAGGGTTTAAAAGAGACTCTTTGCTGTTGCAGCGCAGTGGCTCGAGGGTTTCCCAGTTTAGAACGACACCGCCGGAGGCTTCTACAACGGCTTGTGCGGCGGCGGTATCCCACTCGCTAGTCAAGCCCAGGCGCGGATACAGGTCGGCGCTGCCGTCGGCTATCATACAAAGTTTGAGTGAGCTTCCCATTGCGACTATGTCGCAACTTTCAAACTGAGCAACGAAGGTTTTAAAGTCTTCGCTTTGGTGGGAGCGACTGCCGACAACTTTCCAAGTATCGGTAACACTTGGCGGAGCTGAGGGCGTAATCGGTGTTGGCGTAGAGTTCTGTTTGGCGTTTTCAACTTTAAACGCGCCAAAGCCCGTAGCGCCATAGTAGAGTAATTCTTTTGCGGGCGCGTAGACGCTCCCCAAAATTGGCACACCATTTTTAATCAGCGCGACATTTACGGTAAATTCGCCGTTGCGCTTGATAAATTCTTTGGTGCCATCGAGTGGGTCTACCAGCCAATATTGATCCCAGGTTTGACGCTCAGCCCAGCTGATGTCAGCGTCTTCTTCGGACAGTACCGGGCCGCAGTTTAATTGGGTTAAGCCAGCTGCGAGCACTTCGTGAGCCGCTTTATCGGCAAGCGTTAACGGCG
The DNA here is from genome assembly GCF_001922985.1 of Teredinibacter waterburyi. Lineage (GTDB taxonomy): Bacteria > Pseudomonadota > Gammaproteobacteria > Pseudomonadales > Cellvibrionaceae > Teredinibacter > Teredinibacter waterburyi. The sequence continues at coordinate 35,058 of NZ_MRUH01000007.1, forward strand.
AATTGTCATCTTTGTATTCCACCCCTAAATCGCTCTTGGTATAGATATCCATAATGGCATCGCCAGCGGCTATGACGAGGGTGTTTACCTGTTCGAGAAGTGCCTGTGTGTCCGGATTATTCACGCCTTTATCCTTTTGTGTGTTGCGGCCAAAAACATTGCAAGCTGCGCAGTGTGATTGACAGTACTATTTTAAATAATTGAGTGAGCGAATATTGATTCGCTGTTGCATCTTTGCTTTAAGACCTTTTAAGCCGAGGCGCTTGCTTACTACAAATGCCAGCCATGTAAAAAACCCCCAGCGCTTTATATTCAAATTAATACGATACAGATGGCTGTGGGCTTTAAGTCTAAGTCGGGTTAAAGGGCTAATGCTCGGTGCGTCTGGCGCTGCCAATGCGTAACCACGTTGTTGCATCATCTCTTTACAGTGATGTTCGACCCAAGATATTTCTGCCACGCTCATTTTACGCTTCCATTGCTCTGCAAATTTAGCATCAGGGCGGGTGTAGGATGTACGAGCTTCGAGTTGCAACATTTCATCGGTATAAGTAAGCCCTAAGAACTCACACAGTTTGGTGAGTTCTTGTTCGGGATTTTTTACCATTTCTTCGTAGCGAATTTCAAAAATTTGTTCGGGTTTTACCTGCTGTTTGAGAAGATCCCAGTGTTGTTCTGGCTCTAGCCAATATTTAGCGCCTTCAAATACATTGCCAACCCAGCCCATGCCAATACACGAGCGGGCCACGTCTCGCGGGTCGCGCAGCAGGTGAATAAAGCGTGCGTTTGGCCAAAGTTTAGGTAGTAAATCTTGGCGGGAGTGAACCGAGGCGGCAATGATCGATTTGGGGTTGCGTTGATGTAGCTGCGCTACAAAACTGTGCACGAGCTGTTCGTAGGAAAGAGATTTATCAACAGTAAAATTATAAGAGCCAGCTTGGCGATCGGTTGCTAAAAATTCATGAAATGAGCTTAGTTCTGGCCAAGTGTTGCCCACGGCTTCAGAGACGGCTGCTTCAAATTCTCCAAAGGCATTAATGTCTGGGTGGTGATCTAAAATTAAGCGCAATAATGTAGTGCCGGAGCGCAAGGGGCCAACTACGAATACGGGGGAGTCAGTTACTTCGGTATCGGCAATAGTCATAGCATTAAACTACCATTTTGTTAGGCACGTGGTTTAAGGTTTAGTCTTGCCTGAAGCGGCACTAAATGATTGGTAACTTAAGTCGCTACCTAAAATCTCGCCAAGAGAACGCAAATCTTTATCGAAAATATCGACTAAACGTTGGCGTGACTGGTCTGATAATTTCGGACGTTTTTGCATGGTAAGTTTTTGCTTTATCGAGTCGCGTAATTTGCGAGGCACTAAAATTCTTCGCGCGGCTGCAAGCGGCGCGGATTCAATTAATAGGTCGTATAGCGGAAATTTACGTATTCGCTGCGCCGAGACATTTCGGCTTTCCATATTGAAATCCCACTGCGGATTGCCCTGATAGTTTAAAAATGTGCAAATCCGTTCGAGCTCTTGCTGTGGCTCGTCGCGCAGGCTATGGAAAAATACAGGCAATATATTTTCTGCGGGGTAGTGCTTTAAGTAGTGATCCAACTGATAAAAATATCTCGAGTAATTAATGAGTTCGGGGTGCTTGTCTAGGGCGCTGTCAATATCGGTATTGATGACGCCTTGCGACCATTCGTGAATGTAATGGGACACTAAACGATCAATCGGATCGCGCATTACATAGACGAGTTTAATGTCATGCAAGCCGTAGGCCAACATCCGGTTAATTGTTTCGGGATAGGTTGGGAACTTAGTGTAGTGGGTTGAAGACTCGCCACATAGCTGAGCATTCGCGCCCGCAAATAAATTGGAGTACCAATCGAGCCCCTGAGTGTATATTTTATCGTCACTAAAAAAGTTGGGCTCTTTTGGTGTGCTCATAAACACACCGGGCTGATTTGCCAGCTGGTCGTGCAGGGTACTTGTTGCACATTTCATCGCGCCGATAATGATGAAATTGGGGCGATTATACTGATTCGAGGTCATTAGTTTTTCCTGTAGCTTTTCAGGGGAGAGCTCAGATTTTTCCAGATATCGATTGGCGCTTTTGCGCTGGTAGGAAAGTCATCTTTGCCGCCCCACTTGCGCAAAATGGCGATTAGGTTGCCGATGTGCCACAGCAGGTTGGTGAATATAAAGCCGGCAATACCGTAGTGCTTGGCAAAATAACGAGTGCGAGACTCATAGACGTAGCTCGGCAAGCGCTTTCTTAGGGTACTGTTCTTTTTAACGGGAGAGCTACCGCCACGCAAGTGCACAACGCGTGCGCTTGGGATGTTGACAATTGACCAACCGGCGGCACGCACGGAGCGGCAGTAATCCACATCTTCGTAATATAAAAAATAGTCGTCGTCCATAAGGCCGACATCGTCGATCACCGAGCGACGTACCATAACGCAGGCGAAACTTGTCCATTCGGGAAAGCTCGGTTCTGGGTCTATATCAAGCGGTACATCCCAGCGCGACAGAAGTTTAGTTATCGCTCCGGTGCTTGCGCTGCCGATCAGTTCGCTGACGGGGTTGTGATACCTAAAGCAGCTAATTTGTGGGGTTTCGTCTGGCCATTCCAGACGCGGGCTGATCAATCCTGCGTGCGGATATTGTTGCGCAGCTGCAAGCATTTGCTGCAGCGCACCTGCACGCAGCAGCGTATCGCTGTTTAGCAGTAAATAGTAGTCGGCTGCACAATGTTGGATGCCGATATTATTGCCACCTGAAAACCCGGTGTTTTCGTCAGATTGAATAAAATCAATTTTATCGTCACCATTTTGCGCTAACCACTGCTGAATAATTTCAGATGAGCCATCACCGGATGCATTGTCAACAATCACAACTTTCTGATTAGCCTCGAGTTGCGGCAGTACGGTTTTAAGGCAATCAATAATTAAGTCGGCAGTTTTGTAGTTGATGATAACGATCAGAAGTTCGAGAGGCTGGCGTTCAGAAGTTGATGTCATAGCGGCGCTAACTACTAATTGTTGTGGTCGTGGGTTGACGAAGGTCACATTCTAACCTGTAACGTGCCATGAATCATCGCTTGTCGTTGAATAATTTCAGGCATAAATATGCTTGCGTATTTATTCGGTATTCCTTATGTTCACTGCATTGCTAGATCTCGCCTTGCGCTTTGTAAATTAATTCGACTATACGGCAGGTCAAGCGATGCTGTCGGTTAAACTACCCAGCTTGTCGAACCGGTCGGTAGAAATGGTTGCACCGGTTTTGGTGCAGCGAAATTTATGATACAAGGCTAGTTCTCCCCCTTAAACCCAAAGAAGATGCTCATGACCTACGAGGCATTAATTACAATCGTTGTGTTGGTGTCTGTAATTGCAGCATTAATTTCAAACAGAATCTCCGCAGACTTGGTATTAATGGCGGCGTTGGCGGCACTGGTTGTTTCGGGTGTATTGTCACCCGAGCGCGCGCTTTATGGGTTCGCTAACCCTGGCATCATAACAATTGCGTGCTTGTATATTGTCGCTTCCGGGCTGATGGAAACTGGCGCCGTAAATTGGGTTGCATCGCTATTGTTAGGGGCGCCAAAATCGACGTCTGCTGCGCAACTTCGAGTGCTTTTGCCTGCATCACTACTAAGCGCTGTAACCAACAATACCGCAGTGGTAACGATGTTTATCCCCGTTATTCAAGAATGGGGTGAGCGTTTGAATATTCGCCCCTCCAAACTTCTTATACCGCTAAGTTATGCCGCGATCTTAGGTGGCACCTGTACGCTAATTGGAACCAGTACAAACTTAATTGTGGATGGGTTGTTACAGCAGGAATATGACTTGCGCTTGGGCTTGTTCGAAATCTCATTAATCGGCATTCCTATAACGCTTGCCGGTGCGCTTTACCTCTATTTCTTCGCCGATCGACTTCTGCCTAGTCGCGGTAGCGTATCGAATCAAGTTAGTGAGCTGCGCGAGTACTGTGTGGAGTTTGTTGTTGATCCGACCGGCCCGCTGCAGGGTAAGTCGATTGCAGCCGCGGGGTTGCGCAATCTAAACTCCGGATACCTTATGGAGATCCATCGCGGTACAGACTTGCTTGCCGCGATCGACCCAAGTTGGACACTGCAAGGTGGCGACAGTCTGGTGTTTATCGGTGCTCCAGAGTTAGCGTCGGAGCTTAGAAAGTTTCGCGGTATGCAGCCAGTCGAACATCAGTCTGGCGGGTTGAGCATTGAAAATAATCAGCGCTGTATTGTTGAAATCGTACTCGGGCCTGAGTTTCCGGGCATTGGCAAAACGATTAAAGAGTCGAGATTCCGCACACGTTACAATGCTGTGGTGTTGTCACTCTCGCGCGGCGGAAAGCGACAGCCGGGTAAGCTTGGAACCTTAGAGTTCAAAGTGGGTGATACGCTGTTAGTGGAAACCAGTTTTGACTTTGTTGAGCAGTATCGATTCCGCAAAGATTTCCTCTTGGTTAGTCCGCTAAATAATTCGACACCACCAGATTACACCAAAGCGCCTCGTGCAATATTAATTCTCTTGTTAATGATTGGCTTGAGTGCATCTGGATTTTTGACCGTATTTGAATCGGTGCTGCTCGCCTCGGGAGGCATGATCGCGGCGCGTTGTGTAACAGCTACGAAAGCCCGCCGACAAATAGATTTGCGAGTGTTGATTGTGATTGCGGCATCGTTTGCACTTGGTGCGGCAATGAAAGATTCGGGCGCGGCAGATGCTATTGCCTCAGTGTTGTTGCCCAGCGGGTCGCCAGCGCCAATGCTAGCTCTAGGCGCGGTATACCTGTTGACGGTATTGTTTACGGAAGTAATGACAAATAACGCTGCAGCCGTACTGATGTTTCCAGTGGCGCAATCTTATTGCGAAAAATTAGATGTTAGCATTGTGCCCTTTGCCATTATTATTATGGTGGCGGCGTCGGCCAGTTTTATAACACCGCTTGGTTATCAGACCAACCTTATGGTGTATGGCCCGGGCCAATATAAATTTACGGATTATATTAAAATAGGCTTGCCGTTGAGTATTTTGGTCGCAATCGTGACCATCACGCTAGTGCCCATGATTTGGCAATACTAGCGTGATCGAACTTACTAATAGCGCGATATTTTAATGAGAACACACCATGTCGGTTAATGTACCAATCCTTCTCTGGAACTATGCTAGATGACCTCGGATACTGCCTCGCATCACCAAAATTACCTTTCGACCAAACATATTCTTTCATTAAATGGTGTTCGCTGCCTGTGTATTTTGGGCGTTTTATGGCATCACGCGGCTGATTTCAAAAACCTGCCGAATATCACTTTGTTAGGGTATCTTGGCGTCGATATGTTTTTCGTTCTTAGCGGTTACTTAATTGTTACCTTGGTGCTGCGGGAAAAAAGTAGAACCGGTGAGTTCTCGCTTAGAAACTTCTATATTCGCCGTACCCTGCGTATTTTCCCTGTCTATTACGGAACCTTGTTAGCCGTATCGGCGCTTTATTTTATTTTTAAGCCAGCTGATGAAAGTACTCAGGTATTGGCTGAAACGCTCCCCTATTATCTAACCTTTACCGCGAACTGGGCGCTTATTCATGCGGCGAATATGGGGATCTATTGGTCGCTGGCAACTGAAGAGCAGTTCTATTTGGTGTGGCCATTCCTGGAAAAGTTTTTCAGTTTAAAATTTCTTTACACAGTTTTGGTTGTTGCTATTGGTGTTAACCAGCTGATTAATTTTGGTTTGCTAGATGGCTATCTAAATGCTTGGTGGGGTGAGGGCGCTACAGAAAAACTGAATATATTGGATACGACGTTTACACCTATATGCTTTGGTGTTGCGCTTGCACATGCGCTGCACCGCAAGTCGAGTTTCGATTTCCTATACGCGTGGCTTGGCTCTTGGCGGGCGTCGTTAATCGTGTTGTTGACTTTGGTGTTGGTGCTGCAATTTGCGACGGGAGATATTTCCGGTGCTGTACGGCTGTTGATACAAGCGCTAATGACGGTATGGCTTGGGTGTATTGTGATGAATTCTAAGCACTTTCTAAGCTCCGTATTGCAGTGGCGAATTGTCGACCGTATCGGTGCAATTAGCTACGGCGCTTATATCTATCATTTGTTGGTATTCCACTTTGTAAGAGAAGTGCTGGCCAAGTTAGGCTGGTCGGTGTTTGGTTTGGAGATGTTTTTGTTCGGCACCTTGGCGACCTTGATCGTCTCCGAATTAAGCTTTCGATTCTATGAGAGCCCCTTCCTATCACTGAAGAGTAAGTTGGAGTTTAAGCGGTCAAGTCTACCTGTGTAGAGCAGGTTAGATGTAGACGCTAATACAGTCAATGAAGCGGTGTTAGGGGTGTTTGCGGCAGCTCTCAATTGTCGAGAGACCGATGTATGCCGAGTGAGACAAAAGGCAGATACAAAAAAGCCCCGTCTAACGACGAGGCTATTTTTATATGGCGCACCCGGAGAGATTCGAACTCCCGACCAAGTGGTTCGAAGCCACCTACTCTATCCAGCTGAGCTACGGGTGCGTGGCGAATACCGGTTAAAGAGCATTCGCGGTGCTGCTGCTAGCAGTGCTGCGCATAATACCTGTAGAGCGCAGTCTCGTCTATCCTTAGTATCAGCGCCGTCAAATCCGTCAGGCAGTGCTGCCTATTTCGGGTGTTTACCGCTATAATACCGCGCACAAAATTTGGTTAATTTTTCTACAATTTAGCAGGGTGATAACTATGAAGTTGTTCAAAGGTGCTTTGTTTGGTCTGGTTGCAGCCGTAGCTGTTGGCGTATTTGCCGGTTCAGACCTCGGAGATCGCATTAAGCCGGTAGGCGAAACCTGTATGGCTGGCGACGATTGCGCAGCGGCTGTAGTCGCAGCGGCCGATGCTGGCGCGGCGCGTTCTGGTGAGCAAGTGTATCAAAAGTGCGCCACTTGCCATGCCACGGGTGCTGCTGGTGCTCCCAAGCTTGGTGATGCCGCGGGCTGGGCACCACGCCTCGAAAAAGGCTTAGATGAGCTTTATGCAAACGCGATTGGCGGCTTCAAAGGTATGCCAGAGAAGGGTTTGTGTTTTGATTGTTCCGATGACGAGATTAAAGCGGCTGTTGATTATATGGTTGAAGGTTCTAAGTAGTCCTCACACCTTAGCGCAGTTTAAGCCATACGAATTAAGCTAGATTCGGTTGCTTGTAACGTTAAATGCCCAGCGATATCGCTGGGCATTTTTGTATCTGGGGAATGTTATGAAATTGGTCAGGGTGGGATTTATCGAGTGCGCATACTTTATGCGTCGAGTGAGATGGTTGCCGCCGTGGCGCGTCTCGAAATCAGATTGGTTTAGTTCAGGTTTATCTGAGCAATTGTCAAAGCGCCAACCGCGTAGCCCGCTAATATCATAGGAAGCATAATAAATTCCCGCTTCAGATTCAGGAACAGATATTTTTTCATAAGGTATAGGGATATGAGTGCATTGGCGACAGGTGTTGCTGCAATCGCCCAAATAACACCGTTTATTCCACTGGTTACGAAGGCTAGTGGTACGACTGTGTAAAGTATAAATACTTGCGAGGCGATAAGTGCAGTTGTTAGTTTCGCTTTGCCGTGCGCCAAAAAGCACTGATTGGCTAAGCTGAACCCAGTCGCAACGAGCGATAGACCAAGAATTTCTAAGTAGTGACCAGCTTCGTGATAGCGATCGTCGTACATGATTTTGATAATGTTGGTTCCGCTGGCGAATAGAAAGCCAGCTGCGAACATGGATACACCATCAATTTTAATCCTGATTTTATAATAGATTCTCTCGACATCTTGCGGTGCATTGCGAAAGGTTTCGCTCAATACTGGGAAGAAAATAGATTTAAATAAGGTGAATAGTAGTTCTTTTGCGGCCATCGCTAGAAAGTAAGCGATGTTGTAGATGCCGAGTACTTTTGCCGTTACAAGCCCGCCGAGTAGAAGCCTGTCGCCATGATTTAAGCAAAAACCAAAGATAGAGCCGACAAAAACCCACTTGCCAAAATTCAATATTTCTTTGGCGCAAGATCTGTCGAGCTGGAGTGCGGGGCGATCGCCAAAGGTTTTTAAATGTGATCCAGCCACTTTAATGACGGCGGACACTATGTTGCCTAGCAGCAGCGCCCAGATGTCTCGCCATAACCAAGCAAGAAATATCGTAACAATTAAACCGATAACCTGTGAGGAGAGCTCTAAAATGGTGATTTTTGATGCGGCGAGATTGCGTCGCTGAACAAAAATATTAACGGAGAGAAACCCGAAAATGGGCGCGCTTAGGGCGGCTATCGCCAACAGTATAGGAAGGGTCGGATCTGCGTATACAGTATCGCCGGTAAGTATTCCCGCTGATTGAACAAAATAGAGCGCCAGGCAAAGTAGTGCTGCGATAAAGTAGATTAAAAACCCACGGATGATTTGAATCGTCCAGGCGGTATTTAGAAAGAGCCGTTGGCTTCCGCGTTGGCTTTGGACAATATTTTGTAGCAGCCCTATGTCCGAAAACATATTGATGCCGATGAGCACAACGGATACAGCGCTCATTAAACCAAACATTTCGGGGACGAGCAGGCGCGTCAATATCAGGTTACTGACGAGGCGTAATACTTGAGCACTAAAATGCCCAGTAATCATCCAGCTTCCAGCGTACATAGCTCGTCGCTTTAACGAGAGTGGTTTGGCTGTCATGATGAGCTTACTGCCTCGGCGCTAAGATACAAAATAGTTGAGCCCCATATGTTTGCCGCAGGAGCGCGATGTGTGTTGCAATAATTTGAAGAGCAAAACGTTACATCCGGTTAACTGCGCCAAGAGGGTCTGGGACATTAGAGTTTCGGAGGTGATTTGGGTTATATGATTTCCGCGCAGATTATTCAATTCCGCTACACATTAACCTTGTGAGGTTATCGACCGACATTATCTTACAACAGTTCGGAATATAGCAAGGCGTCGCTCAAGTCGGACATCTTAGCATTGATTACTCTGTAAATTTTGATAACTGCTTTCCTAATCATCAAACATCCCTTTAATTGACGACATAGTTACCGCCTTCTTCTTTTCCAGCTGTTCTGGGTTAACTTCGCCAAAGCCTTCTCTTTCCAAATCAACTTCTGGCAACTCGTCTAGAAAGCGACTCGGAGTTGTTTGGTTTTTCTCGCCAAATTGTTTGCGAGTAGCGGCTAGAGACATCGTTAATGTTTTTTGAGCACGAGTTATGCCAACGTAGGTTAAGCGGCGCTCTTCTTCGATGTTATCTTCTTGAATACTGTTGCGGTGCGGTAGAAGCTCTTCTTCCATACCAATAAGGTAAACGTGTGGAAACTCAAGCCCTTTGGACGCATGTAGCGTCATAAGTTGCACGCGGTCGGTTAAATCCTCTTCGTCTTGACGATCTAGAAGATCCTGCAGCACTAAGCGGGCAATGGCGCTGTTCAAGCGCTCTTCGCCGTCGGCGTCTTCATTATCATCGCGCTCCATGGTGGATTTAATTGAATCGACCAAGGTCCAAACATTTTCCATTCGGCCGGCAGCAACTTTCGGTGAGCTGGCATTTTGTTGAAGCCAGCCCTCGTAGTCAATATCGTTTAGCATCTCGCGGATAGCGGCAACTGGATCGCCGCTATGACAGTTGCTTTGCACGCGCAGTAGCCAATCGCTGAATTCCTGTAGTTTTTCTAACCCTTTTTTGGGCACGATGGTTTGTAAACCGATCTCGCTACAGGCATTGAGCAGCGATATTTCCCGCTCGGTTGCATAGCGAGCAAGAGCTTCAAGTGTGCCGGTGCCGATTTGGCGACGTGGTGTGTTGATGACCCGCAAAAAGGCGTTATCGTCGGTCGGGTTAACCAGTAGGCGTAAATAGCCCATCACATCTTTAATTTCAGCGCGCGCGAAAAAACTGGTGCCGCCACTGATGTTGTAGGGGATTTGGTGTTGCTGCAGTTTTAATTCGATCAAGCGCGCTTGGTGATTGCCGCGATAGAGCACCGCGAAGTCGCGGTATTTACATTGGCGACGCATCCGCTGGGTGAGTATTTCAGTGGCGACACGCTCGGCCTCGGCGTCTTCGCTGGGGCAGCGAATCAAGCGCAACGGCTCGCCCATACCGAGGTCGCTCCACAAGGTTTTGTCAAAATCGTGGGGGTTGTTCGCGATTAATTCGTTCGCCACCTTCAGAATACGTGCAGTGGAGCGGTAATTCTGTTCCAGTTTAATAACGTGTAGGCTGGGGAAGTCTTGCTTTAATAGGCTGAGGTTTTCGGGGCGGGCGCCACGCCAGGCGTAGATCGATTGATCGTCGTCGCCAACCACGGTGAGTGACCCCTTGTCGCCAATAAGCTGTTTAACGATTTGATACTGACTTGAGTTGGTATCTTGATATTCATCTACGAGTAGATAGCGAATACGCTGACGCCAACGTTGCAGAACTTCATCGTTGTGGGTAAACAGTAGTGACGGCAGGCGAATAAGGTCATCGAAGTCGACTGCATTGTATGCTTGCAAGGCTTTATTGTAGCGTTCGTAGACGCGCGCCCAGCTTTGCTCGCCTGCACTTGCGGCCTGCTCTAGCGCCTGCACAGGCTCGATTAGGCCGCTCTTCCAATTGGAAATCTGATGTTGTACCGATTCGACTATGCTGGTGTCTAGGTCGCCGTCTTTAAGCATGAGCTCTTTAAGCAGGGCGCGAGCATCTTCGGCGTCGAAAATGGTAAAGCCGCTTTTGTAGCCAAGATGAGAGAGTTCGCGGCGAATAATATTCAGCCCGAGATTGTGAAAGGTAGACACCGTAAGGCCGTGACTGGCTTTGCCTTTTATCAGCTTGCCAACACGCTCCTTCATTTCCCGTGCCGCCTTATTGGTAAAGGTTACCGCGGCAATATGGCGCGCAGGCATGTTGCACTCTTGGACAAGGTAGGCAATCTTGCGGGTAATCACACTGGTCTTGCCACTGCCAGCACCGGCCAATACTAAACAGGGGCCGTCAATATACTTTACGGCTTCACTTTGGCGGGGGTTGAGTTTGTTCACGCTACTCCACAGGCCAGCTTGGCCGCGATTCGATTGGGTGCGCGATTTTAACAGAAGACATACACTTTTTAACGACTGATTCGAAGCTATATACCGTTAGAATTGGCTTTAGGATAATCATAATAAGGGGACATTTATGTTCAGGTTACTGCCATCTCTACGTGCCGCTATCGTGCTGTGCTCGGTTTGTTTCATGCTTCTTTCCGCCCTGATTGCAACGCCTCTGCGCGCTGCCGAGCTACCCGCCCCATTGCAGGGTTGGCAGGATTGGGTGTTAAAAGACGCCCCTGAGCACAGCTGTCCCTTCTTATATAACGGTGCTACGCGAGCTTGCATTTGGCCAACGGAACTAAAGCTACAGCTAGACGATAATGGTGCTGAATTTTTCTATAAAGTCGATGTATTCAAACGCGAATGGGTGCCACTGCCGGGCGATGCCGGACACTGGCCGGTGGCTGTTAGTAGCGGTGGGAAAGCGTTACCAATAGTCGAGCAGCGCGGCAGCCCCGGCGTTTGGCTGGAGGCGGGGCAATATTCGTTAAAGGGAGAGTTTAGCTGGCGCAACTTGCCGCGCAGTATTCAACTGCCGCGCTCCACAGCATTACTGAAGTTAAAGCTGCGTGATAAACCCGTAGCAAACCCCAACCTTGATCAGAACGGCTTGCTCTGGCTGGAAGCGCCGCAGCTAAAGCGAGCCCTGTCGAAAGCCGCGGCGGTACAGCAGGATGCGCTCAGCGTGCGAGTGTTCCGCAAACTTATAGATGGCAACCCACAACAACTGGCTACAGAAGTGTATTTGTATGTGAGTGGTGCTGAGCGCGAAGTGCAACTTGGGCCAATGCTGTTGCCGGGGTTTGTACCGCGTCAATTCGATAGCGCCTTGCCTGCCCGCATTGAGGCTGATGGCAGCCTGAAAGTACAGTTAACGCCTGGCCAGCATCGTATTGCGCTTCTGGCGCACGCAACTCAGCCGGTAGCGAGTTTTAGCTTTACGCCTAGCAACCCGTTTTGGCCACAACAAGAAATCTGGTCGTTTGCGGCAAGCCCACAATTGCGAACCTTACAGTTGGACGGGGCGACCTTGATCGATCCGTCGCAAACGCAAATGCCGCAACACTGGCAAGAGTTGCCAGCCTACCTGCTCACTCCAGATACTAGGCTTAGCGCTAGCGAACTGTTTCGTGGCGACCCCAACCCACCAGCAAATGAGTTAGTTTTAAATAAAACCTTATGGCTAGACTTTTCGGGCGAGGGCTTTACCGCCAAAGATGAGATTAGTGGCGAAATGCTGCAAGGTTGGCGTTTAGATATTGCCGCGCCCTACGAACTGGGAAGCGTAAAAATTGATGATGAGCCGGAATTAGTAACGCGGCTGGCCGATAGCGAAAGTGCGGGAATAGAAATTCGTGACGCCGATGTAAATGTGCAGGCGGTGAGTCGTGTTAAGCGCGATGGCAGCTTGCCCGTGAGCGGCTGGTTGACAGAATTCAGTCGAGTAAGCACCGAGTTGGTGTTGCCGCCGGGTTGGTCGGTTTTACATGTTAGCGGTGCCGATTCCGCTCGCGGTGCATGGCTTAGCAGTTGGTCTTTGTGGGATATCTTTTTACTCTTAGTGATTTGCTTAAGCTTGGGCCAGTTACTCAACAAAGCCGTCGGCGCACTTGCCTTTATTACCTTGTTAACTATTTATCAGCGCGATGCCGCGCCCACGCTTGTCTGGTTAAATTTGGCGATTGCCTTAGCCATATTCCCCTATGCCAGAGAGCGTATAGCGCGACTCGCCAAGGTCTATTTGGTCGCCAGTTTTGCCTTAGTCGCATTACAGTTACTACCTTTTATTACCGCTGAAGCGCGTTTAATGGTGTACCCCCAGATGCAAAATAGTGCTGGCCTTGCACTGTTTAGTGCGTCGAACAGCGTGGCACAAGAGCGTGATCAATACGCCCCCGAGCCTGCCGCAAGATCAAAAGTGAGGACTATGCGCGACGACATCGGTGCGGTTGAAGAGGTTCTGGTTAGCGGTGTTCGCGCCGCAAAAACTGAAAGTTATAGCCAGCCGGACTACAACCCTGGGCAGCGAATTCAAGCGGGGCCAGGCTTACCAAGCTGGCGTTGGCAAAGTGTCTATATCAATTGGGGCGGGCCAGTAACGGCGGCTGAAAGCCATCGCATTTGGTTGGTATCGCCGTTGTTGAATCGGTTCGGCCATTTAATGGCAGTGTTACTTAGCTTAGCGCTATTGGTTAGTTTGCTGCGCAAAGGATTACAGTTGTCGCCCCTGCCGAAAATCAGTCTTAAGCCGGCCGCGACTGTTGCCCTAGTGTTGCCTTTTATATTTGCGGTTCTAGACGCTCCCAAGGCGCAGGCAGGGGATATTCCTTCAGCGGAGCTTCTCGCCGAATTGCGCCAAGAGTTACTTAAGCCGCCGCAGTGTTTACCTAAGTGTGTGGCGTTGGAATCTGTTGTATTGCGAGCCGATAGCGACGCCTTATCATTAGAACTCAACATTCATACACAGGAAAAACTAGCCCTTCCTTTACCGGCGCAGTTGGGCCAGTGGCTGCCAAGCCGTGTAACCTTAAATGGTGTATCGCAACCCTTGTTACACAGCCGCGAAGGTCGTGTTTGGGTATTGCTTAGTAGCGGTGTAAGCAAACTTAAATTAACGGGGAGCCTTAGTGGGCGAGAGAGCTTAACGCTAGATTTTGGTATGCCATTACACAATTTCAGTGCCGAGGTTAACGGCTGGAATTTGAGCGGTGAGCCGAGCGAACGCCTTAGCAGTGCTAGCCTGCAGTTGCGTCGCAAACCAAACTTGGTGAATGACGAAAGCGGTCAGGCGAGTTCCGAGCCAAATGCAGAGGCAGGCTCCGAGGGCGGGGAAATCTTAGAGGGTCAGTCGGGACGCCTACTGCCAGACCCCATAGCACCCTTTCTGCGGGTTAGCCGCAGTCTAGATGTCGGCATGGAGTGGCGTTTGCGCACAGTAGTGGAGCGCATTGCTCCATCTACCGGTGCAATCAACATGACGATCCCGTTAGTGGCGGGAGAGTCTCCCGTTTCTGGCAACCTCAGTAAAACGGCTGCTGTAGCCTCAATGGATGTTCGATTCGATAGTAATCAACAGGTCGTCAGCTGGGAAAGCACACTTTCAGAAACTGAGCAGCTAAGCTTAACGGCGCCGACAAATGTTGCCTGGGTGGAGGTTTGGCAGTTGCGCACCGCCTCAATGTGGCACAGCCGCAGCGAGGGAATTATGGCCTCGCCAAATCATGGTGATGAATCAGTCCCACTTTGGCATCCTTGGCCTGGTGAGAGTGTAACCATTCACTTTACTCGGCCTGAGCCGGTCGCAGGCGAAACGCTTGCAATAGACAAGGCAAGCATAGAATACCGGCCAAGTCGTCGTGCTAGCGATACGTCGTTAAGCTTAAGTTTGCGTGCGACTCAAGGCGGCTACTACGAGCTGCCGCTGCCCGAAGGCAGTAAATTAAAGTCGGTTAACATTGATGGTCGAGATACACCTACCAGCTTTGTTCAAGGTTTGTTGCGTTTGCCGCTGCGTCCAGGTGAGCAGCGAGTGCTGGTCAATTGGCAAAATGACGACGGTCTTGAGATATTCGCCCGCACGCCATCGGTTAACCTCGGTCATAGCGCGGCGAATTTAGAAGTAGAAGCAAAGGTGTCGCGTGATCGTTGGATTATTTTGGTTGGTGGCCCTTTGCTAGGCCCTGCCGTGTTGTTCTGGAGCATGCTGCTATTGGTGCTTTTATTGGCCGTTGGCTTAAGCCGAACCACACTTACGCCGCTGAAAACCCGCGAATGGTTGTTGTTAAGCCTTGGTATTGCGACGATTAATCTCGTCGTGTTGGTAATTGTGGCCATTTGGTTTGTTGCATTGCAATGGCGCGGTAACTGGCAGCCGGACACTGCGCCAGCAACAAAGCGACACATGGTGAACGCGCGTAATTTGATTCAAATAGGTTTGTTTGCAATCTCTGTAATCAGTTTGATGTCCTTGGCTGCAAGTATTCCCATGTCGTTGCTGTCGGTACCGGATATGTATATAGGTGGGAATGGTTCCAGTGCCAGCAGCCTCAATTGGTTTGTCGATCAGACCGAAGGGCAGCTCCCCAGTGGTTGGATTATTTCACTGCCGGTAATGGCCTATCGTATCGCTATGTTGTTGTGGAGCTTGTGGCTAGCAACCGCATTGTTGCGCTGGGTACGTTGGGGCTGGGGTCAGCTGGGCGTGCAGGGTTATTGGTTTGATGAAAAAGAAAAAGGGCAGGCTTAGTGCCTGCCCTTTATTAGTTGTTAGAGAGTTGCCAATTGAGTTGCAACCAAAATAACCAGCCTCTTACGAAGCTGGTTATTTTAATAATTAGATCGTTAACGTGATAAGCATTTAATGCTAGAGGCTAAATTAACCTAGTCGGTTTGGCCGAACTGCAAGACTAAAACCTCCCACTCATAAACTTGCCCCAGTGCGTCGGTAACTACTGCTGTGCCAACGATGTTGGTAGCGCTCGCTGGAAAGTCAAACGTTACTTCTGTAGAGCCAACGGCAAGTATTAGCGTGTCGTCATCTATTTCTCCCTCGAGTACAGCGCTAGTAGAACCGTAACTGGCACCGGTTTCGGAGTTACTGAAAGACATGGCAACACTCATGGGGAAGGCGTTAACACCGCTGTAGGCATAGATCACAATGGTATCTACATCGTCGTAGGCATAGGCATAAACGTAACCGAGGGGTTCAGGATAGCTGGCGATAAAGTCTTGCACTTCTACGATACTGCCGTCGTCTGATTTTTCATCGCTATCAACTACACCATCGGGCGTTACGGTTTTTGTTGTCGCCGTTTCGTCGTCGGTAAAGTAAAAGCTCGAAAAGTCGTAGAGCAAATACTCGCCACCGCAAGGTAAGCTGAGCCGATATTCGCCAGCACTGTCGGTAACACCGAAATCGTAGAAATAATAATTAGTGGTTTGTGGAATGGCGTAAATAACACCGCGATCTACGGCGGTTCCATCAGGGTAGGCTATTTCCCCAAACACTTCACACTGCTTGGGAACGTCAAACACCCGTTCCTGAACCTCTGGGGTTTCACAATTTTCGGAAAGAGTAATAGTGTCTTCGGTGTAGCCGTAGGCGTCCACATTATAAATATAGATTTCAGCGCTGCTATCGCCACCTTCGGAAGTTTGGGTTACCGTTATTAAGGCTTCGCCATTAGCGTCGGTGACAAAATAGCCAGAGCTAAAGTCGAAGCTTTGATCTTTGTCGCTAATAAAACCCGGAACGCCGGAGAGCAGCTGATCACTGGTATTTTTAAAGCGCACCCGAGCACAGAGTTGTCGTGGCTCTGAAAACAGTAGTGGGTAATCTAGGTTCCACCATTTGCTGATAAAGATCTCGTTGGACACGTGTATCTCTAGGGTGTAACCAATATCGATGCAATCAAAATTGGTTTCACTCGCATCAACTTTTACCCCTGCGTTGGTGTAAACAGTACCCTGCCCCAGCAGATCCCAAAGCCCTGTAGTTGGGTTGTAGGTATAAACGGGAACCTGAAAACCTTCGATATCCTCGGCACTATCGCCCATACCAGTAAGCACAGAACAGCTACTTGCTGGGATGCCGCGATTGACAATCACGGGCGTATCTTCCGGGGCTTCGAGGCCAAGTTGCCGCGCTTTACTCAATTTTTGCTGACGAACTTTTTGCATCGCTTTTTGCAGTGGAACGCCGTCGTTGGTTTCAATTTCGGCAAAGTTAAAAGCAACGGATACAAGTTGGTTGCCACTTGAGTCTGCGTAGTCACCGGGGAAATACTCGGCATCTCCGGCATCGTTAGGATCGAAGGTACGCATCGCAACCTTAAGTGATGTTGTTTCCGCGTCGAGTAGACTATCGGGAATACTGATACTTATGGCATCACCAGTGTCGCCGCCATCGGCTTCGTTGAGGCTGAAATTAAAGCCGTCCACTGACTCACCGGACACCGTTGTTGCGATTGAGCTGGTTACAGAATTAGCGCTTACTGCTTGTAGTTTGGCGTCAAAGTAAATCACATCTTCTAAAGGGTAGCGGCGCGAGTAGCTGGTGAACCCTGGGTAATCAACATCTACCGAAATCCACGCCGCGTCGTTACCGGATAGCTCTGCATTAAATCGCAGCTTATCACCGCCGATGGCAGCGTTTTCGCTAATATCGGGAGAACTCGTGGCGACAACTGAATCCGTGAGGTCGAGTAGATTTATTGTTACCTGAACTTTTTCCACGTCGATAGAGACGGAATTGCTAGTCGAGGTAAACGCGGTAATAGAACCATTAATACGCGCCGATACAGTTTCTCCGCCGCTGGATGACGAACTCGAAGAGCTGGACGATGAACTCGAAGAAGAGCTGGAAGATGAACTAGATACTTGGTCGCTAGGATCTGGCGTTGGTTCCGAGGGGGCAGGGTCGTCGCCGCCACCACATGAAATCAGAGAAAATGATAGAAGGCAGGTTGCGAGAAGGGGGGTAAGTTTCATGCGTAAACTCCATGTATATGATGAAAATGTCACATAGCCTTAATGTTCGAAATCTTGGGGTCGGCTGTGATTCCGATTTACCAGTAGGTTTGTATTCTTAAGAAATGACTTTGAAAAAATTACGAGCGGGATAAATTCTGAAGCAGCTTACGTCTAGCTTTAAGCAAGTACAAGCGTGTGTGGTGACAATGGCGCGAAACACCGAAGCCGAAAAATATACCGCATTTATATTAAGGAAATTGTAGCGACACCGTAATTCAAGAAACACAGAACTAGAAAAGTGTACTCCTCTTTATGCTGGTGTGAGAGTGTTCGAAGATGGTGCGCGGTCGAGGCTGCGATAACCTAAAGCTTCACTAATATGAGGCATCTCAATTTTTTCGCAGCCCGCTAAGTCAGCTATTGTACGGGCAACACGCAGTACGCGGTCGTAGGCGCGAGCGGAAAGGTTAAGACGTACCAGTGCGGTAGCGAGCAGTTCTTTTTCGTACTCGCCCAACTTACAAAACTTAACAAGTTCTTTATTTCTAAGCTGTGCATTACATTTTTGTTGCCGTTGCAATTGTCGCTCGCGACTGACAACAACACGTTGCCGAACGACTGCGCTGGTTTCTCCGTCAGGCTTTTCTTGTAATTCGCGTAGAGGAATGGCGCCAACATGTACGTGCATATCAATGCGATCCAACAGCGGGCCAGAAATTTTATTGCGGTAACGGCTTACCTGCTGTGGCGTACAGCGACAGCGGTCGGTACCATCATTAAAATAACCACAGGGACAGGGGTTGAGCGCAGCCACCAATTGAAATTGTGCGGGGTATTGCACTTGCGCGTTGGCGCGCGAGATACAAATGTGTCCTGTCTCTAGGGGTTCTCGGAGTACCTCCAGTACTTGACGAGAGAATTCAGGAAGCTCGTCCAAAAATAAAATGCCGTTATGAGCGAGCGAAATTTCTCCGGGGCGAGGGTTTGAACCACCGCCCACCATAGCTACCGCAGAAGCGGTGTGATGCGGCGAGCGGTACGGACGAGAGAGCCAGTCCGCGCCACTGATGTTATTCGCGATAGAACGTATTGCTGCAACCTCTAACGCTTCTGTTTCGTTGAGGGCTGGCATAATTGTCGGCAGACGCGATGCGAGCATTGACTTACCTGTACCCGGAGGGCCAATAAATAGCAGGTTGTGGCCGCCAGCTGCAGCGATTTCCAGCGCGCGACGAGCATGCGGTTGACCTTTTACATCGCCTAGATCAATGTCATAAAAAGCATTGTGTGGCACCGGTTTTAAGGGTTCTGGTAATTCATTGCGGCCGTGCAAGTGGGCGCACACGCTTAATAGGTTGGATGCGGTTAAGGTATGCGTATTCCGGCAAAGTGCCGCCTCCGCCATATTCAGGCGAGGCACAACTAAGCTTCGCTCGCTGTTACTGCAGGCTATTCCTGCGGGGATACAGCCATTTACACGTCGCAATTCTCCTGAGAGCGCTAACTCACCGATAAATTCGTATTTTTGCAGCGGTTCTTTTGGGATCTGTTCCGAGGCCGCGAGAATACCTAGGGCAATAGCCAGATCGTAGCGGCCGCCTTCTTTTGGCAAGTCGGCTGGCGCGAGGTTGACGGTAATGCGTCGCTGCGGGAATTCAAAATGGCTATTAAGGAGTGCACTGCGTACGCGATCTTTACTTTCGCGCACCGCAGTTTCGGGGAGGCCGACAATGGTAAAACCGGGGAGCCCATTCGAGAGGTGTGTTTCAACGGTAACTAAAGGGGCTTCCACGCCGAGTTGGGCGCGTGTAAAAACAATAGCGAGTGACATGGCCATCCTTGTAATGTCTTCTTTTACTTGGCTAGTGTCGAGACAAGGCACTTAGCACAATCATCCATCCGTGATGATAGTGTTACGCAGCCTCTATTGAATGTGAGAGATTGCCGCTAACCCTTGTAGGCTTTTTCGAATTCTGTGAGTTTTGCTTCCAGCGCGGCGATTTTCTCGCGGGTGCGCAGTAGCACCGCTTGTTGTGCGTCGAACTCTTCTCGTGTGACGAGGTTAAGCTTGCGCAGTGCCGACTCAATAATCACTTTTAATTGTGATGCGGAGGCGTCGCCGGCATCGCTAGCAGAGTTAAACTTTGCGCTGAGGTCGTTAAATAATTGTTTAGCGAGTTGGTCAATCATAGATGTTGTGACTGTAGGAAGCTGTAAGGTCGGTTATTGTAGCGCTGCAGCCTCGTTGGAGCCAGCAAACGAAAATAAAGGCGATTCGGGCAGGAAAATTGCATTTTCAATCAATACTAGTGCGGCGCCGGAGCGTTATGCCTATTTTTGGGTCGAAACGCACGAATATTGTGGTGCGCGCAGGCTCTTTGTGCGCCATATTGGTGCTTGCAATCACTTAGCCAGGGTAAGGCCAGCTAGCTTAGCTTACCCCTTGAACCTACTACTTTAAGATAATAAGAGGAATTGGCGTGCCAGCCAGTCTAGTGCCAGTCGACCCCGTTACCTATTTAGAAAAGGCGAAACAGGAATCGCGTTCGTCAGCAGCGGTGACTGAGCCAGTGTCGCCGAGCACAATCGGAGAAAGGCAGTGGTTGGCCAGTATTGCGCTGCAGTTTAGCGCACGTGAAGATAAAACCGTGTTACTGCAGGCGAAGCATCAAGGCCCCTTACGGGTTCAACGGCCTTTTTACCCCGAGGGCCCAGCTTGCTGCCATATCTATTTATTACATCCACCGGGTGGAATGGTAATTGGCGATCGTTTATTAATTTCGGCGGAGCTGGCAGAGAATACGCAAGCGCTTATCACTACGCCCTCAGCGGGTAAGATATATGGCGCAAAAGGTTCTGCCTTAGTGCAGTCTCAGCAGGTGGAGTTTTCCCTTGCTGAAAATACGGTGTTGGAATGGCTGCCGCAAGAGACGATTGTTTTTAATGGTGCAAGAGGGCGCTTGCAGACGCGAGTACATCTGCAGAGTAATAGTTGTTATGCCGGTTGGGATATCGTCCGGCTTGGTCGAGCGGCGAGTGGCGAACGCTTTGTTCAGGGCGAGTGCTTGCAGAGCTTGGAGGTTTATCGTTCTGGCAGGCCATTGTTTATCGAACGCAATCGTATTGTTGCCGGTAGTAAACTGCAGGCAAGCGTCTGGGGCTTAAATAACAAAAATACACTGGGGACTTTTATTGTAACCGTGTCGTTATCCCGAACCGATATTGACGAATTAATTGAATCGGTAGAAGCGCTTAGTGGATGCGTGGCTTCTGATTGGAGTATGACGCAAAAAAATGATGTATTTATTGCTCGCTACCTCGGCGATGACGTAAGTTTTTGTCGCCGTGGGTTCGAGCATATTTGGAATAGTCTAAGGCCGGCATTTAAAAACAGCGCGGCCGTACGACCACGAATTTGGAACACTTAATTTAGCCTGGGGAATACCATGGATCTCAGTCCAAGAGATAAAGATAAATTGTTGATATTTACAGCCGCTCTGCTTGCCGAGCGGCGTAAAGCACGCGGCGTTAAACTTAACTACCCAGAAGCAATTGCTTTGATCAGCGCCGAAATAATGGAGGGCGCGCGCGACGGTAGAAGTGTGGCGGAGCTTATGAGCCACGGACGCACAATTTTAACCCGCGACGATGTGATGGAAGGGATCGCCGAAATGATTCACGACGTGCAGGTCGAAGCAACATTCCCAGACGGAACCAAGTTGGTGACCGTACATGAACCGATTGTATAGAGGCGAGAGCGATGATTCCTGGTGAATACGATATCCAACCCGGCGAGATCGAATTAAATAAGGGCCGCAAAACCTTAACCGTAACCGTTGCCAACACCGGCGACCGCCCTGTTCAGGTCGGCTCGCATTATCATTTTTACGAAACTAATTTGGCACTGAGTTTTGATCGCGAAGCTGCGCGTGGTTTTCGGTTGAATATTGCCGCGGGTACGGCGGTGCGATTTGAGCCAGGCCAAGATCGCCAAGTCGAGTTAGTTGAGCTTGCAGGCAAGCGAACCGTCTATGGTTTTCGTGGCGATATTATGGGCGAGCTCTAAAGTCAGTTGCGCTTGGATACGATTAAACAGTGATTAAAAGATTGCATACAAGATTAAAAAGGAACGGCGAATGAGCACAATAGATCGCAAAGCCTATGCCGATATGTTCGGGCCTACTCTAGGCGACCGAGTAAGATTGGGTGATACAGAATTGTGGTTAGAAGTTGAAAAAGACTTCACTATCTATGGCGAAGAAGTAAAGTTTGGTGGCGGCAAAGTTATTCGTGATGGTATGGGTCAAAGCCAAGCGTCCACCACATTAACCCCAGATACGGTTATTACCAATGCATTAATTCTCGACCACTGGGGGGTGGTAAAAGCCGACGTAGCGATTAAAGATGGCCGTATTATTGCGCTAGGTAAAGCGGGCAACCCCGATATTCAGCCGGGTGTCACAATCGAAATTGGCCCGGGAACAGAAGTTATTGCTGGCGAAGGCCAAATTCTGACAGCGGGCGCAATCGATGCGCACATCCACTTTATTTGTCCGCAGCAAATAGAAGAAGCTTTAATGAGCGGCGTTACCACCATGCTTGGCGGCGGCACTGGCCCGGCAACGGGAACCAATGCCACCACCTGTACGCCAGGCCCTTGGCATATTCGCAAAATGTTAGAAGCGGGCGAATCCTTCCCAATGAATTTAGGATTTTTAGGTAAGGGTAATGCGAGCTTGCCAATTGCGTTAAATGAACAGCTTGAAGCTGGCGCACTGGGTTTAAAGCTTCATGAAGATTGGGGCACAACCCCAGCGTCAATCGATAATTGTTTGAGCGTTGCCGAAAATTACGATGTGCAGGTAGCAATTCATACAGACACGTTAAACGAGTCGGGTTTTGTTGAAGATACTATTGCCGCGTTTAAAGGCCGTACCATTCACACCTATCACACCGAGGGTGCAGGCGGCGGACACGCGCCGGATATTATTAAAGCCTGTGGGCTCGACAATGTATTACCGTCGTCGACCAATCCAACACGACCCTACACCGTAAACACCGTAGATGAACACTTGGATATGTTGATGGTATGTCACCACCTCGATCCGAATATTCCCGAAGATGTCGCCTTTGCCGACTCGCGCATTCGTAAAGAAACCATTGCAGCGGAAGATATTTTGCACGACCTCGGCGCCTTCTCGATGATTTCCTCAGACTCGCAAGCGATGGGTCGCGTCGGTGAAGTGATTTGTCGCACATGGCAAACCGCACACAAAATGAAAGTTCAGCGTGGCAGTTTGCCGGAAGACAGCAGTCGAAGTGATAACTTCCGAGCCAAGCGTTACATTGCGAAGTACACGATAAACCCCGCGCTTGCACATGGCATTAGTCACGAGGTGGGCTCTGTCGAGGTCGGAAAACTAGCTGATTTGGTGTTGTGGAAACCCGCATTTTTTGGTGTTAAGCCAGCTCTCATAATTAAAGGCGGCGCAATTGCTGCCGCGCCAATGGGTGATCCAAATGCGTCAATCCCAACACCGCAACCGGTTCACTACCGCCATATGTTCGGTGCCTATGGCAAGGCTTGTACTGGCACGTCGGTAAGTTTTGTGAGTCAAGCCGCTTTAGATGCCGGAATAAAAGGTAGTTACCAGTTAGAGCGTCGTTTAGTGGCCGTAAAAAATTGTCGCAGCGTACAAAAGCGGGATATGGTCCACAACAATTATCAACCCCAAATGGAAGTGGACCCAGAAACCTATGAAGTACGGGCCGACGGTCAGTTGTTAACCTGCGAGCCCGCCGAGACATTACCTTTGGCTCAAAGATACTTTTTGTTTTAATCGCTTCAATAAAAAATGGAAGATGATTTAAGAGGAATTCATGTTAGAAGCATACGAAATATTAGCGACGACGAGTGATGACTATCAAGAATTGGTAGCCACCTACGACGAGCGGAAAAAAAGTCGGCACCGTACAACGACGAGTACCGGAGCAGACGTTGGTTGGTTTCTAGAACGTGGCCGCGTATTGGAAGATGGTGAATATTTAAAGTGTAGCGACGGCACGGTAATTAAAATTATTGCCGCCATGGAATCCGTGAGTGAAGTCGTTTCCGCAGAACTTTTGCTGCTGACTCGTGCGGCATACCATTTGGGTAATCGCCATGTACCCTTGCAAATTGGTGTGCAGATAGGCAAAGAATCGGATGCGGGATTTCTGCGTTATCAACATGATCACGTATTAGATGACATGGTGCGCGGCTTGGGTTTAACTGTCGCACATGCGGACAAACCTTTTAATCCGGAGAATGGCGCCTATCATGGTTCTAGCCACGGACATTCGCATAGCCACGATGGCGATCATAGTCATAGTCACTAGTTGTGGCGGATTGATACCGATACAGGCCTATATACAGTCGTGTTAATACATACGAGCATTAAACTGTAGGCCCTATTCAGCAGGCCTATTCAGTAGTGCCTATTCAATTAGACTTACACCATTAAATTTATACAAGTATTTTATATCAGCTATGCAAAACTACCGTCTACTTCATTTAATGCATCTCGTTAGTCCGGCGCTACCGGTAGGCGCCTACGCATATTCGCAGGGGCAGGAGTATGCGGTCGATGCCGGTTGGTTGGTTGCCGATGGTGCGCTAGAAGACTGGATAGCCGGAATATTGGAAAACAGCTTTGCATATTTAGACTTGCCACTGTTAAAGCGATTCTATTGTGCATGGCAAGCAGGTGATTTAGTCGCGGTAAACTATTGGAACGATTACCTTCGTGCGAGTCGCGAAACACACGAACTACTTTTAGAGGATGAACAGCTCGGTGTAGCTTTGCAACGTCTGTTGGTGTCACTTGAAATAGACGGCGCTGAAAATAAATGTTCTGCCGCGCCTTGTTTTGCTAACTTGTTTGCCTTGGTGGGTTTGCGCCGAGAAATCCCGCTTGAGGATTTGATGCAGGGCTTCGCATGGAGTTGGCTTGAGAATCAAATTGCGGCAGCGACTAAAGCGGTTCCTTTGGGGCAGACGCACGCGCAAAAATTAATAACGAAGTTAATGGTATTAATTCCACCCGCCTGCGACTTGGCACTGGAACTTCCAGATGAACAGTTGGGCGTAGGCCTGCCGGGGCTGTCTATGGCATCGGCAAAACACGAGCGGCAATATTCTCGACTATTTCGATCCTAGTCGAATGCGATTGCCAACTATGCTTGGTTGAGATCGATGGTTGGTTGACACCTATGATTGATTGCAACGGTGAAACGCTGGAGCGGCATAATCGAATTTATAGCAAATTAATTTAAACAGTAAGAGATCCAAATGAGCCAACAGATGAATAACAAAAAACCAACTCTACGATTAGGTATTGGCGGTCCGGTGGGTTCCGGCAAAACCGCATTAGTAAAAACCTTGTGCGAAGCGATTAAAGATAAATACAACATTGCCGTGATAACCAATGATATTTACACTCGCGAAGATGCAGAATTTTTATTGCGTCACAACGTGCTTGAGCAAGAGCGTATTCTCGGCGTTGAAACCGGGGGCTGCCCACATACCGCTATTCGCGAAGATGCTTCGATGAATCTAAGTGCCGTTGCCGAGTTAAATGATCGCTTTCCCGATCTCGATGTCATTTTAATTGAGAGCGGTGGCGATAACTTGGCGGCAACCTTTAGCCCTGAATTATCCGATCTAACCTTGTACGTTATTGATGTCTCGGCCGGCGATAAAATTCCGCGAAAAGGTGGCCCCGGTATTACAAAATCCGATTTGCTCATTATCAACAAAATCGATTTGGCGCCTATGGTTGGAGCAGATTTGAGCGTAATGGATCGCGATGCAAAAAAAATGCGCGGCGAAAAACCGTTTGTATTTAGCAATTTAAAAGACGGTACAGGTGTAAGCGAAATTGTTAGCTTTATTGAAAAGCAGGGCATGTTAACGCAGAACACGTAGCGGCGTTTGATTTTGTCGATTTCGTAACGGCGTAGTTTAGTCTTTTATCCCAGCGTAGCTGAGACAAAGCTAGGAGTGGTAACAATGGAACCCATGGGTTTAAGTGTATTTTTGTTGATGGGATTGGGGTTGGGCATGGTGCATGCTTTCGATCCCGACCATATTGCTGCGGTTGGCGGTTTGACCGCGGGCAATGGGCGCGTTGATACCCCGGGTAATATTGATACGGGTATCGCTAGTAAAGGTCATCAGGTTTATTTGTTGCGCAGTACACCAATCGGCAGCGGCGATTGGCTGCGAGGCTTTCAATGGTCACTCGGTCACGCCACCGCACTGCTGGTTATTTCGCTGGCGGTATTTGTTGCTGGCACCGCGATTCCCCAGCAACTGAGTATTGTCGCTGAGCATAGCGTTGCTTATATGCTGATATTTATTGGGCTTACGGCTTTGCTGCGCCTGTCTAATATTGGCAAACAAAAAAAAGAAACCTTTACTGATAAGCGAACAAACAAACAAGGTTTTTCCGCGCCGCTAGTGGGGCTTATTCATGGTACCGCGGGATCTGCACCGCTATTAGCGCTCATTCCTATTTCTCAGCTTGCCCAGCCACAAGTCGGTTTGGTGTACGTGCTATTTTTTAGTGCGGGTGTAATGTTATCTATGAGTGCGATGGGTGGCGCTCTGGCATGGAGTTTGAGAAGCTTGCATCGTTTTGATGCTATCTATTGGCGTGCACTACAGGTATTGATGGCGGGATTCTCGTTATTCTTGGGTGTATATCTCGCATTTCAGGTATAAATTCAGATTCGTTTATTGGTTGTGCACCATTTTGGCCTAAGTCTCCGTCACCCGCAAAAAACAAGCCCCTTTGTAGGGCGCTCGTCCCTACTTTTAAATCCTACCATTTCAAAATGCATCCCATTTAACGAAGCATTCAACCCGCTTAGTTATTGATTTATTTGAACATTTAATCGATTCAATTAGTTTTTTTTCGAGTTGGCACTAAACATGCGTTATCAGTGTGCGTTTCATTTAGGGGCCTCTCTTGGGGGGTCGAACACAAAAAATATAATTGTTTAGCTCAAAGGAGACTAAAGCATGCACAACATCATTAAAAAAACAGGTTTAACGCTGGGTGCGGCCATTCTGAGTTTTGGCGCTTACACAGCGCAGGCGGCAGATACGATTAAAGTCGGTGTGCTTCACTCGTTGTCTGGCACCATGGCTATTAGTGAAACCACTTTAAAAGACACAGTGTTGATGATGATTGAAGATCAAAACGCGAAAGGCGGTTTGCTCGGTAAAAAATTAGAAGCTGTAGTTGTTGACCCAGCATCAAATTGGCCGTTGTTCGCGGAAAAAACGCGCGAGCTACTCGCTAAAGATAAAGTTGATGTCATTTTTGGTTGTTGGACGTCGGTTTCTCGTAAATCAGTTTTGCCGGTAATTGAAGAATTGAATGGTCTGTTGTTCTATCCCGTTCAATACGAAGGCGAAGAATCCTCCAAGAACGTTTTTTACACCGGGGCAGCGCCAAATCAACAGGCGATTCCAGCAGTAGATTACTTGATGAGCGAAGAAGGCGGCTCGGTTAAGCGTTGGGTGCTGGAAGGCACCGACTATGTTTATCCGCGTACCACTAACAAAATTCTTGAGCAATACTTGATGAGCAAGGGCGTAGCCAAAGCCGATATTTCTATCAGCTACACGCCGTTCGGTCACGATAAGTGGTCCACTCGTGTTGCAGAAATCAAAAAGTTTGGTTCAGCGGGCAAGAAGACAGCGGTAGTTTCTACAATTAATGGCGATGCAAACGTTCCTTTCTACAAAGAGTTGGGCAACCAAGGTATTTCTGCAGAAGATATTCCAGTAGTCGCTTTCTCTGTTGGTGAAGAAGAATTGTCTGGCTTTGATACCAAGCCTTTGGTTGGTCACTTGGCTGCTTGGAACTACTTTATGAGCGCCGAATCTGACGCTAACGATGCGTTCATTAAGAAATGGCAGAAGTTTATTAAAGACAAGAAGCGTGTAACCAACGATCCAATGGAAGCAACTTATATTGGCTTTAAAATGTGGGCGCAAGCTGTAGAAAAAGCGGGTACTACCGCCGTTGATGCTGTTCGCCCTGCAATGTACGGCATTACTGAGCCTAACTTGACTGGCGGCATTGCGGTAATGAATACCAATCACCACCTAACCAAGCCAGTATTAATTGGTGAGATTCAAGAAGACGGCCAGTTTGAAACTGTATGGGCTACAGCTGGTGGTGTAATTGGTGATGCTTGGACTGACTTCCTTCCTGAATCTGCCAACCTTGTTGCTGACTGGACTGCTCCTATTAAGTGCGGAAATTTCAACATCAAAACCGGTAAGTGCTCTGGTCAAAACTACTAGTGATGTATCGGCCATTCAGTTAGCTGGTACTAGCGATTTTAAATAACGTTTTACCTCACGTTAATTTAAAGCCAAGGCCTGGTGGTTCTATCCGAATTGCCAGGCCTTACTTTTACCCCAAAATTTAAATAAAAATGAGCGTGAGCGATGAATACGCTCA
The DNA here is from genome assembly GCF_001922985.1 of Teredinibacter waterburyi. Taxonomy (GTDB): domain Bacteria; phylum Pseudomonadota; class Gammaproteobacteria; order Pseudomonadales; family Cellvibrionaceae; genus Teredinibacter; species Teredinibacter waterburyi. The sequence continues at coordinate 63,158 of NZ_MRUH01000007.1, forward strand.
TCGACGCAGCCTAATCCACTTGGATTAGTACAGTTCTTAACTCTCGTTAGAGACTGGACGATTATGAATATACTAATAAGAGCAATATGCCTAGTTGGAGTTATCTCCTTATCCGCGCTGGTGCAAGCGCAGGAGATAAAGAGCGAAGATCCTCAAGCGTCGGAAGCAACCTTAACCGAACAAAGGCAAGCAACCGAAGCTGAATTTAAATCATTGTTGGAAGATTTGAACGGTAAATCTTTTAGCGCAAAAAGTAAGGCTATTACAGCGTTGTCATTATTGAGTGACGACCGTACTTTGCCTATTCTGAAAAAAATGCAGGACGGTGAGCTTTTCTATCGAAAGAGTGATGGCGTCATTGTGTTTGTTGCTGAAGTCGAAGAGGGGCTGGAGCTAACGGATGTGATTAGTGGCGAAAGCCTAGGCGTAGTTGGCAGCCGCGATGCCCGTAAAATCAGAATCAATAACGGCGTTCGACAACAGCTTCGTTCTGCTGTTGCGTTACTAGAGCTGGCGAGCCCAGATCGAAAATTACGTTTAGAATCTGCCCGCAATATGATTAAGTCGCCCGATGATTCCTTGCGCGAGGTATTGGCTCTGGCATCAAAAAAAGAAAAGTCGGACGAAGTTAAACACCTCCTCGATGTGGCAATTGCGCGCATCGATATCCAATCAGACGACCAAGAAGTTCGCGCTGATGCGGTTGAGGTTCTAGGTACAGCAGTCGAACCCGAAGCTGTAGCAGTATTAAACAGCCTTGCAAAAAAAGGTGAGGACGGAAAATACCTAGAGTCCAATGTCGAAATTGCCAAGCTAGCGGAGTTAAAGCTGAAGAGCATTAATACCAAGCTTGGCATATTCAAGTTTACCGAAAACCTAATGTTTGGCTTAAGTCTTGGTTCTATTCTGCTACTAGCTGCAATTGGTTTGGCGATTACGTTCGGCGTGATGGGTGTAATTAATATGGCCCACGGCGAAATGATTATGCTTGGTGCCTACACCACCTTTGCAATTCAGCAACTCTTACCAAATCACATTAACGTTTCACTGCTGTTGGCAGTTCCCGCTGCATTCTTAGTTTCGGGTACAGCTGGTGTGTTGATCGAGCGAATTATCATTCGTCATCTCTATGGCCGACCACTCGATACCCTATTGGCAACTTTTGGGATTAGCCTGATTTTACAGCAGGCGGTGCGGATGTATCGGGCGAATAACGTCCCGGTGGTTACACCTGATTGGCTGAGCGGATTTTGGCAAGTGAACGGTGCTTTATCCATTACTTATAACCGTATTTATATTTTAATTTTCGCGTTATTTGTATTGGCAGCCTTAGCTTTGCTGTTGAAAAAAACCTTGGTTGGCTTGCAGATGAGAGCGGTAACTCAAAATCGCGCAATGGCGAACTCTATGGGTATTCGCTCCAATTGGGTTGATGCACTCACCTTTGGACTGGGCTCCGGTATCGCCGGCATCGCTGGCGTTGCGCTCAGCCAAATTACCAATGTAGGCCCTAACCTTGGCCAAAGCTATATTATCGACTCGTTTATGGTGGTGGTATTTGGCGGTGTCGGTAATCTGTTGGGTACTTTTTTCGCGGCTATGAGTCTGGGTATTGTGAATAAATTCTTGGAGCCGGTAACCGGCGCCGTAATCGGAAAAATAATTGTGCTTGTTTTTATCATTCTGTTTATTCAATGGCGGCCGCGCGGATTATTCGCGTTAAAAGGCCGGTTTGCGGAGGATTGATAAAATGCTAAAAAATTCAATTCTCTATACGCTTATTATGAACGACAAAGTTGGCCGCTACATTTTGGCTGCGCTTTTAGCTTTGGCAATATTGGTACCCATACTGAATATTGTTATGCCAGAAGATTCGTTTCTACATGTACCCACTTACACGGTTAGTTTGCTCGGTAAGTACCTGTGTTATGCCTTACTGGCTTTAGCCTTAGATCTGGTCTGGGGTTATTGCGGTATCCTAAGTTTAGGCCACGGCGCATTTTTTGCCTTGGGCGGTTACGCCATGGGCATGTATCTGATGCGCCAGATTGGTGATCGCGGTGTTTATGGTAACGCCGAATTGCCTGACTTTATGGTGTTCCTAAACTGGGATAGCCTGCCCTGGTATTGGCTTGGCTTCGACAGCTTTACCTTCGCGATGATTATGGTAATCGTCGTTCCCGGTTTGCTGGCATTTGTGTTTGGTTGGCTTGCTTTCCGTTCACGGGTTACCGGTGTGTATCTGTCGATCATTACCCAAGCTTTAACCTTTGCGTTAATGCAGGCTTTTTTCTTAAATGATTTTGGCTTCGGTGGTAATAATGGCCTTACCGACTTTAAAGAAATTTTAGGGTTTGATATACAGTCAGACGGAACCCGATTAACCCTTTTTGTTTTGTCTGCCGTGTCGGTAATACTGGCTTATCTCGCCTGTCGATTTATAACCACAAGCAAGTTCGGTCGAGTCCTTGTGTCGATACGCGATGCGGAAAGTCGCACACGTTTCTTAGGCTATCGCGTCGAGCACTACAAATTATTGGTGTTTATTTTTAGTGCCATGCTCGCCGGTATCGCCGGTGCATTATTTGTCCCTCAAGTTGGCATAATTAATCCAGGCGAATTTTCACCGATTAACTCTATCGAAATTGTAATTTGGGTAGCTCTCGGCGGCCGCGGTACGCTTTACGGCGCCGTAATTGGGGCCTTGGTTGTTAACTATGCGAAAACCTATTTTACTGGTGCTTTTCCGGAGATTTGGTTGTTTATGTTGGGCGGGTTGTTCGTTATTTCTACGACCTATTTACCGCGCGGTATTGTTGGCGTGGCGGAATCACTGATGGGCAAACGTAAAGCGCGCTCTACTCATGGTAGCGATGATTCACCAGACCAAAGCGATGCCGATAATGACAAAAACATAGGGGAGGTGAAGTCGTGACTACACATCAACCGATCAACGCCTCGGCAGAAATCCGCAGTATTCTTTATTTAAATGGTGTTACTAAAACGTTCGATGGTTTCAAAGCCATTAACAATCTGTCTTTGGATATAGCTCCGGGTGAACTGCGCGCGATTATCGGTCCTAACGGCGCCGGCAAAAGCACGATGATGGATATCATTACGGGAAAAACCAAACCGGACGCCGGTGAGGTGCGCTTTAAAGATCATATTGATCTAACCCGTTACGACGAGGCTGATATTGCCAACATGGGTATTGGCCGCAAGTTCCAGAAGCCAACGGTCATTGATAGCTTATCGATTTGGGATAACCTAGAGCTTGCTCTCGCCGGCAATCGTGGTGTGTTGCAAACGCTTTTCTATAAGCTTAAAGCCGCTCAGGCAGATCGCATTGACGAGGTGATTAATCTTATTGGCCTTTCCGAAAAGAAAAAAGACCTAGCCGAAAATCTATCTCACGGCCAAAAGCAGTGGTTGGAGATTGGCATGTTGTTTATTCAAGAGCCAGAAGTGTTATTGGTCGATGAGCCGGCAGGCGGGATGACCGATTACGAAACCATGGAAACCGCACGCCTATTAAAAGATATAGCGAAGAGTCATTCGGTTATTGTGGTCGAGCACGACATGGAATTTGTCCGCGCCTTGGATTGTAAGGTAACGGTTTTACACGAGGGTAGTGTATTGGCCGAAGGCACGTTGGATAAGGTTTCTTCCAATCCGCGTGTAATCGAAGTTTACCTCGGCCGCTAACAGGGGAATATTATGTTAAGTGCAAAAAATATTGATCTTCATTACGGCGCAAGTCAGGCGCTAGAAAACGTTAGCCTAGAGGCCGCTAAGGGTGAAATCACCTGTATTCTCGGTCGCAACGGTGTAGGTAAAACCAGCTTGATGCAGGCCGTAACCGGAAGGCAGGGTATTACCTCCGGCAGTGTTGAGTGGAATGGTCGTGATATTTCCAAACTTAGCGCGGCAGATCGCGCGCGTTTAGGAATTGCCTATGTGCCGCAGGGGCGACAAATATTTTCTCAGTTAACCGTGTTGGAAAATTTGAAAACCGGCTTTGCCGCGCTGCCTCGTGGCGAGCGAAAAGTTAACGATGAAATTTTTGATTTGTTCCCTGTGTTGCGAAAAATGTTGCACCGTCGTGGCGGCGACTTGTCTGGTGGCCAGCAGCAGCAGCTATCGATTGGTCGCGCGCTGGTAATGAAACCGAAATTATTAATTTTGGATGAGCCAACCGAAGGCATTCAGCCGTCAATTATTAAGGATATCCACAATGTAATTTCGATTTTGCGGCAGCAGGGCGAGATGGCGATTATTTTGGTGGAGCAATACTTTGAGTTTGCTCGCGACTTGGGGGATAAATACGCGGTGATGGATCGCGGTGTTGTTACTTTGTCGGGGGATATTAAATCGATGGATGAACAGGCCGTTCGTAAGTTCCTTACCGTATAACCTAGAAAGAAAAGATGCTGCTACAGCGCCGTCACTTTATCGATTAAGTGATAGCGCTGTAGTGGTACTTAGTATTAACGCGCCTCGAAATAAGCCTCTTCACTTAAGCGGTGGTACTCTCGCACTCCGTCCAGATACGCCTTGTAAGATTTATACACCTTTGCAAATACTGGGTCGGATGCCGACATTTCGTCGTACAGTTCGAAAGAAATACGTTTGAATTCCGCCAGTACATCGTCGGGAAATTTGCGTAGTTCTACCCCTTTGACGTTGATCAATTCATCAAAGGCGGCAACGTTGCGTACGGTGTACTCGTCGAGCATATCTTGATTGACCGCGCGTGCTGCGGTTTCGACGATAGCTTTTAAATCGTCCGGTAATGTATTGAAGGCATCTTTATTTACAATAATTTCTAGAGTCGGGCCGGGCTCGTGCCAGCCGGGGTAATAATAGTATTGAGCGATTTGATGGAAACCAAAGGCTAGATCGTTATAGGGGCCAACCCATTCGGTCGCGTCGATAACGCCAGACTGTAGCGAGGTATAAAGTTCCCCGCCGGGAATGTTGACGGCGGTTCCGCCCGCGCGACTAAACACTTCGCCGCCCAATCCGGGGATACGCATTTTTAGACCCTGCAGGTCCGAAATAGAATTTATCTCGCGATTAAACCAGCCGCCCATTTGTACGCCAGTGTTGCCGGCGGCAAAAGGGACGAGATTAAAGTCGTTGTATATTTCTCGCCACAGCGCCATGCCGCCACCGTAGTGCAGCCAGCCATTCAGTTCTTGTGCATTTAAGCCAAAAGGCACAGCGGTAAAAAAGACTGCAGCCGGAACTTTACCTTTCCAGTAGTAGGCCGCGCCGTGGCCCATTTGTACGCTGCCGGAAGAGACTGCACCAAATACCCCAAGTGCAGGTACTATTTCGTTAGCGCCGTGTACTTGTATTTTTAACCGACCGCTACTCATTGCGTCGACCATGCGCGCAAAATTTTCTGGCGCGGAACCTAACCCCGGAAAATTCTTCGGCCAAGTGGTTACCATTTTCCAAGTAAATGTGTCTGTGTCGCCGCTTGTCTCGCTTTGATGCTGGGCCGTTGTGTTAGTGCTGTCGAGAACGAGCAAAGTAAATAGAATCACACACAGGGATAGTGCCGCGACTAGTGCGGTTGGTAGCCACCATGGGGCATAACGTGCTTGCATGAGGTATTAGCCTTTTCTTGGAATGCTTATTATTAATTTTTTAGGCCGGCGTACTGTTTACGATGGTGTTCGTATTAACTGAATCGCCGCGCAGTTTACGCGGGCTCTAATTTTGCGTAGCGCAACACTAACCATTTACTACCTTCGGAACCGAAATTGACGCTCACTTGTGCGGAATCGCCGTGGCCCTGAAATTGTAAAATAGTGCCTTCGCCAAAAACCGGATGCTTAACTAACTGACCTAGGGCTAAGTTTGGGTAAGCACTCTGCAGCGACTGATTGCCCAATGCTTGGCGCACGCGTGTTTCCGCTGCGGAAACAATGCTGCGGCTGCCAAAACCGCCGGGCTGGCCACCGTATGAGGCGGGGCGAGTGATCGTCGATTTAATTCTGACTTCTTGCATTAAGTCTTTAGGAATTTCGCGCACGAAACGCGATACTGAATTAAAGTTTTCAGTGCCGTGTAGGCGTCGGCTTTCGGCGAACGAGATCACCAGTTTTTTCATGGCGCGGGTAATGCCGACGTAACACAAACGTCGTTCTTCAGACATTCTGCCCGGTTCTTCGGCTGACATTTTATGGGGGAACAGGTTTTCTTCCATACCGGCTAAAAATACCAGTGGAAACTCCAAACCTTTTGCCGAGTGCAAGGTCATCATTTGCACGGCGTCTTCAAATTCGTCGGCTTGGGTGTCGCCGGCATTGAGTGCGGCGTTATCTAAAAATTGTTGTAGTGGGGTTAGGTCTTCGTCATCGGCAACAAAAACACGACCGGCATTCACCAGTTCCTCTAAGTTTTCAATGCGCGCTTGGCCTTTTTCACCCTTTTCTTTTTTATGGAACTCAAGCAGTCCACTTTGATTGATAACGCGTTCAATCGCGGCATCTAAACTCAGGCCGATAATTGTGTCTTGGAGTTCACTTAGCAATGCGTCGAAGCCGCGTAGCGCGGTGCTGGCCCGAGCGGTAAACACACCTTTACTGATGGCGCCGCGCATTGCATCGAACAGGGAGCAACCTTGTTCGCGCGCGAATAAGCGCAGGGTTTCGATGGTTTTACTGCCGATACCGCGCGTTGGCGTATTGATGACACGCTCAAAGGAGGCGTCGTCGTTGCGATTGGACAATAGACGCAAATAGGCGACGGCGTTTTTAATTTCTAAGCGTTCATAGAAACGTTGGCCGCCGTAGATTCGGTAGGGCATATCTTCGCGAATAAAGGCTTCTTCCAATACACGCGACTGAGCGTTAGAGCGATAAAGAATGGCGCAATCACTGTTGTTGGCTTTGTTTGCACTCACCCAGGAGGTAATGCTGTCGACTATGTAACGGGCTTCGTCCTGCTCATTAAATGCGGTATAGAGATCAATTTTTTCGCCGTCACCGTCGCTGGTCCAAAGTGATTTACCTAGGCGGTCGGTATTGTTTTCGATCACCGCGTTTGCCGCGTTCAGAATCGTAGCGGTGGAGCGGTAGTTTTGTTCGAGTCGGGTTACCGCCACGGGGGCAAAGTCGGTTTCGAAGGCTTGGATGTTTTCAATCTTAGCGCCGCGCCAGCCGTAGATAGACTGGTCGTCATCGCCGACTGCAGTGATATGGGCTTCTTTGCCGGCCAACACACGTAGCCAGGCGTATTGTACCGAGTTGGTATCTTGAAACTCGTCGACTAATAGAGCTTTGAAACGCTGTTGATAGTGCTTTAGTAGTGTGGGGTTTTTCAGCCACAATTCGTGGGATCGCAGTAATAATTCTGCAAAATCGACCATGCCGCCGCGTTCACAGGCTTCTTCATAGGCGTGGTATATCGATTTCATGGTGATCAGAAACGGATCGTGTCCGGCGTCGATATGCTGAGCGCGCCGACCTTCGTCTTTTTCCGAACCGATAAACCACATCGCCTGTTTGGCTGGGTAGCGGCTATCGTCAATATTCAGTGCCTGATAAACCCGTTTTACCAAACGTAGCTGGTCGTCGCCATCGAGAATTTGAAAGTTCTGGGGTAAACCCGCTTCTTGCCAGTGTGCTTTTAGTAAGCGATGCGCAATGCCGTGAAAGGTGCCTACCCACATAGTGCGTAATCGGCCTTCGCCGAGGGTGTCGCCAAGCAGTTGGTGTAAGCGCTCTTTCATCTCCTTGGCGGCCTTGTTGGTAAAGGTAACTGCCATTATTTGGTTGGGAGAGTAGCTTTCTTCCTGCATTAGCCAGGCAATGCGGTGTACCAGCACGCGAGTTTTGCCGCTGCCGGCGCCCGCAAGTACCAATTGGTTGGCGGGAGGGGCAGACACGGCTTCGCGCTGGGCTTCGTTTAAGTTGTTCAATAGTCGATGATCATTCATAGGCGGGGATTGTAGCAGATTGCATCGAGTGTTGAGCTTGCGTTTACCCCTTGCAGGTATAATTCTCACATTCCTCCCGTCCTTAGAACCTCCGCCACCCATGAAGCCATCAAGTTTGTCGCTGCTTTCGCCACCGGCGCTGTTAATTTATCTATTGTCGTTATGTATCGGCACGCTCTACGCGCTAGTTGTTCCAACCTTAAGTGTCTACCTCGCCGATCATTTGCAGGTGCGGCCAATGCTTATCGGGGCCTTTTTTGTCTGCATGGCGCTAACCGGTGTGGTCTATTCCCAGTCGGTAGCTCTGTGGTCCGATAAGTTGTTGGACCGACGCAAGCTGATTTTCGTGGCGATGATCTGCGGTGGTCTTGCCTGTATAGGCTTTGGCTTGGTCACATCTTATGCGCTGGCGATTTTAATCGCGGTTACGTTGTTTAGTTTATCTTTCCCCTCGGCTTCGCAAATTCTGGCGCTGTCGCGGGAATTTGCCGATCAGCAGTTGCCGCTAAAACAGGGTCGCTTGTTTAATTCGATTGTGCGTTCAACTATCGCGTTGGCATGGGTTGCGGGGCCACCGCTTGGCTTTCTTTCGTTTTACCATTTCGGTATTCATCTGCACTACCAGCTAATGGGGCTCTGCTATTTTGTTGTAGCTGTTCTGGCAGTTTTGTTTCTCCCTAAACTCGTAGTGCTGGAGCAGGCACCGCAAACCCCGCCGGTTCTGGGTCGTGGTCGCTGGGCAATTGTGGTCGGGGTGGTAGCCTTTTCACTTTTGTATGCAACCAACCAAGGCTATGTGCGTTCACTACCGCTTTACTTAGATCAATATCTCCAAGTCGAAACGGTATACGCGGGTTATCTGTTGGGGCTTGCTGCAGCAATAGAAATACCATTAATGATTATTGCTGGTTGGCTTGCTGGCCGTGGGGAGCTATTACCGTTAATTAGGGTTGGTGCGATAGCCGCCGTGGTATTTTATTTTGGCATCTGGTTGGCAGACGATCTCTGGCAACTGTTTGTTCTGCAGTTTTTAAACTCGACCTTTATTGGTTTTGTTTCCGGCTTAGGTGCGAGTTGGTTCCAAGATAAAATTCCAGGGCGGGCGGGAAGTGCTTCTGCGCTTTACATCAGCACTTCATCTGCCGGTACGGTATTGGGCAGTATTTTTATTGCGGTTGTTGGCGAGCTTTACGACTATCGACAAATCTATTTGTTGAATGCTTTTGTGGCGGCTATCGCGCTAGTTTTACTTTACGTTATTAGTAAAATAGAAAAGCGCGAAGCTACAGATTAAGCTGTGCTAGTTTCGATTAACTAGAAACTATTAAACTTTAACGGCTAAGCGTTAACGGTTTCCGGTTTGTCTGCTATCGGGGTGAGTGTTTCCCCTTCGCTGCGAGCGACAAAGGTTGCACAACAGCTATCGCTAAAGACATTTACCGCAGTGCGCGCCATATCCAAAACTCGATCGGTAACCAAGAGCAGGGCAATCCCGTCTGGCGGCAAGCCGATAGAGGTGAGAATTACCGAAATTGCCACCAAACTTGCGGCGGGAATACCGGCAACACCAATCGACGTTAGCAGCGCTATCACCACAATACTAAATTGTGTTGCAAAGGTTAGTTCTAGGCCGTAGGCCTGAGCGATAAAAATGGCGGCGACACATTCATACAGTGCGGTGCCGTCCATATTTACCGTTGCTCCTAAGGGTAAAACGAAGGATGTTGTGCGTTTTGATACGCCAACATTTTGCTCCATACACTCCATTGTGATTGGTAGCGTACCAGAGGACGACGCCGTAGAAAACGCAGTGAGCATCGCTGGCGCCATGCCGCGAAACTGTATAATAGGGTTGATTTTTGCGACATATTTTAGAATCAGCGGCATGGTAATAAACATGTGTATGCCGAGCGCAAGAGTTACGGTAATGAAGAAAATTAGCAGCGGCTTAAATGCAGCAAAGCCGGTTGCGGCAATGGTGTTGGCCACCAATGCGAACACGCCGATGGGGGTGAACTTCATGATAAACATGGTGATGCCCATCATGGTATCGAACACGCCTTGCCAAAAATTAACCATGGTGTCGCGGTATTGCTTGGCGATGCGCAACATGAAATAGCCAAACATTAGACTAAAACAAATCAAGCCAAGCATTTGGCCATCGGCTGCCGCTTGCACAATATTGGGTGGCAGCATACGGTGAAATACCGCAGCGATATCGCCGGTGCCGCGACCTTCTATTTTGGCAAGTTGTTGTTCCACTTCGGCACTGGTAACTAAATTCAACTGATCCTTGGCGGGCTCGCCATCGATAATCCCAGGCGTTAACAGGTTAACTAAAAGCAAGCCGGTGAGAATCGCCATTAAGCTCGAGGCAAAATAAAAGCCGAGGGTTTTGCCCCCCATGCGGCCAAGGCTGCCGCCGCTGCCCATCGACGCTACGCCATTAATAATCGACGCTACGATCAAGGGTACGATGATCATTTTCAAACCGTTTAAAAATAACGTGCCAACAAACGCAAATATGGTTTGTACCTGGCCGCTCATTGCGCTGCCGTTTTGTTGCGATATATTTAGACCAGCGCCAACAACAGCGGCGGCTGCAATGGCGATGAGTATTTGCCAGTGAAGAGCGAGTCGCATAATGGAAACCTTTTCTGGGGTGAGTTAAGTTGGCTTAGGGCTGATTCGTTTTATTCTGATTTTGCCGCAACAAGATTGCGGAGCTTTTCGCCGGCTTTAAAACTTACCGCATGGCTTGCGGGGATGGCGATGCTAGCACCGGTACTTGGATTTTTACCCGAGCGTGCGGCACGGAGCTTGGTGCGAAAGCTGCCAAACCCTACCAGTGTTACCGTTTCATCGCGCGCTAAGGCGTTGGTAATCTGTTCGACAACCGACGAAACAACCTCATCGGCTTGTGCAGCGGTTAAACCTGTAGACAGTTTTACCGCCGCGACCAGTTCCTGTTTTCGCATATCTCTAGAGCCTTAGCTACTTATTGTTCGTCGTATTGTGGGTTATATGGCGCCGTTCAATGGAAATCGAAAATGCTCGTGCCGCTTGGCTGCACCCATTTTTCGTTTTACGCGCAGCGGTTTGCCGAAAACACTAGAATCGGGGCTGTCCACATTCGGCGGGCGAAGATAAATTGTCTCGGAGTATCGAGGCATCGCCAACTATACACTTGGTGTAGCGGTTGTTCGAGCACGCAGGTTTTAAGTTTGAAATCTCGGCGGTGTACCCCAGCGGAATTTGTATTACCATTGCCGCCATGAAAATCCCAATGTTTTTAACCCTGGCAAAACTCAAAATCTACGCGCGGCTGATGCGATTAGACCGCCCGATAGGCATTTATCTAGTGCTCTGGCCTACCCTCTGGGCGCTCTGGCTCGCGGCCGGAGGCTTCCCTGATTGGGATAATCTCATTATTTTCGTTGTCGGTGTGGTGTTAATGCGCTCGGCGGGTTGTGTGATTAACGATTTTGCCGATCGCAAAGTCGATGGCCATGTAGCGCGCACTAAAGCGCGTCCGCTGGTATCGGGTGAAGCGACGGCAACGGAAGCCGCAGTGCTTTTTACGGTGCTGGCCTTTACCGCATTCCTGCTGGTGTTATTGACCAATAAGCTGACTATTTATCTGTCGTTTGCCGCTATTGGTCTGGCGTTCAGCTACCCATTTATGAAGCGGTTCACCCATTTGCCACAAGTGGTACTAGGGGCAGCGTTTGGCTGGTCGGTGCCAATGGCATTTGCGGCGCAAACAGGAGAATTAAATCAGGGTATTTGGCTGGTGTATGTCGCTGTCGTTGTTTGGACGGTCGCTTATGACACCTTCTACGCGATGGTTGATCGTGAGGACGACCTCAAAATAGGGGTGAAATCTACCGCTATTTTGTTTGCCGAACAAGATCGTGCGATTACCGCGATGCTGCAGTTTATGATGTTATTTGCCATGGCTATGGTGGGGCAGCGGTTCGAGTTGGGGGGCGTGTATCAGTTTAGTTTGTTGCTTGCGGCAGCTCTTTTTGGTTGGCAGCAATACCTAATTCGAGTGCGAAAACCCAGTGACTGCTTTGCTGCTTTTTTGAATAACAACTGGGTTGGTATGGTTATTTTCCTCGGAATTCTGGCGGATTACGCCCTTAAATAGCCGATTAGACGCTAAATTTGTTATGGTCATAAAACGGTAACAAAACCTTTATTTAATGCAGCCCAGTGCGGAGATTCCGCCGAGGGCAAGCGGAGCTTGCTGGATGATTTACTTTCATGAGTAAAAAAGAGCCGCAAATGGTAGATAAAACAATTTTAATCGTTGATGACGAGCGCCCAATTCGCGATATGTTACGGGTAGCGTTGGAGATGGCCGAATACAAAGTATTGGAGGCCGCCAACGCCCAAGACGCGCATCGCTTAATCGTCGATAGCCGCCCAGACCTGATCCTTCTGGATTGGATGTTGCCGGGGATAAGCGGAATGGAGTTGGCGAGGCGATTGAAAAATCAAGAAGTTACCAGCGAAATACCTATCGTCATGCTCACCGCCAAGGGTGAAGAAGACAACAAAATCCAAGGCTTGGAAACGGGCGCCGACGATTACATAACTAAACCCTTTTCGCCGCGTGAGTTAGTGGCACGCCTTAAGGCGGTGCTGCGGCGCAGCGAGGGCGTATCGTCAGACCCCATTACCGTTGAAGGCCTGTGTTTGGACCCTTCGAGCCACCGCGTTACCATCAGTGAAGTCCCTTTACAAATGGGCCCGACGGAGTATCGCTTACTGGAGTTTTTTCTCACTCACCAAGAGCGCGTCTATTCTCGCAATCAGTTGCTAGACTATGTTTGGGGTGGCAACGTCTATGTTGAAGAGCGTACAGTAGATGTTCATATTAGACGTTTACGGAAAGCGTTAAAGCTGGAAGGCCACGATCGATTAGTCCAAACTGTTCGCGGCGCGGGTTACCGTTTCTCCAATAAGATCGCGGTTGCTGCCGATCAACTATAAGGCTTCACATTTTTCATGTTTCGACGCGGTATAGCCTCCGAAATCCGGTGGTTATTGCTTTACCTGTTTGGTGCCATGCTTTTGGGCGCCGCCTTAGACGCTGTTCTAGCGACCTTACTCTATGCGGCTCTGGTGTATATAGCGTGGTTATTCTTTCGCTTGCATCAGTTGGCGGCTTGGATGGAGAGTGCGCGCCATCGCGGCCCTAAACCCCATGACTTTTCCGGTGTTTGGGGCGAGATGGCCGAGGATGTCATCCTGCTCAGTAAGCGCTATGAAAAAGATAAGGTGCGTTTGCAGGATGTGGTTGCCAGAGTGCAAGAGATGACCACGGCGCTGCCCGACAGCGTGATTATTGTCGATAAGCGCGGCAACATTGAGTGGTGGAACAAAGCCGCCGAGTGGCAGTTTGCCTTGGAGGCGCGCGACCGAGGCCACAAGTTAACCAACTATATTCGTCAGCCGGTATTTGTGAGTTATTACGATAGCGGCCAATACGATGAGCCGTTGGAAATGAACAGTAGCCAGAGTGATGCTACCTGCCTTGAATTTCATATCCATCCCTTTGGCGCAGGCGATCGTTTAGTCATCGCTCGGGATGTTACCCATGTTTCCCGTCTCGAGCGGATGCGCAAAGACTTCGTTGCTAACGTCTCCCACGAATTGCGAACCCCGCTTACCGTTCTGTGTGGCTATTTGGAAACCCTAACCGATATTGGTGGGGCACCAAAAGCTTGGTTGCGGCCGATGAGCGAAATGCAGCAGCAGGCGAAGCGGATGAACGCTTTGATCAACGACTTGTTGATGCTCTCTCGCTTGGAAACTGAAGACACCGAAAATGATGATATTCCCGTACAGTTGCACCCGATGTTGCAAGGTATTGTGCGTGATGCTGTTGCCCTGAGTGGCGACAGACAACACCAACTAAGCTTGAATTGCGATGAGCAGGTCGCGCTTTACGGCAATGAGCAGGAACTGCGCAGCGCGATCGCTAATCTAGTCTTTAATGCGGTGAACTATACCCCAGCGACTCGACGTATCGATATTGAAGTCAGCGGTGATGAGCACGAACTTGTGGTTGCAGTTAAGGATAGTGGCGAAGGTATAGACCCGAAACACCTGCCGCGTCTTACGGAGCGCTTCTACCGTGTCGATAAGGGGCGTTCTAGCGAGACCGGTGGCACTGGCCTTGGCTTGGCGATCGTCAAACATATTTTGTGGCGCCACAATGCGGAACTGGATATCGAAAGCAAGCTTGGTAAAGGCAGTACCTTCAGTTGTCATTTCCCGCGACAGCGCGTTGTGGTTGAATAGCGGCTATCCGTTCCAAAAATTAACCACAATCTAGATTGCCGCGGGGCGTTCAACCAATGAAGTTGCAGGTGCAGTTCCTCGATTCCGTAACTCAGATTGACTCAGCGGAATGGGATGCGGTTTGGGCGAGCGATTACCCTTTTGTGCAGCATGCTTTTCTTGAGCTGTTGGAGCGCTCAGCGGCGACCACGGCGGCAACGGGTTGGAAGCCCTGCCATCTCGCTATTCGCGCTGCTGATCGAGTTGTGGCGTTAATGCCGCTCTACGAAAAATACCACTCCTACGGCGAATACGTGTTCGACTGGAGCTGGGCCGACGCCTATCAGCGCGCCGGCTACGACTACTACCCTAAACTCCTTAACGCTATCCCCTTTACACCCGCCACAGGGCCGCGCTTAGCGATGCTAGCCGATCTTGGTGAGGCAGAGCAGGCCGCGGTGTTAGATTGTCTTGGGCAAGCGCTGCATAGCCAAATACAGGAGCGCGGCTGTTCGGGGTTCCATAGCTTGTTCACAGATGCAAAATCGGCGCAACGGCTTGCCGGAATGCGACTGGCCCGGCGTCAGGGGTGCCAATTTCATTGGTTTAATCAAAACTTCAAAGACTTTGACGACTTTCTAGCCGGCTTTAATTCCCGCAAGCGCAAGAGCTTAAAACGCGAGCGCAGCAAGGTTAAAGCGCAGGGGTTTGAATTACAAATTCGCAGCGCCAAAGAGCTGAGTGAGTCCGACTGGGAGGCCTTTTATTTGCTCTACCAGCGCACCTATATAAAGCGTAGCGGCAGTCGCGGATACCTCACTCGTGATTTTTTTATGGGTTTGGCGCGAGTATTCCCCGATCAGGTGGCGGTAGCAACGGCTCACCGCGATGAACTCGTGGCACCTATCTTTGCAGCGGCACTTTATTTTCGCGACAGCACAACGTTATACGGACGCTACTGGGGTGCTATGGACGAGGTCGATGGCCTCCATTTCGAGACCTGTTACTACCAAGGGATCGAGTATGCCATTGCTCAGGGACTGCAGCGTTTTGACCCCGGCGCGCAAGGAGAGCATAAGATACAGCGCGGATTCACATCGGTGCTTACCGATTCATGGCACCATTTGGTACACCCGCAATTACAGCAAGCCGTGGCGTCTTTTGTTGCCGAAGAGCGCCCGCAAATACAGGCCTACTGCGCGGATGCACGCCGTTATTTACCCTTTAAAGACGGCTATTTGTTACCGACAGATGACGCCTTAATTCAGGACTCAGCGGAAGACTGAGACGCCAAACGCCCCCATCTATTTAATTCAACCTCCGCCTAAAAGCACCCGCACCAATTGAATGCGTTTGTAGTGTGCAGGATTAATGCGCACGACCCATATTGGTGCGCGCCTGTGCCGTAAAAAAGATCAAAATCTTCTGGAAATACTCTAAGTTTTTGTAATTTAACGAAAAATAAAAGTTGGCGCGTTTAGTGCTAAATCTACGTCAAGCTCGTTCGCTTTGACAGAAGATCAAGCTCTAATATTTACCAAAACTTAAAAAGTAAAATTTCCGGAGGAAGCATTATGAAAACTTCACAAAAATTATTAGCAAGCGCTGTTGCCGCTTCAACTATAGCTTTGGCTGCCGTTGCTCCTGTTGCTAACGCAGAAGTATCTGGTTCAGTTGGTGTTGCAAGCTCTTACTTGTGGCGCGGTATTGATCTAGGTGCAGGTGAAGGTACGCCAGCGGTATCGGGTGACTTGAGCTACAGCGAAAGCGGATTCTACACCGGTATCTGGGGTAGCTCTGGTGATACAACCGGTGGTACTGAATACGATTTGTACCTTGGTTACGGTGGTGAAGCTGGTGATTTCAGTTACGACGTTAGTGTTTGGTCTTACCAATACCCAACTGCGGGTAACTCCGTTGGTGTAGAAGCTTCTAATGACATAGGCGATTTGATGGAAGCTGTTGTATCGGTAGGCTACGGCCCCGTTAGCATTAGCTATTACCACGGCCTTCAGGATTTGGAAGATTACTACTACATAAACGCTAGCGCTAGCTTTGGTGCGTTCGGTGTTGCACTTGGTGTTCACGAAGATGACATGATGCACCTTGATTTGTCTTACGCCTACAACGACAACCTGAGCTTTACTATCAGCCAAGTAGTTGACGACGTAGACGGTGGTTACGATGACGACACCAACTTCGTTGTGTCCTACAGCTTGCCTTTAGGCGAGTAAGACCGACCAAACAAAGGCGATTTTGTTAACACTTAATCGCCTTTGTTATTAATGCTTTAAGCAAAAACTGCAAATAATGTAAGGAGCAGTGCAAATGAAACTAATTACTGCCGTTATCAAGCCTTTTAAGCTGGATGCCGTGCGTGAAGCACTTTCGGAAATTGGTGTACAAGGTATTACCGTTACCGAAGTAAAAGGTTTTGGTCGCCAAAAAGGTCATACCGAACTTTATCGCGGCGCAGAATATGTTGTTGATTTTCTGCCGAAAACCAAACTCGAAGTTGCGGTTGCTGACGATCAGCTGGACTCCGTTGTAGAAGCCATTAGCAAAGCTGCTCACAGCGGAAAAATTGGTGATGGAAAAATCTTTGTTTCCTCACTTGAACAGGTTATTCGCATTCGCACCGGAGAGTCCGGCGAAGAAGCACTTTAACCTGACGTAAAAGAATTCTAAGTTCCGGAGAATCCTTATGGAAAACTCAATTTTTGAATTGCAATACGCATTAGATACCTTTTACTTCTTGGTATGCGGTGCACTTGTAATGTGGATGGCCGCTGGTTTCGCAATGCTCGAATCCGGCCTAGTTCGCGCTAAAAACACCACCGAAATCCTAACTAAAAACGTTGCGCTGTACGCAATTGCTTGCATTATGTATTTCGTATGCGGTTACGCCATTATGTATGGCGGTGACTACTTCTTAACAGGTATTGCTGCGGACGGTGTTGCCGGTGCAGACGAACCTGCGACCTACGCTCCGTCGGCCGACTTCTTCTTCCAAGTGGTATTCGTAGCAACCGCTATGTCTATCGTTTCGGGTGCAGTTGCTGAGCGCATGAAGTTGTGGGCATTCTTGGCTTTCGCTGTTGTAATGACTGGTTTTATCTACCCAATGGAAGGTAGCTGGACTTGGGGTGGCAACGCGGTATTTGGTATGTACACCTTGGGCGACCTTGGCTTCTCTGACTTTGCTGGTTCCGGTATCGTTCACATGGCGGGTGCTGGTGCTGCATTAGCGGGTGTATTGGTACTTGGTGCTCGTAAGGGCAAGTACGGTCCAAACGGTGAAGTGAACGCAATCCCAGGTTCAAACTTACCTTTGGCGACCCTTGGTGCCTTTATCCTTTGGATGGGTTGGTTCGGCTTTAACGGTGGTTCTGTATTGGCGACCGCTAGCGTTGAAAGTGCTAACTCAGTTGCTGTTGTGTTTATGAACACAAACGCTGCTGCTGCCGGTGGTCTGGTTGCTGCACTTATTGTTGCACGCATCTTATTCGGTAAAGCAGACTTAACCATGGCATTAAACGGTGCGCTAGCGGGTTTGGTTGCTATTACTGCCGAGCCGTCGACACCATCTGCTTTACAGGCAACTCTGTTTGGTGGTCTTGGCGGTGTGTTGGTTGTGTTCAGCATCCTCGCGCTAGATAAAGCAAAAATCGATGACCCTGTAGGCGCGATCTCTGTGCACGGTGTTGTTGGTCTGCTTGGTTTGTTATTGGTACCTGTAACCAATGATGGCTCTAGCTTCAGCGGCCAGTTGATCGGCGCAGCGACTATCTTCGTATGGGTATTTGTTGCTAGCTTGATTACTTGGGTTATTATCAAAGCCGTTATCGGTGTGCGTGTTAGCGAAGAAGAAGAATTCGACGGTGTCGATATCTCTGAATGCGGAATGGAAGCTTACCCTGAGTTTACTGGCGGTAAGTAGTCGCTTTGCTCGATGACCTTACTCAAGGTGGGTAAGGTCATCGATGAAGTAGCAAAAAGCTAACAAAGAGAGAAATAGTAAAAAAGCGGCGCTCAAAGGGGGGAACCCACAAGAGCGCCGCTTTTTTTTGCGCCCTTTTTACCCTTCCCCCCAACCTAGCTATCGTGTAAATTGGGCTTGCTATGGGCGCTGGTTAGCCCGCTGTAAGCTATGCAAGGGTTGCAAGGTCCCGTTCAGCACAGCTTATCTATAACGATAATGACAACATTTGGTGCACTAAGGATAATTCTATGAAACTAATCACTGCTGTAATCAAGCCGTTTAAACTTGATGACGTTCGCAACGCCTTGTCCGAGATCGGTGTTCAAGGGATGACTGTTACCGAGGTAAAAGGTTTTGGTCGTCAGAAGGGCCATACCGAGCTCTATCGTGGTGCAGAGTATGTGATCGATTTTCTACCCAAGGTTAAGCTGGAATTAGTTTTGGGTGATGATTTGGTCGATCAGGCGGTCGAGGTAATTACCAAGTCGGCGCAAACCGGTAAAATTGGCGATGGTAAAATATTTATTACTCCATGCGAAGATGTGATTCGTATTCGCACTGGCGAGACTGGCCCAGACGCGGTTTAAACGCTCTTATTAATTGTCGGCGCTGTCATTGAAGGCAGCGCTAGCCCTCTTCGCATGTTCCGCCCCCCTATATTTACTCCCTCTCCCCGTTCTCTGTTTTGGCCAACCTATATAAACACTTAACCTGCTAAGTGAATGATTTTACAGTGGTTTGTTCTGCGTTACCTCTGGAAATAACCAAAATTTAATTTACGGGGAAATTACTAGAACAAAAAAAACTAAAAAAAATCATTTTCAGATCATGACTTATACACGGCTTTAGACTATAAATTACGTTCAATTACAGTGTGTTGGTCGAGGTGTTTTAGCGCTCGACGCAAGCACTGATATTTTCCGGTGCGCGCCGAGTTAACAGCGGGGCGTAGATGACAAGCTAGGAGATTACTCCTGTTGTCGAACCACGGTTATGTAACTACTGAGAAAATTGTAGTGAGGGCTTAAAGCGTGAAACATACTGATACAGATGATACAGATTTACTCGATGACGATAGCGATTCGAGTGATAGTGATGACGGCGTTCAAGCGTCGAGTAAAGAGGAGGTAATTCCAGATTCTGTAACGGCTAAAGATGCCGAGCGTCGAAGATTGCAAGCGGAAGTGGATGCGTTTTTAGCGCGGGGTGGCAAGATTAACCACATTGCTGCAAATGTTGTGGCAGACCCCCCGAAAAAACCGGAATCTAATTACGGTGGCCAGCCGATTTAAACAGTGTTTGCTGACGTTAACGCGATACAAAAAAGCCGAGGTTTTATACCTCGGCTTTTTTGTATGATTGTTCTGGTTCTAGCGACTAGCGAAATGTTAACGATCGTTTAGGTGGCGAGGTAACAAGCGGTTAAGCACCTCAGCAATATAACCTAAAAAGAGTGTGCCCATACTCGAGCGGTAGTAGGCTGGGTCTTGATTGCCGATTACTAATACACCTAAAGGGCTACCGTACTGCAATACCGCTAAAGCCGCGCTGCCAATGTTGTGTGAGTCGTCGTCGAATAAATATTCGCACTCTTTTATGTCGATGCCGCCACTCACGCTTTTGGTCGACTTAAGGCGTTTGCCAATATGATCTCGAGCATCGTTAATCGATACAACGCGCGCGGCGCTGCTAGGGGTGGCATTATTGCCGAACAAAATTAAACGTGTGTAATGAATATTAAATTCTTTGTCGAAGCTGTAATAAAGCGCGTCGACTAGGTCACCAAGGTCGTTACACTCAAGTAGAGAGAGCACCAAGCGTTTAGTTTTGTCGAACAGGCGGTCGTTATCGCGGGCGTTGTCTAGCAAGCTACTGAGACGGTGACGCATATCCATATTGCGCTCGCGCAGTACCGCAACCTGCCGCTCTACCAAGGAAATCGCCGAGCCGCTTTGATGGGGCAGGTCCATTTCCGTAAGCAGTTCTAGGTGTTGCTCAAAAAAGGCCGGGTGCTTTTTTAAATACTCGGTTACCTGCTGCTCGTTCAACTTATCTTTATTTTGGTGGATCGACGATTCACTCATATTTTTATCTGTCCGTGGAACACAGTGGTGGCGGGCCCAGTCATCTTAACAGGCTTTCCGGGGCCGTCCCATTCGATCTGCAACTGCCCGCCTGGCAGGTTTACACTGACTTGGTTATCGAGCAAACCGCGCTGAACGCCGGACACCATGGCTGCGCAAGCACCGGTGCCACAGGCGATTGTCTCGCCGACACCGCGCTCGAACACCCTTAGGTGTATTTGGTTGCGGTTTATAATTTGCATAAAGCCTGCGTTGACGCGATTCGGGAAACGGCTGTGGCATTCGACTTCCGCGCCTACCTCTGCAACGGGGTAGGCGTCGAGATTATCGACGAGGGTGACCGCATGAGGGTTGCCCATGGAAACCGCGCCGATCTCGAGTTCTTGCTGATTAAGCTGTAAGCGATAGCTAGGGGCTTCAGACGGCGCGACAAAAGGGATTTCAGCAGGAGTGAGCCGTGGAGCACCCATGTCGACGGTAACGGAATCGTCGGGATGCACGTGAAGTTGCAGCATGCCGCCGCGAGTTTCCGCATTGATAATTGTCTTGGTGGTGAGATGACGCTGGCGTACAAAGATGGCGAAACAGCGAGCGCCGTTGCCACAGTTTTCGACTTCGCTACCATCGTGATTAAAAATCCGATAACTAAAATCGGCGTCTGGGTTTTGCGGCGCTTCAACGACTAGCACTTGATCGCAGCCAACGCCGAAATGACGGTCGGCGAGTTGCCGAGCGCGTTCGGGGGTGATGGCCACGCGCTGGCTGATGGCGTCGACCATAACAAAGTCGTTGCCCAGCCCGTGCATTTTGGTAAATCGCAATCGCATTAGCGAGTCCCCTGGGGTAGCAGTTGTTCCCCCTGGATGATATCTGCAAAGGTTTCCCGAGCGCGCACCAGAAAATGCTGCTGGGAGTCGACCATAACTTCGGCCGCACGGCCGCGGGTGTTGTAATTAGAGCTCATCACAAAGCCGTAAGCACCGCTAGACAGCATGGCGAGGCGATCGCCAGCTGACAAGCTCAAGTGGCGATCTTTCGCAAGAAAATCGCCGGTTTCACAAATCGGACCAACCAGGTCCCAGTCCATGGTAGGTGCGCTTTGGTCGGATTTGAGGGGCACTACTTTTTGCCAAGCCTGATACAGAGATGGACGAATATTATCGTTCATAGCGGCATCGACCACGGCAAAATTCTTGTGCTCGGTAGGCTTCAAATAGAGTACTTCGGTAAGCAATACGCCAGCGTTCGCTGCGATCGAGCGACCGGGCTCGAGCACTAGCTCGAGAGCGCGTGTGCCCAGCTTGGCTTTCACCGCGCTTAGGTATTCACTTGGCGACGGGGGTGTTTCTTCGTTATAGGTTACGCCCAAGCCACCGCCGAGATCGAGGTGACGTATCTCAATGCCGCTTTTTGCCAGCTCGTCTATTAAACCCAAAATACGATCGAGCGCGTCGATAAAAGGCGTCAGCGTAGTGAGCTGTGAGCCGATATGGCAGTCGACCCCAATTGGATTGACGCTGGCAAGCGCCGCTGCACGACGGTAGACGTCCGGAGCCTGCTTGATATCTATGCCGAACTTGTTCTCTTTTAGACCGGTAGAAATATAAGGATGTGTTTTGGCGTCAACGTCTGGGTTTACCCGCAGCGAGACTGGCGCGACCAGCCCCATATCGGCCGCCACTTCTGCCAAAGCTTCTAGCTCTGCGGCAGACTCGACATTAAAGCAGGCGATACCGGTGTTGAGCGCAAAACGCATTTCATCCCGAGTTTTGCCGACACCCGAAAAAATAATCCGCTCGGGTTTGCCGCCGGCGGTGAGCACACGTTGTAATTCTCCTTGGGAGACAATATCAAAGCCTGCGCCCAGTTCGGCTAATACCTGTAAGACTGCAATATTGGAATTCGCTTTTACCGCGTAGCAGATCTTGCCGGGATGATCGCCCAGCGCCTCGGCATAGGCGCGGTAATGCTCGCTTAGCGCTGCGCGGCTATAGACATAGCAGGGGGTGCCGTAGTGATCGGCGATAGTCGTTAAAGCGCAACCTTCCGCATAGAGGCTGCCGTTGTGGTAACTAAAGTGCGACATAACAATTCCAAAAAAGAGTGGCCCTCGCGTTTCGCAGAGGCTGAAATCTAGGGTTTAGCTATTCATTATCGGGTTAGCTAGTGCTGTTGAGGTGCCTGCACAATACTGCCAAAGCACCGCAAGACGACCTACCCGTGGCCTAAGGGGCGGCGGTAGCGTCGTTGCTTGAGGTGGCGTCGGTAGTGGTGCCGTCCTCCACAGATACTTCGGAGTTTGGTGCCGGCAGCTTTAACGGGCCTTTCTGCCCGCAGCCGGTAAGACAAACTATGACCAGACTTAATGCGACCAACAGCGGCGCGCCGAAGCGGTAAGTTTTACTCACTTGAACATGAAGTGAGAGCGGGGTTTGTTTTCTACTGCCCATGAAGTTCCCCAGCGGCAAGCCCGATGTAATTTAAACCATATAAAAGAAAGCGAGTATAGCGGGAAGCGCGGGGCAGGATAACCCTGTAACTGAAAAATCAGCGGTGTCGAAACTTGTTGTGAGCCTTACCGGCGCGGCTATTTGGCCAATAGTATCCCGATTGCCTGATTCAGTTTAAATTCCAAGCGGCGCTTAAGCTTTAGGTAGTGGCTTATTTGTAAGCTGCGGGATTCGGAGAGCTGATTAATACATAAGCTAAGGTCTAGGTCGGTAATGTAGACCGGGTAGTTCTCATTCGACTGACGTTGCGCGATGATAAATTGACCGACCACTAAAAATAGTTGTTCGCCAAAGGATACCGATGAAAACTCTTGCTCATCGCAGTAAAAGTCGAAGCTAACCTCGTTATTTGCATCGGGCAGGGCCACCGCTTTTACCTCAAACCCTGAGTCCGACTGCAGTTCACTCGCTATACGTCTTTGTTGGCAACTAAAGCCTTTGCGGGGTTCGTGTTTTAATTCGTAGAAATGAATAGGAAAAACACCGAAGTCCTGCAACAACTCTTGGTTCATGCGCGAGTGACGATTGATCACCGAGCGCAAAAAATAATGCAGTGGTTTGAGCGGTGAAAAGCGGTTGCTGCCGAGATGCTGGGTGTGAATTAACGAACCGAATTCATCGAGTACGTAAAGCTCCATGCCGATGTCGAAACGGCGATAAAACACGTCGATTGCGCCCGACCAAGCGCGACCGCCAACACTCCCAGAAATCGCTGCGGTGATGGCTGGGAGCGCGTTATCTTTAAGGGCGCGGCTATCAATTTTAATTGGACTTACCGTTTGCTGTTCTTCACCGAGATAGCCGATGAGTGTGTCGATATTGCGATGTTCCCGCACTAGCATTCTTGGCCCGCGAAATTGCAGGCTATAGTATTTGCCGCCCATCTCGAAGAGGTAGCGGGTAGTGGCCGGGTAGCGACCGTCATAGAAACAGCTACAGATTTCTGCGAACCAGCTTTCAACTCGCGTGGCAATTATGGATGCGTGAGTGGCACCGACGCAGGCGACTTCGAGCTTGGGGGGCTGTTGGTGAGTGCCGGGTAAGGATAACTGTAAAAACTCCTGTAGTGCATCTAACAGCGCAGTTTCGCGGTCGAAGCGACGGGTGTTAATCTCGTTCCAGCTGTTACGGGTGACTAAGTCGACCGAAGCGACTAGATTTTCTTCAAATCCAGAATAGCGCAGCGCATCGACATTGCTGCTAAGGCGCTGCATCCCCTGCTGGTCTAATTGGGGGGTTGGCGACTTGCCTGCATTAATTAAAATCAAAGCGCTCACCGGACGAGCGGAGTGTTTAAACGCATCGTGATCTAGAGTCGGTAACGGTAGTGGCAGCCAATGCTGCAGCGCTTGCAGTAGACGGTTTAATTCTACGGGGTTAATCGACGGTGATTGTTGTAAATCAAACCGAGTACTGAGCTGAATAACCTGATTGAAATAGCTCCACAACACCAGCTCGACTAAGTTTGCGGAAGATTTTATAGCGATTCCCGTGTTGCCATTAGGGTCGTTAAGAGTATGTGCAAACGAGGTCCACACAAGGGTATTAGAGCTTTCATCGTAGACTTCAGAAAGTGAAACAATGGGTTCACCGATATCGTCGGAAATGCCAGGGTTTATCCACTCAAGCTTGCCCGGCCGGCGCTCGAATGCCGCCTGTAGCTTGCGCCCTAAAATCGTAATCTCTTCATTGGAAATCGCGCGCACAGCGCCGGTTTCCGTCGCGAAGCGCTGTAAAAAGTGATAACTATTGTTTAGCTCTGCGACCAAAAGTCCGCGCTCTTCCGCCACCCTTGGCGCCTTCCACTGAGCGCGCTTATCGAGGCTGGCCAGATATTGGTCAGACCAGCCCCAAGCAGCGGTTAGGTCTTCTAACAGTTCGCGCTGCCAAGACTTTTGTCGCCCTTTGGGTGGTAGTGAGAGGGGCTTGTTTACTTTGAAATAAAAACAGCGGCGTGCAAGCTCGAGACGTTTGTGTTGTTGTTTTTCGATAAGGTACTGTTCGATGTGTCGGTACACCATCAGGTAGCTGTCGAGTTCATTGATGTCGACGCGGCCCTTGTAGACCAATTTTTTATAGCTCAGCGATAGCGGTCGGATTTTCGGATGTTGATGTGCGTAGGCTTCTAGCAAGAGCAATTTCAACACCGACTTATAGGGCGACTCGATAGCTTTATACAGTTGCCAAATAGCGGCACCGACAAACTCGCCGTCGGGCAGGGTGGCGATGCCGCCAAAATCCAGAACGCTGTCATCGCGGATAAAACGTTTGTGTAGCAACACCTCGGCATAGCGTTTGTAATTGTCTTCCGATGCCTTTGGAATAAACCACCAGAGCGGCATACGACCGCCCATATAGATTGCGGTACGGTAAAACTCGTCAAGCAACAGAAGGCGTTGGGCACTGCCGCTAGACTCCTCGTTTAGCGCATCCAGCTTACCGTGCTTAAAAGCCTCGGAATCCATGAGGAAAAAATGTACTTCCAAACGGATTTCCATCGCCCACGCGGAAATTAATGTGCATTTTTTGTTTAAGTTGATCAGCTGGGTCGGCGTTAGGCCGGGGCGATGGCAAAGCCAAATATCTAAATCACTACTTTCACTCTGGGCGATAGTGCCGACACTGCCCATAACATAAATGCCATAAATATCGCAGTCACCGCCGCTTTCATGTGGCAGAGTAAAGCTGCGAGCGATCATCCGGCCGAGCTGTATGTCGGCTTTTTCTGGCTTGTAATTAGCTAGGCGGCAGGGCGTAACGCGAGAACAAAATCCCGGCATCATCGGGTGGTTGGTATGAAATAGCAGTGCTAGCGTATCCAAGAACAACTTCTGGCGGTCACTTAGCGCATCGCGCATCCTGGTGAGTCGCTGTTGGTTAATACTTAAAAATCGCTTGCGCAAAATCGTCAGGTTGCGGCGGTCCAACCCCTGTTCGATTTCTCCATTTTCTATAGCGAGTAGATTCACGCGGCGTCACATCAGTTGATTTGGCTAGAGCCTTAAATTCCTTTACAGCGTCTTCCGGCGCAATGTTGAGCGCGAGAGTAGCCATGATTAAGTCTAGTTGTTAGAACTGATGAGGGGGCGGGGTTTTTATGCGATTTGGTTTTACGAGGAGGAGAATTCAATCGTTGGAACTATAAGCGTTGCGATTGACTTTGTAGCAATTGGGCGCGGCACAGTCTAGCTCACTGAGCCGCGCGTAAATCCATAAGCCTAGAGCTGGGTAGTCCCGAGGGAACGATATTTTTCGCTCAAGGCATCGCGAACTAAGGTGGGAACAAATTTGCTTACATCGCCGCCGAGTGATGCAATTTCTTTAACGAGTGACGACGAAATATAGGAGAGGTGTTCGGCCGGCGTCAAAAACAGGCTTTCCATCGAGGGGGCGAGCGCGCGGTTCATGTTGGCGAGCTGAAATTCGTACTCAAAGTCCGATACGGCGCGCAAACCACGCACTACGCCATAGGCTTCTTTTTCTTCAACTAAGTCTTTCAGCAGGCAATTGAAACCGCAGACTTCAATATTCTTAATGTCTTTCAAGCAGACTTTAGCCAGCTCTACGCGTTCCTCAATCGAAAACAGCGGGTTTTTACGATTACTGGAGGCGACCGCGATAATGACGGTATCGAATAGCTTAGATGCCCGTTGTACCAAATCGATGTGGCCATTGGTAATCGGGTCGAAAGTGCCAGGGTAAACAACACGCTTCATCTTCATGTATGGGCTATCCGTGATTGGGAGGAGAAAGAGAGAAATAACAGGAGGGTTCGCTCCCAAGTGCGCGCATTTTAACGGAATAATCCAGCAACACCAAAAAAGTCTCGTTTGCCTAAGCCGGTGGGTGTGTGCTGACGGGCAATGCAGGACTTGTTAAGGCTGTTCGGCGGTTATCTGGAAGAGCCCGTAGCGCACGGCACCAGCGGTTTTTTCCTTGTGTTGCTGCCAATTGAGAGGCAACTGAAGTTGCTGGTTTTTGGGGCACTCTATGTAGACGAGTGCATCGGTTTGCAGCCAACCTTGGCTCAGTGCTATAGAGGCTGGGTGCCACAAATTCTCGGCAAAGGGCGGGTCGAGAAAGATAATATCGAATGGCTCTGGGGGCTTGGTTCGCAACCACTCGACGCCGTCTCCAGCGTATACCTGCGCATTATCGCAGTTTAGGCTGGACAGGTTGTGCCGCAATTGCTGTACCGCGCGGGTATTGTACTCGGCAAATTGAACTTCCGCGGCACCGCGCGAAGCCGCTTCTAAACCCAGCGCACCGGTGCCGGCGAACAGGTCTAAGCAGCGCGCGCCAGCGGTATATGGGGCGAGCCAGTTGAACAGGGTTTCGCGGATGCGGTCGCCAGTCGGGCGCAGGCCGTCAGCGTCGATCACTGGCAATTTGCGGCCACGCCATTGACCGCCGATGATTCGAATGGTCGAAGCGACGGATTTTTGTGTGTTTTTCTTCGGGCGAGGCAAAAGATTCCACTCCAGAAATGGTAGGATACGCGGCATTAGCGTTAATGGTGGAGCATCATGTTTTTTAAGCGCAAAAAAAGCAACCCAGAAGTCGCGGATCAAACTCCGGTAGACACAAATTCAACGACCATCGATGTGGCTGTCGACCCTCAGGGGGACGGCGCTAACACCGAGGTGGATACCTTTACCCAAGAAAAACAGAGCATGAGCCTGTTCGCGCGGATGAAGCGTGGTTTGGCTCGTACCAGCAGCCAGTTTTCGCAGGGGCTTGCCGATCTGTTGCTCGGCAAAAAAACAATCGATGACGAGCTGTTAGAAGATATCGAAACGCTTTTGCTCACCGCTGATGTGGGTGTTGATGCAACTACCGATATTATCGACGACCTCACCGCACGCGTGGCGCGCAAGCAGCTGGCCGATTCCGACGCGCTATATGCGGCACTTAAAGTTTCATTGAAAACGCTAGTGCAAGAAGTCGAGGCGCCACTCAATATTGAAACCGGTGCGGCGCCTTTCGTCATTTTGGTTGTTGGTGTCAACGGCGTTGGTAAAACCACCACCATAGGTAAGCTGGCCAAGCGTTTTCAGCAGCAGGGCAAGAGCGTTATGCTGGCGGCCGGCGATACTTTTCGCGCTGCGGCGGTTGAGCAATTACAGGTTTGGGGCGAACGCAATAAGGTCGCCGTGGTAGCGCAGCATACCGGTGCGGATAGTGCTTCGGTAATTTTTGATGCGGTGCAGTCGGCGCAGTCGCGCGGTATCGATGTGGTTATTGCCGATACCGCAGGTCGTTTGCACAATAAGAGCAACCTGATGGAGGAGCTGTCCAAGGTTAAGCGGGTTATGGGCAAACTCGATGCGACTGCGCCACACGAAGTGTTGTTGGTGTTAGATGCTGGTACTGGGCAAAACGCCGTTAGCCAAGCCGACCACTTTTTGAAAGCGGCGGGGGTTACGGGTATAGCGCTGACTAAGCTCGACGGCACTGCGAAAGGCGGAATTATTTTTGCCTTGAGTAAAAAACATAAAATCCCGGTGCGCTTTATCGGTGTGGGCGAGGGGATTGACGATTTACAGACGTTTGATGCCGATAACTTTATCGACGCCTTGTTCGGTAGCGTTAGCGAATAGCGATTTACCGCGGGTGCTCAACCCATAATAAAAACGGCGTTTTGTCGAAGTGAAACTGGCCTTGCGTGGCCGCCATTTAAACCCATCTGCTAAGCCGTGAATTGAAACTGTGATTAACTTCAGCAATGTCTGTAAGCGTTACGAAAGTGGTCAGCAAGCGCTGCTCGATCTTTCGTTTGATATTGAACAGGGAGAAATTGTTTTTCTCACTGGGCATTCGGGCGCAGGTAAAAGTACCTTGATGAAACTGATTATGTTGATGGAGCGAGCGACTACCGGCCAAGTGGTGATCGCTGGGCGCAATGTAAATCGTCTTCGCTCAGGTCAAGTTCCTTTCCATCGTCGCCAGATTGGAGTGGTGTTTCAGAATCACCAACTGCTGTTCGATCGCAGTGTGTTCGAAAACATCGCCCTGCCACTTCAAATTGCGGGCTTTCAACATCGCGAAGTTGGGCGTCGGGTTCGCGCCGCCCTTGATAAGGTCGGTTTGCTTGATAAAGAAAAGGCCAACCCCATTACCCTTTCTGGCGGAGAGCAGCAGCGTGTCGGTATTGCACGGGCCGTTGTCAACAAGCCGCCGGTGCTTCTGGCCGATGAGCCCACCGGTAACCTCGATCCAAAACTCTCCGCTGAAATTATGAATTTGTTTCGCCAGTTTAATGATGTGGGGGTGACCATTATGATCGCCAGTCACGATTTAAATTTAATTCAGCGGCTCGGTCGTCGCGTATTAACGCTCGCCAATGGTCAGTTGATTCACGATGGCGTCCTGCAAAGCGCGGAGATGCCCTAATGGCCCGCGGCGATAACAGCGCTAAACACAACTCAAATAAGGCCCAGACGACTAAAGTTCAGCCGAGCAAGGGTGCTGTGCAAACTAAGACGAGTCTCCGCGACCGTTTTCGCGCCTATCGCGGTCATCACCGCGCCTCGTTTAGTGACAGCTTGAGCCGCTTGCTACGCACTCCGATGCAAACCCTAATGACCGCTTTAGTGGTTGCCATCGCATTAGCCTTGCCGGCAACATTATTGGTTGCTCTAGGGAATATCCAACAGCTGGGTGAAAGTTGGGATGCGAGCCCGAAAATATCGGTATACCTTCACCTGCGCGCTAGCGACGAAGCGATTAGCCAATTAGTACAACGCTTGGAGCGTTTACCCGAGGTGCGCACTATCGAATACCTCTCGGCCGACAAAGCATTGCAACAATTCCAACAAATGTCGGGGTTTGGCGATGTCATCGCCTCTCTCGATAGCAACCCCTTGCCCGCCACACTAATTGTTACGCCGAGCGCCACGGCGATTGAGCCGGAGGCGTTAAAGCTGTTGGGGCAAAAATTAGCGGAAGAGGCTATTGTCGATGAGGTGTCGCTGGATATGGACTGGGTGCGACGCCTGCGCGAACTTATGGTACTGGGGAAAAAAATCGTTGCGGCACTTGCTGGTTTGCTCGGCTTGGGGGTGTTGTTAGTGATTGGCAATACCGTACGTTTGGCGATCGAAAATCGCCGCGATGAAATCGTGGTGGTGAAGCTTGTTGGTGGTACCGACGGTTATGTACGCCGCCCATTTTTGTACACCGGAGCTTGGTACGGTTTTATGGGGGGGGTGCTGGCTTGCATAATTGTCGCTGCCGGATACCTTTCGTTGCACTCGACTGTGAGTAATCTCGCCATGCTTTATCAGAGTGATTTCAGTTTGCAGGGCTTGGGTTTGGTGAAGGGGTCGCTGTTACTTGGCGCAAGTACGTTGATCGGTTTGCTTGGTGCATGGCTAGCGGTTGGTCGTCACTTGGCTCAAATAGAGCCCTGATCAACAGCACGTATAATTACAGTCGTAAATTAAACTCGTTAGACTCGCCCAACACCTGCAAAATATTGTTTAGGGTGTGCTGATCTGCACGGCTTATTTTGGTCGTTGAAATATCAATTTCTACTTCGTTGCTATTCGACTTAATCAAACAGTAGTCAACCTTTGCCTTGATGCGAATCTTAACGGCTTGATCAATAAACTTTAGTGCGAACTCTAGATTCATTTCTGTACCTAGGGGCACGGCTTCGTTAAATCGAATGGTAAGGCCGTTGGCGTGAGCCGACGTAACGATGGCGGGACGAATAATTTTATCGGCCATAAATAATCGAGCGCGCCAATTAACCAGAAAACGGTGCTTCCCTTTGCGCTCGATAGACTTACCTGTGATCCCTGAAAAACCCGCCATACTCACCTGCCCAGTGCTGCCCTAAACTCACCTGCCTTTTAGTTTAGACCAGACCGCCGCAAGGGTAGGCAGGATTAGGATTCAGTCGCCGATTGTGTTGGTTTTTTGCGAGGAATACCCAAACGCTGACGCCGCTCCCACAAACATTTGCGGCTTACCCCTAGTTTCCGGGCCAGTTCCGTTTCGCTCATGGTTTCTTGATGTTCCAGGACAAAGCGTTGGAAGTAGTCTTCTAGCGACAGGTCTTCGTTGGGGTCGGCTTTAGAGGAGTCGTTAGGGTGTTTTTGCCGGTTATTTCCCGGCGCCAGAGGGCTGTCGTCGTTGTCAATTCTAACTAGGTCTAGATCGATCGCCAGCTGGTTGTGATCAATTTCGGTCTCGTTATCGCAAAGAATTACGGCGCGTTGAATGGCGTTCTCCAGTTCGCGAATATTGCCAGGCCAGGTGTAAGTCGTAATAGCTTGGATCGCTTCTGGGGTTAGGTTTAGTGGCGGTTTTAGCATCTCTGCGCAGAAGCGTTTCACGAATGTTTCGGCGAGCGCCAAGATGTCTTTGCCGCGATCGCGCAATGGCGGTAGCTTCAGTTGGACAACGTTAATACGGAAGTATAAATCCTCGCGGAATTTACCCTCGCGCGACAGGCGGCCAAGGTCGCGGTGGGTCGCAGCAACAAGTCGAACGTCGACTTTACGCGATTCCACGGAGCCAATCGGTCTAACTTCGCCTTCCTGTAGTACGCGCAGTAAACGCGCCTGTGCTTCTAGTGGCAGCTCGCCAATCTCATCTAAAAATAAGGTGCCACCATCGGCAGCAGAAACTAAACCTTCACGCGTCGAGGCGGCGCCGGTAAAGGCGCCCTTTTCGTGGCCAAATAGTTCGGCTTCAATGAGTGTTTCGGGAATGGCCGCGCAGTTTACCGAGATCAGTGCCTTGTTGCGACGAGGGCTTTCACGGTGAATGGCATTGGCGACCAACTCTTTGCCGGTTCCCGTCTCGCCCTGTACCAGCACTGTGGCGTTGGTGGGGGCGACCTTGTGGATTTTGGCGTAGAGTTCTTTCATCACGTCGCTGGAGCCGATCATGCCGTCCACAGCTGTGTGATTGTCTGCAATTTTGGTCTTAGCGCTAGTGGCTTTGCGGGTATTCGCTTTGCCGATGACGCGCTTGATCGCGGCGAGCATTTCATCGTGATCGAAGGGCTTGGCAATATAGTCGACGGCACCCATGCGCATGGAATCTACCGCTGAGCGCAAACTCGCGTAGCTGGTCATTATTAATACCGGTACGTCACCAGCTAGCTGGATCAGGTCCGTGCCCGGCGCGCCTGGCAAGCGCAGGTCACTGATAATGAGTTCGAAAGTATCTAGTTTGTGTTTGCTGGTGGCCTCGCTAACGGAGCCCGCTTCTTTAACATCGAATTTGTTGCGTGTTAACAGCTTGCGTAGTGCGGTACGAATGATGTCTTCGTCTTCGACGATGAGAACTTTGCTCATATTAACCATCTTTGCATAGGAGAGTGGGTAGCCCCAAGCTGGCGCTATAATCACTCGGGCGAAACGCCTCAACCTGTTTGATGTAGATGCGTAATCTACTTACTTAAAGTACCAATTACTTAAAGTACCTATTACTCAAAGTACCTACGCAACGCACATTGTGTATGGGTTAATCCAACCAGTATCTTGGCGCGTCCTGTGCCTTTTGTAACCTTGATCCGACCTAGAGCTGGGTCGATAACGTGCAGCTCAAAGTTAATCTAGTTCCCTAGTGTTACCCCTATTGGCGCCATTTTCAAGGGTAACGGGTAGCTTAATCACAAATTTTGTGCCTTTTTGTAACACCTTGTCAGCGGGGCTGACAATTTCGAGTTGCCCTTTGTGTTCTTCAACAATGCTGTAAACCATCGACAATCCAAGCCCTGTACCTTCTCCCGGCTCTTTAGTGGTAAAGAACGGTTCGAAGATTTGGTCGTGAATATGGTCGGGAATACCCGACCCTTCGTCGGTGACCGTGATGATGGCATAGCCACCTTGGCTGGGTTCACTAGCAATGGTGATATTGGTTTCTTCTGGGCTCGCATCGCGGGCGTTGGTTAGGAGGTTGACGAACACCTGAATTAACCGCTGGCTGTCACCAGTAACCTTGATTTCAGGTTCTACAAGATTGTGAAAAAAGACGTAACCGCGTTCTTTTTGTAGGCGCACGAGGTTAATGGCTTCTTGCGCGCATTCGTGAAGCACTGTGGGGCGGAAATCACTCTCATCCTGCTGGCCGGTGTGGGAGAAGCTGACTAAGGAGTGAACGATACGGCTTACGCGATCCGTTTGCGAGAGAATCTGCACCACCGATTCTAGTATCTCGGGGTCGTCTGTTTCATATTTCATATTCTGCGCGAGGCAAGCGATACCGGTAACGGGGTTGCCAATTTCATGGGCGACCCCAGCCGCCAAGCGACCGACAGAGGCAAGTCGTTCGCTGTGCATTAACTCTTTTTCAAGTAGCTCGAGTTCGGTGACGTCTTCCAGCAGTAAGACCTGACCATCGGCTTTGTAGGCCACTGACGAAGGGATTAACGCTTGGTGCAGGGTGATCCAGTGAATTCGTCCGGCAAGTTCGACCTCTTCTTTATAGAAATGCGGTTGTGATGACGTGGCAAAGCGATGCAGTAGTTCGCCCCAGGGTTCAAGAATGGCCGATAGGTGTGAGCCGGTAACCGACTCGCTGGTAATTCCGGTTAGCTGTTCCAT
Organism: Teredinibacter waterburyi; assembly: GCF_001922985.1. GTDB lineage: Bacteria > Pseudomonadota > Gammaproteobacteria > Pseudomonadales > Cellvibrionaceae > Teredinibacter > Teredinibacter waterburyi. The sequence goes on from NZ_MRUH01000007.1 coordinate 96,541, forward strand.
GGCGTTGTTCCACATTAACACCTCCATATCCTTACCTACCGAGCACACCGCCATCGGCAGTTCTTCCAGGGTGCGACGGTGATAGAGGCGCAGATTGTTTAGCTCGGCGGCAAGCCCTGTGAGGTGGTCGCGGTAGTCATTGATACGGCTTTCCATTAGGTTGATGTCGGCCACGCCATCGACATCAGGAACGCGGTAGGGGATTTGCTTATCCATAATCTCGGTTGCCATGGTAATCCCGATTAGGCCGGATAAGTTGGCTTCCACTTCATCGCGCAATCGCCGCAGCGCATAAGGCCGGCTTTCACCAGCGTTTAAACCGAGCTGTTCCATCGCGCGATTTACCTCGGCACGAGCCGTGTACTCGCCGATGCGCGCAATCAAGCGGCCAACGATCTCTTCCGGCGAGCGAATATCTAGGGTCATACGCACGGGGTGGCTAAGTTCATCCTCGGCGCAGAGTTCCGCACTGTATTTCTCATCGTCCGATTGGCGGGTTGTCAGCGAGACGATAACGAATACTAGGGTGTTGATTCCCAAGGACCAAAGGGTGATGGGTTCCCAGTATTCAACGCCGAGGTGCAAGACGAATCCGTAGAGCGGAAGCTGAATGGAGATTGCACCCATTAACATCGGAATTAATAGTGCCGCTAGCCAAATTATCATGCCGGTAGATAGGCCTGCGACCATACCGTTGCGATTGCCGCGCGACCAAAAAGCGACCGCGATAATACCGGGCAAAAATTGCAAGGTGGCAATAAATGAGGTGAGTGCGAGATCCGTTAGGCTGAAGCGATTCGCCAGTGCAAGGTAAAACCCGTAGCCGCTAATAATAACAACGGCGATTAGTGCGCGTCGCATCCAAACTAATTGGCCGTAGATTTCGCGGTGTGTTTTAAGCGGTGCTGCGGGCAAGATCCAGTGGTTCAGCATCATCGTGGTGAGCGCTAGAGAGATGGCAACCGTTGCCCCCGTGGCGGCTGAAAGCCCAGCGACAAAAGAAATAATCGTAAAGGTCACGCTGCCGGCCGCAATCGGCACCGACAGGGTGAAATATTCTGTAGGGAAAAACCCACCGCTTTTTATTCCGGCCCAGAGAATCGGGAACACCGGTAGCGCCATCATTAATAAAAATAATGGGAAGGCCCAGCTAAGCGTGCCGGTAACATTTTTAACCGGATTTTCTACCACGGTAATGTGGAAGATATGCGGCATCGAAATCGCTGTGGCAATAAAGACCAGTAACAAAGTATGGGACGAGTTACCGGCAGCGGGGGAGTGAAGGTTTTGCAAATATTGGGGGTGCTCAGTCAGCCATTGATCGAGCCCGAGTGGGCCATCAAACACTTCGAACACCGCAAAGAAACCAACGGCCGTCAAGCCGATGATCTTAATCAATGACTCGAATGCCATCGAGGTTAATAGACCCTTGTGGTACTCGCGTTTTGAACCGAACACCATGGCGAAACAGGCAATGACTACACAATACACAAGGGCCAAAATCTGGCGAGTGTCGAAAGCGCCACTGGGCATTGGCGTACCGCTGCCATTATTGCGGGTGAGAATGTGGATGGTATCGGCAACCGCCTGAATTTGTAGGGCGATTAACGGCGCCATAGCGATCAGCATACAAAAAGTCGCAATTCCGCCAACGGCATGACTGTGGTAGCGAAAGGTGAGTAGGTCGGCGGTGGAATTTATTTGGAAGCGGCGAGCAAGTTCCATTAACGGCTTTAAGGCCACCGGCGCAAACAAAAATAATGCGCCTGTTCCTAAGTAATAGGCGAGCGCACCGTAGCCAAATGTACTGGCGAGATCGACAACGCCGTAGTAGGCCCAAGCGCTGGCAAAAATACCGAGGGAGAAGATATAGGTTACCGGGTGGCTAACAATTTTATCGCTAATCAAGCCCTTTTCAGTGGAGTAGGCCACTGCGAATAAGACACCGAGGTAAGTGAAGCAAATTAAAGCAACATGCAGAAAGCTAAATGTCATGGTGCGGATATCCGATAGTGAGCATGGTTGATTGGCGAGACGATAAAGTAAGTTGTTTCGGGAAGCCGGTGGGACTAAGCCGAATTAATGGGGTGGTAACCCGCTCCTGCTTTTACGGTCTTGTTGCAGCACGAAGGCTATAACGATAACCAGCGCCCAAATAATAAAGGGGCGATACCACGCCGATCCGGGCTGTGTTACCCAGCTCAGCAGCGTTGGCGAAAAGATATAAACCACCAGGATCAGTAGTAAAAGTGGGCGTTGTCGTTTCATTTATTCAAACATCTTTGGCTTGTTGTGGTTAGCTTGCGACTTGCTCCCCATTTGTCGAGCGCAGGTTGAGCGCAACAGGACTGGGCGTCCGCATATCGCCTTGTCGGTAAATCGATTAGCAGTGTGCAGTGTATTACATTTGTTGGATTAAGGCCGTGTTGATTCGCCTAGCCTGCCGTGCCGGCGGGTCAATTATCAAGGCTAGCTAGCGTGGAATGGGTTGAATTAACCCTGCTGCGAGACCAATTGTTCGTCGCCCATTGCAATAACTGCGCGGGTGTTTTGTCGCGGTATTCGCGAATAAAGTCTGCATCGCAGGGTAGACCTAATGCGGTAAAGACCTTTAGTAAATTGGCCGTGGGTGTGGAGTGGTCAATCGCGCGCGCATGGTTCTGTTTACTGAGCTTGTTGCCATCACTGTCGGTAATAAGCGGGTGGTGACCATATTCGGGCGGCTGCGCGCCGAACAGCTTGTGCAGTAGTTGTTGCGCGCTGGTCATACAAAGTAGGTCTGCACCGCGAATTACGTGACTGACATTTTGGTAGGCGTCGTCGACAACAACGGCGAGCTGGTAGGCAAACAGCCCGTCTTTGCGGTGGATGATAAAGTCGTCACAGCGCTCTAGTTGGCCGCCTTGTGGGCCAAGCAGTAGGTCGTTGAAGCCGTTGTCTGGGTGTGCGATCAGAGCATCGCTCAGTGCGAGCCTAATCGCGCAGGGCGTATCAGCGGGGGCATGTTGGCGGCAGTGGCCATCGTAGCGCCCGCCTAGTGCTTTAATTCGAGCGCGAGTACAGTTGCATCGATAGGCGAGTGCCTTGGCGGTGAGCTGTTTCAGGGCCTGCTGGTAGGCGCTAGTGCGCTGGCTTTGATAGAGCGGTTCAGCATCCCAGATTAAACCGTGGGAAACCAATGCTTCGAGTATCTGGCGGTCGGCACCGGGTTGTTCGCGGGGTGGGTCAATGTCTTCGATTCGAACTAGCCAACGCCCTTGATGTGCGCGTGCGTCCAGATAACTGGTTACGGCGCAGAGCAGCGAGCCTAGATGCAGCGGGCCAGAGGGCGAGGGAGCGAAGCGGCCGATATAAACCATGGCTGGAAGCCGGCGGCCATAGGGGCCGCCTACAGTCTAGATAGAGGTTTGTCTTTCTTTGATTTCTGCAAGGGTTTTGCAGTCAACGCAGAGGGTGGCGGTGGGTCGAGCTTCTAAGCGACGCACGCCAATGTCAACGCCGCAGGCATCGCAGTAACCGTAATCGTCGCTTTCCAGTAGCTCTAAGGTGCTATCGATTTTTTTGATCAGCTTGCGTTCGCGATCGCGGGTGCGAAGTTCTAAGCTGAACTCCTCTTCCTGGCTCGCTCGGTCTGCTGGGTCGGGGAAGTTGGCCGCTTCGTCTTTCATGTGACTTACGGTGCGGTCTACTTCTTCCATCAATTCGCGTTTCCACGCCAGCAACAACTTGCGAAAGTGTTCCTTTTGGTCGTGGTTCATGTACTCTTCGCCTTTCTTTTCCTGATAGGCAGGAATATCCCGGAAAGCGAACTTGGTTGTGGTTTGTGACTCGGGCATCTTGTTATTTTCGCCTCATTGCTAACAATCGCAGGTCTAAATGGGGGCCAGTTGGAGTGTTTTCAAGTGCAGATCGGAGCTTATCGGTTTGCCTTAAAAGCTCGAGATACCCTAAGATCCGAGCCGGATCTGTTTAGGATCTGCGCCACCCAACTCAATCAAGCGGAGAAAACTACCAGATTCGCTTTCGGCTTGCTAGCTTTTTTGGCTCTCGCATATAGCCTGTACGACAAAGCAAAAATTTAAATGCCAAGTTTGGCGACCCCGTCTCTATCTATAGTGAACCGAAACCATGCTGTTCGACCCACCTCTTATTCCCGCTACCTTGCTGCGTCGCTACAAACGGTTTCTAGCCGATGTACGTCTGCCGGACGGCCGTGAGCTTACCGTGCATTGCCCAAATACTGGCAGCATGAAGAATTGTGTTGTCGAGGGTTCGTCATGTTTCCTGCTGGATTCAAACAACCCAAAGCGCAAGTATCGCTATGGTCTTGAGTTGATCACCGCTGAGTGTGGCCATTTGGCTGGAGTGAATACCGCACGCGCCAATCACTTGGTTGCTGAAGCAATAGAAAACGGTGTGATTTCGGCCTTGTCTGGATACAGCGAGTGCCTGCCGGAACAGCGCTATGGAGAAGAAAATAGTCGAATCGATTTTCTGTTACGCAGCCCAAGTCGCCCAGATTGTTATGTTGAGGTGAAGAGCGTAACGCTGGCTGTGGCGGAGCGGCAGGGGCTATTCCCCGACTCGGTTAGTGCTCGCGGGCAAAAACATTTACGTGAGCTGATGGCGATGCGTGCTCAGGGTTTTCGCGCGGTATTGGTATTTTGTGTGCAGCATCAGGGGATTGATAGCGTTGCACCGGCCGATGAACTCGATCCGCATTACGGAATCTTGCTGCGCGAGGCTGCCGCTGACGGGGTGGAGGTTTATGCATTTCGCGCTGAACTTAATCAATTCAATAGTCGTTTGAGCGCAGCTTTACCGGTGAAATTATAGCGGCGACGTTTAGTCTGAAAGATAAACGCCGTCGGGTTTGATATTTAGTTTGATGGGCTGTAAACACTTGCCTGTGCAGGGTCCAGAAATACATTCCCCGCTATCGATTAAAAACAGTGCGCCATGGGTTGAGCATTGAATCAGCTCGCCTTCGCTGTCTAGAAATTGATTTTCCTGCCAGTTTAGCTCTACCCCGATATGGGGACAGGCGTTCAGGTAGGCGTAGATTTCACCGTCTTTTTTGATTGCAAAGGCGCTGGTGATGTCTCGCGTTACTGAAGTATTGCTGTTGGGCAGGGTAAAACCAATGGCTTCGCCCTCAGCAAGAATATTTGAATCAAAAAGCTTTGTTGCCACTGGCTAGAATGCTCGCGGGGTATTGTCTGCGTTGGCTTAAGTAAGGCGTGATGTGGAACTCTTCACCACCGCGGTCAAACCCCAGTACTTTCCGCCGGAGCTGCCGATTCGGCTTCTTCGACTAGTTGCGCTTTAAGGTCAGGAGACAAGTCATTCCAGTGGACGTCCATAAGCGCACCTTGCAAGGCGTAAAGCATAACCTTGGATACGTGGATACCGCGCGCTTTGATGCGACGGTAGGCTTCTACCGCGCCCATCTCAGACAGCTCGTCGTATGAATTAATACCTATGGCATGAAGGATGTTGACCGAAGCCATACCCAAATTTTTTAACTCTAGAAGTTCGCCGTTGGTGGAAGTCATTTCAATTGATCTCCCAAGATCTTTATTATTTGTTTTTATTGGTTTTTTTGTTCGCTGGCGGTAAACAATTGTTGGCGATGAGCGTGTTATTGTACCCTTGCGTTGCAAAGGCTAGATTGAAAACTGCCGCACTCATTGTTATTAATCTAACGTCTTCGGCGGTTTATATTCCATCAACCAACCATAACTTAATGAAGAGCTAGGGTTAATGCCAGCAGCGAACAATAATACAGACTTATGGCTGCGGCGCAATGCGTGGACCGATAGATGGCCGGTATTTTCGGAGTGTTTGGCGTGAAAAATGACGAGTTTCAACAGTTTGTTGGGCGTAGTTCTGAACATATTGATTTTGAGAGTTTAGAGCAACCCGTTCATAAGCAACTCGTTGCCCCCTTATTGGCGCTAAAGGCCGCGGCCTCAGCGGTTGGATTTGATCTGCGTGTCGCCAGTGGTTTCAGAAGTTTCGACCGCCAATTGAATATCTGGAATGCAAAAGCTACAGGTGCTCGCCCCCTGTTGGATAGCGCCGGTTGCTTGCTCGACCCGACGTGCCTATTGCCGGAGCAGGTGATGATGGCGATCTTGCGATGGTCGGCCCTGCCTGGCGGATCGCGCCATCACTGGGGGTGCGAAATTGATATCTATGATGCCGCGGCGGTGGCAGGCGATTATCGGTTGTTGCTTGAGCCCAGCGAAAGTGAGGGCGATGGCCCCTTTACAAAAATGCATCGCTGGCTAGATGGCTACTTGCCCAGCACAGACTTTTATCGGCCTTATGCAAAAGATACGGGTGGTGTTGCTCCTGAGCCTTGGCACCTCAGCTATGCGCCATTAGCCGAGCAATATAGCAATAGCTTTGAGCAACAACAGCTATTTGAACTAGTGCAGTCAACCGATATAGCCTTGAAACCACAGATACTTGCCCACCTTGACATGATCGTGACGCGCTTCATGTGTCTACCCTGCGGTAACTCCAGCGAATCATGGGTTTAGGTTCGCACCATGACTTTGCTAAGCGCAAGTCGCTCGAAAGTAAACCGTTTTGTTAACGAAGGTATTGATCAACACGCGGTCTTGCCAAGATGACGTTCAACCAAGTAGGTATAAATGCTGATTATCTTTGATTGTGATGGTGTGCTTGTCGATAGCGAAACCTTGGCTGCGCAAGTGTTTTCTGAAGAACTTCGCTCCTTGGGTATAGAAATGACACCGGAGCAGTGTTTTGCCCAGTTCCATGGCCACACCCTTCCCTATTGCTACCGCTGGATTGAAGGTGAATATCAGCAGCAATTGCCATCTGATTTTGATCGTCAAGAGTTTGACCGGCAGTTGATGGTCGCAACCAGCAAGGCATTTGATGCAAACCTAAAGCCTGTTGAAGGTGTGGTCGAGCTGATAAAACAATTGCGTCAACGCAATATTAGTTACTGTGTGGCATCAAACGGCCGGCATAGCAAAATTAATCGTTCGCTCGCGCTAACGGGATTGGATGAATGGTTTAGTGCCGAGCGGCGCTTTAGCGTTGAAGATGTTGAGCACGGCAAGCCAGCTCCAGACCTATTTCTATATGCAGCAGAAGCTATCGGTGTACCCGTGCAGTTTTGTACGGTTATAGAAGATTCAACGTCGGGTGTGGCAGCGGCTGAGGCGGCTGGAATGAAAGTAATGCAGTTGAGCGTGGAAGAGCGAGTAGGCGATAAAACGGATGTATTTAGAACCATGAACGACTTGTCTAAGGCGCTTGAAAGCAGCTTACAGGGCCCGTCGCTAGCCAGCTAACGGCGGGTTACTAATAGGGGATGTGGGGGGCGGGAGGTCTATTGCAAGCTCAACCAATCGCGCACCGATTCGCGGCTGAGTAGCATTTCGCGATAGGTAGAGAGCATAACGGAATTCGGCGTTTTCATTTTTTCGATGGTATTGATGCGGGCGTTTAAGAATGAGATATCTTCATTAACCTTCTGCAACACAGCTAATACATTTACCCGTTGCGATCCGAGCATAACGACTTTGTCGTTATTGATTTGTGCGGCGATCTGTTTTATTGCTGCATCGGCTGCGGCGGCATCTACCACATTGCTAGCCTCTCGGCGTTGATCAGCTGGATTCTTTGAGGTTTGCATAACAGTACTATCTTCCTTTTGCGGACTTCCGTTGTCGCAGACAAATCGCTGCTGTTGGTATCAGCCATGGCTCAGTTTGCGACACGTTACCTGCCGCATCTACTGACCTAGTATCTAAGAACCCAGCTATCTGTATACAAGTTGCTATAATTTTAGCTAACAGCGTGATCTTGTAACTGACGTAATGCCTATCATGTAAAGGTTATTAGGCGGGGCTGGGTAGTATCTCTAAATCACAAACTAAATTGCAGATGCCAAATAGAGGCCATACACGGCTGATCTAATGGCAATTGTGGTCAATTGGTGATCGAATTGCCAGTTAATAATAGTTTTTCACTGTAATATTTTGTTCAGTTGGCGCTTTTACAGCTTATGTCGAAAGGTAAGATAATGACCGCTGAACGTGAACGATTATGTATTCTGCCTCGACTAGCCACGCGCTTTATAAAGCATTATTTGCGCCGGTTACCGGCAATTCCGATTAGCGGTCATCGCACCGAGATCAACGGAGTCTAATTCCGCGTCGGCTTGGCGTTAACGGGCTATTGAGCAACCTAAAATTTAATAATGGCTAAAAATATGACTACCAACGCAGATGCTGAAACAGAAACCTACGACCTTGTATTCAAGGGCGAGTTGGTAAAGGGGGTGGAACTCGACCTTGCCAAACGCAATATTGGGCAGCTGTTCAAAATAGACGCGGCTAAGGTTGAAAAGCTTTTTTCTGGGTCGGCAACGGTATTGAAAAAGGGCTTGAATTTTGAAGCGGCAAGCCGTTATCGAGTAGCTATTAAAAAGGCGGGCGCACGAGTAGATCTAAAGCCCTGCGGGGCCGTGCCGCCGCGTGCAGCGGGAAAGGCGCAATTTGGCCCGGCGTCTGAGGCACAAGCAACTACCCCCACCGTTCCGTCTCAGGTAAAGCCTAGCGCTGAAACCATTGCCTCAGGGTTCAGTCTCGCACCAGCGGGTAGCGACCTATTAAGTCCTGCTGAAAAAATGCAGCAAGAACCCGTTGTGGTCGATACCTCGGCGATCTCTGTACGGGCTCAACAGGGCAATCTGTTAGATGAAGAGGAGTACCAACAAGTTGTTTCGCTGCCGCTCGATCTGGATGGCTATGATTTGGCTGAAGTGGGTACCGATGTGCTGCGTCCCGAGGAGCGTGCACCAGATGTGCGCGCAGACGTTGATATTTCAGGGTTGAGTTTGGGGCCAGTGGGGGAGCGTTTGGCGCCCAAGAAAGCTGCACCGCCACCACCACCGGATGTGAGCGCTATTCACTTAGTGGGCGAATAAGAGGGTTGGCGAATGATATCAGTAAGGTGTTCTGTGCGGGAGATGAACTATTTACGTAGTGTACCAATGGATGCGGCCGCTGAGGTTGCGAGTAATGACGCGAGTGAGCTTAGGTCTCGCTCGCGTCATTTTAGTAGCGGTTATTCGTTCACAGATACTGCTTCGCGGATACTAGTGATAGTAGACGCTAGTGGCAGCTAAAAGCGTGGCTTTTCGGCTAGAGCGTTGAAGTTTTCAATTGACTGCTTAATTTCGGCACGAGCTTCTTCGGCATTGCCCCAGCCTTCAATTTTTACCCACTTACCTTCTTCCAAATCTTTGTAGTGCTCAAAGAAGTGAGCAATACGCTTAACCTTGATTGACGAAAGGTCTTCAATCGACTTCACGTCCTGGTAGAACTTGGTCACGCTATCAGACGGTACGGCGATAATTTTTGCATCTTCACCAGACTCGTCAGACATTTTTAAAACACCCACAGGGCGACACGAAATCACCGAACCAGGTACCAATTGACGGTTCATGTAGACCAATACGTCAGCGGGGTCGCCATCGCCACAAAGTGTGTGGGGGATGTAGCCGTAGTTACAGGGGTAATGCATAGCAGTACCGAGTACGCGATCCACAAATAGGGCGCCGGAATCTTTATCTACTTCGTACTTAATGGGGTCGCCGCCCATAGGGATTTCAATAATAACGTTAACTTCTTCTGGAGCGTTTTTACCGGTCGGTACTAGGTGAAGGCTCATGTGTAAATCCTGTATTTAGATGAGTCGAGAAGGGTGAGAAAGGTTAAAAACCGCAGCGGATAAGCTATTAAATAGTCGGTCTCTGAAGGGCCGCGATTGTATCACAACCACCTCGCGGCACAATCGAGTCGGCCTGATTGTTTACCCTTTGATCAACCTGAACTAGACTCGCTTTAGTTGCAGTCGCACATTCTGTATACGGCAAGCAGTATCCCCGCCGTGCCCGAACATAATCGATAACAAACAGGGGGTCTCATGGATTTCATTATTTTGCCGCCAATCATCGGTGGTCTTGGACTTGTTGTAGCTTTAATTATTTACCTTATGGTGATGCGCTTTCCCGCAGGCGAGGGAGCCGTGGCCGAAATCGCCGCTGAAATTCAGCGTGGCGCGATGGTCTTTATGCGACGCGAGTACTCCGTTCTTGCGGCCTTTGTCGTCGTCGTTACTGTTCTTCTTATCCTTGGTTTCCGTTCATGGCAGGTTCCATTTGCATTCGTGGCTGGCGCTTTGTGTTCTGCCGTGGCTGGCTATATTGGTATGTGGGCCGCGACCAAGGCCAATGTTCGCACTACGGTGGCGGCAAGTACCGGAGGCACTTCCGAAGCCCTGGGTGTAGCATTTTTTGGCGGATCGGTAATGGGCCTAACCGTTGCTTCAATGGGGTTACTTGGCTTAGGCAGTCTGTATCTTTTATTCGGTGCAGAGCATGCGGAACACATTCATGGTTTTGGTATGGGCGCCTCGACAGTAGCCTTGTTTTCCCGTGTTGGTGGTGGAATTTTCACAAAAAGTGCTGATGTTGGTGCTGATCTAGTCGGTAAAATCGAGGCCGGAATCCCCGAAGACGACCCGAGAAACCCCGGGGTTATTGCCGACAACGTCGGCGATAACGTTGGTGATGTCGCCGGTATGGGCTCCGATATATTCGAGTCCTATTGTGGTGCCATGATCGCCACCATTGCGATTGCCTCAACCATGGCTGTGGTGTTGGTCGATCAGCTGGCGGCAGCGCGCGCTCAGTTAATGTTTGCTCCCTTAGCGTTGGCGTCGGTGGGGTTACTCTGTTCGGTTGCTGGCATCATGATCGTTAAGGTGATGTCGGCCAAGTCGCCCGAAGTTGCGCTGCGGATTGGCACGGTGAGCGCAACCATTCTGTTTATTATCGCGGCACGTTTTCTACTTGCGGCCTTGGATATTCGTACGGCGGTTTGGCTGTGTGTTGTTGCCGGTGCCGTTGCCGGGATTGTTATTGGTTTGATAACGGAGTATTACACCGGTGGAGCGCCAGTTAGAAAAATTGCAAAAGATGGCGAGACCGGGCCCGCTACAGTGATGATTTCGGGGTTGGCGACCGGTATGGAGTCAGTGGTAATACCGGTACTTTCAATCGCGGCGGTGATTTTGATTTCCAGCCTACTCTTGCCAGAAGGCGCTGGCGTTTACGGTGTCGGTATTGGTGCCGTGGGTATGCTCGCGACGGTCGGTATCACCATGGCGATTGATGCCTACGGCCCAGTCGCCGACAACGCCGGTGGTATAGCCGAAATGGCTGGCCTTGGCGAGGAAACACGCAAAATTACCGACGGCCTAGATGAAGTTGGCAACACCACAGCAGCGATCGGTAAGGGTTTTGCGATCGGTGCCGCGGGTCTAGCCGCCTTGGCAATTATTGCGGCCTATATTGAAACCGTCGCATCGCACAACCCTGGATTCAGCTTGGAGATTAGTCATCCGCGTGTGCTGGTGGGCATGTTCTTGGGAGCGATTTTCCCCTTTTTGGTCAGCGCTATGACCATGCGTGCGGTTGGCGATGCAGCGTTCGACATGATCAAAGAGATTCGACGCCAGTTTAAAGAGATACCGGGTCTGCTTGAGGGTAACGCCAAGCCCGACACTGACCGCTGCGTTGATATCGCAACGCGCGCGGCGCTTAAGCGCATGGTGCCACCCGGGGTGTTGGCGGTGGCGGCACCGGTGGTGGTGGGTTTTAGCTTGGGCCCAGAAACTCTAGGCGGAATGCTAGGTGGAGCGCTAATTTGCTGTGTGCTAATGGCGTTGATGATGGCCAATGCCGGCGGCGCTTGGGACAACGCAAAAAAATATGTCGAAAAGGGCAACTTTGGCGGCAAGGGCTCAGCCGTTCACGCCGCTGTGGTAGTTGGCGATACGGTTGGCGACCCGTTTAAAGATACTTCTGGCCCGGCGATGAATATTCTTATTAATGTGATGGCAATTGTCAGCTTGGTGATTGCACCGCTGCTGTAGTCGTTGAAAAATATTTAGAGAACTCTTAAGACGTGCAGGTACTGCAGGCCACCATAATATAACGACCGGTATGGTCATTACGTAGCGGGCGCGGCTGTTGGTCGATGGCTGTCATGGAGTGGTAGAGCGCATTTTCACGGCGAATAGTTTTATGTTCGTGCTCAAACGGGTAGATCAATGCACCCATGCCGCCACTGGCGATAAAGGCTTCTGAATTCAGTAGCATATCGCTGGCGTGTAGCAGTTCATGTAGTAATGCGTCGGCTGGGGAAGCGACGCAGTGCTGAATCTTTTCATCGCAGCGGTCGTGAAATTTAAGTTTGGCGCCGGTGTTTGGATCGAAAAAAATCTTCGCACTCGCAACCTTTAAGCGCGTGCCGGTCACTTCTGTTTTAAATGTCGAAGCTTGGTAATGTAATTCCCACGGGGCGTCCTCAAGTGAATCGAGCAATGCGACGACCTTGGGGAACCGACTGTAATAGCGTGCGAGTTCTTGCACGCTGTCACGAATATCTTCTGGGTCCTCTGGTGCTTGCCGAAAATGCTTCTTTAAATTTTTTAACAGACGGTTGCTTATGGCCCGCGCTTTTTTTGCCGAAGTGGAAATCTTAGCTTTATCGGTTGCGCTTGCTGCCCGCTCAAACCACAAGGCATCGGCTTTCTGATCTTGGTGATTTGCGGATTCAATTGGACCTAGAGTATCGATTAAATCGAGTTGTTTACTCCAGCCGTGTTGCGCGCTGATATGTGTTTCCGCATCGTGTTTATCGGCATCTGCCAGTGTTGGTTCGGCGTTCATCGAAATTGTAAGCAATAAAATTGGCAGCCAAGACTTGCGTCGGTCGGCCGCAATGCGAGTAATTTCGCTGCGCCGTTCAGCTAGCAAGCGTATGCCCTGTTGTTTCGCGTAGGCAGTTAAGGTGCTGAAGCTGGTTGGGTCTTGTTCTGGCAGGTTGCGGGCGTGAACAATATGCGGTTCGCCGTTGATAACGCAGCTGTGAAACAAGTGTTGTTGATCCCTGACTCGCTGTTGCAACGGGTTTGACGAATCGAGACGAATATCGCCATCAAGCCGTTCGGCGGTGATACTAAATTGTGCCCCCGCGCGGTTTGTCCCACCGCTACTTGCGACAACACTATTGGTCTCGTGGATAGGTGTCGAAGCGTTGTTTGTGGCGTTACAGCTCTGCGACTTGGCTGTGAGGCGAGGTTTTTCCTGCATGACAATGACCTGCAATGGTTATTCTTGAAGCATAGTCGCTAGTTAAATAGTCGCTAGTCAAAATACGTCAAGAACAAATCTTGCGGGGGCGGCGAGTTTTTGCGGCGGTAATTTGATTTCGTACTAACTATTCTAACTAGAAAATAACCATTAAATGGGATTGCTGAAAACAGGTTGTTGCAGGGCGTGAGTTACACCTTATAGAAAATATTCCAGCAAGCTGTTGAGAAACAGGCTGCCTTGCGGGCTGGGTTGGATCCGCGTAGTGCTTTGCTCCAATAGTCCCTTTGTTGTTAGCAAGTCTAATATCGGTTGCACCTGACTAAGTGCTAATCCGGTGCGCTGTTGAAAGAGTGCGCGTTCAACCCCTTGATTGAGGCGTAGTGCATTCATCATAAATTCAAAAGGCAATTCTTGAATGGCGATAGCGTTCATCTGTGCGGTGTAGGGATTGTTCGCTAGTGCTGTGCTGCGCTGGGATTTATCGCTGCCGATAATGGCTCCAGTAGCTTTTGTTGCTGCGGTCAAATAGTGTTGAGGCAGGCGGGTTTTATTGAACCGAAAAATAGGACTGACTTGCTCGTTGTTTACCGTCTGGCGTGCAGTGCTGCCGGTCAAATCACTATCCAGAAGCGTAATCTTCCCGTGTGCACCGGCGCCGATCGCTAGATAATCGCCGAACCCCCAATAATTTAAGTTGTGCCGCGCCTGTTGCCCTGAGCGCGCATAGGCCGAAATTTCATATTGTTGGTAGCCCGCTGCAGCGAGTAGGGTTTGGCCTTCTGTTTGGATCTGCCAAAGCTGTTCGTCTTCGGGGAGTTTTGGTGGGCGAGAGTAGAACTCGGTGTTAGTCTCAATGGTGAGCTGGTACCAAGACAGGTGCTCGGGTGCGAGTTCTAGCGCTTGCTGTAAGTCTTTCATTGCAGCGGTAGCCGTTTGCCCTGGTAAACCGTGCATCAAATCTAAATTGATATTGTTAAAACCGGCCTCACGCGCCATGGCAAACGCGCTGAAAACCTCGTCGGGGTTGTGAATCCGGCCTAAAGTTTTGAGTTGTTGGGCATCGAAGCTTTGCACACCCATGCTGATGCGGGTGACGCCAGCATCGCGATAACCGCTAAAATTATCGTATTCGGCTGTGCCTGGGTTCGCTTCTAGGGTGATTTCCGCTTCGGCTTCGAGGCCAACAATACGCTCTACTGACTGTAGGATTTTGGCAATAGCGCTGGCTGGAAATAGCGACGGGGTGCCGCCGCCGAAAAAAATCGAACTAATCTTACGGCCTTGGGCGAGGTAGGCGTCACTGCTCAAATCTTCAATAAGCGCGGCGGTATAGGCCTTCACCGGCAATTCACCTTGAGGCTGGTGTGAATTAAAGTCGCAATAGGGGCATTTACGCACGCACCAAGGAATATGAATGTAGAGTGCTAATGGTGGTAAGCAGCTAAGCTTAAGATGTGTTTGCTTTGAAATTACGGGCATGGCGGCGAAGCTTTTCTAAAGTGGAGGCTACTGTAGCTGTGAGATGTGTGCTGCGTCCAGTTATTACAAATTGAAACAACCCCGAGAGCGCCATATTTGAAACAATAAGTGGCTGTTACTGAACGACTTATTAGTTAAGTGCGCATTACTTAAGTGTGCGCATTACGAATTGTCTATTAACAAAGCATGCGGAATTTCTATGATTAAGATCGCTACCATTATCAACCGCCATAACGCCGAACAAAAAAGCGCGCTTGGCCGCAGCTCGATTTCCCAGTTCGTTGCCGTTGTCTTGCTGGGTTTAGTTGTAGCTGAGCCGGCGGCGGCGGTGAGCTATGGTATTTTTGATTCCCGTGGTTTAGCTATGGGTGGCGCTACGGTTGCTGCAAGTAAATATCATAGCGCGCAGTATTACAATCCGGCGCTACTTGCGCTCCACGATACCCACGAGAGCAAAAGTCGAGACGCCCGGTTTGTGTTCCCCGATTTGGTTTTACAGTACAGCAACAACCTCGAAGAGGTTGCCGATGTGGTTGAAGCTGATATCGACACGACTATCGAGAATGCCGTGGTTGCCTTCAATGTGGATGCCAGCGTTGCCAATGCGACGGCTATTGCTAATGGCGCGCGCGAACTGCGCGACGCGCTTGGCGATCTAGGGAATCAGGATTATGTGGTCGACGGCTTTATCGGTATGTCGGTAAGTGAGCCCTCCAAGTTTCAGGGCGGCGGCTTTTTCTTTGGTGTTCGCACCCTTGGCGCTGGCTCATCGACTATTCCGCAAAGTGATCTCGATCTTATCGATCGTTATATTGATGCGCTCGATTTAATCGCTTCCGGTGGGGACCCAGCCGATTTACCGCCGGACTTGATCGACGCTAACGGAAATTTAATCGACCCCAACGACAGAATTGAATCTAGCGGCCAAGCCGGCGGTTTAATCATGAGCGAGTGGGGCGTTGCCATGTCGAAGCGCTTTGATGTTTGGGGGCAGGGCCTAGCCGTGGGTGTTACGCCTAAGTTATTGCGTGTTGATGCCTATCGAGAAAATGTAACTTTTACCGATCGCGACGCCGATCTATCTGAATCTGAACTCACTCACCTGACTGGCAATGCCGATATTGGTGTGGCCTTAGAGCTGTTCGAAAACTACCGTATCGGTTTGGCGGTAAAAGATATTATTAAAAAAGAATTTGATACCGCAAATGACTTGCGTTTAAAACTTGCACCGCGGCCACGTATGGGTTTGGCCTATATGAATAGCTGGTTTACCTTTGGCGTTGATATGGATCTGGTTGAAAGTGAGCCCCTGGCGAACGAAGCGCCCACAAAAGAAATGGCGGTAGGCATGGAGGTTACGCCGCTTGCCGGTCTAGATCTGCGAGTTGGCTATCGCGAAGATATGGCGGGGGAACGAGCGCCGGTTACCTCCTACGGTGTGGAGTTGCGCGGTCGCTATCTAACCCTTGAGTTAGGCTATAGCGAGAGCGAAGAAATTCGTGGAGGTTCGATTCAGTTTGGCTTTATATTTTAATTTAGTGATCTCTATCGGTGGCGTGCCGAGCGTGTAACAACTGAGCTGAACCAGTGTTAGCCTAGCGCCGCTAATAACGCCTGCATCGCAATCGCACGATGACTAATGCTGTTTTTTAATGCCTTGCTAAGTTCTGCGGAGCTGCAGTCTTGCTCCGGAACATAAAACAGCGGGTCGTATCCGAAACCGTTTTGTCCGCGCGGCTCTTCCAAAATTATTCCTTCCCAGCTGCCTTGGCAAATTATCGGTGTCGGGTCTTCAGCGTGCTGCATAAAAACCAACACACATTGATAGCGTGCGGTGCGTTCCGACCGAGGCAACCCCGTTAATCGCTCAAGAAGGTAAGCGTTGTTGCGAGTATCGTTAGGGCTTGTTTGCAGCGCTTGCGGTGCAACCCAGTCGCGAGCAAAGCGTGCCGAGTAAATACCTGGAGCACCATTGAGTGCGTCTACCTCGATACCCGAATCGTCGGCAATTGATGGCAGCCCAGTGTGGGTGCAGGCGTTACGGGCTTTCAAAATTGCGTTTTCGACAAAGGTTAGGCCGGTCTCGTCGGCTTCCGGTACGGCGAAGTTCGATTGCGGTTGAATATCGTAACCGCAATTGTTCAGCAATGTCTGAAATTCTTTTAGCTTACCTTGGTTGCCGCTGGCGAGAACAATTGTTTGGCTCATAGAGGTATTCTTTAACTATTTTGATTGATACAGCTTTTGACTGAATGTTGTCGATAAGATGTCGCCGTTACTTCGCACTTTTGCGCTAATGTTGAAATGCACCAATTCTTCGCCAGAAATCCGTATCGGAGCAATATAGTAGACCGTACTCTCTTCTTTTATCTCAATAAATTCGAGGCGTTTCTGCTGTTGCATCAAGTTTGTAACCGTGCCGGAAATGTCAGCTTCAACACCACCGTACTTACCGCTGTGAGAAATAGACACATTGATGAGTGTTTCGTATTCGCTACGTTTTATTTTGTAGACCGCGGCCACTTCGGGCAGTAAAAATGTACTGGGGAAAAGGCTGTAATGCAGATCGAAATTTTCGAACGAAGCACTACCTTGAATATTACTTTCAGCATGGGCTGAATTGGCGATTGCGAAAACAGTGCAAATGGCGAAAACGCAACCTAGGGCTAGGCGATGTGTTGTTATTAATAGTGACATAATTTAAAGCTTTTTAGTCAGGCGATAGAGAGCCGTAACACCAAATAAATTTGGGTTCAGCGTTTGCAAAAAACGTGTGTTGGCACTGGTGCCCAATATTTTTCGATTTACGATATTTAAGTTAAGCGATTTACATAGCTCGTCAAAGTCGTGAATGGTACAAAAGTGAATGTTGGGGGTGTTGTACCATTCGAATGGCAGTAAATCGGAAACGGGCATACGCCCCTTAACTGTCAAATACCAGCGAGCCTTCCAGTGGCCGAAATTAGGTAGAGTGATAATGCATTGGCGGCCGACGCGCAGCATTTCCATTAATACCTTGTCGGGGTGGTGCATGGTTTGAATGGTTTGCGACATGATTACCGTATCAAAACTTTGATCGTCGAAGTTAGATAGACCTTGGTCGATATTCTGTTCGATAACATTTACGCCGTTCTCGACACAGCGGAGAATATTCTCTGAACTTATTTCAATGCCATAGCCGTGAATGTTTTTGCTGGCGGTGAGTTGCTGTAATAGCGAGCCATCGCCGCATCCAAGATCGAGTACACGAGAGTTTGGTGCAACCCAGTCTTTAATGACTTTGTGGTCGATACGCATTAGTTTGAGCTCCCGTCTAAACTGACGTCTATACCCTGCATATACGCCGAAAATAGATCCCAGTAACGTTGCTGGTTGGGTACCAAAAATGCGTCGTGGCCATAGACTGACTCAATTTCACCATAGACGACATCGCGATCGGCACGCATCAAGGCGGTTACGATTTCTTGCGATCGCTCGGGTGCAAATCGCCAGTCGGATGTAAAAGAAATAACTAAAAACTTGCACTTGGCGGAACGGAACGCCTCTGCTGGGTCATCGTTGTACTCGCGGGCCAAGTCAAAGTAATCGAGCGCGCGAGTCATAAGGATATAGGTGTTGGCATCAAAACTTTTCGAAAAGGTTTTACCTTGGTAGCGTAAGTAGCTTTCAATTTGAAACTCTACTGGTTCCTCGAGGCCTCGCTCGAAACTGCCGGAACGCAAATCGCGGCCGAATTTTTTCCCCATACCATCGTCAGAAAGATAGGTGATGTGGCCGATCATTCGTGCAATGGATAAGCCACCTTTTGGCAACGTATCTTTTTCTAAATAGTCGCCGTCAAAAAAGTCTGGATCGGACATAATTGCCTGTCGTGCGGTTTGGTTGAAGGCAATATTTTGTGCGGTGAGTTTCATCGCTGACGCAATTACCACACAGTGACCCAAGCGGTCAGGATATTCCAGCGCCCAGCGCATGGCCTGCATGGCGCCAAGACTACCGCCAACCACGGCCGCCCATTTTTGAATGCCGAGCCGATCGGCTAGACGAACTTGAGAGTGTACCCAGTCGCGCACGCGCAAGTTGGGGAAGTCTGAACCCCACACCTTGCCAGTGGCTGGGTTAATGGATGCCGGCCCAGTAGAGCCGTGGCAGCCGCCCAAATTATTTAAACAGACGATAAAGAATTTATTGGTGTCGAGCGGTTTGTTGGGGCCGATGTAGTGCTCCCACCAACCAGGTTTGCGATCGTCGGTGCTGTGGTAGCCTGCCGCGTGATGATTTCCCGATAACGCGTGACAGATGAGAATCGCGTTAGACGCTTCTGCATTTAAGGTTCCATAAGTTTCCACAACCAATTCGTAGCGATCCAGAGTGCGTCCGCAGGCTAGCAATAGTGGTTGGTCAAACTCGAAAGTTTGTGGCGCAACTATACCAACGGAGTCTTCCGGTAGCGCAGTTGTTTCGGATGCGGTATCAGACATTTTCTAGGTGCTCTTTAAGGCCAGCTTACGCGGAATTAATAACCGAGAATAAGTTTAGGTACAAGACCGACACTATAAGCGCAGGCGTTCAATAGCTTTTGCAGAATAGTGATACCCATAAAGACAAAAAGAATAGAAAAGTCGAAGCCCCCCAGTGGCGGAATAATTCGTTGTACTGGCGCTAGGATAGGCTCCATAAGTTGCCGCGCGAGCACAATAGCGGGGTTGGTGCTAAACGGTGCAATAAAACTGCTAACCACAATAATAATGCCGCAGCCGTATGCGATATAGGTCAGCATGTTCAGTATACCGAGCGACCCCCAGATCAAAATTTTGACTGGATTATAGATTTGATGAACCAGAATCAGTGCTATTAGTTCTCCGACAACTAGCTGAACCAGCAAGGCTAGCACCAGCGACGCTATATCAATGCCGAAAACACCGGGAATGATTCGGCGAACAGGCTTTAGTAGCGGGTTGGTGATTTTAACAATGCCCTGGGATATTTGATTGTAGAAATCTGCACGCGCTAGCTGTAAAAGAAAACGCAATAAAACTAGCAATAAAAACAAGGTGCCCAGTGTTTCAACAATGTAGGTGAGTATTTCTGCAAATGGATTCATAGTGACTCAGCTGTGATAAATAAATCGAGTAGTTTGTAGCGACCATTTAATCGCTACAAACAAAATAATTAAATTGTTGCTAACAAACACAGATAAAAGTATTTGCGCAGCAAAGATATTGGTATAACTTTCGCACCGTTATTTTGTGTCACCAAGTTCAAGTGCCAACGAACGAGAACGGTCGGCGCACGCGACCATTGCCTGGTCGACAATAGTGCGAAATCCATTTTTTTCAAACGACTCTATCGCCTCGTGTGTTGTACCATTTGGTGAAGTCACGCGGCGGCGCAACTCCGCCACATCCACATCGCTGTTTTTAGCGAGTTTCGCAGCCCCATACGCGGTTTGAAGGGCTAGGGTAGTGGCGGTATCGCGAGTTAAGCCTTGCGCGACACCGGAGTCTATCATGGCTTCCATCAGTAGGAAGAAATACGCCGGACCGCTGCCAGAAACCGCGGTCACGGCATCGATGTCGGTTTCGGAGGAAACCCAGTCGACACTTCCGACAGCGGCGAGAATGGCTTGTGCTTTGGCGCGCTGCTCAATATCGACTTCGGCGGTAGCATAGAGCGCGCTGGCACCGGCTAGCACTAGCGCTGGCGTATTGGGCATGCAGCGAACCAAGGGCCGAGTGCTGTTATCTGGACGTGAGCCACGTAACCACTGGTTTAGGCTGCCGCAGGTGATCCCGGCTGCAATAGAAATAATTAACGCCGAGGAAGGAATAGCATCGGCGAGGGCCTCGCAAACAGCTCCCATGACCTGCGGTTTGACTGCAAGAATTACCACTTCGGCGTTTTGTACGGCCTGGTTATTGTCGGCGGCGGCGATGATGCCGCTTTTAGTTGCTAGCGCTTGCAAACTTTCGGCGTGTGGATCGCTAGCAATAATATTGTCGGGGGCAAAGCCATTGGCGATTAAGCCGCCGATGATACTGCTAGCCATGTTGCCGGCACCAATAAACGCGATTGCAGCGCTAGAGTCCTGAATTTCGTGATCTGACATAAGAGTGATTCTTGCCTTAAAAGTTGGTCAATGGGGTTGCTGTGGGCGCCAAGGTTAATCGCGGTCGCCAAATAGTGCCGTGCCGACTCGTACAATTGTCGCGCCCTGCGCAATCGCTGTTTCTATATCTGCCGACATGCCCATGGAAAGTGTGTCCATATTGGCGAGCTGAGGCAGAGTTTTCAAGCGTTCAAACAAAAGCCGCGTGCGCATGAATGGACAGTCTTCGCTCGCAGCGGTGGTTGGGTTGAGCGGAATCACCATCAAGCCTCGTAGGCATATGTTGGGTAGCGCCGCAATTTTCAACGCTAGCGATTCCGCTTCGTCAGGTCTTACCCCGGCTTTGTTGCTCTCGTCATCGATATTGATCTGCAGACATAAATTTAGGGGCGTACTCTGTCCGCGCTGTTCGCTCAGGCGTTGCGCGATCTTGAGACGGTCGACAGAGTGCACCCAATCGAACTGCTCGGCAATGGCCCGAGTTTTGTTGCTCTGGATCGGCCCGATAAAATGCCAGCGCGTGTCTGATAGCTGTAAACGCTTGATTTTTGTACTGGCCTCCTGCAGATAATTTTCACCAAAATCGCGTAAACCAGCGGCGTGCGCGGCGGCGATTTTTTGCTCAGTTTGGCGCTTGCTCACGGCCAAGAGTGTGATCTCTGCTGGATTTCTGTTGGCGCTTAATGCTGCATTTGTAATTCGTGTGGTAACTTCGGTTATCTTGTCTCGCATCTTGTGCATATACTTAAGAGATTAATCTGATTAGTAAGGGTGCTTGGCACCAACTTCACTGGTTTATTTAAACGACACCTCAAAGAACGACATTTTATCTCAGGGTTTGCTTATGGATATTACCGAATTACTCGCGTTTTCCGCCAAACAGGGCGCTTCGGATTTACACCTTTCGGCCGGTTTGCCGCCGATGATTCGTGTGGATGGCGATGTGCGTCGTATCAACCTGCCGCCAATGGATCACAAGCAGGTACACGGCCTTATCTACGAAATTATGAATGATAAGCAGCGTAAGGACTACGAAGAGTTTCTGGAAACCGACTTTTCGTTCGAAGTTCCAGGCGTTGCTCGCTTTCGTGTTAACGCGTTTAACCAAAATCGAGGCTCTGGTGCTGTGTTTCGTACCATTCCTTCCAAGGTGTTAACCATGGAAGAGTTGGGGATGGGACAAGTGTTTCGTGATTGCTCCTCAGTAGCGCGTGGCTTGGTGTTGGTAACTGGGCCAACAGGTTCTGGTAAATCGACTACTTTGGCGGCGATGATTGATTACATTAATGAAAACAAATACCACCACGTATTGACCATTGAAGACCCTATCGAATTCGTGCACGAAAGTAAAAAATGTTTGGTTAACCAGCGCGAAGTCCATCGCGATACCCACGGCTTTGCCGAAGCCTTGCGCTCGGCGCTGCGTGAAGATCCCGATATTATCCTAGTGGGTGAGCTGCGTGATTTGGAAACCATTCGCTTAGCGTTAACGGCTGCCGAAACCGGTCACTTGGTATTTGGTACATTGCACACCACCTCAGCCGCAAAGACGATCGATCGTGTTGTGGACGTTTTTCCTGCAAATGAAAAAGCGATGGTGCGCTCAATGTTGTCTGAGTCCCTAGAAGCGGTAATTTCGCAAACATTGCTGAAAAAAAATGGTGGAGGCCGCGTTGCGGCTCACGAAATCATGCGCGGTACCTCGGCAATTCGCAACCTGATTCGAGAAGACAAAGTGGCGCAGATGTACTCGGCTATTCAGACTGGTGCGTCCGTTGGGATGCAGACTATGGATCAGTGTTTGGCAGATTTGGTAGAACGGCGTATTGTGACGCGGGATGTTGCGCGTGAAAAAGCCAAAATGCCTGATAATTTTTAACAGGCTTAGCGCTAGTGATTCAATTGAACACTAATTTGGTTCCACTAAAAAAGAGTAGCTCTGAGGGTTATCCATGGATTTAGATCGACTTCTGTCATTGATGGTGGAAAAAGGTGCGTCGGATTTATTTATTACCGCTGGCGTTCCTCCTTCTATGAAGTTACACGGCAAGATTTTGCCAGTTACTTCAACGCCTATGTCGCCTGAAAAATCTCGGGAAACCGTTCTTAGCGTTATGAATGAAAAACAGCGCAAGGAATTTATGGAAAGCAAAGAACTTAACTTTGCTATTAGTGCTCGCGGTATTGGTCGCTTTCGTGCGAGCGCGTTTTACCAGCGCAACCTTGCGGGTATGGTGTTGCGTAGAATTGAAACCAATATTCCTAAAATCGACGATCTGGGTTTACCTGAAGTCATTAAAGAGTTGGCGATGCTCAAGCGTGGCTTGGTGTTGTTTGTCGGCGCGACCGGCACGGGTAAGTCGACATCGTTAGCCTCTATGATCGGCCATCGTAACCGCAATTCCAAAGGGCATATCATTTCCATCGAAGACCCGATTGAATTTATTCATCAGCACCAAGGTTGCGTGATCACTCAGCGCGAAGTGGGGATCGATACCGACTCGTTCGAAGTGGCGCTGAAAAACACCTTACGACAGGCGCCCGATGTTATTTTAATTGGCGAGGTGCGTTCGCGCGAAACTATGGATCACGCGATTGCTTTTGCGGAAACTGGGCACCTGTGTTTGGCAACCTTACACGCTAACAATGCCAACCAAGCGCTCGATCGCATTATTCACTTCTTCCCCGCCGATCGCCATTCCCAGCTGTGGATGGACTTGTCTTTGAATTTGCGTGCAATTGTGGCGCAGCAACTAATCCCCACGCCAGACGGCCTAGGGCGTCGCGCTTGTTTGGAGGTATTTTTAAATACCCCCTTGGCGCAAGATATGGTGCGCAAAGGGATGGTTCATGAGCTGAAGGAGTTGATGAAGAAGTCGACAGAGCTTGGTATGCAAACCTTCGATCAGGCGCTCTACGACCTGTACGATTCTGGTGAAATTACCTATGAAGATGCGCTCTCTCATGCAGATTCACCTAATGACTTGCGCTTGATGATCAAGTTAGGTTCGGAATCTGACGCCGAATATCTGTCCAATGCGGCCGATGAGTTGACCATTCAGGACGATGAGAGTAATCGTACCAAACGCTTTTAAGCTGTCGCTAGTAAGCGTTTAACCAACTTTCAAAAATCAGCTTCGCGGCAATCGAGTCAATCGGCTTGTCGCGAAAATTGCCGCGATGGCCCTGGGCCAAAGCGTCTTCCTTGGCTGCTCGTGTGGTTAGACGCTCGTCAAAAAACTCAACTTTGTAACCAAACATCCCCTGGATTCGATTGCCAAACTTGCGCGCGCGCCGAGTGAGTTCTTGTTCGCTACCATCCATGTTCAGCGGCAAGCCAACCACGACTAGATGAGGTTGCCATTCGTTAAGTAATTCGCCGAGTTTATCCCAGTTGGGGATGCCGTCCTTCGCTTTTAGTGCAGGTAGTTCGCTGGCGCTGCGGGTAATCGCCTGACCCACGGCTACGCCAATATTATGGGTACCAAAGTCGAAGGCGAGTGCGGTAAAGGTAGCCGGTAGTGGGGAGTTGCTGATGTCGCTCAAATCAAGCGTGCCCAGCAATAGTTGAGATGAGGTTCATGTCGACACCTAGTTGTTTGGTTGCCGCTGCCCAGCGCTCTTCGATTGGAGTGTCGAAAATAATACTGGTATCCGCGGGGAGTGTGAGCCAGGCGTTATTGGCGATCTCGTCTTCAAGTTGTCCAGGGCTCCAGCCGGCATAGCCTAGCGAAAATTGAGCATTGTGTGGGCCGCGATTTGTGGCGATGGCTTGGACAATATCGCGAGATGCGGTGAGGCTGATTTCTGGTGTGATTTGCAGTGATGCATCCCACTCGCCGTGGTTGCGGTGCAAGACAAAACCTCGCTGGGTATTAACTGGGCCGCCGGCAAGTACTGGGTGGCGGCCTAATGACGGGTGGTAGTCGATCTGGAGTTGCTCAAACACATCTCCTAGGGAAAGCTCCAAGGGCTGGTTGATAACAATGCCCATTGCTCCCTGATCACTGTGATCGCAGATATAGGTCACAGAGCGGGAGAATATGGGGTCAGTCAAGCCGGGCATAGCCACTAAGAATTGGTCTCGTAACCCGCCGAGATGACCGAAGTCAAAGCTTATCGAGTCAGTCATAGCTCTAGTATGCGGTTCTGTAGAAATAAAACAAGCTTGAAAATGTAGAAATAAGCTACTCGGCGATCGAGGTTCAAACGTGGCCTAGAGAGCGGTTCTAAGGCCGGTAATTTCAAATTGCCAGGTGCGGATTATTTCGATTTGATCGCTGTGTTTGCGAATCTCACTAGGGAAGCGGTCGAAGGGCGAAGCCAAACGCACAATTTGTAGGGCCGCTTCATCCAGCAGGTCATACCCGGACGATTGCAATATCTCGACATCGGCAAGTGTACCGTTGGCATTGATCAGCACCGCGAGACGCAGGGTGCCAAAAATCTCTTTGCGTAACGCCTCTTCAGGGAAGTTTTCGTTACCGATTCGTTCAACTTTTTGTGCCCAGCTGTTGAGGTAGGCTGCATCTTCAGAGGCTTTGGTGGAAAGCGATGTAAGGCGCCGAATGCGCGGTTTATTTGCGAGTGCTTGCATCTGTCGGTCTATCTTGGCTTTAAGGCTAGCAATTTCTGGGTTGGTGAGAATAGCCTCGAGTTCGTCGCCTGGCTGTTCTTGTTGATTATCAACTTGCGGGCTATCCGCTGGCTGAAGTACCTGCCGCTGGCTGGTTGTGCCTGTAACGACGCGGCTGCGGTTTTCTGCCTTGTGGCGGGCCTGTTGCTGTGTTATCGGGTTGATGTCGTGAATATTGAGGTCGTCAAATTGAGCAGGGTCGCGTGTAGTAATTTCTTTGATCTCATCTTCTGTGCCGCTGCCGACCTGGTCGTATTGAGCTAAAAAATCGGCCTTATCTGGGGCTTCTTTGGAGCGATGAGTCGCCACGGTGACGTTTAGCGTTGGTGCTATTTTATTGCCGCTGCCGAGAGAGAAAGACACGCCAAAGATCAGCATCGCATGCAAAGCCGCTGCAATAAATATAGTGAAGCTGAGGCGGTCGCCAGTATCTACGTTTTCGCTATAAGTCATTTGGATGGTTTTGTGGCCGTGTTAATGAGTGGTTTGGCTTGTGCTGCATCAGCATTACTTGAGTGATTCGATTGCGAGTATGAGCTTTTCGCCGATGCGCGTGTCGTAAGCTTTATCGATTTCTTTGACGCAGGTTGGGCTGGTGACATTAATCTCTGTTAAATAGTCACCAATAATGTCGAGCCCGACAAACATTAAGCCCTTTTCGACTAAGCTGGGTGCTATTTGCGCGACAATCCATTGATCTCTTTCGCTAAGAGGCTGGGGGCGGCCGCTGCCACCGGCTGCAAGGTTGCCGCGAGTCTCACCCTTTGCGGGTATTCGTGCCAAAGCGTAGGGAATCGCTTCGCCATTCACAACTAATACACGTTTATCGCCCTCAGTTATGGCAGGTATGAATTTCTGCGCCATAATAAAACTAGTGTTTGCAAGTGTTAGCGTTTCCAATATAACGGATACGTTGGGGTCGTCGTGCTTGCAGCGGAAAATTCCACTTCCGCCCATGCCGTCAAGTGGTTTGAAAATTACATCGCCGTGTTCTTGATGGAAGGCTTTTAGCTTGCTCGAATCGCGAGCGACTAGTACCGGCGGACAGCATTGTGGGAACTGGGTGGCAAAAACCTTTTCGTTGCAGTCGCGCAAACTTTGCGGCTTGTTGATGATCAGGCAGCCCTCGCGCTCGGCACTTTCGAGAATGTAGGTTGCATAGATGTATTGGTTGTCAAATGGCGGGTCTTTGCGCATTAAAACGGCATCGAGCTCGGCAATGGGTTTGTCAACTTGTACACCTAAATCAAACCAATGCTGAGCATCATCAGCTACAGTTAAAGGGTACATGCTGGCGCGTGATTTTCCATCAGACAAATAGAGGTCTTGAATTTCCATATAATACAGGCTGTGCCCTCGCTCTTGCGCGGCTAGCAAAAGTGCTAAGGTAGTATCCTTCGGAAATTTGATGCCGGAGATGGGGTCCATGACCACACCTATCGAGAGCTTGTTAGTCAAGGTCGTATCCTCAATTTATTGAATTATGGATTGGCGAAACTGATAATCATGAGCGATTATAAAAGGTACGGGTGTAATTAAACTACCGAAATCTGTTGGTAGTTTAGTTAGCTGGGAATTCATAGATTCCTATATTTTTTAGGAGTTTATGGATTAAACTGCAAAACTATGTTAAAAGTTGCGGCATCCCCGATAGGGCTTGTAGCGGTAAACTTAACTCCAAGACTAAATTAGCAAGGGCAATTTATGGACGTCAATCTAGAGCACCTGAAGGTGATGGTTATCGACGATAGTAAAACCATCCGCCGAACGGCCGAGACGCTGCTCAAAAAAGTTGGTTGCACAGTTGTAACAGCTACAGATGGCTTCGATGCCTTAGCTAAAATTGCAGATACTCGTCCCGACATTATCTTTGTCGACATCATGATGCCACGTCTAGACGGTTATCAAACCTGTGCACTTATTAAAAACAATAGCGAATTCAAATCCACTCCCGTAATTATGTTGTCCAGTAAAGATGGTCTTTTCGATAAGGCTAAGGGGCGCATTGTGGGGTCGGACCAATATCTGACTAAGCCCTTTAGTAAGGGTGAATTAATCGGAGCAATCGAAGCGCATGTGAAAGTTGCGCGCGCAAGCTAGATACCATCTTCCTTTAATTAATTTCCCAGATGAATCCGGGGGAGACCTATGGCCAAAGTGCTAATTGTCGATGACTCGCCTACCGAAACGTATAAGTTAACCGGTATGCTCGAAAAGAACGGACACACAGTAATAACTGCTGGCAACGGTGAGGCCGGTGTAGTTACCGCCAAAGCGGAGCTGCCAGATCTAATTTTAATGGATATTGTGATGCCTGGCCTGAATGGCTTCCAGGCTACTCGCCAGCTAAGCAAGGCGCCTGAAACTACTCATATACCTGTGATTATTGTAACCACCAAAGATCAGGAAACTGACCGTGTATGGGGTATGCGTCAGGGTGCTAAAGCTTACCTGACAAAACCTATAGACGAGAAAGATCTGTTGAATACGCTTGCCAAGGTGGGCGTTTAGCCATTGTGTAACTGAGGTGTGTTTTTAGGTTGCCTCAGTCTGGTCTTAGTCGGCAGCTGCCTAATTGTTGTTATATGACGTTTGGCGGCTGCAGTAACCGAGTTTGTAGCGGTTACGCTCTTTGCGAATAAAACATAAGGTAATTGTGCCCAGATGTCAGAAAATCCCGCTTTTCAGGCGCTAGCAGATCTTTCCGCTCAGTGCCGAAAATCTGCTCACGGACTGCCAGCTCAGGTCGAAGCTGCTCCGCGTTGGAGTGGTATTGGCTTTTCGGTCTTGGGGCAGCGTTTTGTTGCACCCATGAGTCATGTTGCGGAACTGATGGAGGTGCCGGGCTCAACCCGTTTACCGGGTGTACACCCGTGGGTCTTGGGCCTCTCCAACGTTCGCGGCCGTCTATTACCGTTATTTGATCTGGCCCAGTTTTTTGGCGGCGGTTTAAGCGCACAGAAAAAGCACCATCGCGTGTTAGTTTTAGAGACCGGCACGCTTTATTCGGGTGTGGTGGTGGAAATGGCGTTTGGTATGCAGCACTTTACCGCGGACAGTTATGGCGAGTGTACTCAGCCAGTGCCAACACCATTGGCTCCATTTGTAGAGGGGGCCTACCACGATCAGAGTGGTGAGACTTGGCCAGTATTTAGTATGGCGAGGTTGGCGCAAGATTCTCGTTTTAACAACGCAGCGTTTGTTTAGGTTTTACGCTTTTTTGCGTCGCAGTTGCGAATTGCATAACAACAAAACGATAAGTAAGAATAACAAAGTTTGGACGATGGATTCGGTGGGTTATCAAACTGAAAATATCGTGATTTCTCTAATCATTGCGTCAGGTTCGGCGCGGTACTTGTGGTAACACATACATTCGCTTGGGAGCGTCGTATGAAGAGTGATTCAGTGGGCCTGTTGGCTCGGGCAAAAGCTAATCCAGTATTGGCTTCGTTAATTGTGGCGCTAGTCGGATTTACCTGTCTGATCGGTTTCATTATTTTCCAGCTGATCAGTAACGCTGAGCGAGATCAGCAGTATTTACAGCTGGCTAGTGATTTGCGTGCATCGTCGTTCCGTTTGGCATCGCTCTCGCGTGACGCGACGGCGGGTCAAGGGCAGGCGTTCTCGCAATTACAAGAAGTTACGGCGAGCATGGAAAATAGTTGGGCGCGTTTGCGCTCTGCCGACAATCAGACCCGTATGGTTTTGTCGGCCGAAGTTGCCGCTTTTGATGGTGTTTGGTCGCGCGTTAAAAAGCAGTCAAAAGAGATTACCGACAACAAAGATACCATCGTATTCCTACACGACGTGGCGACTACCCTGAATGAATCGCTCCCAGAACTTCAGGCTGAACACAACAATATCGTTGAGATTCTGTTAGAAAACCGCGCGCCGTCGGATCAGATTGCAACAGCTCAAATGCAATCTTGGCGTGCAGAACGTATTGGACGAAACGTAGATAAGATGTTGCGTGGTGGTGATGACGCCGACCGCGCAGCCGATCAGTTTAATCTTGATGCTAGCCTTTTCGGAAAAGTTCTAGATGGATTGAAGGATGGCGATATCGCGATGAGTATCTCGCGCGTGACCGATGACGAGGCGCTCGAATCCTTGGAAGAAATCACCGACTTGTTCGGGATCGTAAGTGGCTCGGTTCGCGATATTTTTGAAGCATCGCCGGCACTATTTCGCGCCCGACAAGCGACTAACAATATTCTCGATGACGGCCCTGTAATGCTGGAGAGTTTGGGCTCGCTATCTGACTCGATAGCAGCCTTGCCTGAGTCTCGTGCATGGAATAACCAGTTGTTGTTGATTGTCGGTGCGCTTTGGTTGGTGTGCCTAATTGCCATCTCAATGCAGTTGATTCGCTCTGCAAACAATCAGGCGCGCAGCACCGCTGAAACCAATGAACGGAACCAAAGTGCAATTTTGCGACTGCTCGACGAGCTCGCCGATCTCGCAGATGGTGATTTGACCACCACCGCAACGGTTACCGAAGATTTTACTGGTGCGATTGCCGACTCCATTAACTACACCATTGACCAACTTCGAGTTCTGGTTTCGCGGATTAACGAAACCTCGGAGCGAGTTGTAACCGGCTCTAAAGATACCCAGCAAACTGCGTTACACCTGGCAGAAGCGTCTGAACACCAAGCGCAAGAAATTGCCGGAGCTTCGGCAGCCGTTAACGAAATGGCCGTCACAATCGACCAAGTATCGGCGAACGCTGCAGAGTCAGCTGGCGTTGCGGAGCGGTCGGTGTCAATCGCTAAGAATGGCGCGAAAGTAGTACAAAACACTATCAACGGTATGGATACGATTCGCGAACAGATTCAAGACACCTCAAAGCGTATTAAACGCCTCGGTGAATCGTCACAGGAAATTGGTGATATCGTAAGTTTGATTAACGACATTGCTGACCAAACAAACATTCTTGCACTTAATGCTGCTATTCAGGCGTCGATGGCGGGTGATGCAGGTCGAGGCTTTGCTGTGGTTGCGGATGAAGTACAGCGTCTTGCGGAACGCTCTGCTACGGCGACCAAACAGATTGAAGCACTGGTTAAAACCATTCAGAACGATACCAACGAAGCGGTTATCTCAATGGAGCAAACCACGTCGGAAGTGGTACGCGGAGCTCGCCTAGCACAGGATGCGGGTGTGGCACTGGAGGAGATCGAAACGGTATCGGCTAACCTCGCGGAATTGATTCAGAATATTTCCAACGCAGCACGCCAGCAAGCGTCATCTGCTGGCCACATTTCTAACACGATGAACGTGATTCAAGAAATTACCTCGCAAACTTCTGCGGGTACGAATGCTACTGCGAAATCGATTGGTAACCTCGCTGGATTGGCGATTGAGCTACGTGAATCTGTAACCGGCTTTAAGTTGCCGGAAGAAGTTGATCACGAAGGTTTTGAAGGCAATGACTTTGACGATTACGAATCAGTAGTCGAAGGCTCCGATGACGAGATGGTCACCTTAGATGACGAAGTTATGGATTTGTCTTTAGACGATGCTATTGATGATGAAGACGATACAACTTTGACTGCATTGGAAGACGAAAAGGAATCCAGTGTCCGGGTTTAATTTGACTGGTTGTAATACATGATTTGGTCTTTGCAGGCTGCGGCAGATCTCACCGAAAAACAATTTGATCAGTGGAGCAAGTTGTTAGAGGAGCGCGCAGGTATATGTTTAAGTGATCAGCAACGTGTGTTTCTGCAAACGCAGGTCAGTATGCGTATGCGTGAACTCGGCCATACCGATTATTCGCAGTATTACAATCGCGTTGTAGACGGCGTCTCAGGGATGATGGAATGGTCTGTATTGATCGACCGTCTAGTGGTGAAAGAAACAAGTTTTTTCCGCCACAAGCCATCGGTTGAAAGTGTTAGAAAACACCTGCAAAACCGTATCAATAATGACACCCTGGACGGCGCTTTTGAGGTTTGGAGTGTTGGTTGTTCTTCGGGCGAAGAGCCCTATTCTCTTTCGATGGTGATCAACGATTGTTTTAGTCTTGCGCGACGAGATCCTTACTACGGCGTTACCGCGACAGACATCAGTCGTGCCGCTCTTACCATTGCGCGCAATGGCATATATCCCCAGCGTAAAGTGGAAATGTTAGATCCACATGTTCGCCAGCATTACTTTACTCAGCTCGAAAATGGTCGCTATCAAATTGCGCCAGAACTTAAAGATAGAATCTGTTTTAACCACGCGAACGTTCTCAATATTAATGAGATGCCGAGCGCGCAGTTAGACGTAATTTTTTGTCAGAACTTGCTGATCTATTTTCGCCGTTGGCTGCGTCATGAAATCATGAATGCGTTCGTCGAACGCTTAAAGCCAGGCGGCATACTCGTCGTCGGTTTGGGTGAGGTGGTAGATTGGGCCAACCCAGATGTTGAACGGGTTACGAAAGATGAAGTTCAAGCTTATGTACGGAAAGCGGGTTAAGGTTTGATACAGATATTTGATCGAATCAAGATTAGAGCGAGATTGGATCGAATGAAAAACAACAATAGGTTAATCGTGGTTCAGGGCTCCACCTATGGCAGATAAACGTAACTTTGCAGCGCTGGATTGGGTTATCGGTGAAATTAGCGATACCCTCAAGGACGCTAGACAAGCGCTGGAAGCTTATGTGGAAGATCCTAAGGACTCCACACGGATACGGTTTTGTCTCACCCATATACATCAGGTGCACGGCAGCCTACAGATGGTCGAATTTCACGGTGCCTCGCTGTTGGCTGAAGAAATGGAGCACCTCGCGCAAGCTTTGATGGATCATCAAGTTACCAGCGCGCCGGAAGCTCAAGAAGTGCTGATGCGCTCGTTGTTGCAGTTGCCCAGCTATCTAGACCACGTTAAAAATCAAAAAGAAGATCGCCCTGGTATCGTGCTGCCGCTGCTAAATGATTTACGGGCAGTACGAAATCAAAGTTACCTGAGTGAAACTAATTTATTTTCGCCGGACCTCAGTCCGATCAGCGGTATTAGTGGTAACAGACACCCCATTACCGGCGACCCAGCCAAGCTAAAGCAAGTTCTTAAGAAACTTCGGGAAATGTACCAGTTCGCCGCGGCCAGCGTGTTGCGCGGTATAAAAATCGAAGAGAATCTAAGCTACCTCGATAAAGTATTTAGTCGGCTTGAAGCGCTCACCCAGGGTACGCCTAGCCACCCCTTGTGGGAGGTTTCTGCAGCTTTGGTTGAAGGGTTGTTGCGCGACGATATTGAATTGAGTGTAGCGGTGCGCGGTTTGCTGCGTCACCTTGCGCGAGAGCTACGTATCTTGGGGGAAAAATCTCCGGGTGCGCTGGATTTCACTCCGCGTGAAAACCTTCTCAAAAACCTTCTCTTTTATGTCGCTCGTGCGGACGCCGGCGGAAAGAAGGTTCAGCGTGTAAAAGAACGCTACAACCTCGACTCTGCTTTGCTGAATGCCGGCCCAGGTGACAGCGATCGAAACTCGCTCTCTGCGCCAGATCCCGAGGCGATTCGTTCGGTGATTGTCGCACTTAGCGATGAAATCAATACTATTAAGCACGCTCTAGATGCGCCGCTTTCAGGCCATGGATCACCGGAAGACTTGAAAGAGGTTTTGCCGGTTGTGAAGCGCGTTGCTGACACCCTAGCGGTGCTGGGTATAGGTGATTTACGCAAGCAGGTTATTATTCAGAACGAAGAGCTAGAGCGCCTAAGCACGCTTAACAGCATTGATGAAGAGCGTTTGCTGGGCGTCGCCAGTAGAATTATTGAAATAGAACACCGTTTAGAAGCCATCTCAAAAGTGGTCGGCACCAACCGTGATTTAGCGACTGTTGATGAGCGCGAAATTGAAATCGATCAAGCTAAGATAACCGTATTACGCGAGTGCCAGCTGGGTCTCGAGCAGATTAAAGATGCCATTGTTGAGTACATCTCTTCGAAGTGGGATAAAAGCCACCTGCTCAATGTTGGTGCCTTGCTTAAAGACATCCGCGGCGGCCTAGATATGATCCCCTTGCCGCGTCCGGCAAGAATATTAATTAGCTGTAACGACTTTATTCAGGAGCAGCTGCTAGACAAAGAAGATAAGCCTGCTTGGCAAACCTTAGACACTTTGGCCGATGCGATTGCCAGTGTTGAATACTATTTAGAACGACTTTCTGGCGATATGGAGGAGGACTCCGAAGGCCTATTGGATGTAGCCGAATCCAGCGTTGCCTTTTTGGGTTACCCCGTTACCAATTCGGGCGGTATCGTACATGCTCCCGCGTCCGTCGTTGAGCCAGCCGTAACGCCAATTGTTGAGCCCAATAGGCGCTTTAACGATCCAGCCAGAGATGTGGTTGAACTTGAGAATGACGAGAGTGATGAAGGTTTAGAGCTGCAGTCCCTGTTGACCGCTGAGCAACTAGATGAACCTGAAACTACTACAGAATCCGAGACGGCTAGTAACGCTCCCGAGCGCGCTGTTTCGCTGGATTTAATCAGTGTCGACGACGATGCTGAAGAAAGTGATATCGACGATGAAATTATTGAGATTTTCATCGAAGAGGCGGGCGAAGTAACCGAAACATTGCACGAGTACTTCCCGCAATGGAAAGAAAATCAGCAGGACCAAGATGCCCTAGTTGTCGTGCGCCGAGCCTTTCATACCCTTAAAGGTAGTGGTCGCATGGTCGAGGCCGCGGATATCGGTGAGTTGGCATGGTCTGTAGAGAATATGCTTAACCGCGTTATCGATAACACCGTTACTGTAGATCCAGCTCATGCGCATTTTATCGAGCACGTCCTCAACTTACTGCCAACCTTAATCGAATCCTTTGCGAATAAAACACGCAACCCACAGCGCGCTTTAACCGACCAGTATATGGCGTGGGGCGATCGATTATCGAGCGGAGACATACCTGAAGAGCTAGCTCGAATTCCAGATGGCGGAAGCGTCGAGCTTCCAGATCTGGCCGGCACCGCCGCAACCAGCGAAGTGCAAAGTAGTGATATTGAACCGATAGTGGCGGCCGAACTTGTCGCAGAGGTCGATAGCGACGAGCAAGATGAGAATTTAATTCTCTGGGAAATATTTTCTAGCGAAGCGGAAACCCATCTCGCCACAATGCAGCAGTTTATCGACCACATGGAGCAAGAGGCACCGCTTTACCAGCCGCCGTCCGATGATCTTCAGCGTGCCTTACATACCCTTAAGGGTAGTGCGAAGATGGCACACGTAAATCCAATAGCGGCTATGGCCGAGCCATTGGAATCCTTCGCTAAGGAACTGATTAGTTATCAGGTTCCTATTAACGCCGATATCTTGCAGCTATTGCGTGATTGCGTCGCCTACACCCGCGACGGACTTGTCCAGTTACGCCGTGGTGAGATGGTCGAGATAAGTCGAATTGAACAGTTTGTTGCCCGTTCTGCGGAATTGCGCCAGCTTTCGGTTGGCCATCTGGTGCACTTAAAAGAGTTGGCTAAAGATGGACAGCAAAAAGTAGATCCACGCTTGTTGTCGATTTTCATGGCCGAGGATATGAACCTGTTGCTCGACGCCGAGGAGACTCTTGGCGCGTGGCAGGTGAACCCTGCTGATACGCAGGCGGTTAAGCCAATGGTAAATGAATTGACTACCCTTAACGAAGGGGCTCAATTGGCGAACCTGCCTGATATGGCGGGATTAAGTGCACAGCTATTGAAAGTGTATGACCAGGCATTCGCCGGTCAGCAGGATGTAAGCGACGATTTTTTCCAGTTACTTGGAGCGGGCCACAACGCGCTCTTGGATATGGTCGACGCTGTTGCTGCAGGGCAAAATGCAACAATTCCACCTGAAGATATAACCTCGTCACTAGCATCGTTGATTCATGCTGGTGAACTATTGCCCGCTAAACTAGATCCTGCATCCGATCAGTCCGAAGGCCTACTTGCCGAAGGGGGCGACACCGATGGTAGCTTACCTATAGCGACAGACCTACCCGAACATGCGGTATTCGACGAAACTGATCTCGCCGACTTCAGCGAAAATTATCTCGACACCAGCGCGCTGCTTGTCGAGTCCGCTAAGGTCGAAGCACCGCAAGAAGACAGCTTGCAAGATAGTGATACAGCCTTAGATTTGGGCGACGAAAGCCTAAGCCTTTATGGTGTTGAAACTGAGGACTTAAGCGACGATAGCAACGAAAACCAAGACGCTTCAGCAGAGGCTAGCCTAGAGCACAGCCTCAACGAATCACTACCCAAGGTTGATGAACCGTCGGTTAGCGGTTCTGCAGATGCTGAGTCGGTAGACGAGTCTAGTGTTCTGGCGGTTGTTGGGTTGCTCGATAATATTGATACCAAAGATGAAGACTTCGACGAAGATATCGTCGAAGTGTTTCTCGAAGAAGCTGACGAATTAATTGAAGAGCTGGACGAGGCGGTACACAGCTGGGAAGCGGACTGGTCCGATTTCGAAAACGCCGAGCAAATTAAGCGTGCACTTCACACCCTTAAGGGCGGCGCACGCTTGGCTGGCATGACAAATTTGGGTGAGCTCACGCACGATTATGAAAGCTTTATTATGGCAACTGACTTGTCGGTTGTAGAAGAAGGCTTTTTCGCTACGCTGCACGATTATCAAGACCAAGTGTTGAGGGCTGTGCGCGCCGTTCAGGTCTTTATGGCGAGCGATAGCGATCAAGCACGTGGTGCCGATGAGACTGATATAGCCGCCGCCGAGCCACTTGAGTTCGCCGCAGAATCGAATACTGCTCCCGCGGTGAGTAACGTAAACTCAGACGTCGAAGCCGACGAACCACCTGCAGCGATGGTAATGAGTGCGCAGGAATCCAATGTTCTCCCCTTTATGCCCAAACCTCGTGATGAGGGTATGCAGCAGGGGTCGGGCTTTAGTATGCCTGAACTCAACAAGGGCAACGCACCGGCTCCGCAGCAGGCGATAGCGCGAAAAACTGGCCCTCAAGAAGTGGTCAAGGTTAACTCCGACCTACTTGAAGAACTGGTGAATCTGGCTGGTGAGACCTCCATCAGTCGCGGTCGTATTCAGCAGCAAGTTAGCGATTTTGGCGGTTCGTTAGATGAAATGGACGCAACCCTTGGTCGATTACAAGAGCAGCTGCGTCGTCTAGACATCGAAACTGAAGCGCAGATCTTGTTCCGTCAGGAACAGTTGGCGGCGCACGAAGATTTTGATCCATTAGAGATGGACCGCTATTCAGCGTTACAGCAGCTGTCACGCTCGCTGATCGAATCGGCGTCCGACCTTGAGGATTTAAAAGCCACACTTTCCGACAAAGTGCGCGACACAGAAACCGTGCTACTCCAGCAATCGCGTATTAATACCACCTTGCAAGAAGGGCTAATGCGTTCCCGCATGGTGCCTTTCTCTCGCCTCGTGCCGCGTCTGCGTCGGATCGTTCGGCAGGTTGCTTCGGAACTCGGCAAGCAAGTGAGCTTTGAGCTGGATAACGTTGAAGGCGAATTGGATCGCTCTGTACTTGAGCGCATGGTGCCGCCGTTGGAGCACATGTTGCGCAACGCCGTTGACCACGGTGTCGAAATGCCTGAACGTCGAATCGAATTAGGCAAGCCTGAGTCCGGTCGGATTGTCCTGACTTTAGGGCGCGAAGGTGGCGATGTTATTTTGCGTCTCGCAGATGACGGTCGCGGCGTTGACTTAAAGCGGGTACGCGAAAAAGCGATCGATCGTGGTTTGATGGCCGCTGATGCTGAATTGAGCGACTTCGATGTGATGCAGTTTATTCTTCACGCAGGCTTTAGTACCGCCGAAACCGTAACCCAAATATCCGGCCGCGGCGTCGGTATGGATGTGGTTCATTCCGAGATTAAGCAGCTGGGCGGCAGCGTTACCATTAACTCTGAATGGGGTGCGGGCACCGAATTTATTGTACGTTTACCATTTACCGTTTCGGTAAACCGCGCGCTAATGGTAGAAATCGGTTCAGACTTGTACGCCGTACCGCTAAATACCATTGAAGGTATCGTGCGAGTAAGCCCATTTGAGCTCGAACATTACTATGCTAGTCAAAATGCTAAATTTGAATACGCGGGCGAAAACTATAAAGTTCGCTATTTAGGAACCTTACTTAACCGCGATACCCCGGCAAAGCTAGAGGGGCACGCGTTACCCCTGCCAGTATTGCTGGTGCGCTCCGCTGACCAAACCATGGCTATACAAGTCGATGCCTTACAAGGCAGTCGCGAAGTGGTTGTAAAGGCTCTTGGGTCACAGTTCGGTGCTGTGCAGGGCGTTTCGGGTGCTACGGTGATGGGTGATGGTAGCGTCGTGGTTATTCTCGACCCCCATGCGTTAGTACGTGTTGATATGGCTCAGTCTTCCTTGTCCCTCGAGCATCAGCACACCAGTTTACCCGCGCAGGCCGTTCCAATTGAAGAGACCACAAAAACGATTATGGTGGTGGATGATTCTGTAACCGTGCGTAAGGTAACCACGCGTTTCTTGGAGCGGGAAGGGTTTGATGTCATTACCGCTAAAGATGGCGTGGATGCACTGCGTGTGTTGCAAGAGCAAATACCCGACGCCATGCTATTAGATATTGAAATGCCGCGCATGGACGGTTTTGAAGTCGCGAAAAATATTCGTACCAGTAGCCGCTTGAAGCATATCCCAATCATTATGATTACCTCGCGTACCGGCTCCAAGCACCGCGACCACGCCATGAGCCTTGGTGTTAATGGCTATATGGGTAAGCCTTATCAGGAAGATCTACTACTCGAAAAATTAAATGAACTGCTAGCGTTGGCAGTTAACCCCGAACTAGGGTAACGATTTTGAAAGTTCAGGCCATCAAATTCGGCCTGTTGGCGGCAACACCAACGGAGTTGGCCGACATTCAGCGAATGGTAGTGCGAGCTGGGCATATTGTTGTCGCTTCGGTCACGGTAGAAGCGACAAAGCTCAAGCCTCTGCCAGAAGTAGAGGCTTGGGTTGTACGTTTAGGTGGCGAGGACGATACCGATGAGCCGCTTATCGATTTATTAGATTGTTTGTCGACACCTATCATTTACGACGATCTTGAAGTTGAGACAACACCGAATATAGATGAACGCAGTCGCCGATTTGCTGCAAAAGTGCAGCAGTGTTGCGCCGATGTGAGCGGTTTTGTTGGGGTTCGTGAGCAGAGTTCAGACCGCAGCAATAGCAGTGACGTTAAGCGCCGTGCGCAAGAGGTTTGGGTGTTAGGCGCGTCTACTGGCGGGCCTGAAGCTGTGACAGCTTTCTTAGATTGCTTACCCAAAGGGGTTACAGGTGTTGCTTTTATTTATGTGCAGCACATTAATTCAGAAATTAGCGACACACTACGAAAGGTTTTGGTGCGCCACACAAGCTGGCAGGTGTTTAATTGTGAGAAAGCGCATTTAATCGCCGAACAAAGTATTTACATCGTCTCGCCAGCGAACCAAGTCAGCATTCACGATACCGGGATCTTGGCGCCTCACCCGGATGCTTGGTTGGGGCCTTATAGTCCCTCAATCGATCAGGTTATGGCCAAGCTTGCACGGGTGTACGGGCATTCGAGTGGTGCAATAATTTTTTCTGGTATGGGTGATGACGGCAGTAAAAGTTGTGCCTATATGCATCACTATGGCGGCACGGTTTGGGCCCAGTCACCGTTGAGTTGTACCGTTGATTCTATGCCTGTTTCTGCTATCAATACGGGTGTGGTTAGCTACCAAGGGTCTCCTGAAAACTTGGCAAAACGCTTCGCTCATGAGCGCCATTCAAAGCAAGCGGCGTTTTAACGAAAACACAATTTACAAATTAATCCTGACCGCACCTGTTGTTAGTATTCGGGATTGAAGTGAGTTTTAAGCGGTACGCCGAACACTCAAAACTCGCTACACAAACACTATCAGCCTCGATAAAAAGATACCGTTATGAGTGACGACCAAATAGAAATCGATCCAGATACAGAAGATACCAGCGAAGAGGTTTCTTGCCTTCTTGTGCCTTTATTGAATACACGCTTGTTGTTGCCAGCATCTACTGTTGCAGAAATGGCGGCGATGAAGCCGCTGATTCCGGTTGATCGCATGCCGTCTTGGATGCTGGGCTTCTACGACTGGCGGGAAGTTCGCGTGCCGGTTATTTCTTACGAGGTTATTAATGGAGTTAGTGGTGCACCGCTGCATCCTCAGGGTCGTATGGCGGTCATCAACAATACTGGCGTTGACCCCCGGCTACCGTTTATTGCAATACCAACTCAGGGTATCCCGCGTATGTCTCGGGTTAGTATTCACGATATTTCCGAAAATCCGAATGTTGTGCGGCGCAGTTTCGATAGGATGCGTGTACGCATCGGCATGGAAGAATTTGTGATACCTGATATCGGAGCCATAGAGCAGGCTTATATTAATACTGGCCGCTTAGACGGTTAAACGACCCGGCTGCCCGCTGTAAAAGCGGGCAGCTTCATATTCTTCTTGTCCCGAATTCTAGCTTAATTAATGTAATGGCTGATCTTTCTCGCCAAAAATAGAATCCATATCCTCGCTGGCAAATGCATAGTGCTGACCACAAAACTGGCAGTCGACTGCGATTTTTCCCTTCTCTTCTAGCATCGATTCCGCGTCGCTACGGCCGAGTGAAATCAGTGCGTTAGCGCTTCTCTCGCGACTACAACTGCAGCGAAATTGAAGTTCTCGTGCTGGGTATAGGCGGCATTTAAGTTCATTAAATAAACGGTACAACAGTGCATCGCGGGGTAAACTAAACAGTTCGTCGTGGGTTAACGTAGCGGCCAAATTTACGGCGGTGGCCCAAACCTCGCCGCGCTGATCTAGATCTTTAATTTTCTGAGCGGGTAGGCTTTGTAGCATTAGGCCGCCACAGACGAATTCGCTGGCAAATA
Organism: Teredinibacter waterburyi; assembly: GCF_001922985.1. GTDB lineage: Bacteria > Pseudomonadota > Gammaproteobacteria > Pseudomonadales > Cellvibrionaceae > Teredinibacter > Teredinibacter waterburyi. The sequence goes on from NZ_MRUH01000007.1 coordinate 136,866, forward strand.
ACCAAAGCTTGGTGGGGAGCTGTTCGGATTGTACGAAATAAGACGAGAGGCAAGCCGCAAGTGTTTCGCCGTCGAGTGGCACAACACCCTGATAGCGCTCCCCTTGGCTCGGGTCGACGGTGATGGTCAAAAACCCGTTACCGAGCAGTTCCTTAAACGATTTCTCCGTACCTAATAATTCGAGCTGTTCGTTAGTGAAAGACTCCGAGTGACGTAAAATTCCGCGCAGATCACCACGATTATTGGCTTCCGCCATGATTAACGGGACTGCGCCATCTCCACGTGCTTGCAGGGTGAGGACGCCATCAAACTTGAGTGTTTCACTGAGTAGCGAGATGGCCGCAAAAAACTGCCCCAATAGCGGCTTAAGGGATGTAGGTATTTGCTGATGCGCCATTGCTTTCTGATAGCTGGTGCGCAGTGTAACAAGCTCACCGCGAACATCGGTATCATCAAAAATAAAGCGGTGAGTACAATCAAAAACGTGGTGTTCAGACATAACAACAGGGTCCGGTTAATTTGGGCAAGAGTCGATCGGCACGAAACTATTCGTTTAAATCGCGCTTAAATTGATTGATGAGGCGGCGCTCACGCGGATTAGGCTTGCCGGCAGTGTGAGCACTCTGGCCGCCAAGCGATTTGCGTTGCGCTGCGTAGAGTGCGCGTTTTTCTATGCTGGCTTGTGTTTCTTGATAAAGCTTAGCTGCTTCCGGTGCACCGCGACGTTGATCCGACAGCGCTAAAATCAGCACCTCGCGTTCATCATAGCCCTGTCTTACCTGTAGCGTCATACCTTCTTCGATATCTTTGCTAGCTTTCACGCGAGCGCCATTCAGGTGGATTTTTCCACCGTCGATGGCCTGCTTTGCTAGGCTGCGGGTCTTAAAAAACCGCGCCGCCCAGAGCCACTTGTCGATACGAACTTTGTTCATAAGATTAAATAGCTGGGATATTGGATTTAAGTGGCGCTCTACGGCTGCACGTGCGTAGGGGGCATTATCTCGTCGAAATGGGTGATGTCGATAAATTCTCCAGACGCAATACCACGACGTTGGCTATCGGGTTGAGTGATACATACCAGATGCTGAATACCAAAGGTTTTGGCGCTGCGGAGAATATTGGGGGTGTCGTCTATAAATAAAGTGGTGTTCGGGTCGAAATGTTCTTTTTCCTGCAATTTGTGCCAAAAAGCGATATCTTCTTTTGGTAGGCTGAACTCGTGAGACGAGATTACCAAGTCCAGCCAGCGGTCAATTTCTGTCACATCCAATTTCAGCTGTAACCCTTTTGGGTGAGAGTTGGTGATAAGTACAACCTTTTTACCAATGTGGCGTAGTGTTTTTAGAAACTCTTCCGCGTAGGGGCGTATTTGAATCTTGTGGAGAATTTCGCGTTTAAGTAGTGGAATATCCATTTCGACCAGTTCAGACCAGTGATCTAAACAATACCACTGTAGCGTACCTCGGTAGGATTCGATGCGCTCACCCAAAAAGCGCTCGGACTCTTCCAGCGAGATGCCTTTCGCGTCTGCATAGCGCATGGGTAGATGAGTAAGCCAAAAATAGTTATCGAAGTGGAGGTCGAGCAAGGTGCCGTCCATATCCAATAACACTGTCTCGATTTGGTTCCAGTTAATCATTGTTATAATGCAGTTCTCATTTATCTAGGTAATCCACTATGCCGGTTAAACCCGAAATACTCAATTGCAAGATGGTCGCGCGTAGCCGCCTATTCCGCATTGAGGAGCTGTCGTTACGTTTTAGTAACGGCGAAGAACGAATATATGAGCGTTTAGCATCGGGCGGCAGTGGCGCGGTACTTATAGTGCCTATACTTGATGAAGATACGGTGCTGTTAATTCGCGAATACGGTGTAGGTATTGAGGGCTATGAAATTGGATTGCCAAAGGGCCGGGTCGAATCTGGGGAAGATATTTTACACGCGGCTAACCGCGAGCTGATGGAAGAGGTTGGCCACGGTGCTCGTGAACTAAAGCTACTAAAACGGGTGAGCCAATCTCCCAGCTATATGCAGCACCATACCAATATAATAATTGCCCAAGGCCTGTACCCCGAGACGGCTGAGGGTGACGAACCCGAGCCGCTTGACGTTGTACCCTGCTCGCTATCGGACATCGATAACCTCGTTGCAAGTGGCGAACTAACCGAGGCGAGAAGTATTGCGGCGCTGTATTTGGCTCGTGCTTATCTAAAAGGTGATTACAAGCCGAATTAGGGGGACGACTCTGGGCTTATGAAGTCACCTGCTTTAAGCTCAGGTGTGGCGCGTGATGCAGCGAAAGTGAATACTTACTAAAACGCGACTGATATTAGAACCCTATCTCGATATAAGAAAAAAGTGGCGTCAGATTTATCTTTTGGCCGTTTTATGAACCATCTTTGCTTCAATCACTCTGATATTTAGCTATTCTTAACCGACCGGCAACATAATAAGAAAAAAGCTGGAAATAGAATCAGGCCTATCGTTTTACATCAACCTAGCGTCTTACCCTAGAGTTGTAACATAAGACTTACAAAGGGCAGTCAACCTAACAACGAATGGAAGAGGCATATGAACAGGGCACATCAGCTACACGGTATCAATGCGCCGTATAACAACACTACCTTGATGCGGCAACAGCTCATTCGTGAAATAACGTGTTTAGAGCGTCAGTTAGAGCGTTTGCGCTTGCGTGATGAGTTGTTAGATTTCTCTACCGTACAAACCTATGAAGAAATGATTACAAGTCGCCGAGAGATGTTAGAAAATTTACCATGGGAAAACAGTTAGTTTAAGCTTATTGCCTAGCGGACTTTTGATAATTAAAACGCTAGCCGTAACCTTGGTAACTTGCCCCAATTTCTCGATATTTTTTAGCGCTATTTCACGGCTTGCTAAAGACGAATCTATAATCATTAAAGCTAGTAAAGGCCCGCGGTATTAAGCGGGCTTTTTTATGTAACAAAGATCAACCCTTTCTCTTATCCTCTGTTCGTTCTAATAAACTTTTTAATTCCTTTAACTTCAACTTAACGCTAGCGCGATTTTCGGTACCGAGACGCAGCATCAATTTTTGACTGTTGGGTAGTCGTTCCAACGCGGGATCCAAGTATTTATAGAGTACCGATGTACGAATTAATATCGGTTCCTGCTTAGGCTCTGGTGTTGCTAGTAAATTGGTTAAAGTGTCTATTACGACTTGGTTAAAATCGGAAGGCCCTTCCCCTAACTCCTCGTAGGCTTGTTGTAACAGAGGGTAATAGGCACGATAAAGCTGAACAGCAGAATCGAGCGGCGCCCTATTGATCAGTTCGACATAGGGTTGGTAGCGCTGAAAATTAGCTGCGCCCATTTGGTACGTTGGCGTTTCTATAAATTCACCAATAACCTCTGACGATGCAATGGGCGTGGATTTCCCGGTTGCAACTGCATTAAATTGTTTAGCGGGGCCCTCTAAGGGCCGATACTGCTGAACAACATTTCCCTTGCTGAGATTATAAATAGCACGCACCGACTTTCGGATAATCTCATCGGGTGTTAGCTTTCCCGCGAGCGCGCCCAACAAATTTAATGACGTAATCTCATTCCTCAGAACTACGTCGCTATCGTTAAGCTTGGGAAGCGGAGTTGGTGTAGGTTCAGGTGTGGTTTGAGCTTCTGCAGTGATGACAGCAAGTACTTCCGATGACTTGTTAACCGTTGTTGGCATCACTACAGGGGTAGGGATGGGAACCTGTTGTGAAATAGATTTGACCGCCTCAGTGTTAGAATTCTGATCTCGAGAAAGCAAAAAATACGCGAGTAGAGCGGCTACGAGGCAAACGCCAAGTAACAGTAAGGTTACGATTGGAAATGGGCGGTCGTTTGTACTCATGGTATTAACCCTAAAAATCTCAAAAATTGAAGCTAAGGAAAACCATAGCGAATGGCTACTAAGAACTCATTCCGGCCTAAGAGTTCACCTGCTTGGAGTATATGGCTAAGTTCACTCATCACTTTTGTTGTTGCCGTATCACTATTTAGCGAAGCGGGAGCAAGAGGTGATGATAGGCCTGCTACGGAATACCTAAGCGTGGTATTTGAAAACGACGTGTTCTTTCAGGAGGACGGCGGTTATACCAACGGTTTTGGCATAGCATTAGGTAAGGGGACTTTTGACGAATTTGATCAAGACAATACGCCAGCATGGCTATTACCCTTGGTTAAGCTTAGCTATTTAAGCCGCCTAGATAATCGCAAGCGCGCGATCAGCTACCTGTTTGGCCAAGTCATTAATACCCCTGAGGATATTGAATCGGAAGACCTGTTAAGCCAGCAGCAGCCTTATTCTGGTGCGTTACTTTGGCGAGCGAATTTTTACGCCGTTGATACCGACACTACAGATCGAATAGCGCTCCATCTTGGTGTGGTTGGGCCTAGCGCTAAGGCAGAAGAGTCCCAAAAATTAATTCACAAACTTACCAGTGGAACCAATCCGCGTGGTTGGGCCCATCAACTTAACGACGAGCCCGTGGTTAGACTTGAGTTCGCTCATTCCGAAAAATTGTGGCAGCGCTCGTTAACAGGTGGACTGGGTATTGAATTTATTGGTAGCGCTCATGGTGGTGTTGGCAACCTGCGCAGTGACATCGGCGCCGGTGCCGGGTTTCGCTGGGGTAACCATCTAGCCGAAACTGTGCATACAGCGACGGATTTGCCGGGGCGAGAGGTAAACCCAATTGCTGGCGTTGGCGAACGACGTTGGTTAGTTTTTGTTGAGGTATTGGGGCGTTATGTTTTTAACGATATTTTTATCGAAGGCAATAGCGTTAAGAGTAGCCACGGTGTACCTCTAATTCATGAACAGCTCCAATTTAGCTACGGGGTATCATTCAATTTGGGGCGATGGGCGTTTATCTACTCTGGCGCGCGCGCAACGAAAAGCTATAAAAATCAGCCTGCTTCTAGTGATTTTGGCGCCATTGGCGTTACCTACCGGTTTTAAATTCCCGTTTTAAACAATTATTTTGCCGACAAATTCGGCAGCTAAAATTGCATGTGTCTATACTCATTATCGAGTCTACGTGAAATGGCATGGTTCTATATATGCTGTTGGTGTTCGCGTCTTTGTTTAATACCACAAGATCAAACTTCGCATTAGTTCTGGCGTAGTTAGTCAGCCGAAGATCTAAGCCGTACGCATGTATTGGCAATAGAGTACGGGAAACTCAGATGAACCCCCTAAAATGTTACTTCGCCAATTTTTTTCTATACGTTAAATATGTTGCGGCCTTTACATGCATTGCGTGCGTTAGCGTATGCGTAAGGGGTGAGCAAGTTCGAATACCTAAAGAAAGCGGTGAAGAGAAATTGGCGGATCGATTGATCGTCGAATTGCTGCGCCGCGGCAATAAATACCAGCCAACATTTCCCTATGGTGAGATTGATTCAATACCTCTAAGTACAGTTATCAAGGACGTAGAGAATAATGACTTAGATATTTTTTGGGCGCTGTCGAGCCCAGATTATGAAAAGAATTTTCAGGCAATCTATATTCCCTTGTATCGCGGTCTGTTCGGCATGCGCCTAGCCATAGTGAAACGAGAAAACGCGTACCTATTCGAAGATGTAAAATCACTTGGTGACTTAAAGCGGTTTACTGCTGGTCAGGGAAAGTTTTGGGCCGACACCCAGATTCTAGAAAATAATGGGCTGCCAGTTGTTAAAGAGTTGAAGTACAGCAACCTTTTTAGAATGCTAGAAGCCGAAAGGTTTGACTATTTTCCTCGGGCTATTCAAGAGCCCTGGTTAGAGGTTCAGAGGGAAGCGAATCTAAATCTTGTTATCGATAAATCATTACTGCTTTGGTACAAAGCGCCCTTCTATTTTTTCGTCAATAAAAATAATCAAGCGTTAGCGAAACATCTAACCGAGCAATTAGAACTCATGATCGCCGACGGAAGTTTTGACGAGATCTTCTTTGCTGATGAAGAAACTCAAATGGCTCTCAAAAACTCTGATATTAAAAACCGTCGCGTTATCAAATTAGCTAATCCATTTTTGAGTGATAAAACGCCGCTTGAAAGAAATGAATTGTGGTTGGACCCAAGTGATCTAAACGTAAAAACTTATACAAGTAGAGGGCAAAAGTGAAATCTATAACAACTAAAGTGTTGGTGGTTGTATTGGCAACCGTAACCATAGTTCTAGGCGTAACCTCAATCGCTTCCTATCTCTATCTTAGTACTCAAGAATACAAGGAACTAGAGAATGAAATATCGGATCTAAATGATCAACTAGAAGTCATTATGAAAGATCCTATCTTCTCCTATGATCTGCCAGTGCTGCAGAAAATTGTCGATTCCTATGTAACGGGTAATACTATCAGTGCGATCACCGTCTTCGATCAAAAAGATCGACGTATGGTAACCGCAAAAAATGATCATTCTGTCTACCGCTCACTTAGCTTCCCTGTGACTTACAATAGCGGCAAAGAAATCGGCAAGATTAGTGTTAGCTATAGCGATGACGGCGTCACCAATGCATTGGTGTATAGCATTATTGAAACGGTAATCAATATGATCATTACGCTAATCGTACTGTCGGTATGTTTGGTGTTGTTGATCCAGCAAGTAGTACTTCGGCCACTTTCGATAGTAACCAAAACGATATCCGGAATTAACAGTAACGGTACATTCAATCTCGCAGTTCGCGCGCCCACGGATCGTGAAGACGAAATTGGCGAGTTAGCGTTAAGCTTTAATAAACTGTTAGAGGTCGTCTCGTCGACATTTCGAGAAACCCAAAAGAGCATCGATCAAGTTGGTGAGTGGGTAGAGAAATTTGGCGGTGTGAGTAAAAAAACGAGCGACAATACATTGGAGCAGCGCAATATTACTCAGAATTCTATTTCACTACTTTCCAGCCTGCAAAGCTCGATAGATGGCATTGTTAAAAGCACCGAGGATACCGCAGCCGATTGCGAAGAAACGTTGCAGGTAGCGACTGAACGAAAGCAAGACGTAGAGAAAAATTTGAAGCTTGTAAGTGATTTAGTAATTGAATTGGATTCAAATGCAACGACCTCAAATGAATTAAGAGCCTCTAGTGAAACCATTGCAGGCGTACTTGATGTTATTAAAAATATCGCCGCACAAACAAATTTGCTGGCGTTAAATGCGGCAATTGAGGCTGCGCGGGCAGGCGAGACCGGTCGTGGTTTTGCGGTTGTTGCCGACGAGGTGCGTACCTTGGCGCAGCGAACTCAGGACTCAACTCTTGAAATAGAACGTATTATCGGTGAGCTTCAGCAAAAAACAGAAGAGTCATTTTTGGGGACACAGCGTGGCCAAAGTATGGTTAAAGAGGCGATAAAGCTGACCGAAGCGAGCGCCGACTCCTACAACCTTATAGCCAGCAAAATTCAATCGATAAGTAGCCGCATAGCTTTAGTGGCAACCTCGGCTGAGCAGCAGCGTGAACTTAGTCACGAGGTAAACGAAAAAATGAGCAACGTGTTAAGTGGCTCGGAATATCTCGCCAATGAGATTTTACAAATGAACAGCGACGCAAATGATGTTGCTGTAGCCGAGAAGAAGCTCGTCTCGGATCTAAGTCGTTACCGCTACTAGCTGTTGTTGTAACTGCCTACCAAACCATGCGAAAAAAGGCCACCAAAACGAGTTTTGGTGGCCTTCTGTTATGCGAATGAAGAACACTCGATAAAGCTTCTATCTGCGCCAGCCGCCGCCATTGCCGACTCTATTTGACGCTTTAAAGTCTTTTAGTTGTAGGCGTTGTTCCTCGGTTAAGACCGCTTGAATTTGCGCGTGAACTTCTGCGCGCTGTAATACGCGCTCACGTGCATTTTCGGCAGCTTGCTCGGCAAGTTGATCTACCTGCTGTTGGTAATCTACTGCTTGTGGGTCCAAATCTCGCATTTGATCGCCAAGCCAAGCGCGCGGGTTTCCATCCGTCGCATAGGTTGCGTTAATATCGGCGATGGCACTTTTTTGCTCGTCGGTTAGGGTTAGAATTCTCTCTAACATAGGCGTTTGCATGCCTCGGCTTGGTCCGCCGTCACCAAAGCAATCACCTCGCCCAGCAAAACTCGCCGCGGCAGAAGTTGTGAGCGCTATAGCCAAAAGTGTTGTGGGGAATAACTTGTTCATAATATTAGCTCCTAAGTTGAGGGTTGATTGGTACGCTTAGTGCCAACCAATATGATGAAAGCAATCGCCTCATCCGTTGAGCAGATTATGCTCTGCCTGGTCGCTAAGTAGGGTTAAGTCAGTGTAAAGTTAGGTAAAGATTTACGATGATAAAAATGACTCAAGTAGACTCGTCATATGAATACTGTTGCCACCAAAATACTGCTTGTCGACGACGACCAAGAGCTGTGTGAGCTGCTAGGCGATTATCTGCGTTTACAGCAACTAGATGTTGATTGTGCTCATTCGGGAGTGGACGCCTTGACGGTGCTCGAAGCTGATAGCCGCTACGCAGCGGTCGTGCTCGATATCATGATGCCGGGTATAACAGGGCTCGATGTACTACAGAAGTTGCGCCCCGCGAATACCGTCCCGGTAATTATGTTGACGGGGCGAGGCGATGATATAGATCGTATCGTTGGGCTCGAGATGGGCGCGGATGACTACCTCACCAAACCCTGCAACCCACGTGAGCTGCTCGCTAGAATCAGAGCGGTACTGCGCAGGGCGAATGCGTCGCCCGAGGTTAGCCGTCCTGTGCCGGCGGACGAGCTAAGATTACATGGCATTAGCGTTAGCCCTGGTTTGCTCTCCGCAAATGTAAATGGCGTAGACCTGAATTTAACCGGCGCAGAGTTTCATACCTTGCAATTATTGATGCAACAAGCGGGGCAGACAATTTCTAAGCAGGAGCTAACTGAGCAAGTACTGCAGCGAAAGCTTGAAGCTTACGATCGCAGTATCGACGTTCATATTAGTCGGTTGCGGCAGAAGTTAAGTATGCAAGGTGTGGACGGCATAATTAAATCAGTGCGAGGTCAGGGCTATCAACTGCTGACCACGGATGGTCACGGTGACTAAAGTAAAGCCGATGAAAGCGACAACAAGTGAAAATCGCGTGCGCGGATTTGGTTTCCACCGACTTTTTTGGCGAATTTTTCTATCCTTTTGGTTGTCGAGTATTTTTATAATGCTGGCAACGACCTACGTGATTACCGAAAAAATCGAGCGGGCTGACTTTACAGAAAACTATACGGGGTTGGTAAAGCAAATATCTAGCAATATCATTGAGCGTTATGAGCGGGGTGAAGTTATGCATCCGCGCTTACTCGAGCGGGAGTTGCGCCAACGATTTAATCGCGCAACGAATCATCCACCAGATGCTGGCGATTCGTCGTCTTCATTAACGTCTATTGCCGACAATTTTGGTCATGCACCGAAAATACGTATGACAATTTTCGACGACCAAGGTAAGCAAATATTCGGCTGGCCGAACCGTAATTTACCGCAAGACGATGTGCAGTCGTTAAATTTATTGAGTAACGCTGGCAATGAATATCAGGTGGTTTCTGTTAAGCCTCCCGTTCCGCTATTCTTTAAACACGCTCTGCGACGTTTTACCTCGGTGCAGCTGGTGATTATTTTGATTGTGTCCAGCATCGTGAGCGCCGTATTGAGTTGGAGTATTAGTCGGCCATTGAAAAAACTCGGGCGCTACAGTCGTGACTATGCGCAGGGGAATACTTTGGTAGCGGTCGACAAAAAACTTCTGCAGCGGCGCGATGAACTTGGCGACCTCGCCACGGATATGGCGTATATGACAAGTCATGTTAATGCGACTTTACAAGCGCAACAGCAATTGTTACACCATGTGTCCCATGAACTGCGTGCGCCCTTGGCACGCTTGCAGGCGTCGGTGGGATTGGTAGAAGAGCAGTTGTCGGACAGCACCTATACATCGCGAATACATGGAGAATGCGCGCGTATCGATAGTTTGATACAGCAGATTCTCGATTATTCTCGTTTGAATAAGACCAACGAATCAAAAACGGATGTCGATCTAGTGTCGCTGGTGGCGGAGGTGAAAAAGACTATTCAGCTTGAATACCCCGAAAAAGAAATCGAGCTAGATTTAAAACAAGAAAGTGTAGTTGTGCCCGCATATCAGAAAACGCTCCAAAGCGCGTTGGAGAATATCGTGCGAAATGCCTGTAAATATACGCCAGCAGAAAAGAAAGTCGATATTACCCTAAGACAGCGAGAAGATAGCGTAACGGTGTGTATTAAAGACTATGGCGAAGGCGTTGACGCCGATGATATCGTTCGGCTAACCCAACCCTTTTATCGCGCGGGCAATCAAATGCACACGCAGGGTTTTGGTTTGGGCTTGAGCATTGCCGAAAAGGCGCTACACAAACACCGCGGTCAATTGCTAATTGAAAATCAACCGCGCGGTGGTTTGTGTGTTAGTTGTACACTACCAATTAGCTAAGTAATTCTAGCTGTCACTGTATTCTTTCAGCGCATCATTGCTAATAGGTACAACGTTAGGGGGAATCGCTTTGCGGTAAGGCTTCATCTTATTCCAGGCGTTGAGAGCGGCCACTTTATAGGCTTCAGCCAGAGTAGGGTAATTGAATGCAGAGTCGACAAAGTAATCTAAGGTTCCACCCAAAGTTATAACCGCTTGGCCGATATGAATAAGCTCAGTTGCCCCTTCCCCCATCACATGTACGCCAAGCAAACGAAAATCATCCACCGCAAACAGCATTTTCAGCATGCCCTGTTGTAAGCCGAGAATTTGACCGCGCGCGACTTCGCGAAATCGCACCACGCCGGTTTCGTAGGCGATGCCTTGCTGAGTTAATTCCTGCTCGGTTGCGCCGACCATGCTAATCTCGGGTACAGAATAGATGCCGTAAGGGAAGTACTCGAGCTTATTGCGAAATTCATGATTAAACATATGGCAGGCGGAAAGTCGGCCCTGCACCATTGAAGTTGCTGCCAAGCTGGGAAACCCGATAACGTCGCCGGCGGCATAGATATGCGGCACTTGGGTTTGAAAAAATTCGTTTACCGTTAAACGGCCGCGCGAATCTGCCGCCAAACCTGCGGCCGGCAAGTTTAATGAGTCTGTCGATCCGGCACGGCCGGCGGCGAACAGCAACATGTCGGTTTGAATTTTTTTACCGCTGTTGAGGGTGGTAATAACTCTATTGTCAGCATCGGTCTCGATTGTTTTTACCGTTTCTTCGAGGCGTAAAACGACACCTTGGTCGCGCATTTGGTGTTGAAATTCATCGATGATTTCACTGTCGAGAAAGCTTAGTACCCGTGCGCGCTCTTCTACCAAGGTCACCTTTACGTCGAGCGCTGCGAAAATTGTAGCGTACTCAATGCCAATAACCCCTCCGCCAATAACGGTTAACGAGCGCGGCATTTTGTTGAAGCTTAAAATCTCGTCGCTGTCGAGAACGGTGCTGCCGTTAAAGGGAACTTCGCTTGGGCGATAAGGGCGTGTGCCCACGGCAACCAAAATATTGTGGGCCTTAATGTGTTCTAATTCGCCACCGTTAGTCTTTATCGCCAAGGTGTTCTTATCGACAAAGGATGCCGCACCGCCGATCACTTCTACGCCGTTTCGACAAAGTTGATCGCTCATCACTTCGACTTGATGGCTGAGGGTTAGCTTTACTCGCTCGAGAACGTCGTCAGGAGTAATCTTGGTGCGCTCGCGATGATTCATTCCGTAAAAACCGCGCTGGCGCCAGCCGCTTAAATAGAGCACCGCTTCGCGTACAGTCTTACTAGGGATGGTGCCGGTGTGAACTGAAACACCGCCGACGCGGGTGTTTTTCTCAACTATGGCCGCGCGCTTGCCAAGCTTACAGGCTTGAATAGCGGCTCGTTGGCCAGCCGGCCCACTGCCAATTACTACAAGATCAAATTCTTTCATGAAGATTTAATTGCCCAAATTATTTACAAGATCATTAGCTTTGCTCAAGCAAGGTGCATACCACTACTGTAAGGTGTTTAAAGCCCGACAAAATGAGCGAAAAATGAGCGAATAGATCGAGAAGGATAGAGATGTAGCGAATGTAATTTCAGAAGAATACAGCGCTGCGCGCGATAATGGTTCACCTATGTCTGTTATGGTGCGATTTTCAGTGCTCAAATGAGGCCCTAGGTATAACTAGTATGGCCAGAGTTTAACCGCGGTATCATCAGTAGATACCTTACTAAATAGCATGGAACCCACCAATTATGACCGAAGCAAAAGTACGGAAGGATACCGCGACCGAGCAGACCGGAGCCGAGCATAAGAAAGAAAAACGTGAAAAAGCTATTCCAACGTTGATTCCCATATTCCGCTTTGTAAAACCCTACAAAATAACTGCATTGGCCGCTGTTGCGGCTTTAGTCTTTGTAGCGGCAATTAGCTTATCGATTGGTCAGGCGGTAAAGCTGGTCATCGATGAAGGGTTTGTCGCCCAGTCGGAAGCACAGTTGGCTGCGGCGCTAGGCATTGTGTCCGTATTGATTTTTGCTATGGCCTGCGGAACCTTTATGCGTTTCTATCTGATGAGCTGGCTCGGGGAGAAAGTCAGCGCCGATATTCGGGAAGCTGTGTTTAATCGGTTGTTAAGTTTGCATCCAAGTTACTTTGAAGAAAATGTTAGCGGCGAAATTATGAGCCGATTAACAACCGACACGACCCTTTTGCAATCTATTGTGGGATCGTCATTTTCATTGGCGCTGCGCAGCTCACTTACTTTAGTGGGCGGCTTAATTATGCTTTTTATTACCAATGTAAAACTAAGTTTAATCGTCTTGAGCGGAATTCCGTTTGTGCTTTTGCCGATGTTGCTGTTTGGCCGCAAGGTACGAAGTTTATCGCGTAAAAGTCAGGATAGCGTTGCCGGTGTTGGTACCTATGCCGGAGAAATTATTAACAACATAAAAGTCGTGCAAAGCTATACCCGAGAGCAGGAGGAGCGCTTAGCCTTTGCGAAAGAGGTAAATACCGCATTTGAAATAGCCAAAAAGCGTATTCTTCAGCGCGCAAGCTTAATTGCTGCGGTAATAATTTTAGTTTTCATTGCTATTACAATGATGCTGTGGGTAGGTGGTACAGATGTGTTGCGCGGCAATATAACGGCGGGCGAGCTAGGTGCGTTTGTGTTCTACGCAATTATGGTTGCGACATCATTAGGCACTCTTTCGGAAGTCTATGGCGAGGTGCAGCGTGCGGCCGGAGCAGCGGAGCGGCTTCTTGAGTTACTGGGTGTTAGTGCAGAAATTGAAACGCCGAAAAATTTCACTAGTCCAAACTTAACCGATGCTGAATACGCGCTGGAATTTGTCAACGCGAGTTTTTCTTATCCATCCCGTCGAGATCGCTTCGCATTAAAAAATATTAACCTGCGAGTAAAACCCGGCGAAACCATTGCGTTGGTTGGGCCTTCTGGCGCGGGGAAGACAACAGTGTTTGAATTGTTAGAACGGTTTTACGACCCAACGACAGGCCAGGTAAATCTATTTGGTAGCCCGCTCCACAGTTTGCAATTACAGGAAGCGCGCCAGCATGTTGGCTTAGTGCCGCAGCAGCCCGTGTTGTTTAGTGCCGATGTTGCCCATAATATTCGTTACGGTAAGACAGATGCGAGCGACAGTGAAGTAACCGCGGCAGCGATTAAAGCACATGCTCATGATTTTATCGAGCAGTTGCCAGAGGGCTACCAGAGCTATCTTGGCGAGAAGGGCGTACGGTTATCTGGCGGGCAAAAACAACGTATTGCAATCGCCCGTGCCATACTAAAAGATCCAGCAATTCTTTTGCTTGACGAAGCGACCAGCGCGCTAGATGCTGAGAGTGAACAGCATGTGCAAGCAGCATTGATAGAATTGATGCGGCAACGCACCACCTTAATTATTGCGCACCGTTTGGCGACCGTAATGCACGCCGATAGAATTATTGTTTTGGATGATGGTGTAATCGTCGCAGAGGGAACTCACGCCGAACTGCTACGAAGCTCGCCGTTGTACCTGCGCTTATGTGAACTACAGTTTAATCAAAAATAAATGTCCGTAAAAATAGGGATAAAAAGCGACAGTAGTGGCGCACAAAGTAATAAATCTGGCGATAACCCGCAAAAGTGATATAGGTTTTCACGCGGACATTGACGTAAGTCGAAACAATTACAAAACGACTTCGAGTATTATGGGGGAGGCGAGATTTAGCAAAGTTCTGGCAGTCTGAAATGGGTGGCGCCGATATGGCTTTACCACCGCACAGGAAGGTAAAGGTTCGATATGGTAATTGGACGATCACTTGTAGGTGCGTTAGCCATCTATTGGGCTCTCGCGGTGCCAGCTTTTGGCGCGCAACCTAGACAAAATGATATTTTTAAGATGTCTCTTGAAGAGCTACTGACTGTAAAGGTCAGTGGAGCAACGCTATCCGAGGCGTCAATGGAGCAGGTGCCGAGCTCTGTAACTGTTTTTACGCGACAGCAGCTCGATACTATGGCGGTTGATTCGCTTGCAGAGTTGATGAATTTTGTTCCTGGCTTTCAATCATATCGCTCATCGTCCACTCCTATTGATTACCCATTTTCGGCGCGCGGACGTCGTATCGGCATCGCCAGTGCCGAGGTGCTGGTATTGGTTGACGGCCAGCGTTTAAACGACGCGCGCACTAGCGGTAGCTCAACGGCCTTCCCCCAATTCAACCTTAGCCAAATTGAGCGTGTAGAATTTATTCGTGGCCCGGGTTCAGCGTTATATGGTTCGAACGCGCTAATGGGCGTGATAAATATTGTGACCTTGCGCAATACCAACAGCTTAGAAGTGATTGCAGGTGATAACGGCACTCTGGGTACTGAGCTTGCGCTTAATTATAGCCGTTCAGATTTGAGTGTGGATTTTCTGGCGAATCTTAAGCGAGATGACGGTGATAGTTTCGATGTTTCGGATCGCGGTCAAGAGCGTATTACCGACCCGCACAATCAGCACGGCGCAAATCTAAAAGTAACATGGCGGGATACATCTTTGACGTTACAGCAGCAGCAATACCACGGCGAAAATTTTATAAGCTTTACTGGCGCGGGCCAAGACGTAAATTATTCTACTGCTAAAACTACATCGGCTGCAGCAATCCAAAATTTTAGTTGGTTCGATATAAATTCAACGCTTAGATTGAGTTATAGCTGGTCTGAAATTGAAGTAGTTAGTCAAGCTACGGGTGCGGGTGTCCTTGCCTCAATAAGTTCCCCTGCTAGCAACGAACCGCTAATTACCAAAACCAGCGCCAAAGGTTTTAATGAGCTTCGCGTTAATCAAGCTAACGATTGGCGAATTTCTAATCGTACAGAATTGCAGTTTGGTTGGGAATATCGCAAGCTCGATGTGCCCAGCTATAGCACCGCATACAACTACAATTTGAATGCGTTTTTAACATCTGAGTTTCCGATTGAGTGGTATGGACCTAACTTTGCGGCTAGTCGAGTAACCCAGTTCGGTTCGAGGCGAGATATTGTTGGTGCCTATACCCAGCTGCGAGCAGAAGTGTTGGGTGATGGTGAATTAACACTCGGCCTTCGGCACGATAGCTATTCCGGAATTGGTTCTAAAATTAGCCCGCGTGTCGGCTTGGTAAAGCCTATAAATAAATCGCAAACATTAAAGCTATTATATGGTGAGGCGTTCCGCGCACCGTCGGAAGAGGAATTAAATTTAGCGCCTAGCTCAAGTATTTCGGGTAATTCAAATTTAGCCGCGGAGACGGTCAAAACCTTAGAATTGATTTGGTTAGGGCGTTGGCGTCAAACTCAGGTGTCTGCATCGGGCTATATCAATAAATTTGATAAATCTATTGGTTTAGCTGTCGTGTCTGACGCTGCTGTAACCTTTATTAATTCGCCTAATCGGGAGCAAAGCAAAGGTGTCGAGCTAGAGTTTTCTCACGAGGTTGGGATGCGATTAATGTTGAATGTAGCATTAACGCGTCAGTATGAGACGCTTAGCACTACTTATAGAGAAGCGAGTAATACTGCGTCCGCGTCGCTTAATTATCAGCACCAAGATTGGAATGGGAACGTCGGCATAACCTACCGCGGAAAGAGTGACATGCTCTTGCCGGATAATAGTCTACGTGAATTAGGCGCTAGTTCTAATGTATTTGCTAAAGTTCAATATCGACCAACTACTAATTGGCAAATCTATTTGAAGGGTAAAAATATTCTCAATAATAAAATTGAAACCCCTCCTAACGGCGCGTTTTTAACTTATCCGGTTCCCAGTCGCGGACGAGAGCTTGTTATTGGAGTAGCTTGGCAGTTTTAGAAGCCACTAAAAACCCAAGGTTATTAAGCGTTAAATTGGCGATTGCTAAGTGTTAGAGCTGTCATACACCTTACTGTATAGTAGTTTTATCCTGACTTTTGCTTTGCAATCGAGCGCCAATATTTATGACAGTTACGAGTTACAGTTCGCGAGAAGAATTTCTACATGCACTTAGCCACGGAGCAGGGGTTGTTTTTAGTGTTATTGGTACGTTGGTTTTGCTTCAGCGTGCGCTGGCCTATGGTGATAGTTGGCATTTAGTAAGCGCTTTGGTATATGGCATTAGTTTGATACTGCTCTACCTTAGTTCAACGCTTTATCACGCTAGTCGGCAAGGCACCAAGAAGCTTTACCTGCGCAAGTTAGATCACGCCATAATCTATGTGATGATTGCGGGGAGCTATACGCCGCTCACCTTGGTTAGCCTTCGCCACAATTATGGCTGGGCTATTTTTGCGGTGATATGGAGTTTAGCGCTCACTGGTCTTTACGTGGAGATATTCGCTAAAAAGAGTTATCGTAAAACCGCAATTGCACTGTATTTAATTATGGGCTGGTTGATTATTATTGCGGCAAGGCCACTAGCCGCAATAATTCCCGATGGTGGGTTGGGTCTTTTATTTGCCGGCGGTCTTTGCTACACGCTGGGTGTAGTATTTTATATTCGTAAGAAGATGCCCTATCACCATGTTATTTGGCACATATTCGTGCTCGCTGGCAGTGCATTTCATTATTTCGCCTTTCTGTTTTATGTGTACCCCTAAAAGTTTTCTTATGATTTTTTGATCTCGACTAGATAACCACAGATTGCCGATCAACCAATGCCGTATCTAAGTCGGTTTAAGCTACACTTAGGTGTGTTGGTGCGGAAGCTTGGGGCGAATTGCCTTTGCGTCAGAAAACTGGCGCAACGCGGCTTCTCTATGCGTTGGTAGAAGGTCGAGTCAATGTTTTACAGTATTCGGTCAAAATTGTTCGCAATTACTATTTTGTCCATCTCAGTATGCGCCTGTTTAGTTTTTTTGTTTTCTGTAAATGAGCATCGCGCGCTCTATCGTAAAGCGGTTGAGCAAAACCTAGAAGCGATTTCTTCAAATATGGGGGATGATCTTCTACAGATTATGTCGCTCGAAAACGACGAGTTTTTGATAACGACAAAACTGTTAAGTTTTGATCGCTTTAAGCATATTAAATTTGCGACTGTATTTAATTATCGGTGGGAAATTGTATCTCAATATGTTCACCCTTCGTATCTTGAGAGCGCTAATTTTTCTCCCGAATTAACATCCATACACCCTTCTGAATTACCTCTATCTATCTCTATAACTGACGCAGGTTTAACCGGCGTTACACGTATAGGAGACCCTCAAGAAACCGTAGGCTATCTATTGGTTGTACAAGATTACAATCAGCCTTTGTATGAAAGCCGAAATATATTTTTCGGCAATGTATTCCCTTACGTTTTAGTTACCCTGTTGCTCGCTAATTTGGCGGTATGGGTGATGTATTTTAGATTGCTCGCGCCGTTGTCTCAGCTGGCAATATTTACACGAAAAGTTGAGAGAACACACGATTATGATTTGCGTGTAGAGTGGTCTGGTAGGGACGAGGTGTCGCGTGTTGGGCATGGTATCAATAGCATGCTTGGTGCGATTCAAACCCAGATAAGAACAAATAATGTTCAGCATCAGAAGTTGCTGGAGCAGCAAAATTCTATAACCTATATGGCTAAGTATGATTTGCTCACGGGTTTGCCGAATCGCTCCCATTTTATGAACTTGCTGCGAGAAGAGCTTGTTGCTCGACGCGAGAGCAATACCGATCTGGCTATTATATTTTTTGATGTAGATGGTTTGAAGGGCGTTAACGATACCTTTGGGCACGATGCTGGAGATCAGCTATTAATTGGCGTAGCCAAGGTGGTTGAGTCGTGTCTCAGTGGGCGGGATATATTGGGGCGTCTTGGTGGCGATGAGTTCTTAATTATGATTCGCGATTTTTGCGATAGAGAAACCGCTGTTACCGTCGCGAAAAATATGATCAATAAAATGAGGACGGATTTAAAAATTGGCGACTGGGAAGTTAGGTCGGGTATCAGTATTGGAATTGCGATGGCGAGTGACGCTGGATTTGATATCACTAAGATTATCGCGAATGCCGACGTCGCAATGTACCTATCAAAAGAAAACGGAAAAAGTACCTATACGGAATTTCGCGACGATATGCTTGAGCAGGTTCATAGGCGCGTCAAGATAGCTAGGGCGATAGACCAAGCTATAACACGCGATGAATTTTTTTTGCAATATCAGTTGAAGATTTCAGCCTCTGGTGAGGTTAATGGTGCCGAGGCCCTGTTAAGGTGGAATAGCGCAGAATTTGGATTTGTGCCTCCGGATGAGTTTATTCCAATTGCTGAACAAAGCGGAAAGATAGAAATTATAACGATATGGGTAGTTGAGCAGGTATTTAAAGATCTTTCAAAACTGAAAGATATTTTAGGTGGTGGTGGTGTGGTGTCGCTTAATGTGTCGAGTTATGACTTGCGTAATCAAAATTTAATTACACAGATTAAAAGACTTGTTGAACAGTATGGTGTTGATATTGGCATGTTGCAGTTTGAAATAACAGAATCTAGTTATTTGCAAAATTTTGATCGAGCAAATGAATTTTTTACTGAGATTCATAATCTCGGTGGTTCTATCGCTTTAGATGACTTTGGTACAGGTTATTCCTCTCTGAGTTACTTGACTCGGATCCAAATAGATACAATAAAAATTGACCGAATGTTTATATCCAGTTTAGCCAACTCCACTAGAGATTCCGCTATTCTACAGACTATCTTGGAGTTGGCGCGTCGACTTGGTCTTAAAACCTGTAGCGAAGGCGTGGAAATAAATGCTGAAGTTAAGTACTTGCGGGACTTTGGCTGTGATCAAATGCAAGGCTACCTATTTGCTAGGCCTTTGGTTTTGGATGAATTACCGAAAGCTAAGGTTCTCGCTGAAAAAATATATCGCGAAATTGAATAATTGCTTTATGGGTAAATAATCGCGACCGAATCGGGTAGAGGGTAGCCCGCGGGTAGATAAGCAACGGTGTTTTCATTAGTACTAACGTAGTTAATAATTTCTTCAAAGGTGTCCAGTTCTAATGGCGGTTTACTGCGGCCAGTGAATTTTAATTGTGCCCAGTAAGACTGAACTCGGGCCTCGGTAAGCCCGAGTATTCGCGTGTTAAATGAAATTCGCAGTGGCGCGCCAGCGGGTAGATTTACGGCATGGATTGAACGACTAAGTGTTCCGCCCATGTAAATAGGGCGAAGGTCGCGCATGCTTAGTTCGACGGTGTTTTCGGTTAGGTTGGCGACGACAATGAAGTCTCTACCGTCTAGATTAAGGCTGATGAGTGGTGCAGCAATAATTAAATATTTAATGCAGTGCTTAATTGCTCGGTGGATTTTTTTTACTAGAGTGGTGTGTCCCATTAGAAATTCCACTCCGCGCCAAGTAAATACAGATTCGCTTTGCGGTCGAAATCGTCGGCGGGAAGGGTATAGAAAGAATTTGATCCGGCTTTGCCCTTAAGAATGCTCCACTCTGCTTTTAACGCAAGGCTGGCGCTCACATCCCATCGACATCCTAGGGTGATACTTTGTAGATCATCACGTAGCATTGTTGCGAAAATACCCGTGTATTGTTGGTTCAAAGCATCTAATGCTGGTGCTACCCCAAGCGGAATTTCCTGTTCTGGTGATGATATTTTTGGACGGCTATTGGCAAAAGTTAAATGTAGTGTGGCTGGTGTAAAGTTATAGCCCGCCGAGAGATAACCGCTTTCGAGGCCGGGAATCATCGTCATTTCTGGCGTAATGTCTACCCATTCTGCACGCACAAAGTAGCTGAGGTTGTCGTAGACAATTCCGAGTTGATTAACATCTACAGCGCCCTCTGTATTTAAGCTAGCTGCACTTTCGCTGAAGCCGTATTGACTTAGTATTCCTGCGAACTGGTCTAGGCTGGGGATTTTTAAATCTACTTCGCCGCGATAGCGTGATGCGCGAAATTCGAAATTACGGTAGTTGATTCGGCCGATGGCACCAGCCAATTGGCTTACAGAATATTCTATGTCGCCGAAGCCGTCGTCGTAGGCGCCGTCGTAGCGTCCTCCCCAAAGTTCTAGCGACGCATCAAAGCCTTTGCCTGCATACCCCCAAGTAAGGTTGATGCCGTCATAGGTATCGAACAAATAGCCGTTATAAACCTGCTGTGGTGGTGCTACCCAAGGGTAGGCAAAACCGATGTCTCTAACTTCGCTAAGGGTAAAGAATGGGGTGCGGAGTTGCCCTGCTTTTATGGTGAGTTGGTCGAGTGGACGCCAGGTCACATATAGCCATTCGATGCCGCTGTCTTTATTGTCGTCGGCGTGGCCAATCAATTGCGCGGTTAGAGATATTTCAGGGTTAATATCGGCATCTACTTGCAGCCCGATTAGGCTTGAGGGTTGGATGCTCCAGCCGTCGTCATAACCTTTGAATTCTGCCGCTTTAGTATCTAGGTGGCCGCCGACTAGGCGAGCAAACCCCGAGAGTTTTACGTCTTCAAGTGCACTGGTGTACGAGCTTAATAGCGCGAGTATAATTGGCGCGTGAGATAGCTTTCGAATCCGATGTGCCACAATTGCTCCAAAGTTAAACCATCCAGTCTGAAGCATAGTGAAGTATCAGAGGCTTGCAACCGAGTGCTAGAAGTATTGGCGCGTACGAAATCGAACACAAGTGATTCGATGTCGCTTGAATTGAGCGCTCGGTGGCGGAATATCTATTGCGTTTTGCGCCCCTTGTGAATCCATCACTTACTTCAGGTTTTTTGTGTAGCGGCGTAGTGGAATTGGGTGCGCAGGGTTTAGTCGTAACGGGACAATATTGTGGCTTATCTAATGGGGAAGCCGTCATGGCGCCTTATAAATGAAGAGGCGAAAATAGATGCCGTAATGGTCGAGCCAGTTCAAAAATTCAGCTGAATCACTTATATTTATA
Organism: Teredinibacter waterburyi; assembly: GCF_001922985.1. Lineage (GTDB taxonomy): Bacteria > Pseudomonadota > Gammaproteobacteria > Pseudomonadales > Cellvibrionaceae > Teredinibacter > Teredinibacter waterburyi. The sequence goes on from NZ_MRUH01000007.1 coordinate 158,214, forward strand.
TGGACAATAAGTCTGCTGATCTCTATTGTCGCAGGGGTTTTATTTCGACGTGGCTAACGATTAATACTTTAGTTGTACGTAGTCGCTTTTTCTTTAATAAAAACGGGGCTAATAATGAATAATATCCCATTTAGTAAATTTCTACGGCTAAGTTTCGCGGTGGCATTTTTGTCGCCACTCTTTTTTGTCGCGCAGGCGCAAGCTCAGAGCGCTTGCCAATGTAATTGGTACGGTGCTACATATCCTATGTGCCAAAACCAAACAACCGGTTGGGGTTGGGAAAGCAGCGCTAGCTGTATAGGCAGCCAAACTTGTAGCAGCCAAGGTGGTGGTGGTGGTCCAATAGGTGACTGTAGCGGAAGCTCTAGCAGCTCATCGAGCTCGTCTAGTAGTAGCTCGTCGTCAAGCACTAGTTCGTCATCTACCTCATCTAGTAGTGCATCTTCAACAACCAGCTCCTCATCTACCTCCTCTAGCTCTACCAGCGGTGGCACTTGTACTGAGAGCTGTAAGTGGTATCAAGATGATCCACGCCCACTTTGTCAGAACCAAAGCTCCGGCTGGGGTTATGAGAATGGTCAAAGCTGTATTGGTCGCACCACATGCGAAAGCCAAAGCGGTAATGGCGGTGTTGTAAGCAGTTGTAGCGGTTCTAGCAGTAGCTCTTCTTCAAGTAGTTCATCTTCTTCTAGCAGTTCATCGTCGAGCAGCAGCTCTTCGTCTTCTTCTAGCAGTAGCTCTTCCTCGTCGTCTAGCAGCTCATCTTCTAGTTCTAGCGGTGGTAGCAATAGCATTACTGTTCGTATGAGCGGCACCGTTGGTGAAGAAAATGTAAGCCTTCAAATTGCGGGTCAGACCATTCAGAGCTGGACCTTAACTACCAGCATGATGAACTACACCGTAAACACCAATTCAACTGGCGAACTTCGCGTTGCCTTTACCAATGATTCTGGCGACCTTGATGTGCAAGTGGACTACGTGATTGTTAACGGCGTAACCTATCAAGCGGAAGATCAGCAAGACAACACAGGCGCCTACGATGGTGAATGTGGCGGTGGCTCCTACTCCGAAATGCTGCATTGCGATGGTTCTATCGGCTTTGGTAATCCATTTACCGGTAGCAGTTCATCGTCGTCTAGTTCCAGTAGCTCAAGCTCTAGCAGTTCTTCATCTTCAAGTTCTAGCAGTTCGTCTTCAGGCGGCAGCCGTAACTACCCACCTTTCTTCGTGGGTAACATCACCACTAACGGCAGCGTTCGATCCGATTTCTCGCAATACTGGGATCAGATCACGCCAGAAAACGAAGGTAAGTGGGGCTCTGTAGAAGGTACTCGCGATCAGTATAACTGGGGGCCTCTAGACGCTATATACGATTACGCTCGCGCGAACGGTATTCCAGTAAAAGCCCACACCATGGTTTGGGGCAGTCAGCAGCCAGGTTGGATCGGCGGTTTAAGTGCCTCTGAGCAAGCGGCCGAAATCGAAGAGTGGATTCGCGATTACTGTGAGCGTTATCCCGATACTCAGATGATGGATGTGGTGAACGAGGCTGTTTCTGGTCACGCACCTGCGGCTTATGCACAGAGTGCGTTTGGTAATGACTGGATCATCAAGTCATTCCAGTTGGCTCGACAGTACTGTCCGAACACTATCCTTATCTACAACGACTATAACTTCATGACTTGGAACACCAATGAAATTATGGACTTGATTCGTCCAGCCGTTCAGGCGGGTGTAGTTGATGCACTTGGTCTACAGGCACACAGCTTGTACGATCCACAGAATTGGACTGCACAACAAATTCAGGACAAGTTAGACCTGATTTCTACCTTAGGCGTGCCGTTGTATATTTCTGAGTACGACATCGAAGCCACTAACGACCAAACTCAGTTAGAGTACATGCAGCGACACTTCCCACTGTTCTATGATCACCCGAATGTGTACGGTATTACGCTTTGGGGTTACGTAGTGGGCTCTACTTGGCGTGATGGCACCGGCCTTATCCAAAGCAACGGCCAGAAGCGCCCAGCAATGGATTGGTTGATGAACTACCTCGGTAGATAATATTGACTAAAGCCGTGCGGTAGAAATACTGGTACGGTTAGGCTCAAAAAAAGGCCCCCCC
>NZ_MRUH01000008.1 GCF_001922985.1 Teredinibacter waterburyi
TAATGCTATTGAAGGTTGGGCGTATTCCACGGCATCCAGCGAGCGGTATCAACATTCACCTTACTGGAATTTACAATCGTGGTATTGGCTGAATCGTTCCCAAGTAGAAACTTCTCAACAAATGCATCCACGTACTGCTGTGATCCCGACGGGAACTGGCAGTGGTCATAGCCGCCTATCTGGTTAACACCCATATGGTCGGCAATACCAAGTGCTTTATAAATCTCGCGAGAGGCCACTGCCGAGGTATAAGTGCTTTCCCAGCCCAGCCACTCCATATCGCTGTTCTCTAAAACGAGTAGTCCGCGCGGTGCAACCATACCTAACAGTTCGTGGTTATCCACGGGCAGCTTGGTGACGGTGCCGTTGTTGGCGAACTGTTCAAGGCTGGAGCTCATCCATGGGTTTTCGCCGACAATTTGGCTAGCGGTTTGAACGTTAGTGCCGGCGGCTTTTTGTGCGTCGGAAACACGCCATGCGGCGGTGCCGCCAGAGCCAGACTCTTGCGGAATGACGAGCGATATACGTTCATCCATTGCGCCGACAACGATTGCGCCTTTGCCGTTACGTGAGCAACCGGTAACGCCGATACGACTGGCGTTAAGATTGTGGCCAGAGGTGTTTTCTAGCACGTCGATAATACGGCTAACGCCCCATGCCCAAGCGACGGTAGAGCCCGCGGAATGGTTGCTGCCGTAAATATCGTAAAACTTACCCTGACCGCGAGAACCGCTGCCGTTGTGAGCGCCGATTTCACTATTGTTGAAGTTCACCACGGCCACACCTTTGTTTTTTAGGCCATTGTTGTTCAGGTTAGAACCGCCGACACCGATCATAACGGGGAAGGGCCCTGTACCGCTGGGCATATCAACGCTGGCGCTGTAGGTAACGGTATTGCCGTTCTCGGTAACGCTCACCGAGATACTGTTGTTACTGACACTGCCGGAAACCGAACCGTTAAACCTTGGTTTTTCGCCGTAAATCCAACGCTCGTGCATGGCTTTTATTTCGGCGCGTCGACAGGTCCAATCATATCGGGAAGATACGTTGCTTCCATCCATCGATTTGAACGGGTTCGGCAGTTCAGAAATGGCCGGTAGGCTGGCATAGGAACCCGTATCGGGCACGTAACAACTTGCGCCGGTGTCTTCTTCGGTAAGCGGCTCAAAGCCGCCGATGGGGCCTGGCGTTGGCGTTTGTGTAGGGGTGGGAGTAGGTGAGGGGGTAGGAGTAGGCGACTGAGTCGGATTGGGTGTTGGAGTCGGAGTCGGTAAAGGGTTTCCGCCAACGACATTTTCGCAGCTGTTAATGCCGATGCAGTTGACGCCATTTTCGAAGCTCCAGCCGGAGTTTTGGTTCTGGCAAATCGGTAGCTCCCAGCCGTACCAGTCACACATTTGGCCGTTAGCGACCGGCGTTGGTGTTGGCGATGGCACTGGGGTTGGTGTTGCGGTAGCTATCGGCGTTGGTGTTGCTGTGGGCACCGGGGTGGGTGTCGCTGTTGGAGCCGGCGGCGGTGTAGGAGTTGGTTCCAGTGAGGGCGTTGGGCTAGGCACTGGTGTTGGTGAAGGCGTTGGTGAAGGCGTTGGAACTTGAGTCGGCGTCGGACTACTGCAGTTGCTCACCACACCTTGACCACCATTAGAACTGCTTTCACAGGTTTCTCGGCCGATACAGCTTTGATTGTTTTCCCATCCCCAGCCGCTATTGTTCTGGCAAAGCGGGCGAGGGGCGTCATTCCACCAATAGCACACTTCCTCACACTGATCTGGCGGTGTGGTTGGTGTGGCTGTTGGCGTCGCTGTTGGCACCGGAGTCGGTGTTGAGGTAGGAATAACCGTGGGTGTAACAGTAGGGTTGGGCGTGGGGGTTACAGTGCTGCCACCCGTAACATTGCCAAAACCAATGGAACCGTTGCAGTGCAGCATTTCTGAATAGGAGCCTCCGCCACAGGTCTCGTCCCAAGCGCCGGTATTATCCTGTTGGTCTTCTGCTTGGCGTACATCGCCGTTAATACTGACGTAGTCTACTTGCACATCCAAATCGCCCGAGTCGTTGGTGAACGAAACCCGAAGCTCGCCGGTTGCATTCGTACTAACCGAGTAATTACTCATGCTGGTAGACAAGGTCCAGGTCTGGATCGCCGCGCCGCCAATCTCAAGCGTAACGCTCTCTTCCCCAGTAACACCGCTCATGCGAACAACAATAGCGTTGGCGCCTGCACCTGACGAAGAACTCGACGAAGAGCTAGAGGATGAGCTGGAAGACGAACTGGAACTAGACGGCGGGGTTGAGTCGTCTAGGTTGAAAAAGCGAATCGCCTCCTCTTCTTCGACCGGTAAATTGTGCGGCACGCCTTGCAAACTAATGGCCTCTACCTGCGCATTTGCACCGCTGCTGCCGTAGCGAGTGCGGGTCGCATTTGCCGATGGTTGATCGGTAAAGGTTGGCGTTTGTGATAAGCCGTGAACATTCGTCCACTGTTTTATTGCCTCGTTAAAATTGTTGTAGTTCAGTGTTTCGTCATTGGTGCCGTGCCACAACTGTATGCGCGGGCGTTCGCCGCCGTAGCCCGGGTTGGCATTGCGTACTGCGTCACCCCAGGCTTGTGCAGTTTTAGTGATATTGCCGTTCGCACATTCACCGCTCCACTCAGAGCTGCCAGTAGTTGCGAAGCAGGTATAGGGTACGCCTGCGAATGCCGCGCCAGCACTAAATACGTCTGGGTAAAGTGCCAGCATCACATTTGTCATCATTGCGCCGGAAGAAACGCCGGTTACAAAAATACGGTTAGCATCTACGTTGTAGTTACTTTGCACATAATTAACCATCGACATAAGCGCAACCGGGTCACTACCACCATCGCGCGTAAGTGCTGACGAAGAGTAAACATCAAAGCACTTAGAGCTGCGCGTTGCGGTTGGGTAGATAACGATAAAACCGTAAGTGTCGGCTAAGTTGTTGTAGCTGGTGTTTTGAAAAAATTCTGGGCCAGTACCGGTGCAGTAGTGAACGGCTAAGAGTAATGGCGCATTGCTTTGCACGTTATCAGGAACATATAAGTGCATATCTAAATTGGATGGATTGTTACCAAAGTTTGATACTTGCGATAACGAGGCCGCAAAGGCCGCCGGCGCAAATAATTGATAAAACCCCACCGTTGCAATACACCGCAGCAGTTTATGTAAATATTTTTTCATAGCATCTGTACCCTTATTGATTATTGTTGGATAGGTTTAGATTCGTTTTTCTCGCTGTTAAATATGAATCGAAACCTATGGTCGGTTAATGGAATGACGGAGTTAAGGGTACGCAAACTACCACATTCTCAGGGTGCTTTTCTTGCGGGAAATTCTAAAAAAATAAATCGGTCTAAATCGTTCGATCCAATATTCTTTTTTATAATTTTAACCATTAAAAATAGCGGTTTTTTGTATTTTATTTAGAAATATAGTGGTTGTTTTTGGTGTGGTATTTTCGCTGTTTAAATGTAACCGTAGTCATTTTTTTGCGAAGATATGCAGGGGCTTTTTAGGCCCCTTATATTATTTATAGGTAAGTTTTTTTACGGTGGTTTCAGTTTTTTAATCCTGATAATAAACCTCTTTCAGGTGGCATTAAAAAATGTAAATACTTGGCGGATACATCTAAATCATTCCGTCTTATCATTCAAAAGACTTTCCACCGCGTTAACTAAATAAATATACGCTGCGCCAAGATTTACCACGTATTCATTCTCGCCCCAGAAAAAGGGCCAGTCTTCTTTGTTTTCTGGGTAGTCGGGTTTAAGGATTAAAACGCCAGGAACAATTCCACCCGCAATAAACGAAAAATCTGCACGGTTGCTGCCGTATGCCACACGCTTGGAGCGAGTGCCAACAGCCGAAACAAACGAAATATTAGAGTCAGGATGTGTGCCGTATAAATAATTCAGCGACTTAAAGGCTTGCTCACGGCTAATAATATCGGGGAAGTTTTTGTGTAATAAATAATTAACAATACCCAAGCGAATAATAGTGCCGTTACCCGCCCAGCCGCCTTCAGTAATTTCTACGCCGTATGGATTTTGCTGCGCATAGCTCGCCAAGGTTTTACTGTGTTGTTGGGCCAGCGCGCGCATTTTGTTTTTGTAGTCACTATCCATATAGGGCATGGCCTGCAACAAATAGGGTGCGTGATAAATAAATTCCGCATCTAACTCTGGCAGTAGTGCCGTTATTACCTGCTTGTATTCTTCATTCCCGTTACTCGACACCAACAACTCAACCGCTGCTTTTAGCTTCTCAGCATGTAGCGGGCCTCCGGTGGTATTGCCGTGTCGATAAAGTAGCGGCGCACGGCCTTGCTCTTTATTCCAGGCTTTTAGTGCGACGTCTGCGCACTCTTTGGCGAGTGTATCGTTGTAGCCTTTTAACGCGCGGCTGGCCGCCGTAAGCGCGGCAATAGAACCGTAATTTAGCGCCGAACTTTCGCTGGTAAAGGCCCAGCGATCGTCGAACTTGCCGCTTTCAAAACCGTTACTTTGGTTTACGCCTAACTTGGCGTTGTAAATTAAGTTGTCGGTCATGGTCAGGCCATCACCAAGATGGGTGTACTGCGAAATATCGGGAACGATAATGCCGTGAATGGCATGGCCCACCGCACGAAACTGAGCAACCAGTGCCAAGCTGCCATGCTCAATTTGCTGCAACAGATCGTTTTTACCGTCCGGCACGTGAATGTCCACATAGCGCGCGTCGTAATCGACTAATGTGGTGTCGCGGTTGAGCTTGAATGTCTCCCAAGTACTTACCAAACCCAGTACCGTGCCGTATTGGGTTTGGGTTCGAATATCAAAGTCGCCAGCGTCGTACCAACCGCCAATATCAAGGCCTGGAATATGTTCGCCCGGCTGGTACTGGGTATCGGTAGTGGGGCCTTGCGCGTAGAGGTCAAAATGTTCGTGGTTAACCGGCGCTTGCAGCGCATCGTCTAGGTGCGAAGCGCCATGCCAAACACGGTAGGCTTCATTGACTAACACATGATCCATTTGTACCGGGAAGAACACATCCAAAGTTGGCTGCCACGCCTTGGCGTAAACGTCTTTGCCAATCGGAAAGCTAGCCGTGCGCTGACCGCGATATTCTATTTGGTAAAGGCCGGGCTTTTTCACCTCACTAAAGTCGAACTCCAGGTAGTTATAGCGTTTGTACTTGCCCCAGGCTTTTACGGTTTGCTCCAGTACAACTTTCGGCTTGCCACTGTTGCCAATATTTAGCAGGCGGGCTTTGCCAAGGGCTTTATCGGCGCCGTCCAACTCAATAACCGCCACCTTAGTTTGGCTTGGGTGGTAGCCCACTTGAGAGTGGCCAATAACCGGTTCGCGAAGCCAGCCTGGGGTGGAATTTACCTCTAACTGCCACTCCAAAACTTTGCCGCGCTTATTGGCCGGCAGCAGGCTACGTGCAACAAACCAGCCGTTTTGCGCCTTGTTACGACCGTCGTACAGGCTAATCTCCGCTTTAGAGCTAATCGCAATACGTTGTTCGTCATCTTCTGGCGCCAACACAAGGTGTTTGCCCACCGCTAACGGCAGCGGTGCCACAACATCGTTTTGCTCTTTAGGGCCACCAGGGTAAAGCGGGAAGCTACCAGCCGTGCCATCCATCAAAAAGGCTTTTTCAAAATACACCGAAGGCAAAAACTCAAGGTTAAACCCGGCCTTGCCCTCTAGCGCTTTTGGCAGAGGTTTTGGCAGGTTAACGGAGATAAGCAGGTTTTCGCCCTTACTCTCAGCGCGAATAGAGAACTCAAAATCGTGGTTGGAATATTTTAGAAAAGCCTCAATCACACCCTTGTCGAGGTCGACTTCGCGCCTAATAAACTCGGGGATGCTGTCCCATTGTTCAGGCGTTGCATAGAGGCGAACATCGCCATTTGTTGCGGTGCGCTCGCCGTGGTGAATAATCTCAACACCGCTGATTTTGGCGTCACTGAACAGGCCGTCGTACCAATTGCTAAACACCAACACTTCCGCGCCGGGTGCTGCAAAAATCTCTTTCTCGTTAAGCTTTATATCCGCCGCCGCGGCAACACCCGCAAACGGAAGCAGTGCTAAGGGCAGAAGTCGTAGGAAAAAAGCGCGCAGGGGGGCTTGGGTTATAGGTGTCATGGGAGACCTCGAATTATTGTTAGCCCTCCTATATTAGCTTAAATACGTTATCTTATGGTGAAAATGACTATTACATTCTGTGGTTGCTCTCTACTAGGGGCAAATCCAACTCGTGAGCATAAAATAAATAGCCTAAGTGATAGGCAAAGTCGGTTGGGGATTATGTGGGGTGGGTATTTCGTGAATCATGCCAAACCTTATATTCCAGTTTTGCTCCGGCTCGCTACTGTACGCCAATGACGTATAGCTAGATCAAATGGCTAACCTCTTGCTTGCTGGGGATGAAATAGCATTTTCAGACTTGGTGCTGGATTGGTACAGACATGAATTTGAGTGCGAGCTAACCCCAAAACCTATGGATGCAGAACCGCGAATGGTGGCACTCAAAGCCAGTATTGTTGAGCGTCTCGTCGAAGTACTTAATATGCCGCCTTGGGCTAATTCAACTAAAGGTGTAAGCGAAGTGGTTAAGCTTCAGAGTGATCGCCTACTTGAAGATGAATATTATTGTGAAGCTTTCGAAAAAGAGGTTTTCTCGTAGCGAGAAATTTTATGTTTGTTATCTAACAGGTAAAGGGATTTAGATATGAAAAAATACTACGACATTGGTAGTGGTACCCTTTCACGCCCAGTAATAGAGGGTGCACTTAAGCGTTTGGCTCAACTTTTGGGAGAGCAAAATAAAAGCGGTCAATGTCGAGTTCATCGGGTTTGAACGATGTGAAAATTATTGAAAAGTCGCTAGACAGTTTTATGTAAAGCCTAGCGTGTTCGAGAGGGCAGAGATAGCTCCGTTTTACCAAATTTTGGCAGTGAACGTTTTTTACCATAATTTGGCGATTGCGCCATATTATGGATGAATCCACACCCAATTGATCCCCTAGCTAATTTCAATGCTAAATCCCTTAACTTAGTGCCATTCGACTCTGAACCTATTGATCTAGGCTTTTTTGTATCGCGGTGAGGAAGGGATTCGAACGTGTATTTAAGTGCAAAATATTGTTTTTTTCATAAGCTTAATGACCTTTATGACACAGTTCGACACAATCAGCAGAACGATGTAGTCAAAATGTGGGAAAATAAAGGCAATATTCAGGAGTAACATCCTTTCAAATCGCGACGGTAGCCTCCAGTATTAAATAGATATTAAAAAACCAATTCAATAAAGGTGAATTTTGTGCCATCAAGAGCTTTGTTAGGTCTCACCACCAAGTCTGGCTGGATCGTGACCAAGGATCTACAGGACCACAAAATGGTCTCAGGGGGTAATTTCTGTACTAGGTGGCTAGCAGAATCACCGGAAGGAAAGGTGGGGTTCCTTAAAGCAATGGATATATCTCGGGCCTTAGGGCAGGGCCCTGAGGCTATCCAATCTTTAATTACTGAGTACATTTTTGAGCGAGACATCTTAGAGCACTGCAAAGCGCTGCGCATGTCCAAAGTTGTCTTGGCGTTAGATGCTGGAGAATTAACGGTTCCTAACTTCCAAAACGGCACGGTTTACTACCTAATATTTGAAAAGGCCGATGGAGATTTGAGACAAGAATTTCTCAATAACCTAAACCACAAGAAATGGCGGAACGCCTTTAAAGCGATACACCATGTGTCGGTAGGAGCAGCTCAACTGCAAAGGGCCCGTATTGCGCATCAAGACATAAAACCGTCTAACGTACTATGCTTCTCTGAAGAGTCAAAACTTTCAGACCTTGGGAGAGTAACAGATGAAGGCGGGAGGTCTCCTTTTCTTGGTGCGCAGTTTACAGGCGATCCACGATACGAACCGATTGAAGGGAATTTTGGCGTGCATGGCAATGATTTTATCGATAGATACCATACCGATATTTATATGGTTGGAAGCCTTGCTTATCAGTTGGTAACAGGAATTCAAATGCCAGCAAAGATGATGGAAGAGGCTAGACTACTAACGCCACATGTTTTTTCGATGTCATATATTGAAGCCTTACCTATATTAATAAGCGCTTTCAATACTATTATTGACCGTTTTCATAAAAAGTGTGAAAAAGACTTCGGTGAAAAAATTGCTGTCAACTTGAAAACAGTAGTATTCGAGATGTGCCACCCAGATAAGGAAAAGCGTGGAGCACCAGGTGCGAAACGAACAGCCCAGCGACTTTCATTTGAACGCTACGTAGGAAAATTTAATACACTTGCAACTCAAGCCCAGATTGCCAGGTTATGACCATGAAGATTGAAGTTGTTTCAGATAAGCGACACTTAATTCCTAGATGGCACACATCTAGAAAATCTTTTTCGTTGCAATTTTCCAACGTAGACGCGCTCCCACGAACAATTAACCAAAGAGACAGACAATGGCTATCCAACTCAATTTCTGAATGGCAAGAAAGCAAAACCGTCTCGTCAGCAATAGATCTACTGGTAAGGCTTCGTCACGTAGAGTCTCAAGATTCTCAAGACTACCAAAATGTCGTTAATTACCTCCAAAATAATGACACAAAAATAACTAACGAAGTGAGGGAGTTAATCTCGCCGAAGCAACATTATATTGATGAAGATTTAATGTATTCTACTCATAAGGGCGATATATATCGCGTAATAAGTAAATTAAAAAGTAAGTTACGCAGCTACCCGAATGACGCACTGAGCTGGGCGGATCTCGCATTTTACTATACGTCAATAGGTCAAAATGAAAAGGCAAAGAAGTGCATAGATACGGGTTGCAATTTGGCCCCGGAGAACCCTTTTATGGTGAGAGCTAAATCTCGCTTTCTTGTTCACGTTGATCAGCTACAAGCTGCAGCAAAATATCTAAACTCAATAAAATCGGCTAACCACAACCCTCTTATTGCTTCAGCTAAATTATCTATTCAAGCACTTATTGGAAATAACAAAATAGACGTAAAAAACATCAAATACCTCATAGAAAAATACAGGGGACAGCCGTACCTAATTAGCGAGCTTGCTGCTGGTTACGGAACTTTGGAGATCATGAACGGAGCATTAAAAAAGGGTAAAAAATCTCTTAATGACTCTCTGGTTTTCCCTTCAGAAAATACCATATCACAATGTGTCTGGCTCCAAAAAAAAGCCGGAGTTGATTTTAGTCATAACTTGATCAGTTTACAGCAAACTATCGAAGGCGAGGTGACAAAGAGCTACACAGATAAAGAGTTCATAAAATGTCGAGACCACCTGGTCAACCTTCATGCATTTCAGCCATTCAGTGATCGCTCAATTGTTTCTGCTGGTTATTTGTGCCTCGCTGCACTCGACGATTTTGAATTTGTTATAAATTTATCTGAAGGACGAGTTCCCCTGTCTGACATGAGCTTCTTAGAGCTTAATAATCTGATTGTGGCATACCTGCTAAGGGGGGATGTCTCGTTAGCCACTCCATTAATGAAAGCTCTTCATGAAAAAGTAAAAATCAACCCTGAACACAGTAAAGCTATTCTTTATGCTACCTCCGGTCTACATCTGATACTTTCAGGGTATGTTGACGAAGGGTCTATGCTTTACGAAAAAGTAATTTCAAAACTTAAGGTAAAAAAAGAACAACGCCAACTAGCACTAGCGTCATATTTTTATTCGAGAGCCATATATAATTTTGATAAGGAAAAAGCAGAATCTTTAATTCAGGAAGCTAAAAATATCTCAAAGAAATATAAAATTGAAGAACTTAATACCAATAAATTCTTTGATAAAAAAACTGATCTAACTGCCTACAATCTTCACGTCACCACAACAAAGCCGGTTAACCTGAGTTCAAAGTTTATACCTCTATTAGAATAGAAGATCGCCCGCGGCTAGGCAGAGGCCCTGATTACCTTGTTCTACCTTTCCATCTTTTTAAAAAAAGGGACAAAATCGAAATCGTTTGGATCAGAGTTGATTTATTTTGGTGACAAGATGTCCGCTTTGGAGAGATCCTACCGACAACAATTAGGCGGCGCGAATGACCGCTGTTGGCCGTTTGCTGCCAGCCATGTCTTCACTCCCCTTGCGCTGCTATAAATCTATCCCACCCATATTCATTGGCAAGGGCAAGCCTACGGTGCTTCAAACCTTGCTAATGAATATGGGCGTGATTAACGATTTACGCGCAAGGTGACCGAAGACATGACTCTTAATCAAGTGAGCAGATACTATAGTTCAAGCAATACAAAAGCCCAGCAACTCTACATTGCTGGGCTTTTCAACTTTTAAAGCCTCGTTTTACCAATTTTTGGCAGTGGACGTTTTTTACCATAATTTGGCAATAGCGCCATATTATGGATGAATCCACAGGCCGACGTCGGCGCTGGATCTTGGGCTTCTGCTCAATGTTTGACCTGGCGCGCACTGCGGAAGCATCGAATCAGCCTAAGGGCTGTTTCGCCCCTGCGGGCTTCGCGCGTTGCGCTCGTGGCCAATTGCTGGGCAATTGGTCGAACCACATCGGTGGTTCTCATCCGCCACCAAACACCAGACATTAAAAAAGCCCCGCATTTTACAATGCGGGGCTTTTTTAATGTGGTGCCCGGAGGCGGAATCGAACCACCGACACGGGGATTTTCAATCCCCTGCTCTACCGACTGAGCTATCCGGGCAAACATCTTTTGCAGAGCTTTAAGGCTCTAAGCGAAAGAGGCGCGTATTAAACCTTCACGCGCGGTTTTAGTCAATAGCCTAGCGCAAATTGTTTGGCTAACTCTTGTCTGCTGGGGCTACGTAGCCGTCGGCTTGGTCGTAGTCGTCGCCAGAGAGGAACTTGTCCATCTGTTCGTTAAGGTAGGCGCGGGCGGTCATGTCCATCAGGCTTAGCTGTTTTTCGTTTATCAGCATGGTTTGGTGTTCTAGCCATGCCTTCCACGCTTTTTGGGATACGTCTTCATATAGGGCTAGACCTTTGGGGCCGGGTAGTGGTGGCGTTACTAGGCCTTCGAGTTCTTGTTTGTATTTGCGGCAAATTACGGTGCGGGTCATGTGGGTTCCTGTGGTTTTGCTGGCGGCGCGCTAGGGCTTGGCGCTGGCGAGCTGGTTGAGCAATTTTTTTACGGGGGCTGCTAGGCCCAGCTCTTGTGGTTGCTGCAGGTTATACCAAAGCTGCGGGGCGGTCTCCATCACTTGCTGGGCTTTTGTGATATTTGCGCTCAGCTGTAGTAGCTGCGGTTGAATGTCTAGGTGGTAGTGGCTAAAGGTATGTCGCACGGGTGGCAGTTCGGTGTGAGTGCTTACTACGCCGGTAAGGGCTTCTGTTTGCTGGCAGGCGTCGTCTTCGGGCGGGAATTCCGGCAGGCTCCAGAGGCCGCCCCAAATACCGCTTGGCGGTCGCTGTTGTAACAGTATGTGGCCGTCTAGGTTTTGAATTAGCAGCATTTGTACGGTTTTTACCGGCAGCACTTTGCGGGGTTTTTTGCCTGGGTAGTCTTGGGGGTTGCCTTGTTTATGGGCTAGGCAACTGGACTGCAGCGGGCAAATATCGCATTTAGGCTTGCTGCGACTGCAGAGTGTGGCGCCTAGGTCCATTATGGCTTGGCTGTAGTCGCCGCAGCGCTTGCTGGGCATATGGTGTTCGGCGTGTAGCCACAATTGGCTTACTACCGCTGGTTTGCCGGGCCAGCCTTCTACGGCGTGATGGCGAGCTAGCACGCGCTTTACATTGCCGTCGAGAATGGCGCTGTCTTTGCCGAAGGCGATACTGGCTATGGCGGCGGCGGTGGAGCGGCCAATGCCGGGTAGTGCTTCAAGCTGTTCAGGGTCGCTGGGCATCTGGCCATTGTGTTGTTCCATAACAATTTGCGCGCATTTGTGCAGGTTGCGGGCGCGGGCGTAGTAGCCGAGGCCTGTCCATAGGTGTAGCACTTGGTCTTGCGGGGCTTTGGCTAAGCTTGCCAGTGTTGGTAGCTGTTCTAAAAACAGATTGAAGTAGGGGATTACGGTGTCGACTTGGGTTTGTTGCAACATTATCTCCGAGAGCCATACACGGTAGGGCTCGATCGGCTGCTGCCAGGGCAGGTTTTTACGGCCGTGTTGGTCGAACCAGTTGAGGAGTCGTTTGGCAATGGTGGGCATAGGGTTTGGTCTTGTGTTGCGAATAAGTTCGGGGTTCGGCTAGTGCTTAGCTTGTGGGCTGGCCGAGTAAACCTCAATATTGGCTGGCATTCTATCACCACCCCTTAAGCTAATGCCGCGCTGGTTTATTCCTTGTACAATGCGCGGCAAATTATCATCCATTTTGATTTTGTTGGAATTGCTCATGTTAGAAGAAACGGCTTTAGTTAATGTTCACCGCGAAATGGGCGGCAAGCTGGTCGATTTTGGTGGTTGGAATATGCCGCTTCATTACGGTTCGCAAATAGAGGAGCACAACTGGGTGCGGTCTGACGCGGGCATGTTCGATGTGTCTCACATGACGGTTGTCGATATCGCGGATGCGGGGGAAGTTAATGGAGAGGCTAATAACGGTGCGCGTGTGTTTTTGCGTTATTTGTTGGCCAACGACGTGGACAAGTTAAAGCTCGACGGCAAGGCGCTGTATAGCGGAATGCTAAATACTGAAGGCGGTGTGATTGATGATTTAATCGTCTACAAGATGGCTTTTGGCTATCGTTTGGTGGTGAATTGCGCGACTCGCGAAAAAGACCTAGCGTGGATCAACAAGCAGGCTCAGGCCTATGCCGTAACGGTAAGTGAGCGCCCAGAGATGGCGATGATCGCGGTGCAGGGGCCAAACGCTAGAGCTAAGGTTCATCAATTGCTGAATGCCGAGGCTATTGAATCGCTAGCCATTTTTCAGGGGGCTTTTCTAAACAAAGCCGAGCGCAGCGATTGGTTTGTGGCGCGCACAGGCTATACCGGCGAGGACGGTTACGAAATTATGTTGCCCCAAGCGCAGGCCGAAGGTTTTTGGCGTGAGCTGCGAGCGGCGGGTGTTGCGCCCTGCGGTTTGGGTGCTCGTGATACGTTGCGTTTGGAAGCGGGAATGAACCTGTACGGCCATGAGATGGATGAGCAAACATCGCCGCTAGTGGCGAATATGGGTTGGACGGTAGCCTGGAATCCGGAAGATCGTGACTTTATTGGTCGTGCTGTTTTAGAGGCCGAAAAGGCCGTTGGTGTAAGCCATAAGCTTGTCGGGCTGGTACTTACCGAGCGCGGTGTGTTGCGCGAGGGCCAACAGGTAACCTTAGCTAATGGGAAGGCTAGTGCGAATGACACTGACGCATTGGAAACTGGGGTGATAACCAGCGGTACCTTTTCGCCAACACTGGGCTATTCGATTGCTTTGGCGCGAGTTCCGGTTAGTTTTAGTGGAGAAGTGTGTGTACAGGTGCGAAATAAATTGCTGCCGGTTGCCTTAGTTAAGCCGTGTTTCGTGCGCAATGGTCAAAAAGTGTTTTAAAATAGCCGCCAATTGAATTTAAACTTTCCAGCGGGTAGTGCTGGGTAACAGATTAACTGAATCCTGAAGGAAGCCAAGATGAGCGAAATCCGACCTGAACTTAAATACCTTACTAGCCACGAGTGGGCGCGCTTAGAAACAGATGGCACGGTTACTATTGGTATTACCGATCACGCTCAGGAAGCTTTGGGCGATGTGGTCTTTGTTGAGACCCCAGAAGTAGGCTCTACTGTGAACGTCGGCGAAGAAACCGGTGTAGTCGAATCGGTTAAGGCAGCATCGGATATCTTCTCGCCGGTGACCGGTGAAGTTATCGCGGTAAATCAGTTATTGGAAGACGAGCCGGAAACGGTGAATTCCTCCCCGTTTGATGACGGCTGGTTTTTTAAGGTTAAGCCTTCCGATTTGTCTGAGTTAGAAGCGGCGCTGTCGGCTGAAGACTATAAAGCTGCAATTGAAGAAGAGTAAATTCTTCTGTGCAACCACAAAAAAGCCCAGCATTTAGCTGGGCTTTTTTGTGGTTATGAATTTTTTAAATTGTTGGTTAGATAGAATGTAAAAACTCCTTTTGTAACCTTTTTCAAATCTCTTTTTAAAACACCGTTACGATGGCAAAGCGTAGAAGATTATTGGTGTTATCAACCGGCAATTTTTCGTTTTGAGATTTATACTCGAGCTTAAGCGCCGCAGCATTGTGGAAATCCCAGCGGAGCCCCAGAATATAATAGGTGTTGTCGCGAGCTGGCTCGCCGAAAATCGCTTGGGTGGTGGCAATTAAACCATCTATTTGATCCGAGACGCCGCGCGGAACTGTATCGAGAAAGCTTGACGAGGAAGGTGTTACTTCCTGGGCGCCGTAAGTGAAGTGCGGTGTGAAGCTGCCAAGGCGTTTGCCGAAGCTTAGGTAGTAGCCGGTCGCTTCGTCCTGGGTAATTGAACCCTCGGTAGTAAGGCTGGTGTGCTCGGTAACGAAAAGATAATCATTGTAGTCAATGGTTAAGCCTAGGCCGCCAAAGGTGCCTTTTTCATCTCCGTCGTTCGCTAAAATATATTGGGAAAAGCCTGCCCACTCCGTTGCAAAACTGGGGTTGTTGGTCGCTTGGCTAAAGCCAGCTCCGGCTAAGGCCCAGCCATCCGCCAAGGGCTGTAAATCATATAGATCAATTTCAATGTCGGCTTGCGAGTAGCCAGCTCGAAAAGTTAGCCAATCGTAATTAAGTGTCCAGGCTGCGCTAACCATATTGCTGATGTTGGTGTTGTAAGAGCTACCTTGAATTTCCAGCGGCTCGGTATTGCGACCAACAACGATGTGCAAGTTAGAGTCGGTTGCGCCGAAGTTGTTATTAATCAATACGCCTAAACCAGTGCCGGAATTAAATGGGACACTATAGGTTGCTTCCGGTGGCGTAATCCAGTGAAACGCGTAACTCACATCAACGTAGTCGGAATAGCTGTAAAAGGGCATGCGCTGGCGGCCGGCAATTATTTTAATATTGTCATTTACCTCGTAGCCGAGGTAAGCCCATTCCAATTTTGTATTCCAGTTGTCTTTACCGCGAGTAACCATCTGTGCAACGGCACTAAGGCCATTACTTAAATCTGCATTGGCTTGAATACCGAGAAAGGAATTTTCTTCAAATAAAAAGTCGTCATCGTAGCCATCTAAAGTGCTATCGCTTGATATGAGCTTGCCGCCAGTCATGGATGCGAAGCCGCTGAGATTAATATCAGCTAAAGCATGTGGTGCATGCAATAACATTGCGATGGTTACTGCACTATAAACGGCGGAATTTCCTCTAGTCTTGTTCATGGTTCTGATTCCTTGAAAATGCCACTACTTAGTTAGATAGCTTTTGTATAAATAATGGCTTTCGATTAAACCTTAAATTGTCGAGTGATATGTTCTAGGTTTGTGGCGAGGGAATTTAACCGCTCACTCACACCGCTGAGCTGCGATGCAGATTTAGATGTGCTAACGGTTTGTTCGTGAATTCGCTCGGCTTCTTGCACCATTTCGTTGGAAATACTTTGTTGCTCTTCTGTAGCGCTGGCGATTTGCTCGTTCATAGCGCTAATAGTGTTCACTGTATCGGTAATGGTTTGTAGACTTTGCCCCGCTTGATTCGCTTCTTGTACTGACTGTTCGACGGCGTTGGTACTTTCGCCCATGGTGTGCACGGCGGCTTGGGCTGCGGACTGCAGCTGCGCAAGTATGGTGTTTATTTCTGCGGTGGATTCCTGGGTTCTTGATGCAAGCCCGCGAACTTCGTCTGCAACTACCGCAAAGCCTCTACCTTGCTCGCCAGCACGAGCGGCTTCGATCGCCGCGTTAAGGGCGAGTAAGTTGGTTTGTTCTGCGATGCCTTTGATAACATCGAGCACAAGGTTAACGCTAGCGGTATCGTGTTCTAGCTTGGCAATAGCATCGGAGGCTTGAGCAATACTGGTTGAAAGTGCTTGGATACCTTTAACTGTATTGACGACGATAATTTGGCCTTTACCGGCTTCTTCATCGGCGATGCGTGCCGCATTTGCGGCTTCAGATGCGTTCATGGCAATCGAGCTAACGCTGGTGCTCATCATTTCGACGTTATTTTTAGATTCGGCGACGCTTCTATTTTGGTCGCCAAGTGTTTGTGTGATAGCGCTGGAAAGTGAGTTAACGTCGGTTGCTAACGACGCCAAAGGTGGAGCTGTTTCAACAATTTGTAAAATGACTTGCTGCAATTTTTCGGTGAAGGTATTGAACCACAAAACCAATTCGCCGATTTCGTCTTTGTTGTTGCTCTTAAGCCGAAGCGTAAGGTCGCCGTTGTCTTCTGCTATGTTCTTAAGCGTTGCTATCACTTCGTCAATGCTATTTTTAATCATGCTGCTAATGGGAATGGCGACAAAAAATAGTAATGCTACGGTTGCCGTCCCTACGGCAATTCCCAGAGAGGTTAGTTTTTCTGCATTTTCGGTGGTTTGATCGAAAGCGGAGTCGAAGCGTTGACTGCGGGTGGATTGAAAACTATTTAGGCTCTCCTGAAGTATTTCTAGCGCTTGCTTCATTCTGGTACTGCTTGCGCCAACGGTCGAGAAATCGATGGTATCGTTAACCATACCCGACGATAAGTTATAGGACTGTGAATAATAGGTTTCGAACTCACTTAAAATATTGTTCAATTCACTATCTAATGCAGGGTCGATTTCCTTTGCTTTGGATATGTCTTTGCGAAATTCTTGAGCCAGTTTGTTCGCGCTAGAAAGCACCTCTTGTTCGGCCGATGTAACGGCATAAGCGAGCGTTTCCTGAATTTTTTCTACTCTTATCAAGTTATGATCCGCCAGCCGAAGCAGGGGAACCTGTTTGGTTCGAGCGTCTACTAGTAATTCGGTTGTGTTATTAAGGAAGTGGACGCTTATAGCCAGATAGGAAAAGAATCCAAAAGCACCGAAAATAGGTATTAGTAGAATTTTCTTTCTTATCGAAATATTTCGTAAAAGGTTCAAATTGAACTCCTAAGGCAGGGCGTAGAAAATTTTCGGTGGCCCCAAGGGCAGAAAATTATATGGGTAACGATATCTATCGACTGTAATGAGTATTTCTTAATCAAGTTTAGAGCGTAATTGGTGTTTTGCAATCCAACGGCAAATATCGATTGGTACCGTTTGTAGATCTATGTCAAATATATAGCGCGAGGAAGGCTTGTTGATAGACGTTACTAGCTAACTAATGGATTTGAACCGCACGGTAGTAGCATTGGACAGGACAAAAAGTTTAACGATATTAGAGTCTTGGGGATGAAACCCCTTGGACTTTGATTAGCCCAAGGGAGAGGTGAAGAGTAGTTAATACAAAAACCGAAGCGCTGTATGAACTGGCAAGAAAAGGCTAGAAGGTGTGAACGACTTTTACAGCGTCGGTAACGTTACTTGCGTCGATGTAACCAATATTACTTGGGTTGCTTGATACAAGGTCGATAACTTCTTGATCGCTACCAGCTTGTTTTAAGGGTACTTCTTTACCCGTAAAAACTAACTTCGCCCAGTAGGATTTCATCTGCGCTTCGTTTTTACCCACTACCGTGGAGTCGAAGTTAATTCGAATAGCGCTACCTTCTTCTTGATTAACTGCATCGGCGGCGCTTCCGTTTGAGAACTTTTTAAGCTTCGCTAGGTAAAGGCGTTGAATGTCCGTTGCGCTAATGCCTGAGGTGTTACTTGGGTGAACAATAACGACCTGCTCGGCGTAGCTGGCGATGCTGCTGCCGAGAAAAAAACAGAGGGCGAGTGACGGTAATAGAAATTTTTTCATTGGTCGTCCTCCTTAAAAGATAATGTCTAAAGAAACGGATATTACAGACACGTCATTTTCGACCGTGGTGGCTACGTTAGTCGCCTTGACGGTTGAAATGCTTTCATCGGTACGCGTTGTATATTCCAGTTTTAGTGCGGACGAAGGATGGAAGTCCCAGCGTACGCCAACGGTGGTGGAATTTGCTTCGGTATCGAGTAGGCCAGTTGCTTGGAAGGTGGCGGGATCAAAAGTATTAAAATCATCGCTTTCGTCTGGGTTGCTATTACTAAGAGTGATATGTGGCGTGAAATTACCAACTTGATAACCGAGTGACCCATACCACGAGAGTGTTTCGCTGCCGCCGCTATCGAGCACGGATATTTCACTGCGCCAAATAAAGTCGTTGTAATCGGCCATAAAAGCTAGCGCTTGGTATGTTGCTGAACCAAAATCACCAACCTGCAAACTATTGTGTAGCAGTCTTACCTTTAGCCAGTCCCATGTCAGTGTCGGTGCTATACCCCAGTCATCTCGTACTTCTAGGGTGGTGTCTTCGCCGAAAGGAATATCACTTGCGCCGTACCAAGCAATCGTTTCAATTTCGACGTCGCTATTCCCGAGGTAGCTTGAGTGGCGCAGGTTTACACCGTCAATAGCCGACTGAGGAATGCTGTAAACATCGCCGGGTGGACGAATCCAATGGTAGGCATAACCTACGTCTAGGTAGTCGGAATAGAAATATAACGGTAAGCGGAATCGACCGGCATTTACGGTGAGATTATCGGTGAGCTCATAGCTTAAGAAGGCAAGCTCGACATTGGCGTTGTAATCGTTGGCGCCTTTCGCGACAACCTGTACTGTGGCGCGCATTTGATCTGTTATGGTGGACTGTGCCTGTAGCGCTACCATCGACTCTGGCGCAAACAGAATATCGTCGTTGTTATAGGTTGCACCCGTGATCGGGTCGACGCTGAAAGTGGTATCGTCGTCCAGCGTTTTGCCTACACCAGCAGAAAGAAAACCGCTAAGTTTTATGTCGGCTGCGAAAGCCGGACTGGAAATCAGTACGGCACCGAGTGTCGTAGCTGTAAGATATTTCTTTATGCTCATCTAGCATCTCCGAATCTAATTTTAAATTTGACCTAGTAGGAGGTTGCGCGCCGTGGCAATTAATTTTAGTAATTCCTCTAAAGTATTGGCGGGTTTGCAGCCTAATCGGTTGGAGTATAGTCAAGGATTCAGATATGCAAATTTGAGGTGTGTAGTTGAACGGCTTTTTTTGATTTAGAACATGAAAAAAAGTAAGGGTTGCGGAGTTAATTGTTTACACCTAATCCCATTTCGGTAATTTCATCGTTGAGGTTCGCAAATTCGTACCGGCTTAAGCCGGTATAGATTAATACCGTTTCCGATATGCGTTCCCATTCGTAGTCGACATCTTCTTTACCAAGTGATCGATATATGCCGCCAATATGTTCGGCGATTTTTAGAACTGCGAGTAATGTTTTCTTTCGTGTGTCGCTTCTATCGTCGGCAAAAGCGGCGTCGACGCGATGATGGTCGTGTATTGCTTGGCAGAGGTAGCTAGGTAAGTTCCACGACTTGCTAACGTAATAGCCGACCACGGCGTGGTTGGTGTGTAAGTGGATGTTTTCTACTTCGGTGATCGCTTTTGATTGTTGAGCGTAGGACTCGCGCATAATCTCCCAATAGTTTGGGAAGCGTTGCATCATTAGTGGGATGCCACAGTTGTGGAAGAGCCCGAGCGTATAGGCTTCTTCTGGATTGGGTATGCCCAATCGTTTGGCGATGATGGCCGCGGCGGTAGCAATGTCCATCGCTGTATCCCAAAAGCTTCCGAGGGCGATAATGTCGTCGTCCGATAGCGCACCTCGAATAGATAGGGCGTTCACCATATTGACCACGGAGTTTACCCCCATCAGGCTTACCGCCTGAGTAATAGAGGTGATGGTGTTGCTGTGTTTGTAGTAGGGCGAGTTGACGGTTTTGAGTATGCTGCCAGAGAGTCCGACATCCTGACTGATGAGCCGGGCTATTTCGTTAATACTGCAAGTCGGCGAGAGCTGCTCCATCTGCAGGTCTACCATTATTTGCGGCTGGGGAGGTATGGAAACGCCCTGAAGTATTTTTTGTATCTGGTTGGTTGTGAGATCTT
Organism: Teredinibacter waterburyi; assembly: GCF_001922985.1. Classification (GTDB taxonomy): domain Bacteria; phylum Pseudomonadota; class Gammaproteobacteria; order Pseudomonadales; family Cellvibrionaceae; genus Teredinibacter; species Teredinibacter waterburyi. Next base: position 19,973 of record NZ_MRUH01000008.1, read on the forward strand.
CGTGCATGGACGCTACATTCATGTTGTGAAAACAACTTAAGTGTAGACGCTAAATTTGCACTCACGGCGTAATTTTACGCCGTTTTGATGGGTTGGCTTGCAGTTGCGGTTATCGTGTTTGGTAGGCTTCGGACGAGTCCTTAATTGCTTGGTAAACCTGACTCCAATCAATCGGCGTGCCACTAGCGCTGCTTTGTTCTAGTTGTTGGTGGGCGCGTTCAAGTTCGGCGGTAATGGTTGCGCCGGTCGTCTCTGGCAAATATAGGTAGCAACCTTTTAGTGACGCTACGGCATTTGCGAGAGCCTGTGCTAATTGTGAGTTTGACAGCAATTGGAATGGTAGGTCTGTGTTTTGGTTTGTTTGCGGGGTAGCGCCGCTGCTGTCAGTAGCGGTATTCGTTTCAGTTTCGCTTGATTCGGTTGCGACGTTGGCTGCGGTGCTACTCGCCACCGTTTTTAACAGTAGCTGGGTAACGGTGCGCTCAAACGCTTTGCGAATTGTAAGGACCTGCTCACTCGGCGTAAGGTCCTGCCAGCTGCTGTGAATTGAGCCAATCCCACGGTTTTCCCATGCGTTATGTAAGCCTTCTATATCGGTTGTTAATTGGTTTGCTTGGGTTTGTAAAAGTGCGCGGCGCCGATTGTTGGGTAGCTCGTTTACAGTGTTGTAGCCTTGTTCGTTATTTGATGTGGTGAGCTCGTCTAGTTCTAGGTAGTCGATTGGCGGACGACTGCCATTCTCACCGAACAACATAAATTCAATTGCGTGTAGGCCGAGAACGATTTCCTCGGCGTCGGTCATACCATGCTGCTTTATGAGGGACTCAGGATTTAGGGGCACGCTGATATCGTGGACTAATCCGGCGTAGGGGTAGTCGCCAAAATAGTCGAGGTAGCCCGGTTGGATCGGTTCGGCACCAATATAGAAATCGGCCTGAACGAGGGGCGCGAAGACTTCTGCTTCAGTCACAGCCAGTTGACTGTAAAAATAGAAGCCTTGGTAGCTGAAGTAGGCACTACGCCATTTCTGTTGGGCTGATGTGAGGTTGGCGGGGGTCGGTTGATCTAGGAAGGTCGATATCGCTTGGCTAAGGTTTCGTGCCTCAGACTCAATAGCGTTTAACGACTCGCTCGCTACCCGCCAAAGTTGTTCGGTAGCAACGCCGGACTGCGCCTGATCGAGATCCATATCACTATTATTGAGCTGTTCGGCTGTCTCTGGAGCCGTGGTTGGCGTGTTTTTTTCGCAGCCAGCGGTTAGTAGTAATAGTAACAAACTGAGACAGAGCAATGCCGTTGAACTGCCAATCCAGCCGCTTGGGCGGCATGTGGAGCGGTTTGATCGCGAGTCAAAAGCGTCGTTTACGGTTGCGTCCATCTTGTCGTTTTCCAAAGGTCGAAGTTCAAAGGCGTTGAAGTTAAACGAGGTGACTGCGTACCTCAACGTAAGCTAATAATAGACCAGTCGTGTGCCTTGGCTACCGTTGCCAGTTTCGCGTCAGGGTCAACGGCTACCGGGTGGTCAACAACGTTCAAAAGTGGCAAATCGTTTGCTGAGTCACTATAAAAATAACTGCCCGCTAGGTTTTCGTTGTTTTGCTCTAGCCAAGTGTTTAAGCGTTTTACTTTGCCTTCTTGAAAGCAGGGTGTACCGCTGGGTTTGCCGGTATAGTGGTTATCAATTATCTCAGCATCCGACGCCAGCAACTCTTCGATACCCACGGCTTTAGCGATAGGTGCGGTAATAAAACGGTTGGTAGCGGTAATGATTAGCAGGCGGTCGCCGTTTGCACGGTGCTTGGCAATTAAGGCTGCTGCTTTTGGCAGCATAATGGGGGCGATTTTACGCTGAAAAAACTTGGCGTGCAGTTCTTCTAGTTCAAGCATTGTAAAACGACTAAGAGGCGCCAGGGCGAACTCTAGATAGGCCATGATATCGAGACTGCCGGCCTGGTAATCGAGATAAAATTGATCGTTTGCGCGTTGGTGGGCTTCTCCCTCGATTATGCCTTCTTCTACTAGAAATTCGCCCCAAGCGTGATCACTATCACCGGCGATTAGAGTGTTGTCGAGATCGAATATTGCTAAGCTCAAGGTCTGTCCTGCTTTTTGTTGGCGTGGAATTGGGGTGGATGTGAGAAGCTTGGATTGTTGAATTGCTGCTAATTGCTGGTTTGTGAAACAATAGCCCGCGGATTATAACAACTACAAGAGAGGTTTTGCGTGATTGATACCGATGGCTTTCGACCAAACGTAGGGATAATACTGGCTGATGGTCAAGGTGGTGTTCTGTGGGCGCGTCGGATTGGCGGGCAGGATGCGTGGCAGTTCCCACAAGGCGGTATCAAACAAGATGAAACCCCAGAGCAAGCGTTGTATCGCGAGCTGGAAGAAGAAGTGGGCCTGACTGCGGACGATGTTCGGGTGCTAGGTGTTACCGATGGTTGGTTGCGCTATCGCTTGCCTCAGCGTTTAGTTCGTCAGAAGCAGCCGCTGTGTGTCGGTCAAAAACAGAAGTGGTTTTTGCTTGAAATTACTTCTGGAGATGATGCTGTAAAGCTCAATGCCGGCGGTCCTCCAGAGTTTGACGATTGGCGTTGGGTGAGCTATTGGCACCCGCTGGCACGGGTGGTGTCGTTTAAGCGCGAGGTGTATCGCCGCGCTCTGAAAGAGTTGGCGCCAGTACATAATCGTTTGCTGATATCGCAGGTTACATCGCAGCAGCTTACTAAGGGCGCTGTATGTTAGGTGCCCTACGCAGTATTGTTCAGGAGGTGAATGTAGCGCCCGACCTGAATTCGGTGCTGCATATCATTGTCGCTCGGGTCAAAACGGCAATGACTACGGAGGTGTGCTCCGTCTATCTACGCAATTCAATGCGTGAATTCGTTCTTATGGCCACCGACGGTTTGAATCAGTCGGCGGTCGGTCAGGTAGTACTCGCATTAAACGAGGGTTTGGTTGGTTCGGTCGCGGCGCGCGAAGAGCCTCTTAATCTTGAGGATGCTGAATCTCATCCCAAATTCCAATATTTCCCAGAAACGGGGGAGGAGCGCTATCGCTCATTCCTTGGTGTTCCTATTATTCACCAGCGCCAAGTGCTCGGCGTATTGGTTGTGCAGCAGCGCGAAAAGCGCAAGTTCGATGAAGGTGAAGAGGCATTTCTGATCACCATGTCGGCGCAGCTGGCGGCGGTAATAGCCCATGCTGAGGCAACCGGTGCACTGCGCGGTATTGGTCAGAAGGCGGAGGCGCGTTTTTTGGGAGTGCCGGGTGCTTCTGGCGTTTCTATCGGGCGCTGTGTGGTGTCGTCGCCGCTCGCCGATCTAAATTCTGTGCCCCATACCATGTGTATGGCGGTTGAAGAGGAGCTCGCTTTTTTCCAAGACTGCCTGTCTGAAGTTCGAAAAGATGTGCGGCGCTTGGCCTCAGAGTTGGAAAATCGTTTAAATAAAGAAGAGCGAATATTGTTCGATGCCTATATCGGCATGCTAGATGACACGTCCTTAGGTAAAGAGGTTACCGAGCGAATCTCCAGTGGTTTTGGTGCTGCCTATGCGTGGAGCGAGGTGATTCTTGAGCACGTGAAAACCTTCTCCAGTATGAGCGACCCCTATTTGCGTGAGCGTGCGTCGGACGTACGCGATTTAGGTAGCCGCGTGTTGGCTTACCTACAGGAGGCGACCCATCACGATCGCGTTTATCCCGATAATACTATTTTGGTGGGTGAGGATTTAAGTGCGTCGGTATTGGCGGATGTTCCGCAAGGCCGCTTGAAAGCGATAGTTTCGACGCGCGGTTCCAGTAACAGTCACATTGCCATTTTAGCGCGTTCGATGGGTATCCCAACGGTTATGGGGGCGGTCGACCTACCGTTTACCCGCCTCGATGGTCGCGAGTTGATTGTCGATGGTTATCGCGGAACGGTTTACATCGACCCAAGCGATTCGCTTAAGGCGCGCTATCAAGAGATTCTTGATGACGATGTAAAACTCAATGAGGAATTGGAATCCTTAAAAGATTTACCGAGCGAGACGCAGGATCACCACCGCGTTGCGCTCTGGGTCAATACGGGTTTAGTTGCCGACGCAATGATCTCCATCGGTCGTGGTGCTGAAGGCGTCGGTCTTTATCGAACTGAAATCCCTTTTATGCTGCGCGACCGCTTTCCAAGTGAAGAGGAGCAGCGTCAAACCTATCGCGAACAGTTAAAAGCTTTTGCTCCTCACCCGGTCACCATGCGCACACTCGATATTGGCGGTGACAAGTCGCTCCCTTATTTTCCGATTGAGGAAGACAACCCTTTCCTTGGTTGGAGAGGAATACGGGTTACCTTGGATCACCCCGAAATCTTTCTGTCACAAGTAAGGGCGATGCTAAAGGCCAGTGAAGGGCTCAATAATCTTCGTATCATGCTGCCAATGGTTAGCAATATTTCCGAGCTGGAAATTGCTCAAATGCTGCTATATCGAGCTTACGATGAGTTGCGCGAAGAAGGGCACGATATTGAGATGCCACCTCTGGGGGTGATGATTGAAGTCCCAGCTGCGGTTTTTCAAACGCAGGAATTTGCCTCGCGGGTGGATTTTCTCTCGGTCGGCAGCAACGACTTAACCCAATACTTATTGGCTGTGGATCGCAACAATCCTCGCGTGGCCGATCTCTATCACTCACTCCATCCGGCGGTGCTGAGAGCTCTGGTGTATGTTGTACAGGAGTCGCATCGACAGGGCGTACCCGTGAGTATTTGTGGGGAGCTTGCTGGCGATCCGGCCGCGGCTTTGTTGTTGATGGCGATGGGGTTTGATGTGCTTTCGATGAGCGCGTCTAACCTGCTTAAGGTTAAATCGGTGATTCGCAGCGTAACCATGCGTCAAGCCGAGGAGTTGCTGGCCGAGGTTATGAGCTTGCCCGATGCCGAATCGATCAATCGCTGTATTGATGTTGCCTTCCGTCAAACTGGCTTATCTCGGATTGCTCGCCCGCATAGCGAAATCAAACTCGATCATTAAACCGAGCGTAGGAGTGAAGCTGGTTTCGCCGAACTTGGTGACGCTTTCATTGTCACTGTCTCGCCGCGTTACGTGTTTGTTGTCAATTCTTCATAGAGCTCTGGTATGATCCTCGCCAGCTCTGAAACTCAAACTATCTGCAAAAGTCGCTTCGAATGTTTAAATATCCCGATCTTGATCCCGTCGCTCTCTCTCTTGGTTCCTACACGATATTGGGTAAAAACATCACCTTGCCAGATGTGCACTGGTACGGCTTGATGTACCTTCTCGCCTTTGCCAGCGCTTGGTTGATCGGAATGTACCGAGCGCGCTTGCCGCATTCACCGCTGACGCGAGCGCAGGTTGAGGATATGGTGTTCTATGGCGCTATGGGGGTGGTGTTAGGTGGCCGCTTTGGTTACGTTATCTTCTATAACTTCGAAGCTTTTCTAGAGGATCCGCTCTGGTTGTTGCGGGTTTGGGAAGGGGGCATGAGCTTTCATGGTGGCCTCCTTGGTGTAGTTGTTGCGATGCTGCTGTTCGCGCGTAAAATAGGCGTGAAGTTTTTAGACTTGATGGACTTTGTCGCACCCCTAGTCCCGTTGGGTTTGGGCTTTGGTCGGATCGGCAACTTTATTGGTCAAGAACTCTGGGGGCGGGTTACTACCAATCCAACCTGGGGCATGGTATTTCCTAACGATCCCAATGTTGCGCGCCATCCATCGCAGCTTTATCAGGCCTTTTTTGAGGGCTTAGTGCTTTTCTGTATCCTCTACTGGTTTTCTCGTAAGCCCCGTCCGCGCGCGGCTGTTGCGGCGCTATTTCTGGTGTTTTACAGTGTCTTCCGCTTCGGCGTAGAATTCTTCCGCGAGCCCGACGCGCATATTGGCTACGATATGTTCGGCTGGATGACCCGCGGTCAGGAGCTATCTATTCCTATGTTTGTGGTAGGTGCAGCTGTGTTGATATGGACCTATCGACGCCAAGCTTCGGGCGTATCCCGTTAGTCGATAGCCCTCATTTAAATTTTTAAGGTCAGTTTCTGTGAAGCAATATCTAGATTTGATGCGCCACGTGCGCGATACCGGTGTGCGTAAAGAAGATCGCACGGGCACCGGTACTATTAGCGTTTTTGGCTATCAAATGCGCTTTGACCTCGAGCAGGGGTTTCCGTTAGTAACCACCAAAAAGTGCCATTTAAAATCCATAATTCACGAATTACTCTGGTTTTTAAAAGGTGAGACTAATATTGCTTACCTCAAGAAAAATGGCGTAAAGATTTGGGATGCATGGGCTACGGAAGAGGGTGAACTTGGGCCTGTGTACGGAGCTCAGTGGCGGTCTTGGACCGCTGCAGATGGCACCGTAATCGATCAAATTGCTGAGCTGTTAAAGCAGATAAAGGCCAAGCCAGATTCTCGACGCTTAATTGTGTCGGCATGGAATCCCGCGCTGTTGCCCGACGAGGGTGTGGCACCCGACGAAAATGCAAAGCGCGGCAAAATGGCTTTACCGCCCTGTCACACCATGTTTCAGTTTTACGTGTTGGATGGCCGTTTGTCCTGCCAGTTATATCAGCGTAGCGCCGATGTGTTTTTGGGGGTGCCGTTTAATATTGCCTCTTACGCGCTACTTACCATGATGATCGCGCAGGTTTCAGGTCTCAAGCCTGGAGATTTTGTTCACACCTTTGGCGATGCCCATTTGTATTTGAACCACCTCGAGCAGGTTGAGATCCAGCTGCAGCGCGAGCCTTACCCACTGCCAAGTATGCGGATAAATCCCGACGTTAAAGATCTGTTTGCGTTTGAGTTTGCCGACTTTGAGTTGGTTGATTATCAAGCACACCCGCATATCGCCGCGCCGATCTCTGTCTAAAAAGATCAAATAACGAGCTCAGAGAGGTACTGATGACGAACGATATTAAAGCTGGTTATGGCGTGGAGATTGCGATTGTGGTCGCGGTTTCTGAAAATGGGGTAATCGGAAGCGATAACCAATTGCCGTGGCGATTGCCGCGTGATTTGCAATATTTCAAATCGGTTACTCTTGGTCATCCGATTGTTATGGGGCGGAAAACCTTCGATTCGATCGGACGGCCTCTACCGGGCCGAACCAATATCGTCGTAACGCGTCAAACTGATTGGACGGCTCCTGGTGTAGAGGTTGTACATAGCCTGGAGGCCGCTATTGTTCGGGCGGCTAGCGCTGCTGAGGCGGCGGGCGTTCAGCGAGTGATGGTCATTGGTGGGGCTGAGTTCTACACTCAGATTTTACCTGCAAGTGATCGTTTATACTTGACCGAGGTGCATGCTGACGTTGATGGTGACGCATATTTTCCGGAATTTGATCGTGCTCAATGGCAGGAAGTTTCGAGAGAGCATAATGCAGCGGATGCAAGCAACCCCTATGCATATTCGTTTGTTGTACTAGACCGTAGAAAATAAGTGCTAGACTCTACACCACAGTCACCAAGGTTTTGAGGAAGGTAGTCACAGGCTAAGCAAACAAACGCTTGTTTTATGTACGAGTGTTACCAAAACGTTACCTGTTTCACAAAGTTACAGTCTCAGGTGTTACTTTTCGTTATGGTTTGTTCGTTCTTATATATGTGTTTGCTTTAGTGTTTGAATGTTGGCGAGTGCTCTTATTAAAATGCGCAGCTCTGACGATTATCGAGTCTCAAATCTTTAAATTGTTTACACATTCTGGGTTGACCAATATTGTTTAGCCCGGTCGCAACCTTTTCAATTTACGCACCCGAGTTGGGGGAATTATGAAGAAGCAGCGAATCACAGCTGTGGCATTGTCCACAGTTCTTTCTGCAGGAGCGCTTTTTGCTGGCGCAGCCCATGCAGATAAAACTTTGGATGCCATTATGCAAGTCAGCCAGGCAAAGACATCTGCTGGCCAACAATCGCAAAAACGCATAGATAAAATGCAAGCAGACACGCAAAGTCTGTTGCAGAAATTCAAAATCGTTAACAAGGAAATTGAAGGCTTGCGTGTTTATAACGCTCAGCTCGAAAAGCAACTTGCTAACCAGCGTAAGGTTATCGGTGAACTGAACGAGTCAATCGATCAGGTTACTGTAATCGAGCGTCAGATCCAGCCTTTGATTCTTCGTATGTTGGAAGGTCTAGAGCAGTTCGTTTCTCTGGATTTACCTTTCCACACTGAAGAACGCCAAAAGCGTGTTGACACACTCCGCAGCAACCAAGATCGCGCCGATATTTCGGTAGCTGAAAAGTTCCGTCAGGTGCTTGAAGCCTACAATATTGAAGCGGAATACGGTCGTAAACTCGACACCTACGTAGATACTCTTAATGTGGGTGGCCAAGAGCGCCAAGTGAACATTCTGTTGGTGGGCCGTATAGCCCTCATGTATCAAACTATCGATACCAAACTTTCAGGTGCCTGGGATCAATCGCAGCGTGCTTGGGTTGAACTCGATGCTGGCGAATATCGTGCTGCCATCTTGAAAGGTATCCGTATTGCTAAGAAACAAGCGTCGATCGATGTTATGGAATTGCCGATTCTTGCTCCGGAGGCCGCACAATGAAACTGACATTCAAGCAAAATCTGATTGCACTTTTTGCAGCCGGTGCTCTTGCCCTGTCGGGTAGTGTATCCGCCGCAGACGACAAAGCAGCGTCTTTAGACGAACTGCTGAAAATGGTTAAGAACAGCCAGATTTCTGAGTCGTCTGACCACAAGAAACGCGAAGCGGAATTCCGTACGCAAAAGGCCAACCAAGCAAAGTTGCTGGCCAATGCTGAAGCCACTAAAAAGGCTGAAGAAGTACGCTCTGTTGAACTTGAAAAAACCTATAAAGAGCAGGAGATTCAGGTTCAAGCTAAACGCGCGCAGCTAGATGAGCGTTTAGGTTCTTTGAAAGAGCTGTTCGGTCACTTGACGTCGACTTCCGGCGACTTGCGTTCTAACCTTGAAACGTCGATGGTTAGCGCTCAGATCGCTGGTCGTACCGAGTTTATTACCAATTTGATCGAAAAGATGAACAGTGAAACCAAGCTGCCTTCTATCGACGAGATTGAGCGTCTTTGGTACGAACTACAGCGTGAAACTGTTGAAGGCGGAAAAGTTGTTAAATTTACCGCTGAAGTTGCCGATCCATCGGGTAACAAAGCACAGCGTGAAGTTATACGTATTGGCAACTACAACTTAGTATCTGACGGTAAGTACCTTCGTTACGACGTGAAGAGCGGTAGTTTGAATGAATTGCCTCGCCAGCCTAGCTCTAGCTTCCTTAAAGGTGCTTCAGCTCTGGAAAGCGCAAGTTCCGGCTTTACTAAGGTTGGTATTGACCCGACTGGTCCTTCCGGTGGTTCTATGATGGCTGCACTTATCAACAGCCCATCTCTAGTTGAACGCTGGCATCAAGGTAACGAAGTTGGCTACATCATTACTGGTGTAGGTGCATTTGCTTTGATTATCGCGCTGATTAAGTTCTTGTCGTTAATAACTATTGGCAGCAAAGTTAAAGCTCAGTTGCGCAATACCTCAGCTAACACCAACAACCCACTGGGTCGTGTGATGAAAGCTGGCGAAGATGCTGCAAACGCCGATACAGAAACTATGGAGTTGAAGCTAGAAGAAGCAATCTTGAAAGAGGTTCCACCAATCGAAAGTTGGTTGAACTTGCTGAAGATCATCTCGATGGTTGCTCCGTTGTTGGGTCTATTGGGTACAGTGACCGGTATGATCGTTACCTTCCAGGCTATTACCGTATACGGTGCCGGTGACCCGAAAGCAATGGCTAGCGGTATCTCTGGAGCCTTGGTGACAACCGTATTGGGTCTTATTGTTGCTATCCCAACGGTATTGCTACATACCTTCCTGAATGGCAAGGCGAAAGGCATTGTGCACCTTCTTGAAGAAGAGAGCGCTGGCCTTATCGCAGAAAAATCAGAACGTAAGTAAACCTTCATTCTCTGGCGGAGTTCTTATTAGCTCCGTCAGAGTGATTTACTAGAGGAATTCAACATGCTGGCATTGATGGAAGCATTAGCAGCCATTCAATCCTTTGTAGCGTCGGGCGGACCGATACTCTATTGGATCGCAGCACTGACGTTTTTCATGTGGACACTAATCTTCGAGCGCGTCTGGTTTTACAAGGGTTCTCTTTCAAAGGTTAAAAAAGCGACCTTAGATATTTGGGAAGACCGTGCCGAACGCAATTCGTGGAATTCACGTCAAATTCGTTATGCACTTATTAATCGAGCTACACAGAAAATTAACCAAAATCGTGACCTTATCGGTGTAATGGTGACCTTGTGTCCGCTGTTGGGCTTGTTGGGAACGGTTACGGGGATGATCGAAGTGTTTAACATTCTTGCGGTTACCGGCGGTGGCGATGCCAAGTCGATGGCGGCGGGTGTATCTCGCGCTACTATCCCTACAATGGCTGGAATGGTTGCAGCAATTTCCGGTGTATTCGGTACTACCTTAGTCACCCGAATTGCAGAGCGTGAAAACCATTTGGTCGAAGACCAGCTGACGATGGACCACTAGGTCACATCTAGATTGCAGGCTGAAACAGCAGGCTGAATTAAGAGAGAAGCCATGAGCAGAAAAGCGAACGCAGAAGAAGAAACAGGTGCTATCGACCTGACACCTATGCTTGATGTGGTGTTCATTATGTTGATCTTCTTCATTGTGACTGCATCTTTCATCAAAGAGCCGGGTATTCAGGTAAATCGTCCTGACGCCACAACGGCGGCGTTGAAGAAAAACGCCAATATTCTGGTAGCAGTCAATGCAGATAATAAAGTCTGGATTAACAAGAATGAAATCGACCCCCGTCAGATTAAAAATCAGATCCAACTTTTGTTGGCTGAAAATCCTAAGGGTGCGGTAGTTATTCAAGCTGATAACAAATCCAATATCAAAACGCTGACAGAAGTTGCCCAAGCCGCCCGAGAGGCCGGTGTTGCCGATGTATCTGTCTCCGCTGAGAAAAAATAGGTTACTTATGAGCATAGCGAGATTTGTAACATCACTGGCTCCTGCGGCAGTTGTAACCCTTGGATTACTACTGTTGATGCACTTTTTGATTTTGCGCAACATGACCGAGCCTCAAGAAGCCGAGGAATTTAAGATTCCCGACATTACAATGCCCGAGCGTGAAATCACCACAGAGTACGACACGCGCAAGCCAGATAAACCCGACGAGCCGGAAGAGCCACCACCCGATTTACCTGAGCCAGAGTTCGACAATCCCGATGTGAATACCGAAATATCGTTTGCGCCGCAAATTGATACAGGGGTTCAGATTGCAGGTATTGGCGGCTTTAATTCAGATGGTGATTACCTCCCAATCGTGAAAGTTTCACCAAAGTATCCATCTCGTGCCCTAAACCGTGGTTTAGAAGGTTACTGTACGGTTGAATACACTGTGACTAGCTCCGGTGAAACCCGCGATATAACTGTTGTAGATTGCCCTGATACCGTGTTCGCAAGTGCGTCGGTTAAGGCTGCACAGAAATTTAAATATAAGCCCAAAGTTGTAGACGGTGAGCCAATTGAAGTTCCTGGCGTTCGCAACCGCTTCACTTTCCAAATGGGCGAGAACGACTAATCGGCGGTGACTCCTATGAAATTGAATTTAGTGACATCATTCTGCCGCTTTAGCAGAAGCAGCGTTATAGCAGTTGCCGCTTGCTTTGTTTTGGCTCCAGTAGCCGACAAAGCAAGTACTGAACTGGGTTTATCGTCTTCTTTTGTATCTGTTGCGGCAGCAGCGAAAGTCAAAGACAAGCGCCCTCTGCCAGGTATTAGCGAAAGCTTTTTCAAAAAATTGGGTAGGGTGGCGGATTTAGTGTCGCCGGCGCCGAACAAAGACGGTTCGGAAGTGCCGCCAAATTATCCGGCTGGCTTAGAAGAGCTTCGCAAAATTGAAAAAGGCTGCGAGAAGTGTAACGGCTACGAGTTGGCGCAAATCTATAACTATTTTGGATTTGTGTACTACTCCATGGACGATATGAAGAATGCCGTTAAGTATTACGATTTAGTTGTTCAGCAGGCGCCCTTAATTCCTTGGGGCTTGGAATTACAGACCGTGTATACGCTGTCTCAATTGGCTTTCTCAAACGAAGATTATAGTGCTGCTGTTAAGTATTTAAATCGTTGGATGGAATACGCCGATCCGCCCTCTGCCGATGCTTTTTACTTGCGTGCGCAAATTTGTTATCAAATGGATGATAAAAAGTGCGCTTCTGGCAGTATTAACACTGCAGTAAAAATGGTTGAAGATTCGGGTAAAATCGCCAAAGAAAGCTGGTATAGCATTCAGAAGGCTTTGATGCTGGAAAAAGAAGACTATAAGAGCTCGTTGGTAGTGTTGCACAAACTTGTTCGTCATTATCCGAAGAAGTCCTACTGGCAGCAGCTACCAAGTGTCTACGGTGTGCTTGAGCGTGATAAAGAGCAGTATTACTTTTTGGATGCGAGCTATGTCGCTGGTGCTTTCGAAAAAGATTCACACTATTTGAACTTGGCTTATCTTTCGATGGCAAATGACTACCCTTACAAGGCTGCAAAAGTTCTTGAAGAGGGTATGAAGGCTAAGATAGTGCCTCGCTCAGAAAAGAACTTGGAAACCTTGTCCGCAGCTTGGCGTTTATCTCAGGAATATAAGAAAGCAATTGTTGCGATGAAAGAAGCCGCCGATAAGGCGAAAGATGATGGCAATCTTTATGCTCAGTTGATGGATCTATACCTAACGGTCGACGATAACAAATCAGCTGTTGCCGCAGGTAATAAAGCCTTAAAGCTCGGTGATTTAAAGCAGGAAGGTAGCGTTAATCTTAATGTTGGTATCGCCTATTTGAATATGGAAGAGTATGAGGATGCGATTAAATCTTTTGATAAGGCTATGAAAGATAAGGCTACCAAGAAGTTTGCTGAGAGCTGGTTGAAATATGCGAAGAATGAGCTTTTTCGGCAGCAGCAGTTAGCCAAATAAGCATCATAGAATTCCGTTTAGTTGAAAGTGAAAAGCCCCTAATAAGGGGCTTTTTTTATGCGTGTAGTTTTTAAATACGTGATGGCTATACAAAGAGGGCGATTAGTGCGGATGACGTGCTGCGGGGGCGTAAAAAAGGCCTTAGGTTACTGAATAACTAAGGCCTTAGCAGATTGGTTGAGGTGGTCTTGCTACCAAGCCCCGTCGCTTTAATAAGCGGATCGGAGGCTATTAATCCTCGAGCTTACTTAGGTCACGTACGGCGCCTTTATCGGCACTTGTGGCAAGCATCGCGTAGGCCTTAAGCGCTGCAGATACACGTCGAGGACGCGCTTCAACGGGTTTCCAACCTTTAATATCCTGCTCTTTACGGCGTGTGTTTAACTCTACGTCGCTAAGCAATACGTTGATGGTGCGGTTGGGGATATCGATACGGATAGTATCACCGTTACGTACCAAGCCAATTGCACCACCAGCCGCAGCTTCGGGTGACGCGTGGCCAATCGAAAGTCCTGATGTACCACCGGAGAAACGACCGTCGGTCAGCAGTGCACAGGATTTGCCTAGGCCTTTCGATTTGAGGTAAGAGGTTGGGTAAAGCATTTCCTGCATTCCAGGTCCGCCTTTGGGGCCTTCGTATCGAACAATTACCACAGACCCCTCTTTTACCTTGCCATCTAATACGTCCGCGACGGCTTGGTCTTGGCTTTCTGTGACATGAGCAATACCCTCGAATACTAATATTGATTCATCTACACCGGCGGTTTTAACGACACAGCCATCGAGCGCTATATTGCCTCTAAGAACGGCGAGGCCGCCCTCTTTGCTATAGGCGTGTTCGAGATTGCGAATGCAGCCAGTCGCACGGTCGCCGTCGAGCGTGTTCCAGCGAGTATCTTGACTGAAGGCTACTTGAGTCGGAATACCAGCAGGGCCGGCGCGGTAAAAGTGCGCTACATCGGGATCGCTAGTAAGTGTGATATCCCACTTATTAATGGCTTCTGACAAGGTTTTGCTGTGTACCGTGGGGCACTCTGAATTAAGCAAACCTGCACGATCTAGTTCGCCAAGAATGGCCATGATTCCGCCAGCGCGGTGAACATCTTCAATGTGATATTTCTGTGTATTCGGAGCAACCTTACACAATTGCGGCACGATCTTACTCATGCGGTCGATATCGTCTAAGTCGAAGTCGATCTCGCCTTCCTGAGCGATGGCGAGTAGGTGCAAAATTGTATTGGTAGAGCCACCCATCGCAATATCGAGCGAAATGGCGTTCTCGAAAGCCGCTTTGTTGGCGATACTTCGCGGTAAAAGGTTGTAGTTGTCCTGCTCATAGAATTCACGAGTAATGCCTACAATCAATTCTCCGGCACGTTCGAACAGCCGCTTACGGTCGGCGTGTGTGGCCAGCGTTGTACCATTGCCTGGCAAGCTTAAGCCGAGTGCCTCGGTAAGGCAGTTCATTGAGTTGGCCGTAAACATGCCGGAGCACGAACCGCAGGTAGGACAAGCGCTGCGCTCGTATTCCGCAACGGTCTCATCTGAAGCGGAGTCATCGGCGGCTATCACCATGGCGTCGACGAGGTCTAAGCCGTGGTCAGCAAGCTTAGTCTTGCCAGCCTCCATAGGGCCGCCGGAGACGAATACTACGGGAATGTTGACGCGCATAGCGGCCATGAGCATTCCGGGGGTGATCTTGTCGCAATTGGAAATACAGACCATCGCGTCAGCACAGTGGGCGTTAACCATGTACTCGACCGAATCGGCGATAATATCGCGGCTTGGCAGGCTGTAAAGCATGCCGTCGTGCCCCATAGCAATACCGTCGTCGACGGCGATGGTGTTAAATTCTTTTGCCACGCCACCAGCTTTTTCGATTTCTCGGGCGACTAATTGCCCGAGATCTTTTAAGTGCACGTGGCCGGGAACAAATTGTGTGAAGGAGTTTACGACGGCGATAATCGGCTTCTGAAAATCGTCGTCTTTCATGCCAGTGGCGCGCCATAAGGCACGGGCACCGGCCATGTTACGACCGGCGGTGGTGGTGCGAGAACGGTATACGGGCATTAGAAACTCCTGCGGCCTATGCTTTTCGTTACGACAAGGCTAAAAAATTAGCCAGTCGGATTAAAAATCTTGGGCAGCAAGGATAGCAGATTGCCAATATTTTTTCGTCCGTTACAGCCGCGAGAGGCAATAAGAGCGGTTAATCAGGTGAACTTAACTAAGTGCGTTTGGATAGTGGGTTTTAAGCTGCTTTAACAGAAAGTCATAACGCTTAAATTGCTTATGATTGGGCGGGATCGAACCTATTGAACGGAGGCAGCGGCGACAGAGCTTCTCAAACTGTGGCTCGTACCCGTTCGCTTCTGATTGTGCGATGAGCGCTTGTACTAAGTTGAGGTTTAGTCCGATATGTTTCGGGTAGGTAACCAAGGCCTCGATAAACACTTGGATAGCGGTATCAAAGGATTTCTCTTCATAAGAGTTGATACCTTCGCGGGTTAGCTTGGCGGCCACCTTCTTGCCAGCCTCGCTTATGGGCTCGCCGGTAATACCATCAATTACCGACATGACCTCGGTATCATTTTCGTAACGGGCGGCGAGTTGAGTTAACAGCTCGCGCGCGTCGTCTTCGTCGTTAAGTGCGTGTAAGGTGCGAGCGTACTCTAAGCTCGACTCAAGCGGTGGCGTCGCTAGGTTGTTGTACATTGCGCGCGCCTTATCGATCGATTCGCGGGCCTTATTCTCTTCGCCGCGACTTTGTAAAAGTTGCGCGTCAACAAACTGCGCTTGCACCGCAACCTCGGGGCGATCGGTATACCGTTTACGTGCCCTATCGAGCACTTTTGTGGCGTTGGCTGCGAGTGCTTTGGCTTCCGAGGTATCACTACCCTTAACGATGTCACTGACTTTTCGCGAGTAATTAAAGTAATCCTGTTCAGACTCATGGCAGGAGTTTAGCCCCCACTTGATTGCCTGCTGATGGGAGCGAAGAGTTACCTCGTCGTCGTTGTTCCTGTCGGCTAAGGCCGCGAGACGGCGATGTCGCAATACGGCTTTTGGAGATATGCGTGTAGCGTTTTCTGTAGAGTGTTGGGAGCCCATAAAATCGTTACGTTTTTCGTAGATGTCGGCGAGTAGGTCGTGCGCTTCGATATAACGAGAGTCTTCGGCTAGGACAGATTCCAAAACTTCTTCAGCGGCGTCGAGATTGTTTAACGAAATTTGAGTTTTAGCCATACCAAGCTTCGCCCATATGAGCGGCTTTTTACCTAAAACACTTTCGTATACGTGGGTGGCTTCGATCAATTGCTTCAATAAAAAATGTAAGTGGCCTTTCATTTTTAGGCAGTCGGACGCGAATCGAGAGCCTTCAGTAATCATCTTGTTGCAGTAGTCGAGCGCTGTTTGGTAGTCGCCCGCCGAGATTGCTTTCTTGATATGAAGCAGCGCTTCGTGGCGGATAATGGCGCGATTAAGCCGCATCTGTAATGACTGCTGGGTATAGGGTTTGGTGATGTAGTCGTCGGGTTGACATTCGAGCGCGCCGAGCACCATTTCTCTTGAGGATTCACCGGTAATCATCACGAACAGGCTGGTCATTAGGAGGACGCGTAAAAAGCGCACTTCCTCAAGAATCTGTTGACCGTCTTTTCCTGCGCCGAGGTTGTAATCGCAAAGCACGATGTCGTAGCGCTTCTTCGAGCACAGCTTAATGGCTTCTTCACCATTGGCTGCCGTATCGACAGTACTGGCGCCGAAGGTTTTCAGCATGCGCGTTAACGAGCCGCGAATCTCAGGGAAGTCGTCAATCACTAAGCAGCGTTTATTGCTGTAGATCTTAATGATATCAATCTGTTTGAGATCGCCTTCGCCGCTGGTTTGAAGGGGGTGATTCATAGCTTGTGCCTTTTGCGCCTGAACACTAAGTTTAGGCGCAAATCCACAGTTTTGCTGCGAGATATATCGCGTGTGAACGTGGCTGATGATCGCTAGCGAAAGTGACTCGCCAAACGCATATATTTATAGACGCCGCTAAGGGCTATTCCCTTGGTTCGACCGTTTTGGTAAAGACTTTGGAGCGTCGCTGAAAGTTATATAGGCTCTGGCGCTCGCCAGGCAATGCCGATACGTCAGACTCGCGAAAGCCGTGGGCGATAAACCAGTGAGCGGTTTGCGTGGTAAGTGCGAATAGGGTGTCCAGCTTGAGTTTGTGGGCTTGGCGTTCGAGATGCGTTAGCAGCTTTGCGGCACGTCCGTCTCGTTGATAATCGTCGTGTACCGCAACGCAAGCGAGCTCCGCCGCTTGCGAGCCAGCTATTGGGTAAAGCGCCGCACAGGCGATGATCAAGTTATCTTTTTCCATCACCGTAAAACAGCTGATCTCAGTCTCGAGTAGCTCACGCGATCGCTTCACTAGGATGCCGTTGTTTTCGAGGGGCTCGATTAAGTTAAGAATACCAACTACATCTTCGATGCGAGCGCGTCGTATGGTTTCGTAGTTATCGCGATAAACCATGGTGCCGGAGCCGTCGCGGGTATAAAGCTCTTTTAACAAAGAGCCGTCTTCTGTGGAGGAGACCACGTGCGCACGAGCGACACCGCCATCGCAGGCTTTGTGGCACGCGCGCAGCGAAAAATAGGTGTTGGAGCGATTGTGCTCTTGTTGAGCGACTAAAAATTTCTCGCACTGGAGTAATGTAAGTTCACGGAATTGTTTGCCATTCTTGTCGATTATCGGGCCGTCATCATTATAGGCAATCAATTTGTCGGCCTTGATCGCGGTGGCAATGTGAATCGCCACATCGGCAAAGCTCAGGTTAAAAACCTCACCGGTGAAGGAATAACCCAAAGGCGAGACGAGCGCCAAGCTATTGTCGGCAAGAATCTCATTTACGGCTTCGGCGTCGACACTGCGGACCTTGCCTGTAAGTTGATAGTCGACGCCATCGATAACGCCACGAGGCATGGCGGTGACGAAGTTACCACTGCGCACGCGAATTTTTGCGCCATACATGGGGGAGTCAGGTAGGCCATAGGAAAATGCAGCTTCCATAATGAAGCGAGTCTCGCCAACGGCTTTCAATACGTCCGCAAGGTGCTCGCGCGCGGTGATACGAACGCCGTTATGAAAGGCGGATTCGAAACCGCTGTTAGCCAGCTGGCGTTCGATCTGAGAGCGCGCGCCGTGAACCACCACAAGCTTAACGCCAAGGCTCTCTAGTAGCGTTAGGTCATTGATAATGTTGGTAAAACTGGGTTGGTCGACACAGTCGCCGGGGAGCATCACCACAAACGTTTTGCCGCGGTGGTTATTGATATAGGGGGAGGTGTGGCGAAACCAGTTAATGTATTGATCAGATTCTAAAGACACTAGAGTTCCTGTGGCGATGTTGAGCTAGGCCCAAACGTAGTAAGTTACCCGAAATTATAAGGGAGTTTGCGGACAATCGGCGCATTTGTTCTTAGTTTATCGTTTTGTTTGCCATTTATTCGTTACAACAACGCAGTATAAGTGCTTGTATTGCATCAATAGCCGGTTGGATTTCGCTGTGCTCAATATATTCGTTGGGCTGATGAGCTTGGTTAATCGACCCTGGACCCATGACGATGGTCTGCATGCCCAGCGCCTGTAAAAATGGCGCTTCGGTCGCAAAGGCCGCGCTTTCAGATGGATTGCCCGTAAGCTTTTCTGCAATTTGTACCAGCGCGCTGGTTGCCGGCTCTTCAAAGGGTTCGATATCGCCAATCAAGCGCGTTAGCGTAATTGGTGTGTTACAGCGATGCCCGATAGGTAACAGCCTGTCGGCGAGCTGCTTGTGCAGTTCGTCGATATGCATACCTGGCAGCGGCCGCAAATCGAAATGCATTTCGCAATGACCGCAGATGCGGTTGGGGTTGTCGCCACCGTGGATATAGCCTGGGTTAAGGGTTGGGACCTGAACCTCAAACCCCGTGTGTTGGTGTTGCTTTTGCAGCTCACCTCGAAACGCCAGAAGTTCACCAAGCACTTCGTGCATGGTTTCCAATGCATTGTGACCAAGTGCGGGGTTGGATGAGTGACCAGCCAAGCCCTGAATACGAACACTCGCCATGGTAATTCCCTTGTGCATGCGAATTGGTCGCATACCTGTGGGTTCGCCAATAACCGCGTAACGAGCCTTAGGTTTACCGGCTTCAGCCAGTGCCCGCGCGCCACTCATAGAGGATTCTTCATCGGCGGTGGCAAGAATAATCAGCGGCTGCTTCAGCTTTTGCAATTGCTCACCGAGGTTTTCGATAGCGGCCAGGGCCACAGGGAAAAACCCCTTCATATCGGTAGCGCCTAACCCATAAAAGCGATTATTGCTGTCGCGCAGGGTAAACGGGTCTTGATCCCAGCGTTCGGGGTTACAGGGTACAGTATCGGTGTGGCCGGACAGCACCAAGCCGCCAGAACCACTGCCGAGCGTGGCGATAAGGTTGGCTTTGTTGTCTGGCAGTTCCTGAATTTCGCAACTAAAGCCCAAGGGTTCAAGCCAGCTAGCGAGCTGATCGATCACAGCGCGGTTGCTCATATCCCACTCCGCCGATGTGCAGCTAATTGAAGGGAGGGCGACGAGCTGAGAAAGCCGTTGGATAAAACGCTTACTATTAGTCATGAATTAACGTGCCTGTTAAAAACTGCCGATAGAGAGTGCTAGGTGAAAGCCCCTAATAATCTCGAAGGGCGTGGGTAAAAACCGAGGTTTTAAGTTTATTATTCGCTTGAAAGCATAAGCGTACCCACTAGGGTTGTCACTGATTGGCCTGATATTAACACCCGGTCGCCGGCCAGCTCTATTTGTAGCTCGCCGCCGCGCGCGGATAGTTGGCGCGCTTTAAATTGTGTATTACCTAGCTGATTAACCCAGTAGGGAGCAAGGTTGGTGTAGGCCGAGCCGGTTACTGGGTCTTCGTCTATACCTGCCGCTGGGGCGAAATAGCGACAGACGAAATCGACATCGGCACCTGCTTCACCGCCGCCAAGCGCCGTACAGTTAAATCCCTGATAGGGTAATTGTTTAAGTGCATTCATATCTGGGGTGAGGCTCTTTAGCTCGTCTGCCGACGCGAACACCAAAAGTAGCTTGTTACTGCCTTCCGCACCATAGGCACATTGCGGTGTTACGCCCATAGCAGTACTAACCGAGCTGGGCAGCGTCACAGGCTCGAGCGGGCGAGCAGGGAAGTCGAGCGTAATAAGGTCGCCATTGCGGCTAGCGGTTAAGCGGCCACTTTTCGAATTAAATTGAATGCAATCACCCTTAAACCCATAGTGATTAAACAGTACATGGGCGCTGGCCAAGGTGGCATGGCCACACAGATCAATTTCGAGTTGCGGCGTAAACCAACGAATATCAAAGGCCTCTCCGTTTGGAACCAGAAAAACCGTCTCGGACAGGTTCATCTCCAGTGCAATATTTTGCATCAGCGCAGCCGCTAGCGGTTGCTCTAATAGGTAAACGGCTGCGGGGTTACCGCTAAAGGCTTTATTGGTAAAAGCATCGACTTGATATAGGCTTAATTCCATTGGTGTTTGTCCTTTCTTATTTTCAATTGCCCTGAATGCGACTCGGTTAAGTTTAGGTCTTTAAGGGAACAGGCTACAATCATTTCAGACTGCGCATCAATAAAACGTCATAAGCGTTTGAGTAAATTATGAAATCCAACTTTTTAGCTCCAACAAATCTCGATTTACGTACACTCATACAGGAACTTTCGGACGAAGGTATTGTGCTTCGCGAAGATGCCAACCTGCTGATGGGCGCACATCGCTCTCGCGAACAGGCGGCATTGCATCCGATTACCTATATCGCGCAGCAGGCCCTAGAAGATCAGCGCACTCCCGGCAAGGTGTTGGACGAAGCCCACCTCACGGTCTGGTTGGCTGAAAAGGCGGAGCTTACGGTGTTTCATATCGACCCAATGAAAATCCCCGTGGCGGAAGTGGCTGAAGTGATGTCCTATCAGTTTGCAAAGCGTCACGGGCTGTTGTGTGTCGGTATCAATCACGAGACGGTCACCATTGCCGTTACCGAGCCCTATCTGACCGATTGGGAACAGCAGCTCCAACAAACCGTGCGTCAACAGATTAAAAAAGTTATTGCCGCTCCGGGCGATGTCGAGCGCTTTCGCGTTGAGTTTTATTCCTTAGCGCGGTCTGTCTCTGGCGCTAAAGATGGCGGCGGGCAGCGCGCGTCGGGCATGACTAATTTTGAGCAGCTTTTGGAGTTGGGTAAATTAAAAGACCCTGAAGCAAATGATGCACACATCGTTAACATTGTGGACTGGCTTTTACAGTATGCGTTTGATCAGCGCGCTAGTGATATTCATATCGAGCCACGGCGTGAAATGGGGCGGATGCGTTTTCGTATCGACGGCATGTTACACAATATTTACGAGTTTCCCGCCAGCGTTACCACCGCTATTGTCAGCCGCTTAAAAATATTGGGCCGGATGAACGTGGCCGAAAAGCGTAAACCGCAAGACGGCCGGATAAAAACCAAGCGGCCCAATGGCCTTGAAGCAGAATTGCGTTTGTCTACCTTACCCACGGCGTTCGGTGAAAAATTGGTGATGCGAATTTTTGACCCTGACGTGTTATTTCGAACCTTTGAAGATTTGGGCTTGGCCGGGGAAGACTATCGTCGCTGGCAAGCAATGGGCACACGACCGCACGGCATAATGCTGGTAACAGGGCCAACGGGGTCGGGTAAAACCACAACGCTGTATTCGTCGCTGCGCCAGTTAGCGACTGATGAAGTTAATGTCTCGACCATTGAAGACCCGATCGAGATGGTAGAAGAGGCGTTTAACCAAACCCAAGTTCAGCACAGTATTGGTTTAGATTTCGCCGCCGGTATTCGCACCTTAATGCGCCAAGACCCAGATATCATCATGGTTGGCGAAATTCGCGATGAAGAAACCGCGCAGATGGCAGTACAGGCGGCACTCACCGGCCACTTAGTTCTATCTACTTTACACACTAACGACGCACCATCGGCCATTACCCGTTTGTTGGATTTAAATATTGCCAGCTATTTGTTGCGTTCAACACTGTTGGGCGTTATGGCACAGCGATTGGTTCGAACCCTCTGCCCGCATTGTAAAAAAGAGAGCGAGATTTCGGACGAACACTGGGACAATTTAGTTAAACCTTGGAAGGTAAATAAGCCTGCGGTTGTGTTTGAGCCTGTGGGATGTTTGGAGTGTCGCAACACCGGATACTTGGGTCGCCAGGGAATTTACGAAATTCTGTCGTTAAGTAATAGTGTGCAGGAACTCATTACCGATAACACCGATTTGAATGCCATGCGCCAACAGGCCATGCGTGAAGGTATGCGGACGTTGCGTTTATCCGGTGCACAAAAAATTGCACAGGGTAAGACAACGCTCGCGGAGGTGATGCGAGTCGCACCTCCTCCCGAGCGATATACTTAAATTACCTTGCAACTAACGAGTGCTAGCAAGGTTTTAGTGAGGTTTACCTAAGTCGTCGATTGGAATTGGCCGCTCAACTTTTTCAATGGTTGAGAGTGACGATGTATCACTGCGCTGTACTTTTTGCAGGCCTGCACCGGTTTCGCTGAAGATTGTAGGTAGGCACCAGTCAGAACCCGCGAGCATATAGCGAGGTTCCTCTAGGTTATTGTAGAAGTCATCCATGTCGAGGTTGGGCATAAGGGCATCGGTAACGAATTTCGCTCGAGCCCCGACAGCCGCATCACCTAAGCGGTTGCGAACGCCCCAGCGAATCACGTAGTCGTTGCAGTAGTACCCGTCGTTTGATGGCGTTCCTGTAATCGCTAGGTCGTAGTCGACATCCCAGAAGTATTTCATCATGGCGGCTTCGAACAGCATCGCCAAATCTTCGTACTGATTGGAGTAGGCGTAATCGTCGCTGGCGGAATCGTTTGAAAATGCTGTGGAAACATTGCTGGCACTAATTGCTTTTTCAGCAGTGGTTGGAGTGCGGCCGAAAAACATCACCTCGGCGAGATCCATCAGCAGGCTGGATGTTAAGGGTACAAAGTCGTATAGCTGGTCTGAAATTGTAGCGCCGAGGCCCAAGCTCAATATAGCGCCATCCACATTTAAGCTGGTATCGAGGTCGCTATAGCGGTCCAGAGGCATAAAGTCGTTTACATGAGCTAGCTCGTGCAAAAGTAACCGCGCCAGTAGCAAGCTGATATCACCTAGCGTGCGGGTGCTATTGTCGTTTAGCGAGCCGTAGTTATACACATAGTTGTCATCTTTGGTGTAGCGCGACAGGGTTCGAAACGCGAGCGGGTCGGCAAAGCCCGCGCGATAATCTTCAGCCTTGCTAATGGTTTCTTTGTGCGCGACCGTTGTCCAAAGGTAGCCTGGGTCCAAATAGATAGCGCCGGTTTCTGTACGGTAGTGAGAGGGGCGAATATCGGCGTCGATTACCACCGCGGTTAAGCCTTTAAACAGCGCGAGCAATTCTACCGGATAGGACTCTAGCAGCAGGCGGAAGTTGTCGGCCTGCCATTGATGAGAGACCAGCACGCGCGCCATAACGTCATCTACGCTTAGGGTGTCGCTCTCCAAGCCCATAATAGGTAGTTTGGCTAAGCTGCAAAAATCGTTACTAGATTCGGCCAGTACGCAGGGCTTAAGCACACTTACGTAGGAGGAATTGGTGTTGACCGGTTCGATATCGGCGAAGTTGATGGTTGCGAAGGGGTCGTGTGGCTCTTGGGTGGGTGTTGCTGTGGGGGGGGGAGTGGGGAATAGAGCAGATTCATTACTACTTGAACCACCACAACCGCTAAGACTTGCGCCAACCACTAAAAAACTTAGTATCAAGGCTGTCCGCTTTAGCTCAACAACTTGCTTGTATAGATTCAGCCCAAGGCCGATATTTAACACTCCAGTCATAACCTGCTTCTCCTATTAAAGATTTTGTATCATATCTGCTTTCGCTCGGCGAGGCATCGCACCTAAGTGGTAAATTTTATTGAAAATTCGTGAAAGGGAGTTGTTATGCAAACAATCTTAGTTTACTCAGATTCGCTCACGTGGGGCATTGTGCCGGGTAGTCGTGCGCGTCTGAGTTTCGACGAGCGCTGGCCCGGCGCCATGGAACATATTCTGCGCGCGGCCGGTATGGATGTGCGGGTGGTGGAAGATTGCTTGAATGGCCGTCGAACCCTGTGGGAAGACCCGTTTAAACCGGGGCGGCGCGCAATGACGGACATTGCGCAAAGAATTGAGATTAACTCACCGCTGTCATTACTAGTGCTGATGCTTGGCACCAACGATTTACAAAACATGCATAATAACAACGCTTGGCACGCGGCACAGGGCGTGGCGAGTTTGGTAACCGCTGTGCGCCAAGCGCCAATTGAAGAGAGCATGCCGGTGCCAGAAATTCTGATCGTCGCGCCGCCGGCGATTACTGGTGCTAAGGGCCCGATGGCGAATAAGTTTGCTGGCGCAGAACGTTTTGGTGGCGAACTAGCGGGTCATTTGAAAGCGGTGGCAAGCCAGTTTAAGACTCACTTCTATGATTCGAACACTGTGGTAAGCGCAAGCGCCGTCGATGGCGTGCATCTCGATGCACCCGGCCATTTCGTGTTGGCGCAGGCTTTGGCCGACAAGGTAAGTGGCTTAATTAAATAAACCGAAATTTATAACAAGTCGCCCCAGAGAGACTGAACCAAGGTGAGAGCGGTAATTGGCGCAGTTTCGGTACGCAATACCCGCGGCCCCAAGGTTAGTGAAATAAAACCAGAATTTTCGGCGGCACTAATTTCGGCGTCGGACAACCCGCCTTCAGGGCCAATCAGCAATACGACGGAGCTGGGTTTGCTGATATCGCGCAATTGCGCATCGGCACGGTGATGCAAAACGAATTTTTGCTCGCTAGTACAGTTCACCAAAAAAGCTTCGAGTGCTTGTGGTGTTTCTAATACAGGCAAACGGTTGCGCTGGCACTGTTCGCAGGCGCCGACGATAATTTTTTGCCATTGACCAATACGCTTTTGCAAACGCTCACCTTGCAACTTAACTTCAGTGCGCTCACTAAACAGCGGCGTGATTTTAGTAACGCCCAGCTCGGTCGCTTTCTGTAAAACCCAATCGAAACGATCCCCCTTAGAAATACCAATCGCTAGCTCGGTAATCAGTGGCGACTCGCGATCATCCTGGCTGAAGTCGCCCAGCCGCACGCGCGCAACTTTTTTTCCCGCCATCGAAATGGTCGCCGCGTATTCGCCGCCGCTGCCGTTAAACAGTATAAGCTCGCGGCCTTCGCTCATGCGCAACACTTTCAATAAATGGTGCGAGCTGGATTCCTCCAGCTCTACTTCACTGCCAGCAGAAAGGGTTTGCTCGGTATAAATACGAGGGATACGCATTAATCGTTAAGGCCGAGGTTTTCGATAATCGAACGCGTAGGTTCGATCTGGTTCATGGTGTAAAAGTGCAGGCCGGGCGCGCCATTTTCGAGTAAGGTTTCGCACAGCTCAGTGATCAAGTCGATACCGAAAGCGGTTAGGCTTTCTGAGTTGTCTTGATAGCTTTCCAGGCGCTTGCGCATCCAGCGAGGAATCTCAGCGCCACAGGCATCGCTAAACCGCGCTAGGTTACGGAAGTTGGTGATGGGCATAATGCCGGGGTAGATACGATTTTCAATACCTTCCTTTTTACACTCTTCTAAGAAATAGAAATAGGCGTCTGGATTAAAAAAGTATTGGGTGATCGCGCTATTGGCACCTGCTTCAAATTTACCTTTTAGATAGCGAACATCGTCGAGATAGCTTTTGGCTTCGGGATGAATTTCTGGGTAAGCTGCAACTTCAATTTCGAAGTCGTCACCGAATTTACGGCGAATAAAAGCAACCAGTTCGTTGGCGTAAACCATCTGCATTGCGCTACCAATACCCGACGGCATGTCACCGCGCAGAGCGACTAAACGCTTTACGCCCTGGCTTTTGTACTCGGCCAGCATGGCCTCGATGGTGGCTTCGTCATCGCCACCAAAGGAGAGGTGCGGGGCGACGTCGATACCTTCGCTACACATGGCTTTGATAATGCCCTTGGTGTTGTCGCGGGTTGAACCGCCTGCACCATAAGTTACCGAGAAAAAGTCGGGATTAAGCTTTACTAACTCGGCGCGTACATCTTTAAGCTTTTCTCGCCCGACATCGGTTTTTGGGGGGAAAAACTCAAAACTCAATCTAAAATCTTGTTCTTCGCTCATGTCGAATTACCGGTTTGAATATTTTTGTAGTCGCGGTTTTTACCAATCAAATATTTTGCAGGGTATTAAGCTGAAGCGGCGGAGCCAATTGTTGGGCGCCGCGCTTCAGTCGTTTGGTTAACCTAGTATTTGTAAGACTCAGGCTTGTATGGTCCATCTACGGGCACTTTGATGTATTTTGCCTGGCCGTCGGTAAGGCGAGTAATTACGCCACCAAAACCTTCAACCATTGCCTTAGCCACTTCTTCATCCAACTTTTTCGGTAAGATCTTAACGTAAAGGTTGGCGGGCTTTTCAGCAGCTGGTAGGTCGGCAAATTTCTTTTCGAACAAATACATTTGCGCCAATACTTGGTTGGCGAAAGAACCATCCATAATGCGCGATGGGTGACCGGTTGCGTTGCCTAGGTTCACCAAGCGACCTTCCGACAATAAGATTAAATGGTTGTTGGTGGCTTTGTCGCGGTAGATTTTGTGAACCTGAGGTTTAATCTCATCCCACTGCCAATTTTTACGCATAAATGCGGTGTCGATCTCGTTGTCGAAGTGACCGATGTTACAGACGACGGCGCCGTTTTTAAGGGTTTGCAGCATGGCCGAGTCACACACGTTGGTATTACCAGTGGTGGTTACGATCAAATCGGTTTTGCCTAATACTTCAATGTTAATATCTTCTGGCTTGCCGGTATTGATGCCGTCGTTATAGGGCGATACAACTTCGAAACCATCCATACAAGCTTGCATGGCGCAGATAGGATCAATTTCGGTTACCTTTACGATCATACCTTCTTGGCGCAGTGATGCGGCAGAGCCTTTGCCCACATCGCCGTAACCGATAACCAAAGCTTTCTTGCCGGATAAAAGGTGGTCGGTACCGCGTTTAATGGCGTCGTTTAGACTGTGTCTGCAGCCGTACTTGTTATCATTTTTAGACTTGGTTACGGCGTCGTTTACATTGATTGCAGGAACCTTAAGCGAGCCTTCTTCAATCATTTCCAGCAAGCGGTGTACGCCTGTAGTGGTTTCTTCAGAAATGCCGTGAATTTTGTCGAGCATCTCGGGGTATTTTTCGTGCGCGATTTGAGTGAGGTCGCCGCCGTCATCCAAAATAATATTGGCATCCCAAGGTTTGCCGCCGCTCAAAATAGTTTGTTCGATACACCACCAAAACTCTTCTTCGGTTTCACCTTTCCATGCAAATACCGGAATACCGGCAGCGGCAATCGCGGCGGCGGCGTGATCTTGAGTGGAGAAAATATTACAAGATGACCAGCGTACTTCGGCACCTAGTTCGATTAGGGTTTCAATTAATACGGCGGTTTGAATGGTCATGTGAATACAGCCCATAATCTTGGCACCGGCCAACGGCTGTTCACTTTTATAGCGCTCGCGCAGCGCCATTAGTGCTGGCATTTCGCCTTCGGCGATTTCAATTTCTTTGCGGCCCCAAGTGGCTAGGGAAATGTCCGCGACTTTGTAGTCGGTAAAGTTTTCTATGGCTGTCATGTTGTTCTCCGGTTATTTGTTTCTGAAAGTGCGTTTAGATTTGGTGGGCACTTCGTAGGTTGTTTGTTTATGCGCTTCGTTGATGGAGCGCTGCGTATGGGCCTAGTGTTCTGGACGCGCTGTGAATCCATCCCTGTAAGCTCTGCGCCGGCGTCCTGCCGGCGACGGCACAGTACACTAGCCCCATACGCGGCTTGTATTTAACTGGTGGTGCAACTCAATTTTCTGTTTCTCGCAAACCAAGCTTGCCGCGAGTGCGGAGCGTACAGGGAAGTATTCACAGCGTGTCTGGATCGACACTACCCTGCTAACTCGTTGGCACGTCACCCATCACAAGCGGCATTTTTATAACGAGTAAGCTTAGCCAATATTCTAAGAGCCGAGCTTTACAGCGCCGCACGCAAAGCATCGGCTTTGTCAGTTTTTTCCCAAGTAAAGTTAGGAAGCTCGCGACCAAAGTGACCGTAAGCGGCGGTTTGTTGGTAAATAGGGCGCAGCAAATCTAACATCTCGATCAAACCGCGTGGGCGCAAATCAAAGTGCTGTTTTACCAGCTCGACAATAGCAGTGTCAGAGATCTTGCCAGTACCAAATGTATTAATTGAAATTGAAGTAGGCTCGGCAACACCAATCGCATAGCTAACTTGAATCTCGCAACGATCAGCCAAGCCTGCAGCAACAATATTCTTGGCAACATAGCGACCGGCATAGGCGGCTGAACGGTCAACTTTAGATGGGTCTTTACCCGAGAAAGCACCGCCACCGTGACGTGCCATACCGCCGTAAGTGTCGACGATAATTTTACGGCCGGTAAGGCCACAATCGCCCACCGGGCCGCCGATAATAAATTGGCCGGTTGGGTTGATGTGGAACTGGGTATTTGCGTGCAGCCACTCGGCCGGTAAAACCGGTTTAATAATTTCTTCCATCACAGCTTCACGAATGGTGGCCTGCGACACATCGGGGGAATGCTGAGTAGACAGTACCACCGCTTCGACCGCTACCGGCTTACCATTCTCGTAACGCAGGGTTACTTGGCTTTTTGCATCGGGGCGCGACCAAGCGTGGCTACCGTTTTTGCGTAACTCGGCCTGCTTTTCTACCAATCGGTGAGCATAGTAAATAGGTGCTGGCATTAGCACCGAGGTTTCGTTGGTTGCGTAGCCGAACATCAAACCTTGGTCGCCTGCGCCCATGTCTTTATCGACGGCTTCGTCTACGCCCATGGCGATATCGGAAGACTGTTTGCCAATAGCGTTGATAACCGCACAAGAATCGCCGTCGAAACCTACATCGCTAGAGTTGTAACCAATACCGGTAATAACATCGCGAATAAGATCTTCTAAATCCACGTAGGTTGAGGTGCGAACTTCACCCGCAACAATCGCCATACCGGTTTTAACCATTGTTTCAACAGCGACGCGGGCATTGCGGTCGTCCTTTAAAATCGCGTCGAGAATGGCGTCAGAGATTTGATCGGCCATTTTGTCGGGGTGACCTTCGGATACCGACTCGGAGGTAAACAGGGAGTAATCTGACATGGGTTGAGCTCCTAAAAAAATTAACAGTGTCTGTCGACGCTAATAAAAAGTTATAACTTAAAAAATTGACGCAACTGAATTTGGAAACCATTGCGCAGGGCCACATAAATACTCTGGCCTTCTCGCATGGCGTTTTCGGCCGCCCAGCGGCTGAGATCTTGTGGTTCAAAACCAAGCCAAACATCACCACAGGCTTCGCGCGCCCAATCTTGATTGTGTTCGCACAGCTCACACACCAAAAAGGCCCCACCAGGTTTTAAACATTGGCTTACATCGGCAAAAATTTGTGCGGGAGACGGTGTGTGATGCAGTACCATATTTATAACCGCGCAATCGAAACTTTGCTGCTGGCTTTGGCAGTAACGAGTGTCGTTGCAGACGAACACGAGGTTGTCGAGCTGCTGTTGCTGGCACAGCTGGCGCGCATTGCGCAGCATGCTGTCGGCATTATCGAGCGCGACAACCTGGGCAAACTGTTGTGCTAGCTGGGGAAGCATTTCACCGGCACCTGGGCCAATTTCCAGCACCCTTTGTGACGCAGGCAGTGCGGTTGTCGCGAGCAACTCTAAAATCTGTGGCCCGTACACCTGATACGCGGCGATCAAATCCTGCTTTTCTTTGAAAGTGTCAGTTTGCTCTGCAAAAAACGCTTGTGAGGCTTCGGCGCGCTGATTGTGAATTTGATCAATTCGTTGCTGTAATGACGCAGTTATGGGCAACCCATCTAAGGTTTGGTAGAGGGCGACAGTAAGTGACGCGGAGGTGTCTTCGAGGCTTGAGTGGTTGCGTCGGTAAAAGATTGAATTGCCTTCGCGGCGACTGGCAACCAAGCCTGCGGTTGCGAGGACTTTTAAATGGTGGCTCATACCCGACTGTTTAATATCAAACAATTGGCACAGTTCCATCACGCCGAAGGAGTCGGTGGCAAGCACACGGAGTATCTCCAGCCGCAGTGGATCTCCAGCCGCTTTTAAGCGTTGGGCAAGATCTGACAGGCCGCTATCGGGTTCTGAAGTTGGCGCCAATTTGATGGAAGTTTGAGCAGTCATGGTCGCAAGTCTAGCAGCAGACCAACTCTATATCAAAATATTTTGATATAGATGCTGGGCCTTATGAGCGCTAGGCATAAGAAAATCCCAAGAAAACGCACTTTTTATGGGCGATAGCCGTGGTGTAGATCGGTTTTTAGTCTATTTGTCAAAATGACTATAAGTTACTGGTTTACCTGCCTCGCAATGTGCGAGAGAATACGCCCTCCAAAATTCGTCCCCCTTCGGGCCCAGTAAATCCTTGGGCCGGAAATTCACAGATAATCATTACATCAGGAGTCATTGTCACATGCCTTCCCGCAGAGATCTTGCCAATGCTATTCGTGCCTTAAGCATGGATGCAGTACAAAAAGCTAACAGTGGACACCCCGGCGCCCCAATGGGTATGGCCGATATCGCCGAAGTTCTGTGGAACGACTTCTTAAGCCACAACCCTCAAAATCCTGCTTGGACCGACCGCGATCGCTTTGTGCTGTCTAATGGCCACGGCTCCATGCTTATCTACTCTTTGTTGCATTTGAGCGGTTACGATCTGCCAATCAACGAGTTGAAGAACTTTCGTCAACTGCACTCTAAGACCCCTGGTCACCCAGAGTATGGTTATACCCCAGGTGTAGAAACCACCACTGGCCCGCTCGGCCAAGGTATTTCTAACGCTGTTGGTATGGCAATTGCGGAAAAGACCTTAGCCGCGCAGTTTAACCGCGAAGGACACCAAGTTGTCGATCACTACACCTATAGCTTTTTGGGCGATGGCTGTTTGATGGAAGGCGTTTCTCACGAAACCTGTTCACTTGCCGGCACCTTGGGTTTGGGCAAGCTGATTGCCTTCTGGGATGACAACGGTATTTCTATCGACGGTCACGTTGAAGGTTGGTTTACCGACGATACCCCGAAGCGTTTCGAAGCCTACGGTTGGCATGTGGTTGCCGACGTTGATGGTCACGATGCCGCTGCGATTAAAGCCGCGATTGAAGCGGGGCAAGCGGAAACCAGCAAGCCTACGTTGATTTGTTGCAAAACCACCATTGGCTTTGGTTCGCCAAATAAGCAGGGCAGCCACGATTGTCACGGCGCACCATTAGGTGATGCCGAAATTGCTGCCGCACGCGAATTTTTAAATTGGCCACATGCGCCATTTGAGATCCCAGCTGATGTTTACGCGGGTTGGGATGGTAAAACTAAAGGCGAAGCTGCTGAGCAAGCGTGGAATGCGAAATTTGACGCTTATAAAGCTGCTTATCCAGAGTTGGCTGCTGAATACCAGCGCCGTGTTATAAAAGGTGAGTTACCTGCCGACTTCTCCGCTAAGGCCGACGCTTACATCGCTGAATGCCAAGCAAAGGCTGAGAAAATTGCCAGCCGTAAAGCGTCACAAAATACTATTGAAACCTTCGGCGCTTTGTTGCCGGAATTGCTCGGCGGCTCTGCCGATCTAGCCGGTTCAAACCTTACCCTGTGGTCGGGTTCCAAGGGTTTAACCGCAGATGATGCCAGCGGTAACTACATCTATTACGGCGTGCGCGAGTTTGGTATGAGCGCGATCATGAATGGTATTTCTGCTCATGGCGGTTTTATTAACTACGGTGCTACCTTCTTGATGTTCCAGCAGTACGCCGCCAACGCGGTACGTATGTCGGCGCTGATGAAGTTGCGCAACGTATTTGTTTATACCCACGACTCTATCGGTCAGGGCGAAGATGGCCCTACTCACCAGCCAATCGAGGTGTTGGGTACATTGCGTCTTACCCCAAACATGCAAACTTGGCGTCCTGCGGATGCCACCGAATCGGCCATTGCGTGGAAGTCTGCGGTAGAGCGCAAAGACGGTCCTGCGGCCTTGATTTTTAGTCGTCAAGGCTTGGCGCCTTTAAGTCGCACACCTGAGCAGGTCGTTAATGCCGCGAAAGGTGGTTATACCTTGGTGGATTGCGATGGCGAGCCAGCTGCAATTTTGATTGCCACCGGTTCTGAGGTTGAGTTGGCGGTTAAGTCGGCGCAAGCACTTACTGCGGCCGGCGTTAAGGTTCGCGTTGTGTCTATGCCGAGTACATCCGTATTCGATCAGCAAGACGCCGCGTACAAAGAATCTGTTCTGCCTTTAAGCGTTTCTGCTCGCGTTGCGATTGAAGCTGCCCACGCAGACTATTGGTACAAGTATGTTGGTATCGATGGCCGTGTGGTTGGCATGACTACATTTGGTGAGTCAGCACCTGGTGGCGTTTTGATGGAGCACTTTGGTTTTACTGTCGATAACGTTGTTAATACCGTTAAAGATTTGATTGAAGACTAAGACGGTTGATTTTACCGAGCTATAGTGGCGATGAAAGTCGGCGCTATAGCTTTCTTGTACTACTCTATCTTTTTATCTAGGTTTATTTTCCTGTGTTTGCGAGGCTTTCGGATTCTCTTTTGAGTCCTGCAGAGTAAGGCCAGAGTTAAAATGACCTAAGCCACTGATCGGCCATTAGAGCTGAGGAGATGGCACGCGGCGAGCACAAAGCTGCAACTAACATACATTAAATCGCTAGAAAAATTCCCTTTCCTATCACTGGAGAAACACATGTCAGTAAAACTCATGAAGGACCAAGACCTTAAAGGTAAGCGTGTACTGATTCGTCAGGATCTTAACGTGCCGATTATGGATGGCAAAATTACCTCAGATGTTCGTATCACCTCTTCGCTACCAACTATTAAGTTGGCTCTTGAAGCTGGTGCCAAGGTGATGCTGATGTCACACCTCGGTCGTCCAGAAGAAGGCGTGTACGATGAAGAGTCTTCGGTTAAGCCCGTGGCTGCGCGTTTAAGTGAGTTGCTGGGTAAAGATGTTCCGGTGATCAAAGACTGGCAAGCAGGGTTCGACCTAAATGATGGCGATGTTGTTTTGTTGGAAAATGTTCGCTTTAACAAAGGCGAAAAGAAGGACGACGAAACCCTATCTAAAGCCTACGCGGCGCTTTGCGATATATTTGTAATGGATGCCTTCGGTACGGCTCACCGCGCTCAGGCTTCTACTCACGGCGTTGCTAAATTTGCCCCCATCGCATGTGCTGGCCCCTTGCTGTCTGGCGAATTGGATGCGCTTGAAAAAGCATTGGCCAAGCCAGAGCGTCCATTAGTTGCGGTTGTTGGTGGTTCCAAGGTTTCAACCAAGCTTACTGTGTTAGACGCCCTGTCTAAAATTTGTGACATCCTGATTGTCGGTGGCGGTATTTCAAATACTTTCGTAGCTGCTGCTGGCAACGAAGTGGGTAACTCACTTTATGAAAAAGATTTGATTCCAGAAGCGCAGCGTTTGTGTCGTGAAACCAAAGTCATCTATGCAACCGACGTGCGTACCACTAAAGATGGTTTTAGTGATTGGTCAGACAATTCAGCAACTGAAACCAAGAAGATCAACGAAATTCAGGCTGACGAAGAAATTATCGACTATGGCCCAGAAACCGCTGCTCACGTTGCATCTATCCTAAAGGATGCTAAAACCATTCTCTGGAATGGTCCTTGCGGCGTGTTTGAATATGCGGCTTTCGCCAAGGGTACAGAAGTGGTTGCTCAGGCAATTGCCGATAGTGCCGGTTTTTCTCTTGCGGGTGGCGGTGATACTTTGGCAGCAATTGATAAATTCGACTTGGCTGATAAGATCTCTTACATCTCTACCGGTGGTGGTGCATTCCTTGAGTATGTTGAAGGCAAGATACTTCCGGCTGTCGCCATGCTAGAGACTCGTGCAGGCGAATAAAACTCCTTGGGGTTATGTCAGCTGCTTATTTTAAAAGCAGCTGTTGTCGAGATTCAATTTCCGATTCAGGTCGGTTAAAAAGCGACTTTAGCCTTTGCGGGCTGTGTTGCTAAAAAGCCACTGCAATCTCAATGGTTGCAGTGGCTTTTTTATGGGCGCTTGTTCCGTTTGTCTTAGCTATTCTCCTTCGATCCGCTTAATTTCGTTAATTTTGCGCCGAGCTCTCTTGTGCCTGCTAAACTCAGGGAGGCAGTCTTCGTGGGTTGTTTGCCGAGCGTATTTAGTTAACGTATGAACTAAGTTGGTGAGGCTGGCCAATTTACGACTGTTTTTGGATATTCAAGTTTGGGTAGTTTAACAAGTAATACAGGTTGGGTAGATGGCAGTAAAGGTAATGGGTCAGGTTGAGCGAACTAAGCTACGTCAGCAATTACCGGCGTTACAGTTTAATCGAGCGCTAGATTTTGAACAGTGTTCTGATAGCTTGCGGGAATATTTTCAGCGCTATAACTTCGATCAGCTGGTGGAGGAAACCCACTGTAATTACCACGTTGGCCGCGCTCAATTGGCGGGCTACGAATGTGTCGCTCATACCTGGTTCCCCGATCGATTCGGACATTCCGATACAGTGGTAATTACCCACGGGTTATTTGATCATGCCGGACTCTACCTGCACCTAGTAAGACGCTTGCTTTTGCAGCATTACACCGTGGTGTTAGTCGACTTTCCCGGTCATGGTTTGAGTGAGGGGCCGCTTGCCTCGATCGGTGATTTTAGTGAGTACGCAGCCGTGCTGGCGGCGACCATGATGCTGCTTAAACGCAGCGAACGCTTTGCCGATGTGAGCTTGGTAGGTCAGAGTACCGGTGGCGCCGCCATTTTGTATTTTGTAATGGACCAAGCTTACGACCATAAAATTAAGTCTATTACCTTGCTGGCCCCCTTGGTGCGGCCGCGAAATTGGCCGTGGGTACGAATGGGGGCGGCGGTCGCTAAATATTTTGTTAAGGATATTCGTCGAAAATTTACGGTGAACTCACATCACCAAGAGTTTTGCGAGTTTTTGAAGAATAAAGACCCTCTTCAGGTACGTCGAATACCAATGCGTTGGATTCTCGCAATGACCGCTTGGGTCGACTATTTCAGCACCCAAACACGCATGCTGGGTGAGCGTAAAATTAGTCAGCGCTCAACTCCTTTGCTGATTATTCAGGGGGCAAGTGATGACACGGTCGACTGGCAATATAATCTTGAGGTAATCAAGAAGCACTTCAAATACCCCTCGCAAGTTATTGTTAATGATATGGCTCATCAGATCGTGAATGAAACGCCAGAACGGCGAGAATTTGCCTTCACGGCTTTGTTGAAATTTCTCGAGCAAAAGGTTGTCTCACTAGCCTAGCCGTGTTTTTGGCACAGCTGTTTGTGTTATCCCAGATAGTTTACGTCTATCCGCCTTTCGCGCCCTCAGTACGTCGATTTTTGACCGGCGGCTGTGGGTGTAGCCTTAGCTTTTCACAATATTCCCACAATTAGAGGCCGGTTTTTCACCCGGAATCTGGCACACTGTGTATATCTTTTTCGTGCCTTCTTTAGTCTGGGATAACTTTCAATGAAATCTCCTTTTTTGCGGCGCCTGCTTCCCTTTATCGCTCTTGCGATTTGCCTTGTGATCGCGGCTATTTTCATTCTCAATAAAAAGCCCCCCGAGAAAAAGCCCGATAGCCAAGACGCTCCTCTGGTGACGTTAACACCTGTAACGCTGGGTAGTGAAGTG
Organism: Teredinibacter waterburyi; assembly: GCF_001922985.1. Taxonomy (GTDB): domain Bacteria; phylum Pseudomonadota; class Gammaproteobacteria; order Pseudomonadales; family Cellvibrionaceae; genus Teredinibacter; species Teredinibacter waterburyi. Next base: position 55,814 of record NZ_MRUH01000008.1, read on the forward strand.
TTGCTGGTTCAGTCTCAGGGGGTGGTTCAGGCTAAGTATCAGACTGCGCTAACCTCCCAAGTTAGCGGCAAAGTCGTTTCGGTATCCGAACAATTTGTGCGCGGTGGGATGGTAAAAAAAGGCGATCTACTCGCGCAAATAGACCCCTTTGATTATGAGGTGCGTTTACAGCAAGCCAACGCCAGTCTCGCCAGTGCGCGAGCGGCGTTTATTCTCGAGCGAGCCCAGGGCCAGGTCGCCGAAGCCGAGTGGGCGAAGATAACCAATTCTGCGCCCTCCGAGCTGGGCTTGCGTAAACCACAACAGGAGCAAGCGCTCGCGGCAGTAAAAGCCGCCGAGGCGGGTTTACAGCAAGCGAAGAAGGATCTAGAGCGAACCAAAATTGTCGCCCCATTTGATGCTTTAATTGAGGAGCGTTTGATTAGCCCCGGTGGTGTTGTAAATATTGGTACGCAATTGGGCAGAGTGTTGGCGCTAGAGCTTGCGGAGATTCGTCTGCCGATTGCGAACGCGGAGCTTACCTACCTAAATCAGCTTGGTAAGAACGCAGAAGTATGGCTCACGGCTACCCGTGGTGGTGAGTTAATTAAGCGTAGCGCCAAAATTGTACGTGACGAAGGTGTCGTGAGCGAAGCGAATCGCATGGTATATCTGGTCGCGGCATTAGCTGATCCATACGCGCTCAAGCTGGCAAATAGTGGTATCGAAAATGCTCAAAGCCTGCCGTTTGGCACTTATGTCTCGGCGAGTATTACCGGAAAACAATTGGATAAAGTTGCGCTGATTCCGCGTAACTTGGTTAAAGACGGCCGCGTGGCTATCTATAAAGAGGGTAAGCTCGCCTTTGTCGACGTTGACGTACTACGCAACCAAGGGAAGCTTGCGGTAATTGGCAAGGGCTTAGCAAATGGCGACCAATTAGTGACATCGAGTTTGCAGTATCCCATTGCTGGAATGGCGCTGCAGCCAAGGGAAAAGCCTGCCGTTAATAACATGCAAATAGAAAAAAAGAATACTGCGGAAAAGCCCAGTAGCGAAGCCGTTAGCACTCAAGGCGAGGGCTAGTTATGGTCGATTCATCGCCTAAGTCACCAGCCTCTCAAGAAGAACATCTCGATACCAATAAAGGTATTATTGCTTGGTTTGCGCGTAATCCTGTTGCCGCGAATTTGCTTATGATTGGCATAATTCTCGCGGGCCTTAATTCGGCGCTCAATATTCGCCAACAAATGTTTCCGCAAGGCGAAAATAATTGGGTGAATGTGTCGGCCATCTATCGCGGCGCATCGCCACAAGAAGTCGAAGAAACCATCACCGTTAAACTCGAAGAAGCGTTGCAAAGTGTACAGGGTATCGAGCGCCTTATTACTCGATCGAATCGCGGCTACGCTTCCGCCGATTTGAAAGTGCTGGACGATTACGACGTGCAGGAAGTGCTGGACGAGATACGTTCATCTGTCGATAGTATTTCGAGCTTCCCCAACGGCATGGAGCCGGTTCGTGTGAGTCACACCAAATTTCGCCAAGAGGTGATGTATGTAAGCATCGCTGGCGACCTTTCGATGGGTGAATTAAAGCGCCTAGGTGAAACGATTCACGATGAGTTGCGAGCATTGCCCGATGTTAATATCACCGACTTTTACAGCGGTGCTAATTACGAAATATCGATTGATGTTAGTCAGGATAAATTACGTGAATTTGATTTAACCTTTGTTGAAATTGCCAACGCCGTACGCGAGTTTTCAACCAATCGTTCAGCTGGCGAAATTCGTGCAGACGAAGGCGTGATCTCGGTACGGGTAGAAGAACAGGCTTATATCGGTGCAGAGTACGAAAATATACCGCTGCGTAATTTCGCCGATGGCAGCCAATTGACATTACGTGATGTTGCCAGGGTAAGCGACGGGTTTGAAGAGGGCGTAAAATTTTCTAAACTTGACGGGGCTAATACCCTGACATTTTTTATCGGCGCATCAAAAGATCAGAGCATTACCGATATTTCTAAAACGGTGAATGGCTATATAGTCGAGCGTCAAGAAACATTACCTGCGGGTATACGTCTAGAACCTTGGGTCGATCTAACCTACTACCTCAATGGCCGCTTAGACATGATGTTGGAAAACATGGTCTGGGGCGGAATACTGGTATTTTTAATCCTCGCGGTATTCTTGCGAATTAAACTCGCGTTCTGGGTGATGATGGGCTTGCCGGTGAGTTTTCTCGGTGCTATAGCGCTGATGCCGTTTGGAATGATTGATGTCACCATTAATGTGGTGAGTCTATTTGCCTTTATTATGGTGCTGGGCGTTGTGGTTGACGATGCGATTATTATTGGTGAAAGCGTACATACCGAAGTGCAGGAGCATGGTCTATCGATGGACCATGTTATTCGCGGTGCAAAACGCGTTGCCATGCCGGCAACGTTCGGTGTGCTTACGACCATGGCCGCCTTTGCGCCTATGGTTATGGATTCCGGCCCCAATGCTGCTTTTACCTTGTCGATTGGTGCGGTTGTGATTCTGTGTTTGATTTTTTCATTGGTTGAATCAAAGTTGATACTGCCCGCGCACTTGGCCGCTATGAAACCAGAAAATACTCAAAGCACAAATATCGTTGCGCGTATGCGACGCTGGGTCGATAGTAAACTTGCCAATTTTATTGAGAATAAGTACAAGCCGTTTTTAGACGCGGCACTGTTTCATCGCTATACGGTTTTAATGGCTTTTATTGGTGTCATTATTATTACTGGGGCGATGTTTGCCTCGGGCCATATCCGCTTTATTGGTTTTCCTAAAGTTCCGCATGATTTTTCCAGTATAACCTTGGAAATGAACCCCGATGCTCCCGAGTCTGATTTGCGTGAAGGCATGCAACAGTTAGAAGCCATGATGCGTAAAGTTGATAAAGACATTGTCGCAAATTACGGTAGTTCGATGGTTGAAAAAATATTGGTATACAACCAAGGCAGTACGCAAGCTAAGGTCGAAGCTAAATTGGTTGATCCAGATTTGCGTCCAATGGACACCTTCGCGTTATCGGCATTGTGGCGCGAGGCAATGCCGAGTATTGCCGGCCAGAAAAATATAACCATCGCCGATAGTATTGGCGGCGGACATGGCCAAAATGATGGCGATGTAAGCTTTCGTATAAAAGGGCGGAATGAGCAACAGTTGATCGCAGCTGCACAACTGATAAAAACTGAATTGAATAAGATGAAGGGTGTGTTCGAAGTTAACGATAGCGAACAGCAGGCGGCAAAAGAGATTCTATTTAAATTAAAGCCTGTAGCATACAGTTTAGGTTTGACCACGGCCGAGGTTGCCGCGCAAACAAGCTATAGCTTATATGGTTTGGAAGCGCAGCGGATTATGCGCGATAGGCAGGAAATCCGAGTCATGGTGCGCTACCCCAAAAGTGAGCGCGATGCTTTAAGTTCAATCGATAATATTTTGATTCGTACCGCAAGCGGCGCCGAAGTGTTGTTGTCTGAAGTTGCCGACTTGGAGTTTGCAGAAGGCGTAAATCAGATCTATAGGGAAGAAGGCAGTCGGGCAGTCACCGTATGGGGGTCGGTCGATAGCGAACAGGCCGAAGCATTCAAAGTCGCTAATGCCATGAGCGACACGGTGTTTCCTAAGGTCAAAAAATTGTACCCCTCGGTAGTTATTGAAGAGTCCGGCAGTTTAAAAGATGAACGAGAAAATACCCGCACGCAGTTGATCGGTATCTTGCTTATTTTATTGCCGATCTATGTGTTGTTGGCGCTGCCACTTAAATCCTACACCCAACCCTTAATGATCATGTCGGTTATTCCATTCGGTATCATGGGCGCGATTCACGGCCATTTATTATTTGGTATGGATTTAAGTATGCCGTCTATATTCGGCATATTCGCTGTGGTCGGTGTTGTTGTAAATGATTCGTTAGTGATGGTGGATTATGTTAACCGCGCGCGTGAACGCGGCGAAACGATTATTGATGCGGTGTTGCATGCAGGGCAAAAACGTTTCCGCGCGATAATGTTAACCTCGCTTACCACCTTTATCGGGTTGATTCCGATTATGTCGGAAACCAGTTTGCAGGCGAAAATTGTAATTCCTATGGCCGTTTCACTTTCTTTCGGCGTATTAATAGCAACCCTAGTTACTTTAGTGCTGGTGCCATGCCTCTATATTATTGGCGACGATATGGCTCGCGGGCGCAAAAAACTAGCGATCCGAACGGTGACACTGTTTCGTTAGCTTACTAAGTATTAACAGTAAAAATATGCTGTTAATAATCAGAATTGAAAGATGTCTAAATTGTTATTTCAAAATCCCACTAAAACTGTTCCAGTAAAATATTTATTTAGACAATTATTTTACTGGAACTGAATTTACCATAAAGAAAGGTTCTAAAGGCGTCTTTTGTTGGCGCGTAAAACTTGTTTTTGGATGTTTTAGGCCTCTCCCGTCTGCGCAGATCGCGTCAGAAATACAGCACCTAAGGTATTGATTGATACGCCGCCCCTAAGTTGTTGTTTTTAAAGCCGCCATTATTTTGAGCCTTAAAATTTTGTAATTCTAAGTACGCTTCGCCGTATATTGTTCAGCTTTAAGCCGTCTTCATATCTCCTTCTATACTTCAAAACTGTTAATTGAAATTATTAATTTGCATTGCTGGTTTAGGGTTTTTTCGTCCGGCAATATCTTGAATAGTATAGGAATTGGTTATGGTGGAATCTGAACGCTCACGAACCCCCTCGCTGCTGTTGCGTACTACGGCAACAGCATTTTGTCTACTCTGTATTTCGTTAACTGGTTGTAGCAGTGGCGGTGACGATGGTGATGGTCTATTTCCAGCTGACCCCACCGCCGAACCCACAGCGCAGCCCACAGCAGAACCGACCGTAGAACCCACGGCAGGGCCGGTTGCGTTGTCGGGCGCTGCAGTAGACGGCCCGATTGCTAATGCTGTGGTTCGTATTTACCGCTTGGATGCCAGCGCGCCGCAAATGCAAGGCGCTTTATTGGACGAGGGTGAGACTGACGCACAAGCGCAATTTTCCGGTTTAGAAATTGATAGCGATGAGCAGGGGCCGTTTCTTATTGTGGTGACCGCCGATGAGGATACGATCGATTTAAATACCGGCCAGCAACCTATTATTTCCGAGGTTCGGACACTGCTTAAACTCGAAAATATCGATGCGCCGGTGTACGCGACCCCACTAACCAGCATGGCCTTATCCTTAGCCGCGTCGAAAGCCGACGACGCAGGGGCTTTTACCAATGAAGAATTTACTGATGGTTTAGATGACGCGGCGAGCGAACTCGTGTCGGCATTAGGTTTTGGTATGAGTGAAGATGTCGATATTTTTGCGGCACCGCCACTGGTTACCGATGACACTGATAGCGATGAAAAAATGCAAGATGTAGCCGCTTATCGCACCGCAATATCGGGCGCAGCGGCGATTATTTTCGAAATTCAGCAGAACACCGAAAATTCGACCACCGCAAATGTAATGGATGGATTGGCCGAGGATTTGACGGATGGTGCAATCGATGGTCGCAACAGTGAAAACGAAGACCTCGATAATTACGATGCAAACGACGCGGCCATTATTGTTGAGAAAGATCCGGCTAAGTTAATCGTTCCCGGCACCAACAAAACGGTTGAAGAGGTAGAGGAGTTGCTCGACGAAGAGTCGGCAGACACCGGCACTATCACCGATACAGCCAAGCTTGCCGATGGCTCGGTGTCGAGTACTGCTAAGTCAGCCGAGGTAGATACCGACCGCGATGGCGATGGCGTAATTAACAGCCGCGATGCCTTTCCGAACGATCCCAATGAAACAATTGATACCGATCGCGACGGCGTTGGCAACAACAGCGACCAAGACGACGATAACGATGGTGTGCGCGACGACCGCGATGCCTTCCCACTCGACCCCAATGAAAAAGCCGATACCGATCAAGATGGCATTGGCAATAACGCCGATGACGACGATGACGGGGATGGGGTTGTTGATTCTGAAGATGACTTTCCGCTCGATGCAAGCCTAAGTGATGCATCGGACATTGATGGTGACGGTTGGCCGTTGGGGCAGGATCCCGATGACAGCGATGCGGACTCGCCCGGCGAATTATTTGTCGATACCGATATGGATGGTCTCGGTGATGCTATCGATACCGATGACGATAACGATGGTGCTCCCGATGTTGACGATGACCTGCCGCTAGATCCTACGGAATCAACCGACACAGATGGTGACGGTATTGGTGACGGCAAAGATGACGATATCGACGGCGACGGCGTAGCCAATCACGATAATGGCGATGACGAACTAAATACCCCCGAAACGCGTCTAGCCAATGGCGACCGCTTTCCTTTTGACCCATCTGAGAGCGCCGACCTAGACAACGACGGGATCGGTGATAACAGCGATTCCGATGTTGATGGCGACGATCTAGCCGACGTGAATGATCCAGATCCTCGCAACCGCGATACGGATGGTGACGGCGTTCGCGATGGTAAAGACGCTTTGCCATCCGATGCCAGTGAAACGCTAGATACCGATAAAGACGGTATTGGTAACAACGCAGACAACTGTAAGTTCAAAGCTAACTTTAATCAGGCGGACACTGATCAAGACGGCATGGGCGACGCCTGTGACGACGACGATGATGGCGACGGTGTTAGCGACGCGGAAGACGACTTCCCGCTAGACCCAACTGCATCAACAAAAACCGATGTCGATAACGATGGCTGGCCGGTTGGCCAGGATACTGACGACAACGACAGTAGTGTTCCCGAAACTGACTATGTTGACACCGACGGCGACGGCATGGCCGATAACGGCGGCTTGAATCCTGACAGCGACGACGACAATGACGGTCACGACGATAGTAGCGACGCATTCCCAACTGATGCTACCGAGCACAGCGATGCCGATGGTGACCAGATTGGCGACAATGCCGACACCGATGACGATAACGACCAAGTGCCAGACAGCGAAGATGCATTTCCGTTAAATAGCGAAGAAAGTGCCGATTCCGATCACGATGGGGTTGGCGATGCTAGCGATAACTGTCCGAATCATGCCGGCCCTCAAACCGACTCCGATCAGGACGGCAAAGGTAATGCCTGTGACGATGACGACGATAATGATGGCGTTGCCGACAAAGATGATAAATTCCCGCTCAATCCAGAGGAATCGAAAGATACCGACGGTGATGGTATTGGCAACAATGAAGACTCCGACGACGATGGCGATGGTATCTCTGATGTTCAGGAGTTAGAAGATGGCACCAGTCCATTGCACCGCGACACCGATCGCGATGGTGTGAATGACGATACAGATAATTGCCCGCTGGTGGTGAACTCTGCGCAAACTGACAGCGACGAAGATGGTATCGGCAATCTTTGTGATGATCCCCCCAGTGTTGGCGGTTACTACTTACTGGATATGGAAGTAAGCAGTGCTTCACACAGTTCGGCGAATGCTGAATGGGAAGAAATTGCCTTGCGCGAATGTGACGCCAGTGTTGGTGACAAGACCGCTGAAGTTGCACTTGCCGAGCAAATGGGTACTGATTTCAAACTGAGCTTTAGTGGTGACCAGTTCCGCGGCGAAGAAGGTGCTCATGGCATCATCAACAGTCTCGGCCAAGTGGTGATCGAAGAGAGCGGTGAAGAACACACCCCTGAAGGCATGAAGATTCTTCACAAGGTTAACTTCCTTGGTTTGCGCAACGGTTCTACTGGTGTGATGAGCGGCAGTGTTGAAGAAGAGCAGCAAATCATGTCGGCTAGCGGTGAACTGCTGATGACCTGCGCGAGCAAATCTAGCGTGGTGCTAACGCCGATGCCGCAAGTCAATGCGACTGACGTGTTTGATGCCAGTGGCAGCGACGGTGGTTTTGCCACCACCATGGGGCATGAGTACCACGATGATATGGGTAACTGGGGAATTGATTTCGCCTATAACCTACTCAATACCGATGGTGAAAGTGAGAGCCGCTGGGACGCAGAAGCCGAAATGTGGTTCGAAGACGCCGCCGGTGATGGCGGTAACTGGATGCTTACCGCGGGTGGCTGGCAGCAGGAAATGCCCGGTTTAACCATTGAAAGTCTCGAAGGCGACATGGCACTTGCCAGCCGAAAAGATGCCGATGGTAATGTGATTAATAGCTGGGTAGTGAGTGTTTACGCCAGTTCGGCGGAAGGTAAACCCATGACGGATCTAGTCCAGCGCGACTGGGTTAAGCAGGGGCTTGTCGATACCGCTGCTACATTTGGTGCGGGTGCACGCGCGATCGCGATCAGCGCAGAAAGCCAGTCGACCGTCTATGAAGTTCATTGCGGTGGCGACGACTGGGCCGGTGCTGGTTTGGACTGTAACAACTACTTTGTAATTGGTTGGGACGATAGCACTGTAAGTGAAACTGACCCTGCGGACGGCACCAGCGCCGAACCGAGCGCAGCAGGCACGGCCGTATTGGCCGCTAGCTTCGCAGATTTGGTGCAGGTCGATAGTGGAACCGACTTGGATATGAGCAAAAGCATCTGGGTTGGACGCAGTAGGGACGGCCGCGAACTTAGCGCTGTGCTCCTTAGTTCGGATGGCAGTGTGGCAGAAGGCAGCAGTGGTACTGTTAGCTTTGTGACCCACGCTGATGATGGCCAAATGGTTGTGCTGATGAATGCCGATGGCACTGCAATTGGCTCGGACTGGGTGGTCACTGACCCGCTTTCGAATGACACCCATTTGCTGTTGGAGTTCTCGTTACCGCAAGACTTACAGCACCAGTTCGACCTAGAAGAACCTACGTCGGGCATTTTGCTAGCGGTAGTGCCTGATACGAGTAATCAATCACCTTATGTACGCGCGGGTCGCAAGCAGGAGGCGGGTGAATTACATCGCGATGCAGGGCTAAACCTAGTCGGCTTAGAAGCTGTGTTGGCGAACTTCAATTACCAGCCGCCTGAACCCACAGGCGAACCCACAGGCGAACCAACAGGCGAACCAACAGGCGAACCCACAGGTGAACCCACAGGCGAACCCACAGGCGAACCCACAGGCGAACCCACAGGCGAACC
>NZ_MRUH01000009.1 GCF_001922985.1 Teredinibacter waterburyi
ACCAACAGGCGAACCAACAGGTGAACCAACAGGTGAACCAACAGGTGAACCCACAGGTGAACCAACGGGCGAACCTATGTCTGATCGCGATGGTGATATGGTCTTCGACGACCAAGACAATTGCGTATTAATCGCGAATGAAGATCAGGCTGATAGCGACGAAGATGGCTTGGGTGATGTTTGTGATCAGGACGTTCCCCAGATCTTTGGTGTTTATCTCGCAAGCCTAAGCTTTGAGACCGGCAGCCAAGAGTTAGATTGGGAGAGCGGTGTTTGTGTCGACCAAACGGACGAGCACTTCATTCTTGAAACCAACATGCATGGCAATCAAGTTTTCATGCACGTACGTGGTGAGCATCATGAAGACGGTCTTGCGGGCATTATGAGCGCTTCTGGTGACCTCACTCTTATGGGCGGGGAAGGCTTTAGCGGCAGCGGAAGCTACGATCCTACCACCGACAGCTTTAGCTTTAGCTTTGTAGAATCCCAGACAAACGATGATGGTAGTGTCGAATGTCTTTCCGGCGCAATTGTCACGGCTCAGGGGCCGACTGATGTTGTCGAAGAGGATGTCTTCACCCTGGGTGTAAGTTGGTTTGAAGCTGAGCTAGAAGATACCGATGGCGATGGTGTAGCTGATTTCAGTTGGTTTGAATTCGGCACTATTGTCGACGGCGTTGCCGAAACTTGGTTTGAGTGGAATCAGGGTACGGCAAGCTGGGATGAATTTTCCGATGCGGACGAAACTTTCTACATCGGTGATAACGGTGTGTTCTCTGCACTCGATCGATACAGTATCAGCGGTTATGTAGATGGCGACACTGGTGAGACGGCTATCTTGCAGCCAATAGATGACAGCGGCGCGCATCAGTCTATCGACATCCAGCATATCGTTTTAGAGGCGTTTGATGTTGTTGGCGTGCCGATGTTGGCTCTGTTAGATGAGGCCTACGAGGCGGGAATTGACACTTCTGATGTGTTCCCTGAGGGCTCTGTGGCTTACGTGGCCCATCTACAGCAGCAGGACGACGTCTACGCTTTTTGGTGTGACGAAGACCACGATGATTGGTTTGACGCCAACTTAGCCTGTGACAATATCGTTGCCCGTCAGTGGCAGGAAACAAGCCCAGAATCAGGTAACTGGGATCCGATTCCTGCCACCAGCCTAGATGAGATTGTTAATACTCCCGCCGAACTAGAATCCATGCCAGAAGGTGGAATTTGGCTAGGGCAAGATACTACGGGCGAACTCGTTGGCTACTTTGTTTCCGCCGATGGCAGTGTCGCTGGCGCCGAGTTAAGGCTGCAAGTTGTCCAGCAAAACAATGTTGACGGCAGTCGGATGATGTTGATGGATGCGCCGGTGAGTCTCGTTAATGTCGGAGGAGTAGATATTATCGAGTTCGATATCCCTGCGGATATTGCCGACATGATGCCGATGGAAAAACACAGTCGATTCGTGTTTGCTGAGTCGAATCTTGAAGGCGGTGACAGCTATGTACGCCAGGGAGCGAGATTGCATGCAGGTATCGCGGAGACCAGCGTTGTCTTTAACTCAAGCGCAATGACCGCGATTCGCGATGGCTTTAGCCCTGCTGCGCCATAGTAAGCCGTTCTAATAGCCTACCACCTAAAGCCTCTCACCAAGTGTGAGAGGCTTTTTTGTTTGCTGGCAGTGGGTTGATTTGACTGTTTCAGGCGATGGCGCCTATAGCCACTTTTCAATCTGACCGGCTTTCGATTTAGTCATGTAGATCATTTATTATTCGCTTTACTAAGTTCTAAAACTCTGTATGATGGGCCTCGTTGAAAACTCCATTGTCCACTTTTTTACACCACGACCCTCCTGGCAAGTAAGTTCTGTCTAGTCGTTGCAACCATATAAAAGCTTTGAGTGATTTCCCCTCATGGTCTTTTGCAACTCATAGTCGCGCTAGTAGTAATCAGTTGAACAACGTTACGTTCTCGGCACCAAACGCCCTCAGGGCATCTTTTTTATTTATATTTAGGTTTTATACGTATGTCTACTATTACTGGTACTGTTAAGTGGTTCAATGAAAGTAAAGGTTTTGGTTTTATTCAGCGTTCAGGTGGTCCTGACGTTTTTGTTCACCACACTTCAATTCAAGGTACTGGCTTCAAAACTCTTGCTGAAGGTCAGCAGGTTGAATTCAGTGTAAGTCAGGGCGCTAAAGGTCCTCAGGCTGATAACGTTATCGCCAAGTAATTCCCCTTAAAAGAGCCAGGCGCAAGCCTGGCTTTTTTTTGCCTTTTGTTCCTAGGCGCCCCCCCCCCCCCTTTTTTTTTTT
>NZ_MRUH01000010.1 GCF_001922985.1 Teredinibacter waterburyi
CTTTTTTCTTTGTTAGTTGGTTTAGATGTATTCCCATGCGCGCTCTATTTGCGGGATAAAAGTCCTCAAAAACAAAAGTCCCATACTTAAAGAACATATCAAGAATACCGAAGCTCCATCCCTTTACGGTCATCAGGTTTGGAAGTCTAGTTTTCTATTGATGGAATATCTAAGTGAAAATCCGCTAGTCGATAATCAGCGTGTAATGGATGTTGGATGTGGTTGGGGGTTGCTAGGTATTTTTTGCGCAAAGCATTTTGCCAGTGACGCCCTGCTGGTCGATGCGGATCATCGTGTATTTCCCTACGTAGGCTTCCACCAAGATTTAAACGAGGTGAGTGTGCAGACATCACATACCAGTTTTGGCGATTTAGCGCATAAGGATTTTGCCGAACAAGACGTTGTGGTTGGTGCGGATATTTGCTTCTGGCCGGAATTGACGACGCAGCTGCGCAGTATGTTTGTACGCGCTTTGGAAGCAGGTGTGAAGCGTATTATTTTGGCGGATCCTGGCCGTAAAACGTTCCATCAGCTCGCCGATTTTTTTAGTACCCACTATAACGCAACCGTCGTTCAGCGCGAGAGTCGTGGTCGCACCAAGTCGATGGGTTATCTGCTGCTGATTGATGGCCAGGGATCGGAAGCTCTTAAGTCAGACGATCTTGAATCCCCCAATTTTTGTTCAGCCATCAGTCTATTGGAAGCGGTCTGACGCGCTTGCTATCTCAGGGTTGATACCACAGCTCGGTTCGCTCCAGCGGCGCACCAGGGGGAAGCGAATCGACTTCCAGATCAATACGTCGACGCTCTTTTAGTTTTAACTGCTCCAGCCGCTCGGCAAAATATTTGTTAAATATCAGATCAAATGACCCGTCGGCGACGGCTCGGTTCAACCCTGTTTCAAGCATTTCTGCAAGCTGGGTGTTTTTTCTATCAACAAAAAAATAGTAGGCGGCGGGGTAGTGCAGAACCAGATCTTTTTCGATGCTAATACTGAAATCTGGGAAGGCATTTCTTTCATCCCAGATTTCCAGTGCGGATCGTGGGAAATAATCGATTCGTCTAGCGTTGAGCATGCCAAACATCCCCTCCCAGCTAACCGAGGTTTTTACTGGAAGTCTCTGCTGTTCGAATAGTGGTGTGTCTGGCCAGTCGTGGCCAAGTACGGCAACTTTTTGTCTTAGTTTTGCAATGGAGTCAATTGCTGAGAAATCTGCTTGGCTATCAGCGTTAATAAAAAAAATACGCCAGCCAATTAAGCCCTTGAAAAGCGGTATGCGAATAGGCTGTAAATCTTGTTCAAGTTCGTTTTGGGTATTGATCCAGTGGACGTCGTAAGTGTTATTTAAAATATACCGGCTGCTACGACCCTCTTTCATAAACGGCAAGTCTATCTTCTCGAGCGTGTAGCTTCTTCCTGATTTACTGAGTGCGAGATCTAGAATTTCAACAAAATACTTTACCCTTTGGTAATAGTAGGGGTTGGAGTCTGACGCTGGGTAGCGTACACGGATAGATGGCAAGGATGTTTGAGCTGTCAGCTGATTCGCTGTTGGTAACGGCGTTGGTGTATTTGATGTGCTAATTTTAGTTGAACTGTCGCCGGAAAAATCAGCTGAGCAAGCGGAAAAAATAGTAACAATAATTGCCGCCAAAACTAGTCTGTGAGCTAAATCTAGGTGAGCCATGAACGATCTAGCCACCGATAAAATGGGGCGTCCACGGGAACGAATATCTTGTGCGCTTGTTAGAGGGATCACCAGTACACCTGCTTATTTGGTTTTCTAGCGTCCCAGCTTAATGTTGTTATGGTTTTTTGCGTCGCCGTGGTTCTAGGCGTTTATTGGGATAGCCTAACGGCTAGTCAGAGCTGCCATCGTTACCCATAATGGTAATATTAGCCTACACAGCCTAGTTTTCACTGTAACCGGTGTCAATAGTTTCATTTGCGAGCTGTAACCCGTTACCCGTTTAGCTATGTCATTGGCTGTGGGCTTGCGATGGCTGAACACGTGTTGTAGGTTTTCTTCCTGGCTATGTCTATTGGTTGCTCAATAGAGACGAGAAATAGCCTCGATAAATGTCGGTGAGCGTTGATGAGTGTGAGTAATTAAATGTATTTAGCGTTAAAGCGTTCGAAGAGATTTTTGTTATTTATGCCCGCCGCGGTGTTGATTTTGTCGTGCAGTGGCGTACCAATGAATGCGTGGCAGTGGTCGCTACCGCCGGGAGTCGATGTACCCGAAGTGCCTGCGGATAATCCGATGTCGGCAGCAAAAGTTGTGCTCGGTGAGCGATTATTCTTCGATAATCAGCTTACCGCCAATCAGGCAATGAGTTGCTCTAGCTGTCACCACCGTAGCAAGTCATTTTCTGAAGGCTTGTCTTTTACTGTAGGTTCGACGGGTGAAAAGAATCGACGCAATTCCGCGACACTGGTGAATCTTGCTTTTAATCGCAGTTTTACCTGGGGCAATGCTGAGCTAGAGCATCTCGAAGAGCAAATTGTTATACCTTTATTTGGTACCGAGCCGCTCGAAATGGGAGCCACAGGGCGTGAGCAGGAAATTCTACAGCGCTTTAAGGCGGATCAAACCTATCGAGATTTATTTGCATCGGCATTTCCAGGTGAGCGCGACGCAATTAACTTTATTAATATTGTTAAGGCCTTGGCGAGCTACCTGCGGAGTTTGAATTCCTTTAACTCTGCGTATGACCGCTTTCGTTATTTTGGCGATAGCAATGCGTTAAATGAATCGGAATTGCGTGGCTTTGCGCTATTTAACTCAGACAAAACCCGTTGTAGTCGTTGCCACAGTGGCGTGAATTTGAATGAACCGATTGATACACAACGACTTGCCGCGGAAGATACTTTCCACAATACCGGGTTATATAGTTTTGATGTGGCGCGAAAGTTTGATGACGGTCTCTTTGAAATTACCCAGAGAGCGGATGATCACGGCAAATTTAAAACGCCGACCTTGCGCAATATTGAAGTTACATCTCCCTATATGCACGATGGCAGTATCAATAGCTTAGAAGAAATTATAGATTTTTATGCGGCTGGTGGCAGGCTAATAGAGCGGGGTTGGAAAGCGGGAGACGGTCGCGCTCATCCGAATAAAAGTAGCGATATTACCGGCTTTGTTATTAGTGCAGAGGAAAAGCGTGACTTGATTGCTTTTTTAAAGTCGCTAACTGATCGCGAGTTTATATCGGTCAACTGATAGCAGAGGTTTGCTCGAGCTAAAAGGGTTGCTTTATCTTTTTAGTTTTAATTCTGAAAATACTGCGCGGGATTCGCTTAGCCCACAGTAACGACGGGTTTGCCTAGCAAAAAAATCTACCGCTATATTTAATAGCGCGGCAACTACTACCAATAGCAGTGCTTTGTCGTAGCGAATCTCAGCGAAGGCAGAATCGACATAAAATCCTAGGGTGGTAACACCTAATATGCCGAGGATGGCAGTTTCTCGCATGATGACCTCCCAGCGATATAGCAGTAGCGTGAGTAAATAGGGGAATATTTGCGGTGTTATTTGGTAGCTGTAAAGATTGAATCCGCGGCAGGCATCGATGCGCTGCGGTAGCTCGTCACTGGCGCGCGCGACTAAATAACCGATTAAGCCACTATTGTGAATGGCCAGTGCCAGCAGGGCTGGTAGTGCCGATGGCCCGCAAACAAGTAACAGTACGAACGCCAACACCATCTCAGGTGTAGACCTCAACATCAGCAGTGCGCCATGACCGATGAAAGCGCCGCGCCCCGCCAGTGGACGGCTAGCAATTGGATAGATGAGCGTTGCCAGTATCCCGGTGAGTACCAGTGCAATTAACGATAGTACTAGGGTGTAGCCGGCGGCAGGTAAGAGCGTTGTCCAAAGTTGCGATCCGTACCACTGCACTGTTTCCCAGAGCAATCCCTGTTGTAGTGTTCGCGGCCAAATGTCGTGGCTAATAAATTGCCAAAAATATTGACCGTTTACCGGCGCTGATTCAGGTAGCAACCAAAACGCGATGATTACATATAGCGGGATAAGTTTTGCGTGCAGCCAATAGCGTAGGCTAGCAATAAGTGCGAACAGTGCCCAAAGTAAACAGGCCGCTTGTGAGTATTGGCCTTGTTTGAAGGCTGTTTCAAAATAAAATCCTAAAGTAGGCAAACCAATAAAACCTAAAATTGTACTGGAGCGCAGCGCACACTCAAATCTGTAGCGCGTATAGGCGACTATTTGAGGCCAGGCCTGGGGCAGGCGCGTATACAGCCATCGGCTTAGCAGACTGCTACTGGGCGCTAGTGCATGTTGCGGTAGCGGAGCTTGTTGCTCCAATATCTCCGCGAAAACTTTTGCAAAAATACCGGCGTAAGGGATTGCGATGGCGAGAACGCCGGTAGTTGCACTCAAACCGAATACCTGCATTAAAATTAACGCCCAAAATAATTCGTGAACCGCACGAATGCTGGCGCAAAAAACGCGCACGCTGCGAGCGTGGAAAATTAACGCCAAGCCAAACCCCACCACTACCGAAATTACTACCGCGATTAAAGCGAATGAAACTGTTTGTAATAGTGCTTGGCCGAGCGCGGGCCAATCGTACCAATTGGGGGTGATAACGCCTAAGGCGATGCGAAGTAATTCTTGGCCGGGTTCTGAGGGGTAAACTTTTAAATCGGCGAATGGCAGTAGGGCGAGTGCGAGTAGAAAAAAACCACCGCAGACTTGTAGCCAAGGGCGACCACGCAAAAGATTGTAGCGCGGTGGAGCGGAGACCGACTTGGCGACAGCTTGCCTCGAATCAGTGGCCACTATAAAACTGACTTAGTTGTTCGTGGCTGAGAGACGACGCGGTTTGATCGAATGCGACTTCGCCACAGCGCAAACCGATTATTCGATCGAACAGAGTTAACGCCAGCTGCGGATCGTGCAAGGCGACGATACTAGTTTCATGTTGCTCTAGCAGGTGCGCCAAAACCTGCTCTCCCTGTAGCGGATCGAGATTCGATACTGGCTCATCACCCATAAAAACCGTCTGACCGCGATAGAGTGCGCGAGCCGCTGCAACCCTTTGGCGCTCCCCCCCCGAAAGCTTACTTACGGTTGTAAATAACAGCGGGGTAAGACCGAGCTGGTCGGTAATGGCTTGTACTTGGCGAACCTGAATTTTGTTGGGGACGAGCAAGTTTACTAGGTTGAACAAAGTAGAGTGACGCTCTAGCTGTGCCATGTAAATGTTGTGGTAGCAAGACAGGCTATCCACTAATCCCAGTTGTTGCGGACAAAGTGCGGTGACGGTTCGCAGTTGCAGATACAGTGCTGACAGCAAGGTTGATTTACCCGCGCCGCTGGGGCCAACTAAAGCGATTTTTTCACCGCGATCAATAGTTATATTCAGCTGTCGAAGTACTGCGCCCGGACTTTCCGTGACGGAGCCGAGTAAGGCTCCACCGCGGTGGTCGCAGGCGAAGTTTTGCAGTTGAATAAGCGCGTTAGTCATACCTGTTTATTGCAACAAATCGATCGCACGAGCGGTGTCTTCAATCGCTTTGTAGTCGTCGTTTTTAGCCGCTACAAATGATTTGCGCGGGAAGGCTTTTAGCAGGGATTTATCTTTCATGTTGAGCAGGGCGTTACGCAATTTTTTGGTAAAACCTTTGCCGTACACCTGATCGGCATCGCCGCGTAAGGTCCACTGGTAATCGGGGTAGTTGGGTGTTTCCCAGATGACTTTAACTTTGCTCGGGTCAACCTTGCCTGCGGCAAGTTCTGTTTCCCAGACAAGATAATTAACCGCACCTACTTGATAGGCTCCAGACTGGACCTGCGCGATGGTGGCACTGTGGTCGCCAGAAAAACCTACGCGTTCAAAAGCTTCTTGTGGTGATTGCTTAAGGTTTTCGCGAATATAAAATTCGGGCATAAGGCGTCCTGAGGTAGAGCCTTTCGATCCAAAGGTGAAAGTCTTGCCAGCGATAGCCTTAGGAAATTCAGTGGAGGGTTCGACATTTGCGTTTTTGTGGGCAATAAAATATGTCTTAAAAAATTGATCTTCGTAACCCTGTGCAATCGCTTGGGAGTTGGGTACAGCGAGGCGTGCCTGTACACCGGAGAGCCCGCCAAACCAAGCGAGTTGCACTTGGTTATTGCGAAACGCCGTGATTGCTGCAGCGTAGGATTTTACCGGAATATATTTAACCGGTACGCCAAGCTCAAACTCAAGATAGGCCGCGACGCGATTAAAACGCTCGACCAAACGGGATTCATCTTCGTCGGGAATCGCGGTAAAGGTAAAGGTTGCGGCGGTGGCTTGTAGGCTAAGTAGTAGCGTAAAAATTGCGGCTAATGCCGTAAGGAGTCGAAGCTGTTTCATGCGGAGGTCTCAAGAGTGTCGGTTTATAGGGGGTATGGCTAATTAATAGGTGTTGTGGCTGTTATTGTGGTTGTTGAGGTAATCCACAACATCGTTCGGGCGCCCGCTGAAAATAACGCGTTCTTTTTTTTGTTCGATTTGGTAGTTGTACATCGGGTCGTAGTAGTCGCGCAAGAGTGTTTCTATCCAACGCAAGTGGCCACTGCTGTCACCGCGACGATGTTGCTCCAGCGCATCGTTCATCCACTGTTGTAGTTCAGTATGTCTTGCGCCACCGAGGCGGCGGCGAATTTTATCGAGCGACTGCAATAGTTCTGTGGCGAAGCGTGCGAAACCAGCTTCTTCGCCGAGTAGTTGTTGACAGTCGATAAGGTTGTGCAAAATATAGTTTTTAAATGAGTGCTCTACGCGCTCAGACAATAACGTTTCTACAACCACCAGTGGAGATTTTGACATGGCTAAGCGCAAACTCTCTGGTAGGGCGCAGCGGCCGATTAATTTACTTTCGTCCTCGACGATAATGGTGTGACGGGGCGCTTGATGGTGAAGCTTGAGCAGTTCGATCGCAACTGCGTTCTCGAATGTGATTTGCGCGGGTTGCCCGGCTACGCGTTTTCCAAACGCACTGCCGCGATGATTCGCTAAGCCTTCTAAATCTAAACTACTTGAAATACGTGGCAGCAATTCGGTTTTTGCCGAGCCGGTTTGGCCGCCGACGATAACGAATGATTTATTTTTTGTGTGTAATTCTAGGTTGTCGATAAGAAAGCGGCGCATGGCTTTATAGCCTGCTTCTATGCGTGGGTAATCGCAGCCAGCTTCGCTAAGCCATTGCTGTGAAATCTGCGAACGCAGACCGCCGCGAAAACAAAACAGGTAGCCTTGTGGATTGCGTTCGGCAAAATTTAACCAACTATTCACCCGCGATGTTTTGATCTTGTCGCAGACAAGTTTATGGCCCAGAGCGATAGCGGCGTCTTGGCCGTGCTGTTTGTAGCAGGTGCCGACTTGTTCACGCTCTAGGTCATTCATAAGGGGAATGTTTTCGGCATTGGGGAAACTGCCGCGGGCGAACTCAGTGGGTGCGCGGGTATCGAGCAGCGGCGTGTCCGTTAAAAATATCTCGGTGTAGTTGGCGCTGTCTGGCCGTTTTGTTTCCACTGATGATGTTCGCTCTATGAGTTATCACTTGTTAAGTTTGAATTCGCCAACGAGATTTGTTGATTGGCATTTGCGCGCTAGGCGATTAGCTATTTACTCGAATGCGCGGGCCGTGCTGTTGTTCGCACAGTTCACCTATTAGTGCTGGTTCGATTTCCTCGCTGCGCAATATTGCTTCTATTTGTTCGCGAGCACTGGGTGCCACCGCGACTAACAATCCGCCGCTGGTTTGTGGGTCGCAAAGAATGTGTTTTTGTTGTTCGGTAAGTGCCGTTATCTTATACCCATAGCTGACGAAGTTGCGTTCGGTGCCGCCAGGAATACAGCCTGCTGCAAGGTATTCTTGCACGGCAGGTAATATAGGTAAGGCGGCAAAAGAAAGTTGTGCGTTGAGATTGCTGCCTTCGCAGACTTCTAAAAGGTGACCGATTAAACCAAAACCTGTTACGTCGGTTAGTGCCGATACCGCGTCGAGTTGCGAGAGCTTTGCGCCGACGCTGTTCAGGCGGCACATCCAATCTCGCGCCAGAAATTGGTGTTCGGCTTTAAGCTTTTTTTGTTTTTGTGCTGTGGTGAGTACGCCGATACCGAGTGGTTTGGTTAGGTAAAGAAGGTCTCCAGCTCGTGCCGATGCGTTGCGGCGCAAACGGTGTTTGGGTACCCGGCCGGTAACGGCAAGGCCGAAAATAGGTTCTGGAGAATCAATACTGTGGCCTCCGGCGAGTTGAATGCCTGCGTCGGCGCAGGCTTGGCGGCCACCTTCGATAACCTGTGCAGCCACTTCGGCGGGTAACACATTTATCGGCCAGCCGAGAATGGCGATGGCCATAATGGGCTGACCGCCCATGGCGTAAATATCGCTAATGGCGTTGGTTGCCGCAATGCGCCCGAAGTCGAATGCATCGTCGGTTATGGGCATAAAGAAATCGGTAGTGCTGAGGATGACTTCGCCATTCCCTAAATCGTAGGCGGCGGCATCGTCGCGGGTGTTGTTGCCAACGAGCAACGCTGGGTCAACCGCTCGAGTTATATCACTTGCCAAAATTTTGTCTAATACCGCAGGCGATATTTTACAGCCGCAGCCAGCACCGTGGCTGTATTCGGTGAGCTTGTATGATTTGCTGTCGACGGCGTTATCGCTGGCCATTTTGCGGTCTCGCAGAGGTAGTTGTTGGAACGAGGCGGAATAATAGGGTGTTTGGCTGCTGTTGTCATGGTTGGGCCGATTTCGCCGACGAGTTTATACGTGAATGCTTGTTTGGGTGGTTGTGGCAAGGGGTAATGTTTGACACTGCAGGCGAGTTAGACTTTTAAGTGCCGTGAACACGACCTTTGTGACCTTCTCGGTACACAATGAGCAAAAATTGAACTAGAATCCCACGTCTTCTAGGTTCGCTGAATTCTGTTGCGGTTAACCTATCAGGTATTCTGGTTCTTTGTTTTGTCCCAGTCACAATAAAGTTAATAAGATATTGGGGTTTTTATTATGATATGCAATAACGTTAAATCTTTGACGACTGCAGCTATCGCTGTGGTTTTCGCAATTTCGGCGGGTTTTGCCAATGCGTTGGTGTCGGGTGCGGGAGAGGCAACTCTTTCCATTCAGAATGACTGGGGAAACGGCTTTTGCGCCGAAGTTCGTATCGCTAATAACGGTACATCTAACATTACCAACTGGAGCGTAGAGCTAGCCGCAAACGGTTCTAGTTTTGGTAACCTCTGGAACGGTTCTTTGTCTGGCAACACGGTAACGCCGGTAGCCCACAATAGCACGATTGCACCAGGCAGCAGCGTTGCTTTCGGTTTTTGTGGCAGCGGTTCTGGTCGTCCAGATGTATCTGGATTGAGCGTAACTGGTGGCGGGACTTCGGGTGGCTCTTCATCGAGCTCCAGTTCATCTAGCAGTTCTAGCTCGTCAAGCTCTTCGAGTAGCTCTAGCTCATCTTCTTCTAGCAGCAGCTCAAGCAGTTCTAGTTCATCTAGCAGTTCTAGCTCTTCAAGTAGTTCTAGTTCGTCTAGCAGTTCTAGTTCTTCTACTGGCGGTTCGGCTGGTCAGCAGTGTAATTGGTACGGCACCTTGTATCCATTGTGTAACAACCAGAGCAGTGGTTGGGGCTGGGAAAATAACTCCAGTTGTATCGGACGTGATACGTGTAGCAGCCAAGACGGTAATGGCGGTATTGTGGGCAGTAGCTCCAGTTCCAGCAGTTCTTCGTCTAGCTCTTCATCTAGTTCGTCTAGCTCTTCCAGCAGTTCGTCCTCTAGTTCGTCCAGCAGCTCTTCGTCTAGCTCATCTTCGAGCTCGAGTGGCAGTGCGCCTCAGTGTGACGGCTATGCAACGCGCTACTGGGATTGCTGTAAGGCTCACTGTAGCTGGTCTGGCAACGTACCATCGGTTACACAACCATTGAGCGCTTGTTCGGCTAACAATCAAACCCTTGGTGACGTTAATGCCGGTAGTAGCTGTGATGGCGGCAACGCGCATATGTGTTACGGCCTGACGCCTTGGTCAGTTAGCAACACCTTGTCATATGGCTTCGCGGCAACATCGAGCGGTGACGTTTGTGGTCGTTGTTACGAGATCCAGTTTACTGGTGCTTCACACAACGGTGGCAACGATCCCGGTTCGGCAGCATTGTCTGGCAAGCGTATGATCGTTCAAGCGACCAACATTGGCTACGATGTAAGTGGCGGTCAGTTTGATATCTTGGTTCCTGGTGGCGGCGTGGGCGCGTTTAACGCCTGTTCTGATCAGTGGGGTGTATCAAACAGTGAACTTGGTGCTCAGTACGGTGGTTTCCTTGCCGCTTGTAAAGACGAGTTGGGTTACAACGCTAGCTTGTCGCAGTACAAGAGCTGTTTGTCTAACCGTTGTGACAGTGTATTTGGATCGCGCGGTTTAACCGAGTTGCAACAGGGTTGTCAGTGGTATGCAAATTGGTTCGAAGCAGCCGATAACCCCGCACTTAAGTGGAAAGAAGTAGCGTGTCCTGCTGCGATTACTGGCCGTTCTGGTATGAATCGTGGTGCGTTAAACGATATTAGTAACTCTTGTAATTAATGGCCGGTTTGGCTCTCTAGACTTGAGAGCCTTATCGTTTATTTAAGGATTAGATTTACTTTTTACGTGTAAAACATAGCAGTGCTAAAAGCCCCCGGATCTGTATAGGTTCGGGGGCTTTTTTATGCGTGTTGTTATGTTGGGGATGTTCTAGGAGATCTTGTTAGCGTGTTCGCTAACCGACAGCGAAGGCTCTAAGCCACCGACCAGTATTTTTATTTTAGCGTGTCGAATTTGAAGCCTTGAGTGCAGCCTCTAAAAAACTGAGCCGTGCTGCATCGCTATCTATCCCTGTATAAGCTAGTGCCTGCCAGGTTTCATAAAATCCAATGCTTTCGCCTGTGGCATAGTGGCTGAGTGGCCCGTGTACTTCTAATTCGATTATTTCCGAGGAGTCGCTACTACCAAAGGCATAGTAAATTTCGATTAAGGTATGTTCGGGGTGAATGCGGCTGGCTTCAATAGGCTCAAATTCAATTAGCAGAAGCTGACCTTTAATAAACGCAGCGATCCAACCTTCGTTCGCTTGTATAAAAAGTTTTTCACGACGGGATTTTAAGCGCCCTTTACTTTTTTCAGCATCTAGGATATCGGCGCTGTCTAGGTGAAGTTCTTCTGAATCTTCCCCCAAAGCGATAGCACGACTAATTTTGAGGACGTTATTTAGCTTTAGAAACGCTGGAGGTTGGTGGGGGCTTTGCGGTGTATTAAAACGAACTGAGTTATGAGCTGGCGCAGGTGTGTAGATAACCGCGTCGGTGGTTACGCGCGTGTTAAACCAGAGATTATTAGCGACGCTGTGATCATTGTTATTGCGTGCTTGAGCCGTTAGCAGCAGTTTAGAGCCATCATCAATAACGGTAAATGTTTTGTTTAGCGAAATGCCAGATAGAGGGCTGCTAGCCCCTTGCAGCGCAATCTCTGTAGGGCTGCTAGTTAGCGTTTCGTTTTCGTTCCAGACCAACCAGGGGTCGGGAGGCCAGCGCGCGCCGTCGTCACGGCGTTTAGGGTTGAGGTTTTGGTGTGTCCACCACTGTGATTGCGGGCCCAGCCAAACAATATGGCCGTGGTAATCAATATGTTGACCATCGGCTGTCGGTGTTGGGCTTGGTCGGGTTGCCACCGCATTGTCTATCAATAGCAGGTTCGGCTTACCGGGCACCGAAAAGTGTAGCGCGCGGCCGCCGAGGTTTGGTGTAGCGGCGAAGCTAAAAGCTTGGCTGTTTAGATAAAGTTGTTTTACTGGCACCGTGCCTTTATCGGTCATGGCCTCGGGGATTGATGTTTCTCCGTGATTGCTTGGTGCGCAACTGGATATTCCAGTACAAGCTAACGCGAGGCCGAGGCTATATAGGCAGCTATTGTTGAATAAGCGCATCAGTCAACGTTCACTTTCGTTTGAAAATGATTCTGTGCTGCCAGCGCGAGGAACATGTAATTAGTGGCACCTCCACCCATCACATATTCAGTTTGTTGCCAGAAGAAAGGCCAAATTTTTAATTCGGGTAAGTCGGGTCGAATAAGGGCGGTACCGGAAATGACGCCACCGGGGATATGTGACCAGTCAGCCCTATTTACACCGTAAGCCACCAGTGCCGATTCTGAGCCCACGCCCGATACAAATGACATGGTGTTGCTACCGGGGTGAACACCTAAAACAAAATTTAGCGCATTAATATAAAAATCACTGCTGGTGTGTTGCGGCCATCCCTTATGGAAGAAATATTGCTGCACACCGAATCGTTGCACCGTCCAGCCAGCACCCCAAATGTTGGGTTTATAGGGCACACCAAACGGCGATTCGAGTGCCTCGTTGCGTAGTGTAGCTTGATAGTCGGACACGGCTTGGGCAACAGCAGTTAAAAATTCCGGCTTATCAATAGCCGTTAAGCTGTGACCTAAGGCCCAGCCAGTGGAGGCTATGTTGGCAACAATAAAATCTTGCAGGTTTAGCAGCTGCGAACGGTAGCTCGTTTCGCCGGTTGCCAGTAGCAGTTCGGTAAGTGCAAAAACCTGCGAACTGCGATCCTTATCTTTAAAGTGTTCACGGTTTGAAATTGCGGCGAGATAAATTGCTTTAGCTGCGGCGAGTGATTCTTGTGATAGCTTTGGGTTGTGAGTTTTTAAGGTGCGAGAAGCGGCAGCAAGACCGGCGGCAACGTAGAGTTCGCGGCCCGGATTTTGCTCGGTAAATACCCAGCGGTCATCGGGTTTGCCAGAATATTCACCGCGAATTTCATTCGCCTTTAGCTTTGCATCGTAATAAAAATTATCGGTTTGACTGGCGGCATCGCCGAGCATGACGTATTGGCGAATTTCCGGGACAATAATCCCGCGATATAAACGCCCCAGCGCTTTGTAGCCGCCTAAAACGGAAAGCACACCGTGTTCGATTTGCTGCAGTGCATCGGATTTTCCGTCGGGCTGATGAATCTCAACAAGCTGCTGGGTTTGATCGATCAGAGTGGCATCGTAATCAAGGCCAAATTCTTCCACCATCATCGCCAGTAACCACACCGTACCTATTTGTGATTCAACTCGTAGGTCGTAGTCGCCGGCGTCGTGCCAGCCGCCCTTGTTTAATCCCGCTACTCGTTCCCCCGGCTTGAATGAGCTAAGCGTGGAATCGCCGGAAATGTAGCCATCAAAGTGGTTGAGATTAACGGGCGACATAAGTGCGTCGTCGTGGTGACAGAGGTCGTGCCAAACACGATATTTTTCGTTAACTCGCATATGGCACATTTGCACCGGCAAGTAATACTCTAATGTGGGCTGCCAGACATTGCGGTCGTAAACAGAATCTGCAATGGCGAAGGGGTTGGTTTTTTCTCCACGGTATTCAATTTCATACATACCCTCAGTTGTGATCTCGGAGAAATCAAACGTCAGGTACTGGTAGCGTAAAAATTTACCCCAGTGCTTAACTTTTTTACTGACGACTTTCTTAGAACCCTGTTCAGTTAAGCGGTACAGCGTCGCCTTACTGGTTTTGCTGTCGGTGCCATCTTGTTCGATGATTGCAGTTTTGCTTTGCTGGCTGTGGTAGCCCAATTGCGATACTTGAATTACAGGCTGATACTGCCAGTTTTTAATCGCATTGGGTGTGACGATCCACTCGATTGCATTGTTGGTTGCTCCAGCAGGCACTAATGAGCGGACAATAAACCAGCCGTTATTATGGTTGCTGCGACCGTCCCAAAGCGTTAGTTGTGTATTTTTGGCTTCGATGGTCATGCGTTGCTCTGCGCTCTCCGGCGCGACTACTAATTTGTTGCCAGTGGCTAAAGCGGCAGTAATAATTTCGCCGTGATCATCAATTAATGGGCCGTTGGGTTGGTTTGGGAAAATCCCTGCATGGCTATCCAGCAACCATGCTTTACCAAATAAATGTTGAGGGAAGAGTTCAAAGTTAAAACCGACTTTGCCAACCCATTCCTTAGGTAGTGGCTTTTCCAGGTCTACCGAAATTTTAAAACTACTGCCCGTTAAGGGTTCTACATGTACGCTGTAGGAAAAATTAAAATCCGGATAGACAATGGGGTTGAAGCCTTTGCGATTTTTGTTGGGGTCGGGGTACGAGAGAGTTTGGGTAATGCGCTGTGCGGCTTCGTCTAGGCTATGCTCACCGCCTGCGGGTACTGGTGACCATTGTCCTGGAGAGGTTTCTAAACGCAGGTCGCCATTTGCAGCAACTCGCTGACCATGTTGAATTACGGTAACGCCGGTTTGGTGGCCGTCGGGGTAGATATCGGCGAATGAGGTTACATTTAGTCCGGGCATTGCGAGGTAGCCCAGTTCGTTCAGTTTTAAATCCGCAGCCACTGTTGTGCAAGACAAAAGTGCGCCTGCGAAACTGATACAAAGCTTAGAAACTATGGTGTTGAGTTTAATAGTCATCGGTTTGGGTCCGTCTGAACTTAAATTGTAAGCCGCTAAAAGTGCGCGCTAGGCTTTAAAGGTAGTGCCCATTTAGGGGGTATCGCGAACGAGGCTTGATAGCGGTAGACGACCTCTAATTCGAAAGTCTAGCTGATCCGCGATACTAGTGATTGCTCACTTACCCGCTCCGAAGTTAATTCTCAGGGCGATTAATTCGCTAAAACGTCCAACTATAGCCCAGTTTATGTGATCTAAACGTAGCCGTTGCCAACCCTTTAGTGAACCTGCTGCTGGCCCGCTGCACGCTAGAAAAGCTTCTAGGCTATACTCAAGCCGTAACGATCATCTGTGTTATCAAGGTTGATGGCAGGTTAGCGCTTGATCCGAACCAATAACTGGGTTTTGATGTGAGTAGGCACTTTATTTGTCTAGCGTTGTATGTGGATAAATGCGCCAGACTTTGGCTACGCCAAAAAAGCAGAAGAAAACAAGGGATAGCTCGTCCAAGACTAGAGCTTATAACAGGGTTCATGGAGTATGAAAGTGGCCTATCGGGGGCGTCCTCGAAGATACACTCCTCATTTGAAACTGAGAATAGTTTTAGCCATTTTTCTCAGTTTTGCCTTTTATTCCGCATCAGCCCGACCATCCGAATCGGCGCTGAGGGTAGCCTTCGTTTACAACTTCTTTAAATTTATTGAGTGGCCGAACGCCGACTCTGAGCAGTTTCATTTGTGCGTTATTGGTGCACGAGGTGATACCCGTAAAACCTTACAAACGATGGAAGGTCGCAAGCTTCAGGGGCGTGAGCTAGCGGTAGATTATCTTGATTCTGAAACACAGATTAATGCGTCGTTAGGCGAATGTAACCTGCTCTATCTCCCTGCCAGCGGTGGCGATCTAATCCTCCCGGAAATACTTCCACTAGGCGTTTTACTGGTGGCCGATGCCGAGACTTTAGATCAGCCTAATGTGTGTATCGCGCTTCGACGCAGCGCTGATAGTCGTATTGAAATTCTTATCGATAAGGAAAGGGTGTTAGCGACCGGAGTCATAATGAGTAGTCAGCTGCTCAAACTTGCGCGTAATTTGCGAGAGAGGACGGGCTAAGATGCTAAGGAATTGGTCGCTGTCACAGAAGATAAGTTTGTTGGCGATGCTGATCTGCTCGATAACCGTATTTGGCGGGGCTACGGGGAGTATTTGGTATCAAAACAAACAGGCACATATTGAGACACAGCAGCAGTTGCACTTATTGGCATCGGCCACGGCGTACAATCTTGCTGCACCAAGTATGTTTCTTGATTTGCGTGCGGCTCAGCAAGCACTGAATGCGCTTAGTGTGGACGACAAAATTGTCGCCGCGGAACTTGTGCTGAGTGGTAACGAGCAACTTGCCGAGTATCGCGCGGCCACAGATTCGGGTGCTACTACGGGTGTCGCGCCGCCGAATCGCCCTATTGATCAAGTCATATCCGTTGCCGTGGTGTGGGGCGATGAAGTTCTCGGCCAGTTAAACCTTTCTGTCAATCACTCAAAATTGCGAGATCGCCTTTATCGTCAGTTGATTGTCACCGTCTTAATAGCGCTTGTATCAATTTCTTTCGCCGGCTTATTGAGCCAATACGTCATTAGTAAAATGATTCTGCCTTTGCGTAAGTTGAGTAAATTGGCGCAAACCATAAGTACGAAAGAGCACTATCAGTTGCGCGCAGATATTGGTGTAAGTAATGACGAGGTTGCGCAATTGGCAGTTAACTTCAACGAGATGCTAGATCGTATTGAAAGCCAAGATACAAAATTGCGTAAGCAGCAAGAACAACTAGAAGAGCGCGTTTTAGAGCGCACTGCGCAGTTACAGGAGGCAACGCAGGTCGCGCAGGCCGCGAACAGAGCGAAGAGCGAATTTCTTGCCGTGATGAGTCATGAAATTAGAACGCCATTAAACGGCATTCTGGGTATGACAAGTTTGTTGCTTGAAGGAGAACTCGATCCAAAGCAGCGGCGTTTTGCTCGAGTTACCCGTCGTTCTGGAGAAGACCTTTTACAAATCATTAATGACATTCTCGATTTTTCTAGGGTCGAAGCTGGTCGCCTGGAGTTAGATATCCGCAAGTTTCAGTTAAATCTTTTAATAGAAGATTTAACTGAACGATACGCACCAATTGCCCACGGAAAAAAATTAGAGCTTTTGTGTGAGACGCCTTTGCCGCCGTTGACGGTTGTTGGCGACAGCGGTCGGCTAGCGCAGGTAATGACAAATCTCATTAGTAATGCGATTAAGTTTACTTCTGCTGGTGAGGTCACGGTTGACGTTAAGTTGATTGAACGTCGCGAACGAAATGTGGTTTTAACCTTTGGCGTTCGCGACTCCGGCATTGGTATTCGTGAAGATCAAAAGGAGCGCTTGTTTACCGCTTTTAAGCAGGCTGATTCGTCGATGTCGAGGCGCTACGGCGGAGCGGGTTTGGGTTTAGCTATCGCGCAAAAAATGGTTAACTTAATGGGTGGTAAGATCGAGATCGATAGTGAATTTGGTCGCGGAACTTATTTTCACTTCACCATCGAGCTTCCCGAAGTTGAAGACAGCCGTAACAATCAAGTGGTTGACGGTTTTTCGCAACTGAAAGTTCTTGTTGTCGATGATAATGAAACCAATTTAGAGATTCTTGGGCACTGGCTGCGATCGTGGGGTGTTGTACCGACGTTGGTCCTGTCGGGTGCCGAGGCGCTGCAGGAATTAACGCGCGCAGAAGAACGAAAGCGAGGGTATAACGTACTGCTTACCGATTGGATGATGCCGCACATGAGCGGTGAAAAGCTTGTCGAGCATGTACGTAATAAAAAAGGTTTTGAAACTTTAACGGTAGTCGCGCTTAGTTCGGCTGGTGGTGTAGACACGTTAGACTCCGTTGACGACATTCCTATGTTGCTCAAGCCGGTACGTCAATCCGAACTTCATAATCTCTTACTTGAGATCGTTACTGGCAGAGACGGTCAGCTCAAACCTTCAGAGGGACGGCGGCGCGATGAGCCGCATTCACAGCCGTTGCAGAAGTTAGCGGGACGCGTACTGCTGGTCGAAGATAATCCGGTGAATCGAGAGCTGGCATTGGCAGTTCTGGAGTCTTTTGGGGTGAGTGTAGTCGTGGCCATTAACGGCGAGGAAGCGCTTCATCAACTTACTTCCGGAAGGTTCGATCTAGTATTAATGGACTGCCAAATGCCGGTGATGGATGGCTTTGAGGCAACGAGACGTTGGCGTAAACATGAAGCAAAACACGAACAACCTGCGTTGCCGGTAATTGCACTAACCGCAAATGCGATACAGGGTGATCGCGAGTTATGTCTTCAAGCCGGGATGAGTGATTACTTGTGTAAGCCGTATGGGTCACAGCAGTTACATGAAATATTGTCTCGCTGGCTGCCGAGCGCAAACGCTTCCGTTGACAAAGACTCTGGGGGTATTTCGGCCGCACTTGAAAATGATGTCGACGCGGCGAGCAAACAAACGGGTGATGTTGAACCGGCGGATGCGTTAATTGATAAATCTGTACTCGAACAAATTCGACGATTGCGTACAGGCTTATTACCAAAAATTATTACCTTGTTTCGGTTGTCAGGCGTTGGCGCGCTAGAAAAAATAGATGAAGCATTGGAAATGAGTGATGCCGACGAACTGTATAACGCCGCGCATAGTCTAAAAAACAGTGCTGCTCATTTAGGTGTAAACGCCTTGGCCGAAGAGTGCAAAATATTAGAGTCCAAAGGTCGCCAGCGTAATTTGCAGGGCGCAGAACAGCATTTGGAGCAAGCTCGCCGTCTTTATCATGAGGCGTTGTTGCTATTGGCGGAGTATGAATCTGAGGGGAGTGATTCATGAGTGATCCGGTAACGATATTAGTCGTGGATGACGATGATGCCACGCGTTTGATGATCGAAACCACACTAGAAAACGCCGGATTCAGTGCAATAGGTGCGAGTTGTTGTGCGGATGCACGAATCCTTTTCAAAAATAAAAATCCAGATTTAATCTTGCTTGATGTGCGTCTGCCAGACGGTAATGGCTTTGATTTGTGTCGAGAGTTTTTGGCTACTCGGCAATGCAATGAAATCCCCATAGCGATGGTCACTGGCTTAGATGATATCGACTCCATCAAGCAAGGCTATGATTCAGGAGCCACCGATTTTATTACTAAGCCCGTCAATTGGGGGGCACTGCCGTACCATGTGCACTATTTATTACGAGCCAATCGCGCGTTAGCCGATCTCAGTTTAAGCGAGAGTAAAAACCGTGCGTTACTGTCTGGAATTCCAGATATGATCCTTAGGATTCATCGCGATGGTCGGGTGCTGGATGTTCAGGCGGGCAGCTATGCGTCTAATGTTGAGGCTTGGCGAATGCTTGGAGAAGACGGTAGTAGTGGTAGCGATAGTCTCGGGGAATTTCGCCTGCCGGAGGAGATTGTTGCCGCCACTGCAGCGGGTATCGCCAAGTGTTTTGATGTGTCTTCTATGCAGTATATTGAATTCCAGTGGACGTGTGGTTCAGTCGCGGCGCATTTTTGGGAAGCGCGTATTTTGCCGCGTGATCGGGATGAAGTTTTGATGGTGTTGCGGGATATTACCCAGCGTAAATCTCAAGAAAGTCAGTTGCAGCTTTGGGCGAAAGTATTCGAAAGTAGCAATGAAGCCATATTTATCACCGATAGCCAGTTTAATATTATTTCAGTCAACCGCTCCTACGAAAAAATAATGGGGTTTGGTTTGGCGGAGGTGCTGGGTTTAAACAGCTTGCAAATGGGGGTGCGTTTGCATTCGCATAGCTTTTTACGTGAAATAAAAAGCGAGCTTATCGATAAAGGCTGCTGGCAAGGCGAGATTTCTAATCAGAGGAAGTCGGGTGGCGTTTTCCCCTGCTGGCTTTCGATTACTCGGGTGTTAAATGACGCTCAAGAAGTTGAGCATTACATTGCCATTTTTAATGATATTACCGAGAGTAAAAATTCCCGAGAACAAATTGAATTTCTTGCGCATCACGATAGCCTTACGGGTTTACCTAATCGTTTAGTATTAAATGATCGGCTAGACGTCGCGATTACCGAGGCGAGACGACGAAATGAAAAAATCGGGGTGTTGTTTATTGATCTCGATCGCTTTAAAAATGTTAATGATTCGTTGGGGCACGGTGTTGGTGACGAAATACTGAAAGAGGCGGGCGCTCGTTTGTCTCGCACTGTTCGAGATAGCGATACGGTTTCACGCTTAGGTGGCGATGAATTTGTGGTGTTAATACCTAAGTTACAGAACGAAGGCCGTTTAGCCGATGTCACTATTAAGTTAAGCAAAGCGTTGCAGGAGCCTTACGATATAAATGGTATGGGGCTGCACATGACTCCAAGTATTGGAATCGCGGTTTACCCTGAAGATGGTGATAACTCCGTCGCCCTAATCAAAAATGCCGACGCCGCCATGTATTTGGCTAAAGAGCGAGGCCGAAACAATTATCAATTTTACAAGCCGGCGTTAAATGCCAAGACGCTTGATCGTTTGAAGCTTGAGTCCGACCTACGTGAATCAATCGAGCTAGAACAATTTGAATTGTTTTATCAGCCGCAGATTGCAGGAAAAACCGGTTTGTTGTGGGGCGCTGAAGCGCTAATTCGATGGCGTCATCCCGTACGTGGTTTGGTAAGCCCTGCAGAGTTTATTCCCCTCGCAGAAGAAACCGGTTTGATTGTCGCCCTCGGTGAGTGGGTTATTAAAGACGCGGCTCGACAAATACGCTATTGGCGAGATATCGGTTTTACAAATATGAGTGTAAGCGTGAACCTTTCGGCACTGCAGTTTCGTCAGCTGGGGTTGGTAGAAACGGTGAAACAGATCTTGCGCGAAGCTGGGGTTCCTCCAAGTTCAATGGAAATCGAGCTCACCGAAAGTATGTTGATGGGCGATGTCGATACGGCAATTGCAACACTGCAGCAATTTCGAGCTTCGGGGTTTCGTATCGCGATTGACGATTTTGGTACGGGTTTCTCGTGTATGAATTACCTGCGTCACCTGCCCATCGATATTTTGAAGATCGACCAATCCTTTGTACGGGAAATGTTAACCGAGCCGGAATCTCGGGCGATTGTTCAATCAATTATTACCCTTGCCCACGCTCTAGGCAAAGAAACAATCGCCGAGGGGGTCGAAACGGCAGAAGAATATCAACTACTACTTGATGAGGACTGCCGTTTTATTCAGGGCTACTATGTTGCTAAGCCAATGCCAGCAGTGGAATTTACCCGCTGGTATACCGACTGGCATAGTCAAATTCACTTAAATATTAAGCATCATCGCCGCAATTTAATTATTTAAATCCGCCGCTTTAACGCGCGTCCCTGCATTGTCTAACCTAGTACTGCTCTGCCTAGCTTTTACCTTGAAAATGGGATTTGGCACGAATGTTTTCATCAATCACTAGTCGCTAAAATTATGCCTATACTCCTTCCATCAATACATTTTGTTGGAGTAGATGATGTCTAATTTAAGTTTGCGCGCGAAGATTATGCTGCTGGGAGTGGCTGGGGTAGCCCTAGTCGGGATTGTCGCGCTGTTAACTTTTGCTTCTTTAAACGCAAAAATAGAGGGTTATCGGAGCCTAATGGCTCGCGAGGTGCACGTTGCTTTTTTGATAGATGATTCTGCGCTTAACTTTAAGCGACAGGTACAGGAATGGAAAAATGTGCTTATTCGAGGGCATCAGCAGCGCGATTTGGATAAATATTGGGCGAAATTTGAAGAGCACCAGCAAAACCTGCAAGCCAGAGCGACGTCATTGTTGGCTATGGATCTGCCGGCGGAACCGCGCTCACTTATTCGTCGATTCAAAGATACCCATGCGGAGGTGTATCCCAAATACCAAGAGGCCAAGCGGACGTTTGTTAGCGGTGGTTTCGATTTTAAAGCGGCCGATAAAATTGTCCGCGGTTTAGACCGAGAGCCAACAGAGAGTCTTGAGCAGGCCTCGAATTTGTTGGATGAGCTAACGCGTGCCGAGGCTGAAAAACTATCAGCACAAACCCGAGTGGCGGTGCTGGTTGGTATGGGCGGCGTTATCTTTACCATGCTGGTAGTTGGTTTTGGCTCTTATTTGCTGGGCAAGCGCATGATCGCGGCGCCCGTGGCGATGATGATTGACGACTTAAAACGCTTGGCCACAGGCGATTTAGATTTTAGTGTGGCCTCTGTGGGGGAAGACGAGCTGGGTGAAATGGCGGCAGCGATTTCTTTATTGCAACGACAGTTGCGTGCGTCCACAGAAGAAATTTACACGCTGATGGATGGTTTAAAGCGCACAGACGATGCGTTAACGCGAGTTTCCAGTGATATGCAGCGTGGTACTGAAACGCAATATTCCCGAACTGACCACGCGGCTTCAGCTATGAATGAGATGAGCGCTACCGCAAAAGAGGTTGCCCAGCACGCTGCCGATGCCGCGGAGGCATCTTCCGACGTAGATCGAGCCGCGGTAGAGGGTGAGTCGGCCATGCGAAGTGCTATAGAAACCATGGGCGTGATGAAAGATCATATCTCCAGTACCACCGAGGTAATCTTCAGCCTGGAAAGGGACACCACGCAAGTGGGCAAGGTGTTAGATGTCATTCGCGGCATCGCGGAGCAAACTAACTTACTCGCACTCAACGCTGCAATTGAAGCCGCGCGTGCCGGCGAGCAAGGGCGTGGATTTGCGGTGGTTGCTGATGAGGTTCGAACCCTAGCGCAACGCACCCAAGAGTCCACGGCTGAGATTCACCAAATGATTGCTAGCGTGCAAAATGGTGCACACGAGGCCGTGAAAGCCATTGAAACCGGTGGTGAGCAATCCGTTGATGGTATGTTAAAACTGAATCAAGCGGGTGAGATGCTGCAAGCGATTCGGTCCTCGGTTGATCGCATAACAGGGTTAAACCAGCTTATTGCATCGGCCGCGCTAGAGCAGGCTAACGTGTCGGATGATATTACCCGCAATATTAGCGATATCACTGATATCGCTAATTTAACCGCCGATCAAGCGCGCGAGATCGCTCAGTCGGCTGAACAAATGCGCACTGCGCGAGTTGATTTAGAGCAGTTGGTCGCCAAGATCCATAAACGCTAGCACATCTATTTCACGATCCGATTCCGCGCGCCGTATTCCGTGTTAATCTTTTTGATTACACGCAATGCGGCTCTTCGGTAGATCGTCGTATACTCAAACCTCTCTTCTCAAACACATACAGCGGCAGTCTTATGAAGCCCACTAGCTCTACATCTACGCCCTCATTTCATGCTCATCACTCTCCAATGGGGGCGCACGCCTCTTTTACCTGCGGCGCATTTGGCGCGAAAGGGGGAATGGGAATTGAGTTGCCAGGCCCTTACCCAGGCGATATTAACGTGGGGTTTTTCGACGCAGATCGAACGCTACATTTGTTGCCTTTGTTCGAAGGCAGTGACGGCTCTGAGTCGGAACGCTATGTTGAAGGTAAAGAGGGGACTAAAGGCAAGCTGCAGGTTATTCAACAGCTGCAGCGAGGCTATGGCTGGGCGAGCGATTGCTTCCGCTCGGAATGTGTCGACTTTGAAATTGTAACGCCGTTTTTTTCGTTGCCCGATCCTACATCGGCACAGCCAGCGGAGCTGGCCTTTGCTAGCTGCCCGGTTATTCATGTCAATGTTCATTTTCGCAACTCAACAAACTCACCCATCACTGGGTTGTTTGCGCTGGGCATCGACCATCGTTGGAGTAGCTTGGGGCAGAGTACCGCAGGCGAAATGGTTGGCGCCTGCAGTCAGGAGCGTATCGGTTTTGCCAGTGCTACCGAAGGTGCGAACGCGTTTATTGATTTTGATACCGTGTCGGCGATGAACCGTCAGCATCAAACGCCCGAGTTTCTGCTGGGCCCTACCGCCGGTTTAAGCATTGAAATTGGGCCAGGCGAGTCGAAAACCTTGAGCATTGTATTGGGCTTCTACCGTCAAGGGGTGGCTACCTACAATCGCGCCATGGGCTATTACTACGGCCAGCACTTTGGCTCCTTGATACAGGCGCTGCAATTCGGTTTGGCACATCGAGATCGCTATCTCCAATTGGCCGAGACTCGCGATCGCGAATTGGCCGCGAGTGGTCTATCGGCAGAGCAGCAGTTTTTAGTTGCTCATGCGACCCGCGGTTACTACGCGTCTACCCAGTGGTTGTGGGATGGAACGCAGTCGGTATGGGTGGTGAACGAAGGTGAATATTTAATGATGAACACCTTCGATTTGACCGTCGATATGCTGTTTATGGAGATGCGCTTTAACCCTTGGACCGTGCGCAATGAGCTCGAGCAATTTGTGGCTCGCTATGCATTTTATGACCAGGTGTTTGACCCCGCAGCCCCGACCAAACTTTACCCCGGTGGAATCTCGTTTACCCATGACATGGGCGTAATGAACCACTGGAGCCCAGCGGGGCAGAGCGCTTACGAAGTTTCCGGCTTAGATCGCGCCTGCTTTTCACATATGACCTGCGAGCAGCTAACCAACTGGGTGCTGTGTGCCGGCGTGTATATTGCGCAAACCAATGACGCTGATTTTCTGCAGCGCTACGAGCGTATTTTGCAGGACTGTTTTACCTCCTTGCTGAATAGAGATCATCCAGAGGCGGATCAGCGCAATGGTTTGATGGGGTTTGAATCTGCTCGTACCCTCGGTGGCGGTGAAATTACTACCTACGACTCACTTGATCATTCCCTCGGGCAGGCTCGCAACAACATTTATCTTGGGGGCAAAATATGGGCTAGCCATGTGGTACTTCATCATCTGTTTAGCTTGATCGATAGCGATGATCTGGCCGATCAAGCAAAGCAAGCCGCACGGCGTTCTGCCGCGACTTTAACCGCAGGCTTTGATCCACAATTAGGCTATATCCCAGCGGTACTAGACGGCGAAAATCGCAGTGCCATTATTCCGGCAATCGAAGCATTGGTTTACCCATATGTCATGGGGCTAGAAGATGCGGTGTCGGAAGCAGGGGATTATGGCGACTATATACGGGTATTGAAGCAGCACCTCACCACAATTCTGGATGACGGCCTGTGTCTATATGAGGATGGTGGGTGGCAGCTGTCGTCTTCCGCGGATAACTCCTGGGCATCGAAAATAGGTCTGTGTCAGTTTGTCGCACGGAAAGTGTTGGGCTTCAATTTTGGCGAGGCGCAAGCCCGTGCCGATCGCGCTCATGTGCGTTGGCAGCAACTGGGCGCGCCGTTGTCCGCGTGTTCCGATCAATTCCGTTCTGGCGTGGCACATGGCAGTTTGTACTACCCTCGTGTGATTACCAATATCTTGTGGTTAACCGAGTAGCTCGTATGTTGAGGCTAGCCGACTAGCTACACCAAGCCGTTCGACGGTACTCCATCTGCTCGGTCTCATATCCTCTGGTACTTCTTATCCAGTGATACTAGTTCTTGATCTACGGTCAACCCTAGCGTTTGCGTTACTAGCGCCCTCGGTAGCGGTGTTTATCTTTCCTTTATGGCGTTTAGCCATACCAAAGTAGCATTGAGAAGTTTTAGCTTGTGGTGCAAACTCGCTGCTGCTAGTTGGGGGGCGCGTCGTGGGCGGGGGGTCGCTCTGCGTACTTAAAAAATGTCATTACCTAACCTATGCAAAGACCTGAGCCCAGCTGTGTAGCTTGCTACAAGCGGTTGGGTTTACTTACTAATTACAATAATGAAAATTGAGGTTTTTATGTCGCCGAATCCACATCGGCTGCCCTTCTACGAGAAGGTCGGCTACTCACTTGGGGACGCCGCCGCGAACTTTGTTTGGCGTGGTGCGCTGGCTTATTTAGCTATTTTCTATACCGATACCTTTGGTTTGACTGCCGCCCATGCCGCCTTGCTGATTTTGCTGGTGCGCCTGTCGGATGGTATTACCGATATTATTATGGGCATGGTTGCCGACCGCACGGACACGCGCTGGGGTAAGTTTCGGCCATGGGTATTGTGGTCGGCGCCTGCGCTGGGTTTGTTTATGGTGCTGTGTTTCTCCACGCCCGATATGAGCTATACCAACAAACTCATTTATGCCTACATTACCTATATCGGCTTAACTCTGGCCTATACGGTTAACAATGTCCCCTATTCGGCGCTAATGGGTGTTATGACACCTAGCGTTAATGAGCGCGCTGTGTTGTCTGGCTATCGTTTTGCTGGCGCCTTTGGTGGCGGCTTGCTGGTGTCTGGGTTTACGCTTACTTTGGTGAAGTACTTTGGGCAGGGCAATGATCAGGCTGGCTATCAATACACCATGTATCTGTTCGCCGCATTGTTGGTCATCTTCTGCATGATTACCTACTACACCACCAAAGAACGGGTAAAACCGCCGGCGATGCAAGAGGGGTCGCTGAAGCAAGATTTGAAAGATCTTAGCGTTAACCTACCGGCTATCCTGCTGCCGCTACTGTCCATTACCGTGTTTTTCTACTATCGGGAATGGAAGTCTGGATTGTTCTTTGTATGCGGTATGACGGTGACCTATTTGGCGATACGTTGGTTACTTAAGCGTCCGGCCGAGGCTTTGTCGAATACCCAGCGCGATTTGGTCGACCTTATCACCAATAAGCCTTGGGTGGTGTTACTGGCGGTTGGCTTCTTATTTATGATGTTTAACGGCATTCGTTACGGGGTTATTGCTTACTATTTCAAGTATTACGCGCAAAACGAACTGATGACGCAGATGTTTTTTATGGCGCTGTTGGTGGTGTCAATGTTTACTGCGGCAGTGACTGGTTATATCACTGAGTTTATTAGCAAGAAAAACCTGTTTATCTTGTCGATGCTACTCGGTGCTGGTTTTAACAGCGTGATTTACTTTCTAGGGCCAGATCAGATCACGCTAGTGTTTGTGTTTGGTTGTATCGGGGAAATTTTTGCCGCGATTATGCCGGTGCTGTTCTTCAGTATGCTGGGTGACGCTGCGGATTATTCTGAATACAAAAATCATCGCCGCGCTACTGGTTTAATCTATTCTGCAGGAACCTTCATCAATAAAACCGGAGGCGGTTTTGCTGGTGCGTTGGTGTTGATCGTACTTGCCGGCTTCGGTTATAACTCTGCCGATGAGCAAACCATTGCGGGGTCGCTAGAAGGTATTAAATTGCTAATGAGCTTTATCCCAGCCGGCTTTGCGTTACTGGGTATGGCTGTTTTGACGATTTACCCGTTGGACGCGAAAC
Organism: Teredinibacter waterburyi; assembly: GCF_001922985.1. Classification (GTDB taxonomy): domain Bacteria; phylum Pseudomonadota; class Gammaproteobacteria; order Pseudomonadales; family Cellvibrionaceae; genus Teredinibacter; species Teredinibacter waterburyi. The sequence goes on from NZ_MRUH01000010.1 coordinate 26,721, forward strand.
GTATGCAGGTTATCGAAACTGAATTACAGCGTCGCCGTGCCGTCGAGGCCAGCTAATCGGTAGTTGCTTCACCCTAGTACCGCTAGACGCTTTGTAACAAAGGTCGATAGCGGTAACTATCAAAACACTCCGGCCAATTGAGCTTCTGTTTAGGTTCATTCGGCGGAGTCGTTCCAAGCTTCCTAAGTAAAACTCAAAGCAAAAAAAAGGCGGACAATGTCCGCCTTGAACACCCAGCCGAAGCTGAGTAATCGCTGAAAACCTTCATAAGACAATCACTAGGATAATAGTGAGTAATCAACATGCTTCACTCGTCTGCTGACCGGCTTAGGCCTAGTGCCAGTGAACTGCTATCTCGCTAATGGAGCCACTTTAATAGCTCTGCTGCCATATTGTCAAGTTAACTATAAGCATATTGTCACCAAAACTATAACTGGCGATTACTTTTAGTGAAATAACGTGCTTGAGGGGGCGGGAGGCTGGCACCTGCTACCGGTAAAGGGCTGGCTATGCCTTATCAGCTAGGATGACGCAGTTTCTACCACCGCGTTTGGCTTGATAAAGGGCTTTGTCGGCACGCTTGAATGCACTATTAAACTTTTCGTTACCGGTAATCATCGCCACACCGATGGAGACGGTAATTTTTAACGGCCGCTGCGGCTCCATCGTTTCTGCGTGAATTTTTAAGCGTATTTTTTCTGCCACGGCAAGCGCCGTACCGGTGTCGGTTGTTTTAAGCATGATCACGAATTCCTCTCCGCCCCATCGGGCAAAAAAGTCGTCGGCGCGCACAGACTCGCTCACAAGGCTCGCAAACTGAGACAGTATTCTATCGCCAGCATCGTGGCCGCGTTGATCGTTAACCCGCTTGAAGTGGTCGATATCCAAGATCATGAGCACGTAACCTTTGAGGTTACCTTGCCTTTCTATGATGCCTTCAAGGTGTATATCGAGCCCGGAACGGTTGGCAATGTGAGTCAGTAGGTCGGTATGAGAAAGTTCGCGAAATTTGTCGGTTTCTGCTTGAAGGGCTTCTAGGTTGGCGGAGTCTCTACGGGCGCGACGATAAAGGAGGATAAGACGTGTTGCTACCTCCCACGCCAATACCAGCATCCACGACAAAATGACGTATAAGTAGAGCGTCTCCTGCTTGATCCAGTCGCCGGTCATGACGAGGCTGGATAATTGGTATTGATGAGTACCATATTGGATCGGTGGAGCCTGATCTATACCAATGGCAATAACGGCATTAAATTCCGGCTGAGACAGATTACGAGGGATGTCGTACTGGTCTTTCCACCAGTCTGCAACCGAAAACTCAGAGAGCTGGATCTCTGTTTCCTGTTCGATATCGCTGGTTCGAATAACGATCGATTCAAACTTGGCTTCTTCAATGTCCCCGGAGGGGTTGTAGGCGGGATTTGAATTGCGTAAATAAACCCGAATTTTTTGCGCACCGCCGGTATAACGCAGCTTAATTTTTAATGCATCGTAGCTGGAAAGATCCATTGTTTTATAGGGTCGCTCAGATAAAACGATAGAAAAACCACACACCGGGTAGGTCTCACTTTCGCGGAGTATACATTGCCACCTATAGTTTTCTGCGTCGATCCACTCAACGCTACTCTTGCCGCCGGCTCCTTCATCGGTGAAGAGTTCGAAGATGCTCGCCTTTGCCGGGTGTAATACCAGCTTCTTTTTTGGCAAGAATGCATGACCTGCTATCGCGAAGATCGTGAACGCCAACACAAATAGCCTTAGGAAGTTTATAAATTTTATGTTCATCTTTAATCAATAAAATGGGTTATAAGGCCTGCGAAAGGAATCGAACGACGGTTACAGCTTAAGACTAGCAAATTTATAGCAACTTGCTGAGGAATTAGTAGGGCAGAACGGGTGTGAGCTAACTAGACTATTGGTTGTAACCCGTTATTCGCTAGATTGGACTAACGGGATTGAAAGTACTCTAGACCTTAAAAGTACATTTGGTGCAGCCGCGTAGAATGGCTTATTAAGTGGCTGGAAATATTTAACCGGTTACGTCGTCTGAAGTGCGTATGATACTGCGACTGGACGCGAATGGAGCAGGTGAGTCCCGTATGACATGAAACGTTTATTAAGTCCCCGCACCATATCACTTTGGCTGTATAGCCTAGCGTGGCTATTTTCGGCAGATATAGCCGCTAGCGAATCACAGATAGATGTAGCGAAGGTCACAGATGTTGCAGCAAAAGTCTGGGTAGTGCGGCATCCGCACGTGCCTAGCGACACGGTTTACGCCGAGCGCTCGCGACACTTTATCGATTTGCTCGAGCTGGTGATGAGCAAGTCTGGCATCGATTACCTACTCGAGGCGGTCGCCGTCCCGCCGGTACCTTCTAGTCGCAATGTGCTGTTTTTGAATAGCGGTAAATATGATGTTGCTTGGATGCATGCTGATGCAGAGCGCGAGCGTCTGCTTCTGCCTATACGGATACCAATATACCGAGGCATAGGTGGTTGGCGTCTGTCTTTCATCAACGCTGGTGAAGAAGAAAGGTTCGCGCAGATTAGCACCCTTGAGCAACTACAGCAGTTGACATTGGGGCAGGGTCACGATTGGCCAGATACCAATATTTTACGGCACGCTGGCTTTGAAGTGCGTACCGGTATTGGTCGCGATAATGTATTTCATTTGTTGAAGTATGGGCGGGTGGATATGTTTCCGCGGGGCGTGAACGAAGTTTGGGACGAGCAATCCCTAACTGAAGCCGATGGTTTGGTAATCGAAAATACGATTGCTATCCATTATCCGACAGCATTTTATTTCTTTGTCGGTCATGACAACCATAATTTGGCAGCAATACTGACTCGTGGTTTTGACAGAGCAATTGCCGATGGTAGCTTTCAAGCGCTCTTTACACGTTATTTTGGTGAGTCAATAAAAAAGGCGCGCTTAGATAAGCGGAGAATTTTCGAGTTTGGAAATCCTAGACTCCCACCGGAAACACCACTTCAACGTCCCGAACTTTGGTATAGCGTAGAGGAGTCTTTGCAATAGGAATAGGAAGTGCACTCGGCAATTGGTAGGCTTGAACTTAAGCTGAGCTTTCGTTGAGGTGTTGTTGGCGTTGCACATATTGAAGGTAGAGATCACACCAAGCCTCTGCTTCGGCGTGTGATGTAAAGATATCGACCTCCCAAGTGAGGTCGTCAGCGAGATATTTATACCAAGCCATTAGTGCGCTGCCGGTATCGTCGGGGTTGACGATAGAGGCATTTTTAGCCTTTGGGCAAATACGGCTAATGGGGCGCAGGCAAGCGACAAGCTCGCGGACGTTCTGTCTGCTTACATAGACATCTTCTACTTGAGTCCAATCCTGCAGAATATACTTAACGCGATCAAACCGCTCGTCGCCACTTTTTTCAAGAGTCGAGGTGATCATCTCTTGGCCGGTAACCGAGCCGGTATAGCGTGTGAGCAATAGTTTGCCGTCTTCTATCCAGTAGTCATTAATCACGTTTTCTAGCTCTTCCCAAAAAATACTGCTTTTGAATATGAAATATAGCCCGCCTTTATGTATAAACAAACTAATGCGTACATATATTTAATTATTTACAGTAAAAAAATCAAGCGAGCGAGCGCAGTTAACACCACAGGTGTGGCTACTCTATATTTATAGATCGAAAAGTTATTGAAGTTGCTGCCTTCAGATAGGCCTTATAGCCTAGTTGGTATAGATACAGAATCTATATTTCGAAGCTACGATTAAATATTGCGCTTTAGTCTTCATTAAATTCAAAATCAAGTAGGCGGATATCAAACAGTAATACGGCGTTGGGGCCAATTTTATTGTTGGCTCCTCGCTTACCCCAGGCGAGCTCAGGGGGAATGGCAAACTCATAGCGGCCTCCGAGTTGGCAAAGCAGTAGGCCCTCTTGCAGGCCAGCTATAGCTTCGGAAATGAGAAAGCTATCCGCTAACCCTGTTTTATAGGTATCGCTAATAACTTTCCCATCCGCAGTCAATATTCTCTGATGAACGCTAACCTTATCGGAAAATTCTGGACAGGGCCCGGTGCCCGCTTCTAATACACGGTAAATTAAGCCCGACGGCAACACGATAGCATCCGCTTTGCGCCGAAATTTATCTAAAAATTGTTCGCTCAACTTCCTGTTTTGACCTGCCGAACCCTTGTTCAGTTTTTTAGTGCTCATAGTGTTTGATAATTACTTTTTATTTTTATCCGCAGTGGAGTTCATGCCTTTACCGGTTGCAGCCCAATAGATACCGCCATAAACGTGCTCCAAAAAGAGCGTATCACTATAAGTTGACCCCATGTGCCCAAGAGCGGAATAAAATGCGCGTCCGCCGTCGTAGTTATGATACCAAGCCACCGGGTGGAATTTCCCCATGCCGTCACCAGCAACGCGTCCCCAGTCGGCTTTAGGGTCATAGGTGCTTTCGTCGATACTCAAAATATAATTTAAATCATCGCTTCGTTCAGCGCCAAACTCATACCATTCGTCTGTCCACAGGAGTTTATTTGGCATGCGCTCTAGCCCGGGAAATTTGCGGCTAATAACCGATAGTTCAGCGGTTTGAATAACAGGGTGAATGTGGAAAGTGCGCCCGACCATCTTGGTATACCAGTCCCAGTCGTATTCTGTGTCCGATGCGCTATGCACGCCGACGAAGCCTTTTCCAGATTGTATAAAACGTTCCATCGCGGCTTGTTGTTCGTCATTAAGAATGTTGCCCGTTGTTAGCAAAAACATGATGACGTCGTACTGCTTTAAATTTTCATCATTTATTTGTGAGGCGTCTTCGTGCCAATCGACTTTGAAGTGGTGCTTGTCGCTGAGCTGTTCCATTGCCGTTACAGCTTGGTTAATGCTGGTGTGATGAAAGCCGTCGGTTTTAGTAAACAGCAATACATTAAATTGTTCCGCAAAAGCGTTAATACTTGTAAGGCCTATGGCTAACGTGAAGAAAACAGACGGCGCGGCGGGCGCAAATACTTGTCGAAGTGCACGAAGCGGACGGCGCAATGTTTTGCCAAGACTAAAATCGCGATTGGAGGTGTTTTCATACGGTTTGTGTTTAGCGATGTAACCGGTTTGCATATCTAGGATCCTATCTATAAGAGACGGTAAAAATCTCAGGCCATAAACGGCGGACGGCATCGGAATAAAATCAATTCCATGATGCGGCTGTTAGGGAATACCGCGCCCAATATAGCGGATGAGCGGAACTTGATCTACGGACTATAGTTATAAAATGTATATCCACTTTAATTACACCTTTGCTGGTGTAAATTAAAAAAACTATTGGCCAAGGTCTTTGGAGGGCTCTCTAATGACATCGCAACATCCATTCCATAAACCTGCGTCGCTTACTCGGCGCGAAATTTTGGCGGGGCTAGCCGCTAGCTGCGCGGGCTTGCTTTCCCAGAATACTTTGGCGGGAATGCCCGAGAGTGCGCCAGCTCTACAGCAGGGAGCATCAAAGGGCGAAATGTTGACACCGGCGGGGATGAAGCTGCTGGCTGCACTTGTTGACGTCATTATACCGCCAACAAAAACCAAGGGCGCCGCAGCGGTTAATACCCATGGGTTTATCGATCATCAGTTGGCTCATTGTCAGTCGTCCGCCGAAGCCGCGCAATTTGTAGCGGCACTTACGGATGCCGGTGAATTGATTGAGCGTAAATGGCATAAGAAATATTGGGCGCTATCGCCGGCTGAGCAGGTTACGGTAATGGCTGCGCTTGCCGAGCGGCGTGCTCCGTTTAATCGCCAAGGTTACCCGCTGTTTGCAAAACTGAAAACCATGACGATGATTGGCTATTACTCTTCGGAAGAGGGTGCGAGTAAAGAATTAGTTTATCTCGCTGTTCCGGGTGGTTACTCTGCCGACTTCAGTCTTGCGGATAACGGTGGAAAAGCTTACGCCATTCCCTTTTTCTAGCCTAAATCAGCACCGTATTTGAATAGCGTATATTTTTAAAACACGAAGCATGCTGAACATAGCTAAAACCTTAATAACGAAATAGCAGGCACCTCCATGATCGACCCATTCCTAATAAAAAAGTCTTCACAAAAATACGATGCAATTGTAGTGGGTTCCGGTATTTCAGGCGGTTGGGCCGCGAAGGAATTGTGTGAAAAAGGTTTAAAAGTTTTGTTGGTTGAACGAGGTCGCCCAGTTAGGCATCGCACTGATTATATTGGCGAAGGCAAGGCCCCTTGGGAAATGCCACATGGCGGTAAAGTAGAGCACGCTCTAATTGAAGATCAATATCAAACTCAGCGAAAGTGTTATGCATTTAACGATGCTACCAAGCACTTTTTCGGCAACGATCGGGACTACCCTTATACCACGGAGCCGGGGACAAGTTTTGACTGGATTCGCGGCAATCAACTTGGCGGTCGCTCACTATTATGGCATCGGCAATCCTTTCGTTGGAGTCCGATGGATTTTGAAGAAAATTTACGCGATGGCAATGGCTGTGATTGGCCTATTCGCTACGAAGATCTAGCGCCGTGGTACTCCTACGTTGAGCGCTTTGCCGGAATTTCCGGTAGTGTTGAAAATTGTCCGACGCTGCCCGACAGTGAGTTTCTACCGCCATTTGAAATGAATGCCGTTGAGAAGTACGCGAAAAAAGTTATCGAAAAAAAATATCCGCATCTCAAATATATTCAGGGCCGCTGTGCGCATTTGAGTGAGCCCACCCAGTTTTTTCTCGATCAAGGTCGAACCAAATGTATGGCGCGTGACGAGTGTCAGCGCGGTTGTTCGTTCGGGGCGTATTTCTCGACACAAAGTTCAACTCTACCGGCAGCACTTAAAACCAATAATTTAAGTATTGCCTGTCACAGTGTGGTTCACAGTGTAATTTACGATGCAAAAACGAATCGCGCCACCGGTGTTAATGTGATCGATGAAGAAACCTTAGAAACACGCGAATATCACGCCAATATGGTTTTTCTCTGTGCCTCTACCTTAGGCACTACGCAGATTATGTTGAATTCCAAATCTGAAAGTTTTCCTAACGGTATTGCCAATTCTTCCGGCGTGTTAGGTCACTACCTAATGGATCACATTTATAACGCGACTGCACGCGCCGATATCGACGGCTTCGAGGACGACTACTACATAGGGCGTCGGCCAACCGGCCCCGTTATTCCGCGCTTTAAAAATCTGGGCAAACAAACCGAAGCCTTTTCTCGCGGTTACTTCCTGCGTGGTGGGGCAAGTCGCGGTAGTTTGCATCACGGTATGGGGACAAATGAGTTTGGCGCAGATTTTAAAAATAAAATGCAGAAGCCGGGCCCCTGGGGGCTGTTCCTTGGTGGATCTGGCGAGATGGTGCCAAAGTTTGAGAATCAGGTGGGTCTCAATACAGGTAAGACTGATAAGTGGGGTATGCCGTTACTTCATTTTGATTGCCGTTTTACCAAGAACGACCACCTAATGATGAAGGATATGGTCGAGACCTCGGCAGAAATACTTGAGGCGATTGGCGCCAAAAATATCACCACCCGTATTTCTGATGATCCCCCAGGCTTGGCCATCCACGAAATGGGAACCGCGCGAATGGGGCGAGACCCAAAAGACTCAGTGCTGAATGGCAATAATCAGTGTCATGATGTGCCCAACTTATTCGTCACCGATGGTGCCTGTATGGCATCTAGCTCTCATCAAAACCCCTCACTTACCTATATGGCTTTAACTGCCCGTGCGGTGGATATTGCTGTAAACCTCTATAAAAATGGTGAACTTTAGCAGCTCTGCCCCTTGTTGGTTGTGCATTTAAGTGGCAGCAGGTAATCGGTTGCGGTGAAAACACCCTAATTGCCGCAATTAATCGCGATACCGCTGTCGTTACTGCCGTCGGACACCAATATCTTGCTCTATACTCAAGCTAATAGCTGATCGGCGGTTGGCTTGACGAACTATTCCTGAGCAAATAAATATTGGGTCGCGTTAGTAGAATCTATGAAATCGCACACACTCATACTTATTCGGTCGACCTTTGCCTTGCTTACGGTTGTCGCGATCGTCCTGCATCCTTATATTCCCGAAAAAACATTCGTTATTTATCCTCGAGCTAGTACCTTTCCTGCCCTCTATGGAGCGACTGACAAGAGTGCGGCAACCTCTGTCGGCTGGATAGACCAAATTGAAAATGAGTGGACCTGTAACTATAGCCAAGAGCCAAACGCTGCGACCTGCGGAGAAACCTTCACGTGGAAGTTTAATGCGAACGAAGATGAGCAATCGAATCAGGACACGGCAATCCCAATTTGTACTAGCGGTAAAAGCGACGATGATGGCGATGGTTGGGGGTGGGAAAATGAGCAGAGTTGTATGGTGGATACCGCAGCCTCAACGGGGCAAGAGGTTGCAGAAGATGATCCGCTACCAGAACCTGCGGCACCTGTGTGTAGCTCACGTGCCGCAGATCCCGATGGCGATGGCTGGGGGTGGGAAAACAATAGCAGTTGTTTAGTAACGGCCGACTCTGCTGCAGTGCAGGAGGCGGTAAAGACCGAAACTGGTGTGCCTACCTGCAGCGAAGCGGCGGTTGATCCTGACGGCGACGGCTGGGGCTGGGAAAACGAACAAAGCTGCATAGTGCCAAGTCAGGAAGAAGCTGAAGCCAAACAGGAAGCGGAAGCTGAAATTGAAGCCCTAAAACCGGTTGAGTCAGAAAGCCTCGTCGCGCAAACCAACAGCATCGATTTTTCACAATATGATGGCCTTGCTGTGCAGATGGACTATATCGGTAAGGGGAAGTATGTTCGCCTTCATCTGCGCAATCACAACCCGAGATATTCTGATATTACCGATTTTAACTCGCCAAAATTTATGACAGCGTTTTTGCGAACAGAGGATCTTAAAGGCGGGACTACTTACGTCAGTCTGCGTGAGTTTAGTGTAGCTGAGTGGTGGATTTTAGCGCATAACGCCCCGCGGGATCTCGCAGCGGTTGATCTCGATAATATTACCAGCCTTGGTATCGATCTAATTGAACCGGGCCAGCATAATGTTAGAGTTAATCGCATTGCACTTGTGGGCGAGCGCATATCGAAGAAAAATTTCCTACTTTGTATTTTGGCGTTTTGGGTTGCCTATCTTCTTGTTGAAGCAGGTTCTCGTTACTACCGTTTGTTGAAAATATATCGACGCAGAGTTACAGAAATAAATGATCTTACTAGCCGAGCGGCTTCGCTCGAAGCTGAAAAAAAAGCCTTGCAGGCGCGCTCGGTTACCGATGGCCTTACCGGCTTGCAAAACCGCAATGGCTTTTATCAAAAGTTACACCTCCTGTGTGAGACGACGGATTTATCGCAGGGGTTGGGGTTGGTCGTTCTCGATATTGATCATTTTAAACACATTAATGATTCTCAGGGGCACGACATTGGCGATCGAATTCTAAAAAACTTTGCGGATCTTGTAGCGGCTAATGTTCGTGCGGATGATATTTTATCGCGCTGGGGGGGGGAGGAGTTTGTGTTAGTTTGCCCCAGTATTAGCCTTGAGGCATTGCTGGCATTGGCGGAAAAGTTACGTTATGTGGTTGAGCAATTTCCATTCGAGCCGACCCTAAAATTGCGTGTTACTGTCAGTAGCGGTATCACCCACTTTAATTGCGGCGATAGTTTTGAAGAGGCCTTTAAGCGCGCCGATGCGGCACTCTATCGGGCAAAAATAAAGCGCAATGTATTTGAATACGAGCCGTGGAGTGAGTAGCACATGCAGCAACGCAGCGGAAAATATCACACTTTATAACGTAGAGGGCGGGCGCAAGTGGCGAGCTGGATAAACAGCAAAAACTACAGAATGATACGGCTTGGCGCCTTAGCGCTGACGGTTGTTATATTTGTTGCCCACTACTTTTTACCGCAGAAGCGAGCGTTATTACACCCGCTGCAAACAAGTGTGCCGCAACTTTACGGATTCGACGATGGTGTTAGCGGTCAGTCGTCTGAGTGGGTTGACCAGCAGAATAACGAGTGGCGTTGCAATTACTTGCCGAGCCATGGGCATGGTTGTGGGTGGGATGTTTACTGGGATCCACATTTTGTCGATGGTATTGATCTACGTGCCTTTGGCGAGCTTGAATTTAAACTCAGCTATCAGGGAAGTGCTACGCGGTTACGTATCTACATGCGCAATTATAATGCTGAGTACGCGGAACCGAATAATAGTGAGTCGACTAAATTTTTGTCCATGACGATTCCTATCGAAGAGTTTACACGGCCGGTAATAGCGTCGTTAGATGAGTTTAGTGTCGCCGCTTGGTGGTTGCGAGAAAATAGTATTCGGCGGCAGTGGGCATTGCCTGAGTTCGATAATATCACCAAGGTAGGTGTCGATTTTATTGAGCATGGCGAACACCAGATCAGAATTGATGAAATTACCTTGGTTGGTAATTGGATAGGTACTGAAACGCTTTTATCGATCATCCTAGGCTTTTGGATGAGTGTTTTTCTTTTGGAGGGCGGGGTTAAGTTTTATCAGCTATACAGGCAAACCCAAAATCGAAAAACCCTCGTAAAAGTGCTTGAGGACAGGGAGAGCCATCTTCGCGACGAGCAGGAAACACTGCGTGAGTTAGCCGATAAAGATCCACTTACTCGAATTTATAATCGCGCCGGGCTACGCAATAAAATAGCACCGTTTTTTGAGTCGGGCACTCTTTCGGATTTCGGTATAATACTGCTCGATATCGACTACTTTAAAAAAATAAATGACGGCTATGGTCACGATATTGGCGACACTATCCTGACTGAATTCGCTGTACTGGTGTCGAACAATTTGCGTGAAAGTGACCATGTGTCGCGCTGGGGTGGTGAAGAATTTCTGATCATTTGTCAGCAGGTATCACTCGATATTTTGTTAGAGAAGGCTGAGAAACTGCGCGATATGGTTGAGCGCCATAGTTTTGCTGACGATCTAAAGCTTAGTGTTACCCTAAGTGCCGGCGTTTCATATATCCGTCCCGAGGATACTTTTGAAATGCTATTTAAGCGTGCAGACGAAGCCTTATACTCGGCCAAAGGTGCGGGTCGAAATCGAGTGGAAGCCGAGAAGTAGCATGGGCGCTGACATTATTAAACGATCATTTGAAGCGGCTTGACGCTTTGGTGTTGAGTTAAATTTGATCTTCTATCAGGTATGCTGCATCACGTCCTAGCTTTGTACCCCTAAATTAATTACTGACTGGATACCTCCATGAAGAAAGTTACCCCCATTCGCGGCAGTGCAGCCGCTGTATTGTTATTTACTGCGACACTGCTCGGCTGCCAAGGTGTCGGCTCACGCGATGGCGACGCTACCGATAGCTCCCTTGCAGGTTCCCCGGCGGGGAGCGAAGTACCCCATCAAATCGAGCTTTGGCCTGCGATTTCGAGCCCTGTTGTGCGCTCGCCAGAATACGATGCCCAAGTAGAGGCGAAAGTAGCATCAATCTTAGCTGAGATGACTCTGGAGCAGAAAGTTGGTCAAGTGTTGCAGCCGGAGATTCAATCAATAACGCCGCAACAGGTAAAGACCTACCATATAGGCTCGGTACTGAACGGTGGTGGTTCTATGCCGCGTCGAGTTGATAAGGCGGCGCCGGCGATTTGGGTAAGCCTTGCGGATGAGTTTTACAACGCGTCAATGGACGATAGTGACGGCGGTATCGCGATTCCGATTATTTGGGGTACCGATGCTGTCCATGGTCACGGCAATGTCACTGGGGCCACTCTGTTCCCCCACAATATTGGTTTGGGCGCAATGCACAATCCAGCGCTTATCGAAGAGATCGGTGCGGCCACCGCCCTAGAGGTTAGAGCTACGGGAATTGAATGGGTGTTTGGCCCAACCTTAGCAGTAGCTCAGAATGACTTTTGGGGGCGTACCTATGAAAGCTATTCGGAAGACCCGACGTTGGTCGCCGAATATGCCCTAGCAATGGTGAATGGCATGCAAGGCCGGGTAACGGATGCAGATTTTTTGGCGAACGATAAAGTTGTCGCCACCGCGAAGCATTTTCTGGCTGATGGCGGCACCGTAGGTGGCGATGATCAGGGTGACGCACGTATCTCCGAAGAAGAGCTGGTTAGCATTCACAACGCAGGTTACGTTCCAGCAATTGAAGCTGGCGTGCAAACGCTAATGGCGAGCTTTTCTTCTTGGAACGGCGTAAAAATGCATGGTAACGAATACCTACTTACCACCGCATTAAAAGAGCGAATGGGCTTTGACGGCTTTGTTGTTGGTGATTGGAACGGTCACGGTCATATACCAGGTTGTACCAATAAGTCGTGCCCGCAAGCTCTAAATGCCGGTCTAGATATGTACATGGTTACCTATGATTGGGAGGAGATGTACCACAATCTTATTGCTCAGGTTAAATCGGGCGAAGTGGATATGGCGCGTTTAGATGATGCCGTAAGTCGTATATTACGGGTTAAGGTTCGTGCTCATCTTTGGGATAGCAAACCATCGCAGCGTGTAGATACCCGTAAATTAAACGAGATATTGGGAAGTGCAAGCAATCGAGATGTGGCGCGACGAGCCGTACGGGAAAGTCTTGTACTGCTAAAAAACCACGCTAACCTTTTGCCACTAAACCCCAAGCAAACCATCTTGGTTGCTGGAGATGGCGCCGATAATATTGGTAAACAAGCGGGTGGTTGGAGTGTGAGCTGGCAGGGCACCGGTAATACCAATGCTGCTTTCCCCGGCGGCACCTCAATTTACCAAGGTATTCGTGATGCAGTGAACTCAATGGGTGGGACGACAGTTCTATCGGTGTCCGGCGATTATAAAACCGAGCCAGACGTTGCCGTCGTTGTGGTGGGTGAAGAGCCCTATGCGGAAGGCCAGGGCGATCGCTCAAGCTTGGAATTTGAGCCTGGCGATAAGTCTGCACTCGCCTTAATTCGAAAATTTCAAGCGGAGGGCATTCCGGTCGTTACAGTTTTTCTTTCTGGCCGCCCTATGTGGGTAAACCCAGAAATTAATGCCTCCGATGCTTTTGTTGCCGCGTGGCTGCCGGGCAGTGAAGGGCAGGGAGTCGCCGATGTGTTAATTGCCGACGTAAGTGGCACACCGCGTTACGATTTTACTGGCCGCTTGTCATTTTCTTGGCCGAAATTGCCGACTCAAGGTTTGCTCAACCCTCATCATGCGAACTACGATCCTTTATTCGCACTTGGTTACGGGCTAAATTATGCCGACGCAGGTGAAGGGCCTGTGGACTTAGAGGAAGATGTTGAAGGGGTTGATCAAGGAACCACCGGCGATCTTGACTTTTACGTTGGCCGCACACAGGAGCCTTGGACGATCTTTATTCAAACCCCAAAAAGTAAACAAGTCTTGAGTGGTCCATTCGCCGATTTGGGCAACTTTAAAGTCAACACAAGCGATATGCTGGTTCAGGAGGATGCGCTTACCCTGACGTGGAAAGACACCCAAGCGGCCGTATTAAGTGCCGAGGGTGGTAGCCCAATAGATTTAACGGCGCATCTCGGTAGTGAAGGTGTATTGGCATTTAACTTGAAGGTAGACGCAATGAGCGAAGGTAAGCTCACCTTGGTAATCGAGTGTGGTAACAATTGCCGTCGCGAGGTGGATATTACCCCACGTGCGAAATCCATGGAGAATAAGGGCTGGCATTATTATTCCACTCCGCTTGCTTGCTTCGCGCAACCCGGTGACGATTTCAGCCAAGTCACTAAGCCGTTCAGCTTGATTGCCGAAGGTAGCGGAAGCGCATCAATCGCCAACATTCAATTCTTGCGTTCGGGAATGCAGAGCGTGCCCTGCGAGTTACTGCAATAGCAGTGATGCAAACTTAACGCAAAACCATCTTCGGCGCGGGAGTGTCGGAGATGGTTTTTTTATGTCTGTCGCCCGCGTTATAGTGTGTTAGGATTTTGCGTATAGTTTCCCAGAACGGAGTAGTGGTTTCGAATGATAGAATTTTTGCACATGGACGACCCAACAATCGTGCTGGTCGCAATCGGTTTATTGTCTATTGCCTGTCAGTACATTGCCTATAGACTGAAATTACCGGCCATTCTGCCACTGCTATTGATCGGATTGGCACTTGGGCCGGGGCTCGATGTGTTAGATCCCGACGCGCTTTTTGGCAGCTTACTCTTCCCCATGGTATCGCTAGCGGTAGCGATAATTCTCTTTGAAGGCGCGCTTACTTTAGATTTTGACGACCTTGGTAGTCATGGTTCTATGGTACGCAATCTCTGTACGCTTGGGGCAGTAATTACCTGGTTGATCGTAACCCCAGCCGCGCATTTTTTTATCGGTTTTGATTGGGCAATATCATTCCTATTTGGTGCAATTGTAACGGTGACTGGGCCTACGGTTATTGTCCCTATGCTGCGCTCGGTGCGGCCGAATAGCAAAATATCGAATATCCTTCGTTGGGAAGGAATCATTATCGACCCCATTGGTGCACTGCTGGCGGTACTGGTGTTTGACTTTGTCATTGCGACTCAACACCCTTGGTCGCATGCATTTTTAACCTTCGGCAAAATGCTCGCGGTAGGTTTGGGGGTGGGGCTTGTGTCTGGTTTTGTGCTCGGCTATTTGTTGCGGGGTAATTTCATCCCACATTATCTACGTAACACCGCCGTATTGACCTTGATGTTAGGGGTGTTTGCGTTATCAAATTTGGCGGCACACGAGTCCGGGCTACTTACCGTTACGGTGATGGGGATTGTGCTCGCCAACATGAAAGACGTTGATGTCGATGATATTTTAGAATTTAAAGAAACACTCAGTGTGTTACTGATATCAGCGTTGTTTATTATGCTCGCTGCTCGACTGAATGTAGATGAAGTCGCGGCACTTGGGTTCGGCTCCGCAATGGTGATAGTGATCATTATGTTCGTTGCGCGGCCCGTGTCTGTGTTTCTTTCCGCATGGAAAAGCGACTTAAAGCTAAATGAATTGATTATGCTGTCGTGGATATCGCCCCGCGGTATTGTCGCGGCGGCGGTCGCATCCCTGTTTGCGCTTAAACTTGAGTTGGCTGGGTTTGAACAGGCGCGCTTAGTTGTGCCCATGGTGTTTTTGGTGATTATTTCCACCGTGGTATTCCAGAGCCTTACGTCCGTTAAAATTGCGAATCTATTAGGTGTACGAGTCGGCGAACCCAATGGTGTATTGTTCTTTGGCGCAAACCGATTTACGCGACTGTTGGCAAAAGAATTATTGAGCAAAGATATACCCGTGCAAATTGCCGACACCAACTGGGATGCTATTCGTGAAGCCCGAATGGAAAATATCCCTACCTACTATGGCAATCCCATTTCCGACCACGCCGCGAGAACGCTTGATATTTCAACCGTTGGTAAGGTGCTGGTGGTATCGCCCTATAAACAACTTAACCCTCTGGTAACCTACCACTTTGATTATATTTTAGGGAGTGGTTCAGCCCTTGGTTTAAGCACAAACGATAGCACGCGTTCGAGTCATAAGGTCTCTATGGCCTACGAGAAAAAACTGGGGTTATTCGCCGAGGGTATTACATACGGTAAGTTGGTCGGTATGGTGGCAAAGTCAGCCGTTATAAAAACCACTAGGTTAAGCGATGAATTCACCATGGCGGATTACAGTGAAACCTATGGTGACCGAGCGTTGGCGTTGTGCGCGATTAATCCATCTGGCGCGGTACATATATTCTCGGCAGGAAAAACCATAACAGCAAAAAGTGGCTGGCAGATTGTTAGCCTAATAGCACCTGACAAAAATGAGAGTGTTTAACGCGAACAGTGCCGATTAACTAGCAGTAAAATAGAAAGCGTAACGACTATTTTTGATTCTCCATCATTTGTACAATAGTCATAAACTGCTTTCTAACCTGAATACGGATCGCCTCGTCGGCAGCAAGGGATTGCTTTAATTGATCTGTAACGTGATCGAAAGCCGCGAGCGTTTTTTCGTCCATGCCCTGTGAGCGAGCAATATCTTGATACTGTACTGCGCCCATTTCTAGCGATTGTTCCGAGCGTAGCATTAAGTCTTTCATACTGCTGTCGACCTCCAACGCAACTTTCTTTATGTTGTTGACCTGTATTTGCGTCTCCTTCTGTGCGGATTTGCTTTTCTGGTAGGCGCCAATCTTATCGGCCGACTTGTTGAAAACCTTGATAATTTCAAGAATGACGGACTGCATATCCGAAAATTCGACGCTATCACCATCGGGTTCCAGTAGGCCCGCTACATTCTTGTAATTGAACATTATCCGCGTCTTTTTCGGAGAGATATTAACCTCGCCCGGCTGCATGCTAGATAGCACCATTTTGTCGCGATTGTTGACTGTTCCATTAGGTGATAGCTCAATTTTTTTGTTTGCCGTATTTACGATGATATTTGCTTTGCATGAGCAGTCGGCAAGCGTTTGATAAAGTAAAAAAGAGGCGTCTTCAATTGAATTTGCATCGAGAATATCATGGAGGAAATCGAGTAGTAATTTGTCTAATTTATGCTGTTGTTCTCCAGAGTTAATGTTGTCATTAACTTCGGCTAGCTCATCGTTTAGGTCGTCAGCTGCTTCGGCATCTAATGATTTGCTTGCACTAGGGCTTGCTGTTCGAGCTGCGAGCTTATCTCGAAGCTGATCTATTTCTTGTTCTAGCGTGGCGATGCAGTTCTCTGACTCTTTAACGTTTTGCTTGAGTTTTGAAATGAACTCTAAGCTCGATTCGCGGGTTCCATCCGATATTTTAGACTTACCATCCAAGATTCGGATCGTGTCTTCCATGTTTCGAATAGAGCGTTTTTGATCGCTAACTACACCCCGTAATCGAAATATCTCATTGCTATTAAGCTCATTCACTTTTCTGGTGGCTGAGTCTATTTCGGCGTTAAAGTCTGCGTCGTGTTCATCGCTAGAGGTAATTTTAACTATCGGCGAACTGCCAGAATTCTTTGAAATGGCGCCAATTTTTTTCTGCAAAGATGCTATTTCTGACAACAGTCGTTCGTTTTCATCTTTGAGTGATTTCGCGCCTTTATGGAAATCACCCATTTGTGCATTGTCGGCATCTGAGTATTGACTTTGCGCAGAATTAATTTCATCGAGGTAGTTGCGCTGTTTAGTGGCCGCCACATCTAGATTGTTTAACGGCTCGCCAGAGTTTTCGGAAAATTTTCGCAGTAATAATTTTATTCGTTGTTTGTCGCGAGAGCTGATATCTTCGTAGCTATTAACAATAGATTCTATCTTCGAAACAATAAATTGCTTCTTGTCGTTGTCGGAAATATCTTCTTTTAATGTTGTATGAATCGTATCTAGGGTATGAATCGGGCTTGGTGGGCTTTCGTCTTTGTTGTTGGTGAGCTTACGTATGCGATCTTTCAGCAGCTCCATACGACCTTCAATTTCTTTAATTTTTGACTCTCGACCAAATAGTTGCGGTAAGAACATTTCTAAAAGTCGAGTCAGTTTGTCATCAAGATTACTCCAGTAATCGTCGGAAGAGATGGTGTGGTTGATGGCTTTATTTTCAATGTTTAGATACGCCGTTCGAAGGGCAATAACTTTACTGTTTAATTTTACACTGCGTTCGCCGCCATTAATAAAAGCCTTGGTTTCTTTGGCTTGGCTTGTTAGAAATTCACGGATATGTGTGGTGCTGTCAAGGCGATCCTTATTGAGCTTGCGCAGAGCAGTGTCTTGCTTCATTGTGGTGTAAAGTAGGTAGCCAATAATGCCGGCACAAATCAATAGCAATGCTGCACTTACATAGAGCGCATCAGCTAATGAAATGGATTGGGCTAGCTCGAGCATTATTTAATCATCTAGCTGGGTTAGGTAAAATTCGACTTTGTCAGCTATGTTGCTGCTGTCAAATGTTGGGTGGCAGTGCAAGCCTATTTCAACCTCGTGAATCTTTCTAAACTTGTAGCGGGCTATCAAATCAAATGAAGTCCCATTACGCATATGGTCTGAAAATTCACTTCGAAATTCTTCGCCGCTAAGCGGAGTCATGCGGTCAGATATATTCATATTGCGATAAATATTTTGTTCAATATCCGAGTCTAGGCCGAGCATGATGAGCGCTTCGGTTGACCAATGAGTATTCCCAGATCTGATATCCCAATCGACGCGAGCTGAGGCAATAGCACTATTTTGTACTGGTGCGGCGCGGTCGCTATGACCTTTGTCAGATTTATCTTTACGATATTGATTCAGCTCGCGATTTAACATGTATTGCTCTGCGGCGGATTGGACATAACCGCTAAAGCCTAAATAACTACTTAAATTCGGTTTTGTGGAATCGCCATAGAAGCTCAGCGCGCCCCAGGGTTTGCTGTCTTGTAGCAGAACGAGATGAGTGATCATATCGAACTGATTGAGGTTGTAGGGGGCCATAATTGATGGCGGGAAATTGAGCGACCTACATATGCTGGTTTTATCATCAAGTGCGACGTTTAGTGTTTTGCTCGGTGAAAATATCTTCATAAGCTTGCAGTATTCTTCGCCACTTTTGTCGTAAAAAAATCGCGACAGTATTGCTACGCCCATAAAGCGTTCAAACAAATGCGAGATACTCATTAAGGTGTCGAGATTGCTTTCTGCGATTTCGTTTGGCCACTCAAAAATGTTTGCGATTAAACTTTTACTGTAGTTCGGGTTGTACAGTGTTTCGCACTCGACACATGTCGCGATATAGGCATCCGCACCCATCTCAGCGTTGCTAGCGGCGTCAACAAGTCGTGGTTGTACTTCAAATTCACGTTTGCATTCTTCATTTTTAAGTTTCTTTTCCAGCGCGTTTATAGCGGTATAGGCGAGCAGGTGAAGGTTTTGGTCTATGCAGGTTATCGTAGGTGCGACTACGGGAATCGTAGAAATGGTATCAAAGGTTACAATCTCAATATTGCTGATACCATGTTTTTTAAGGCGGTTTTCAAACCCAATCGCCGTTAATCCAGAGCCGCAGATAACAGCCGTGGCTGTACAACCTATCTCGACAAACTTATCCGCTGCTTTTATCCCGCCACTTGGCAAGGCATCCGTTACCAGAAAGAAGTTGCGTTCGCTAAACTCTTCGCCATCGGCATCAACTAGCGTGCAGTAGGCCTCATAGCGCATGCGCATGTCGTAATGGCTAATATCACCAATGAAGGCAATGTCGCTATGGCCCTTATCTTTCAGGTGGTTGTAGGCCAGTATTGAACCCTGTTCATTGTTGGATAACACCACCGGAACATCTAGCGGGAAGTAGTCATAGCCTACTGAAACGACAGGGATTCCCTGCGCCTGATAAAACTCGACTTGGGTCACGCTAAGTGCGTTGCGTATGACAATAACGCCATCAATTGCATTGAGCTGAAAGGGCGACTCAAATGCGGTTGGTGTCGGTGTTCGAAACCCAATAAAGCGGTAGCGCTTTAGTAAACAGAGTTGTCGGGCTTGGTTGACCAGTTCACCTAGGTAAAACCCGCCTAAATCGGCAGAGAAAACCGCGATTGTGAATACTGGATCATCGGGATTGGACATGATCTGCCTCTTATGCGAAAACGTATTTGGTGCCGAATTTTAAATTCGTGACTCGTCATAGAAGTCTAGCAGTAAATTGTATTCTCGCTGGGTTAGCGTTAACCGAGGGCAGAGTGGTATGGCTAGGTGTGAGCGGGCACCGAGAGCTGCCATAGGGGGAGATTTGGTCGGGCGAGGCAGTTAAGTAGAGCAGGTAGTTTTGTCTAGCTTTAGGCTACGGATCAAACCGGATCTGGATGTATTGTAATATCGGCGTCTGGCTCTGTATTTAGAATTGCACGCTCAACATTTTCGATAATGTTATGCGCCGCAACAAGAGAAATATCGCGGTTGAGTTCCAAGTGAAACTGCATAATTTTTTTGCTGCCGGTTTGCCAGGTACGGAGGTCATGTATTCCGAGTACATCAGGTTGTGCCAGTACGATTTCTTCGATCAGTGTGCGCTCCTCTTCAGGCAGTTCGTGATCCATTAGTTGGTGTACAGATTCCATAAAAATCTGCGCGGCACTATACAAAATATAGATGCTGATCATGATCGCGATGATCGGATCGGCTAAGTTTGCGCCGAAGGCTGCAAAAACCAATGCGAGTAAGGTGCCGCTGTTAGTAACGATATCGGTTAAATAATGTGCGTAGTCCGCCTTTATGGCCGGTGAGTTTGTTTGTGAAATGGTATAGCGCTGCAAGGTGGTTAACAAGGCGGTGATAATGATTGAAAACACCATAGTAGCGACACCCCAATCAATCGCGACGAGGTCTTGCGGGGAGCGGAAGCGATCGATGGCGTGCACAAACAGGAAGAATGCAGAGCTGGCAATAAATAGCGACTGGCCTAAGCCCGCGAGCGCCTCGGCTTTGCCATGACCGAAAGAGTGGTTGTGATCTGCGGGCTTGAGTGAAATACGTACTGCAAACAGGGTAATGATTGAGGCAGAAATATCCATCAGCGAGTCGACTAACGACGCCAGGATACTGACCGAATCTGTGGCTTGCCAGGCGAAAACCTTGCATAGCAACAGGGTTACCCCTGTTAGAACAGAGGCGATAGTCGTGAGTTTTAACAGGCGTTCGCGATTGAGGGCCATTGGCTTAAAGCGGCTTATTTAAGTTAGATCAGTGAGCTGCAATGATAGCAATTTTAGATCCTAGAGCGCAGGACTATTTGTCTCAATCGTTGCCATTGGCTTCAGCGTTTTCAGGTTTAGGGTCTGTCTAGTCCCAGCCATTCGCGGGTGGCCGGAATTCGCGGCAACACTAAAAAATCAATCACTAAGATGAACAATACCGATATAGCGAGTAGCGGGAGCAGTATGACGAGCGCAACTCCAACAATAGCTACCGCTGGGGTTAGCCCGCGTTGGCTCTTTGCCAGAGGTGCGCCAAGCTCACCGCTAGGTTTACGCTTTCGCCAGAGAACAAAACCGGTAATCGCCACCGCAATCAAGCCTAGCGTTGTGAAAAGTCCGAGGAGTTGATTTAGCCAGCCGAATAACTGCCCTTCGTGAGCGGCAATCCCGAAGCCTATTGCGCGGTCGATGCCGTTTCGGTCGGCGAAATGCTCAATCGATGTTTGTTTGCCTGTGATTCCATCAAACCACGCGGTACTGCGCAGCGGACGATTCTGGTGTTGGGATGCGACTTGAAATTGATTGGGTTTGTTTCTGGCAACCGAAATCTCAACAGGCGGAGCAAAAGCAAGTGCCTGCGCATTTTTAATCATGCTAGCTGTTAACTGGGTGAAACTTAATGTCGCACCGCTGTGGTGTTCAGCGTGATGCTCACTTATCGCCCAGTCTTGTTGCAACATGGGTGTAGTAAAGGAACGTATTTCTTTAAATGCACTGCCCCATACCAAAGCCCAAGGTAGTCCGGTGATAAGTAGGAACAGCGCAAACAATGATACCCATACGCCAGTTACTGCATGTAGGTCTCGCCAAAATAACCGCCCGCGTTTATTTAATCGCGGAAATAACACTCCACCGAAGCCACGCGCTGAGCGAGGCCACCAGAGGTAAAGGCCGGAAATAATTAACACTATCGCCCAGCATCCGGCCAATTCAACCAAAATAGAACCGAAGGTTCCTAGTAAAAGTTCACCGTGAAAGCTTCGTACAAACTGGATAAATAGTGCGTCACGTTTTTGTATTTTAAGTACTTCTAGTGTGTAGGGATTTACATACACCATAAAACGCTGGCCTTGTTCGGCGACACTAACGACAACTGCATGCTGCTCAGATTCCGGCAGCCGATAATTTACAAATGTACTTTGTTGGCCGACTGCAGCCAATGCCGCTTGAATCTGTTGTTGCGGTGTGTGACGGTTGTTAGTCACCGCAAGCTGCTGGTAAGGCGATTCAACCCAGGCATCTATTTGCGGTTTAAATAAATATATTGCGCCGGAGATCGAGAGTGCGAGAATAAAAGGAATACAGAAAATACCCGCATAGAAATGCCAGCGCCAAAGCGTACGGTATAGAAAGCTATTAACAGGAGAGGAGCTAAGGGTAGAGGAATTCATAGTAATGGCCGATTGAAATTAAAGGTCGTAGGAAATATTTAAATAGAGGGTACGACCTGGCCACGGATGGGCCACGTAAGAAATTTGATTTGTGATGTTGTCGACACCAAAACCTAGCGAAAAATTGCTGTCAAATTGATACTGGGTTTTAAGGCCCAATCGACTGTAACTATCCTGTGCACCATATACCCCGCTAATATTATCTTTGTTATCGGTACGACCGTAGCTATTGCCGCTGTACTGCCAAGTTGCGCTGAGATTCCATTTGTCAGTTAGATGATAGAGTGCCATTAGATTGCTGCGCCATTTCGGCATGCGCGGATAGGTGTTGCCAACGATAGACTGCGTTGGGTCAAAGTCATCTGTATTTTCAGCGGTAGAATTGTTAACGATTTCGGAATGGGTATAGGTGAGGTTAAAACGCAGGTCTAATTGTTCACTGAGCACGCCGCGATTATTGACAATAAATTCCACGCCGTTAGTTTGTACTTCATCGATTGGTACGAAGGTGCGGATCGAGGTGCCTGTCTGCGGACCTGTTTCGATGGTAGTCGTTTGTGACTCCAGAGTGTCTTTAACAACTTCGCTAAATAGATTGATGCGGGCGTAGCCGTGGTTAAGTTCGTAGTCGAACATCAAGTTGTGATGCAAGCCGTCTTCCGGTTTTAACTCTGGGTTAGCTTCGCTGATACTGTTGTAAGCACTATATTGACTGTAGAGCTCTTCAACGATTGGAAAACGATAGGCTTTGGCGAGCGAGTAGCGAACTGACCAGTTGCCGTTGCTATTGTAGCCAAGCGAAAATTTAGGAGAAAATTTACTTGTGTCAGTTTCGGGGGTAGAGACTAGGTCCAGCTCCGGCGTTGTTTGCTTATCGTCACTATAGTAGCCGTTATGACTTTTATATGACTCGTAGCGGCCGCCAATAGATAGGCTCCAATTTTCATCGATATCCCAGTTCGCTTGAATAAATACGGCTGAAATATTGGTTGAGCCGCCGTTGGCGCTTTCGAGTATCGTTTTTTCTGCCGCGGTGTAGTCATCTGATGCGTGGTTCTCTTGTTCTAATTCATAGGCTTCGTAACGTAAACCTGTAATAAGCTCTACTCCTGCCAGACCAAGTTCGCTCGCTTTTAATTTTATTTCGGCGGTATTCCAGCCTGAGCCCGCTAAGTCTTGTACGCTCCCTTGTACGTTGTAACCCTCTGCGGCGGGGTTAGCCTGCGATGTCGCTGTGCGATCGCGAAGAATGGCGAAGCGACTAAGGTTGGTCTCAAGTTGTAAATTTTCGCTAAGCGGGCCTCTAACACGCAAGCCTAAGGATAAACTGTTGCGATTAAGTTCACTGGCGTTAAGACGGCTTTGGGGGATATTAATAGCGGTATCGTCTTGAATAACATTTCCTGACCAAACGCGATTACCGTTGCTATCGCGCATGTAGGTATTGGCAGCGTCGCTTGCGGACAATCGGTCTTCATAGACGAGATTAAACAAACTGCTCCAATCACCTAAATCGTATCCCAGCTTAATTTTAAAGTTGTCGCTGGCGGTGTGAACAACTCCGGTATCGCCAAAATAAAGCCGCGGATTACCGCGTTCGTCAACATTGTGAACGCCGCCGGATACCACAGTTGCGGCTGTGGCCTCGTCGTTATTAAGGCTGCCACCGTAATAAAAAGTTTGCGGCTGACTTTCGCTATCTAAGTGGTTGTATGACAGATAGAGGCTAAATTTGTCGAACTTATTTCCGTAGGATAAAAAGCTGTTGTAGCCACCTACGGTATCGTCAAAACCATAGGCATTAAAGGTTTGTGAATGCAGGGTCGCATCAAAATGAAATTCTTGTTTCTCTGGTGTGGCCGTTTCAATAAGTACCACTCCGCCCATAGCATTGCCACTGTATTCCGCGGAAAAAGGCCCGTAAACAACTTCTATTTGCGCAATTTCACTCGCCGAAACCATAGTCCAGCGCGGCGCGCCACTCCAACGCGACTGCAGTAGATAGTGTAGTGGCACGCCATCGGCAAATACCATTGAGCGAGAAGTCTGAAACATATTCGAGCCACGCACGCCCATTGTGCCATTAGAGTCACCGATAAAACGCCGCCGTATAACTAAGCTGGGTTCGAACTTAACAAGATCTTCTGTTGTCGCAACGTTGATCGCTGCCATCTCGGCGGGTGTGAGTAGACTGGTCGGCGATACATAGCCCGCGCTATTTCGCTCAACCGCTTTCCCCCAGACTTTAACCTCTTCCAGGTTGCTGGTTTCATTTTTTGACGCTGTTGCGTTTTTATTTGTAATGACTTGATCTGCGCTCGCTTGAGCACTGGAACTATGTTGTGAAAGCACGGCCGGGCTGAGCAGGCAGGTGGTGAACATAAGTACATTCACACAGAAACGCGAATTCATAGTCTTAACCTTTTTATAGGTAGATAATTTTGAAATGCGTGACTGGAATAGTATTTAACTCGACACAATGAAACCACGCGTGGTGACTTATGTTAGCGAGACGAGGGCAACAAAGCACTGTGACATAATGTCGCAACTAGATTTGCTTCATTGAAGTTGGCTGAGGGAATAGGTGGGTTGGTCGACGCGATAAACACTCTGTCTGCAGTGTTTATCGCGTGAGGATTTACGGAAGCTCTGGTTGCGCTGCTTTATTGTTGGGCTGGCGTTTGAATAGTGATTTAACCCATAGCTTTAACTGAGCACCACCGTAATAGCCACAGGGCACTAAGAATAAAGTGACTATTGATGAAAACAGTACGCCGAAGGAAAGCGAAATTACCATAGGCTTTAAGAATTGCGACTGCAAACTACGCTCGAACAAGATTGGCAGCAAGCCAATAAATGTTGTAAGCGAGGTTAGCACAATTGGACGAAACCGATCGACGCCAGCGTTGAGTACCGCATCCAAGGTGGCTGCGCCACGGGCTTTTAATGTATTAATGCGCTCGAGTAAAACCAAGTTGTCATTTACAACAACGCCCGAGCAGGCGAGAAAGCCAAACCCGGAAAACAAGCTGAGGTTGGTATCGAACACCCAGTGACCAAGCACGGCGCCGACAAAACCGAAAGGTACCGCTAACATTACCAGCAGTGGTTGTGAGAGCGAGCGAAACGCGATTGCAAATAAAGCCAACACGAGAATAAATATTTTTAAAAAGTTGCCGCCAAAGTTATCACCAAATTGTGCTTGTGTACGAAGGTTACCGTCAGTTGAAAGGTTGAAACCGGTATATTCTTTTCGCCACTGGTCTTGGTGCTGGGCCAACATTTCAGTGATAATTTCGTTCGCGTTGGTACCTTCGCTAACTTCAGCGGTTAGGGTTATGTTGCGACGGCGGTCTACGCGTCGAATAGTACTAGCACCTGGAACAATTTTGACTTCGGCGATGGCCGCGAGCGGTAACTCACGGCCATCGGTGGTGCGAATGCGAATAGTATCTAAGGTGTCTAGTGTTTGTCGTTCAGCCGCGTGGTAACGCAGCATTACACGTACGTCTTCTTTTGCGCGCGGAATACGCTGAATTTCGTCGCCGTAAAACCCTTGTCTTACCTGTCGGGCAATTTGTTCCAAGTTAATACCTAGGGTTTCGGCATTAGGTTTTAGTTTTAATTCTACTTCGGTACGCGCTCCATCCAAGTTACTGCGAACATTGAACACGCCTGGATAGGCACCCAAAACTTTACTAACATCGTTAACAGCCGCCTGTTGCTGCTCACGGTGATTGTCGAGCATATTTAGGTTGAGGGTGATGTCCGGACCATCGCCACCCATAGACGCGCTTAGCGAATAGCTTTTTGCCTCTGGCAGCGGACCGACGAGCTGACGCAAAACATCTGAAACTTCAGCGGTTGAAACGATACGATCTTCATCCTCGGTCAAGCCGACAAAAACCGTGGCGGATGTGCCATTTAAGTTCCGATTAACTTCGCGAATAAATGGTTTTCCTGCATTTTTCTCCAGTAAAGATTTGTCTTCTGAAAGAAGATCGATTTTATCGCGAATGTACTGCGCTGTTTTCTGCGTGGTCGAAAATGGTGTGCCATCGGCAAAGCTAATATTCACCATAATCATGGGCTGTGGCACATTCGGGAAAAAGCTCATTCTAATCCAGCCGCTGGAAACCACGGTGACGGCGATAGCAAACATAAAGAAGAATGCAATAAAAGTGCTGCCCTTATGAGTTAGCAGTGTGCGTAAAAGTGGTAGATAGGTATTGTGTGCAAAGTCTTCCATGTGGCTGGAAAACCATAGACGTATTGCGGCAAGGCGTTGCAGCAGGTAAAAACGGCTAGGCTGCTCTGGTTTCATATGAGACAAATGCGATGGGAGTATAAGCAGTGATTCAACCAGTGAAAAAACTAAACAAAGCAATACCACATAAAAAATTGAGCGGGTAAAAATCAATACTTCTGAGGGGACATCAATCATGGGTAAGAAAAACATCACCGTGCTCATAACGGCGAGGAACACCGGTTGCAATACCGAGATAGTACCGGTGGAGGCTGCAAGGTGGGCGGGTTCGCCGCGCTGTTGGTGACGGTAAATGCTTTCGCCAATAATAATGGCATCGTCGACAACGATACCTAGCACCATAAGAAAAGCAAACATCGACAACATATTAATAGAAACATCGAGCAGCGGAAGTAACCAAATAGCACCGGCGAAGGTGGTTGCAATTCCCGCGACCACCCAAAAGGCGAGCAGAGGGCGCAAGAACAGCATTAAAATGATAAAGACTAAAACTAAACCACCAAGGGCATTATCTTTTAACAGGTTAAAGCGGCTGTCGAAAATAGAGCGGGATTCAAAATTAATTTTTATTTCCAAACCTTCGGGTAGCTGAGTGCGCAGGTTTTCGATATAGGCGCGAGCATTAGCTGTGCCCTCGAATAGTAGCGGATCGTCGCTCATTTTGACTTCCATGTTTAGGCCGGGTTTGCCATTCATGCTGAAGTCGACATCCTGTTCGGAAAAGCCATCATTGATAATGGCAACGTCGCTTAATAACAACTGGCCACCATCGCGACTGCTGCGCACTACAATGTTTTCAAAATCGCTGTAGTTAAATGCTTGCGCACGGGTTTGAATTTGAATGTCGCCGTCTTTCGTTTTTAGTGATCCGGCGGGAACACTGAGTGACGACTGGCGGATAGCGCTGGCAACTTCATCGAAACTGAGGTTGTAACGGCGTAAGTTTTGCTCGGATATTTCGATACTGACTTCGTCGTTTTTTAGGCCGGTAAGTACTACTTCAGAAACGCCTTCGAGCAACGACATTTCATCGCGAATTTGATAGGCGATATCTTTTAGAACTCGGCGGTCGGTATCACCGTAGAGCGCGACCCACATTAAAAACTGTCGTTGTACAATTTGTCGAATAACGGGGCGCTCGGCAGCGGTTGGAAAGGTGTTAATTGCATCGACTCGGCCTTTCACATCGCTAAGCAGTTCACGTACATCAAAGCCTTCGGTAACATTTACCGAGACATTTCCGTAGCCTTCGCTCGATTGCGAGGTGATTTGGAATACGCCTGGGAGGTCTGCAATAGCTTCTTCTATGCGCACCACTATTTGCTGTTCTACCTCGCTCGATGCAGCCCCTGGGTAGGCCATAGAAATATTAACAACGTTGGCTTCAAACGCCGGAAATGTTTCTTTTTTAACTGTGCTAGACGAGACGTACCCGCCTAACAGCATTGCGATCATCAGTAGATTGGCCGCAATGGGGTTGCCCACAAACCATTTGATTAGTCCATTCATCTTATTCTGCCCTTCCTATGGTTGCTGGTTGGCCGCGCGGTTTGAATTTTGGCGTGCTTCGGTTAGTACTTCGGTCTGCGCTATGGGAAGTGGTTCGGCGTTTTCGTCGAGAATGGGCTCAACTATTGTTCCGTTGGGGGTGAGCGATTGCTTTTCGAGTGCGATTAAGGTGTTTTCTGGGATTGCCGCTTTTAGCCAAACGTGAGTTTCGTCTTTTTGTAAAACGTTAACCAGCTGTTCGGTGACTTTGTTATCCGCGTCGAGGCTAAGAATTTTATCGCGTTGATAAAGTGCTTCACGCGGCAACATGACGACATCGTCTAGGGCCTTGCCTTCAATAACGGCTTCGACAAATAAGCCGGGTAAAAGCGGGGCAATACTCGCTTGCTTTTCGTCTGCATTACCGTAGGGGTTCGCCACTTCTACAACAATGTAATAAAGGCGAGAATTTGCATCAACAAATGCCTCGGTTCTGGCGAGTTCTCCGCGCCATTCCTGTTGTTTGCCGGCAACGCTACCGCGAATGATTACGTTGGGTAGTGGGCTGTTAATATCGGCTTGCGGTAGCAAAGGTAAATCGACCAATGCCGCTTGGCGCTCGGTTAAGGCAAGACGAACTTGCAGTGCGGTGGAATCGTAAACAGTGGCGACACGCGTGTTGGTGGTGACATATTGGCCGAGGTTTGCGTAGGTTTGTTTAACTCTGCCGGTGAAGGGCACGGTAATTTTAGTGCGCTCAAGATTTAATTCGGCCATGGTCAAGTCGCCCTGCGCCGCGTCTAAATTTGCTTGGGCTGCTGCGAGCTGAGGTCTGCGCAAAAATAAGTCGTTGGCGTTACTGTTGCCTAAGTCTCGCCATTCTCTCTTTGCCTGTCGGGCTTGGCCTTGCTCTTCAGCTAAGCGACGTTGCGCTTCGGCTAGCTTTGCTTTGGCTGTGAGCAGGGCAACTTGGTAGTCGCGATCATCGATTTGAATTAGCGTTTCATCCGCACCAAAAAAGCCACCGTCAGCAAATGCGGGTTCAACATGGATAATGCGCCCGGAAACCTGAGCAACCAAGTCAATTTCACGAATCGGCGTTACCGTACCATGAGCAGTTACGGCGAGATTTACGGTTTGGTATTCGGCTGAAGTAACAGCCACTTTAACCAAGGCGGGTGTTTGATCAATTGCGTCGGGACTGGGTTTGGGTTTGGCTACCACCAGTAGAGAAACAATGGCGACACCGGCGCCTATTAGGCTGATGGGTAAGATATATTTTTTTTTGCTCATGAAAGCACTCCGTTACTTAGCTGAATAATCCTTGCCGCGTTTAGCGTATTTGGAGCTTTACCTCAACGTGCTAAGCGGTGCGGTGGGGGTAGTTGCACGAATGCAAGTCGCCGGTTTTTTTCGGAGTATACAGCAGTGATAAGTAATGGAAAGTAAACCATCTTGAGACTATGGCGCGATGCTGGAAGCCCGCGTTCGAATTGGGTTTGCTAGCCGAGAATACAAGAGCTGAATTAGGCTGAGTTAGTGCGAGCCGTTGCAGGTTAGTTTGCTTGCTTGGAACACCACTTCAGCACGCAGTGCACCGTGCTCGCTTGATTCGTCTACCAACATTGGCAGTGTGCGTGCTAGGCCCTGCATAATTGTAGATATGTCGAGTTTCAAGGCCTGTGCAAACTGTGAGATAGGGGCGTTGCCTAGTATCCCCAAAAGTTGTGAAGGCATAATTCGAGCGTTATCGCTGTTACCTAACCACGTGGCAACCACAAGCCCGAGGCCTTCTTGATTAAGCCGCGTTAAAAATAATTTTAAGTCGATATCATACCCATT
The DNA here is from genome assembly GCF_001922985.1 of Teredinibacter waterburyi. Lineage (GTDB taxonomy): Bacteria > Pseudomonadota > Gammaproteobacteria > Pseudomonadales > Cellvibrionaceae > Teredinibacter > Teredinibacter waterburyi. Next base: position 56,353 of record NZ_MRUH01000010.1, read on the forward strand.
ATTTGGCAATAGCGAGGTAAGTTCGGAAGCTACTAAGGTGTGGTCTAACCCCTTTGCTTTTGGGCCAATTGTGCTTAGAAACAAAGAGGCGCAACGCGCTGCAATGCTCATACGATTTTCCTTAATTTAAAAGATGTGGTGAAACTACTTAGTGATCAGTTATTACACAATCCACTTTATCAGGTGCTGTGCAATAGCGTTGTAAAATGATGAAAAATCTTCGCATGGGGGGCTAACGCAGGTGCGATAAATTGGCACACTAGGCGTCCTAATCCGTATGGCTAGACGTTCGAGGTAAACGCTATTTAGGCGTCCCGTTGCTAGGGGTGAAATAGGACGCAATGGGGGCGGGCGCCGTGAGATAGGCCCAATAAAGCTGATAGCGTGTTGTTGAAAACGGGTAAAACCGCGCTGGCTTTACCCGTAACATTGGTGAGCTATTGGTTGTAGTGTGCTGCGGCAAGAATTTTCGGTGCAACTTCGGTAGCAAAGTAGGCTACTGGCACTAACGCTGCGTTAGCATCAATGGCAATTTCTCGAGACGACCAACCGGTGCCAGTAAGGGCGAACATTTTCATACCCGGCATGGAGCCAAACGCAGGCATAAAGGGATCGTTAGCGTTGGTCCAGTTATTGGCGCCGAGTACCATTTTTCCATTTTCGGTATCGGCAACTAGGCCATCGTGGGTGCGCGTTACCGCATGCTCAATGTGCGGGTAGTCGTCGCTGGTGTACATCGCTAGAGCAACGGCATTGGTGCCAGAAATTTGGTCCAGGACCCGCAGCACCGCGTTGGTGTAGGCGGCGGCCAACTTAAACTTGTTCTGAGCGAATGCGAGTTCTGCTGCGGCCATTACGATACGGGCGTCGTTGAGCTGCATGCGGTTCGATCCCCAACGAAAGTTGGTATCTATGTCATCTTTGTCGCCGGTCTTCCATTCATCTGATTTGACGTCGAAGGTAACGCCTGGGTAACCGACCTTTTGGTAATCGCGAACGTTGTCAGCGTAAGCGAAAACGGCCTGTTCGGCGCCGGTTAAGTCCATTCCGGCGGGACGATTACTGAGCAGCGATAGCGTGGCTTCCGTGGAAACGGCACCAAAAAAGAATTTATCCACACGCAGGTGATGCGGGTGAGTCTCCACCTGTTGCTGCAGTACTTGCTTGTCGGCTTTTAGGCCTAGTTTGTCGGCGGCGATATACAGTTCCACTAGTGCTGCGTAGTGATCGTCATTCAAGTTGTTGTCTTTCGGGTCGGCGCTGCCGCTGGCGCAGGGGTCTCGGTGAGAGCGCGGGTCACGCCACAAGCCATAGTTGTCATTGTTGGGGTAATAACCGCCTTCGCCACCAAAAGCTGTCCAATCGAGGCAAACTGGGTCTTGTTTTTCGGCATTGCGCAAAGCGGTTTTAGCGAGTTGATAATGCTTTTGTTGTTCGTCGTGGTTACCAAAGTTGGCGTGCAAGCGCGCCATCGCCGCTAGGGTACGAGCAACCGCATAGGTGGCTTTGGTTTCTGGTAGAGATATACATGGGCCGCTATCGCCCGCAGCGCCGGGGCAGCGGCCCCAAGTGGTGTTCGAAAAGGTTGCAAACTTTGCTACGGCGAGGGTTTCACCAGGGAAGATCGTTTTTTCCATGGCGCGGCTAAAATAGCGTAGCTCGTTATACACAGTTGCCATTCCTAAGCTATTACGGCTGTAGTAAGTGTTTACTTCTGGGTAGGTTTCTAGGAGGTTGATCAGGCTCCATTGTGCTTCTGCGGCGTTGACCGTGTAGTAGCCTTGGTCGCCGGCATCGGCAATAAAGTCGAGGGTTACGCTATGTGTGGACCAGTTGTTTACGGCGCGGTCAAACTTATCGCCAGCGCGGCGATGGTCTTTAAAGTAGTCAAAAAATTCGTATTTCAATTGGCCGTAGGGGTCGTTGCTAATACTAAAGCTCGGTGAGGTTTTGCCGTCTATTCGCAGGCTATAGTTGTCACCTTCAATTTGATATCGGCTGAAGTCGATTAGGAAAAAGCTATCGCCAGACGCGTAGTCGCCGACGCGCCGGTCGCGACTTTTACCCTTGGCGACAACCTTGCCGGTATTGTTGAGTAGCTGCCATTTTTTTGCACCTTTATCCGCGCTTAAGTAGACCGCTATTTTTTCTTGTTGTGGCAGGTATCCAGCGTAGTTGATGCGGAATAGGTTGTTGATTTGGCTGCCGTCGTCCCGTGGGTCAAGTGGCTTTTCGTTTTCGGCGTAGGCTCCGAAGGCACATACAAAAAGGCCTAGTGAGCAGGTGGCGGCTATGGCGGCAACAAAGTTTAGGGAAAACAAGCGTTGCAAGTGGGCAAAGGGGTTAAGCATAGAGGTGAGCCTTTCAATTAAGGGTTATCACGTTATTGTCATTATCGTGTCTAGGTTTATCGGGTAAGTATAGTGAATGACATGTGTGGCGGCGGTAAATAGAGATAGTTTTTGGTGATTTTTATAGTACTTCTGAGTAATATCCGCCGCACTCTGCGGTTGTGGTAGCGTTTGCTTTACTCCGCTTGGTTTCATATTTCACCCTATTTGGGTAAGGTCCAGCCTCTTCGCGGGCACCCGTCATTCGAGATATTTTGTGGAAGCCACTCATTTATTTGGCAATACCGGTTTAAGCCGTCATTCGAGTGATGGCGGGGCGAGCGATGAGCTCTTCGCGCGTATTGCCGACAACCTATTGGTGCAGGGCTACAGCGTAAATCCGCTGGCGCTGCCCATCGAATTAGCCGCCGAACTGCAGCAGCACTTGTGTGTTTTATCCGCTGAAAAGTTTAAGGCGGCTGGTGTTGGGCGAGAGTCCGAGCATATGCGCAATCGCTTTGTGCGCAGTGACGAAATTTGTTGGATAACGGGTGAGTCCGAGGTCGGTCGACAGTGGCTGGCCTGGGCTGAGCAACTGCAGACCTATTTAAATCGACGCCTACTGTTGGGCTTGTTTTCGTTTGAAAGTCATTTTGCGCACTATTCACCTGGTGACTACTACAAGCGCCATCTCGACAGCTTTAAAGGCGCCGCGAACCGTGTTTTGTCGGTAGTGGCCTACCTTAATAATACTTGGTTGCCAGACGAAGGCGGTGAGCTGGTTTTGTATAAAGATGAGCGCGACCTTGTGGGCTTAAAAGTTACCCCGGCATTTGGCACGTTAGTGGTGTTTTTAAGTGAAGAGTTTCCACACGAGGTGCTTCCAGCGACCCGCGATCGCTATTCTATTGCGGGATGGTACCGAGTAAATAGTTCGACTAGTGATCGCAGCGATCCTCCGCGCTAAGCCTCAAACCTTAACCAAAACCACATTAAACCATTCATCACTATGATCCATAGTGCTTATCCGTGAGCCCTGTGGCGGTTTTGCTGGCCTCTCTACTAGTTCTTGATTATCCAGCCGCACCTAGACAGTAGTTCGCTTCTATCTATTGGAACGCACAATTCCCTTAGTACCATCATTATCAAGCCTCAGCAGTAAAACCAACAACATCCCATAACAAAATAGCGAGGCGGTACTATGAAACGAACGATTCGATCTTGGTTGACAATACCACGGCGGCTAATGGCGCTATGTTTGAGTTTTGCATTAATCCTTGGTGCTCAGGTGGCAATTGCAACCACGCCGAACACCCTCTGGAGTTTTGCTACAGAGGGCGCAATTTGGGCATCGTCGACTACTGTTAAAGGCACGACTTATGTGGGGAGCACTGATGGCAGCTTGTACGCGTTAGATTCAGCCAGTGGTGAATTAAAGTGGTCGTTTGCCACCGAGGGCCCAATATATTCGAAGCCCAGCGTCAGTCGTAACGGGCTATATATCAATTCCGACGATGGCTATGTGTACAAGTTAAACCCTAAAACAGGCAAGTTATTGTGGCGCGCGAACATCAATCTTCATGAGGTGGTTGAGCGACTGCCCATATATGCCGACTGTTGTTCATGGGACTTCCACAGTTCGTCGCCAAGTGAGTATCACGGCAGTGTTTATGTTGGCAGTGGCGACCGACATTTTTACGCACTGAATGCTCGCAACGGTAAAGTGCAGTGGTCCTATGAAACGGGGGCTCAAGTGCGCTCCGATCCGCTAGTTACACGCAATCTGGTTGTATTTGCCGGTTTTGACGGCAAGGTTGTCGCGCTAAGTAAACACGGTCGTTTGGTGTGGGAGCATCAAACTGGCGGGCCGATTCCGTCTAGCCCGAAAGAGGTAAACGGCGTTGTGGTGATTGGTAGCCGAGATAGCAACCTCTATGGCCTTTCGCTCAAGGACGGTGCTGTAGTCTGGACCAAAACCTATGCCGGCGGTTCGTGGGTGGAATCATCGGCCACAGTTGTCAAGGATAAGGTGTATATCGGTTCTTCTGATTGGCGGGTGTCTATTGCATTAAACCCGATTGACGGTAGTTCCTACTGGGAAACCAACTCGCTTGATGGCGGTAACTTGGCGGCCCCAGCGGTTGGCTGCGATGCTGTCTATCAGTCCGTATTCGGTTACGACCCCACTTTTATGCCCGACGGTGGCATGGTGAAAATTAACCGCCATACCGGTGAGGTTGTGTGGACCTTGGTGATGCCAGACCTACCAGACTATGTTGGCCACGGCGCAACCGCTACGCCAGAGCTGTATATGGGCCACTTGCTGTTCGGTTCGTTAGATGGCACGTTTTACGCGCTAGAGCCCTAGCCCTGCGCCGGACGGAACCTATAGCTGCTAAAAACTAGGATCTAGCAACTCGCTGCTAGCGTCGTGTTAACACGGCTGCTAGCGGCTTAATAGCAATGTCAGTTGTTCGCCTTCTTTTTGCCACACCACATTGGGTAGACGTCGGCTAATCTCCGCTACCAGCGCCAATTCCGTGTGAGGTTCATTTGCTGTTTCATCCATTAGCAGTCGCAGCCGACAGGTATCTGTACGGCAGTCTACTTCGCTGAAGAGTACACTTGGGAAGTCGACATTATTTTCTACTGCTAGTTGGATTAAGCCCTCTTCAACATTTGCCCATTCCGAATCCCTATCTTCATTTTGGTAACGTACTATCGCCTTAGTGCGAACTTGGCGTGCAAACTCTGCTTCGTCTAGATCGGCGTTGTCTGCTACTGCGTACTGTAGCTCGTGGCTAGCAGTTTTATTGTCTATTAAATCATTGGCGGATGCCTGAGTGCTATTGGCAATTGGGTGCTGGTGATGTGTCGATTGTACGGCGTTGCTTGATTGCAGCTGACTAAGGAGTACGCGTATTTCAGCCAGTTCACGCTCTAACGCCGTGAGCTGGAGCTGGTTCTGTGCCGCTGCGGAGCGCAGTTCTAAATCGGCAGCAGTGGTTGATGTCGCGGCACCAGAAGACGTTGCTGGACGAAAATACCCCAGAGCGAACTGAGCGATAATCACCGCCCCCATGGTTACAATAAGTAGCCAATAGAGCGGTGATTTAGCGGTGAGAAGCATTGTTTTGACGCTCGCTATTCGTTGATGTCAACGCTAATACTGTGAACTTTTCCGCCATTTTTAGGCAGAACGCAGAACACCGTGATATGCCCTTCATAGCTGGTGCCAGCGACAGAGCCAAAGTCGATAATACGATTGCCGGTACCGCCGGAATAAGCCGTTTCGACTGCAACGGCCCCATCATAACGATTGCGATTAATCGCTTGGCACCACATGTCGCCGTCGGTATCAGTTACGGCCACTTCCAAATCGGCAATAGTGCCAGAACTGAAGCCATTGGCACGGGGAACAGGGCAATCGATATAGGCCCAGTTAGTAGTGCTTTGATTCCAGATGCCGCCGTATTGGTAGTGAATACCAGCGCCGTAGATTGAGTCTTTGTCGTATAGGCTTTCGCAAAGAGTGCCGCTAAAGATCTGTTTTGTGGCGGCCTCTGCGGTTGGTGCTATAGCGACCAAAATAGCGGTAACTATTGCAATAGTTGCGGTGATAGCCGCGGTGATAGAGCCTGAAACTTCGATAGTTCTGCGGGTTACGCTATCCATAACAATTTTCCTTTTGTTAATTACACGTTTTTAGATAAAGCGGGTTTTATAAGTAAAGCTTACCGGGAGGCGTTGCTAGCGTCTCACGAACCTAAGAGGCTAACAATTGGACTAAAGTCGGTAGCTAGACTTTAGTCGGTGTTGTAGCTCCAAACTCCTAGCGATTGATAATGGGCTACACTTGTTAGAAACGGGTGCGTGGCGTGATAAGCATCTTGCGGTGCAAGCCTATTTAACCCCTTTTAGCCGTATTGCTTATGACTATAAATACCAGCCGCTCGCTGCCGCGGTCTATCACCTCCATCGAGGCCGTGCTCGGCATGATGGCCTGCCTATCGGTGATACTTATCTTTATGCCGAAAGATTGGATGTCGCGGCATTGGGAGTTTATTCCCACCCAATATGCTGCCAGCCTCTCGGATGACAAATATTCTGGCGGCAACAGTAATGTCTCGTGGCTGGACCAAGAGCAGCAGCTGTGGAAGTGTGAATTAGCCGGCCAATACCGCAACCCCTACTGCAGTATGTTGCTCGATACCTTGAGCGATACTTGGAGTGGTCTGGATTTACGTGATTACAGCCAGATGACGATTTGGGGGAGCTACGAAGGTAACGCCGAGTTTGTACGTATCTATTTCCGCAATCGTCACGCTAACTACTATGTAGTCGGAGACCCGACATCGACTAAGTACAATATGGTCGAAATCCCCGTCGCGGAATTGCGCAATGGCATCACCGTCAATTTAAAAGATTTCAGTGTTGCGGATTGGTGGTTGGCACACCGAAAGATTGCGCTAAAAGATTCGCACCCAGAATTCAACGATATTATCTATGTGGAGGTGCAGACCGGCTCACAGGCGAGTGGCGGTATTCATAAGATACAACTCAAAAAAATCACCTTTAGGGGAAACCTTATTTCAGATGAAAATCTCTATAAAGGGGTAGTCCTACTCTGGTCTGTACTTATATTTTTACTATTGTTGTTTCGCTTTATACGCTTGAAGCTCGAACTCAATAGTAACCGCAGCTACCAACAAGAACTTATTTCCATTAATAGTTTTTTAAACTTACAAAACAAACAATTTGAAGATTTAGCGAAAACCGACCAGCTAACCGGATTGCTAAACAGAATAGGTATTCGCGATGCCTTATACGATGGGCTCTCAGATTTCAAAAGGTCTGGGACTTTGATGTCATTTATTCTGTGTGATATCGATCATTTCAAGCGAATTAACGACAGCTATGGGCATGATGTTGGCGACCAGATATTAAAGTCTGTAGCGGAGCTGTTTAAAAATAATTCACGCAGCTCAGACTTTCTTGCCCGCTGGGGCGGCGAGGAATTTATATTGGTGTGCCCCAACACTGACTTGCAGCAGGCCCAAGTGGTAGCTGAATTATTGCGCAAAAAATTGGATGCAAGCGAGCTACATCAGGAAGAAAAAATTACCGCTAGTTTTGGCGTAGCAACCATTGCTAAACCCGATCTCGATGGACTGTTCCGCTCGGCAGATCTAGCGCTCTATGAGGCTAAAGACGCCGGTCGTAACCAAGTGGTGTGTAAGGTGCAGGAGGTCTAGGGATTTAACTGGCATACAACCGGCGCCATCTATTATTGCGCAAAACCGTGCGAATGTTCACGCTGAATCTAATGTTGAGTATCAGCGGAAATTGACTGGCGGAATTCCGAAGGCGTAATACCCGCGTGTGTTTTGAAGGCGCGATTGAATGCGGCTTTACTGTTGAAGCCAGCAATTTCCATAATGTCGAGCAGGGTCGAACGCTTATGTTGTTCCGTTGCCATTAAGAGCTTGGCCTCTTCAATACGGTAGTCGTTAACATACTCTGCAAACGATTTACCGAATGATTGGTTGACGATTTGAGATAGCGTTTTGGCCGGAATCCCCACCAGCCTCGCTAGCTTATTTAGCGATAGTCCTTGGGTAAGAAAGGGTTTTTCAGTAATCATAAACGCCGAAAGCTTCTCGATATCTGAGCCGCTATAGCTGTGGCGTTCAGTAGCTCTACGCCGTTGAGCAATACCCAATACAAGTGTCGAATATCGAAGATTACAAAACACTAACCCCATGATTAAGAAAAACTTCCAATAGTTACCTAATAGGCCAGTTAATCCTGGGCGGATAGCGAACTTGATATTGAAATCCCAAAAATAGGTGAGTATCGTCACCATTAAATCCCACGCGTAAATAAATGCGAAACCGTAACTTAATACGTTTAGCCATATCACATTAGAATCTTTTAACTCGTCCTTTCCAATAGTCTCACGCTTGTAGTGAATGATTTCCCGTAGCGCGATAAGCGCAAACCCCAACCGCAAAAAGATGTCGCGGGCAATATAAATGCTTTGCATATACCAAGGGCCTACCCCTGGCCGCGGCTCGCTCTTTAGTAGCGATATTTGGTCTGGTGTGCTCAGTGCGTGATAGGTAAGTAATTGGTGTAAAACATAAAAACAAAATGGAATGAATAGCAATAAATGGCTTTTCTTCAGGGTGAAATCTTTGTATAGAAGTGAGCGTACATACAGCAGTAACAAAGGCCCTTCCAACCAATAGACCGATTCAATTATATAGAACGCACTTGGGATAGATTCAATAGCCGAGCGTCGAAATCCTCCACCAAAAGTAATAAGTAAGTTGATTGGAATTAACGCGTGGCACATGAGAAAAAGAGCGAGTAAAACTGTCGTTTCGGTTTTTTCGCGGGACGGTAAAAATAGCATGGCGGAAAAAACGACACACTGAAAAGTGGTAGTTAGAAGGACGAGATCGTGGAAGTTGAAAATTACATTATCCATGTCGTTCGCATTTCTGTTGGTTGTTGATCAATAAAGTTCTGATATTGGTGTTATAGCATGGCTCAATACCCGTCGCAATTAGACCGTTTATAGGTATGCCGGCTTCCTCGTTTAGAGATACGTCACCTAGCTGCCACAAACAAGACCGAATACTGCAACATACGCGGTTTAGATTTGACCCCTGCTGAGACGGGTATCTCGTGCCGTCCTAATTTAAATCAATTTAGTGGGGGTTCACAGTGACTACAGATAGTGATAAACGAAAGTTTCTAAAAACGGCCGGTACACTCTTGGGTGGCGCCGGCATTGCGGCCATGACACCTATAAAGGCATGGAGCATGGCGCCGGGCCTTATCACCTCCGAGTCATCCCGCCCGCAGTTACCCCAGGGAATACAATTTGGCGATGTAACGGCGTCTAAGGGCTTGGTATGGAGCCGTGCAGATCGTGCCTCACGTATGCTGGTGGAATATAGCTATGATGAGAATTTCTGGCGTAGCACCACCGTTCGCGGTCCCTATGCCCTAGAAAAAAATGATTTCACCGCACGGTTGGATCTGGCAAACCTTGTTCCCGATCGCGATGTATTTGTGCGGGTAAGTTTTCAGGATTTAGATAACGACCGAATACTCAGCGAGCCGGTGGAAGGCCATTTTGTTACTGCTCCCGTTTATCCTAGTCGCGATTTACACTTCCTTTGGTCTGGCGACACGGCTGGACAGGGTTACGGGATAAATCCAGAGTTTGGGGGCATGCGCATGTACGAAACCATGCGTCAGGAAAAGCCAGATTTCTTTATCCACAGTGGTGACAATATTTATGCTGACGGCCCGATTTCGGAATACCAGCAGGCGGAAGATGGCCTTATTTGGCACAACCTCGTTACCGAAGACGTTTCTAAAGTCGCTGAAACCCTGGCCGAATATCGTGGCCGTTACAAATACAATATGCTCGACCACAATGTTCGCGCGTTTAATGCCTCGGTTCCACAGATCTGGCAATGGGATGACCATGAGGTGGTAAATAACTGGTCAGACTCAAAAGATCTAAGTGGCGACGATCGCTACACGGAGAAAAATATTCAGCTATTAATCGCAAGGGGCTCAACCGCATTTATGGAATACGCCCCAATGCGACCTTTCAGTGCGAAAGAGCAAGATCGTGTATACCGTCATATCCCATACAGTTCATTGCTGGATATGTTTGTTATTGATATGCGTAGCTATCGTGGGCCAAACTCTGCCAATAATCAAACAGAGGCCAGTGACGAAACGCAGTTTTTTGGTGAGCAGCAATTAAATTGGTTGAAGCACAAACTATTGACATCGAAATCGGTTTGGAAGGTCGTCGCATCAGATATGCCAATCGGTTTAATGGTTCGAGACGGTGCTGAAAAATTTGAAAATATGGCCAATGGCGACGGCGAACCTATGGGGCGCGAGTTGGAAATGGCGAACCTGCTGCGGTTTATTAAAAAACATAAAATCAAAAATGTAGTCTGGTTGACTGCCGATGTGCACTACTGCGCAGCACATCACTACACACCAGAAAACGCGGTATTTAAAGATTTTAGTCCGTTTTGGGAGTTTGTGGCTGGTCCGATCAATGCGGGTAGCTTTGGCCCCAATGCTTTAGACAATACCTTTGGGCCTGAGGTAGTGTTTGAAAAATCGCCACCATCGGCAAACATGTCACCGATGGCGGGCTTTCAGTTTTATGGGGATGTGAAAATCGATAAATTCAGTAACGATATGACGGTAAGCTTAAAAGATATAGACGGCAATACAGTATATAGCAAAGAGCTTCAGCCCGAATTCGACCGCCACAGATTTGGTTGGGGCCCTGAAACTAAGCCTAATCGTTGGTAGTAGTTGTGAGCTAAATGTAGTTCGTAGAAATAACGATAACCAGTTGCGAACTGGTTATCGTTATAACAGCGTATCAAACCGCTTCCAAAATTCTAGCTTTGAAACACAAATCCCTCAAGCGAAATTCGGTATTCATCTCGCAGTTCAAGGTATCGCATACAATATTGAGTTGGGTAGTAACCTGATTGCTGGTAGTGCTGAAGTTTTGGGGGACCTCTGAAAAATAGCCAATATTTTCGATAATACGAGCCATTTCAAATCAGAGTAAACATTATGCCTCAGCTAAGTTTTTCAGTTGCCAAAGGTCAAGCAAAACGCAAACAAACCCGCAGGGAAAGATTTCTTCTTGATATGGATAAACTACTTCCCTGAAATGAGCTCGATAGTCCGCTATTACTCAAAATTACTGCGCGGACGCAAACCGTTCCCGCGTTCGAGCATGCTTCGCATTCACAGCAAGCAACTGTTTTACAATCTTATCCATCCGGCGATGGAAGACACGTCGTACGAAGTTGAATCCATGAGCTGCTTTTCCGGAATCAGTATCGATACTGTGCCTGACGAAACAACGATTTTAAATTTCGGCCACTTGCTCGAAAGGCGTAATCTCGGGAAGAAACAGTTTACCAAAATAAACAAACACCTTGTCAAAAAAGGCCTTTCCCTTGAGGAATGCGCGATTGTTGACGCCACCATTACTAGCGCTCCCACTCGACAAAAAAGTGAATCCCGGACACGCGACCACGAGATGCATCAAACTAAAAAGGGGAGCGAATCGCATTTTGGAATGAAAATGCGTATTGGTGTAGATGATACGTTTGGTGTAATCCACAGCTTGGGCACAACCTTCTCTAATATCCACGATATAAACCGAGTTCGACAATTACTGCATGGCAACGAAAAACGTATGTGGGCTGATGAAGGCTAGCTCGGGATAGGGAAACGAGACGAGTCTCAAGACCGAGTATATGACGGGGAAATACTGTGATTTTTTATTTATGGAAAAAACGGCTGGTTTTGTAGGTAGGTAAGCAAATCTAATCATTAGGCTCCTACGCGACAATGCTGCCATCATAAGCGCCGTAAATCCAAGTTTTTGTATAGGCTTGGCCGTGAAATTGAGAGTTTAAAAGCGTCCATTTAAAAGGGGCGATCTTATCTTGATGAGGCAAATCCATAATGCGCTGGCGGCCGCCTATAGGCTAATCGTGATTGATCGGGGTGTCTGTTCGCACTCCCCGTCAGAACTATACGGTGTAAAGCGTTAAGCACTGATTTCTGCAGGATATAAGAGCTTTGACCTAGAGTGGTTAATCTTATCGATAACAGAACAAAAGCCTCAAAAACTGGATTTATTGTTGCCACTTTCACCGAGAATGTTTATAAAATCGATGTTCCCTTTTTTGTGCGAACTTTGGCGCGTAAAAGGTCTTTATCTTAATTAAACTAAACTCTGAGGCAATATCATGGGACTTTTTTCGTTTGTAACCGACGCTGGTGGAGCACTGGGCAGTAGTATCTACGATATGCTGAACGATGATGAGGATATAAACAAACCTGCGACGATATCGCCAGAGCGTATGAGTGAGATTCGTACTAAAGGTATGCGCCAGGCGTTGGATGAGGAATTTGGTGACACCGTGAGTAACGTTGTCGTTGCGGTAAATGTCGATGCGGTTACCCTTACCGGCACTATCGCTGATCAGGAAACCTGTGAAAAAGTAACCTTGTCGGCTGGAAATCGTCATGGGATTACCTCGGTAGATTGTCAGATTGAAGTTGAACAAACTGCCCCAGAAGCGGTTTTCTACACGGTTAAACCCGGTGATTCACTGTCTAAAATTGCCAAGGAAGTCTACCAAAATGCCGGTAAGTACGGGCTAATATTTGAAGCTAACAAGCCTATGCTAACCGATCCTAATAAAATCTACCCAGGCCAAACGCTGCGTATTCCGCCGTTATCTTAAATTTACCTTGGGCTAGAAATACGCATAGCGATACAGACAGAAAAATATTGAGGATATAATCATGGACTTGTTAGATGTTGCAGCAAAACTCTTTATAAGCAAAATGGGATCGTCCGGAAGTGGTTTAGACGTATCCAAAGTGATCGGCGGCCTATCGGGATTATTACCGATGACCGATGGTAAGTTAGATTTGGGTTCTATCGTTGGGCTGCTCAGTAAAAACAAAAACCTAGCGTCGCTAGCCGCGTCTTGGCTTGGCGATGGTGGAAACTCCGCATTTTCACCCAGTGATGTTTTGGGGCTATTAGGTGAAAGTAAAGTTAAAGGCTTCGCACAATCACTAGGCTTAGATCAAGACGCCGCAACCGGCGGTTTAGCGCAAATGATTCCAGATTTGATCGATAGCAATAGTAAGGGTGGTGCACTCTTAGATATGGCAAAAGAATCGCTTGGGAAAAAATTGCTAAAAGGGTTCTTTTCTTAAGTTGAAGTGTTAATTGCCTTTTTCGACGCTAAAACAAGCGTTATAGCCTGTGAAAACCTCAGCTCTAACGGGTTGAGGTTTTTTATTGCCGGTAGATTTTGTGTTGAAATAATTCAGTTGGTTGCAGTTTTCTTTTTAGCTGCGGGACTGTTTTTAGAGTAGGGCTTCTTTTTAGCGGTCAATATCGGTTTTTTCCCGCGTGCTTTAAACGTTGGCGATTTCGCTTTTATGCCCTTAAGTGCGCTGGGCAATACGGCCTGACTTTGGCTGATAAGTTGGTAAAGGCTTGAGGTTAGTGGAGCCATAAAGTCTGTATAGCTGGCTTCCTTTTGACTTATGGCATTGAGTGTGGCCTCCCAGCGCGCGGTCATATCTGGTGTAGCTGCGCTGTTCGGGAGGCTTGCAATCAAACCTCGCGCGGCTTCGGTGGACTGAATTTGCTTACCAAAACGCACAAGAAAATTACGCTTAAATAACAAATCCAATATTCCCGCCCTAGTGGCTTCGGTGCCCAAACCATCGGTTTCCTTCAATATTTTACGAACCGCTGGGTCGTGAACATAACGCGCGATACCGGTCATGGCCGCGAGTAAGCTTGCATCGGTAAAACGTTTCGGTGGCTGGGTAGCTTTCTCCAATAGCTCTCCGTGAGAGCAGTGCAGTGTATCGCCATGTTTGAGAGCGGGAAGATGGGTTGTGCTGAATTCTTCTTCGCTGTTTATAGCTGAATTTTTATTTCCACTTTTTGCGGCGTTAGGAGCTTTTTGCCCTGCAACTTTGTCGGTGGAGCGATTAGACTCGAACAGTGCCTTCCAGCCGAGTTTGCGCGTAACACGTGCCTTGGCTACAAACACTCCGCCGCTAATTTGTAGGTTTAGGGTTGTTTCACTGTATTCCCACTTGGGGTAAAACTGAGCGATATATTGGCGGGCGATCAATTCGTAGATGGTCGTTTCCTGCGGACTTATACCAGTACCGGCTTTTTTGAGCGTCGGGATAATCGCATGGTGTGCGTCGACCTTACTGTTGTTCCAGGCTCTAGATTTAAGTTTGGTATTCGCCGTTTGCACTGCCGAGGTTAATGACGAGCTATTGGCTTCGATTGCAGCCAGAACCTGTTGTGCTTGAAGATAATGTTCAGTTGGTAAATAGCGGCTATCGGAGCGAGGGTAGGTAATTAGCTTGTGGCGTTCGTATAGCGTTTGACAAAGGTCGAGGGTTTGCTTGGGGCTATAGCCGAAGCGTTTTGCAGCATCTATTTGTAGCGATGAAAGGTTGTAAGGTAGTGCTGCGGCTTGACTCTTCTTCACTTCGGTTAAAGAGGTCACCGTTGCGGGGCTATCGGCAATACGCGCTATGACATTGTTGGCCAGTGCTTTATTCAATACCCGCCCGTCGGAATCCATATAGGGTTGGCAGGCGTCGCTCGGTTGCCAGCGCGCGCAAAAATGTTCTCCGGATGCTGTTTCTAGGTGGGCATCCACTTGATAGTAAGGTTTGGGGACAAAACACTCAATTTCGCGGTCGCGGTGTACCACTAGCCCCAATATTGGTGTTTGAACACGGCCAACTGAGAGCAGCCCTTGGTAGCCAACCTTACGCCCCTGTAGGGTGTAGGCGCGGGTCATGTTAATACCGTACAGCCAATCGGCTCTAGAGCGAGCCAGCGCCGAGCGTGATAGTGAGGCGAAGTCGCTATTGGGCCGCAATTGATTTAACGCTCGAGATACCGCGGCGACGTTCATGTCGCTAATAAGGCAGCGTTGGACTGTTGCGCGTTTGGCGCGACTGACGCCGAGAAAATCAATAACCTGATCGACAAGTAGTTGTCCTTCACGGTCGGGATCTCCAGCGTGTACCAATGTGTCTGCCTCTCCTACCCATTTTCGCAATACGCTCAATTGCTTGCCGGTGCTAGCTTTGGGTTTTAGCTGCCACTGCTCTGGAACTATGGGCAAGTGTTCGAGACGCCATTGTTTATAAGCGCTGTTATAGGCTTCCGGTTCCGCTTGTTCGAGCAGGTGGCCTATACACCAGCTGACTACGTCGCCGTTGCCGACGCGAATAAACCCTTCGCCGCGTTGATGTGGCTTAGGTAGTGCATCGGCAATAGCGCGACCTAGACTCGGCTTTTCAGCGATATAGAGTTTCATTGCGCTAGAATACTGTTTTTAAATACAGTAGTCCATAGTGTGATAATTAAATCAATCGCAGCGATTAACATAATCTACATGGCTAGTGCGCAGGTAATGCTATATCTTGCTAGACGGCAATTTCGCTGGCTGAGCGCTGGTGATGTTCTTTTTAGTTAAGAACATAGTTAAAAACAAAGTTAAAAATGCCCCAAGATCAACAGCGACCTATACTAATATAAAATATAGATGCCGGTTACATATAGCGCAGTGAAATTAGGGTGTCGCTTTAAGTGTGTGAGGATCATTTATGCGCCATTATTATTTTATTGAATGGTCGCCCTGTTGATTTTTTGAACGCTTTGGACAGATACTTACAGATTAATTCTGGTTGCTACTCGTTTTGGATAACCCTCAAAAATAATTAAATAAAAATCGGGGCGTATCGGAGCTAGGCGATTAAAGCAATTACCGAATCACTTAATTTACAGTTTCTGCTCAAGCGCGGGCTTACGTGCTTGAATTTGTGTGTTTGTCGCCCTTTGGTTTCAGGCGCATATTTGTTTCTCAGCTGTCCACAAATAAGAAAAAGATAGCGAGATACAAGGCAGCATGGTCTACATCGGCTCTCTTTTAAGAGGTTCGTACAACGACCATCAGGACCAGGCCATGTTTTGGCCTGCTTTCAGGGAATAAGCAACCTAATCACTTAAAACAAGAAAGGATAATCAACATGTTTGCTTCCAGAGTATTAAAAACTACGGCTGCACTTGCCCTGCTAGGTTATGCCGGCATGGCTTTCAGCCACGGATACATTGAGTCTCCCCCATCGCGTCAGCAGCATTGTGGCGTAGAAGTAAAGCCGGATAACCGGTCTAGTAACAAGTGTGATGATGCGTTTGATAGCTACGGTGGTCAAAGCTCGCATTGGTACAACTTCATGAGCGTTGTTGCTCACAATGAAGGCCGCAAAGTTGTAAAAAGTACAACCAACGTGTGTGGTTTTGACGGTGAAAACTTTAACCCAGCACCTTGGGATACCGCCGCAAATTGGCCAACGTCCTCAATGAGTGGCGGCAACCAGACTTTCACTTGGAACATCACTAATGGTCCACACTTTAGCGATACCAAAGAACTCGTTTTTTGGATTACTAAGCCTGGCTTTAGTTTTGATGAAAACCGTGTACTGACTTGGGCTGATTTCGAAGACCAGCCTTTCTGTGATCGTCAGGTTGGTAGTATCTCAATGAATGAAGGTGCTGGCCTGTTGTCTGCAACCTGTAATGTGCCTAGCCGTTCAGGTCGTCACGTTATTTATGGTGAGTGGGGCCGTGATCCAGCGACCTACGAGCGCTTCTTTAGCTGTGTTGACGTAACCTTTGGTGGTGGCGGTAATACTTCTAGCTCGTCTTCAAGCAGCAGCTCTTCTTCAAGCAGCAGTTCGTCTTCAAGCAGCAGCTCGTCTTCAAGTAGCTCGTCTTCAAGTAGCTCGTCTTCTAGCAGCTCATCTTCATCGTCTAGCTCTTCCAGTACTTCTGGCGGAACTTGTACCGAGCAGTGTAAATGGTATCAAGACGACCCACGTCCACTATGTCAAAACCAAGCTAGCGGTTGGGGCTACGAGAATGGCCAAAGCTGTATCGGTCGCACTACTTGTGAAAGCCAGAGCGGTAGCGGTGGCGTGATTAGCTCTTGTGGTACTAGCAGCTCAAGCTCGTCTAGCTCAAGCAGTTCTTCTAGTTCTAGCAGCTCAAGCTCGTCTAGCTCAAGCAGTTCTTCTAGTTCTAGCAGCTCAAGCTCGTCTAGCTCAAGCAGTTCTTCAAGCTCGTCTTCTAGCACTAGTGGCGGTTCCGGTGGAACTTGTAGCTGGTACGGTTGGAACGTTGCTATTTGTCAAAATACCTCTAGCGGTTGGGGTAATGAAAACAACCAAACTTGTGTTTCTCAAGCCGCTTGTGATTCGCAGTAATTGGATTGTCTAACGTGTCGTAAAGATGCGATTAAACACTTTAAGTGTTAACTTACTAACCCAGCTTCGGCTGGGTTAGTTTCTTATGGAATCGCTTAACTTAAATTTTCTCGGTAACCGTTATGTCGAAAATTTCAATAAAAGCTCGGTGGACTTTTGTTCTTGTTGCTCTAGTACTCGCGGCCATTTTTACTTCTTACATTTTTTCGAAACAGCCTGAGCCTGTATCCGCTGTCCCTGTCGTCTCGGTAACCCCACCTATAAAAAAGCCATTGCAAGAAAAGCCTTCTTTACCCATTGAAAAACCCATTCAAAAGTTTGTAATTACCCAGTCAAATGTTGTCGATTCACCACAAGAAGCTGAATTGACAGAAGAAATCGAAGACGAAATTATCGAAAAGAAAAAATTTGTGCTGTGTGAGCATATTATATCTGGCGTAAGTCAATATGAGTTTACCGGTGAAATCCGTATGACCAATAAAGGGTCGGAGTCTATTAACGGCTGGACTGTACACTGGGAATACGAAGATGGTGCGACCATTTTCGAATCAACCGATGTGGCGCTTAGTGGTAATAACCCATACACAGGCGAATACTTATCGTGGAATACCGAAATCGCTCCCGGTAAAACTGTTAAGTTTTCATTTTCAGGATTAAAGGGTGATGAAAACGCACCACTCGGTGTAAGAGTTAGCGGCGAGTTCTGTATGTAAGTATTCTGTAGATAAGACTAAGGCCTCGGCAAGTTTAGATCCAAAGTTCTAAATTGGGGGGTATAACATTAGGCGCGACCAATACACATAATAAATAATAAATTCACTTAATCGCTTTGGGTCAGGAAATGAAAAATAAAACTAAACAACCGACATCTCGACAACACCAGCCTTTAGATAAACTCGTTTTTTACGGCACGGTAGTGATTACCGGTGCGGCTGTGATGATGGTTGAACTTTTGGGTACACGAATTATCGGACCTTTTTATGGTGTAAGCCTTATCGTGTGGTCATCTCTATTGTCGGTGAGTTTGTTGGCCCTATCTATGGGCTACTATGTAGGCGGCTATTGCGCCGATAAAATTACTTACTGGCGCTTGCCTCATGCCGTTATCTCGGCGGCTATTTTAATCGCGGTGATCCCCTTAATAAGTAAGCCCGTTCAATTGATGTTTGATGGTTTAGGTTTGCGTTTGGGAGCCCTTGCTAGTGCCTTCGTATTGTTTACGCCGTCGCTACTTTTTTTAGGTATGGCTGGCCCTTTCGTTATTCGTATGGCGACAGACCGTTTAGAAAATGTAGGCTCCACCGCGGGTAACGTCTACGCCATTAGTACCGTCGGTAGTGTGGTAGGGACTCTAATGTTGGGTTTTTATCTATTACCGTTATATGGAACGCATACTATTCTGTTGGTTTTGGCGCTGGTACTGCTTTGTCTTGCCGTTGCTTTATCGCTTTATGAAAAGTCATTTATGACGACTAAGTACCCTGCGATGAAATGGGCTGGAGTGTCTGTGGTGTTGATTGCGGTATTAGCTTGGCAGATGTTTAGCGGTGGCCGTAATACCAAAGATGATAACTACCAAGTGCTGTTCGAACAGGAAACTCACTATGGCTGGGTGCGCGTTGTACAGCAGCAGGATAATGATATTCGCTGGCTGATGTCTGACGCTTCCACTATAGGTGCAGAGTATGTACCCACGGGAGTTGGTTTGTTGGGGTATCAGACCGTTGTACGTTTACTTCCGTGGTTCAATCCCAATGGAAAAAAAGGCCTATTAATTGGCTTGGGTGCGGGCCATTTGGTGAACGATCTCGCAAACTACGGGGTAGCAACCGATGCTATCGAAATTGATCCTGCGGTGGCCTATGCGGCGAACAAGTACTTTAACTTCAAGCCTACGGGGAAAGTTATTGTTGGTGATGCCCGCTATCAAGTTAGGCAGCTAAACGAAACCTACGACCTAATTATTCACGACTGTTTTACCGGCGGCTCTGAGCCCATTCATTTGCTTAGTGAAGAAATGATGCTAGAGCTGAAAGCTAAGCTTAATCCCGGAGGTGTGTTGGCGGTTAATTTTGTTGGCTTTACCGATGCGGAGCGCTTGACCCCAGTGAAATCTGTCGCACGAACATTGGATTCGGTTTTTGCCCACCGCAAAACTTATGTACGTACCCCCGGAGAAGAGTTTAGTGACTACGTATTTGTTGTATCCGATACCGAATTAAATTCCGGCCAGCACCCAAATTCACAGCAGCCACATCAATGGCTGTCGGAGCGAGAGGTAGCTATATCGGGAGTGGGGGGCGAGTTGATAACCGATGATTACAATCCGCTTGAGTATCTGCAAATTGCAAAGGCTGAGCACTATCGTAATGTCTTGATCGACCGAGTGGGTGAGTCCGTACTGTTTCGTTAAGCTTTAAATTCACGTTTTGGGGAGGCTTATCTGTCATCCCTAGGCGCCCCAGCTTTGGTCTATAACGTCGCCAGTCGCTCTAGATAGTCACTTTAGATACCAACTGTTACTTTATAACTTAATTTTTTGACCCAACTGCCCCCCTTTAATCTAAGGCGGTCGTTTAGGCGCCGTAATCGCTGTATTCCCCGCCGAAGTTTCAATTTTTAGCCTATCATTACGCCGTATCAAGCTAACCAGAAAGGCGACTCCGCTTGCTGGTGATCCAAAAAAAGCTATTGGCCGTATCTATAATATTGATTTTCCCTATTCAGGGGGAGCGCATATTATCTCCTTGTAGCGTATTTAAACAACTGCTCAAAACATTTCCTGCCAAATACTCGTGTAAACCGGAGCCTTATAATGGAAACCAATAACTCATCGACTGGAAAATGCCCTGTAATGCATGGCGGAAACACCCGTATGGGTGGAAAAGCCACTAAGAATATGGATTGGTGGCCGAATCAATTGAATTTAAAAATTCTCCACCAGAACGATCGTAAGTCGAACCCGCTAGGTGAAGACTTTAACTATGCCGACGCATTTAATTCGTTGGATTTAGCGCAGGTTAAGAAAGACATTGAAGCCTTGCTGACCGACTCCCAAGATTGGTGGCCAGCAGATTACGGTCACTACGGGCCATTTATGATTCGTATGGCGTGGCACGCCGCTGGCACTTACCGCACGGCAGACGGCCGTGGTGGCGCATCGACTGGCAACCAACGTTTTGCCCCGCTCAACAGCTGGCCGGATAATGGTAACCTCGATAAGGCACGTCGTCTGCTATGGCCGGTGAAGAAAAAATATGGCAACAGCCTCTCCTGGGCTGATCTGTTTGTACTAACTGGAAACGTTGCGATCGAATCAATGGGGTTAAAAACCTTTGGGTTTGGGGGTGGACGCGAGGATATCTGGGAGCCTGAAGAAGATGTTTATTGGGGCGCTGAAGACGAGTGGTTGGGAAACACCCGCTACAGCGGTGAACGAGATTTGGAAAACCCACTTGCTGCCGTTCAAATGGGGCTTATATACGTAAACCCAGAAGGCCCGGATGGCAACCCAGACCCAGTTGCATCAGCCAAAGATATTCGCGAGACCTTTGCGAGAATGGCGATGAACGACTACGAAACCGTCGCCCTAACAGCCGGTGGCCACACTTTTGGTAAGGCGCACGGTGCAGGTGATGCTGCCTTGGTTGGTCCAGAGCCGGAAGCAGCACCAATAGAAGAGATGGGCCTAGGCTGGATTAGCACCTACGCAAGTGGTAAAGGTAGAGACGCGATTACCAGTGGTATTGAAGGCGCTTGGACGCCTACACCAACCCAGTGGGATAACAGCTATTTTGACGTACTTTTCGGTTACGATTGGGAGCTGGTAAAGAGTCCGGCCGGCGCACAGCAGTGGGCGGCGAAAAACCTTGCCGAAAAAGATCACGCACCGGATGCGGAAGACGCATCCAAGCCGGTTGGTATTATGATGACTACCGCCGATATGGCCATGCGTGAAGACCCAGAATACCGCAAAATATCACAACACTTCCGGGACAACCCAGACGAGTTTGCCGATGCATTTGCGCGTGCTTGGTTCAAGCTTACTCACCGAGATATGGGGCCAAAATCGCGCTACCAAGGGGCAGATGTACCGCGTGAAGATCTGATTTGGCAAGACCCTGTGCCTGCGGTGGATGGCGATTTAATTGACCAGAAAGATATTGCCGGCTTAAAGCAGGCTGTATTGAGTTCCGGTTTAACGGTATCCGAGTTGGTGTATACAGCCTGGTCGTCGGCCTCCACCTTCCGCGGATCTGATCACCGTGGCGGCGCCAACGGCGCGCGTATCCGCTTAGCGCCGCAAAAAGACTGGGATGTAAACCAGCCACAGCAACTACAAAAAGTCCTAGGTGCGTTAGAGTCCATTCAGCAGAAGTTCAACGGTGCGCAGTCTGGTAACAAAGTGGTCTCGCTGTCAGATCTCATCGTGCTAGGTGGCGTTGCAGCGGTGGAAAAGGCTGCGAAAGATGCAGGCCACAACGTCGATGTACCGTTTACACCAGGTCGAACAGATGCCTCGGATAGTCAAACCGATGCCGAGTCGTTTGACGTGTTGGAGCCAATTGCCGATGGCTTCCGCAACTATGCAAAAAAAGCCTACACCATTTCGGCGGAAGAGCTGTTATTAGACCGCGCTCAACTACTCACGCTTACCGCGCCAGAAATGACAGTACTGATAGGCGGAATGCGAGTGTTAAATGCGAACGTTAATAACTCGCAGCAGGGCGTGTTTACCAAAACACCGGGCGTGCTAACCAATGACTTTTTTGTGAACCTTGTAGATATGGATACCCAATGGGTGCCAACCTCGAGTAACGCAGAGGCATTTGAAGGCCGTGATCGCAAAACAGGTAAAATTAAGTGGACAGCAACCCGTGTAGATTTAGTGTTCGGTTCAAATTCTCAATTACGAGCACTGACCGAAGTCTATGCCTGCGATGATGCAAAACAAAAATTTGTCGCTGATTTTGTCAAGGCGTGGACAAAAATTATGCATGCCGATATGGCTTAATTCACCGAGCAAGCGAAAATCCAACTAAAAGGGCGCCTAAATATAGGCGCCCTTTTTTTATTACCGTATATGCGATGCCTTGTATTTTGTCGCTTAGATCAGCCTTTTCGAAGCCAGATATATAGGCTGGAAGAAACCATGCCAACTAGTATTCAAAACATGTAACCATTAAAGTATCTAGACCGACATAGCCTAACGAAAGACCGTCGAAGCGAAGCTATTTGAACTATATTTCGCTAAAGGGGAATCTGTGTGCTGTGGGGGCAGAAAATATTTAGAGTAGTAGCTAAAGAACTACCCCGAAGGGAATGTAGAAAATAATTAGTTGAACCTTACCAAAAGGTAAAAAGCAAAAGGGACGGATATCTGTGCGGCCAACCAAACCTAAGGCAAACACTAGCAGCAACAAAGTGCCTGCATTACAGGGTACTGACTCAGCAATTGTCGAGGAGAGCGTAGTATTGCTATCTGAATGCGGCGACATTATCGATATCAATACCGCTGGCCTAAAAGTTTTTGACGCCGAGTCACTAGGTAAGATAAAAGTCAAAAAACTTAGCTACTATATCTCCCTTGCAGACCAAACTACCTTCGCTCGTTTAATCGAAAAGGCACGCACTGGAATCGCTGGATCTGCAAATGTAAACCTGACGTCCCTGAAAGAATATTCTCGCTATATCACACTTACCGTTACATCCTTAAAAAACTATATAAACGAGCCTGAGTATCTGTTATGTGTCTTTCGTGGCTGCAGTCATCGACGCGCGGATCGCCATAACCTGTTGGGATACAAAGCCCAATTTACGGAGGTACAAAGCCGAGCAAAACTGGGGAGTTGGCAGCGCAACCTTGTAACTGGTCAGGCGCATTGGTCGGCGGAAATGTACCGCATTTTTGGTGTGGATCCTATTGATGGGCCGCCGCTATTTGAGGCGTTGGCCCAGCGAGTACATCCAGAAGATAGAGAGCGATTTGTCTATCTACATGATCTCTACATACGCGAAGGAACGGATTATCAAGTGGATGTCCGGCTAATCGTAAATGGCAGCGACCAATCTTGGATAGATGCACGTAGTGAAACGGTGCGCGACGATAACGGGAAAGCTATATTGTTGCGGGGGGCTGCGCAAGATATTACGGCAAGAAAATTATTTGAAGAAGAAATTCTTGTTAGAGGTGAGCTGCTTGCGGAGTCACAATCTCGCGCAAAAATGGGCAGTTGGCGCTTTGATAGAAAAACTAAGAAAGTATCTGCATCAAAGGAAATGTTTCGATTAGTTGAGCAGAACCCCAATACAAAATATCTAGATATAAAAGAATTTATTAAGCAGGTTCACTCAGATGATAAACGCAAACTATTCAGTCATTTCAAAAAATTAAAAGAGAGTGTGGGAAGCTGGACGATAACTATAAGGTTCATACTGAACGATGGCAGCACCCGTTGGCTGGAAGGGTTTGAGGAAAGCTTGCTGGATGCAAACGGCGACCTAGGTGGAGTTGTTGGTACATTGCAGGATGTAACGGAACTGAGGCTTGCTCAACAAAAACTCGATGAGACGCGCAGCCTTTTGGAGGCAAGCCAATCGATTGCCAAGCTAGGTGGTTGGGAAATTGATTTGCGTACCATGGACGTTATATGTACCGACGAGGTTTTCAGGATTCTCGAAACAACCAGAGAGGAATATAAGCCGTCACTAGAAGGTGGCCTAGGTAACTACACTCCAAGTGATAGGGATAGACTCGAAGTCTTGTATCGAGATGCCCTTAAAAATGGCAGTGGATTTGATGTTGAGCTAGGAGCCGTTACCAAAAAAGGCAATAAAATAAATGTACGTTTGACCTGTCAGGTCACTTATGAAAATGGAGTGCCGGCAAAGCTAACCGGAATATATCAAGATATTAGCGAGCAAAAATCGGTGCAGGTCCTATTGGAATCGGTTAACGATGAGCTAGCAAAAAAAAATAGAACCTTAGAAAAGTTGGCAAATTACGACGCGTTAACCCAGCTCCCAAATCGCGTATTGTTAGCCGACCGGCTGGAGCAAGCAATTGCGCAGTGTCAGCGCCGACAAAGTTCTGTAGCGGTAGCATTTTTAGATCTCGATGGCTTTAAAGAGATTAACGACAGGTACGGTCATGCGGTTGGTGATAAGTTTTTAGTAGAGATTTCGAAAAAAATGAAGAGTACATTACGTGAAAGCGATACGTTTTCACGTATTGGCGGTGATGAGTTCGTTGCTGTGATTACCGATGTGGAAGTAGGGCTTGATTGCGAAGCGATGATACACCGGTTGCTTGAAGCTGCGGCTAACCCTATTGTCCTACAAGGGCATAAGCTTGCGGTAACGGCCAGCATTGGTGTCACGGTATTTCCTCATGATAATGTTGATGCAGAGCAATTGTTAAGGCATGCAGACCAAGCTATGTATTTGGCTAAACAAGAGGGCAAGAATCAATGCCATCTTTTTGATGTGCTAAACGATACAACTATAAAACAACAAATTGTAGAGTTAGATAAAATACGAGATGCACTTAAGCGCGATGAATTTGTTTTGTACTACCAACCAAAAGTGAATTCGGCGTCGCGCGATGTTATCGGCGTTGAAGCGCTGATTCGCTGGCACCATCCGACACTTGGACTAGTGCCGCCGGCGGACTTTTTGCCCAAAATACAAAATCATATTTTTAGCGTCACCCTTGGTGAATGGGTTATATCAACTGCAATTAATCAGCTGGAGAAATGGCAGAGTGTAGGTGTAAAAACTAACGTTAGCGTTAACATAGACGCAATTCATCTACAGCAGCAAAATTTCCATCAAAGTCTTCAAAAAATATTATCTGAACACCCAAATTTTTCGCCGCAACGTCTTGAGTTAGAAATATTGGAAACCTGTGCAATTGATGATATTGAAAAAGTTTCTGAGGTCATCCGCCAAGTGAAATCGCTCGGCGTGACCTTTGCGTTAGATGATTTCGGCACCGGCTATTCGTCGCTTAGTTACCTAAAAAAATTACATGTCGAAACGATTAAAATAGACCAGAGCTTTATCCGTGACATGCTGGTAGACCCAGAAGATCTTTCCATCGTAAAGGGCGTGATTGGCATAGCCCACGCGTTTCGCCGTCAAGTGATTGCCGAGGGTGTGGAAACTGTTGAGCATTGTAAAGTGCTAGGCGAAATTGGCTGTGATCTTGTTCAGGGTTATGGCATAGCGAAACCTATGCCGGCAGAGGAGTTTTGTGATTGGGTCGCAGAATGGCGGTGCTAGACATTTAACTGTTTGTCTAGCACGTACTTAACTGACCTCTCAACAATAAATACAGGCCATCCACTAGTGATGGTGATAATTTAAATAAGGCGTTTGACTTTTTGAAATATGGATGTTAATTTTTGCGCCAAACTCAGTCTGTTTCTGATTGGAGTATTTAACTTAAAGGGCATTTCATTGTGATCAAAGCTATCAAACTATCATTTCTAGCACTCATTATTCTTGTTACAGGTTGCGCAGGCAATATTCAACAACCTGTTGCATTCAATTATTCTACAATTGAGCAAGGGGCTAAAGTTGGTGTTGTAGTGGGCCCTATTCCCACACCGACCATGACTTATCCTGGTGCGAGCTGTTTACTTTGCCTCGCTACAGCAGCCACGGCTAACGCCAGCTTGTCGGCATATGCTAAAACTCTCGATGCTTCCGATCTAAGCCTTGTACGTGATGACGTCGTCGCGTCTTTGCAATCTCAGGGTTTTGATGCGAACGTAATAGAAGAATACGAGGATGAGTCCAAACTCCCTAAAATTAAGTCAGAGATCGTTAATAGCGCCAAGCGTGACTACTCGATCTACCGAACAAAAAATAATGTGGACTACCTGGTTGTTGTTAACTTTAATTATGCTGGTTTAACGCGTAACTATGCGAGCTATATTGCCAAAGGTGCCCCTGAGGCAAAAGTTCTAGGCTTGGTAAGAATGATTGATCTAAATACTAATATGTACACGATTTATCAGCCGGTAGTCGCAGCGAAAATGTCAGAAGGCGAATGGAAAGAACCACCAGAGTACCCCGGCATGACAAATGCTTATTATCAAGCTATAGAAGCCGCTAAAGACCAAGTTAAAGATTCTGTAGTTGCGGTTACTGAGGCTGCCGATACGGGGATCTCGCCGACAAGTGCAGATGCCGTAGAATAGCGGCTTTGCGTGATGCAGCGATGAAAATAATAATTGCTTTTACCGCGTTATTTTTGGCTTCTTGTGGGGCTTCTACTTCTACAAAAGATGCTAGTGATCGACTTACAGCCCCGTCTATTGAAGAGGTGACGATCCCTTCAATAGACGAATTGGCTAGTCTCGAAATAGTATTTGCCGACTCAGAGTTAATTCCTACGATGGGGGCTATAGCAACTGATCCAAACAGCCCTAACTATGGTTCCGTAATGTATCCTGCCTATAGCGGAGCGAGTTTTTTAGCCGCTATTTTAGTGCACGCTATTGTCCAAGGTAGTGTAACGGCGAAAGAAAATGAACGTCGGCGAACGGCTGCGGATCTGGTTCTTGAAAAATATCCATTGCTGAGCGACGGATATATTGTGGAAGGCTTAGAGTTAAGTGATGAAAAGGTATCGGTTAATGATCATGATATTTCGCTCATCAAATCTGAGTTAAGCGACCCAAATCAAGTTGCCGGTCCGCTATACGCGGCGGTATACCCAGTTTTGATTATGTCGCAATCTGAAGAAAGTTTGATACTCCAGAATGAAGTACGGGTTTATTCGGTGTTGCAGACAGAAACGCCACTGCAAACGGCTACAGTGGAGATTGTTCGCTCGCAAAAGTGCAAAGAGATTAGCGCATTTGAGTGTTGGGCACGAAATGACAGCGAAAACTTAAAATCTGCGATACAGGGAATGTTTTTAGAGAGTATTCAACTAGCTTTGGCTATTGAATCAATTCAAGCAACCGCAGACGCAGCGACCTCGGAAACAGTTCGGTACCTGGAAGATGGACATAAAAAAGTAGAGCGCGGCCAAGTGTTAGAGCAAAGCTGTAATCACTTACGCTTTATGACGCTGCGTGGAGTTATAAAATCCGTACCTTTGTTGGAGGATACTTGTCAGCTGTCTGTTCAGGATAGCACTACAAGTTAAATGGATTACGGCGGTAGCAGAAGTGTCTGCTTCAGGACCATTACTTAGCCTTTTCGTTGTGCTTATCGCTACGTGTATTGATCGTACGCTACTAAGCAGGCAATGTGTTTTAGGTAAGGCGATGAGGGGAGTGACTTTCTCCCCTCATCGCTGTTGTACTTGTCTTTGAGGCCTAACTACTGACTGGCGCAATACACCAGATGTCCTTCACCGCCATTATAGGGCAATACATTAATGCCACATTCTGGCGAACAGTAAGCTGATGCGCTCGCGGCGACACTAGACACATTAGACGGCGCTGCCGAGCCGTAAAAATACCCCGCCTTGCCAGAAAGTTGGCAAGTCGTTGGTGGAGGGCTAGCCCAGACGTCTTCGTGCAATATGGAAATATTGTTGCAATTAGTGCCGCTTTTGGTTGCCGTTGAATTGTTGGTTAGCCCCATATAGCAAGAGTAGTTACCGCCGATATCTTGAATACTTTTATAGGCAAGTGTTTCAGAAATTCCATTACAACTTAGTGTTGAATAGCTAACGCTTCCCATATAGCCGTTAGCATATACTGGGTATTGATAAATGATATTCCAGTTGCATTGACTGTGAGTAGTATTTTTTGTCGCTACAACAATATCGGCAGAGAACGCGACGGCACTAACCGCTAACAAAGTAATACTACATAAAAATAACAAAAACCTTTTCATGGTATCTCCTAAGTTTTATTAAATTTTGGTTAAACTTTTATGAACGCCTATTTGGTGTTTCTACTGCCGTCCTTGGTAGAACACTATGGTCGGCGAATTCCTAGTGTCCTTTTTCCGTAAAGCTATTGGTGATTAAAATTATCCGGAGCTAGGGAATTCATCGAGTAGATAAATTACCAATTGATCTTCATCAGAATTGGCATCAACAAAGAGATGCTGTGGCACTGTGGATGAGTTGGTCTGGATCAGTGAAAAAATATCGTCTTGAATAGATGCTGCGTGATTGCGTGTTCTTGATTGGAAGGTAATACGGCATTTTCGATCGCGACATTCCACATAGAGCGGAGGTTCTATGCTTTCCTTTCCGTTAAACATTTCGTAGATCGCGTTTTCTTGCTCTATTGTCTGATCACCGTCGTTCTCTCCCGATAAAAATGCCAACTGAACGGTAGCTAATACGTCTTCAGCCGACTTTCCGGAAATGTTCTTGGTGAGCACTTCGTAGACGTCAAGAGCAGCCCTTTGCTCGTTTAATTTAGCCGAGTCGGGAGTCGTAGAAGCCATATCGGCCGTTGCTTGGTTATGATTGGAAGCGGTCAGATTTTCATTCGGACTTAACAAGGCGTTAGCGAGAGTAGGCTTTGGGTGTCGAGCCTTTTGGGTTGCTGTGTTCGCATATGAATTTAAATTATCAGGCTCGGTACGGGTAATCCCGTTACTCGTTGGGACGGATAGGTTGTTGTCTTTATGCAGTAAAAATTGCTGTACGCCAATCACGCTAAATAGGCCGATCAATAACCCAAAGATAAACGTCTTCATACTTGTTCCCTCCCTACAAAGATAACGATCAGAACAGTCCTGTATATGACTGGGTCTGCGCTAAATCTAAGCGTTGGCAAGGCCTAGTGCGTTCGCCTCGTTAAGATCGAACGAAAAAGTGTATTGTTTTGGCGTGGAGTTTAGGGTTTTGGCAGAAGCGTTTGCGTAAGCTTGGCGCAGGTTAGCCAGCTGCTATGAAACGCTATATGACTTTATCTAAAGCTAAAGGGCCGCAGGTTTTAGGCGGGACTTATTTCGCGAATGCTATGATGATTTTGTGTACAAAACCATAGTTAGGTTTTGTTTTGGCTTGCAGAGATTGTTATCGCGAGGCCTACAAATATAGTTGTAGTACTTAACCAACTAAAGAGTGGGTAACGCTCAGCTAAAAAAAGCGTTGCAATGACCATGCTTGTACCTGCCGCCACATACCCGATTTGACTAATCATTACTGGACCACCGATGCGCTGCAGTCTAAATACCAACGGCGCAGTTAGTCCGCCAAGGATTAACTGCCCTAGGCTTAGATCGCTGACTAAGCTGGTCCAGAAGCTTCCTTTGTCGGCAAAGGGTAGCCATTGATAGAGTAAGGTGAGAGCTAAATACGTTATTGATGAAGCAATATGGCTCCAAAATGCCAATAGTTCAGGTGGCGAATTTTCGGGCCAGTCCAGTGTGCGGTATAAGTTCCCAAAGGCCAATAGAATGGGAATACTAAAGGCTAAAGCGAGCCATATAAACTGCCCTGAGGGTGAAATCGCACCTTTAGAAATGCTAATCCCAACAGCACCGCATAAACCTATAGCTACACCCAGCGATTTTCTAGCGCTGAGTCGCTCAACCCCACATATTCGTGCAAATAAAAGTGTAAATAGCGGCGAGAGAGAAAATAGAATCCCACTAAAGGCTGCGCCAACTTCTGGGACAACGGTAAACACCAAGATACTTGGCCCAGCAAATGTTATTGGTCCAGAAATAACAGCATATCTAAACTCGTGATAACTAAACCAGCGAAGCCCTCGATTGGACATTAGCACCATAAATAATGCGATACTCGCGCCAATCGAATTTAACATTACCCATAGCGGTGCAGGCATAGGTGATTGTGTGGCGAGTTTTGCTAACGGAAAGCCCAGTCCAACAAGAACCCCGCTAGCGATGAGTAACAAAGCGGAGTTGCAGGCCATGCGTTGTATGGCGGTTGCTTTGGTCGCTAATTGGTTAGCTTTCATTGTTCACCTCAACAGGCTTGAGCGAGCGAAACACACCATTAAAAATCAATTGCTCTAGTGGTAGTCGAGTGCTCGGCTGCTCACGCTCCTTTAAACTTTTCGGCAGAATGTCGGGCGAAGCCATCTGGCCTACTGCGATCCCAATCTCGATTTTAAAACGCTCTGGTATGTTTAACGCGGCGGCAATTTTTTGATGTAGTATTCCACCCATAGCATGCGCTTGATAACCAAGACTTTGGGCCTGAAGTGCTAACTGCATCCAGGCGGCACCCGCATCAAAACTATGAGAGGGGAATGGCTTTGGTGGATTCCTGTTCGGAACTTGGGTGTCTGACACTAAAAATATTAAAGCGCCGCTGCGCTTTGCCCATTCTGCGTTGAACGGATCAAGTAGTGACAAAAATAAATTCCAATTATCGTCGTCACGTATTGAATAGATAAAACGCCACGGCTGAACATTATACGCGGAAGGTGCCCAGCGAGCGGCTTCAAACAGGGTCATTAAATCTTTTTTGGGGAGTGCTGAGTTATCGTAAGCTCGCGGTGACCAGCGGCGAAGAAACTGCGCGTCCACTGGTAGTTGACTTGTTCTGATATTATCACTTTTGGTGAGTGTTGTAGTTTCATTTTTGGTAATCATCTTTGTCTCCTTGCTTGTTTCGGATTGTCGATAATAGACACGCGCAGAACGCAGCTTCTGCGACAAATGGGATTAAATACAAACTACTCGTACTTTCGGCGAGGTTAGGCTCTATAAATCGAGAAATGCTACCAAACATATAGACTGCAGCAGCAAGCCAAAGACCATAGCTGATAACACTGGAAAACCATTTGGTTTTTAAAATAGCCATGCCAAGAAATAAATTAGATAGAGAGAAAAATATCAAGGCGAAATCATAGCCGTAGCTGTACATGGAAAAGTTTAGTTCAACTTTCCCAGCGATTTGCGGCTTAGACATAACCGTTGCTAGTGAGCTATCAAGAAGTAGCGCCGGTGAGTAATATTCGAGCACGTTGATGCATAGAATAAACGCTTGGCAAAGGCGGAACACGAGTGAGAGTGTCGCCAAGATTGGCGAGTAGGGCGTCAATAGATAGTAGAGTAAAACCGCAAGTGTAATATCACATAACACCATTAAGGTATTTAACACAAAGATTAATTTAAATAGGCCGATATTGGTTTGGATATTTTCTAGGGTAAGCAGTGAGCTTGTTGTATCCACTAACAAAGTTCGAATTAAAAGTTCTCCGCATGCCCCAGATAAGATGATGGCTAAATAGAGCATTCCCGCAAGCAACGACAAGTTGACGGTGCCGGCACGAGTCGTTGGGGGTAGATAGTTGTTAGCGGGTAATGCTCTGTTTGTAGCTTGTTGGGTTGCACTTGCCACGGCTAGCTCCTTAGTATTCTTCGCGATTTGAGTCGTTTTCAAATATGTTCGCATCTTATAGAAGTACGTATGGTTGATAATCGTGGCGGATGGAATAAGATTGTTCGCAAAACCGAACAAATGAGGGCGATTAGATGCTTGAAGAGATAAAAGTATTTGTTGCGGTAGTGAACGCGGGTAGTTTTACCTTGGCGGCAGCTACACTGGAGACTTCTCGATCGTTGATTAGTAAAAAAATGACGGAGCTAGAAGCCCGCCTGAGAGTTCAACTTTTAAACCGTACAACTCGTCGCTTGAGCTTAACCGAAGCCGGAGAGCAGTTTTTTAAACGCTGTAGCCTTAGCTTGAACGATATCGATCAGGCCGTGGACGAGGTGCTTTCACTCAGCGGTGAGCCGCGAGGGCGTCTCTATGTGAATTTGCCTATGTCGTTTGGAATACTACATATCGCCCCGCTTGTAGGGGAGTTTGTAAAGCGTTACCCGAGCATTCAATTAGATTTAAATTTCGACGATAGAAAAATAGAAATGATTGAGCCAGGGTTTGATTTATCTATTCGTATCGCAGATCTAAAGGATTCATCACTTGCCGCGAAGCGCCTCGGTCCATGCCATCATGTGGTGGTAGCATCACCGGCATATATTAAGCAATATGGCTGCCCGTCGTCCCCCGACGCCATGGGAGTGCCGCCACACCGTGTGGCCAGCTATCGCTTCCAAGCCTCTCCGGTGGAATGGCATTTTAAAGATGCTAAAAATAACAGCACTAGGGTAAAGGTTGCGCCGAGTATTATTGCTAACAACAGTTTAGCTATTCGAGAGATTGTACTTTCGGGTACGGCAGTCGCTCGGATGCCAACGTTTGTCGTCGGCGCAGATCTAGCGGCGGGCAGGCTCGTGAATCTCTTTCCCGGCTTAAAAACCTCGAGTATATCTATCTATGCGGTATTCCCTACACGAGAAAACCTACCGAATAAAACGCGTGTGTTTATCGATTTTCTAGCAGAAAAAATACAGCTCATACCCTGGTGGGATGATTTTTAATATTAAGTAGTTACAGCTGATTCTTGCGCTAAATAGCGGAAGGGGGTGACACTCTTCCGCATCACCTTTCGGAAAATTAATTTTAAAAAGTATAACTTGCCACAACGGCGGTATCGCTTCTATTTTAATGTTGTCGCTTGCGCCATAGTAGCCCGCCTTCCAAACCTTATCGACTAATTGTGACCTGTCGCCATTATTCTACGGGCTAACATGTCAGACTAAGTTTAGTGTAAGCCTTGGTCCTAGTGTCCCGCGCTGTATCGGCTGAAACATTAATGTCATTATTTTAATTATCTAATTAATTTTATTTTAAATCGCATTAGTTGAAACATAAAAATAAACGCTATTCAAATAATGTAGAGCATCGCTCTGCGTACCTCACGATACATCAATTTCAAGGAGAGTCTGATGGAAAACGCTCGAAATAAATTTAGACGTGCGCTCATTACGGCGTCGCATATTGTCCTATTAGGGCTTGGTAGTTTAACGTCAACCGCACAGGCAGTTGAATCTGATTACTGTCATGTAGATTACGATATTGTGAACGATTGGGGCTCTGGCTTTCAGGCGAACCTAACCGTAACCAACAAAACAGCAGAGCCCATTTCTGGCTATGAACTTGTTTGGAATAGTAGTCAAACAATCAGTTCTGGGTGGAACGCAACCTTTACAAGTGACGGTACAACCAATACTGCTGCCAACGTTGCCAGCTATTGGAATGGTACAATTTCAGCCTACGACGGACGCGTAAGCTTTGGCTTTAATGGCGTCCGTAGCGGTTCTTCTACAACAACCGTTTCAGGGTTTGCGCTAAACGGTAATCTCTGTAGCTCGAATGTCCCAGACTCGTCATCGTCATCGTCATCGTCATCGTCATCGTCATCGTCATCGTCATCGAGTTCAAGCTCAAGTACGTCGTCGACGAGTTCGACATCTTCCAGTTCAACTTCGTCTACAAGTTCCAGTTCATCTACTAGCTCTAGTTCCTCTAGTACATCTAGTTCCTCCAGCGGATCTAGCTCGGGTGGCGTCGACTGCACAGATGTGAATGTCTACCCTAACTGGACGGCTGCGGACTGGGCTGGCGGAACGCCTAACCACGCCAATAGCGGTGATCGCATGGTCTATATGGCCGCTCTCTATCAAGCTAAGTGGTACACCCGATCTGTACCTGGTAGCGATTACTCGTGGAGTCTTGTCGGTAGTTGTGGTGGAACCAGTAGCAGCTCCAGCTCTTCATCAAGTACCAGTAGCAGTGCCTCCAGTACCAGCAGCAGTACTTCGAGTACAAGCGCTAGCTCTAGCAGTAGTTCTTCTTCCAGTTCTAGTGCGAGCTCGACCGGTTCAAGCAGCAGTGGTACGCCTAGTACAAGCAGTGGTTCATCTAGTTCAGGTGGCGGTGCGGCTAGCTCGTCCAGTTCAGGTGGTAGCTCAAGTAGCTCAAGCAGTTCTACTTCTACCAGTTCTAGTAGCACGTCTAGCTCAAGTAGCAGCGGCCAACCGCAGGCTGGCTTACTAACGGCGGGTGATTACGATGATCTATTGAACCCAACGCTCTACGCTGAATACGTGAGCGACTATTTGCAAAGTCACGATGTAACCTCAATGCCATTCCTTAATATTAACGAGGCCATTACCGTTACAGTTGTGGATAGCGAAGGCACTGCATTTCATCACGCGAAAGTAGTTATCAGCGAGAACGATACAACCTTGTTTACCCTCTACACCGTAGCCAATGGGCAAACAGTACTTTATCCGTCAATCGATGAGCTGCCAGATGTTTTTGACATCACCGCATCAAATGCTGCAGATGATGTATTGATTTCCGAAACCGTAGAACTAGCCAATCTTGGTGAAGCGCGATCTGTAGAATTAACACTGCCAATGCTGTCGCCAGGGCCGGTCGACAAATTGGATCTATTGCTCGTGATTGACACTACCGGAAGCATGCGAGACGAATTGCAGTATCTACAGGCCGAGTTAACCAGCATTCTATCGTCAGTATCTTCAGAAAATACTGGGGTAGATATTAGGGTAGGCTTGATTGTGTATCGCGATATCGGCGATACCTATGTAACGCGATCTTTTGCGCTAACAGATGATATTGAAGCGATTCAGGATGATTTGAATGCACAGGTTGCAACTGGCGGCGGCGATTATCCCGAAGCGATGGACCAAGCTCTCGAACTCGCAATGTTAGATTATGATTGGCGTGCAGATGCTGTTAAAACGCTGCTTTTAGTAGCTGATGCTCCACCTCATGACGAAAATATTATGGTGACATGGGACTGGGCATTGATGGCGCGGGAAAATCAAATACACATTGCGCCTGTGGCGGCCAGTGGTGTTAAAGATGTAGCGGAATTTTTGATGCGTGGTACTGCAGCGCTAACTCAGAGTCGCTATATGTTTTTAACGGATGATTCCGGTGTGGGTGGTTCACACCAAGAGCCTAGTATTATCTGTTACGTTGTTACGCGATTGGATAACCTCGTTCACCGAGTAATATCAAGTCTCGTAAAAGGCGAGCGAGTAGAGCCCGCCGAAAGCGATATCATACGCACAGTGGGTAATTACAATGCAGGCGTCTGCGAGGCGCCAATAGTCGACCCGATTCCTGAACCAACCTCAGAGCCAACCTCAGAGCCAACGCCAGAACCAACATTAGAACCAACGGTAGAGCCCAGTTTGGAGCCCACTGTTGAACCTAGCGTAGTACCGTCCGGTGAACCTATCGGTGGCGTATAGTTAGCATTTTAAGTTGAAACTGTTTGGGTAAGTTCCCAAGCTGAAAAATAGAAAGGGCTCTTATTAAGAGCCCTTTTTTATTGAAACAATACTAATAGTTGATGGATGTTTAGATAATTGTTGAGGTGTATAACCTAAGTTTGTTGTGTTTTTGCGGCTGCGCAATACAACACCCTAATGCTATTGAAGATAGTGCTAGCAGGGTTAGAGTGGAGCCAATTTGGCAAGGATTGTCGATGGCGTTTTTCTACGCGGAGTGGGGGCGGGACGTTCCAAACATCTAGAATAACCTTTTGTTTTGAGCTGCGTGATTTTCGCACAAATTTTTGTGTTTAATTGCTTGTGGTCTTAATTAGCGGATAGTGGCCGATTGTATAACGATTAGTGCAATTTTACACAACGCCTCATTGCAGGCTTAAGCTGGGATGTATCCTGCTATGGCCCTTAAGGCGTATTCACGTGAAGTATTTAGCTTTTATTGGCCCCAAAATGGGCGGCCTTTTTAGTTTCGAATAATAGTTGCTAACCCTTCAATGCGGTCTATATTTATTGAGTCGCAGACTTTTCCGTAGAGGCTAGTCTCGGCTGCAGAACCCATTCGTTGATGGTGTGCTTGGGTGGTTGTAGTCGTCCGCAATACTGTCTGTATTGCAAGTTTGGCATATCCGTCACCATAAAAATCTATATATCGTTTAGTTAGGAATTACCTCTTGTTTAAAACCCATTTTATTTCCGGCCTGCCGCGTTCGGGCTCTACGTTACTTGCGGGTCTATTACGTCAAAACCCTTCATTTCACGCGGGTATGAGTAGCCCTGTTAGTTCGCTTATGAATGGTTGCTTAGAGCAAATGGGTGCGGGTAGCGAGTTCTACACCTTTTTTAATACCGAAAAACGCAAAGCGATTTGTAGCGCGGTATTTAACGCCTACTACCAAGAGCAAATCGATAGTAACAAAACTGTCATTTTTGATACCAGCCGAGCGTGGTCATCACGCTTACATCAACTGGTTGAATTATTTGATGATTTTAAAGTGGTGTGTTGTGTGCGGAACCCCGCATGGATTATGGATAGCTTTGAAAGTATTTATCGAAAAAACCCCTTTGATTACAGCCGTATGTATTCGCCGCAAACAAGGCAAACTGTGTACTCACGTTGCGACTTGCTAGCTAGTCATGCCGGTGTGTTTGGCAGTGCTTGGACAGCACTTAAAGAGGCGTTTTATGGGGAGTATTCAGACCGATTGTTACTTGTTGATTACGATTTGCTAACACAGTTTCCCGCGCGAACAATGGAACTGTTGTATCAATTTGTTGAGGAGCCAGTATTCGATCACGATTTTAATAATGTCGAGTACGAGGCCAGTGAGTTTGACGGTCAGGTAGGTGTGAAAGGGTTGCATACGGTAAGAAAGCAAGTCTCTTTCAGTCCTAGGCGCAGTATTTTACCTCCCGAACTTTTTAAAAAATATAGCGAAATGGCTTTTTGGCAAGACTCAGCGGGTACGTCCGCAAGTTGCATTGTAACCAAGAGTGATTGTTAAGCTAGTACATAGAGTTATGTAAATTTTATCTAAGGATTTTGTATGAATAATCACGTGTTGAATGGCCTTGCCTCAGCTATGTTTTCGCTAGGCGTATTGAGTGCGCCAGTGTTGGCGTCTACCTGTGGCGCATATACCCGAACTTATTCAAGACAAAATCAGCAAGGTAAGGTAGGGCAAGGTGATTTGAGTATGGTAGGAACCCATGAGACTGCGGGCACTTCTGCGATCACGGTAGACTCCATGAGGCATGAGATGGCGGGTGTGGAAGCGCTTACCTTGGTTCGCCCTTATGTATCGAGTGAAAATCGTGACGATTTATTATTGCAAAGCTCTAATAACCAAGCTCTTTCTTCTGTCGAATTGAAAAAATATAGTGCTATTCGAGAGCTGGTGATTATTGATGAGGCAGTAGAAGATAAAAGTACATTTTACAAAGATTTGAAACCCGGTGTTGAGGCGCACGAAATTAAATCCGGAGAAGATGGTTTAGTACAGTTACAGAATATTTTACAAAATTACACTTTGCTGCAAGCGCTTCATATTGTTACTCATGCATCTGATGGCGAAATTGTTTTAGGCAGTACCCAGGTGACAGAGGCTTTACTCCGAAGCGAAATTAATACCTTGTCCAGTATTGATGCTGCGCTTAACAATGGGGCGGATATCTTTTTCTATGGTTGTAGTCTGGCCAAATCTGAAGCCGGTGAAGAATTACTTGAACTCATATCGCGAGAAGCGCATGTGGATGTGGCCGCGTCAAATGATTTAACGGGCAGTGCGCATTTATCTGGCGATTGGGATTTAGAAATCAAAAAAGGTAATGTTGATAGTTCGCATGTGTTTAGCGAAATTGCGTTATTAGATTATTCTCACGTGTTAGCCTTCAACGGGACAATAAATTTTTCTACAGTCATTGTGGCCGGTAGTTATACTGGGGACGCTAGCTCAGTAAATGCTCAGGTAGGAGGTGCTGGTGGCTATACGTTAGTTATTGACGGGGCAGATTTTAGTACCGGTGCGTCTTTTGGTCGTGCATATTCAAGCTATGGTGAGAGTCAGATTACGCTAGAGTTTAGTGGTGGGGAAACGTTTACTCCAGGTTCTCTCTACGTTTATAACGTGAGCGGTTTAACGGATACGTTTATCGTTACCTCTGATGTAGGCGGGTATGTTTCAAGTGGCCCGTTAAGTGATATTTCAGGAGCTACGTTAAACCTATCAAGCTTTGGAACTGGTGTTTCAAAAGTCTATATTAGTGTTCAGGATGGTTCCGGCTACGTCAGTATGGATGATTTTGTAGTGTCAGATGTTGGCGCAGTAGTCGCAGACAGTGATGGCACGCTCACGGCCGCAGGCGGCGTATTTGAACCCGTCGGGTTAGGTACAACCGTGGATAGCGTCGGCGAAGCGGTAAATGTGTTCGATTTTACCTTAACAGATGTTGGCAGTGCCGATGGCAATGCTATGACTGTTTCTCAGGTAATAGTGAATGTGTCTGGCACATCCACTGACACACAAAGGGCGGGCGTAACGTGGCGGCTAAATGGCAGCGATGCAACAAACGTTACCGGTGTATATAACAGCGGCTCAAATACGATTACCTTTTCTGGCCTGTCTATTTCCGTGGCTGATGGTACAAGCGAGATTTATACCGTTAATGCTTTTTACAACGACAACACGGGTATAACCGAAGACGCCACTTTTATTTTAAGTGTTGATGGCGATACAGACCTTACGGTTGGTGGCTCCGGCACTCAAATGGCAGCTACTAGTCCTGTTACCAATGGTGCGGGCGGCACCTTTGATGTGGTCGCAACAGCGTTGGCATTTACCACTCAGCCTGCTGGATCTGTATCTGGCAGTGCATTAAGTACGCAGCCTGTAATCACGGCGCAAGATGCGTTCGGCAACACAGATGTGGATTTCACCGAAACCATTACATTAACCGAGGCGAGTGCGGGCAGCTTAACGGGGAATAGCGTAGCTGCTGTTACCGGTGTGGCCACGTTTACAGCTGTTAACTACACCGCCACTACAGATCAGCAGAGCTTTACATTGACTGCAAATGATCAGGATGGCGTGAGCACAGACCTTGCAACGGTTGATGCGAATTCTGTAACTTCAGATGTAGTCGCAACCACGTTGGTATTTGATACCCAGCCAGCACCTTTGTCTGTAAACAGCGGTGAAGCTACAAGTTTCTCCGTGGTACCGGTAGTGTCTGCTCGTGATGGGAATAATATTGTCGACACCGGTTACAGCACCGGCATTAACCTAGCCGAGGTCAACGGGGCTGGCTCGGCTAGCATGTCGGCCACGGGCGATACCGATGGCAGCGGTGCCACAGTCACACTCACACCGAGTTCCGGTGTGTCCACCTTCACCGGTATGCAAATCACCTATACCGCCTCTGGCAGCAGTAGTGAAAACTTTAATCTGCAAGCTACCTCGGGCGGATTAAGCGCGGCGAATAGTAGCCAGTTAACAGGTGTGGTTCCCGATAGCGACGGAACTCTGGTAGCGGCAGGAGGTGTAGATGAACCTATTAGTTTGAGCTATAGCATAGATACCGTGGGTGAGGCGGTCGACCTGTTCGATTTCACCTTAGGGGATACCGGTACCAGCGACGGCCTAGCCATGAACGTATCGCAAGTTGTTCTAAACGTAAGCGGAACGTCTACCGATGCAGAAAGGGCAAAAGTTACTTGGCGATTAAATGGTAACGACGCATCGAATGTGGTGGGCACCTATAACGCAAGCGCCAATACTATGACCTTTTCTGGGCTGAGTATTTCAATAACCGATGGCGGTAGCGAAACCTACACTGTGAACGGTTACTACAACGATAACACCGGTTTAACACATGGCAATACCATCATACTAAGCGTGGATGGCGATACCGATGTGACGATCGGAAATGGAACACAAATGGGTGCGACTAGCGCTATCAATAACGGTACCGGTACGGTTATTAGCGATGACCAGAGCCCTACCGTTACATCTGTTTCCGCGCCAGGCAATGCCACTTACAAAACGAATGACAGCTTAGACTTTACGGTCAATTTTGATGAAGATATTACTGTAAATACTGGCGGCGGCACGCCAAGGCTAACGCTTACGGTCGGTGCTACTACCCGCTATGCAAGCTATATGTCGGGTTCGGGAACGTCGGCTTTAGTATTTCGTCATACCGTACAAAGTGGTGATGAGGATACGGACGGAATTTCTGTTTCGAGCGCTGTGGATACGAATTTGGGTACATTGCGCGATGCCGCAGGTAACGATGTTAATAGCACATTAAATTCTGTTGGCAGTCTAGCCAGTGTATTAGTTGATGCAGTGGCACCAACTGTAGCGGAAGTTGCCGCCGTGGTGACGCCTGGCAATGACTCAACGCCGAACGTTACGATTTCGAC
>NZ_MRUH01000078.1 GCF_001922985.1 Teredinibacter waterburyi
CCAGCCGTTAAGACGCATAACGCCCGGCTCACCAGCGCCCAAACTTACGCTCTTTTTGTGGTAAGGTGTAGCGTAGCGCAACCCACAAAAAGAGCGTAAGTTTGGGCGTCTGCGTGGAGCCGTTTGTTATATTAGAACTTATCCAAGCTGTTGTTCTGGTGCTTATAAAACCAGCCATAAAATTGGCATTTTATTGGAACATCTGATCCTATTTCTTTAAATCTTAGGAAATACCCTCTATCAATATGAAGTATTTCAAATTCTGTAGGTTGACTCATTGCTTGACGTATGGGCTCACCCAGCGTGGCGTCTAGTGGAGGGTGAGATATCGGAGTAACACTGACATTGTCATATGTCAGTGTGAGCTTTTTTTCGTCGTTCGTCCAAGAACCATCGTAGTAAGCTTTGAATGCGATAAGAGAGCTATTTCCTGTTAGATTGTATCGAACTGAACCTTTGGTACTATAGGTACCGTCGGGAAAGAAAACGAGTTCGTAGTCATGTAGCATACTAAGCTTTTCATCTTCAAGTTTTTGCTTACAAAACCAATTGCCTAGGAAATCCGCCCCTTTCTGACGTTCCGTTACTACTGTGCCTTTTTCACTTAAACCAGCGCAGGAAACTATTAGACAACAAGCCGATAATATAAAATATTTTTTCATTCCATACCTATTAAAATATAACGCCAAGCTCACCTGCAATTTTTGCTGTGAGCGTTTGTGTAAAATGGAGCTGCGCGACATACACAAACGAGCGCAGCAAAAATTGTCAGGTGGAGCGCCTTGTTATGCGAGGCCGCACAAACCAGTAACACACACGTTGGGCCAGCTAGCCTGGCCCTTTAGCCTAAACGAAGCGACACTAAAACCAGATACTACCAAAAGCCCAAAATAATACTACAAGAAGATTTGGATAAAGCTTGATTTGGTACTGCCTAAAAAGAAAACGCTGAGAACAACGATGGGAGACATAGTACGGACACGACCGACTAGAAATTGAATGCCACTCCCTGACTGCATCACTGCGATTTACTTCACTACACCACTGCTGGAGCGGCACAAACTAAAAAGACAATTACCACAACCCTACCACCGACAAAGCACTTTGTTTAATACCACGCATAACGCCAACAGCAAGCGCGCTTTTTGGCGTCGCCTTGGCTGTTTTTGTTATGTCTTATTTGTTCCACGTTTCGGAGTTATTATCAATATAATCTACAATCGCATTAAACATTGGATACCATGTATTACTGTCATTGACTCCTGCCCAAACATAATCAAAATGCTTCTCAACAACAAGTATGTCCTCCAGGGTATCCGGTTTCGTTAGTATAAATTGGCCGTACGTTTTGTTGCCTTCTTCTCTCGTATCAATCCTTAACCAAAGAAAAGGCTTATATTCTTTGTAAGCTTTATTTATCCCAATTTTGTCTCTAACGGAAGAAACTTTATCTTGGAGATTATTTTTAATAATGAGAGTTTCCAGATCATCAATAGTCATTGTTTTATCAAAGTAGCCAATATTTCCTATTTGACCTTTTACAAAATCATTATCTGGTAGTAATAGAAGGCTTTTCATTTTATCTAAGTCGGTATCGACACTTGAAACTACTGTTGCCTGTATCTTAGTAGGAAATCGTTTCGTAGCAGGGTCGAGTTCAGCTACTTGCATGGATGTACACCCAGATAAAGCCACGATAATCAGTAATATATTTATAACTTTCATTTTTTCTCCTTTGGTTGAATTAACTTTTGGACATAACGCTTGCAACAGCGGCCGAGCGTAGCGAGGTCCAGCCCCAGAGGGGCGTTGATGCTT
>NZ_MRUH01000079.1 GCF_001922985.1 Teredinibacter waterburyi
GGCTTCGCCACTTTACCCCAAAACTCCACTCCCGCAATGCGGGCAAATTACCACGGCGTTAGTGGGCATATGAAGATCGAGCGATACATCAATGATAATAATGAGTTTCGCTGTTTTGGTTTTCCCAACGCACTTGTAGGGAAAAATGGAACTAAGGATATTCTTTCACGATTATCCGGTCTAGAAATTACATATTGGAACAAGAGCT
This sequence comes from Teredinibacter waterburyi, assembly GCF_001922985.1. Lineage (GTDB taxonomy): Bacteria > Pseudomonadota > Gammaproteobacteria > Pseudomonadales > Cellvibrionaceae > Teredinibacter > Teredinibacter waterburyi. Next base: position 209 of record NZ_MRUH01000079.1, read on the forward strand.
GGGGTGCCGAAGTTTTCTGTGAATTTAATTATAAAGGCAAGAAGTTCGAAGTTTCTGAACCATACGGAGATAATAGCTATTACGATATCCTCTGCGAAGAACCAAATACTCCGGAGTTAGAAGAACTATATACGCTATTCTTAAGCACGAGTGTGCCAACAAGAAAAACATATGGTCGCGTCATCGTATTATTTGTGGTGCTAATTTTTTTAATGGTAGGGCTTAATATTTATTGCGCATCGTAAAGCCACTAACAAGGCCATCTTGCCTCGCCCGCAAGCGGGCTGGACAAATTTTCCGTGGTTCGTTTTGTGTCTTAACGCTACGCTAACACAAATCGCTCCACTCCAAATTTGCCGCAAATGGCGGCGTTATG
>NZ_MRUH01000080.1 GCF_001922985.1 Teredinibacter waterburyi
AGCGACCGCCACATAAACAAGCGACGGAATAGCCGTCAGGCTTGACCGCCTTGTTAGGCATTTTTGTATGGAACCCATTTTTGCCCACTTTGGTGATATAAACCATTACTTAGTAGATGGTCTCCATCTGGCCAAATGCTCCCAATAATTGAAATTAGCTTTTCTATTCCTGATTCATCCCGTTTATCGGACACGACCAGAATATCCCGTGCGGGTATTGCGGCCACATAACCATTCGGGCAGTACTCAACCAGCCAGTCACTCCATATCTCTGAAACAAGTAGTAAACTAGCTTCAAAATCGCCGCTTCCAGAAAAATAGAGAAGCCCTTCATTCTGGGTTATATTAATTTTCTCTGCGACCGCCCTTAAATTTCTTATTCCAATAGCAAACAGTTCATCGGCACTCAAATTTGAATCTTTAAAGTGCTTCTCCTGCATGACTGTATAGTGATCACCACAATCGCAGAGGAAAAACACTGAAAAATCATCGCTGTAATCAAGACAGTACAGAGCATCTTCTTTATCGAGCTCCATATCTAACTTTGCACCACTGTAAAAAGTCTGTTTGAAATATGCGATTGAGTTTTCGATATTCATTCTGATGCCTAACGCCAAGCTCACCTGCAATTTTTGCTGTGAGCGTTTGTGTAAAATGGAGCTGCGCGACCTACACAAACGAGCGCAGCAAAAATTGTCAGGTGGAGCGCCTTGTTATGCGAGGCGGCACAAAAAGTAACACACACGTTGGGCCAGCTAGCCGGCACAAAACAATAACACACACGTTGGGCCAGCTAGCCAGGCCCTTTAGCCTAAACGAAGCGATTAGACACAAAGACGTAAAACCAGATATTACCAAAGTATTTTAGCCTAAACGAAGCGATTAGTCGTAAAAAAGTAAAACCAGATATTACCAAAGTAACCGAATAATACTAGAAGAAGGTTACGCTACCGATTGATTTGGTACTACCTAAAAAGAAACCACTGAGAACAAAGATGGGAGGCATAGTTCGGATACGACCGACTAGAAATTGAATGCCACTCCCTGACTGCATCACTGCGATTTACTCTACTACACCACTGCTGGAGCGGCACACACTAAAAAGACAATTAGCACAAACCTAAACCCGACAAAGCGCTTTGTTTAATACCACGCATAACGCCGCAATCACCCGCTTGTCGGGTGCATTGCTTTGTTATGACCCGCCACTAAAAATTGAAGTTATACCAAATACTAGAGTAAGAATTAAACCTACAACAGAAAGTGGTACGGCCCATTTATTTGTGCCTTCTAACTTTTTAAATGATTCTTCTCTAACCTGAATTGCTGCGACTAGCTCATCAAGCTTTCTACTTACGCCTTCTTTTTGATCAGAATTCAAATAAGTCTCAATGTCACGAACGATACTTCGCTCTAAATCAGGTAAACCTATATGAGGCGAGGTTTTCTCGACTAGGTTTATATATTCAGTGATTTCCTTTTTGATTGCTTTGACAGATTCGCAGTTCTTATCATCAATTTCATTTTCAAATATCTGAAGTAAGTAAGCTCGGAGCCACTTTGCAAGCCTAGCGCGGTTAACCTCCTCATCGCCAATAGAAGACCTAACTCCTTTGTATATGTTCTCGATATCTGAAAAATCACTGATCACTCCTGACTTTATTCCAGATGAGAGTGCCTTAAGAAACCGTTTTTCTTCCGTGTCTTTACGCTCAGAAATTCGATTAAGCATTTTGCTTACAGCGACCGCATATGCAGCAATTACTGCTGTGGCAGCCCCCATCGCGAGCGGGCTAGATATGTTAAAAAATTCCGTCAAAATCGACATTGTTTGATCTCGATGTAGTCATAACGCCGCGTTAACCTGTGCCGCGTGTGAAGTGGAGTTTTGCGGTAAAGTGGCGAAGCCCCGCAAAACGGAGCGTAGCATGCGGCATCAGGTTGAACGCCTTGTTATGCGCAACTTTTGAATTACGAAACAACCCAACAACCCAAAAAATACTACCACCAATTTATCAAACAAATCTTAAATTTAGACGTAAAAGCTAAAACTACAACTCGTAACCTATGACATTAAACCAGTTTTACGATGGAGCCAAGAATTTATATAACCAAAACCTTACAGCTACGAATTCAAGAAAAAACCAAAATCTAGAAACGTGAACGCTAGAATACTGGTAGCGTTTGGACGCTGTTGTGCTGATTACTAAAGTAAACGGAGGATGCACGCAAACTCTTCGAGATCAGCTCATACCTTTACAGCAAACAATCCCAATGAATTCCAAACCCTACTTTTCCAGCCGTTA
>NZ_MRUH01000081.1 GCF_001922985.1 Teredinibacter waterburyi
CCTGAAAAGAGAGACTTCAAATTCCTATTTTCGTTCACTGGATTCTATCCACACATAACGCCTTGCTCAGTTGCGCAGCGGTAGTAGTGGATTTTTGTGCAACAATGAGCGCAGCGAATGCACAAAAAGGAGCGTAGACCGCTGCGTCAAATGGAGCAATTTGTTAGGCATTTTTTTCGCACTCCGTTTTTATTTTGGTTTGCAGCTCTTCGATGCCTTGTTGAAGCTTTTCCATATGCTGAGCATTTGCGTTAGGATTAAACTTAAACTCCGCATCTAGGGCCTCGGTATTTGCACCCTTAGAAATTAGGTATTTTACTATTTCTTTGTGTCCGAAATCGTCTGCAACCTTTAGCGGAGTGAAACCACCTTCCCCTTTCTGTTCGATATTAATTCCATTCTCTACGAGCAATTTTGCGGCCTCAATATCTCCCCAAACACATATACAATGTAAAGCGTTGTCACCGAAGCTATTGATATCATTTATGTCGTTTAGCTTTATACCCGAAAAATCAGCAACATCTTCAACTCGGTTTAGCAACTCTCGTACAGCTTTGTTCATTGTGTATGCCTAACGCCGCGTTAACCTGTGCCGCGTGTGGAGTGGAGTTTTGCGGTAAAGTGGCG
>NZ_MRUH01000082.1 GCF_001922985.1 Teredinibacter waterburyi
GTCGCGTAGCTCCATTTTACACAAACGCTCACAGCAAAAATTGCAGGTGAGCTTGGCGTTAGAGCTCAGTTGAAAAATGCAGAACTATTTCCCAGCAATAGATGAAGTAGGACCTTTTTTAGCTTATTCGGTGGCTGTATCTACGTTTTTCTATGTAAAAACTAAAAGCGTGCTCCGGTCGGCGCATGGAATACTGATTGTCATTCTCTATTTGTATGCATGTATTGCGATGCGGTATAGCGAATTTGGATCAGCGCCAAAATACGATATACCACTGCTAATTCTATTGGGGATATCGTTTCTATCGGCTATTTTATCTTGCACAAGTTTTAAGGGTAAAGGTTGGCAAAATATGTTCTTACTGCTTCATCTAGGCACTGTGTTTAGTGGGTTATTCGTATGGTTTATCTCTGCTATGGCAGTGTCTCATGATTGGCTATAGCGCTCTAACAAAGCAATCTACCGGACTCCGTTTCCGTCGTTTTGTTTTTGTGCTTGAATAGCACAAAAATCCAAACAACTCCAACTCGCCGGTAATTGCGGCGTTATGCATTTAGAATCGAATAATGAAAAGTTTCAACAATTTCAGTAAAAGAGAAAAAGGTGCAGTGACATTTATAGCTGTGCTTTTTGTTGGGCTTACAGTTATGTCTGTTTATGGCTTATTCCTCGAAAGTATTATATTTGAGTCACGCAGAGCAACTTACTTCTTTCATGGGGCCAATAAAGTTGTATTCTGTTTATCGTCGTTGTTATTAAATGGAGTTATGGCTTTTGTACTCTGTGGTGGGCTTCTTGTTTCACTAGGTGTGCTACCGAAAAGAGAGCCTGGAAGCCTGAATGGTAAAATCATTTTTTTGCCTCTGTCTCTTGGTTTTACTGGAATTGTATTTAGTGCTGTAGTGGCGGCATCAACAAATGCATAACAATGCCATCATGCACCGCCCGCACGCGGGCTGGACAAACTTTCCGTTGCTCGTTTGTGCTTTAAC
>NZ_MRUH01000083.1 GCF_001922985.1 Teredinibacter waterburyi
ACAATAATAGTTAAAGTCCATAAAACATTTCCTCTGGTGTTATGAAATCAAATCGTTTTCTTGGCCGCTGATTCAGTTTCAATGCAATTTGGTCACATTGTTGCTGAGTTAGTGATGCCATGCTCATAGTCTTGGGAAGGTATTGCCTTATTAGCCCATTAATATTTTCATTGCTTCCTCGCTCCCATGAGTGGTATGGATTCGCGAAATAAAACGTAACGTTATGACGCTGTTCGATTTTTTCGTATTGGTGGAATTCAGTTCCGTTGTCGGCAGTAATTGTTTTGAAGATACTTGGATATCTATTAATTAAGTTTATCGTTTTCTTGTTTAGCGAAGATGTGGATTTATCTGATAGTTTTCCAATCATCACATAACCCGTTTTGCGTTCCAGGAGTGTCACAATGCAGTGATTACTACCTCTACCATGTACAGTATCAATCTCCCAATGTCCTATATATTTGCGTGATTCTATGCTTTGGGGGCGCTCCGCAATATTTCGTTTGTTCGCTAAACGACCCCTACTATCGTAAGCTTTATAGCGCTTTCGTCTGTGTTTTGACGATTGCCTTAGGCTCTTCCACAGGTCACCACCATCGGCTTTGTCTTGCCATATATAGCGGTATATTGTCTCGTGGCTTATTACTCGTCGTTTCAGCTTGAATCGCCGCATATGGCCAACCACCTGCTCGGGTGACAGCTTTTGCTTGAGTAGCTTGCGCACAAGCAATAAGTAAGAGCTGGAGTAGTGCCTATTGCGTCTTGATCTACTTCGTCTAGCGCGTGTTCGTCGTTGTGCTTTTGATGGGCGATAGGCTCCATCAATTTTATAACATCGGTTTCGATCAAGTTCCCGGTAAAGGGTCGAATGATGTCGGCCTAATATCTCAGCAATTGCTCTAATCGATAGCCCTTGCAGCTTAAGCACCGAAAGCGTTACTCTTTCTTCATAGGTGAGCTGTAAGTATGCCATTACTTATCCTCCTTCTTGCCGGAATGGGATAAGGGCTATTTTACAGCTCGCCTTCCTATTTTTAAAAAGTGTCGCGGTTAGTATATGAATTCGG
>NZ_MRUH01000084.1 GCF_001922985.1 Teredinibacter waterburyi
ATTGTCAGGTGGAGCGCCTTGTTATGCGAGGCGGCAAAAACCCAGTAACACACACGTTGGGCGACCGCTAGGTGGCCCCAAAGCCTAAACGAAGCGCTTAGACAATAGAAACTAAAACCAGATACTACCAAAAACCCCAAATAATACTACAAGAAGATTAAGCAATAGATAGATTTGGTACTGCCTAGAAAGGAACCACTGAGAACAAAGATGGGAGACACAGTTCGGATACGACCGACTAGAAATTGAATGCCACTCCCTGACTGCATCACTGCGATTTACCCTACTAAACCGCTGTTGGAGCGGCACAAACTAAAAAGACAATTAGCACAACCCTACCACCGACAAAGCACTTTGTTTAATACCACGCATAACGCCGGTAGCAATTGCCGGAGTAAGATGGCTTGTGTTTTTGCGTCTTTTTGCAAAAACCAAGACAGCTTACGAAGGTCAATTGGCTACCTTTGTTAAGTGCTGACGATATTAAATGCTTGTTCTGATGCATATTTAACGAGACCTTTTAATTTTGGTACTTCTTCGCAATGCGCTCTTATTCTTTCCGAGGTGGCAGATCGCGTTGTCCACTTTTCCCCTGCTCGGATGTCTCGAACCCTATTTAGGATGCGATGATTTATTTCATTAATTTGCGCAAGTGTGACTTTACGCTCATCACCTTCCAGCGATTCATTGAGATCACGATAGACAATCGTTAGCTGAAAGAGAAACTCGATTAGATACACCTCTTCATTTTCAACTTTATCAAAATATCTATCAGCGATATCTGCTCCCTCCGTTTTTGCCACTTAACGCCGCCAGCAACTGCCGGAGTGAATTGGCTGCTTTTTTGCGGTTTTTTGCAAAAAAGAAGACAGTTTACGGAGGTCAGATTGACTGGCCTTGTTATGTGCGGACCTAGTTATACACATTATTTTACGCCCGATTCTAGGTGGGATGCCCATTTTCGAATGCCATGTTCGCCAGTAATAAGAAAGGTCACTATTGAGAGCGCTATAACTAATTTTGACTGGTTAAATGTTATTACCAAGATTGCAATTAACAATGTAGGAGCAATAATAAACAGTACCCAATATGAGCCAACAACTAAATTATTTACAACTATGAACTTCTTTATATTCATGGTTGACCTCAAAGTCACATTCGCATTTTTCATAGTTATAACTGCCCCCGTCATCTAAACAAGCGTCAATTTTTGAATCCGTACAACCAGCTAACAGCACTACAAGTAAAACTATATTTTTCATTCGATGATACACATAACGCCAAGCTCACCTGCAATTTTTGCTGTGAGCGTTTGTGTAAAATGGAGCTGC
>NZ_MRUH01000085.1 GCF_001922985.1 Teredinibacter waterburyi
TGTCGCGCAGCTCCATATTACACAAACGCTCACAGCAAAAATTGCAGGTGAGCTTGGCGTTAACTGCCAAGGAATAGTAAGTGCCTAACTCAAGAAAAGAAGCATTTAATTTGTTAGAAAAACTTGGTGCACCAGAACATCTAAAGACTCACGTAACACTCGCGGGGGAAGCGGCTGATTTACTTATTGATGCACTAAGAGAACTCGGAGTCGAAATAGATTTTGAGTTTGTTCGCACTGGCGTAGCTATACACGATATAGGAAAGATTCTACATACCAGCGAAATGACTGGCCCAGGTTCAGAGCATGAACCGGAGGGTGAAAAAATTCTTATTAATAACGGTGCCTCACCTAAACTGGCGCGAGCCTGTATGTCCCATGCGCGCCGGGATAAAATGGATTGTTCTTTTGAAGAATTGATGATCGCACTGTCAGACAAATTATGGAAAGGTACGCGCGTAGAGTCCATCGAACTAGATGTTGTGGATAGAGCCGCGAATACCCTACAGAAAGAACGCTTGGATATATTCCCAGAATTAGATTTAAAGTTTGAAGAAATTGCTTCGGGCGGTCACGAAAGGTTACAGCGAAGTGTTGGCAGTTAACAAGGTAATCAACCGAAGTCCGCATTGCGTGGTTAGCACTAAAACACATATTGGAGAATTCATGATAAAAAGTATTAAGGTCCATCTACTGTTGATAATAAACGTAACTTTTATCGGTTGCGCTTCCCAAGGAATTAAGCTGACGGCTTACAAAGAAGCGCCAAGCAGTGCCTCAGCCAAAATAATGTTTAAAAACTCAGACCCATTCTACTATGAAAAAGGGGAGGCTAAAGATGCTTCCTTTATAATTGTCGATTGGATACCAGGCACTTATCGCGATTTCTCTGCAGTTATCTATGATAGCAATGAGATTTGTACAGATGGAAAGGTATTCCCCATTGTTAACGATACTGACAAATCTTTTGATATCAAAGCCGGAGAGCTTCAGACATTTATGCTGAATACTTATCACAACACTGAAGATAAAAGGGTTTGGTGTCCGAATAGATTCTCTTTTATACCCCAACAGGGTGAGGAATATACTGTGAAAAACAGTATACATATCAAAAGTATTGATTACGGGTATTGTCAGGTTGAGGTCTTCGATTCGAGCGGAGATCGCATCGAAATAATTGCCAGGGAAAAAATACCTCCTCTGTGGACTCAAAGTAGTCCTAGATGTGACAAGTCAGAGATAGAGAAACCAGTACAATCAAAAATATCTAAGCAAAATTTCGAATGTATAATCAAGGTGGGCGGGTACAAGTGCTAACAAGGCCAGTCAGCATCGCCAGCTGCGCGGGCTTGACAGGTTACTCCGCACCTTTTGTGTTTCGCTACGCTCATTTTTACACAAAAGGTACTCCATGTTAGCTGCCGCTGCTGGCCGCGTTACATTCAATCTATATAAACAAGAAGTACTAGTTGAGAATTGACCCTGTTTTTCAAAAAACCTATCCAAAACTATCGAGTTGGATACAAGCAAATCTACCTAAGGTTAAAGTAAAACCTAAGGTTTGGAATGCTTTTAAAAAGTATTCCGAACTTAAAGAGCCTTCGGCAACATGGGCTATCACTAATGGATATAATCCGGATATAACGTATGCAGTAATGCCTGGTTCGAATGGACGGTTTAATGGCGGGAAGTTTCCAAACCGAGTCTATCTGGCAAAATCAATATGTGATCGTTTTGAAAGTGTAGACTTTTCTAACCCTCTAATGCATTTGTTGTTGGAGTCGACAATTTTGCATGAAATGGTTCACTGGGGAGATCATAAAGATGGAAAAGACCAAGCAGGTGAGGAGGGAAAAGCTTTTGAGGTGGCTGCATATGGAAAAAATATTAATAGGTATTGGCGGTAAGATATTTCTAACGATTATAGCATTTATAGTTTTATCCTGTTCTACGGAGAGTAATATGAAATTACCAAATACATTGGTAAATAATGTATTTAAATTAATCCTTTCAGATGAAGAGTTTCATCAGTATTTGCATCTCGAGCTGGAAGAGCGTAGCCCTATTTTAATAGCAACAAATCACAATATCCCTATAAGTACAAAGCCAGATGGCTTCGACGTGGTATTGCACGTCGAGAAAATATCTGAGCTGTATATAGAAGTTGTTAAATTTGTAGTCGAAAGTAATAGCGTTGAGTTCGAGATTAATTATGAAGTTGAGGGGGTAACCTTTCAGGGCGTTGCATCTAAAAAAAATGGTCAATGGGTTATCCAGAAAAAGTCAATATTTGAATCATGAATCAGTGAATGCTGGAACAGCTGCTCTGGGCCTGCTGATGGTAGCTACACCAATTGGCTGGGTAGGTTTAATTATTGGTGGTGTTGTCGTTGCTGGAGCCGCCGCAACAGCATCTATTACCACGAACAATATTGTGAAGGGTAAAAATGGCGGTTTGTATGATCAAATTATGGCACGGCTTTCATTACTATGAATTTTGAAGATTTTATCTTTGCTTTGGGTTTTTCGGTGGGCTTCTTTCGCTTATCCTGTATGTATTATTCGGTCAAATAACGGTAAGAAGGCTTAGGAAAAACCCAAAATCCAAGGGTCGGCTAGGGGTTGAGTTTGCAAGTGGCTGGGATATATTTAATGTTGCTCAAGCACTATCGCTCCCGAAGTTTATAACTCGGAAGTTGGCTGAAAGTCCAATGTCCAACCTCTATGCGAATAGGGATGTGTTAGATGAAAGCACGAATTTATTCGATAGGTGTCTAGCTCGTATATTTTAATAGCTTAACAAAAACATCCAGCCGAAGCGGAAAAGCGCGCGCCTGCTGTAAGCGTTAACAATATTCTAGGAATTATCGTGAAGATTAATAAATATTTATTACTTACATGCTTTATTATCTCTGCCGCTAGTCACGCGTCAGATTTTAAGAATGACTGGGGATATCTAGACCTTGTTGCGGATGTTGACGACTGCGCAATATTTTTGATTAAGAGTGCTGCAGATAACTATCAAAAAAAAGCAATCTCCCCTGCTGCTAGTGAAATTCAACTTCAAGAAGAATTAATGAGTTTTGTTCGTTATGTAGAGCTTGGATTTCGGGCGCAATGCTATTGTGCAAATGAGATGCTTTATAAGCAGTACAGCAAAGAACAAATTAAGAAACGTAGTACCGGAGTTGATATTGGTACGCTATTGAACAGTGAACAATGTATCCGCCAGCGTGATGAGGCCTTTGAGTCACTAAGAAAATAGCTAACAAAGCTGTACACCTACCCCAAACTAAGCTTGGCGCTCATCCAACTAGCGCCAATTCTCCCGCTTCGTTTGGGCAAGCCTACGCCGCCCTAAATATGCCCCACTGAAATACCTGTAACCACTAATGAATCAGCCATAAAAACCATGAGAGAGCACTATTTCACATAACCATCAGCATAAATAGAGCCCGCCATAGAGAAGGTGCCGACTATGGAAAACTATGCATTACAGCTTTAAATACTGAAGAATCCCATAGTATTATTGAGCCCGCTGGCATTGTCGCAGAATTTTTACTTAACCCCCTAAACGATAGCAGCTAACAAGCATGTCAACTACGCGGTTACATGGGCGTTAGGCAATAAGGTCGTACCATGAATATAATTGGCAAGATTAGATCGCTGTTTTTAAAATCTGATAATCAACATTTGACAAATAAAGTTGAGCAGAAAAAAACGTATGAGAGTATCGATATTATCGTAGATACATTCAATTTTTTGATTTCCATCCCTGATGATGAAAATTCCTGGGAAGCAATTTGTGACAGGTCGGAAAATTTCTTAATTACTGACGACTTTATTGATCTTTCATGGAATAGATTGGCGGATAAGTATGGTTTCAATCATATTTCAGAAAATATGATTTCTGAAAATGAAGTTGAATTGTCTTATCGTAAAAGTAGTATAAAATATCAATTGAATCATGATCGAGATGACATCATCAGAGCTTATTGCGCGTTATCAAAGCTTCTAGAAGATGATTTTTATTTGTTTTATTGTACCGATAGTTGGCAGACAAGTGATCTAGCATTTCTTGCAGTGCCTAGCTCTCATATTGATTCGTTAAATGATAATGAAAGTAAAAAGATTATTCCTGTACAAGAAAATTTCGATATATTTTTCAATAATGCATTTTCTGATGAATATAAAAATAACTATACCTAACAAAGCCCGTAACGGCGTCAGCTTCGAAAGTGAATTAAAGATGGTTTTCTCCGACTTCTATACGTACCCAAGTGAAGTCAAGCTAGCTCTTTTCGATATTATTTTCAACGTCGGAATGACCGACTTAAACAATCAATGGCCAGTCTTTAAAAAAGCTGTTAAAGCGAAGGATTGGTCCACTGCTGCAAAAGAATCAAACAGAAAACATCCCATCTCGAAAGAAAGAAATAAGTATGTAAGCTTAGCTGACAGCTACGCATAGAGCATCAAAGCGATGTGTTTAAGGTCATATTAAAGACCGTATAGACTAAACACGCGATATTTTCACACGGATTTTACATCGAGATCATTATAGTGTGTGAAAAATATCGAGGGACTAGCCATGTTAAAAAAAACGCTCATAGTATTATCCAGCCTATTGGGCATATTCTTTATGTTCATATTTAGCGTCATAATCATCAGCGGCTCATCAAACGATGAAAACCTCGCCAACACCAAACCAGAGGATATTGCCTACCTAGAAAAACCTGCGTCAGGTCGAGGTAAAATTCTTGCTGTGGTCACGAGTACCGGCGAAATCGGGAATACAGGAATGGAAACGGGGTATGAACTCACAGAACTTTCCCGAGCTTATTATGTGTTTCATACCAATGGATTTGAGGTGGATATTGCCAGTCCAAACGGCGGACGCCCTCCCGTAGTCATTGACGAAGATGACATAGGAAAATATGACTACGCCTTCATGAACGATATTGCCGCCCAAAAGAAAGTCAACAATAGTATACCGCTTAACGAGGTTATCCCAGGTGAGTACAAAGCAGTTTACTTCGTTGGCGGCAAAGGCGCCATGTACGATTTCCCTAACAATAGCAGTATTCAAAAAATAATTAGGGAATATAATAAAGAGGGAAAAGTGATTTCTGCCATTTGTCACGGTCCCTCGGCCTTTGTGAATGTGATGCTTTCCGATGGAACACCGTTCATCGCCAATAAGAACGTAAGCGCATTCACGAATAACGAAGAATTATTTTTGATCCCTAACGCTAAAGAAGTATTCCCATTCCTATTGCAAGACAAACTAACAGAACAAGGAGCCCTCTTTGAAGAAGGTTCTCTTTACTTAGAACACCTCAGCCAATCAGGCTCAGTGTTGACAGGACAAAACCCATGGTCAATTTGGCCACTGGCCGACGCTATCGTCAAAGAGCTTGGTTATTCGCCAAGAAAAAGAGCGAAAACACCAGAAGAACATAGTATTGACATATTACTCACCCTTGATGCAGAAGGTTTAGATGAGGCAAAAGCCTTGACCCTAGAAGCAATTGAAATATCCCCTCAGGCGATTAAAAAACAGTTAATCACTACTCACGCCCTCATTGCGACACTAAATATGGAATTCAAAAAAATGGGACAATTAATTTATCTTCTCTTCTTCGCTGCCGCAGCCACCTAACATCAGGTTGAATGAACGATTAATGTATGAAGGCGCCCTAAATGCTTTTATTATCTTTTTGCTACACGCTCCACCGCTTATTAATATTGGCTAGGGTATGTGATTATGATATTTTTTAGCTATATTTTATCATCTGGACCGATTTGATACTTATACACCATTTTTCTCCAAGCAGAATGACTTGAGATTACCCCAAACGAGAAAAAAGAAATGATTAGAAAAAAAATTATGTGTTCATTGGGGCTGTTGTTAACAATAGCCACTATAGTATCGTCTACACTTATCTTTTCCGGATGCAATTACACAAAAAAGCTCTCCCCACAAAATAGCAAAAATCACTATATTGTGGCCGGCGTGAATTTGATCGATGTGGTTAACCAGAAGATCATTCCTAAGCAAAGCATTGAGGTAAAGCAGGGCAAGATTGTGCGTATCTTTCAGCACGATAAAAAGAGCTTAGTCGCGAACAACGTGCATACTATCAACGCAAAGGGAAAGTATCTTTTGCCTGGTTTGTGGGATATGCACACGGTGACCTCCATGCTATCACCAGAATTGGACTACCCCCTCTATATTGCCAATGGCGTGACCTCCATACGAAGTATCATTGCATGCCCCAACGAAAACAAAACCTCTTTATACCCCTGCTTCCAACATAAACAACAGTGGAATCAGGAAGTACTCAAACAAGAGATGGTTGGGCCCATCATACGTGGATCAGGTACTTTCCCGGTCAATGGGGAAGATCATTCTCACCCTGATTCACCTGATTTTCACGCAACAAAAACATCTGAAGACGTCCAAAAACTCGTCAACTACTATGCCAATATCAATGAGGGAATGCGACCTTTCTTTATCAAAAGTTACAACTGGATTCAGCCAGAAGCCTATTTTGAAATGGCCTCAGAAGCAAAAAAACAAGGTATCGAAATCGGCGGACATATGCCTCGTAAAGTAGGGCTGATGAAAGCCATCGATGCAGGTCAAAGATCGTTTGCCCATGCTCGCCTCTTTTTGTTTGATTGTTCAAAATACGCGGCGGAACTTCGAGAAGGAAAACACTGGGATAAACCACTAGCCGATCTTTATCGACTACTTATTGATAGTTTTGATGAAAAAAACTGCGCAGAAAAATATCGCTACTTAGCTGAACATGATGTGTACCTTTCTCCCACGCTATTGACTCGACGAAATGATTATCTTGCCGTCGCGGAGCAAGAGAGTGATGTCGAAGGACTAGAATATACCCACTATATAATCCGTCTAGCGTGGAGTGAAGATATTGCAGGTCTAACAGATAGAGGCCGTTCTGATGCGCCTATATTTAAGGAATTCTACGAATTGGCGGCCAAAACCATCGTGGATGCGCATCGCCATGGCGTCAAAGTTATGGTCGGTACGGATGCAAATGATGTTTACGTCGTGCCTGGGTTTTCCCTTCATGAAGAGATGAAAGCCTTAAACAACGCGGGCATGTCTGCATTTGATATCCTCACTGCTGCGACATTAGTACCAGCACAGTATTTTAAAATGGATAAACATTTAGGAAGTATTGAGGAAGGCAAAGATGCAGAATTTATATTACTCCATGATAATCCTGTGAGCAATATCGCCCATGCCAAAAATATCAACATGGTGTTTCAAGGGGAAACGATTTACGATGAAAAAGAAATCGACGAGCTCAAGTCCCATGTTAAAGAGAGTTCAGGAAGCCATAGAATTCTTTTTTACGTCTTATCTATGTGGTTGAAAAACCCAGCAGGATTTTAGTAGAGACTGTAAATTAAATTGTGTATCTGCTCATTATTAATTACCTTCTACCCGGAGAATAATAATGAGTAAGATCATGAACCAAGACAAGATGAAAGCGCTAGCAGCCGAGTTAGCCAAAGACCTCAAAACACCTGAAGATCTCAGCGTATTCAGCGCCCAGTTAACCAAAATCTCTGTAGAAGCAGCTTTAAATGCCGAGATGGATAGTCATTTAGGTTACTCCCGCCATAATGGAATTTCCAATATCAGAGTTAGTAATGGATTAGGGAATTGTTTTTTATAGAGATTGATAAAGCGCTTAACATCTATGCCATTCTTTTGACTCCAAAAAGCCTGCATATCTTGCTGGTGCTTATAATCAGAAGCCAAAAGGGAAACTAGACGCTTATGGATGTCTGACACGGCCCTCAGTATTGCTGATAATCTTGGAGTTGAATCAAAGCACATTCAACAAAACATCGAAAACAAACTCCCTGAAAAAATTGCTAGTGTAATTGCTTCTACATGTGGCTATGATTACGAACGAAAAAAGGCTCTGATCCAATCAATTACGTCGGGTAACTTCGATAGCCTAAAAAGTACTAATATCTCCCAAGATACGCTCGGCAATCTTATAAAGGGGAAGTACGTCGAGATAGTGGGTAATTTGAAGTTTGACATCCCGATAATAAAAGACAATCAATATGCTTCGATACATTTGTTTACTTTCCTTACTTGCCTTTAGCACCGGCTTATGTTCTGCCCCTACTCCCAAAACGCCAGCGGAAATTTGTTCAACGTATGGCGAGAAGAACAAAGGCGAATTATTGCAGTCTATTAACGATGTAAGCTTTCTCAATAAAACTGAATTGTCTTGTATTATCTCGCCTAAAAGTGCCAATGAAATTTCTGAGATTATCGAAACGATAAATAAGTGGAATGAACTTAACCCTAAAATTCATATCAGCGTCGCAGGAGCCAGACACAGTCAGGGTGGGCATATAGCGTCAAAACTCGGCATCACATTGGATATGAAGTCCCTTAGCTTTGTAGACAGCCCGAATCTTAAAAATGGATTGTGGACAGTTAAGGTTGGCGCTGGTGCATTGTGGAGCGATGTGCACAACGCTATCAAGATGTTTGACGGGCATTCACTCGCAAACAAAGTTCAGCAAAGCTCTACGCCGTTTACGGTTGGTGGCACACTATCGGTTAATGCTCATGGCAGAAGCTTTAGTTATGGCAGCGTAATTCATAGTGTAGAAAAAATTACAGTTGTATTGCCCGACGGTTCTATTACTACAGCTAGTCGAAATGAGAACCCTTTCCTTTTTAATCGAGTAATCGGCGGTTACGGACTATTCGGTGTAATTGTTGATGCCACATTAGAGCTTCACGAAAATCATTACCTTAAATCAGAGGCCACATATTTTAATTCGCCCGAAGAGTACATAGTAATACTTGATAAAATACTTAAAGACACGCCAAGGCATATCATCGAACGAGATGAATCAGGCTCTATCGAATCGCTAACCCAATCGCCAATCGCCTTTCTATTTGCGACACTTGCGCTAGATAGGGACGGGTTCATGACAAAGGGCACTGCTTATACTTATCGACAGTTGGTAGATGTAGACAGAACCGGAACTGTAAACCCAGACCCAAAACCAACCCTGTTTAACCCAAGGGCTTTACTAACAAAAATTGGCTTTTGGCTAAAGCGAAAAGGCTTACTTGCTTCTACAGCTCAAAAACTGCAGTACAAGTTTTTAAACACTCAAGACACTCACTTAAAAGTACTAACCCCACCAATCAAGCCAATATTGGCGGCTGCCAGTAAAAAGAACCCCGATTTGCTTCAGGAATATTTTATTCCAGTCCGACACATGCCTGAATTCCTAGGTCATGTAAAAGAGGCATTTTTAAATAATGACATTAAACTAAGTAACGCTTCGTTGCGCTTCATTCCAAAATCTACCACTTCCTCTACCTTAACTTACGAGTCGGCGACAGAAGATCAGCTAGCAATCGTGCTTTATTTCTCTCTCAGGCTGAATAAAGAGAATATTGATAAAGCTAAGATATGGACACGAGATTTAGTGCAAAAATCTATCGCGCTCGACGGCCGCTATTACCTTCCTTATCAGCAATGGCCAAGTAAAGCGCAGTTTGAGCAAGCTTACCCAAGCTATAAAGTCTTCAAGGAAGATAAAGTTTCGCTAGACCCTAACGACGTTTTTTCAAACCGTTTTTATGAATACTATTTAAATTCTAGTGTTGATTGAAAAAGCAGGAAGCATGAAAATTCGAAGGTGCTAAATAATTATGTGCATTCTTTACTCTGTGAAAATTATTTTACAGAGAAGCTAGCAACAGCTGTGTTAATTCAGCTTCCCGTTGCAGCATGGTATGCATGCTTTACAAGCGTACTCTACCGGATCAGCTCATCACCTAAAGATAAAGGCCCCGGTGGTCGGGCAAGAGTTTTTAAAGCTTCTTATTTCGGTCGATTTATATCTTCTGGGAGTTTACACAGCCCTATTTAATTCTCGAAAGATTTTCTGCATTTTTTTACTCTTCTAACTAGGCGTTGGTGATTAAATCACATTGATTTCGCCATTTGTTTACAGTTATCTCCGCCGCTAAAAGCACATTATTTAAGAATTGCAGTGTTGTTATAGTTACGCTACTTGCTGCAAATCTTTTATTAACTTCCGCGCCATTATAATTCCAATTGGGATTAGCCATACACACATCAAAAGAAGGGAACCCAACCAAATTATTGGGGCGGGTATTAATATGAAATATAAAAACTGTCCATTGTGCGATAAGGAGATCGAACACGATAGCCATATTTGTACACACTGCAACAAGGGAGCTTTTGTCGTTGATTTCGGAGATTCAGCGGCAAGGCTCATAGCCGGTATGATTCTTTGACAAACCAAATGCGTACGAGATATGTGGCTGGCACGATATTATTGTGCCAGCGGGAGTAAGGCCTCCCAGCCCCTCAAGGGAATGGAGATGCGAGAGATATGAGCCCAAGGTATTTCTTGGTAAGTAGGGATTGAACGCACTAAACATGGAAACTACCGTTTAGCCAAGTTAGCTGGATGGGAGAAAGTGACAGGCACAAAAAAGCCCGCTACAAGAGCGGGCTTTTTTGTCGTTGAGTTAACAACGTGATTTGGTGGAGCCTAGCGGGATCGAACCGCTGACCTCAACACTGCCAGTGTTGCGCTCTCCCAGCTGAGCTAAGGCCCCATAAAGGGTCTGAGAACTGTGTCTTCAGAGGGGGCGCATTCTATCAAACATCGCTGTACTGTCAACAAGTTATCTGGCTTTTGGGTGATTTTACGGCTTATTGCGGCTGTACGCCGCGGTTGTCGGAATGCCTAGCCTCGTTTGCTTGGTATACTGCCGAGCTAAGCGCTGTGGAGATAACCAATAATGACAAGCCTTGCTGCCTACCGCGGCGCCATTCTGCACTTTTTACACGAGCCAAACGCTACAGCGCCAGGTGTTACCAACCCCGATGACGCCACAAGCACTGCCCTGCCCGCGTGGCAGTATTGGCAAGATGGCCTGCTTCTGGTCGAAAACGGCCATATACGGCAACTGGGCGATGCTAGCGAGCTGCTGCCACAACTCGCCGCCGAACTGGCTGAAGGCCTCGCGATACAGCACTACCCTCACCATTTGATACTACCCGGCTTTGTGGACACCCATATTCACTACCCGCAAACCGAGATGATTGGCGCTTACGGCGAGCAGTTATTGCGCTGGTTAAATACCTACACCTTTCCCACTGAGCAAAAATTTGCCAACCCAGCTTACGCAGAACAGGTTGCAGCGTTCTTTTTAGCCGAGCTGTTACGCAATGGCACTACCACGGCTATGGTGTTTGGCACGGTTCACCCGCAATCGGTTGATGCGCTGTTTAGCGCCGCACAGCAACATGGCCTGCGCTTAATTGCCGGTAAGGTGATGATGGATCGCAATGCGCCAAGCGCGCTGTGTGATACCGCAGAGACGAGCTACAGCGAGACCCGTGCACTGATCGAACGCTGGCACGGTGTGGATAGGTTGCAGTATGCGATTACGCCGCGCTTTGCGATTACCAGTAGCCCAGAACAATTAAATATGGCCGGTAAGTTGTTAAGCGAATTCGACGATGTGTACCTGCACACTCACCTTGCGGAAAACCACGACGAGGTTGCATGGGTTAAAGAGCTGTTCCCCACCGCCAGACATTATTTAGATGTTTATGCGCAAGCGGGCTTAGTAGGCAAGCGTAGTGTGTTTGCCCACGGCATTCACCTAAGCGATGACGAGTGTTCGCTATTGGCCAGCCGCGATGCAGCGATTGCACACTGCCCTACCAGTAATTTGTTTTTAGGTTCTGGCTTATTGAACTTAACTCGTTTGCAAAACGCTGGGGTTAAAGTCGGTTTGGGAACGGATATTGGTGCGGGCAGTAGTTTTTCGCTGTTTCGTACAATGGACGAAGCCTATAAGGTTCAGCAGTTACAGGGGTGTAATTTAGCCCCTATGCAAGCTTTGTATATGGCAACACTGGGCGGCGCAAAAGCGCTGGATTTAGAGAGCAAAATTGGCAACTTCGCCGCGGGCAAAGAAGCCGATTTTACCCTGTTAGATTTACACGCAACGCCGTTGCTAAAATTTAGAACCGCACACTGTAAAAATATTGAAGAGCTGGTATTTGTGTTAAACACTCTGGGGGATGATCGCTTAATAGAAAAAACCTTTGCGCTGGGCAGGTGTGTTCATCAGCGCGACTGAGGCTTTAATAACAAAACAATACAAACGAAAAATCCCGCCTCGGCAATAAAACTGTTTATTACCAAGCCGGGATTTTTCCGAGTGATTTTTTTTCAAACGTTTAGAACGACACTGTTTAAGCCTGACCGCCCTCTTCTGCTTGAGGTTTATCTAGGTCGGCAAATTCTTTTTCGTAGCGCTTTAACACTTTTTTACCTGCACCACCAAGCACGTCTACCGCTTCACGTAAACGCGTTCTCGACAAGTCCGGCCCTAGCAGCACCATTGCATCCATTACCGAAAAGCTGGATGTAGAACCGCTAATCGCAATAAATACCGGTGCGAGGAAGTCTTTTAGTTTAATGCCCATGCCATCGGCTAGGGCTTTAAACTCGGCAAAAATAGCATCGCGTTCCCAACTGCGCAGTAGGTCCATTTTCCATTGAGCAAATTGCAGTACTTTCTTTTGGGTTTCTACGTCGAGCTTATTCGCGCTAAAACTGGCTTCGGTTAAACCTAGGTTGCCTGTGGCCAAAAACGCGACGGTGGGAATAAAGTCGCCCAAAATTTCCATGCGCTGTTTTACTTGTGGAATTACCGCAAGTAAATTTTCGCGATTAAGTAACCATTCGGTTAAGCGGTCGGCTAGCTGTTCGTCGCTGTGGTCTTCGCGAATCCATAAGCCATTTAACCAGCGCAATTTTTCCACATCAAAAATTGGCCCGCCCAATGAAACACGGCCAATATCGAACTGATCTATCATGTCGGCTAACGAAAACTTCTCGCGTTCGTCTGGCATGGACCAACCCATACGACCAAGGTAGTTGAGCACGGCTTCGTGCAAAAAGCCCATACGCTTGTAGTACAAAATACTGGTGGGGTTTTTACGTTTGCTGAGTTTGGTTTTATCTGGGTTGCGCAATAACGGCAGGTGGCAAAGTACCGGCGCTTCCCAACCAAAATATTTATATAACAACAAATGTTTAGGGGCAGAGTTAATCCACTCTTCACCACGAATAACGTGGGTGATACCCATCAGGTGGTCGTCGACGACGTTGGCCAAGTGATAGGTTGGCATGCCGTCGGACTTCAGCAATATTTGCGCATCCACTAAAGACCAATCTAGCTCCATAGTGCCTCGTAATAAATCGGCAACTTCGCAGCTGCCGGTTTCTTCTGGCACCATCATGCGCACTACGTAGGGCAGGCCTGCCGCTTCGCGCGTTGCTTGTTCGGCGTCGCTCAATTTTAGGTCAGACGGTTTTAGGGCCGAATGAATACCGGCTTCTTTGCGCTGGTTGCGCAGTTCGTCTAACTCTTCTGTGGTGCGGTAGCATTTAAAGGCGTGGCCGCTTTCTAGCAATTTGTTTACGTGGTCAATATAAATATCTTTGCGTTCGCTTTGACGATACGGGCCGTTGTTGCCACCTACGTCTGGGCCTTCGTCCCATTCTAGGCCGAGCCAACGCAGTGAATCTAAAATCGCTTGCTCCGATTCTGGCGTGCTGCGCGCTTGGTCGGTATCTTCAATACGCAAGATAAACTGGCCGCCATGCTTGCGGGCAAAACAGAGGTTAAACAAAGCGATATAGGCTGTGCCTACGTGGGGGTCGCCGGTTGGCGATGGAGCGATTCGAGTTCTTACGGTCATGGTATTTCTCGGCCTGGCTATAACAAGAATTTTTGTAGGGTTAAAACTATTGGCGGCGATTATACCCGCTATAGTCGGTTTGAATAAGAGCTTGGCGGCAACTATTGGTATACTGCGATTCTTTCGCAAAGCAAAACAAGACAGTAACATTAGATAACAGCGATACTTACTGGTACATCTAGCAGTAATACGTTTGTTTAAATCGTCACCCCTACCCCAGCCGCGCCAACTGATAAGCCCTAAAAGTAGAGCAAATTATGACCGAAACCAATTCCAGCGAATCATCTATTACAACCAACCAAACCGACAGCGGAACGGTAAATCTGTTGCTAAGCCGTCGTTCTAGCACCGCCGCCGATATGGTGGCGCCGGGCCCAGATGCAGCGCAATTACAAACTATTTTAGCGGCGGGCCATCGCGTGCCAGACCACGGCAAAATTGGCCCTTGGCGTTTTGTGATCTTTGAAGGTGAGGCGCGTACAAAGTTTGGCCAAATGGTTGCGGCTATTTTTGCGGTAAAAAATCCCGAGGCTTCAGAAAAGTTATTAGAATTTGAAAGCCAGCGTTTTAACCGCGCGCCACTGGTTATTGCAGTGATCAGCTCTCCTGTAGACCACCCCAAGGTGCCGCAGTGGGAGCAGTTACTTTCTGCCGGAGCCTGCTGTCAGAATATGTTAGTGGCGGCAACCGCAATGGGTTTTGGCGCTCAATGGTTAACCGAATGGTACGCCTACGACGACGATGTAAATAATGCGCTAAACCTAAACGCTAACGAAAAAATTGCAGGTTTTTTGTATTTTGGCAGCCGCACTAAACCTGCAGATGAACGTGTAAGGCCCGATTTAGCTGAACGCGTGCGTCATTTTTAACGATTATTACGTTCACATTCAATTATGCGCTTTTTTATTTCTTTATTGAGATTAAAGAAGCGCAACACCTTTTACCTGCGCAAACACCTGCATACCTAGGGTTAAATTTAATCGCATTTGCGATAGCCGAGTAATTTTTGCGAGCAAGTACTGGCCATCATTTAGCTGTAAGCGCACGATTACGCGCGCTTCGTCTAGGTTTTGAATATCGCTAACTTTTGCCTCTAGAATATTCACTATGCTGGTATCCAAAGCGCGACTTAAGGCTAAGCTTACATCCGCTGCGTAAACGCGAATACGCTCTAGTTGCCGTAGTTTTTTGTGCTCTGCCGGTACAGCGATTTTTTCGCCGCCCACCCCCAACCAACTCAAGCCCTGTGCATCTTTTGCGGTTATTAACGTCGCGCGTAAAACAGCGCTGGCATGGTCGTTTTGTGCGAGCGGTAAATGCAATTGCGTGAGTAGCTGTTGGGTGTTGCCTTGGGTTAGGGTTTCACCCCCATCCATAATTAATATGTTGTCGCTAAAACGCGCGACTTCACTTGGGTCGTGGCTGACGAATAGCGTGGGAATTTCCAAGCGCGCAATTAAGTCTTCTAAATAGCGAATAATATCGTTGCGTGCGGCTTGGTCTAACGCGGCTAGAGGTTCGTCTAATAATAACAACTGCGGATTACGAAGCAGTGCTCGACCAATGGCAACACGCTGTTGCTGGCCACCAGAAAGCTGATGCGGTTTGCGCTGCAATAGTTTCGTTAAACCTAGCAGTGCAATGACGTGACTAAAACCCAAACCCAATTTGGTTGGTTCGGCGATTGTTACATTAGTAGCTTTTGTTTTAGCGACTTTTATTTTAGCCGCTACGCTTTCACCAAAGCGAATATTTTGCTCTACCGACAAGTGCGGAAATAACCCAGACTGCTGCACTACATAGCCAATACGACGCTGATAAGCCGGCACAAAAACTGGTCTGGTGCCGTTTTTTTCATCTCGCGAGGCTTGCCATATCGTGCAACTTTTACCGTTGGAAAGCCACTCGCAGCTACCCTGTGCGCTGGGTTCTAAACCGGCTATAGCGCGCAATAAGGTTGTTTTACCGCAGCCGGAGGGGCCAAATATTGCAGTTACACCGCGCTGAAATTTAAACTCGCAGTTCAGTATAAAGGGCTGAGTTGATTTTGTTCGTTGAGTTAAATCGCCGCGCTGTAACCTAAACTTGCCTTGCAGTACTGGCTGATCGTTTGTTAGCAAGTCTGACATCGCTTGGTTCGAATCAGTCATTGTCACGCTCGCTGCCGCTCGTTACTGGTCTGTTTTTTTCGGCCTCGGCATCTCGCCAGTAGTCGGCTTTACTGGGTTGGGATTTACGGTGTTTGGATTTGCTAAGCTCGGCTTTACTAGACCGAACCGGTAGCGATAAGCCTAATGCAGAATACTTTTGTAAGCGGTGAGTGATTAGAATTACAACAAAAGCAAACAGCAACATTAATAACGACATTTGATGTGCAGCCCCCCATTGCAACGATTCCACCTGCTCGTAAATAGCAATGGAGACCACGCGTGTTTCTCCGGGAATATTGCCACCAATCATTAACACCACACCAAATTCACCAAGCGTGTGGGCAAAGCCCAGCACAAACGCCACTACAAATCCGGGTTTTGCCAGCGGTAACGCTATCCGCGTAAATCGCTGTAAGGGTGTGGCACCAAGCGTTGCGGCAACTTCGAACAGGTTGTGGGGAATGGCAGCGAAACTATTCACTAGTGGCTGCACAACAAAAGGCAAAGAATAAATAACCGAGCCAATTACTAAGCCGGTAAAGCTAAACGCAAACGTCGTTAAGCCGAACAGCTGGGCAACGTTTGCCAAACTACCTTGTGGTGAAAGCAGCAACAATAAATAAAAACCAATAACGGTTGGCGGCAGCACTACCGGTAGCGTAACCAAGGTGTTAACGATACTCACCCACCACCCCTGCCGGCGCGCCAGCCACCAGGCTAAGGGCGTGCCCAGCAGCAGTAATATCAATGTCGATACAAGTGCGAGCTTAAGGGTTAGGGTTATTGCTAGCCAATCCATTTGTTTTATAACGTCTCTTTTTGTGTGTTAGCTGGCGAGTTGTAGCCCATGGTTTTTAAGCGTGCTTGGGTTTGTTTTGTTAGTAGGTAATCTAAAAAATTTTGCGCCAAGATAATTTGTTGCGCAGCTTCTACACCGCTAAAGCGGCTATTAATCGTGCCGCTGAGTACCACAGCATGTTGGTCGATAGGGTCGTAGTGACCTTCTGGCACCAGCCAAACAGCCGAAGTGCGTTGTTTATCTAAACTAATAAGTGATGCGCTAACAAAACCCGCGGCAATATTTCCACTAGCGACAAATCCATAGGCTTGTGCCACGGATTCGCCCATCACTAAACGCGAACGTGCGCTGGCGGGAAAGGATTCACGCTCTAAAGAACTAATGGCGGCGGCTCCGTAGGGCGCGATTTTGGGGTTTGCCAAGGCAATTTTTGCCTGTGGATCTTGCGCGAGCTTAGCGATAACGGCGGCGAAAGACATCTCGCTGTTTAGCCCAAACTTTTGTGGCTCGGCCACCCATAAAACCAACTGACCGCGCGCGTAGGTACTGGTACGCTCGGCAAACCCCTGCTCCACCAATCGCGCAGGGGTTTGCTCGTCTGCCGCAAAGAACAACGCAAACGGCGCGCCATGAATAATTTGGGTGTACAACTTGCCGGTCGAGCCGGCACTAAGATTCAGTATTACCCCAGTTTCCGCTTGGTAGCTTGCTTGCAACTTTTGCATTGCGGGTAAAAAGTTAGCGGCAACAGCAATATTAAGCTCGGCGGCATATACTGCTGTCAGCGGGGCTGCGATCGATATCGCAAAGAGAAGTCGCAGCAGCCGGTGTCGATACCCGCACAGCTGCCGCTTGAAAGAACTCAACATAAACTACTCATAGAAGACCGAAATAAGCCGTTAAAGACGCAGATTACACCACAAGCAACTGCAACTTGCCCAGAAGTGTAATGTTTTTGCACGTCTATCTCTAAGCTTTCATCAGACTGACGAGACTAGGTTATGGCAAGCAGGACACAAAAAAGGCAAGCCTGCGTGGCTTGCCTTGGTGATCTCAAAAAACCTAACGGAATAAATTACTGGGAAACGCGCAGCGCCTCGGTGGCGTGACTTAACTGCTGCATTTCGGTGTTCAAAGTGTGAGCAACGCTTAGCACTTCAATTGTCACTTTAGTGGTGCTTTCGGCAGAACTGGAAATGCTATCGATACTTGCGTCAATTCCGCCTGCAACGTCGCTCTGCTCTTTTGAAGCGGTAGCAATAGACTTGCTCATCTGTTGGATATTGGCGACGGCATCGACAATTTTTCGTAACGTTGTATTCGCTAAGCCCATCTGCTCGACACTTGCCTGAGCCGACACGGTTGAGTTTTCGACCACGGCTACGGCTTTACTGGTTTGGCTCTGCAGGCGTTCGATGATTTTCTGAATCTCTTCCGTGGAGCTCTGGGTTTTTTGAGCCAAAGTTCGCACTTCATCGGCCACTACAGCGAAGCCTCTGCCCTGTTCGCCTGCTCGTGCGGCCTCAATAGCGGCATTCAGCGCTAGCAAATTGGTTTGTTCGGCAATGCCGGTAATAACCGTAAGTACCTTGCCGATTTGTTGACCGTCTAAATCCAACTGCTGCATTACCTTTACCGCGCTATCCAACTCTTGCGACATTTTTTTGATAACGCCTGAGCTTTTTTCAACAACGATATACCCTTCTTTTGCCTCGGCACTGGCTTCGTCGGCAAATTGTGCGGCGCTAGTCGCATGCTCAGAAACAAGATGAACCGTCGCCGTCATTTGGTTCATGGACGTTGATACCGACTCCAGCTCACGGTGCTGACGGCTGACGAAGCTTTCCGATTCAGTTGCTACACCAATAAGTTTTGCGGTTTGCTCGCAAACATTTTTTGATCGGTTTTGCACCCCTTCCACGATAGCACTAACCTGTTCGATCATCCGGTTGTAGGCGGTAAACATACTGCCAATTTCGTTATCGCTAACCTCGACATCGATCGCATTAGAAAAGTCACCGCGGCCTACCTGTAATAACCGCTCTTGCAGCAGATGAATTTGGGCCATTAGCCAATTCATGCCCAACAACCAACTCACTAAGGCAAACGCAACCGTAACCAGCGCAAGTACAAGCGCCGTTGTTTCCTGAGCGTGTACCGATTGGTTCGCTTCATTTGCGATCATCCCTACCGCTTTGTTCATATCTTTTAACACCGCAAGACTCTGCTGCTGTAACTTTGGTAGTAGATCGCTACTTTTAGTTTGTAGGTAGCTGTTAACAGTTGTTTTGTAGTCTCGCCACAAACGCCCTACTTGATCTAGCTGCGCTTTTATTTCGGGGCTTGCGGGCGGGTGAATGGCGTCCGCCTTATTGCCATTTAACAAGCTGCGGTGGGAAGCTTCGAACAGCGAAATCGTCTCTTCGGGCACTGTCGCCTTTTCGGCACCTAGCACGACTAACATCGACTCTTTTGCCAAGCGCTGGCTCAGCATTCGCTGCCGACCTGCCATATTGACCGTATCGGCGCTCTGCTCCAACGACAGGAAAATCGTTCCTGCGGAAATTCCGGCACACGTAATAATGATCAAAAAGGCTAGCGTAAACTGGCTCTGGATCGAGTTAAAACCAACCATTCGTGACATCGAATTGAGCAGATAGGACAAATTTTGGCGCATTCTAAACCTCGTGATACTGCAAGCGCGGGAGATGGCCCAAAAAGCTAGGGGTAAAGATCGGGCATAAAGCTTGGGCGTAAAGAAAGGCGGCTAGATTGCTTATTATCAATCCTGAACCGCAATAATGTATAAGTTAGTATAGACACTAATTCCGAAGCGCAAGCCACGATTGAGGACAAGACAGCCAGTCAAACCAGTTTTGATAGAATCTTCGACATAGTCATATGTTCCCAACACAAAAAAGCCCCAAGTCCCATTTGCAGACTTGGGGCTTTTTGAGATTCATACAGCTATGGCCGCATTCTTACAATCAGAATGCGGCTATCTGAATTACCAACTTAGCTGTACTTCGACGTACTTTATTGCGCAGCACAAAGCATCTTATAGCGTAGCGCGAAGCATCCAGGCGGTTTTCTCGTGAAGACGCATGCGGTCTGAAACCAGCGACGCCGTAGACTCATCGGCAGCGCCCTGTGCCAGCACCAACACATCTCGACAGGTTTTGACAACTTGTTCATGTCCAGCAGTTAAAATTTCAACCATCTCACGTGAAGCCGGTACACCTTCCACTTCACTTATTGACGACAACTTAGCGAAGCTTTTGTAGGTACCAGGGGCAACTACATCGAGGGTACGAATACGCTCGGCAATTTCATCCACGGCTAGAGCTAATTCGGTGTAGTGCTCCTCGAACATTAGGTGTAATTCGCGAAACTGCGGCCCCGTCACATTCCAATGGAAGTTGTGAGTTTGCAGGTAGAGTGTGTAGGAATCAGCTAATAACTTTTTCAGCCCTTCGGCAATTGCATTACGGTTCTCGGTACTAATACCAATATCAATAGAATGCATACTTGATCTCCTTGTTTAGCGTGGTTCATTGAAAGTCGCGGCGTTTTCTAAGCGATGTTAGGGTTGCCGCGATCGATGGGTTTATACTATGCCCTTACGGTCATTGATAATAATTATTAATGACTAGGCGATCGATAAATTTTACCTATTCACGATGATAGCTTTTCTATGACGTCCACAGGTTCTCGTTCCACAGACTCTTTCACGTCTCGCCCCACAAGTGCTACAAAGGCTGGCCCGTCTGTATCAAATGACACAACTCGGTCGACTTCCCAGCCGAACAAGCCGACGCCCCAACCCATGAAAGATTCGAAGCAAGTTGTTAATCGGCGTCATCATCGATTCTGCATTGCACCGATGATGGATTGGAGTGACCGACACTGTCGTTACTTCTGGCGTTTACTCACAAAACAAAGCTTGCTCTATACAGAGATGGTGACGACTGGCGCACTTTTAAACGGCGATCGGCAACGGTTTTTAGAATTTAATAGCAGCGAACACCCCATCGCCCTGCAGCTTGGCGGCAGCGACCCCAAAGCCTTAGCCACTTGCGCGCGCATGGCCGAAGACTGGGGTTACGATGAAGTGAATTTAAATTGTGGCTGCCCCAGTGACCGAGTGCAAGAAGGTAAAATTGGCGCGGTATTAATGGCAGAACCGGATTTAGTCGCCGACTGCGTTGCCGCAATGAACGCCGCCTGCACTATTCCGGTAACGGTAAAACATCGTATTGGTATTGATCAGCAAGATGACTACGCAGATATGGCGACCTTCGTTAAAACAGTCGCAAGCGCTGGCTGCGATACCTTTATTGTGCATGCTCGCAAAGCCTGGTTAAAAGGCCTGAGTCCGAAAGAAAACCGCCAAGTCCCGCCGCTGAAATACGAGTTGGTACAACAACTTAAAGATAACTTCCCCAACCTAACCGTGATTATCAATGGCGGCATTACCACCATCGACCAATCGCTACAGTTACTTGAAGGTTTGGACGGTGTGATGATTGGACGAGAGGCGTATCACAACCCTTACTTTCTTGCCGAAATCGATCAAAAAGTATTTGGCGAAAACACCCCGATACCGAGCCGAACAGAGGTATTAAGCGGGTTTGTTGACTACTGCTCCAGCGAGATCGCCCGCGGGAACCGCCTGCATCATATGTCGCGCCATATGTTAGGCCTTTTCGCTGGCGAATACGGCGCTCGAGCCTTTCGCAGGTACATCACCGAAAACGCCAATCAAGCCGGCGCTGGCGCGCAGATTTTGCTGGAAGCCGAAAAACTCACTCAGCGCCCACCGTTTGTGTAACCGATTATCATTTTTCGGCAAAATTCGACCTCTAAACCGGACTTCACACATCGTTTTATGTTAAAAAGAGTGCGCCGTAAATTCTGCAATTTCCGACGAAATGACCAATAACAATAATCCAAGAGGGTTTTCACATGCACAACTCACGTCTCTTGCTAAAGGGGATGATCGCCGCCGTACTTTGGCTGGCACTTCTCGGCAGCAGTGTTACCAATGCTCAAACGCGCATCATGCCGCTGGGCGATTCAATTACAGGTAGCCCAGGTTGCTGGCGCGCCTACCTATGGGATCAGCTAGTCAATGCTGGTTACACTAATATCGATTTTGTGGGGACCCTCGGTCCGCAGGGCTGTAGTATTTCTCACGACGGTGACAACGAAGGCCACGGTGGCATTCTTGCTACCAATATGGCTAACCAAGGTCAACTTGGCCCATGGCTTTCCAGCACTAACCCAGATGTGGTTATGATGCACCTAGGCACTAACGATGTATGGAGTGGCCGCTCTACCAGTTTGATTCTGGAAGCCTTCACCTCATTGGTTGGCAGCATGCGTGCCAACAACCCCAATATGAAGATTATCGTGGCACAAATTATTCCTATGGACCCAGCGGGTTCTTGTAGTGATTGTGATCAACGCGTTATCTCTTTGAACAACGCCATTCCGGGCTGGGCTTCTGGTCTTAGCACTTCGGCATCTCCTATCGTTGTTGCCAACATTTGGTCTGGCTTCGACGCAGTTGCCGACACTGGCGACGGCGTCCACCCTACTGATGCCGGCGATCGCAAAATGGCGAATGCTTGGTTCCCAGTGCTAACCTCGGTTCTTGATGGCGGCGGCTCTAGCAGCTCAAGCTCAAGTAGTTCTAGCTCTAGCAGCTCTTCAAGCTCATCGTCTAGCTCGAGCAGCAGTTCTACCAGCGGTGGTAGCTGTACTGAGCAGTGTAAGTGGTATCAAGATGACCCACGTCCACTATGTGCCAACCAAACTAGCGGTTGGGGCTATGAGAACGGTCAAAGCTGTATTGGTCGCACTACCTGTGAAAGCCAAGGCGGAAACGGCGGCGTAGTTAGCTCTTGTACTAGTAGTTCGTCTTCCAGCTCTAGCAGCTCATCCTCGTCTAGCTCTAGCAGTTCTTCTAGCTCATCCAGTTCTAGCAGTTCATCTTCCAGTTCTAGCAGCTCGTCTTCTTCTAGCAGCTCTTCAAGTTCTGGTGGTACCTGTACTTCGAGCCAAACGACCTGTAACTGGTACGGCACTCAACACCCTGTGTGCAACAACCAGAACTCCGGTTGGGGTTACGAAAACAACCAAAGCTGTATTGGTGCTGACACCTGCGCGAGCCAACCAAACGGCGGCGGTATGACTGTTGGAGATTGTTTCCCAGACAGCGGCAGCTCAAGCTCTTCTAGTTCTTCATCTAGCTCAAGCAGCTCAAGCTCATCATCTAGCTCAAGCTCTTCTAGCTCTAGCAGCTCATCAAGTGGCGGCACAGGCGGTACCTGTAACTGGTACGGTTCTAGCTACCCACTCTGTACCAACACTAGCAGCGGCTGGGGTTGGGAAAACAACCAAAGCTGTATCGCACCTTCTACCTGTAACTCACAGTAGTCGACGGTGTTTTAATCTTTATGCCTTATCGCGAATAATTACTTTTTGATCGCAGATAGATAAGGCATAAAGTCAAAATATAAAAAAGCCCAGCTCTATGCTGGGCTTTTTTTATATTCACTGCTTTACCCCGTCTACACGATCCCCACAACTAAAGCCAACCCTAGATAAAGGCATACCGCTGCTACCCCACATACAATTTACGGTTGTGTCTGCCGCCTACAACCCCGATAATGTGCGCCTTTGCTAACCGCACGCGTTATGGGGAGTAACATGACCAACAAACTTGAGCAATTAAAGCAGTATTCAGACGTTGTCGCCGACACCGGTGATATCGAAGCCATTCGTCGCTATCAACCGTTAGACGCTACCACCAATCCATCTTTGCTGTTTAAAGCAGCCCAAATGGAGCAATACGCACCTTTAGTCAAGGGCGCTATCGAAAGCAGCGACAGTATCGACGCCGCCTGCGATAAAATTGCCGTTGCCATCGGTTGCGAAATTTTAAAAATCGTTCCTGGCCGTGTTTCTACCGAAGTTGACGCTCGTCTTTCGTTCGACACCAAAGCCAGCATCGCCAAAGCTAAGCATCTAATAGAGCTTTACGCTCAAGCCGGTATTCCTAAAGAGCGCGTACTTATCAAGCTCGCTTCTACTTGGGAAGGCATTCGTGCTGCAGAAGTACTAGAAAAAGAAGGTATTACCTGCAACCTGACACTTCTATTTAGCTTTAGCCAAGCCGCTGCATGTGCCGACGCTGGAGCCTTCCTGATCTCTCCGTTTGTCGGCCGTATTTTGGATTGGTACAAAGCCAATACCGACAAAAAAGAATACGCACCAATGGAAGATCCAGGTGTCGTGTCTGTTACTCAGATCTACAACTACTACAAGCAAAATGGTTACGACACAGTGGTTATGGGCGCAAGCTTCCGTAACACTGGTGAACTAGAAGCTTTGGCTGGTTGTGACCGCTTAACTATCAGCCCTCAGCTTTTAGGTGAACTAGAAGCAGACACAGGCAAGCTAGAGCGCGTATTGAGCCCAAATAATAGTAGTGACGCTATGGCAAAACTGATCGAAACCGAAGCGCAATTCCGCTTTTCTAACAACCAAGATGCCATGGCAACGCACAAGTTAGCCGAAGGGATTCGCGGTTTCGTAGCAGACCAGATTAATCTGGAAAACTACCTAAAATCTTTAAAGTAAGTACAACTAACGAATAGGCGGCCCCCAGTGCTAGCGAAAATAAAAGACTTTTTTCGATCTGAACTGCAAGGTGCCGATGAGGGCGCAATCGAGCACCAAAAACAGCTCGCTTGCGCCGCTCTTCTAATTGAAGTCGCCATTGTTGATCACGAATTCGATGCAGATGAACTAGGCGCGCTGACCAATATCCTGCAACAAAAGTTCGGCATCTCAGCCGAAGAATGCCACAGCCTTGCAGCCCTCGCCCAAGCCGAGTGTGAACAAGCAACGTCACTGTACCAGTTTACTCAACTCGTAAATGACAACTGCAATCAGAACGACAAGTTCGAGCTGGTTAAGGGTATGTGGACTATCGCATACGCAGATGGCGACCTCGACAAATACGAAGAATACGTTATTCGTAAGGTTTCTGAACTTATCTACGTTAGCCACAGTGACTTTATTCGCGCAAAACACGCCGCACGTCCAGCCGACATACCACGCACCTAAGTAGCGCCCTTTCAAGCCTGCAACCGCGCTGCGTACTACACTAGGCTAGACCTCAACTCTTCGCCGCTGTCCAAAAACAATCCGTGATACCCGATTCTAGACGCCTCGTCGTCTCGCAATATGCTATACCTGTTAGATAGAATTGACGAAAAGTGTGACAATTGCGTGGCAGATCAAACAACTCCTACACCGACACCAACCAGAGCTGGCTTCACCCTAGAGCTCGACGAAAGCAGCGGTCGCCTCTACGGTGTAGTCCCTAAGTTAGACGCAGATGCGAAACTAACAACAAACATCACCGCTATGCCGCAACTTAGAGCCGCTATCTCTGCCATCGGCTGCGATGACTGCTACTTCCCAACCGACAGTTTAAGCCTATTCTTAAAAAAATTAGACCGCCACGAGAGTGGGCGTTACGTTCTGGCAGAACGACGTGACGCAAGCCTGAGCTTACAAGTGAGCAAAGATAAGCTGCAGCTACGAATCCAAGCCCTGCCCTCCCAGGGTGGTGTGCCTTTATCAATCGAGCTTATTCAACAACAACTGGCAAAGCTCAATATCGCAGAACAAACCATTAAATCCGACCGACTACTACTCGTTGCCACTGCAACCGAAGCAATCGATATAGTCGTAGCTGAAGCCATCCCCCCCCAAAATGGATATGACACGACGTTTATTCCACTGACCGACAGCCGCCTAATCGTCGAACACAACAGTAATAGCGGAGACGTGATCGATCTACGTCAAAATTTTGAGTTTCTCACTGTTAATGAAAATGTTCCTGTGATGCAGCGCATTCCCGCTACCGCTGGTATTGACGGCATGAATGTCGAAGGTAAAGCGATAACCGCAAAAGCTGGGAAGGACTTAAAATTCGACAAGAAGCTAGAAGGGGTGAAAGTTTCAGACGATGGTTTACACCTTATATCCATCGTAAAAGGCCACCCCATTGTAGGCCCGCGCAGTGTACGAGTAGACCCCGTAATGAAACTCGATGCGGTGAATATTCACACCGGACACATTCGCTTTGATGGCTCACTATTTGTAAAAGGTGATATTGAAAGTCACTTTAAGGTCGACGTAACCGGCGATGTAATTGTTGCCGGTGCCATCTATAAAACCCAACTTAAGGCTGGCGGCAGTGTTCAGGTAAAGGGTGGCATTCAAGCCGACCATATTGGTGGAGAACATGGCTGCCACATTTCCAGCGGCGGCGATTTAACCGCAAAATTTCTCAATCAGGTCGAAATTACAGCGCTCGGCAACATCCATATCAGCGAATATATTATGCATAGCCAAATTACCGCACACGGCTCTGTAAACGTCGGCCAAGATCGCGGTCGCGGCATAATCATTGGCGGAGAAACCGTTTCTCACTGCGCCATCCACGCGCAAATACTGGGAAGCGATGCGTTTGTCAAAACCAACCTCAGGCTAATAACGAATAAAAGCTCAGAAGTTGCCGCTCGCCGACTAAATGAAAATTTAGCAAGGCGAAAGCTAGAAGCAATTCAGCTTACCAATATCCTGAAAAAAATCACCAATAACGAAACGCCAACAATGTTGGGCGAAGTGCAGTTCGACAAGACTGAAAAAATTCGCAACACCCTCGTTTCATTGCAGTTGAAAATTGCCGAGCTTGAAAATGCTCTACCGGCAATTGAAGCGCAAACAACACCAACAGACGAGTTAATGGTAACCGCAAAAAAACGTATATATCCAAATATTCAAGTTCACATCAATAGCCATCACTGGCGATGTGAAGCCGCCCTAGGCGCTACTTGCGTACAGCAACGCGACAAACTTGTTGTTGCCAGCCATCTAGAGCCTAGCAAAACAAAATCGAAAAAACCTAAATAGTATAAATGCACTTGATGCTTTATTCGGAGCCCACCATGTTAGTTGCCGACATCATGACAAAAAATGTCATCACTGTTAGTCCCGATAACGACTTAGCAGACTTGCGCCAACATTTCTCCAGCAAGAAATTTCACCACCTATTAGTTGAAGACAATGGTAAGTTGGTCGGTATCATATCGGACCGCGACGCTTCCGCAAATTCTAGCCCTTTCTTGGGCACGTTAAATGAACGTCCCGAAGACCGCGAACTTTTAGATAAAAAGGTTAGCGCTATGATGTCGACGACGATGGTAACGGTTGTAGTGGATACAATTATCGATTGCGCCGCAATTTTACTGCTGGAAAATAATATCTCTTGTCTGCCCGTGGTCGACCAAGAAATGAATATCAAAGGTATCTTAACCTGGAAGGATATCCTGCAATTCCATGTCTATGATGTTGATAAGACACTTTGCATACCGGCAGCAAACTAACTCAGCCAAGAATAAGCCCAAGCCAACGCCTACAGGAAAGTCAATGTCGCTTTTAAAAAGTGTATTTTCAAAGTCATCATCAGCGGAGCAGAAAGAGTGGCGAATTATAGAGCCCGGCGTCTACTCAATTAAAGATGCGCAGGATGCCTATTACCATTACCTATATCCAAGCAACACGCAAAAGCCGTTGAGCGTACCGCAAAAACTTGTGGTTAATGTTGTTAAAGGCAGCCTGCAAAAACGTGCAATTCGCAATCGTTCAGTGCCGCGATTACCGAGTGTGATACCGCGTTTATTACGCAGCTTGCGCGACCCGGATTGTTCTGCAAAAGATTATGTAGACATCATCAACAAAGACCCAGTTATGAGTGCCGCCGTATTGAAACTCGCCAACAGTGTTTACTTTAACCCTATCGGCGCGCGTATTGATGAAATTGACACTGCGGTAGTAAAGCTGGGAATCGACGGTTTGCGCTCGGTGCTTTCAGCTGCGGTAATGCAGCCAATTGTGCAGCGCGAGTCACCCTATTTTTCAACAGCCGGGAAAAAAATGTGGCAACACTCATTGTGCTGCGCGGTGGCCTGTGAACTGATTGCAGAGCACAGAGGAATGGAAAAATTTCGAATGTACGTAATGGGGCTGGTGCACGATATAGGGAAAATTACCGTGTTCAGTGAACTGTGTAAACAATACAAGCTAAATGGCAACGATGTAGAACCGGGCTATAACGCTTTTGTGCCACTGCTAAAGTATATGTCGCCTGCGGTTAGCTATTGGGTGGCAAAAGATTGGGAGTTACCAAAAGAGATCTGCAAGGCAATTGCAGAACAGGTGACCTTGCAGAAGGACGCAAAACTGTCGCCCTATGGCCACGTTTTGTATCAAGCCAACTTGGTTGCAGAAACTTACGTGACGCTCCACAAAAAAAACCCGAGCACCGCAAAAACCTTGTTATCGCAACTCGACCTACCTACAGACCTGTACGATAAACTCGATCTACTTTCACGCGAGGTTTGACGGGTCCCAGCTTTCAATAAACACAGCTCCCTGCTTTGTGGTGGCTAGGGCTCGTTTCGATTCAACAATATCGTATAGAAACCACTGCCAGTCACCCGGCCATAGGGGACTTCCGTCCGCCGGAATTTTACGCTCATTCACACATAAGAAATTTGGTTGTAACTGCTCGGCTATTACCTTGTGACGAGCATCGTAGCGATGCATAACCCACCCCACGGGCACCTTATCGGTTGCTTTGGCGAGCGCTATCATTTTTTCGTCGAAAGAAATTATCACGCGCTGGGCGGCCACTATTTCGCTTTCCGCTAACGCTGCAAACAAAAAATCTTTGCGGCTATAGGTTCCAGTCGCTACACCTTCAGCGGTCACATAACACTCTTCTTTTAACTCAATAAAGATAAGCCCTTGGAAATCGCGCAATACCTCGCACACCTGTTTGAGGCTCGCTATTGCACTAGGGTAATGTTGCTCGCCAAAACGCTCTGGCTCGTGAACACTTACCGCGCGCAGGTCACTAAATCGAGTTAAGGCTACATTCATGGCTTGGTTGGATGTACGCAAGGTATCGATATCGTGAATTACGACGCAAACGCCATCGGCACTAAGTTGAACGTCCAGTTCGATTGCATCCAAACCTAGCGCGGCCGCACTTTTAAAGCCCGCTAAACTATTTTCAGGGAAGTGTTCAGGGTTACCTCTATGCCCCACAATTTTGTAGGGCAAGGACGCACGAGTGGTTAAATCGCGATCGCCTAATCCCGGAGCGCCTGGTTCTAGATTTACATCCGTGTCTGCATCAGTAGGTTTAGCCATGCAATCGACAACTCCGTTTAGGGTTCATTAGCCGTATTAAATATCGCAACGAATATGCTGTTCAATTTCATCTTCGTAGAGTTTGAATAGCGCGTCGTGAACGTCGGCATCCAGACTAGCAAGGTCACTAACACTCACATTATTAACGACTTGCTCTGCTGATGATGCGCCGGTAATGATTGTCGAAACTGCCGGCTGATCCAAAATCCAACGCTGAGCGAACTGCGCCATGGTGTAATCATTAGGCTTATGTACGCCAAGCTTTTCAACCAGAGCCAGACCTTTGCTGAATTCTATTCCCGAAAAGGTTTCGCCAACATTAAAAGCATCGCCATTGCGGTTGTAATTGCGATGATCCGATTCAGCAAACGTGGTAGTACTGGAATATTTACCACTCAGCAAACCGCTAGCGAGAGGCAAGCGCACAATAATACCAACGTTATTCTCCTGCGCCTTGGCGAATAGCGCTTTAATAGGACGCTGGCGGAATAGGTTAAAAATGATTTGCACTGATGCCAAATCGCTGTGAGCGGCGCAAACCAACGCATCAGCCACGGTTTCAACGCTCGCGCCGAAATGGCTGACATGCCCTTCCTGCTGCATTTCACGCAGCCAGTCAAAAATTTCGCCGTGCTGCATTACTTCTGAAGGAATACAGTGTAATTGAATTAAATCGATACAATCGCGCTGCAAGCGATCTTGAGCGCGGCGAAGAGAATCACGCAAATCCGTTACCGAATAACCATCTGGATAGGAGCCGGGGCCACGGCCGTACTTGGTCGCAATTTTTATGTTAGCTGGCGCTTGCGCTAGAACCTTACCCAAATAGCTTTCGCTCTGACCGGCGCCGTAAACGTCTGCCGTATCAAAAAAAGTGATGCCCTGCTGAAGTGCTGTTTCGACAATTTCAGTTGCTCTAGATTCATCGATAGGACCAAAATCACCACCTAGCTGCCAACACCCCAAACCGATTTCGCTAACGGACAGGTTGGAACTTCCAAGGACTCGGTTTTTCATCGCTTATTCCTCTAAGGTAAATTCGTAAATTCTAAATGCGCCGCACCAATTCTGGCGTAACGAAAAAAAGCGGCGAGTAAAAACTCGCCGCAAAAAGTTAACACAGACTCACATACACTCGTGGTGTTACGAAGCCAGCATACCTAAACTTAGGTAAAATCTTAGTCGACAAATACACGCGCATTGCGGAATAGACGCATCCAAGCGCCATCTTCGCCCCACTCTTCTGGCGCCCAAGAGTTAGCGACTGTACGGAACACGCGCTCCGGGTGCGGCATCATGATAGTCGCGCGACCGTCAGACGAGGTCAAACCGGTAATACCAGAGGGCGAGCCATTAGGGTTAGCCGGGTAATTAACGGTGGCATTGAGTTGATTATCGATAAAGCGCATGGCGACGCGGCCATTTTGCTCACAACCTTGCCAAGCGTATTCATCGACAAATTCTGCGCGCCCCTCACCGTGCGCGACCGCGACCGGCATGTGCGAGCCGGCCATGCCCGCCAGCAGTACCGATTTAGTCTCTTCAATTCTAACCAGGCTGACTCGTGCCTCAAATTGCTCTGAAGTGTTACGCACAAAATGCGGCCAACGCTCGGCCCCCGGAATAAGTGACTTAAGATTCGACATCATTTGACAACCGTTACAAACGCCTAAACTGAAAGTGTCGTCACGGTGGAAGAAGCTTTGGAACTGATCGCGTGCCTGAGCATTGAATAAAATGGTTTTTGCCCAGCCCTCACCGGCACCGAGTACGTCACCATAGGAAAAACCACCACATGCGGCCAAGCCCTTGAAGTCGGCAAGGTCTACACGCCCAGCTAGGACATCGCTCATATGTACATCGATCGCGTTGAATCCCGCGCGATCAAAAGACGCGGCCATTTCAGCGTGACTGTTAACCCCCTGCTCACGCAAGATCGCTACCTTCGGACGAAGGCCTTTGGCAATATAAGGCGCACAAATATCTTCGCTTGGGTCGTAGCTTAGGCTTGCACTAAGTCCATTATTTTCTGCGGCAATAGTCGCGAATTCGGCATCGGCACAATCGGGGTTATCGCGTAAACGTTGGATCTGGTAACTCGTTTTACTCCAGAGTTCCTGTAGAGCAGAACGCGTATTTTGATATACCACCTCACCTTGGTGCTGAATCGTCAATTGCTGCTGTGCGGTTGCAGTGCCAATTTCATATACCGCGCCGGCAAGGCCCGCAGCATCGAAGATGGCTTTCACATTAACCAACTGGCAATTGGGTACTTGGATAACCGCACCCAGCTCTTCATTGAAAAGCAGTGCCGCGCTATCGCTAGTGCTAGATAACGCCGACAGATCGATGTTTGCACCGCAACGACCGGCAAAGCACATTTCAGACAGCACCGCGAACAAGCCGCCATCAGAGCGATCGTGATAGGCCGTAATCGCGCCCTCTTCCAAACAATTCTGAATCGCGCTAAAAAAGCCTTTTAGCAGTGCTGCGTTATCGAGGTCTGGCGCTTGTTCGGCCATCTCATTATAGACTTGAGCAAAGATCGAAGCGCCAAGACGATTCTGACCTTTACCGAGATCAATCAACAATAGTGTTGAATCTTCGTCTGGCTGCAGCTGTGGCGTAACGGTTTTGCGAACATCTAATACTGGAGAGAAGGCGGTAATAATCAATGACAAAGGTGCAGTTACGGCTTTTTCTGTACCGTCTGCCTCGGTCCAAGCGGTGCGCATCGACATAGAATCTTTACCGACAGGGATGGTAATACCCAACTCAGGGCAAAGCTCCATACCCACGGTTTCTACCGTGCGGAAGAGTTTTTCATCTTCGCCTGGGTGCCCTGCTGCACACATCCAATTGGCCGAAAGGCGCACATCACCAAGCTTGCCGATGCGTGTTGCGGCAATATTGGTGATCGCTTCGGCAATGGCCATACGACCCGATGCGGGGCCATCTAACAGCGCAAGTGGTGTGCGCTCGCCCAAACTCATCGCTTCACCGGCATAACTATCGTAAGACACTGTAGTAACGGCACAGTCGGCGACAGGAACCTGCCAAGGGCCGACCATTTGATCTCTAGCCACCTGACCGGTCACCGAGCGATCACCGATGGTAATTAGAAATTGTTTGCTCGCTACCGTAGGGTGTTGAAGAATTCGTTCCGCAGCCTCGGCGATATCGATTCCGCTGTAATCAAACGCACGGGTTTTAGCCTCTAAGCGCTCCGCCGTGCGATGCATCTTCGGCGCTTTACCAAACAAAACACTCATTGGCAGTTCGACCGGCTTAGCTTCGAACTCAGTATCGTTAACAATCAATATTTTTTCGTCGAGCGCTTCACCCACAACAGAGTAAGGGCAGCGTTCACGCTGACAAATCGACTCGAACTTCGCCAAGTTTTGCGGCGAAACGGCCATAACATAACGCTCTTGAGATTCGTTACACCAAATTTCTAGGGGCGACATACCCGGCTCGTCATTGGGAACGTTGCGCAGTTCAAAATGTGCACCACAGCCACCGTCTTTTGCGAGCTCTGGAAATGCATTCGATAAACCACCCGCACCAACATCGTGAATGAAGGAAATAGGGTTAGCTTTACCAAGCTGCCAGCACTGATCGATAACCTCTTGGCAGCGTCGTTCCATTTCTGGGTTTTGGCGCTGTACTGACGCAAAATCTAAGTTTTCGGAAGAGGAACCCGAAGTCATGGACGAAGCTGCACCGCCGCCCAAACCAATCAACATTGCCGGGCCACCCAACACTATTAACTTGTGGCCAGCGCTGAATTCATGCTGCTCGATATGTTCTTCTTTAATATTGCCATAACCACCCGCCAACATAATCGGCTTGTGGTAACCGCGACGCTCACCCGCAAAGTCGTCTTCAAAGGTTCGGAAATAACCGCAAATATTAGGTCGACCAAACTCGTTATTAAACGCCGCACCACCAAGTGGAGCTTCTTCCATAATGGTCAAGGCGTTAACGATACGGTTTGGCTTACCGTAATCCGTTTCCCACGGCTGGACATAATCGGGAATCTGCAGGTTGGAAACGGTAAAACCGGTAAGGCCAACTTTTGGCTTTGAGCCCTTACCAACAGCGCCCTCGTCACGAATTTCGCCTCCAGAGCCGGTACCAGCGCCCGGATGAGGTGCAATGGCTGTGGGGTGATTGTGGGTCTCAACTTTCATCAGCAGATGAATTGGCTCTTGGTTGTATCCCCAGGTGCGTGTTTCTGGGTCGGGGTAAAAGCGTCCAGCAACGGTTCCCTCAACGACCGAAGCGTTGTCCGCATAGGCCGACAACACCCCTTCGCCACCCTTTTCATAGGTGTTTTTGATCATCTTAAATAGTGACAACGGCTCGTCTTTACCGTCTAAGGTCCAGGAGGCGTTAAAAATTTTGTGACGGCAATGCTCTGAGTTTGCCTGCGCAAACATCATCAACTCAACATCGGTAGGGTTACGCTTAAGCTCGATGAATGCCTCGGTGAGGTAATCAATCTCATCTTCCGCCAACGCCAAACCTAAATCGGTATTCGCCAGTTCCAACGCTTGTCGACCGGCACCGAGGATATCCACTGTCGTCAGAGGCTTTGGCGATTCATGACGGAATAGCCCTTCGACCGAAGCGCTGGCTTTAAACACATCCTCAACCATGCGGTCGTGTAACAAAGCCGCGATATTCGGGTTGTACTCCACACCTGAAACTCGGTACTCGACGCCGCGCTCGATACGTAGGACGCAATCTAAACCGGCATTTCGAGCGATATCGGTCGCTTTCGACGACCAAGGCGAAATGGTGCCAGCGCGCGGGACGACTAAATAACTAGAAGCTTTAAAGCTTGGCTCGATTTCTGCAGCATTTATATCCGCATCTGCAGACAAATCCTCCTCACCGGCAGACGGCCCGTAGCGCAAGAGCTGCTCGAGAACCTCAACCTCACTGGCAGTGGGTTCGGATTTGGTCTCAATAAAGTGCACGAAATGAGCTTCAACTCGAGATACAGATAGGTCAGTTTTCTGCACAAGTTCGAGTAGCTTATTGAGTCGGAAGTCAGATAGAGCGGGAGCGCCACGCAAGGTCAGCATCGTTGGGTCGGGCCTCGATTGGTTTGAGTAAGGGCTTAAGTTCGGGTGTCATTAAAAACGGACTGCATTGTACTTTATCTGCAAAGTCTTAGGGAGCCTTTCCACTCTTAGGCCTCGAGGTAATTCGCCGAAGCCGGCCTAAGGCTCCGCCCTAAGTGTCTGTTTTAGCTAAATTGCGAACAAAACAGCCAGGCTAGATATAAATATGACAAAAATATCGACAATCTTCGCCAACATTCACGGAGACAAAATAAGGTCTGAGCAGCCGCGCAACAAAGAAACGGCGGCAACATTAAAAAGCCCCGCGAACCTAGGACAACCATACAATCCTGACCTAGACTAATTAAAATAATCGCCGTACAGCATAGCTGATCAAAAAACAAGCTATGCAATCACACAATTCAACGGTAAAATTGAGTAATAGTTATACAAAGCTTAGTTTTTGATTTTAAAGACGTTTTGTGCGCCTACCGCATTGCAATTCGCGCCATACACATCGAAACAACTAAGACTAAATGAGCCTTATTATGCTGAAACGAATAGGAATACCGCTGTTTAAGCACCTTACCCTGCTGGGTAAGCGCTTAGCTATGATCGGCGTTATTGCCGCGGTTACCACGCCGCTCGTCAGCAGTCGCATCCCCACCACCCTAGAGTCGGTAAAAGCTTCTGGGCAGTTAGTTGTTATCTCCCGCAACGGGCCAACAACCTATTATGAAGGGCCTAACGGTCATATGGGTTTTGAGTATCAACTGACGAAACGTTTTGCCAAATACCTAGGCGTAAGCTTAGAGGTAAAAGAGGTCGAAAACCTAGGTGAAATCATCAACCTGGTCGGCACCCGCAACGGACAACTAGCCGCCGCTGGCTTAACCGTAACCGAGCGTCGCAAAGAACAGGTTCAGTTTAGCGAACCCTACCTGCAAATCACTCAACAGGTGATCTACCACCAAAGTGAACACAAGCCCACCAGTGTTGCCGATTTACTCAATAAACGCATTATGGTAATTGGCAATAGTTCCCATGCCGAACACTTGCGCCACTTAAAGCTAGAATACCCAGAACTGCGCTGGGAAGAACGCCATGATGTAGAAATGCTCGATCTGATCGAGATGGTCCACGCCGGCGAAATCGACTACACAATTGTAGATTCCAACGCTTACCGCATTAACAGCAACATTTTTCCAAATGCAAAAGTTGCTTTCGATATTACCGAGCCGCAGGACCTCGCTTGGGCATTTCCAGCTCAGGCTGATGCCAGCCTATACATCGAAGCGCAGAAGTTCTTTGAGTCTATCAAGCAAAATGGCGTGCTGGAAAATATCATTGAAACCCACTACGGACATTTAGAAGAAGTCGAGTACAGCGGCGCGGTGCTATTTGCTAATCGCCTTGACGTGCGTCTTCCCAAATGGGAGGCACTATTAAAAGAAGCAGCGGCTGAATACGACTTAGACTGGCAGCTGTTGGCCGCGCTTAGCTATCAAGAATCGCACTGGAATCCGAAGGCAAAATCGCCTACTGGCGTGCGTGGTTTTATGATGCTTACGCTAGACACCGCTAAATTTGTGGGTATTAAAAATCGCCTAGATGCACGTCAAAGTATTTTTGGTGGCGCTAAATATTTCCGCTCAGTTTACGATCGTATTCCCGAACGAATTGTCGACCCTGATCGACGTTGGTTAGCAATGGCTGCTTACAATGTTGGCCTAGGACACTTGGAAGATGCACGCATCTTAACTGCGCGCAACGGTGGCGACCCAGATAAATGGCGCGACGTTAGAGAAAACCTACCTCTGCTAGCCAAACGTAAATACTACAAACAATTGAAGCATGGGTACGCGCGCGGCTGGGAGCCGGTGCGATACGTTAAAAACATTCGCAACTACCAATCCGTTATCGCTTGGAATCAATTACAAAAAGAGCGGACGCAACAACAAATAGCGCTGAACGATGCAGCGACCGAATTCGAAGAGTTTAGCTCCGTTATGACTGAGGCTTTGCGCAGTATCGCGGTCGACCCTGCAACCTCTGCGCTTTAACTACTAGAATTTGAATGACTAGAATTTTAATTACGAGAACTCGCATTTTGTTTTAAAGCTTTCTTTTTTTCCCTTCGCTCCGCAAAAAACTGCTGTATAAGAGCTGCGCTCTCACTCTCACAAACGCCTCCCGACCATTCAAAACAGTGATTAAAAATACCTGAATTTAAATGGCTGGGATTGCTCTGTAGCACTCCGGCTTTAGGTTCACTTGCGCCAAATACAACTCGCGCAATTCGCGCATGAACAATCGCGCCTAAGCACATAGTGCAGGGTTCGATAGTAACGTAAAGCGTTGCACCTGGTAGCCGGTAGTTACTAGATTTTTTTGCCGCCTCGCGCAACGCAATAATTTCGGCATGCGCCGTGGGGTCGCAACCGGAAATGGGGAGGTTAAAGCCTTCGCCTAATAGCGCATTATCACGCACGACCACAGCACCAACCGGCACTTCACCAGCCTTGGCGGCGAGCTGGGCTAGCGCCAAGGCTTTTGACATCCACTCGGCATCCATCGTCACTTTAGCTTCAGTCTCTATCGACATTTTTTTTAACAGTTTTGTAAATATTAAACTGTGCATTTTTATGCACGGGCGGCGCTGTAGCGTCGGTTGTAATATCCGTTTCAGGCTTAGCCTCACGCTTTACTTCAGGTGTTATTTCAGCCTTAGACCACAAGTCGATATTTTCTCTGCTTGCCGGCGGTTCAATAGTTTCCTCGGCTAGGCCTGTGACTTTTTCTAGCGATGCTGCGGCTTGTTGCGGCTCGTTCGTTTCTAGTCGCGCATCCAGCTTTTGTGACTTACTCAGCGCGTGTATCTCGCTTTGTTTCGACAAGTCTTGCTCAGCGTGATCAACAATTGGTTCAGCCAGGGTCTGTTCGGCCACAATTTCGTGAAGTGCTAATTTTTGAATATAGAAATCGGCCTGCATAGTAAGCGGCAAATGTTCACTCAATTTACTTTTCGCTTCGCTGTTGCCATGCCAATTAAACGGCGTCATCGCGAGCAAATTATTCGCGGCTGCGGCGCTTGTCAGTTCGAACTCAAAACTCACTTGGTGCTCTTCAAGCAGCTCCACACCCGTTTCTATTTCCGGTGCTTGGTGAGTATTTACCGTATCGTAAATCATATTTTTCAACTGACGCAGATGGTCTGGCCCGGGTGAGACGCGCAACCATATACCACCAGGCTTTAATACCCGCTGCACTTCTTGGCTGTTCGCGGGTGAAAACACGCTAAAACAACAGTCCACGCTGTTATCTGCGACCGGTAAATTTACCGTGCTGGCAACTGCAAAATCGGCGCACACGGAACCAGCCGCGGACGATGCCGTAAGTTGTTTAAACCCTACCGCCGCTTTTTTAACGGCCGGTTTGGAAATATCGACACCATAAAAAGCATCGCCGCTACGCTGTCGCTCAGTTGTAGCTCGAAATAGCTGTTCTAAGTAATACCCTTCGCCGCAACCCAAATCGAGAAAGGTCGCTGAGCCATCAGACGGCTCTAGATGGTCGCAATGGTCGACCATTAAAGACGCTAAAAATTCGGCCATTGGCTGATAAAAGCCTTGGTGTAAAAAAGCATGGCGCGCTTGGATCATTGCGCTGTTATCGCCGGGTTCACGACTGTGTTTCTGGTTTGCTAAGAGCAAATGCACATACCCCTGACGCGCGCGGTCGTAGCTGTGTTTATTTGCGCATATCAAGCCGGACGTTGGTGCAGCGGGTTTAGTCGGCACAGCCGTTACTACCGTTTCGACAGGAATCGCTTCGACTGAAACCATTTCGAGGCCGTCTATGGGAGAAAGCTCGGTTGGAG
The DNA here is from genome assembly GCF_001922985.1 of Teredinibacter waterburyi. GTDB lineage: Bacteria > Pseudomonadota > Gammaproteobacteria > Pseudomonadales > Cellvibrionaceae > Teredinibacter > Teredinibacter waterburyi. The sequence continues at coordinate 38,049 of NZ_MRUH01000085.1, forward strand.
ACAAGCCGAGATCATCTGTCGCGACAGGGCTCGGCGCCGGCACGATAGCAACAAACTCAGCTGAAACGAGTTCAGTGCGACATTTGGGACAGATCCAAATCATATCGACGACCTCGCCTGATCAAACTCTTCATCGCTCATCGGCCCGATATAATCGAATCTTGGTACCTCTTCGCCAACAGCGGTATCCACAGACTCTAAAAACATTGCGGCAGGACGCACCCACATACTGAAATCACCGTATAAGCAGAAGTAAACTACCATGCTTTCGCCGGTTTCGGAGTGTTTGGCAAGCCCCACGACTCGGTAGTCATTGCCTTTGTAATGTCGATATCGACCGGTTCGAACCTGAGTTGTCATAGGGTCTGCCTCCAAAGATGAAATCATGATGCTAAAGCACTACCATAGCGCCCCAAGTAAAAGCGCCGAAAAAGAATCTAGCGGTTAAACAATGTCCAAATAGCGCCTAAAACGCGCCGCTGAAGTATAGCGCTGAGTACAGCTGAAGCGGCAAAAGCAGGCACTATACATGAGGCTACAGCAAAGGCCACTGCCTTGCTGCCCGGCGAGAATTTGGCACAACCAAAATTTCTAATCGAAAACAACAAACCGAGGCTTACTATACGCGTTATGGCAACTATTCATATTATCGTCGGGTCCGTGATGGGTACTGCCGAAGCATTGGCAAACTGGATTGCAAATGAATTGCAAAGTAGCCCCCTTAACGTTCGCGTGAATCGCGAATTTAAAGCTGGCGAGCTTTTTAATAGCGCGGACGAGGTGGTATTGGTCTGTACGTCTAACACTGGCATGGGCGACTTACCGCAAAATATTCAGCCATTACTTACACATATTGGCAACGACTACCCCGCCATTGCCGGTCGCGGTTACGGCATCATAAACTTGGGCGACAGTTCATACCCTAACTTTGCTCAAGCTGGGCAAACGCTAAATGAAGCTTTTGCGGATATCGGTGCAACGCTTATCGGTGAACCGCTAGTGATTGATGCACTCGACGACCAGTCTCCCGAACAACTCTGCAGTGCTTGGCTAAGCAGCTGGGTTGATCAGGTGAACGGTTTTCTGGAGGTGTCTCGATGAACACAACCGCCCCAATCGCGCTTTTTTATGGCAGTTCTACCTGCTACACCGAAATGGCCGGAGAAAAAATTCGCGAACAATTGCAAAGCCACCTCAAGGCTTTAGGCAAACTATCAGCGGATCAGAGTAATGCCGTGGACGTGTTCAATATTACCGACGAGCCACTAGCTACCGGTCTACTTTACGATTATTTGATTTTCGGAATTCCAACTTGGGACTACGGCGAACTGCAAGAAGACTGGGAAGAAATTTGGGACGATATCGACGAGCTAGATTTTTCGGGTAAAACCATCGCCCTTTATGGGCTCGGCGATCAGATTGGTTACCCCGAATGGTTTTTGGATGCGCTCGGTTTTTTGTATCACAAACTTAAAAAACAAGGCGCTTCGTTAGTGGGGTTTTGGCCGATCGCAGGCTACAGTTTTGAAGCCAGTAAAGCCTTGAGCGACGACGGCGAGCACTTTGTCGGCTTGGCTTTAGATGATGAAAATGAATTTGAAAAAAGTCCCGCTCGAATACAGAGCTGGTGTGAACAAATCGTGCAGGAATTTGGTTTGTGAGCACAGTGCAAGATCTCAATTTTGGCTTCGCCGAACTGGCATGGAATGACGATAACCAGCCTATCGCCAGTCGCTTCAACGATGTGTATTTCTCTACGACAGACGGTATCGCCGAAAAGCGTTACACTTTTTTAGAAAACAACAACCTTAGCCAGCGCTGGCAACAACAAAGTGCATCCCACAGCTCTTTTACCATTGCCGAAACGGGGTTTGGCACTGGGTTAAACTTTTTATTGACCTGGCAGCTATGGCTTGAGGCTCGCCGCCTCTTCCCAGACTGCGCGCCCTCTCAGTTGCATTATATTTCATTGGAAAAACACCCCATAAGTTGGCGAGACTTAAAACGTATATGGCAATTATGGCCGCAGCTGCAGCCGCTTAGCGACGAATTACTCGATGCCTATCCGCCACTGCCAACCGCTGGATGTGTGCGCTTGATACTCAATCGGGGCTTGGTTCATTTGACTCTTTATATTGGTGATGCTGCGACTGGTTTGCGGCAGTTTTCACCCTGCTCCGATCGCAATAATGCCGCCCCAAAAAATATGAGCTTTAATGGCATGCAGACGAGTGTCGACGCTTGGTATCTGGACGGATTTTCACCGGCGCGCAATCCCGACATCTGGTCGCACACATTATTCGCCGCGATGGCAAGGTTGTCTCATGCCGACACGACTTTTGCCACTTTCACTTCGGCGAGACTAGTAAAAAAGGGTTTAGTGGAGGCGGGCTTTCAATTAATCAAAAAGCCCGGCTTTGGATTAAAACGCGAAGTAATCTGCGGTAATTTTCAAGGCACTCGAAACTGCGCGGCTCATGAACAAGGCAACAGAAAAACACCCCCAAGAAAAATCAAGCGCGGAGATACCAGCGACCACTATTGGCATTTACAGGAACTTCGCACACGAACAGAACAAACATCAACAGAAAGAGAGGCTAATCAGCGACCGATAAAATCGGCTTTGGTTATTGGTGGCGGAATAGCCGGCTGTAACACCGCCTTCGCACTTTCGCAACGAGGCATTCAGGTCACACTGTTAGAGCAATCTGCTGGGCTCGCCGACGGCGCTTCGGGTAATCGCCAGGGGGTTGTCTACACCAAACTGTCGCCCCACCCAAGTCAGCTCAATCAATTTAATCTCTGTGCGCAAATATTTGCCAACCAGTACTACGCCCAAAAACTGAACGGAACCTCGTTATTTGACCGTTGTGGCGGCGCAACTGGGGTACTGCACTTGGCGGTAACGACAAACCAAGTCGAGCACTATCGCAAACTTGCTCAGCACTATGATGACTGCCCACAATTTTTGCAGTGGCTAAGCCCAGAGCAGGCCAGTGAAAAAGCTGGGGTTGAGCTCAATCATCCAGCACTTTGGCTGCCCAACAGCGGCTGGCTAGCGCCTCACAGCCTGTGTGAACAACTCACCAGCCCAGCCAATATCGACCTGCGATTAAATTGTAAGGTGGCGAAACTAGAGCGGTGGAAAAACGCTGAGAACGGCGACCAAGAAACCGAGCAATGGCATGCCTATTCTGACAGCGGCGATATCATCGCCAGCGCAGATACCTGTGTAATCGCCAACGCCGGGGCTTCACAACAGTTCTCACAAACCGCAGGGCTGCCGTTAAAGCCGATTCGCGGGCAAGTAACCCATCTAAGTGAGTCAGCGCCTCTGGCGGCCGACTGGCAGCTACACAAGCTATCTACCACTCTGTGCGGGCGCGGCTATATCACCCCCGTCTACGATGGCTATTTCAGCTTTGGTGCCAGCTTCAATTTGAATGAGAGCGCAACCGAACTCAATCCTGATGACCATCAGGTCAACCTCGATAATCTAGCGTCGATGCTCACCCATGTGCAAAGTAGCCAGCAGGAATCACTCAGCGATACCTTGGAGGGCCGCGTCGGCTTTCGCAGCACCACACCTGACTACTTCCCAATCGTCGGGCCAGTGCCAAACCAGCCACACATGCTCGAACAATTTGCTCCCCTGCGTCACAAGGCCAATGCGATTATCGACGCGTCTGGCAGCTACTACCCACAGCTCTACACCTTGCTAGGTTTGGGCTCCCGCGGTCTCGCCTACAGCCCCTTGGCTGCCGAGCTGATTGCCAGTTTAATCTGCAACCAACCGCTTCCCGTCGATCAGCAACTATACCGCTACCTGCACCCTGCACGATTTTTGATCCGAAATTTGATCCGCAGCGAGCGCTAATCGGGTCTAGACTTAGAGCGACATTAATATTAGAGGACTTCGCTATGCTGCTCGGTGCCGGTAGACACAAATTTCAAGACCTTCCCGCGCGCGACTCGGTGCACAACTATTACGAGCATATAGTGACCGAGCAGTTACTGCGCGCCAACGACCGCGTGCATTCAGACCCAGACTTTATGGCCGATGTGCTCTGCGTAGCGCTGAATCGCCTACCACCGCGCTATGTGCGCCACGATGTGGATATGACCTTTTTTCTATCGCCAACCGAAATGGAAGAGATGACCAACAAGGTGGTTAAGGCGGTAAACGACGCAGTCACCTATGTTGAAAGTCGCGGTGAACGCAGCGAGGAAGATCCGAGCGAATAGAAAATAGGCTAGAATGGCGGCTTTCAAATTATCGTAAAAGCTTGAAACACCGCCATGCTTAACTACACCCCATTCTGCCAACCCGTCGCCCGAACTAAGATTAGTGCGTCAGGTAAGGCGAACAAAAACAACCAAAGCCTCGCCCTATACGCCATTTTACTCACGCTGTTTGTTCTTCTTAGCCCCTCAGCAAAAGCTGCTCGCAGCCTTCCTCAGGACGGCCTAGCCCTTAGCTACGAGGTGATTAAAACACTCCCTCACGATTCAGACCTTTTTACCCAAGGATTAATCGTCGCCGATGGCAAATTAATTGAGTCTAGCGGCTTATATCGCAAATCCATGGTGCGCAGCTACGATATCGAAACCGGCGAAACCGAACAGCAAACCGCCCTACCTCAACAAATTTTCGCCGAAGGGATAACCCTGTTTAACAACCGCCTCTATTTATTAACCTGGCGAGCCGGACTGGTTTATACCTTAAACCCGAAAACACTGAAGGTTAATGGCAGCAAATCCTACCAAGGCCAAGGCTGGGGTATCACCCACGATGGCACTCAATTGATTACCAGCGATGGCAGCCACTTACTTTCGTTTCGAGATGCCAAGAGTTTCAAGGTTGGAGCCCAACTTGCCGTCTTTGACCCCTACCTAGAAACACCACTCAGAAACCTAAATGAACTGGAATATGTACAGGGGCAGATTTGGGCGAATCGCTGGCAAACCCCCTATATCTATCGCATAGACGCCGAAACAGGTAAGGTTACTGGTGTACTAGATCTAACCGCATTGATCCCCGCAGACAAACGCAGTTCCAACCAAGACGTGTTGAACGGCATCGCGTGGGATGAACAACAGCAAGGCTTTTGGGTAACCGGGAAATACTGGAACCTACGCTACCTTATTCGTGTTACGCAAGCCGATCTGCTCACGCCCCCCTCCGCGCCGTCAAAGCCAGCCATCTCCAGCGTATTCATCGACCCTGAAAACAACAAAACTAACGACGTGGTTCCCGACCAAACTCACAACAACCGGGACAAATAACCTGCAGCAACTAGCTTAGTAACACTAGGCAATACTTCGCGCTAACAGGCAGCAACTTGTAGTGATCGGTGCATATCGCTTGTAATAGCCACAGCATTGCTTAAAATGCGCGCAATTTCGCCACAACCGCGGTACCCCGAATGACAACTGAATTACTTTCTCCGGCTGGAACCTTAAAAAGCATGCGCTACGCCTTTGCCTATGGCGCAGACGCTGTATACGCGGGGCAACCACGTTATAGCTTACGTGTGCGCAACAATGAATTTAATAAAATCGAAAACTTGGCGATGGCCGTAGATGAAGCACACAGCCAAGGTAAAAAGTTTTACTTAGCCAGCAACCTATCGCCCCACAATGACAAAGTACGCACCTATATTCGCGATCTAGAGCCTGTCATCGCCATGAAGCCCGATGCGCTGATTATGTCTGACCCTGGGTTGATTATGATGGTGCGCGAAACATGGCCGGATCAACCCGTGCACCTGAGCGTGCAAGCGAATGCGGTGAATTACGCAACGGTAAAGTTCTGGGCCAAGCAGGGCATCGAGCGCATTATCCTGTCGCGCGAGCTTTCAATCGATGAAATTGAAGATATCCGCAACGAATGTCCAGAAGTTGAACTGGAAGTGTTTGTTCACGGCGCGCTCTGTATTGCCTATTCGGGCCGCTGCTTACTGTCCGGCTATATGACTCACCGCGACTCCAACCAAGGCGCCTGCACCAATTCTTGTCGCTGGGAATACAACACCCATGAAGCCAAAGAAACCGATACTGGCGATCTTATCGCCGTAGATTCAGGCAAGCAGCTCAACACCTCTGCATTAACTTGGTCCCCGGAGGCAGAAACACAGACCACAAACGGCCACGATGAAGTTGCACCAGTGCTCCTACAAGAAAAGAGTCGGCCCGGCGAATACATGCCCGCCTACGAAGATGAGCACGGCACTTACATCATGAACTCCAAAGATCTGCGCGCCGTGCAACACGTTGAGCGTCTCGTCAAAATGGGCGTACACTCGCTAAAAATCGAAGGTCGCACTAAATCTCACTATTATGTCGCCCGTACAGCTCAAGTTTATCGTCGCGCCATCGACGCCGCTCAGTCTGGGCAAGCGTTTGATATGTCGCTAATGCGCGAGCTAGAACACCTTGCCAATCGCGGCTATACCGAAGGTTTCTATCGTCGCCACGTCCCCAGCGAATATCAGAATTACGAAAAAGGCGTATCCGACAACGGTGCTCAGCAATTTGTTGGAGAAGCCATTCAATATGATGCCGCCAACGGTTGGCTGACACTAGAAGTGAAAAACAAATTCCACAAAGGTGACGCGCTAGAGCTGATCACCCCCCAGGGTAACGTGCCTTTTTTGCTTACCGACATGGAAAATCGCAAAGGCCAAAGCCTAGATGTTGCGCCGGGCTCTGGCCATGTCGTTCGCATCCCGATCCCTGACGTTGGATTGAATGAAAACGGCGGTTACGCTATGTTAATGCGCCACATCCCCTAAGGCCGGAAACTTATAATGCCCCAAGCCAACACACTCGAAGAACCAGCCCCGCAAACGCCACACATCATTCGCCGCGGCGAACTCGATATAGTGCAAATTGATAACGCCGCTTGTAGCGCGGAAGTCAGTCTTTTTGGCGGTCATGTGATGAACTGGCACCCCTCGGGGCAAAAACCAGTATTGTGGATGAGCAAAACGGCTGCCAGCGATGCCAAAACGGCGCTGCGCGGTGGTATTCCTATCTGCTGGCCATGGTTCGGTCCAGTCGAAGGTAAAGGCCGACATGGCTTGGTGCGCAATCGTAACTGGAAGATCGAGCACTACAAAGAACGCAGTCGCCATACCGAACTTGACCTTAGTATCGAACTAACCGACGCCGAAAACCCTTGGCCACACCCTAACCGGCTACTGCAAAAACTCGTGTTTGGGCGAACCTTGCAACAAACGCTGGTGATGGAAAACCACACATCATCTGTACAGTGTTTCGCCTATGCGTTACACAACTATTTTAAGGTCAGTAACCCCGCTAATGTTGCCATCCCCGATATTAGCAACACACTCTACGACGACAAGATCAGCAACGAGTCACAGCTTATCGATCAGGGCGACCAAGCCTACACAGGCCCAATAGATCGCATCTATCAGTGTGACGCTTCAGCCGAGGTAATCGACACTGGCTACAAGCGAAAAATCGTCATTGAAAAGTTTGGCTCGCAGCATTGGGTACTTTGGAATCCCGGCAGTGATGCCGCCAACCTTAGCGACGTGCACGAGGGCGGGGAAGATAGCTTTTTATGCTTTGAGGCCGCCAACACCGCAGATATTATTGTTCCCGCTGGCAGCCAAATTGAAGTTGGACAGGTTATTTCGGTCGAAGCCAACGCGTAACTAAGCAGCTTAATTCCTGTTCGCTATCCGAACTACACCCTAAATAGCACCCCGTCTTAACTCTCTCGTCGTCAGTGTGGCGGCGATTGATTTCAGTCAAGGTTCATTTATGCAGAAGCTCTAGACTGCAAATATGCAGAAAAATGAGCCGACACAGACAATGATTCAATACCCCCGACTCGATCAAGCTAGCAACGAGATAGTGGATTTAGAAGCCCACCGTATACTGAGCCGTTTTCGCGGCAGTCACGGCGGTCACATAAACCTTGCTATCAATACCCTCGATTTCCGTCCGTTTATGGATAGCGAAATTCAACCTGCATTCGAAGGCCCTGTGAGCAAGCTTCTGGTCAAAGAAGTTTCCCTCTGGTCGAAAATGATTGGCCGTAAAAGTGTACGCCAGCTGTTGCTAAGCCACCCTTTTGCACTTCTCGAACCCTATCAGTTGACCGAAGTTATGCACGCTTTGGCGTCACACTTCTCGCTTTCGGAAGCCGCAGATCGCCGCTATGTGGCAGCATCCAATATTCGTGAAATCGGCAGCCAGCACATCGCATTGCTAAAAGGCTTGGGGTTTAATCATTATCAATTAATTACCGATTATCGTGACCTCGCGGAGATGTCGCTTATTCGAAACGCTATGCGTCAAATCCGCCAATTTGCGTTTCGCAGTGTCAGTATTCAAGTGCGTGATGCGGACTGCCTTGACGACCTACGCGGCCATATTCAAGAATTAACCCGCGAGTGCTCCCCCAGTTTTATCTTTGTTGGCAACCGCCCGAAATTACTCAACATAGACCCAGCTCAACAGGAACCTGGCACCATTATCTTCGACGGTGAAGACGACGTTACTGACAACACACTTACCCTAGGGTTAGAAGAGAAATCCTTTTTCGACGGATTGGAAATTGAGAATTTTTGCGATCCACAGCGTTACCTTAACGCGCTCGAATCCGGACGCCTCCCCATTCACCCTTTTCATCATCAAAGGTGAATGCCTGTGGCGGTTTGTGCCGAGTACTATATAATCAATGAGTCTTTACAATCTCATATGGAATAGTCGATGTCGGTACAAACTGCTTCACCGCGACAATGTCACTCAACCCCTCATGTTAATTGTGCAGACTGCCGCCTTGCATCAATTTGCCTGCCGATCAGTTTGCAGATCGACGACATCGAAAAACTTGATGACATAGTACAGCGTGGCCGTCCTGTGCAGCGTGGCGATCGTATCTACCACGCTGGGGAGAACTTCCATGCCGTATTCGCACTTCGTTCTGGCGCCGTAAAAACGGTCTGCGTTACTCACGATGGGCAAGAGCAGATAACCGGCTTTTACCTACCCGGCGAAATTTTTGGGATGGACGGCCTTGCCTCCAACAACCACACAAATTCAGCCATTGTGCTAGAAACCTCTGCTATATGCGAAATTCCGTTTGCCCGCCTAGAAGAGTTAAGCTCACAAGTGCCCTCGCTACAGCGTCGCTTCTTTCAGCTAATGAGCAAAGAAATTGCACAGGAACAGCAGCTTATTACACTACTAAGTAAAAATAGCGCAGATGAGCGTATTGCCTCTTTATTGCTAAGTATTTCAACCCGTAACCACAATCGCGGGCTGTCAGCACGTGAGTTCCACCTAACGATGTCACGCTCGGATATCGGCAACTACCTTGGCTTAACCATCGAAACCGTGAGCCGAGTTCTAAGCCGCCTCCATAAGCAAGGTGTTATTGCACTCGACAAAAAGCATGTCATTATCAATGATTTGGACGCCCTCAAAAGCGTTGCGTCAATCCCCACAGATGCCGTGAAATAACCCGATGTCCGACAAGCTGACAGAGGTTTTAGACGCGATTGATAACTGCAATCGCGCCGACCCCAACCAAGAGTTCGATCTCATTAGCGGCACTATGCACCCCAAAGAACTCCTATACGGCCAACGTATGTCTCAGGAGCTCGCGCTATTCCTACCCAACGCATCAGAACATCTGCAAATTGCGGCACGCGGGCAACATATCGAACGCTGGACATCCGCACGCAGCGACTATCCCGAAGGGCGCGCCGGCTACAAAAAATGGCGATCGCAGCTGGGGCTATTTCACGCATCGCGAGTTGGCAGCCTTATGGAGGCTATCGGTTACGAAAACAGCGATATCGAACGGGTAAAGTTTTTACTACAAAAGCGTCAACTCCGGCGCGACGAAGAAACTCAAGCGTTGGAAAATGTAATCTGCTTGGTATTCCTTCGCTACTATTTAGATGCCTTTGCCGCCAAGCACGACGAACCCAAACTTATTGATATCATTCAAAAAACGTGGGGAAAGATGTCAGAAGCCGGTCATAGTGCTGCACTTGCACTACCCCTTTCGAGCGATATGCAAAGCCTGGTCGGCAAGGCTTTAAGCTAGAAATACCCGCATACCACCATCATTGCATCTGACCTTTGCGAGCTCCCAGCTTTATACAAAAGCGTGGTTACGGCTCGCAAAAAATGAATTTACCTGTCTATCCATACCCCCCCATAGCCTTCCCCTTGACCTAGCGACCCTCTACACATCGAAAAGCTTAGACCCGGTCACACTTTGACCATGACCGCCCACACAAACTTACACCACAACTCTCCGCCGATCAGCCAAAACCAACCACAGGCAAGGAACTGGATCACAAACCCTTGACTTTCATATCTGGGGGTACTTTAATGGTGCAGACCTTACCAAAACCAATAACAATAAAACTAGGTAATAAACGGGTGGAGATACTATGAAAAGTCTGACCTTAGTTGTAGCGCTACTCGCCACAGTAGCATTCTCAAGCGCGAACGCTTGCGATGAAACGTGCCGTAGAGATCGTGCGCAATCTGAATATAAAATTGAATTCCCAAGTTACCTTAACTGGAAGTTTTGCGAAGACACGCGCATGGACTTTATGACCCGCGACATGAAAAGTGTTGCAGACTACCAATCAAAGCATTTCGATACTCGCTACAAAGGCGGAATGCGCAACATTAAGAGTTTTGTTGAGCAACGCAAAGAGTGGTTAGTTGAGTGTGACGACTATATGATAAAGACCAATAAAGGGCGTATTTTTCAGGACGAAAAAACCACTGAGGACATTTTTGCTGCTCTAGACTCCGTAGCGCGCGAACTTGGGGCACTAATTGCCGGAGCGACCTACTCTAGCCAAGCTGGTGAAGAGTCAAATGCAATAATGAACGAAAAGTTTGACGGCCTGCTAACCTCCGTCGATGATCACATGACACTCATGCACCTTCGCGGTAAATATGTAAATCGCTAAAGGTTCGACTTTACGCGATAACAGCAATAAAAAAGGCTCCTATATAGGAGCCTTTTTTATTGCTGTTAAATAATACATCAGCCGCAACAGCGAGCTAATCACACACCTACCCGCGCTAACACCTAAGAAGATAAAATTAACTAGGATGCCAAGCTATCGCTATGGTGTGCCGCGTTAAGAGCCGCTTTTTTAATAGCTTTCATACCGCAGCGTAGCAAACAAGCTTGATCTACGGCCGAAAGCCCCTCGGGGAAATGGCTGGGGAATACCCCCATAGGTTGAAGCGGGTCACCCTCTACAGCAATTCTAAAACCAGTTGAGTGAAACGCTGAAAGTGTACGTAAATCGACATTCCAAGCATCAAAATCCATCGTGATACCTCCTTGTACTTCCTATATCGCCTATAGCTACCTTGCCAGTACTAGATATTTCCGAAATGCTCAACCGGACTAGGTTGAACCGAACAGCTAATTGAGTTTTTACACACCAAAGGCCTGCGTAAACACCATTGTTTGGCTGATACCGCATTTTACGAATAATCATTGCCGAGCCACCTTGTTTTTCGACAGCGAGTACTTTATTCAATGGATTTTAAAATTTCGACACCTTAACTGCTACCAGTACAAACCCACTTAAGTACCACCACCGTTATTGTTTTATAGTTTTTGTATGCTAAAACAACCTAGGGAGCCGATCTATTTCCAGCAAACAAGATGCGAACGAACCCACAGTAAAGCGCGAGCTATTGTGTCACCTTCTTCAAAAAGTGACAACTAGGTCACAATAGCCGTCCGACTATTGGTCACCTACTCCCACTCAATGGTGGCTGGCGGCTTGCTCGACACATCGTAGGTGACACGCGAAACACCCGATATCTCGTTAATAATGCGGTTTGAAACCTTCTCCAGTAACTCATAGGGTAAGTGGGCCCAACGCGCCGTCATAAAATCTACCGTCTCTACCGCACGAAGGGCGATAACCCATTCATAACGGCGACCGTCTCCGACAACACCGACAGACTTAACCGGCAGGAATACAGCAAATGCCTGACTGGTTTTGTGGTACCAGCCTGCGGCATGGAGTTCCTCTAGGAAGATGGCATCCGCATCGCGCAAGATATTCGCGTACTCTTTTTTCACCGCGCCCAGAATTCGAACGCCCAAACCCGGCCCTGGGAATGGGTGGCGATAGACCATGTCGTATGGCAAACCCAACTCTAAGCCAATTTTTCGAACCTCATCTTTAAACAGTTCTCGTAGGGGCTCAACAAGCTCGAAGGCCATGTCATCAGGCAGTCCGCCAACATTGTGATGTGATTTAATTACATGTGCCTTACCGGTTTTTGCTGCAGCCGACTCAATAACATCAGGGTAAATCGTACCCTGAGCTAGCCAACGCACATCTTTTAGCTTTTGAGCCTCTAAATCGAAAATCTCGATAAAAGTATTACCAATAATTTTGCGTTTTTTCTCTGGGTCCGCCTCATCGGCTAACTTACCGAGGAATAACGCTTCCGCATCCGCTCGGATCACCTTAACACCCATGTTTTTGGCGAACATATCCATAACCTGATCACCCTCGTTTTTACGCAACAGGCCGTTGTCCACAAAAACACAGGTAAGCTGATCACCGATTGCCTTGTGCAGCAATGCCGCCACTACAGACGAATCTACGCCGCCCGACAGGCCCAATAACACCTTGTCGGAACCAACCTGCGCCTTTACGCGAGCAATAGCATCTTCGACAATATTGGCCGGTGTCCAAAGCGGCTGGCATGCTGCAATTTCAAGAATGAAATGTTCGAAAATTCTCTGCCCCTGCAGTGTGTGCGTTACCTCTGGGTGAAACTGCAATCCGTAAAAATTCTTTTCGGCGCAGTACATTGCCGCTATTGGGCAAGATTCAGTAGACGCCATCAATTCGAAGCCTTCGGGAAGTGCCTCGACCTTGTCACCATGACTCATCCACACATCGAGCAAAGCGCTACCGTCGTGCCCGACATGATCTTTAATTCCATCAAACAGCGCACTACTGCCCTCAACCTTTATCTGCGCGTAACCAAATTCACGTATATCTGAACCCGCAACAGCACCACCCAATTGATGGGCCATAGTCTGCATACCGTAGCAAATACCCAATACAGGAATGCCGAGTTCGAATACACATTCAGGTGCGCGCGGCGAGCCAGCGTCAGGTACAGACTCCGGGCCACCAGCCAAAATAATAGCTTTTGGCGCGTATTCACGTATTTCGGCTTCGCTCATATCAAACGCACGAATTTCGGAGTAAACCCCGATCTCGCGCACGCGACGTGCAATCAGCTGGGTGTATTGTGAGCCAAAATCCAGAATCAATATTCGCTGGGCATGAATGTCTTGGGTCATAGGTTGCTCTGTATATATAGTTAAACTGTATGGTTAAACGGTCTGATTAAATGTCTAGCTGATCTCTGTAGATCGAGAAGATATTGGGAGCTAACGGTTTAGTGAAAAGCAAACAGCCCGTAAGTTATTCACTTACGGGCTGTGTTTAGCAGCACGACTAACTTAGCGCCCCGAGACGGGGTAGTTAGGTGCTTCCTTGGTAATACTGACATCGTGAACATGGCTTTCACCCATACCAGCCGAGGTAACACGTACAAATTCAGGCTTGGTACGCATAACTTCAATATCTATCGAGCCGGTATAGCCCATTGCCGCACGCACGCCCCCCATCAACTGATGCACGATTGCGCTCAACGAGCCCTTGTAAGGAACACGACCTTCAATACCTTCCGGCACGAGCTTCTCCATGCCCTGGCTTGAGTCTTGAAAATAGCGGTCCGAAGAACCTTGGGTTTTCGACATAGCGCCGAGAGAGCCCATGCCGCGATAGGACTTGTAGGTCCGCCCTTGATACAGCTCTACCTCGCCTGGTGCCTCTTCTGTACCTGCAAACATTGAACCCATCATGATGGCGTGAGCCCCAGCGACCAACGCCTTAGCGATATCGCCAGAATAGCGAATGCCGCCATCGGCGATCACAGGAATACCAGTACCTTTTAGCGCATCGACAACATTGGCGATAGCCGAGATCTGTGGCACACCAACACCACTGACAATACGTGTAGTACAAATAGAACCGGGGCCAATACCAACCTTTACCCCATCCGCACCAGCTTCTACCAATGCCAATGCCGCTTCACCGGTAGCAATATTGCCACCAATCACCTGCACCTGAGGGTAGGTTTTCTTAATTTTAGCAACTCGATTTAAGACGTTTTTTGAGTGGCCGTGGGCGGTATCTACCACCAACACATCAACACCGGCCTCAACCAGTGCTGCAACGCGATCATCTGTATCTGGGCTAGTGCCTACGGAGGCACCTACACGTAAACTGCCATCAGCGTCTTTACACGCGTTTGGATAATTTTCCGCCTTGTTAATATCTTTGACCGTAATCAGTCCTCGCAACTCAAACGCATCGTTAACAACCAATACTTTTTCGATACGGTGCTTGTGTAACAACGCCTGCACTTGCGAAGCATCTGTGCCTTCTTTAACGGTAACCAACTTCTCTTTTGGCGTCATGATACTGGCGACAGAGGCGTCTAAGTTCGTTTCAAAACGCACATCACGTCCGGTCACTATACCGACAAGGTCACCGTTATCTAACACCGGCACACCCGAAATATTGTGCTTACGCGTAAGGTGAATCAATTGGCTTATCGTTGCACTGGAGTCGATAGTAATAGGATCTTTAACCACGCCAGCTTCAAATTTCTTAACCGCACGCACTTCTTTCGCCTGCTGCTTTATGGTCATACTTTTATGAATAATACCGATGCCGCCTTCTTGCGCTAACGCAATGGCGAGTTTCGCTTCGGTTACGGTATCCATAGCCGCCGACAATAACGGAATATTTAGCGTAATCCCGCGTGTTAATTGCGTTTTCAGACTAACGTCTTTGGCGGTCACATCTGAGTAACCGGGAACCAATAAAACATCGTCGAAAGTAAGGGCTTCCTGAGCAATCCTCAACATAGAAATTACAACCTCAAGCAAGATAGTAGCGCTTCAGTCTGTTTTGGCGTGCCAATAAAGCACTTAACAACCTGAAAGCACGGGGGGAAATAAACCCGACATTATAGGGTGAAGTAAGCACTGGGTAAACATGATGCGAAATTAAACTCTACATAAGCACAAACACACAAGCGCAGCGCGAATGGGTTAGAATGACGACCTCTGAGCCCAACGCCATACACTCGTCAATTCGAGACACTTCACCGATGTTAGAGCAAGATAACCTACCAATTGATGACAATGCACGTAGAGTGCTTTCGGTAACCGAACTAAATCGCAAAGCAAAATCGCTACTGGAAATACACCTACCGCTGATGTGGGTTCAGGGCGAGATCTCTAATATTTCGCGCCCTGCGTCTGGGCACATGTACTTCACCCTTAAAGACGAGCGCGCTCAAGTACGTTGCGCAATGTTCAAAAGTCGTAATAACCTTACAAAAATCACCCCTAAAACAGGTGATATGGTGCAGGTACGCGCACGCGTTAGCCTTTACGAAGGTAGAGGCGATTACCAACTAATCGTTGAACATATGGAAGCCAGTGGTTTCGGCTTGCTGCAGCGCCGCTTCGACGAACTCAAACAATTGCTACAGGCAGAAGGTTTATTCGATCCAGAACGCAAACGGCAGCTACCTGAGATACCTAAGCATATAGCGATCATCACCTCACCCACCGGGGCCGCCGTGCGAGATATGCTAACGGTGCTGAAGCGACGCTTCCCGGCCATTCCAATTACAATCGTCCCTTCGGCAGTTCAGGGTGATGACGCCCCAAAACAATTGCTGGCAGCGCTCGATAGAGTGGAAGAGTCTAAGCGCTTTGACGTTGTTGTGCTATGTCGCGGCGGTGGCAGCCTGGAAGACTTGTGGGCATTCAATCACGAAAAACTTGCGCGCAGAATTGCAGGCTTCCCTATTCCTGTTGTCAGCGCCATAGGCCATGAGGTCGACTTCTCTATTGCCGATTTTGTTGCCGATGTGCGCGCACCCACTCCGTCTGCAGCTGCCGAACTACTCTGTCCAAATAGCGCTGACTACGAGGTCGCCTTCCTTAATGCAGCACTCAGGCTAGCGCGCTTAATTCAAACCAAGATAGCGAGTGAAAAAACGCGTTTACTTCACCTGAGGCAATTAGTTAAACACCCAGGAGAAAAAATCCAAACCTGGGCGCAGCGAACCGATCAATTAGAACTGCGTCTAGTTCGCGCACTTCGAGTACAGCAACAAACACGTTCTGCGAAAGTAGCAACTCTAGCCAGACAACTAAAAGCCCAAACACCAGCGCGAGCCATCAAACTTAGCCGTACAAATCTTGGTCGTCTACAGGCTCAACTGAACACTTCGATAAAACGGGCGCTACACAGCCGGCAACAACTGTTTGCAAACACTGTCGCCCAACTAGAGTTAGTCAGCCCGTTAAATATTTTGCAAAGAGGCTACAGTATCGCTCGCAACGCCCGCGGCGAACTTATCCGCTCCGCAAACCAAATTACCATCAACCAACATATCAATATCACCCTCGCAGACGGAAACCTGCAAGCAGCCGTGACTGCAACCAATCCAAGCAAAAATAAAGCAAACTAAAGCTTGATATGAATCGTTTGCGGTTCTAAAGCACAGGGCTTAGACTTGCACCTCAATTGTCGGGGTGCTTGCCAGCTGGCTCGCTGAGATTATACCCGTAGGACCTGATCGAGATTATGCTCGCGTAGGCAACAAATATGACCGAAGCACTGCCCCCCAGAGGCGACAACATCGCCCCTTCCTTGAATAAAACAAGCGCTTCAACCGCGCACTCAAAACGCAATTCACAAAACATTGCGGTTGTTGGTGCTGGACTACTCGGCCGACTTTTAAGCTGGCGCTTGCTGTCCGCTGGGCATAGCGTAACCCTCTACGAAAGAGACTCTTTCGAAAATTCCCGCGCCGCCGCGTTCACAGCTGCCGGCATGATCTCTCCGATGAGTGAAGTGGTGGTCGCAGATCGATCCATATACGAAATGGGTTTACACTCGATGCGTCTCTGGCAGGAATGGCTGCATCAATACCCCCAACACTTTAGCGGGGCTTATCAGCAGCAAGGTTCACTTGTTGTTGCTCACCCTCAGGATGAGAGCGAATTAGCGCAATTCTACCAAGATTTAAATTACCACCTAGGCACTGACAACGATGCTCGTTGGCTAGACCAAAGCGAACTCAAACAATTAGAGCCCGACTTAAGCAACACACTGCAGAGAGGCTTATTTCTACCGCGAGAAGCGCACATAGACAATCGCCACTTTTTAAACAGTAGCCTAACGCTGCTGCAGCAATTAGGGGCCAACTTACAAGCCAACGCCAACGTAAGTCTCAATGATCAGGCCCTATGCAACGAACAAGCGTTAAGCCCATGTGACCTTATCGTCGATTGCCGCGGCATTGGATTAAAGCCAAACAACCCGCATATTCGCGGTGTTCGAGGTGAAGTACTTAGAGTCGAGAGCACAGAAATTCAGTTGGCTCGCCCCGTTAGGCTTATGCACCCACGCTACAAGCTTTACGTAGTGCCACGCCCGAACCACCAATTTATTCTTGGCGCCACTGAAATTGAGAGCGAAGATCGCTCCCCTGTTAGCATTCAATCGAGCCTCGAACTCAGCAGCGCGCTTTACACACTGAGCCCAGCATTTGCCGAAGCAAGAATTATTGAGATGGACGTTAATTTACGACCGAGCTTACCAGACAACCTACCGGCAATTTTTCAGCGTAAAGTTAATGCTAATCAAGCCAGCGCCATTGATGTGATTGAATTAAATGGTTTATTTCGCCATGGTTACCTACTCGCGCCAACTATGGTAGAGCAAGCACTAGCACTCATCGAACAAAACGGCTCGATACAGCCTTTTAGCGATCAGCTATTAAAGAAATGCCCAACCCAGAATAGCTCTCTATAAAAGCGAGAGCTCAGAAAAATGGAAATCAACAAAGACATTTTATGATTGAAATAAGCCTAAATGGCGAGCTCACCAAAGTAGCTGCCAACACCAACCTCGCGCAACTAGTTGCCCAGTTCAGCAACGCAGAAAAACCCGTCGCCGCAGCCATTGACGGCGACTTTGTGCCGCGCTCAGCACATGCGCAAACACAACTTAAAAGTGGCGATAAAATCGATTTGGTTAGCCCTGTTGGTGGAGGTTAATAGCATGACACTTGCCAACAACAATGATTCGCTAACACTATATGACGAGACATTTACCAGCCGTTTTCTACTCGGCACCGCCCTTTACCCGTCGCCGCAAGCAATGCTCGACTCCATCGCGGCCTCACGCAGCGAAATCGTCACCCTAGGACTGCGCCGACAAAGTCCAGAAGAAAATGGCGGCGCTGCCGTTTGGCAATTGATTAAATCTAGCGGCTGCAAGCTGTTACCGAATACAGCTGGCTGTAAATCGGTAAAGGAAGCCATAACAACAGCAGAAATGTCTCGCGAATTGTTTGAAACAGACTGGCTCAAACTCGAAGTTATCGGGGATGACTACAACTTACAGCCCGACCCCTTTGCCTTGCTTGAAGCCGCAGGCGAACTTATTAAACGCGGTTTTAAAGTACTACCCTACTGCACCGATGACTTAGTACTCTGCCAACGTCTCGTGGATGTCGGTTGCAAAGTGCTTATGCCTTGGGGTTCACCTATCGGCACAGGGCAAGGCCTTCTAAACCGTTACAATTTACGCACGATTCGCGAGCGCTTACCCAATATCCCCATGATCATTGATGCAGGCCTAGGCGCCCCCTCACAAGCTATGGAGGCTATGGAGATGGGCTTTGATGGCGTACTATTAAACACCGCAGTCGCAAAAGCGCAGAAACCCGCGTTAATGGCAAAGTCCTTCGCCGACGCGATTGACGCGGGAAGAATGGCTCATAGCGCAGGCCTAATGCTAAAACGACAAACTGCCAGCGCCAGCACCCCAACCATCGGCCAGCCTTTTTGGCACCAAAATAGATAACCTGATATGGCGAAACGACTTCCTAGGTAATACACTTTTCAACCAAGTTAAAGATCAACAATTAATCCACAACAATGACGTTCCAAGATCACAGGTACTAACAATTCTAGTGCCATTACGCTCAACAACCTTCATCACGGAGAGCCCCAATGTTTAAGTTCAACGCCCTAATAAAAATCGCAACCGTATTAGCAACCACATGCGTCGGCGCCACGCTCCTAGTTAGTGCAGCCAGCTACGCCCAACAGGACGCTCAACAAAACGAAGCCAGCACAATGGATAGCAGCACAGAGAACGTCACAGCTAATGAAAGTACAAGTAGCAAGAGTATTTGCGTTCTTCAAGGCTTAGTACGACGTGTAGAAGTGGTATACGAAATTCCTGGCGAGAACCTTCCATGCGCAGTCAACTACTACAAAGACAGTGAAGCCCCCGGAGAGGTCAATACGCTTTGGAGCGCGCAAAATATAGATGGCTATTGCGAAGAAAAAGCTGGAAATTTTGTAGGCAAGCTAGAGTCTTGGGGCTGGATTTGCAACGAAAAATAAAGCCTCATTAGCACATTAGTAAAACAGTCGAGCACGAGTGGCTACCTATCTGAGTATCTAGATGACTACCACAGGTTATAAAACTCAGCTTAGCCATCTATTCGTTCTTTCACACAGATCAAAGTGAAACGTTTCCAATCAAAAAAATGCCGCGCTATT
>NZ_MRUH01000086.1 GCF_001922985.1 Teredinibacter waterburyi
CACCGACTCTAACGTCAAATACACCATTGTTTGGTTCAACAGTTGGTAACCCACCTCGCCGAAGGTAATCGGCCCCGTAAGCTTCCCAGTTTTTTTGCCTTCCAGCTCAGAGTAAAGAAAGTTCAAAATACAGTTACAGCAAAACGCGACATTGTCTGTATCCTCAGCGGGCAACGCTGTATTAAATTCTTCAACGTAATTATCAACAGGCTTCGCAAAGTAATAGTCCACATCAGAAAAAACCGGCGCATAAAGATTAACCTTGTCATCTAGCACCTCTTGAATACTGACGTTAATCATCACGCCAGAATAATTCGCAACCAACGGCAAACGTGTATCGATTTTATTTTCTCGAATATAGTCGGCGAAACTAAGATCAACACCACCAATATTAGCCGTAGTCACTGAAAAGCCTTTCTCAGCGAACCTAATAACACTACCCGCGCCCTGCTGAAACAAATTAATGATCTTGATTTTCGCGACTTGCTGATCCGTTAAAGGAATATGCATAGCGGCAGCTTGAGTATCACTCAACATACCCGATGCGGGGCCGAAGCCAACCTTAGCGCTGCGCTCACTTAGCTCATCTAAATGGACACCTGAGATCCAGCCGACAATGGGAGAAAAATACATATTCTTATAATCTGGGGCATTCTGAGCATAATCCAGATGAACTTGTGAACCGGACGGTAAAATCAAAATCGTGAAGCCTTGCTCTGGAGCTTCCTGCGCGATACGCGATATAGAATTAACATCATACAACGACATACGCGGCACTTGCCCTGGAGCAAAGCCACTAATTTGATTCACGTATAAACGGTCCTGCTCAACCTTACCGCCTTCGCTAGTCATAAAATAGGGAATGGTTCCTGCGATCCAGTTTCCCGACGGCAAGGACGCTAAAACTTTTTCGTCACCGGCTATTACCAGATAATCACCCCGAGTGATCATTTCTTCAACAGCAGCTCTATCGACCGACGAATTTGAAAACTTGATAATTCCTTCTCCTGACATGATTCACTCCACGACTACTTTGGATGACACTAGTTAATTTAGGATTACTACCAAACGACACTTAAATTAAACACTACTTAAACAGCACCAACTTTAGCGATTAGTGTATCCAACTCTCTGCGCATAGATTTCTGATTCTGCTTAATAAACTCTCGGACACGCGTAGCAGCTTCAATTTTAATACCGCCATCGTCATCACGCGCCAACTGACTACGCAACTTTGCTAGCAATAATTTATAAGCTACATTATCGCTAGGCACAAAACTGTCGTCAGTTAGCACCTTTTGCCATATTTCATTATCAGCCTCAGGCAAACGCAATAAGGTTTTACTACGAATATCCATCGCTCGATTCAGCAATACTAATTCGGGTTTTAATGAACGATAATTCTTGCGAAAGTATTCTCGAATTGTCTCAATGGCCTGAACCTTCTCGCGCACATTATGCCCTTGTAGAAAGGCCATGCGCTGTCGACTGATCAACAAGTTTAGCGGTACGCTCTGCGAATTAAGCTTTAACTTGCCACTCAATAAGTCTAGCCATAATGGATTTTTTAACGCGGGCAGAACCAACTTCTGCTGGGTTTTTGCAACCTTTACCCGCTGCTGCATTGTATTCCCACTAATCCCGCATATCTGATCTATTTCAGAATCTAAAACAGCCGTATTAGCTACAAAAAATTGTCGTAATTCTTGCACCAACTCCTGGCGCTGCTGCTCTGAAGATACTTTATTAGCAGTTAGCTTCATCTTGCTCAACAACAACTTTAACGGTAAAGATGTTGTTTTTATTAGCATTTGATCGCGTAATATTTTATTCCAACTCGGATCAACTTCGGTCGGCAAAAAGGCTAAAGAGCGTGACTGAACAGATGACTTTTGTAGGTCATCGAGTATTGTCGTAATTAATGAAGGCTCCAAGCCAAAAACTGAAGACATCACATTGACGTCCATTCCCTTTAATTCGGCAAGCGCCACCTGCTGTCGAATTAAGTTCGAATAGCTACGTGAAGGGTGTCCCAAAAATGCAGCCAAGGACATAACCGCCGGACTGGTTACACCCGAGTCACTAGCAACAGGAATCGCGGCATGAATAATACAGCGGAAATTTCCAACAGTCTGATACTGCCAAGCTCCCACCGCTAACGACTGCGAATCTTTACGACCGCCATCAAAAAATCCTAGTACTTTTTTACGGTCATGGAGATCCAAATGAATGTTAAAACGCTGATTTTCAGCATCAACTACCACAGATTTAATTGCCCAAGGCGCACCTATACCCAACGCATCTTGTAAGACACTCAGTTCAATCCGTTCCATTCATGACCTCTATTTATTGTCAAAGCCGCTCCCACGCAATTACTGTAGGACAAACTTAAGCTAAAGCTCAACATTCACCACATTTTATTTCCCCTAACGCTATCGAGAAAATAAAATTCGGGCGAACATATGCTTTTATAATCCAACGACGTTTAATTCGTGACGATTTAAAACACTCTATCAGTATCGTTTAAAAACTGACACAGATCACGAAACACCGAAAGCAAACCAATTCTGATTATGCGTAAAAATTCCCAGCGCAAGCAGCATAGTATAGAACTATTCATTCTAATGTATTGTAAAACAATTGAAATAAAAGTTTTTTTATATTCTTCGTGTATATCAAATTATTTTACACATCTCTTAACCGTTAAAATAAATTCAAGCTACGCATACATTAAGCGCATAACAAAACGCTTATGTTTTTTTGAAAGCACCATACTCCACAGTAACAGTATCAATCGATTTTTTTTGTGTGACCCAGTAGCGTAAGTAAATGCCTAGCAGTTCTTATTCTCAGGTGTTGGCGTGCATACATATCAATTGACGCACTAATCTACACATAGCCCCACATATTTCAAATAGACTTTTCCTCAGGGCGTTTATATTTCTATTAGTCGTAAAATAGGAGCAATGTTCCATGGAAGCACATTCAAGATTAAATGTGGGTATTATCGGTACCGGAAAGCTAGGGACTGATCTATTACTGAAGTTACTTAGGTCACCACTTTTAAATTGTATTTTATTTGCAGGAAGAAATGCCGAGTCACCAGGCATTCGCAAGGCCGCCAGCCTCGGCGTCAATGTCTCACATCGTAGTATTGATGCGATTGCGACATTCTCTGAGTCACTCGATCTCGTATTCGATGTGACCACAGCGGCGCACCACCCCTACCACGCACAAGTTTTGTGTGAAGCCAACATCAAGGCAATAGATCTAACCCCCGCAAAGGTGGGTGAATTCTGTATTCCATCTATTAATCCGGACACTATTATCACCGCCGATAATGTGAACCTAGTTACCTGTGGTGGTCAGGCGTCTATTCCGGTAATTCATGTACTTAGCTCAGTTTTCCCAAACATCTCTGCGGTACAAATACACTCACACCTCGCCGAAGATTCTGTCGGACCAGGCACACTTGCCAATATAGATGAATACTACGCCAGTACGGCGCACGCTATTACGCATTTTTCTGGCATTCAAAACGTTTCTGTAGATTTACAAGTCGAGCGCAGTAGTTGGAAGCCCGATATGGTTACGGTTATTCGCGCGCAAACCAACTGCGCCGATATGGAACACCTTTACGCACCATTAATGGAAAGACTCAACGCCATACGAAGCTATGTACCAGGCTACCAAATTGTCGGCACGCCTAAATACCACAATGGAGAAATTGAGATTGTGGTTAGCATTAGAGGCTTAGGAGATTGGATACCCAGCTACGCAGGTAATTTAGATATTATTAACTGCGCTGCCATCGCAGTGGCTGAGCGCTACGCGGCAAGCTTAGGGAAAACAGGATTTGTCGGCGACACGACAGAACTGCCCAGTGAGGAGATTTCGTCTATCTTTTCGAAGATTGGATTTGGTCGAAGCCGCGCGAGAGTTTCGAACGGCATATAATAACGACTAGCGGCTTCCTGCTAGGGTTATTTTTTCTTTTTGACGTGCTGCATCAAGCGACGTTTTTTCGATACTTGGCGTTCGGTAAGCTTGTTTTTACGTCCAGCAAAAGGATTGTCGCTAGAGCGAAACTCCATGCGAATAGGTGTACCGTGTAAATCTAGAGCCTTGCGAAATGTCTTTTCAAGGTAACGCGCATAGTGGCTTGGCACTTCGTCTGTCTGATTACCGTGCACAACAATAATCGGAGGATTGTGTCCACCTGCGTGGGCATAACGCAGCTTGATACGTCGCCCTCTAATCATCGGCGGCGGATGACTAACAACCGCATCCTCCAAAATTCGTGTTAAGAAGTTGGTAGAATATTTTTCAGTTGCCGACTTATAGGCTCTATGTACAGACTTGTACAGATTGCCAACACCGGTTCCATGTAGTGCAGAGATAAAATGGATATCGGCAAAATCGACAAACCGCAGGCGTCGCTCTAGCTCCCGTTTAATATAGCTTTTACTATCGTTCTCTAAACCATCCCATTTATTCAATGCGACAACCAGCGCTCGACCACTTTCAATTGCGTGACCCATAAGATGTAAGTCCTGATCGACTATCCCCTCTTGAGCATCAAGCACCAAAATCACCACATTGGAATCATCCATGGCTTGCAGCGTTTTGATAATCGAAAACTTTTCGACGCCAAGGGTTACGTTCTTGCGACGTCGAACTCCAGCGGTATCAATAATCGTATAGGTACTACCATCACGTTCATAATCGATGTAAATACTATCTCGAGTGGTACCTGGCATATCGAACACAACGACACGTTCTTCACCGAGCATACGATTTACAAGGGTCGACTTCCCCACATTTGGCCGGCCAATGATAGCCATTTTTATGCCTCGTTTGGCGTCTTCCTCTGGCGGCTCGTAAAGTGGGACATCCGCCAATACCGATTCCATCATCGCCTTCACGCCACGGCCATGAGCAGCCGCGATCGGGACAACATCGCCCAAACCCAGCTCAAAGAATGGGGCTATTGCTACATCGGGGTTTAATCCATCCGTTTTGTTGGCAACCACAACCACACTTTTATGGGTCATACGAAGGTGGTCAGCTATCTGTTGATCAGCAACACTTATACCTTCTCGACAGTCCACTATAAACAGTACGATATCGGCCTCTTCCATCGCCAGCAAAGATTGTCCAGCCATAAGGGTATCAATGCCCTCTTCTTCGTCGCCACTAATACCACCGGTATCGACAACGACAAAACGTTTCCCCTCAAACTCTCCCTCGCCATACTTTCGGTCTCGAGTGAGCCCCGAAAAATTAGCAACAATAGCGTCACGAGTCTTAGTAAGACGGTTAAATAGCGTGGATTTGCCGACATTTGGTCTGCCGACCAGGGCAATGGTAGGTATCATGGGGTTACTCAATGAGTCTTAAAACAACAGGTTGTACCCGAAGGGTACAACCTTAATATAGGCTAATAATAACCGCTATGGTTTGCTGGCTACTTTATAGGCTGTGAGTTTGCCGTTGTCGGCCAAAATGTACAAGGATCCATTGGCACTCAACATCGGCGATCGAAACGTATCACCACGAGGCTTAAAGCGATAGGCAAAAGCGCCATCACTCTGTTGCAGTAGATGTAGGTATCCATCGGCATCTATAACCGCGACATAATCGTCTATGCCGGCCGGAGCACCGATATTCCGACGTTTTAATGCGGAGTTTTCCCACAAAGTTTCACCGCCCATAGCGCTAAAGGCCGTTACCGTTGAGTCATCACCACTGACGAACAACTTGCCGGATGCGAGCGCTATATTCTGAGTCGTCGACATGTCTTTCGACCACTGGGTACGACCAGCACCGCGAGTCAACGCCATAATACTACCTTGATAGGTAGCGGCATAAATAAAGCTACCGTCAACAATAGGAGTGCCATCGATATCAACGATGCGCTCCAACTCCGTGCGTCCCTGAGGACGACCAATACGAGCTTCCCACTGGGTAGAGCCGTCACTGGAAGACATACTGACCAACTGGCCGTTATCAAAGGGCACTATAACTTGGCTTGCCGTCAGTGCTGGCGAACCACTACCGCGCAAACTGAGAATTGGCACTGTGTGATCGTAACTCCAGCGCACGGCACCAGTACTTGCTTCGAGCGCATAAACAACGCCGTCAACTGTTGTTGCAACTACGATATCACCGTTACCTGCAGGCGTAGCAGCGACCTCGCTGGACACTTTAACTTGCCACAACTGCTCACCGGTATTGATATCCAACGCATGGAGCGTACCGTTGTAGGTGCCAAGCAATAGCCGATCGCCATCACTCCCAATAGCAGCCGATACAGATATATCTAGGTCCACACTCCATAGCTTCTTACCGCTTTCGGCATCGAAGGCATAGACTCTACCTTTTGTATCCGCCGCGAATAACCGATTATCACTCAGGGAAAGCTCAAAACGAGAGTAGCGAGTATCTTGCCCGGCACCTGCACTTGAGCTCCATATCTTCTGCAATTTAGCAGTGGGGGTAAACTCCACCAAGTCGGCGGGCTTCATGGCTAACACTTTCGGGTCGTTAGACTCACAAGCCGACAACAATGCCAACAAGCAAACAACTGCTAACAAACGCAGCATTAAGCATCTCCCCCTGCGCTTACAGTTTGAGGTAACGAAACTGCATCCAATTTAAGTTGAATCAGGCCGCGCCGGTTAAACTCGCTTGGCGGCAAAGTATCCAGCGCCATGCTGTACGCCGTATTTGCCTCAGCCATCTTGCTTTGCGCAAGATAAATATCGCCGCGAATTTCAGCGTAAAGCGATTTGTAACTGTCTGAGGTAGGGTTAGCTACCGCCGCTAATGCCGCATCGTATTCACCCTTTGCAGAAAGAACGCGTGCTAATCGAGCCTTAGCAAGCTCTTGCATAGCCAAATTTGAACCGCCGTCAACAACTGACTGTAACCGCGACTCGGCGGCATCTAGCTGGTTGTCTTCAACACTTAAGCGCGCCAAAATTAGGTTGGCCATATCGGCATACAAAGTGCCGCTGCGTTCCGCTGCCACATCGTTCGCGATAACACCCAGCTCGGTTTTTTGTTCGCCGGTTAACGGTGCAGATGTGTCTTGATAAGTGTTCATCAGCGTTTCGAACTGCTTGGATGCCTCGGCCGCTTTCGACTCTTTATAGCCACCCCAAAGGTTCCAACCTGCGTAGCCAATGATGACAATTAAGATAGGGAGCACAATAGATACCCAGTTATCGTTCCACCAGGTTTTCAATGCTTCGATTTGTTCTTCTTCTGTAATATGATCTGCCACTTGTCGCTCCTAAACGATAATGCCTAAAAAATTAGGGTTGATACGTCTTCTTGTTTTATTGTTGTTTGTGGATCTTCTGTACGCAGGTATTTAACACCTACTTCACCAGCAGCGGCTTCTGTCTCCCCTAGTATCAGGGCGATTTCCGCACCACTGCGGTCTGCTTTTTTCAACTGGGTCTTGAAATTACCACCACCACAATTCACCTGTACCCGCAGATAAGGTGAATTCGCCCGCAAAACTTCGGCTAAAGCGAAGGCTTGCGGCATTACCTCGCCAACTGCCACGACATAGACATCAGTCGCGCGAGAAATTTCCTCGGGAAAAGCGTTTAATTCCTGTAACAGTAAAATTAAACGCTCCAAGCCCATGGCAAAACCGACCGCCGGGGTTGGTTTACCACCTAATTGCTCTACAAGTTTGTCATAACGACCACCCGCACACACAGTTCCCTGCGCACCAAGACGATCGGTAACCCATTCAAATACCGTTTTCCCGTAGTAATCTAAGCCGCGAACAAGACGAGTATTTACCGTAAAGTCAACGCCGGCACCCTTCAGCAATTCTTGCAATTGTGCAAAATGCTGCCGCGATTCCTCGTCGAGATAGTCCGCCAAATCTGGTGCGCCATCAAGTAACGACTGAGTTTTGGCACTTTTGCTATCGAGTATACGTAGTGGATTAGTCGTTAAGCGACGCTGGCTATCTTCATCCAGCTGATCTTTACGCGCCTCTAAATAAGCTACTAATGCATCGCGATAAGCTCGACGCGATTCATTGCTACCGAGACTATTGATCTGCAAAGTCACCGCCTGATCAATCCCCAACACTCGCCATAAACGAGCAGTCATCATTAACAATTCAGCGTCGACATCCGGCCCAAGATAGCCGTACGCCTCTACTCCAAACTGATGGAATTGGCGCAAGCGCCCTTTTTGAGGCTTTTCATAGCGGAACATCGGACCGGTATACCAAAGCTTTTGCGTGAGCGTGGCCCGATTGTAAAGCATCTGATGCTCTTCACAGGCACGCACACAAGATGCCGTACCTTCAGGCCGCAGCGTTAGGCTATCACCGTTGCGATCGTCAAACGTGTACATTTCTTTTTCAACAATATCGGTTACTTCACCAATAGAGCGTTTAAACAATTCGGTAGCTTCCAAAATAGGGAAGCGTATTTCTTGATAACCATAGCCCTGCACGGTTTCTGCAATTTGAGCTTCTAGATATTGCCAATAAGGAGACTCCTCCGGCAGGAGGTCGTTCATACCCTTAACAGCCTGTAATTTTTTTAACTGCTGACTCAATGTGTTGCCCTAAATCTTTTGTTTTGAATACTAAAATAGCCCGCTAGGCTTTCGCTATGATGTCTTTCTCTTGTGCTTCTTTTTCTGCGGCTCGCTTGCGAATCAACCGCTCAAGATTCTCGACTAAGTTGCCCTGCTCCAACTTTTGATCTGGCACACCACCCACATAAATAAGATTCTTAGGTGTACCGCCGGCCAAACCAATATCGGCTTCTTTCGCTTCGCCAGGCCCATTCACGACACAACCGATGACTGCCACGTCCAACGGCGTAGTGATATCTTCCAAGCGCATCTCTAACTCGTTCATGGTTTTGATCACATCAAAGTTCTGACGCGAACAACTTGGACAAGCGATAAAATTAATACCTTTGTTGCGCAGTTTTAGGCTTTTCAGCATATCCCAAGCAACTTTAACTTCTTCTACTGGATCGGCGGCCAACGAAACCCTTACCGTGTCGCCAATTCCATCCATCAGCAAAATACCGAGACCAACGGATGACTTGACTGTCCCAGAGCGCAAGCCGCCAGCTTCAGTGATACCAAGATGCAAAGGCTGATCAATTTGCTGTGCCAACTTACGATAGGCGGCTACCGCCATAAAAATATCGGACGCTTTAACACTGACTTTGAAATTCTGGAAGTCTAAACGATCCAAAATATCAACGTGCCGCAGCGCGGATTCCACCAGCGCGTCTGGCGTTGGCTCACCGTATTTTTGCTGTAAATCTTTCTCTAACGAACCAGCATTAACGCCAATTCGAATTGGAATATTGAGGTCTCGAGCCTTGTTAACTACCGCCTCGATACGTTTTTCCCGACCGATATTCCCTGGGTTGATACGCAGGCAATCGACTCCAAGGTCAGCAACTCGCAGCGCAATGCGATAGTCAAAATGGATATCGGCTACCAGCGGCACTGTAACGAGCTTGCGGATCTTACCAAACGCTTCTGCCGCTTCCATACTAGGGACAGACACACGCACAATATCGGCACCGGCATTCTGAATTCGCTGGATCTGGGCAACTGTGGCCGCAACATCAGTGGTTTCCGTATTAGTCATGCTCTGCACACTAATCGGAGCATCGCCACCTACCGGTACGTTACCCACCATAATTTGACGTGACTTGCGTCGCTTGATCGGCGATTCGTAGAACATCTGTTTAACTACCTATCTAAATCGATTGTGTTTCGGGCTGAATCTGGCAATTTCGTAACATCAAGCACTAGCAACTCGGCTAGGGCGACACTTTAAAGCGAAGCGAATTGTGCCCCGCTACAGGTACAATGCTATAAGGCTCGCCATTAATCGATATATCCGCGGCACGAGCATTGCCCAGCATCACATTAAAGGGGGCCTTACCAAAAAGCTGGAGATTATCCCCTGCATGCTTGCTCTTCGCAATTAATACCTCGCCCGTGGCATCAGTTACTTGCACCCAGCAATCATCAGAGAAGTTAAAAATCAATATGTCGCCCAAATGTTCGGTCGCAGCTATGTCGGTCACAGCTACAGGAGTCTCATCGACAGGTGCTTCGACTGATTCGACAAGATCTCTTCCGGCACTGGCCGCCAATGTGGATACCGTTTCTGCCGCCGAAGCGTCATTCGCTGGCATTAGCGCATTGGACTGCTCCAGCTCGCCCGAAAGCTCAGTATCCTCGGCAACAGCCACTTCTACGCCAACCGAATCTACTACTAGCGAAGACTCCGGCCCCAATAATGCGCCTACCGCATCGGACGCCTGCTCAGAATCATCGCCGCCAAAAACCATTACAACGCCAATCCAAACGACGGCCAAACCAGCCACATACCAATGCAAAGGAAACTTCTTATACCTTCTCTCCCCCTTTACCGCCAAGGCTTTGTCCGGTACTACCGTCGCCGAGCCAATAACATTTTGGGTAGGATGTAACTTACCAACTAAAGCATCGACCAACTCATCTGCATTCAGCTCCAATATACGACCATACTTTCGCAGATAGGCAATAACAAAAGTTTCTGCGCCAAGCTGAGCGTAATCGTCGTCCTCTAGAGCTGCCAACTTCCTCACGGGAATCAAAGTTTCTTTGGCGATATCGTCAAGTACCAACTGCTTACCTTCACGCACCAAGCGTAAAACAGCACCGGGCCTGCCACTATCAAGCAATTGCTGTAACTCTTCTTCATTAACCGTTGTTAAATTTACATTCATCATGTGGCTTTATTATCTTGGGTGAGGGGTAAAGTTCGCACGACGTCGAACACTTGCCCGAACACGTGAGTGACACTCACTTACTGGTATTCGCTCTCTACAATTCACTAAAACGTTTGTACTCGAGATACTCCTTCGAGTAGGGGTATAGATTCTTGAGAGCCAAAACATAGCTGGACTCTTTATCTTTGTTACCAAAAACCCGCTCTATACGGATTCCCAGCCACAGGCTACGCGGCGAATGACGTGAATTTTTACTGAATTGATCAAGGTAATTTTTCGCTGCACTATAGTCGCGATCGGCAAATGCCATATCGGCAAGCTCTAATGCAGACTGAGCCTGGCGCGGATCTAAATTTAAACTGTGCTGAAATGCACCTTTCGCTCGCTCGACGTTTTCAAGCATAAGCGCAGTTCGACCAACATAAAGTAAAGCTTCCGGGCGGCGCGGATAAGACATATCCGTACTTGCATCTTCAAATAATGGATTCGCCTCTTTGAAACGCCCCTGCTCATACAACATTCTGCCGTAACTAAATTCAACACCCGCTCGGGAAAAGTCCGACTGCCCTTTCAACGCCTTTTTGTAACTTGCTTCCGCTTGGGTAAATTCACCGTTCATTTGATGGATAAGAGCCATCCCCTGATGTGCTTCGGCAGACTTCTTATTCAACTCAAGCGCTTTACTGAACGAACGCAAAGCGCCCTCGCGATTATTTTGCTGGAGATAGGTCATACCTAACTTAATATTCGCTTCCAGTGCTTGCTGCGTATCTATTTTCTTTTGCTGTGGTGTTTCAAACGACGTGACGCAAGCACACAAACTAATGGCCAGTAGCAGTATCGCCATACGCTTCAAACTTATAGCAGCAGTGGTATTAAGCATTTCCAATATCACCTCCCCCAGTGAGTGCATTTGACAGTAATCGCATACTTATACTATGTAAGCATGCGAGCGAGTTAGTATGACTTTATATGTAAAATGCGTTGCACTTAGCGCCATAGCCTTCTAAGTGTACGTTTTTAAATTTTGTCCGTGTAACTCAGGTATTCGGCCTGTATTTTATTCGTATTTAAACGCTTTTTTTGCGGCCTAGTTTGCTGTGCTGAATTAATACCGCTTAATTGACCATCTTCACGGGAATAACATCGTTCGACGCATCAAGAAAAGCTTGGTGATCAAGTTTGTAGCGTGCACTGCGCTTGGTTCTATCTTCGACCTGCCCTGCCAACTGGCCACAAGCAGCATCGATATCATCACCGCGAGTAGTGCGAATAGTAGTGGTATAACCAGCTTCAATTAAGATGGTTTGAAAACGCCGCATCGCGTTGTTGCTAACCCGCTTGTAATTTGATAATGAAAATGGATTAAACGGAATTAAGTTAATTTTTACCGGTACATCCTTGAGCAGTTCTGCTAATTCAAACGCATGCTCAGGTCGGTCGTTCAAATGATCGATTAGCGTATATTCAATGGTAATCTTACGGCGCTGATCTGGCAGCCCGTCGATATAACGTTTAGCCGACGCCAATAGTTGCGCAATAGGATACTTTTTATTAATTGGCACAAGCTGGTTGCGCAGTTCATCGTTCGGCGCATGCAACGAAATAGCCAAGCAGGCATCGGTGTGTTCACCCAAGCGATCCAGCGCTGGTACTACACCAGATGTACTGAGCGTAACCCGACGCTTGCTAATACCGTAACAGTTGTCATGCATCATCAGATTCATAGACTCAACCACATTGTCAAAATTCAACAAGGGTTCACCCATTCCCATCATAACGACATTAGTCACACGACGAGCGCCGCGAACTGGCGTCTCCTGTAACTGCCCAAACGAACGTGCTGCAATCCAAACTTGACCGATAATTTCCGCTGTTGTTAGATCGCGATTAAAACCCTGTTTACCGGTTGCGCAAAAACTACAATCGAGTGAACAACCAACCTGAGAAGACACGCACAAAGTGCCGCGCTCACCTTCGGGAATAAACACCGCTTCGACCGCGTTGTCGCCGCTAACCCGAATCAAAAACTTGCGGGTACCGTCGGCAGAATCGAGCTGCTGAATCACCTCTGGCGCGCGCACTTCGGCAAGCTCCGAAAGTTTGTTACGCAAATCTTTACTGACGTTCGACATTTGCTGAAAATCGGTGACACCCAGTTGATGTATCCACTTTAACATCTGGGTGGCGCGAAACTTTTTTTCGCCCAGCTCTTCAAAAAATGCTTCCATACGCGCCTGCCCCATCCCCATAAGGTTTACTTTGGTGGCGGGCGTAGTAATGCCACTATCGGCAGAACTATTAGACATGGGGGGCTTGTCGGCGCTATTACAACTCACGTGTTCGATACCTCATTCACGCTCAGCGTGAAAAAATCTCATTTTCATTGAAAAAATAAGCAATTTCGCGAGCGGCAGATGTCGGGCTGTCGGAGCCGTGAACCGCGTTAAAACTCAGCGAATCTGCATAAAGCTTACGAATAGTGCCGTCGTCTGCATTGGCGGGATTTGTCGCCCCCATAAGCTCACGGTTCAACAAAATCGCATTCTCGCCCTCTAGAACCTGCACTACAATGGGTCCCGAGGTCATGAAATCGACTAGATCATCGTAAAATGGCTTACCTTCATGCTCGGCGTAAAAACCACCGGCTTTACTCGCGTTCAGATACATCATACGAGAGGCAACAATTTTCAGTCCTGCCTCCTCAAAGCGGCGTAGAATATCGCCAATTACATTTTTCCGTACGGCATTCGGTTTAATAATTGACAAGGTTTGCTCGGTAGCCATCTAGATTTATCTCCTTGAACTCAAGTGAGGAAGGTCGTAACCCAAAACAACGGGTTTCAACCGCTTTGGCACTGCATACTACATCCACTAAACCGAGGGATTATACGTGGATCTAGTGTAAATTTATATGCAAGCTACCCAAAACCCAGCGAAATAGCCCTGCCGGTAAAGGTTTCCACCCCTTTCCGCAAAAATACGAGGCTACCAAGATAGCACCATATGAAGCTAGATATGTCACGAAAAGTCAGAAGGAATATTAAGAGATAGAGGGAACCTGCGACCAGTAACGCCCTCTGAAGGGTAACTAACACTGAGGCCAAAAGAAAATGACCGCACCAAAGGGACTAAATGGCGAGTCGCCAAAACTGATAAAGACCTCCACACTATGGAAAGGCATCGCCATTCTTGCAGCCTTGGTCATAGCTCCATTTATGGCTCTAGCCATCGCCTTTTTGACGCTGGACCCTAACATACTCAAGCCACAGCTAGAAAAAGCACTGGCAGAACAAGGGTTTAGTGCAACACTAGGCGGAGACCTCAGCTGGAGCTTTTACCCTATCGTTGGAGTTAAAGTCGAGGACGTGCGCATCAATGAAGCACACAAAACACCCCTCGCGCCCCAGCAAACGCATTTAGAACCACCGCCAATTAAAACACCCCTACTCGATATCGGCCGGGCGGAGCTAGGCGTCGCAATGCTCCCCTTATTTAAACGCAAAATCGAAGTGGTCTCAGTTGTGCTAAACGACGTCACCCTGAACTACCATATTGGCAAAGATGGCAGTTCAAACTGGGACAAGTTAACCGCCAAAACCGAGACTGCTCCGCAGAACCAGGCTGCAAGCGCTCCACCCAGTGCTCCTAACGGTTCCCCACCTGTGGCTGGAACTGAACCCAGAACCGACGTGGCAACGAAAACCCATTCCGCTACAGAGATCAGAATCAGCTCAATCGACACCCACAACCTTAACATTAGCTATCGAGATGCCTCCTCAAGCGCCATTGCGGATATACACCTAGCTTATTTGCGCGGTCGCGACGTCAATCTCAAGGGTAATGAATTTCCACTCGACTTGGATATGACGATCAAACAGGCCGACACTCCAGATCTTCGCGTCATTATCGACACCCGTCTAAAATTTGAATCGGCTCAGCCGCGCCTAGAAATCGTCTCTGCAGAGTTCGACATAAGCACAAACAAGCTCTCCACCGCACAAGCAAAGCTTACCCTTTCCGCCTTAGTCGATTGGACTGATGGGGTAGATGTCATCGGCAAGCTCGCGACTAGCATGGTTAACCCGCGCCCCTGGCTAGAGGTTTTTGATCTAGAAGCACCAGCAACACGTACAAAGCTTAACTTCAGCAAACTGGGCCTAGCCACCGCTTTCTCGATCAATCAAGACAAGATCCAGTTGAACAAAACTCAGGTTTCAATGGACGACAGTCAAATCACCGGCAACCTTGAATACAGTCTTACCAGCGACAGCACAACTGGATCGTCCTCTACTATTGGAAAGATTCAAGGAATCTGGCGACTAGACTCGATCAATCTCGACGATTATATCGCAGAGACAGCACCGCAAGCTGAGGATGAAAACAGCGATACAGCAACAGAATTACCACTTGAACTCATGCGTAGTCTAGATTTGAGCCTCAGCTTCAGCGCCGGCAACATCACACTGTACGAGCAGTCATTCAAGAACCTTGAATTGGACATAAAAGCGCAGAAAGGCTACATGAGCCTTCAACTAAACAAGCTCGAACTACTCGGTGGCAGTGCGACCGCCAATGTAAAACTTAACGCCAATGCCAAACCTTCGTCGCTAAACTATAAAGTTCAAACGAAAAACATAGATGCTGGCGCAGCACTAACCCAGCTTGCCGATTTCGATAAATTACAAGGACGTGTTGATGTTCTTGCCGAAGGCTCCAGTAAAGGCGACACAGACAAAGCTCTAATTAATAATTTTATCGCCGACGCTAAGGTCAACGCGAACAACATGCGTATTAGCTCGCTAAACCTTACTCAAGAATATTGTGAACTGATCACCTCGTTAAGCACACTTGGTACATCCAGTACCGAACATAAGTGGGAGGAATACACTGAACTCGAGGCCGTTACAGCAAAACTAATCTACGCCGACAACGGCGTACAGGTAACCGAGCTTTTAGCGAGCATCCAAAAACTGAGTACCAAGGCTAGCGGTAAAATAGTGCTTAGTTCAGGCGACTTTAATTTCCCCATCGACATTAGCCTCGCCACATTTGCTAGCGACAAACGCTGCCCAGCGCTTAACGATAGTTGGAGAAATAAAACCTTACCCTTACTGTGTAAAGGTAATATCGACACGATTAACTACGACACCTGCCTACCGGACCGCGCCCGTATTGGCGACAAACTTAAGCTGAGGGCAAAGCTAGAAGCCGATAAAATCAGCAACAAAGCGGAGGCCGAATATCGTGAAGAACGCGACAAGCTAAAAGACAAAGCCGAAAGTGAAGTTGCCGACGAGCGACAGAAGCTACAAGAAAAAGCGGCTGAAGAACTCAAAGATAGCAAAGCAAAACTGAAGGAAAAGACCGATAAACTCGAAGATAAATTCAAAAGCCTTATGGGTAAAGATTAGACAATTAGCGCATTTTTCGGATAACACATAGCGTCAATCGCTACCGCTATTCGAGACGAATTACAGGATGATCCGAACAAACCCACTCGCGATTAAATAGAGGACAACGAGCATGTTTCATAAAAATATTTCTGTATTACTAAGCACTTTTATTGGCGCGGCGACTATTAGCCTTGTAACGATTAGCGCAGCAACCAATGCAGATAGCGCAGATGCTACGGCACCCAGTTGCCCAGCCTTTTTAAACCAAGAGTTTAAAAAGCTACACAGTAGCGAGTCGGTAAACCTATGTTCACTTTACAAGGGTAAACCCATGGTGCTCGTAAATACCGCCAGCCACTGCGGCTACACACGCCAATTTAAGGGGTTAGAAGCGCTCTATCAAAAATACAAAGCCGACGGCGTAGAGCTTGTCGGTTTCGCATCCGACGATTTTAAGCAAGAAGCTGGCAGTGAACTGGAAGCCGCGACCATTTGTTACAAAAATTACGGCGTAACCTTTACCATGCTATCGCCGACTCACGTACGCGGCAGCGACGCCAACCCTGTGTTCAGCCATCTCAATAGCGAAACCTCGAAGCCGAGCTGGAATTTTAATAAGTATTTAATAACGAGTGCAGGCAAGGTGGAACATTTTGGCAGTAACGTAGAGCCAACAGAATCAAAGCTGGAAGCAGCTTTAAAACAAGCGCTCTAATTCTAGAGCACTTGTGTACTAAGCCGGCGCGGTCGTGGCTTTAATGCGTTCGACCATTGCGCGCAAACCATTGCCGCGCGTAAGGCTGAGATGTTTAAGTAAACCAATGGTGTCGAAATACGCCTCAATATCAAACGATTGAATATCCGCGGCGGCTTTCCCGTTATAGGCCGCCAGCACAACACCAAGCAAGCCCTTCACAATAAAAGCATCGCTATCGGCCTCAAACCAATAGCGGCCATCGACGAGTTGCGCATCTATCCATACCTGGCTCTGACAACCACGAACGATATGAGCATCGTTTTTTTTGTCTGCATCCATTGCAGGCAACTCTTTACCAAGATCGATAATGTACTTATACCTATCTTCCCATGAATCGAAAAACTCGAGTGTCTCGACGATATCTTCCGCCGTTATCCTGGTGCCAAAAGCATTCTTGGTTGTATCTGTCATGCACTGCCTACAAAGTCATTAATTTTCAATCTTGCAACACTTCTGCAATTCAGCACTAAAAAAACATTCCGGTTTCTAACTGCGCTTCTTCCGACATCATATCTCGATGCCAAGGTGGATCGAACACGAGATTAACCTCAACCTCGTCGACATTCGGCACCATAGCAACTCGGTATTTCACATCGCCGACAAGCACTGGCCCCATGCCACAAGCAGGAGCAGTAAGAGTCATCTCAATGTTAACTTTTTTAGCCGCTTGATCAAGCTTCACGTCATAGATCAATCCTAGACTACGTAAATTGACGGGTATCTCTGGGTCGTAAATAGTCTCCAGCGCCTGCCAAACTTGTTCGATATGAATATCTTTATCTTCTGGCTGAGTAAAACTGAGTTCATATTTAGCTAAACCCAGTGCATCGGCATCGGTGCCATCGACGCGCAACATATTGCCCTGGTAGACAACAGTATAATTACCGCCTAGCGATTGGGTTATGGTAATAAAATTATGCGCAGGAATGGTAACGGCATCGCCTACCGGCACTAAGCGCGCAGGACAATCTCGGAGCGTCGTTACCATACGTTGTTCAGACATATTGTTTTCCTAATTTGGGGGGATTTCCACAAAGTCTAAGCTGTCGAAAATTTGGAAGAGCGTATCAATAACAACACGGTTTAAACAATTGAGCCTAAAAAGACTCGTACTAAACAGCCTTCACACACTAAAACTTTCGCCACAGCCACAGGATTCTTTTACGTTGGGATTATTTAACACTAAATTTTGATTCAAACCGTCGCGCACATAATCAACTACGGTACCGTGAATCGCTGCCATATGGGTTGTATCCATATAGATCTGCACACCGTTGTCCAAGGTAAACTCTATATCGTTACTCTGCGCCGATTCGACCTCATCAATAACGTACATAAAACCTGTACAACCACTCTCCTTTAAACTGATACGCAAAGCAGCGGCTTTGCTTTTTTGCAGTTGCTGATAAAAATGTTCTGCGGCTGTAGGCGTGATTGTAATCGCGTCTGCCGCACTAAAGGTTTCAACTGTCATGGCACATTGCCTCACTTAAAACTGACCGTCGTAAATAGGGTTGAGTTACAAAAACTGTTTAACTTTTTCAAGCGCCGCGAACAATCGGTCGACATCTTCGCGGGTGTTATAAATTGAAAAAGATGCTCTTACCGTACCGCTGATACCTAGGTTAGCCATCAGCGGTTGAGCGCAGTGATGTCCGGTACGTACCGCCACCCCTTGGTGATCCAACAACGTTCCAACATCTGAGGGGTGAGCGCCGTTTAAAAGAAAACTAAACACACCGGCAATATTAGCGGCTTCACCAACTCTGGTTAACCCGGCACAATTTTTCGCGCTCGCGTAGGCGTAGCTCAGCAAATCGGCTTCGTGCGCAGCCAATGCAACGCGATCTAAGCCAGTCAAATAATCCACCGCTGCGGCAAGCCCAATTGCACCGGCGATATCCGGTGTACCCGCTTCAAACTTGTAGGGTAAAACATTATAAGTGGTGCCGCTAAAGCTGACGGTTTCGATCATTTCACCGCCGCCCTGCCATGGAGGCATTTCATTTAAAAGTGACTCTCGACCCCACAATACACCTATCCCCGTCGGCCCAAAGACTTTATGGCCCGAAAACACATAGAAATCACAATCAAGTGATTGTACATCCACTTCGAAATGCGCAATCGCCTGCGCTCCATCTACAAGCACCTTGGCACCAACTCCATGAGCCAAACGAACAATGTCGGCAACAGGGTTTACCGTCCCCAGAGCATTAGAGACATGGCCAACGGAAACAATTTTCACAGACTCATCGAGCATGTTAGCTAGCGCCACCATGTCAATTTCACCCTGGGTAGAAATCGGTATTGGCACTACTTTAGCCCCAACTTCGGCAGCAACCATTTGCCAAGGAACAATATTGGAATGATGCTCTAATGAAGACACCAGTATCGTATCGCCCGACTTTAGGTTTACACGCCCCCAACTAAAGGCAACTAGGTTAATGGCTTCGGTGGTGCCGCGCGTCCAAATAATTTGCTCGCGCCTGGGGCTATTAATGAATCGAGCGAGCGTATCACGAGCGCCTTCGAATTTTTCTGTGGCGCGATCACTAAGCGCATGCGCACCGCGATGAACATTAGAGTTGTCAAAGCGGTAATAGTTGCTAATTGCATCGATTACGGCGTTGGGCTTTTGTGTCGTTGCGGCGTTGTCGAGATAGACTAACGGATTGCCATTTACTTGCTGAGCCAAGATAGGAAAGTCCGCACGCACGCGAGCGACATCAAATCCTCGCGTTACCGCAGAGTTTGCATCGCAAGGATTTACCTCAGCGCTTAGCTCGGCATTTTCACTCACAATATATGCCTCGTTAGCGTTTCGTCCTTAACAAAACTCTTCGCCAGAAACGGCCGCAAATAGCGCGCAATTGCTTCGTGCTTAACATCGTTAACCAGTTCGTTGATAAAGCCAAAACTCAAAATCACACTTGCCTCAGCCGCTGAAACGCCGCGCGTACGCAAATAGTGCATGGCCGTATCATCGAGCTGCGCGATAGTTGCTCCGTGTGCGCACTGCACATCATCAGCATAAATTTCGAGCTCTGGTTTTGTATCAATTTCGGCTTTATTACTGGTTAGCAAATTCTTATTGCTCATTTGCGCGAGGGTTTTCTGTGCCTGCCGATGTATATGAATACGGCCATTAAAAATCGCTTTAGCAGAGTCGGCAATAATACCGCGGAAACTCTCATCGGAGGTGCAATGCGGAACCGCATGCTCAATACAGGTGTGATAATCAACTTGTTCGTTACCGCGCGGCAAATACAGGCCGTTAATATCGCAATGAGCACCGCTACCCGCATGATAGACCACGACATCATTACGTTTTAATACCGAACCTAATGCCAAATAAAAACTATTCAGATTCGCCCCTGCGGCAAGACGTGCGTGCACACCACCAAGGTGAAAGGTTTGGTCACCTTCAAGGTTAAGACGGTAATGATTAAGTTGAGCATTTTCCGCCAACAATAGTTCAGTAACACCATTCGTAAAGGCCTTCACATTGGCGCTATCTGGAAAATGTTCAACCACAGTGGCTTGACTATTAGGCTCTAACACAACTAACAAACGCTGCTGAATAGTTATCGCCTGATCAGTCGTAGCCTGTAGGTGCACAATCTGAATAGGTGTTTCACAAACCGTATTTTTGCCAACATGTAAAAAAACGCCATCGACCAACTGGCTCGCATTTAATGCAGTAAAGGGATGCTTAGTGGTGTCCAGAGCGCTACCAAGATGCCGTTTAATTAAATCTTGCTGGGCGCTATTCGTTTTAGCGAAATTAACCAGCTGTACACCTGCTGGCAATCGATCGAAACCTTCGGAAAGTCGCTCACACAACTCACCGTTAACGAACACCATCCGCACGCTATCTAAGCCTGCGATATCGCAAATCGCTACCGTTTTCTGACAATCACTCTCAGTCGAAACCGCGGCGTCTCCAGCCTTGGTGGCCAAGTTAAGATAATCGCCCTGCTCCAAAGCGCGGATATTGGTGTACTTCCAATTTTCCACTTTGCGATTGGGTAAGGTCGCACCGAGCCACTGCTGCTGCGCTTCCGAACAAAACTCTGAAAGCCATGTGAGCGGGCCTAATGCGGTGAGCTGCGCTGCTTGCTTTACAAATTCGGCCATTAGGCTACACCTTCCTCGTCGGCGGTAACTAACC
The DNA here is from genome assembly GCF_001922985.1 of Teredinibacter waterburyi. Classification (GTDB taxonomy): domain Bacteria; phylum Pseudomonadota; class Gammaproteobacteria; order Pseudomonadales; family Cellvibrionaceae; genus Teredinibacter; species Teredinibacter waterburyi. The sequence continues at coordinate 21,115 of NZ_MRUH01000086.1, forward strand.
AACCGTAACCCTTTTCTTCCAGCTCAAGAGCAAGTGATTTATCGCCAGACTTAATGATCCGGCCATCGGATAAAACGTGAACGTAGTCTGGCTCAATATAGTTAAGTAGACGCTGATAGTGGGTTACCACAATAAAAGACCGGCCAGAATCTCGCAGCGCGTTTACGCCATCTGCGACAACCTGCAACGCATCAATATCCAAACCGGAGTCGGTTTCGTCAAGAATACAAAGTTTGGGTTCGAGCAACATCATTTGCATGATTTCGTTGCGCTTTTTTTCGCCGCCCGAAAAGCCTTCGTTCACACCGCGCTTTAAGAAGTCGATCGGCAGATTCACCGCCTTACAACGTTCGCGCGCTTTTTTCATAAAGCTCACAGAATCCAATGGCTCTTCACCACGATGTTCACGAACGGCATCTACCGCGGCCTTCATAAATTCCATATTGCTCACGCCAGGAATCTCTACGGGGTACTGAAAAGCCAGAAACAAGCCTTCGCGGGCGCGCTCTTCGGTATCCATCTCAAGCAGGTCTTTGCCGTTAAAAACGATACTTCCGCTGTCCACGTTATAACCTTCACGCCCAGACAACACATGTCCGGTAGTGCTTTTACCGGAACCATTTGGCCCCATAATCGCGTGAACTTCACCTGGCTTAATTTCTAAATTTAAACCTTTCAGTATCTGCTTATCTTCGACACTCGCGTGAAGATCTTTTATTGACAACATTCGGTAATTGCTCCGTATTTCTTACCCAATACTTTGGGGAATGACTAAATTAAGTTTGTTCTATGTCTGTATTTTTAAAACTCGGCACCCGCTATAAGCTGCGCTTTTAGCCAACCGATCCTTCAAGCGACACTTCTAACAACTTGCCCGCTTCGACCGCAAACTCCATCGGCAATTCTTTGAATACCTCTTTACAAAACCCGTTAACGATCATCGACACGGCTTTTTCTGGATTAATACCACGCTGCTGACAAAGGTACATTTGATCGTCACTTACCCGCGAGGTTGTTGCTTCGTGCTCGATAATTGCGGAAGGATTTTTACTTTCGATATAGGGGAAGGTATGAGCCGCGCACTGATCGCCAATTAACAATGAGTCGCACTGAGTAAAGTTACGCGCGCCCTCAGCACCGGGGTTCATTCGAACTAAACCGCGATAAGCATTGGAACTTTTACCGGCGGAAATACCTTTCGAAATAATTGTAGAGCGGGTATTTTTACCCAAGTGGATCATTTTTGTGCCGGTGTCGGCCTGCTGATAATTATTGGTTAAGGCGACTGAATAAAACTCGCCAACACTGTTATCACCTTTCAAAATACAGCTTGGGTATTTCCATGTAACGGCAGAGCCAGTTTCAACTTGCGTCCACGAAATATGCGCATTGGTATGAGCAATACCGCGCTTGGTAACGAAGTTGTAAATTCCACCCATGCCCTGCGCATTGCCGGGATACCAGTTTTGCACGGTAGAGTACTTTATTTTGGCATTATCCAAAGCTACCAGTTCAACCACGGCAGCATGCAATTGGTTTTCGTCGCGCATCGGCGCAGTACAACCTTCGAGGTAACTTACATGGCTACCTTCGTCGGCAATAATCAGCGTGCGTTCAAACTGGCCTGTTTTCGATTCATTGATTCGAAAATAGGTCGATAGCTCCATTGGGCAGCGCACCCCCTTGGGGATATACACAAAAGAACCATCACTAAATACCGCACAGTTCAGTGCTGCGTAGAAATTATCTTTTTGCGGAACCACACTGCCCAAATATTTTTTTACCAGCTCGGGATACTCGTGTACCGCTTCCGAGATGGAACAAAAAATAACACCGACTTCTTTTAGCTTAGAGCGGAAGGTTGTACCAACCGATACCGAATCAAATACGGCATCAACTGCAACGCCAGCCAAGGCCTCCTGCTCGTGCAGCGGAATCCCCAACTTTTTGTAGGTTTCCAGTAGCTCGGGATCTACATCGTCCAAACTTTGCGGGCGATCGGCCATGCTCTTGGGGGCCGAATAGTACGACACCTCGTTAAAATCGATTTTTGGATAATGAACATGAGCCCATTCAGGCTCAACCATTTCTTTCCAAACTTTGTAGGCTTTTAAACGCCACTCCAACATCCACTCCGGCTCGTTCTTTTTTGCGGAAATAAAGGCGATCACGTCTTCATTAAGGCCTGGAGCAAGAGTATCTGACTCAATATTGGTAACAAACCCTGCGGCGTATTCTTTTTGAATTAGTTGGTCAATCTGTTCTTGGGACATAACATTGCCAGATGATTAAAAATACATAAGGAGTTCGACTAGTGCGAACGATTTCAATAGTGCTCGCCGCGATTCAACCGTTTAGGATTCAACAGCAGCCATTTTTGCAACCCATTCGGGCGATTGTGCACGCAAGTGGTTAACCGCGTGCTTAACTTTTTCTACCGCAAATTCAACTTCTTCAGCTGTCGTGTAGCGGCCAAAACTAAACCTTATCGAGCTATGAGCAAGCGCATCGCTCAACCCTATTGCTTTCAACACATAGGAAGGTTCGACAGTCATTGATGTACAGGCCGAACCCGTGGACACTGCAAGCTCGCGCAGCGCCATCAACAAACTTTCGCCCTCCACGTAAGCGAAACTTACATTCGCATTACCCGGTAAGCGATGATCTAACGAGCCGTTCACACGCCAATCAGATAGATTGCAAAAGCCTTGCAGAAACTGATTGCGCAACGACAATATACGCGCGTTATCGGTTCCCAATTGTTCGGCTGCAATTTGTGCGGCCATACCTAACCCAACGATTTGATGGGTGGGTAAAGTACCAGAGCGCAAACCTCGCTCGTGGCCACCGCCGTGAATTTGCGGCTCTATAGGAACCTGCGACGAACGTTTAACATAGAGGGCACCAATACCTTTGGGGCCGTAAAACTTGTGTGCAGATAAAGACAATAAGTCGACTGCCAGCGCTGCCGTGTCAATTTTTAATTTGCCCGCGCTCTGCGCCGCGTCAACATGAAAAAACACACCGCGTTCCGCACAGACATTACCTATAGCGCGAATGTCATTTATTACACCAATTTCATTATTAGCGTGCATTATCGATACTAGCGTCGTGGTGTCAGTAATAGCCTCAGCAACACTCGCTGCCGAAATTCGACCATCCTCATCAGGCTCTAACCACGTAACCTCAAAACCCTGCCCCTGCAATTGCTTAAAACAATCGATAACAGCTTTATGTTCGAGCACCGAGGTAACTAGATGTTTGCCTTTCCCGCTGCAAGCGTGAGCCACGCCTTTGATAGCGAGGTTATTGGATTCTGTTGCGCCGCTGGTCCAAACAATCTCGCGCGTATCGGCATTCAGCAGTTCCGCTACTTGAGCACGGGCATTTTCGACCGCCTCTTCTGCCTTCCAGCCATAAATATGTGAACGCGAAGCTGGGTTTCCAAAATTGCCATCCATCGTCAGACAGGCATGCATCACGTCGGCAACCCTAGGGTCGACGGGCGTGGTAGCTGCATAATCTAGATATACGGGCATTTGCATAGAGTTACTTCAAATTACTAAGCAGTTAATAAGATTGCTGTCTGTCAAAACTAATCTGGGCTTATGACCAAGACTCAAAATGAGTTGCGACTGGCAGAGGATTACAGGGGGCTACAGGCTCTGAATGGTGCTAATCATATCGGCAGCCTCGCTATTCGCGATCTCTTTCTCTTGCTGGCGCAGTGATACCTTTTGCACATCTTTACGGTCGACCAGCGACTGCAGACTAATATCACTTAAGAACGCATGGATCTGTTCGCTCAAGTCACACCACAAATAGTGGGTTAGACACACTTCGCCACTCTGACAATTGCCGGCACCCGCACAACTGGTGACATCGACCGATTCATTCACCGCATCAATAATTTGCGCGACAAAAATATCCGCGGCTTCTCGACTAAGGCGATAACCACCTCCAGGCCCGCGAACACTGGTGACCAAGGTATTTTGGCGCAAACGCGCAAAGAGCTGTTCCAAATAGGACAACGATATTTCCTGTCGTTTGGATATGTCCGCCAAACTCACCGGGCCGCGCTGTGCGTGAAGCGCAAGGTCCAGCATCGCTGTTACCGCGTAGCGGCCTTTAGTTGTTAATCGCATCTTATTTAGTCGCTTGTTGATTGATACCAGAATCGTTGCATGCTTGCCAGCCACCTCACCGCTAACCACCGAAGTGTTGAGCAGCGAGTAACCACAAACGCTAGACAGCCATTATCGAATAACCAACTAAATCAATCAAGTATTTAACCAAGCTCCGGACTAGGTTATTTATCCTTACTCTTTAAATGGTTATCGCTAAGCTCTTGGATTTTGTTATCCGAGTGGAAGATATAGTTCTGAATCGAGGTCAGCAAGCCGCGCAAAATACTGAGCTCCATCTGATCAAGCCGAATACGATTAAACATACGTCGCAGGCGAGTGATAGTTTGGCGGGGGTTGTCTTGGTTGATAAAACTCAGTTTTACCAAGGTCTCCTGAAGATGCTCGTAATAACGTTCGAGATCATCGCTTTTGGCCGGTGGCATATCCCAGTCATCGAAATGTAGCTCTTTCCCGGCCGCCTCCGTCAGGGCTGCGGTTCGAATCTCGTAGCAAATGACTTGTAACGCAGCAGAAATATTGAGCGACGAATACTCGGGGTTTGCCGGTATATGTACGTGAAAATGACACTTTTGCAGCTCTTCGTTGGTCAGACCTCGGTCTTCGCGACCAAACACGATCGCCACGGGATGAGTCGCAGATTCTACCCAAGTGCGCTCTCCGCACTCGCGCGGAGTTAACAGCGGCCACGGGATTCGACGCTCACGTGCACTGGTACCAATAACTAAACCGCAATCGGCGATGGCCTCATCTAAGGTCGAAACAATACGAGCATTCTCGAGAATATCGGCGGCGCCAGCCGCGCGCCAAACCGCTTTTTCTGCGGGAAAATCCTTAGGATCAACAAGCACCAGCTCCGTCAATGCCATATTTTTTATGGCGCGCGCCGCGGCACCGATGTTACCGGGATGGGTAGTGTTCACCATCACCATACGGATATTTTTGACCTGCAATTCATTCATGGGCATAACATTCGTCGCTGAGATTCGTCTACGGGCTCGAATTAGCCCGCGAAAAGCCGCGCAGTCTACCAAAACAGCGTCGATGACACGAGTCAAACAATGGATAAAAAGCCGCCGCTACTGTTATAATCGCCGCCCTTTCCACCCGCTCGCGCAACTCGCCGCCCATAGGTAAGACTCGCCGCGAGCAGAATGGTGGTCGCTCATTAAACTTCCGTCGCCGTCCCCAAAGAGATTTAACTATGGAACCCATGCTCACAATTGCGCTAAAAGCTGCGCGCAAAGCGGGTGAGGTCATCGAACGATCGTTCGATCGCCTAGACCTTATCAATATCGAAGAAAAGGGTCGCAACGACTACGTTAGCGAGGTTGACAGGAAAGCCGAGCAAGAAATCATCTACCACCTGAGCAAATCCTACCCAGATCATAAATTTATCGGTGAAGAAACCGGTGAAACAGGTGCCGCCAATAGTGATTACGAGTGGATAATCGATCCTCTCGACGGTACTACCAACTTCATTCACGGAATTCCCCACGTTTCAGTCTCAATTGCCTGCCGCTACAAAGGGCAGCTGGAGCACGGTGTGGTTCTGGATGTTACTCGACGTGAAGAGTTCACCGCCAGTCGCGGTAAGGGTGCAATGCTAAACGGTCGTCGCATTCGAGTAACCCCACGCAAGAGTATGGACGGCGCATTAATTGGCACAGGTATTCCCTTCAACGGTTTCGCTTTAGAGCATATCGACAGTTACTTGAGCTGCATGCGTGAAGTCGCCAGTCAAACCGCCGGTATTCGTCGCGCTGGCTCTGCCGCTCTTGATCTAGCCTATGTTGCTGCAGGTCGCTTCGATGGTTTTTGGGAAATGAACCTAAAACCTTGGGACATGGCCGCCGGTGTTTTACTAGTAAGAGAAGCCGGTGGATTACTTAGCGGCTTTAAGGGCGACACCAATTATTTAGAAAACGGCCACGTTGTTTGTGCCGGCCCGAAGGTCTTTAAACCACTTTTACAAATTGTGCAAAAGCACATGGGTCATATTTACAAGTAATGCCCCATGTTTAACGAGCGGCTTTAACCCAGCAGCTCGTTAAACACATCAATCAGCGCAGCAAGGTTGACCGGCTTGGTCAAGTAATAAACAAACCCGAAAGCCTTCCCCTTTTCTACATCTTGCGCCATAGCATTAGCCGTTAAAGCGATAACGGGGATAGCGCTTGTGGCTTCATCCTGCTTTAAAATAGAAACCGCTTCAAAACCATCCATACCCGGCAAGTTGATATCCATAATCACCAAGTCTGGCTGAGTGGTTCGCGCCAAAAAGATCCCCCGCAAAGGTTCATCCGCCACGGTTAACTCTAAATTGGGGTAACGCGCTAGCAACTGCTCCATTAGGCGCTGATTTGGCGGGTTATCTTCAACGTAAAGAATGCGCTTATTGCCGCTTACCTCAAGCTCTGGTATCTCTTGGCTAATTGACGATGCCGGACGAAGATAGCTGTTGGCGACCTCATCAATAGACTGGCCGGTGTACTCGGGAAACTCAACCCAAAATGTACTGCCATAGCCTTCTTCACTACGAAACCCCAGCACGCCACCCATTTTCTTCACTAGCTGCTTGGTAATCACTAGACCTACGCCACTGCCTTCAATAGCGCTACCCTCGGCCCCCAAACGATTAAAGGGCTGGAACAAATGCTGCTGTAATTCTTGAGAAATTCCAACACCGGTATCTCGTACCGCAATTTGGAATAACCCAGCATCGGTTTTTCGGCAATCAATCTCCACCTTGCCACCATCACGATTATATTTAACCGCATTGCTCACCAAATTCAACAATACCTGCTTAAGCCGCACCGCATCGGCGACCACGGTAACATCGTCTAGCCCATTTAGATTTAAACGCAGCTGAATATGCCGAAAGTCAGCCTGCGAACGCAGTAACGAGTCCACTTCCCGCAGTAAGCGCGAAGGCGCAACCGGCTCCATTGACAACCCCATTCGCCCCGCTTCGATCTTTGCTAAGTCCAGCACATCACCCACCAGCTGTAGCAAATGCTCGCCAGCGCGTTTAATTTCCAGAATATTGAGATGCTGAGTTTCGTTTAAGCTACGATCCAAATCGAACAGCTGCGCAAAGCCAAGAATGGCGTTGAGGGGGGTGCGCAGCTCGTGGCTCATATTAGAAAGAAATTCCGACTTCGCCTGATTGGCTTTTTCCGCAGCCTCTTTAGCTTTGACAACACGCGCCTCGGCACTCTTTAGCTCGGTAATATTCATATTGGTGCCCGACATGCGCACCGGCTTACCCTTGTCGTTAAAGGATGTCTGCCCCCGTGCCCTAATCCAACGCCATTTTTCGTCTTTACCGCGAATTCGATATTCCACATCAAACGGACACTTGCCGTGAATATGGTCACGCAAACACTGATCAAATAAAATCAGATCATCGGGATGAATGCGTTCGCGCCACGCCTGGACCCGATCAATACCCTGATTCACAAGGTCATCATCATCGCTATAACCGAGATGTTCCCAGCAACGGTTCGAAAAGTGAAAGCTACCGTGCTCCGCGCTCCACTCCCAAATACCGTCGTTCGACGACTGTAAAATCCGCGCGTGACGAGCCTCGCTCACCAACAATGCCTGCTCGGTTTGTTTCAGCTTGGTAACATCGAATAAGATGCCAGAAATGTATTTAACCCAGCCCTGATCGTTGCGCACCGCATCGACACGGACCTCCGTCCAGATGTAGCCGCCACGCTTTTTTCGAATTCGGAAGCTAAAGCTTTGCGGGCCGCCACTGCGAAGCAGTGCTCGAATGTCTTCGGAAACACGCTCGCGATCGTCTTGATGGACGTATTCCAGAAATCGCCCCGAATCGGAAATAAACACCATATCGCTATCGCCGTAGCCAAGGTACGCCCAAAAGCCCCCATTCCAAACCATAACCGAGGTATCGAGTTCCCAATCAAGGAAGCCATAACCGTGGCCGCCCTTAAAGATTCGCTCATGACGCTCTACCGACTGCAGCATCTTGCTCGACGCGATTGTGCCATCGCCGCCAATGCCGAGCTTCTCGGATGCCAATGGTTTGGCGGTTTTCTGTCGTTTAAACCAAAACATGTTCGCTCTTTTTCGCAATAGTTATTGTTGTGGTGTAGTTTAGATTAGTTTTGACTATACCTCTCTGTATCAGAGTCTTCGCACTATACTTTGATTGTCGGCATACAAGCGAGGATGGGCTATAGCAATGACGTTACATCAACTAACCGATAGTGCCAAAACGAATATCACCCAGCTATTCATACTTTTCGGAGACTATGGCAGTAACGAGCGCAGCCACCTGCTGCCCTATCCAACGCTGCAAAAAGTTACGCAAACGCCGACCACCGATAAAACAGAATTAAAACTTACTCCCGATACATGCACCCAAAAGACGCCCATAAAAAAACGGAGCCCGTAACGTGCTCCGTTTTTTTCATCACTTCAGTGATACTCAGTACAACTCTAACTTAGCACCTAAGGCATCAACGACTCTTGATCTTCGCCTTCCTTTTCAATTTGCATTAGATCTTCTTTGGTAATATTCATCGTTAGAAGAATATTTGCCGCCACATAGATCGATGAATAGGTACCCACAACAATGCCGACCAACAGCGACAAAGCGAAATTGTGGATCAACTCGCCGCCAACAAAAAATAGTGCCGACAACACTAATAATGTTGTAAACGATGTCATTAAAGTTCGCTCTAATGTTTGCGTAAGCGAAATATTAATCACTTCAATCGGCTCGGCCTTACGAATAACCCGGAAGTTTTCACGCACACGGTCGAATACCACAATCGTATCGTTAAGCGAGTAACCAATTACCGCTAGCACTGCGGCCAATACCGTAAGATCGAAATCTAATTGGAACAACGCGAACATACCCAACACAATAGTAACGTCGTGAACCAAGGCTACAACTGCGCCCACAGAGAACTTAAACTGAAAGCGTAACGCCACGTAAACCATCACCACGGCTAAGGCAAATAACATTCCCAAACCGCCGTCGTTGGCAAATTCATCACCGATTTGAGAGCCGACATATTCCGTGCGCTTGCGAATAACCTCGCCTTCACTCGCATAAGACTCTACCAACACGGCTGCAACTTGGTCGCCGACTTTTTCGCCATCGGCTTGAATGCGGATCACCACATCCTGATCACTACCAAAGTTTGCCACGATGGCACTCGGATACCCCTGATCTCTTAGCTGTGTGCGAATCGCTTCGAGATCAGCTGTTTCGGGATAATGCATTTCAATTAAGGTGCCGCCGGTGAAATCCAAACCGAAATTCAAGCCCTTTACGGCCAAGGCACCGACTGAAACAGCTAGCATCACTGCGGAAAAAACCACCGCGAGATAACGCCGCCCCATAAAATTAATAATTTTTTCACTGTTCATAATATTTAATTCCTGTGCTTCGCCGAGTTATATCCACAACTTGTTTACGCGGCGACCGCCGTAAATCAAATTCACAATCGCCCGCGTGCATGTAGTAGCAGTAAACACGGAAGTCACAATACCTATCGCTAGAGTTACGGCAAAACCTTTTACCGAACCAGTACCAATACCGTACAAAATAATTGCCACGATAAAAGTGGTTATATTCGCATCCAAAATGGTTTCTAACGCTCGCTCAAAACCCGACTTTATCGCCGTCTGAGGCGGCACACCATTGGCAAGCTCTTCGCGAATACGCGAGAAAATCAACACGTTAGCATCTACCGCCATACCTACCGTTAAAACGATACCTGCGATACCCGGCAAGGTTAGCGTGGCACCAAACATCGACATAATGGCGATCAAAAGCGTAAGGTTAACCGCCAAAGCGATATTCGCAGCAAAACCAAATACTTTGTAATAAAACAGCATAAATACAAGTACTAACGCCAAACCTATCTGTACAGACTTAACACCCAAGGCAATATTCTCTGCACCAAGTGATGGGCCAATAGTGCGTTCTTCAACAAACCCCATAGGAGCCGCCAAAGCACCGGCACGCAACAATAATGCAAGCTCAGATGCCTCAGCTGGATTATCAATACCGGTTATACGGAAGCTTCTACCCAAAGCACCCTGAATAACCGGGAAACTAATAATACTGGCCTGCGGAATCTGTTCGTAAACAATCTCCTCTTCACCATCGCCACTACGCTGACGCTTGATCTCGGTTTTATACTCGATAAACACCACTGCCATACGACGACCAACATTATCGCGGGTGCGACGGTGCATGGCGGTACCGCCTTGGCTATCCAAGGTGATATTCACTTGCGGCAAGCTGGTATCGGGGTCGTAACCAATTTGTGCATTGGTTACCATACTGCCGGTAATCACTGGGCGCTTTTCAACTACGTTGTTACCGGAACGACTCTGCTTCAACTCATCCCGCCAAGGAAATTCTTCGCGCTGCGAGGTAAAGGTGGTTTCGTTGGCTTCTAAACGAAACTCTAGGTTTGCAGTTTTACCGATGATGGATTTAGCACGGGCGGTATCTTGAATACCAGGCAATTCAACCACGATTCGATTACGACCCTGACGCTGAACCATCGGCTCGGCAACACCAATCTCGTTTACACGATTACGCAAGGTAGTTAAGTTCTGGCTAACCGCATAGTCTTCTTTCTGGCGAATATAAGCGTCGCTCATGGTCGCATTTAGCAAAAATTTACCACCTTGCTCTACACGTTCGTACTGCAGTTCCGGTACCTCTTTACGCAAGAAATCGGTGAGCTTCATGCGCTGCTCATCGGTATCCGTGGTAATTGTCATAATGCCATCGTGTACGCGTGCATCTACACCGTGTAGGCGCTCGGAACGAATATGCTTTTCAACTGTATCTTCAATACTTTCCAGTTCTTCCGTTAATACCCGCGCGGTATCAACCTCTAAAAGAAAGTGCACACCACCGGCGAGATCCAAACCCAACTTCATCGGCCCAGCGCCCAGATCTAACAACCACTGAGGTGTTGTTGGTGCAAGGTTTACAGCTACCACATAGTCGCTGCCCAGGGCTTCTTGAACCTTGCGCTGCACAGACAACTGCATTGAGCGATCGTACAAGCGAATCAAACCACTAGTACCGCTGTTTTCAGCTCCGAAGTAGTCGACTCCAAGCTCTTTTATTGCTTGCTCAGCCTTCGTCATGGTTCGATCGTCAATATCTAACGCTGCTGATGAGCCAGAGATCTGGATTGCAGGATCCGGCGGATAGATGTTCGGCAGTGCATATATAACCCCCACTGTAATCACAGCGAGGATGAGCAGGTATTTCCAAAGTGGGTAGCGATTCATGTTTCAGTCCAAATTACCCACTCTAGTGCGGCGGGTGATAATTATCGTAATCGTTATAGTAGTGGGCTCAACTTAATCAAGCCCCAAAAAAGGGCTGGATTATACCCTTTATTCCCCTGTCTTGCCTGAAGCAGTCCTTTAGATGTGGTCACGCAGCCGTCAATCAAGGTGTAAGCCAATTATTCCGGCCGAGTTTTGCCCTGACGCTGATAAAACTCGTTAACGTATGCATCCAGCCGGCTCTCCGCGATCGCATCGCGCAATTCCTGCATAATGTCTTGGTAGTGCTGCAAGTTGTGGATGGTATTCAGTTGCGAACCCAAAATTTCACCGCACTTATCCAAGTGATGCAGATACGCACGACTAAAATTTGCACAGGTATAACAACTACAGGTTGAATCTAGCGGGCTAACATCGTGACGATGAACAGCATTCCGAATTTTAATAACGCCGCTACGGGTAAATAGGTGACCATTGCGAGCGTTGCGCGTGGGCATCACACAATCAAACATATCAACACCGCGACACACCGCTTCGACAATATCTTCCGGCTTGCCAACACCCATCAGGTAGCGTGGCTTGTGGTTCGGCATTTTCGGCGCAAGATAGTTCAACACGCGAATCATGTCGGCTTTTGGCTCTCCCACTGATAAACCACCAATCGCGTAGCCATCAAATCCAATAGCATCCAAACCCTGCAGAGATTCCCCACGTAAGTTTTCATGCATACCGCCCTGAATAATGCCGAACAGTGCAGATGGGTTTCCGGCGTGAGCATCTTTACTACGCTTTGCCCAACGTAACGACAGCTCCATCGACTCGCGCGCTTCCGTTTCAGTTGCTGGATACGGCGTACACTCATCGAAAATCATTACGATGTCCGAGCCCAAATCACGCTGTACTTGCATCGCTTTTTCGGGGTCGAGAAAAACTTCACTTCCGTCAATCGGCGAGCGAAATTTAACGCCCGCTTCCGAAATTTTACGCAAGTCTCCCAAACTAAACACCTGAAAACCGCCCGAATCAGTAAGAATTGGCCCCTGCCACTGGGTAAAATCGTGAAGGTCGCCGTGTGCTTTTATCACCTCGGTCCCAGGACGCAACATCAAGTGAAAGGTGTTACCTAAAATAATTTGCGCGCCCGTTGCCTCGATGTCGCGCGGCAACATTCCCTTTACCGTACCGTAGGTACCAACCGGCATAAACGCTGGGGTTTCGACCGTACCGCGCGCAAAGATCAAACGGCCGCGCCGCGCCAAACCATCGGAGGTATCGAGTTCAAATTTCATAAATGGCTCAGTCACAGCAAGCGTACCTCGTTTTATTCGCTTTCAAGATCGGATGGAAAAGGCGTAACAACCTCGTGCACGGCCTCTGGATTACGGCGAATAAACATCGCGTCGCCATAACTAAAGAATCGATATTCCTGAGCGACCGCCGTACGGTACGCCGTAATGGTATTGCGATACCCGGCAAATGCCGACACCAACATCAACAAGGTCGATTCAGGCAGGTGGAAATTGGTAATCAACGCATCAACTACCCGAAACTGATAACTCGGATAGATAAAAATATTAGTGTCGCCCTGATAGGGAGCAATCTCGCCACTTGCCGCTGCAGACTCTAAACAACGCACGCTGGTAGTACCCACAGCAATGACACGCTTGCCCGCAGCTTTCGTGGCGCGCACCAAATTACAAACACTCTCAGAAACAGCCATAACCTCTGAATGCATTTGGTGAGCGTGAATATCGTCAACCCGCACCGGCTGAAAGGTTCCGGCACCAACATGCAAGGTAACGTAAGCCAGCTGTACGCCCTTCTCCTGCAATTGCGCGAGCATACGCTCGTCAAAGTGCAGGCCAGCGGTTGGGGCTGCCACCGCACCTTTGTTTTTACCGTAAACGGTTTGATAGCGTTCACGATCGCTGTCGGCATCGGAGCGGTCTATATAAGGAGGCAATGGCATATGCCCAATTGCCTCCAAAACATCCAAGGCGGACGTTGATGAGGAAAATTCCAGCTCGAATAAGGCGTCGTGACGGCCCAACACCTGCACCGCTGTATCGTCTTCCAAGAAAATAGTCGAACCGGGCTTGGGCGACTTACTGGACCGCACATGCGCCAACACTCGCTGGGTGTCCAGTACTCGCTCGACCAAAATCTCCAGCTTACCGCCGCTTTCTTTACGGCCAAACACCCGCGCAGGAATAACGCGAGTATCGTTGAAAACCATAAGATCGCCCGCCTCGACATGATCCAACACCTGCTCAAAGCCTTGGTGCTGCATATCACCGGAGACGCCGTCTAAAACCAGAAGTCGGCTAAGACGCCGCTCCGCCGCGGGGTAACGGGCAATGAGTTGATCGGGTAGATCGAAGGTGAAATCCTGACGGCGCATAACGAGGGGATACTATTCTAAATTTGGAGGGCCGCAAGGTTAAAACAAAAGCGCCCCCAATACCACGCCGAATAGCAGTTGAATGCCGCCTATCCAGACGGCGGTCACACCAGAAAAGACATCAAGAAACTGTTGACCCAGCGAAAAGCGCTGTTATAATCTCGCGCCTCGACGCAGCGCTGAGTTAATACCCGCTGCTCGAAATGCCAGAGTGGTGAAATTGGTAGACACAGGGGATTCAAAATCCCCCGCCCTTAAAAGCGTGCCGGTTCGAGTCCGGCCTCTGGTACCATCTTACTTTTAGCTGAATCCAGCTAAATCTTATTATACCTTGCCAATCAATGACTTAGCGTTGCACTACGCTAGGTGTTGATTGTATATATACAGCCAGATCCGCCCATAAATTCATTTGATTTGCGAAAAAATTACGAATGAATTTACGAGACAGGACTTGGTTATGTCCAGCCTTCGTAAACTTAAAAACAAAACCTATTTAGTTCAGTTCAAGAAGCACGGTCAGTATTACTCCGAGATCCTCCCCAATAAGATTCAGGCGATAGCTTGGGCTTTTTTATCTCCCCCCTCACATTTCTTTTGTGTAAATATAAGCGTCATTCATATAACACTTTGCGCACCCGGTACTCCCAAAAACCCACTACGTAGATGTGTGCGCCACAAAAAATAATTGCGTCCTTTAAATATATTTTTCATTGTCGATTTCCTTATTTCCCCCTATCCTCTACTCGATGATTAAAAATGTAAATAAAATGACCAATCAAATATTAGCCTTAAAAGAAATTTGCGAGCATTTAAAACTCGTAGATAAAGCTGCTTATACACTTGCAGCTGATGACAGACTTCCAGGCTTAAAGGTCGGCGGCAGCTGGCTGTTTTAAACGTGAAGATACTGAGCGCCGGATAAAAGAAGGACAATCACGAGGAAAGAAATAATTCTCTTCCTTCGAAAAATAACAAAATCGAAAATGAGGCAGGTATGGAATTCTGGCTGTTATTGGGGGGTGGATTTGTACTGTACCTTTTCATTAAATCAATAAAAAAGTCATCCACCGTACAAAATCGGAACACTCAAATGCCTCCCCCTAAAAAAGATACATGGAGTAGAACATCTTCATCCAATCGGGTATCTGCTCATTTAGACGATGATGAAGACGAAGAAGACTTTGCCACATTTACTATATCCTACGGGCATGAAGAAGCTAAAAGTAAAAATAAGATAACTGGAAGGTGGGTGCGATCCGGTGAATCAATTAGCGTCAAAGAGCATACAATGACAGGCGGTAATTTTTACTTTGGTGGTCAACTTACTTCTCTTGATGGTTATGGCACGGAAGCTTCTCTTATTGACAGCGCCTTAAAAGCAAACAATCAACCCTTAACCTATGAAGATGACAGCCTAGGATATTGGCCAAAATATAATTCAATTTCAGATGAATGTAGAGGCGCGCTATTAAGCTGGTTAGCCAGCGAACGAAATGATCCAGCAGCCCCACTTGGTTATATTTTTATATATTTTTATGGATTAGAACGTAGAGTTGTTGTTGATTCCATACAAAGTGGCGTCGATGACACAGAATTCAAAGCTATTTTTGAAGAGATTCTTCGCCTCAAAGATATATACGGTACTTCACGTTCCTTCCTGAATTATGCAACACGCTTGCTAGAAATTATGTGTCTGCTACGCCCAAATGTAGTGTCACATGCAGGTTTAGAAAGAAACCCTAAGCAAGATTCTGTCTTATTAAAGCACAAACTGGCAAAAGCAGTTGATCAAGGGTATCCGATAAAAGCTGAATTGGCTTTAGCGTGGCTAAAATTTATTCCTGACTATAACCTCAGAAAACCCGCAAGACGATGCGCTTATGAATTTAGCCAGATGTTTACCCGTCTTTACGCAAAAAAATATAATGAAGGCATTAATGTAAAACCAAATAAAACCCGCCTAAAGATCAAATACTGGCCTGCCAGCTCCACTTTACGTGGCATCAAGATTCCTCATGAAGACCTACCAGATCCTAGCAGCCTTAAAGGCCCAACAAACAAACTTACGGCTATAGCAGATGAATGTACCGAAGCATTAGATGCTTATAGTCGATACCTTGGAAAATCCGATACATCTAGAACAGACATTGCCGCTGTATTACTACTACCTGAAGAGCTGAATGATATAGGCGCAACTCTTGGTTTGAGTAAATTCAAACAATGGGCAGAAGATTCAATAGTAAGTAAAAATGGTATCGTTGATTTTAGTGAATTTTGGAAATTCACTAAAACACCCCTTCCCGAAAAAATTAATAAAAAAGAATCTGAACTCATACAATCATTGGCAGAGAAAGCAGGACTTGGCCTTGTACCTGACACACGGTATCACCACGCTAAAGCTAGTGTTGACGGTAAGCTGGTTTTGTTTAGCGAAGGTCATGGAAAGTATTTTGAGCCTTCACAAGCCTTTAATGAAACAGGTATGACATTACGCCTTGGCGCAATGGTAGCAACAATCGATTCACATGTTGACGAGGCTGAATTTACGTTGCTCAAGCAACTTATCGATCACAACACTAATCTTTCCCCTACCGAGAAACGCTCATTACATTCTTATCTTATTTGGAGGCTTAACACAGCGTCAAATGTAACAGGTTTGAAAGCTAGACTCGAAAAACTAGGGGCGAAGGAAAAAGCAGCGGTAAGCAAAATTTTGATAGGCGTGGCTCTTGCAGATGGAAAAATTAATCCTGACGAAGTTAAACAACTTGAAAAACTTTATACCTTACTGGGACTGGACAAATCATTAGTCACCGGTGATATCCATAACGTCACAACACGTAAAGTTACTGTGTCAGATCAACCCACATCCAAAAAATTTGAACTGGATGAAAGTGCATTGGCCATCCATGAATCGCAAACCAAAGATGTCCAAAGTATGCTTAGTGCGATATTTGTGGGTGAAGAGCCTATTGAAGAAACACCCGCTTCTGAAGAATATGACACAGATAAAGAAAATATCGGCATTGATGCTCAACATTACGCACTGTATGAAAATCTCATCAATCGAGACAGATGGTCACGGAATGAAATAGATGCACTATGTAAAAAGCTAGGACTCATGACAAGCGGGGCAATTGAGACAATTAATGACTGGGCATTTGAAAAAGTAGATGCACCAGTACTTGAAGAAGAAGCTGACGCCGTATATGTCGATCAAGAGATAGTTGAAGAATTAGAAGGTTAAACGCAATGGAAAAAAGAATACGTACAAAAGAAAAAGATGCCATCATTCAGTCATTGAAGTCAGGCGTTACTCCAAAGATCGGCATACAACATATACAAGTTGGTCGCATCAATGAAGTACAGGCATTATATAAAGATATTGAACGAATATCTGAAGGTGGTTCTGCATTTCGATTAATAATTGGAGACTATGGCTCAGGAAAAACCTTCTTTCTCAGCGTCATTCGCTCTATTGCCTTAGAGAAGAAATTGGTGACGGTGAATGCTGACTTGTCACCAGACCGAAGGATTCATGCTACTTCCGGACAGGCCAGAAACTTATACTCAGAACTGATGCGTAACTTGTCCACGCGAAACAAACCCGATGGAAATGGTTTGCCAAGCGTAGTAGAGAAATTTATTACAGTTGCGCGCAAAGAAGCAGACCAAAAGCAAGCAGATGTTTCTAGCGTCATCCATGAAAAACTAAGCGACCTTACTGAATTGGTTGGTGGCTATGACTTTGCGAAAGTGATTGATGCCTATTGGCAGGGGCATGAGAGAGATGACGATGCATTAAAAACAAATGCTATTCGATGGCTACGTGCTGAATATACAACCAAAACCGATGCTAGAAGAGATCTCGATGTCAGGACGATTATTTCTGATAATAGTTTTTACGACTCATTAAAACTAATGAGTCTATTTGTTCGGCAAGCAGGCTATGAAGGCTTACTCGTCAATCTGGATGAACTGGTAAACTTGTATAAACTTGGCAATACACAAGCTAGAACATCCAACTATGAGCAAATTCTTCGGATATTAAATGATTGTCTTCAGGGGTCAGCTGAACATATAGGCTTTCTCTTGGGGGGAACGCCAGAATTTTTGTTAGATCCAAGAAGAGGTTTATATAGCTATGAAGCCCTACAATCTCGATTGGCGGAGAATAGTTTTGCGCAGCGAGCTGGTGTAATTGATTATTCCTCTCCAGCTCTACATCTTGCCAACCTCACACCAGAAGAATTATATATTTTGCTTAAAAATTTACGTCATGTATTCGCGGCTGGGGATACAGCGCATTATCTTGTCCCAGATAAAGCGCTAAAAGCATTTCTTATACATTGCAATCAAACAGTGGGTGATGCCTATTTTAGAACACCTAGGAATACCATCAAAGCATTTCTCGATATGCTCGCCGTACTGGAGCAAAACCCATCAATGCTGTGGTCAGATTTAATCAATAAAATTGCTATTGAAGAAGAACGACCTAGCAATTTTGATGAAATCAAACCCAGTGAAAATGATGACGCTATTGATTCCGATGATCTAGCTAGCTTCAAACTATGATTGAAGCGTACAAAGAACTGGATATACGCGTCCAGAAATGGATTTTTAAGCAGGGCTGGCCTAACCTTCGCGAAATCCAGTCCAAGGCGGTGAAACCTATTCTAGCTGGCGACAGGGATGTATTGATTAGCGCCTCTACCGCCGCAGGTAAGACAGAAGCATTTTTCCTTCCCGCATGTACAATGATTGCCGACCAAGAAAATGGCTTTGGTATTCTGTATATAAGCCCTTTGAAAGCGCTCATTAATGATCAATATCGAAGACTGGAAGAGCTGAGTGATATGCTGGAAATGCAGGTCACGCCTTGGCATGGTGATAGCCTCCAATCCAAAAAGAAAGAAGCCAAAAAAGATCCTTCTGGAATATTACTCATTACGCCAGAATCTTTGGAATCATTGCTTATACGAGAAGCAGGTTGGCTCAAACAAGC
Source organism: Teredinibacter waterburyi (assembly GCF_001922985.1). GTDB lineage: Bacteria > Pseudomonadota > Gammaproteobacteria > Pseudomonadales > Cellvibrionaceae > Teredinibacter > Teredinibacter waterburyi. The sequence continues at coordinate 39,968 of NZ_MRUH01000086.1, forward strand.
GTTTTCAGGATTAAAATATATTTGCATTGATGAGTTCCATGCGTTTATTGGCACGGAACGCGGACAACATTTATTATCGTTGCTCAATAGACTTGAACATCTTTTAGATCGCTATAACAACCCTATTCCCAGAGTTGCATTAAGTGCAACATTAGGTGATCTGGAGTCCGTTCCATTATCACTTAGACCCAATAAAAGCCTTCCCTGCGAAACCATTACCAGCAGCAAGAGCCAAAGTACGATTAAAGTCCAAGTGAAGGGTTATCTTGAACCCTCAGATTTGATGCAAGAAGACACACGTTTGCCCGCGGAGTATCAAATTTGTGAGGAAATTTACCAACGCTGCCGAGGCGGATCTCACCTTGTTTTTGCCAATAGCCGTCGTCGGACAGAGAGTATTGCTGCCCAGCTTGCAGACTTCAGTGAAGAGAATGTTGTACCAAATGAATTCTTTCCGCATCACGGATCATTAGCAAAAGAGTTACGAGAAGATCTAGAATCCAGATTACAAAAGGAAACGTTGCCCACTACAGCAATATGTACCATGACGCTGGAATTGGGGATCGATATAGGCAAAGTAAATTCAGTTGTACAAGTCACTGCACCCCATTCTGTATCAAGCTTACGTCAGCGATTAGGGCGTTCTGGACGAAGAAATTCCCCCGCCATTCTTAGAATGCTAATTGCTGAAAATGAATTAGGTAAATCACCAAATTTCATTGATCAATTAAGACTTGAGCTAGTTCAATCTTTGGCCATGATTCGACTGCTCATCGTTGGCAATTGGTTTGAGCCAGCAGACACAGCACAAATGCACCTATCTACATTACTTCATCAAATTTTGGCGGTTATTGCACAATGGGGAAGTATTCGAGTCGATCAGCTATTTACATTGTTGTGTGGACAAGGGCCATTCAAACAAATCACACCCGATCATTTCAAACAGTTGCTTACGCATATGGGAGCGACACAACTCATACAACAAATAGATAGTGGTGAGCTGGTGCTTGGGCTTGAAGGAGAACGCCTTACAAACTCCTATACCTTCTATGCCGTGTTTAAAACTCCTGAAGAATACAGAATAGTCGCGGGAAATAAAACACTTGGTACGCTGCCCGTTGATACGCTGATTACTAAAGATCAAAACATCGTCTTTGGAGGGAAGCGATGGAAAGTAATAGATATTGATGACAACAAAAAGGTTATCTACGTTACTGCCACCAAAGGTGGCAAGCCACCCAAATTTGGTGGCAATGGAATGTCAGTTCATGACGTTGTTCGACAAGAAATGTTTAAAATCTACGCATCAGGTGACTATCGGATCGATGTTGGATCTCAGAAAGTTGACTTTCTCGATGACACCGCGAAACAGCTATTCCAAGAGGGAGCAGACTTTTTTAGAAAATCGAAAATGAGTAATAATCCTATAATCCAACATAGAAAGCACTGTTTTCTGTTCCCGTGGTTAGGGGATAAAGTGGTAAACACGTTGGCTATCGCACTTATAAAAAATAAATTTACCGTAACTTCTTTTGGAGGTGCAATTGAAATACAAAATGCATCCAAAGATGAGATAACTAACTTTTTAGTCGATCTTACTGAAGATGTAATGCCAACGGAATTGGAATTGGCAAAAGCACTAAAGACAGAGCAAAAGCATATAGAGAAGTATGACAAGCATTTACCAGAAGCACTCCTATCCGAAGGGTTTGGAAGACGAACATTTGACATACGTAGTACAAAAAACTGGATCGAGCAGAACAAAGCGATATTTTAGGTCTCCACACGACTAAAAAACTATTATATTCAATCGTTAATTGTTACTTAATAGCAATAAGATATTAATTTTTATTTCTACTGCAGGAGACAAAAGAAATAAGTAAGGCGATGGGAATATATCTAGATACATTCTATCACTACCAAGAACTCGTTGAGAAAAGCAGAGTCGATTAGCTGATTAACAAAAATCGACGAGCACCTACCCCAAAGAGCCGAGTGGATAACGCAACAGAAAAGGCGGTGGTTGCCTACGCCGTTGATCAAGCCGCTCACGTTCAACACCGTACCAGCGATGAATTACGCAAGGCTGGCATATTTGTATCTGGCAGTGGTCTCCGCTCAACCTGGGTTCGTCACAATCTAGAAAACAAAAAAATACGCCTAAAAGAACTTGGAGAAAAGGTCGCTAGTTATGGCATTATACTCACTGTTGCACAGGTCGCAGCACTAGAGAAAAAGAAACATGATCATGAACCTTTCGGTGAGATTGAGACGGTACACCTAGGCTATCCGGGGGGACTAAGGACACATTCTACGTCGGCAACTTGCAAGGTGTGGAACGTATCACCAGCAAACCTTTGTCGATACATACAGTAACGTGGCGTTTTGTAACGTTCTACACAACGAAGCCCCCATCTCCGCAGCAGACGCTGCCCAATGATAAATTTTTACCTTTCTTTGAGGCTCAAGGAATGATGTATTGCGGTATAACACCAATGGAAAAATTAAGTGATGGCAAATCGATTTGGGCTGAGAAAAATTTAGCTTAAATCTAAACTGACATATACCGGATTGAAACGGATAACTGTCAGATCACACCTGAGCTACTACAGATTAGACCACCATCAGATTTGGGAAGCTGTTTTTGAAACTATTTTATCTTGGCTTGCGGATATTCTTTGTTACGCTGCGCCTTGAGCTTCGTTGCCATGAGTTTGGCATCATGCTTTGATTTTCCTTTAATTGCATCGAGTTTCTTTTGGATTTCTGCCTCTGCGCTATTATTTTTGTTGTTCGTCGTCATCATCTTCACCTGATTTGCGGATTTCCTTAATTAATTTTCTGTACTCAATATCATTGCGTGGCCCCAAATATGGCCCTTCATGCCCTTCCTCCTCAATAGCATCACCAAGACCGTCATAGTTACGCCCTTTCTCAGCCATCTCTTTCTTAGCTTGGTCGATCTTCTTCTGAATCTCGTTATCTAATTCGTCGTCAGTCATCATTTTAACCTCAGCATCAAATGGGTTACATCATCCCGCCAGTTGTTTACAGGGCTGTACCCTTTGCTTTGATAAAGGCGCGTGTGAGCAGGGGAAACAGGATCACATAGCCAGATTTCCTGCGCTCCATTGATCGAGGCGTAAAGGTCTGCCGCATACAACGTAATATCAAGAACCTTGCCTGCCAGCTCGTTATTAACGGGGGAGCGTTCAAGGGCATGAAGTCTAAGCACAAGCCTGTTACCTTCCATCATGCCGTAACATAGGCCGTGTAGTGTTCCGCCCCGCCTGATAGCCATATCAAACCGTCTTGACCCACCGCGACTGCGATATTCATTGTAAAGCCTTACCCAATCCCACGTTGCTGCCTTCTCAGGTTTAGACCACATAGTCTTCCATGAGCTTGCTTCATTGGCATCTTTGAAGGCGATTTCAGAGAGAGTGATCCCTAGACCACCGAAATCCTTCTCGACATTACGAAACACCTGCGCCCGTAGCTTCTCATGGTAGCTAACGGTTTGTTTATAGGTGAGTGAGCCATATTGCTCTGCGTCCATGTGTATTCCCCCAATCGTGGCAAATGTAAAAGCGTCTGTTGTAGCGATAAAGGTGTTGGCATTCTGCGATAGGACATGCCAATCTCGCCCATGATTTGCTAGCCTATTCCAGACAGGCGCACAATCACTTGTCGAAGTGATTTTCGGAACAGGCTCGTAAAGCTGCGATTTTTGTGCGAATGAACGCGCATAAGTCATTGATTGGGTTGATAAGTTCGGTTCCGGCCTCTGGTACCAAATACTTGGTTTAGGAGTATTAAGACTGGCCGCGCTTAGGGATAAAAACGCAGCAGATATCTCGCCTACTGCAATCCCATACTCAAACCGCTACTCCAAGCCTTCGAACGCACCCGTAAAGTTCGCGTCATAAGCTTCGCCAGTCGTCGACATAAGGATATAAAGCGTCTTCTTTAGGCTCTTATTGGGAACCGAAACCACGTAGTACCCCTTTCCCGCCTTGTGGATTCCCATGTCGCCCTGCGAGATGGCACTCCAGCTCTCTGCCAACTTACCAAAGCCCAAGCCAACATCACGAGCGACCAAGTCTTTTACTAAACTTGCGGCAACACCGACCGCCTGCTGCGGAGCAATAGTTGCGGCATGATCGCCATGGGCTGCAGCCAACTGAGTAAACAGCGCCGATAAAACAAATAAAACCGAAACAATAATCTTCATAGCAATACCTTTAAGCCTTAAATTATATTCAAGTAACAATTGATTAATAAAAACGCTAATCCCCTAACGCAATGAGCACTAGTCGTTTTTAACCGGTAGTTCCGCGCCTAGCGGCTGGGAGTTTAGATTCATCTTCTTTTTATAGTTAAGTAGCGGCGAGGCCTGCTGCTCCATATCTTCATGTATGTGGTAATGGTCATCGGTATTTAGCGGGAACTCATCCGCATAATGCGCATGCTGGTAACCGTGTAACTGCATTAATAATAACAAGCCACCGAGCAGCATTAACAATAGGTTCACGGCATTACTCAAACGCCTAAACGAAGCACTCCTGCGCCAGCCAAGCAGCACGACAAACATTACACTTAACGCAATAATTTGGCCGATTTCCACTCCAGCATTAAACGCCAAAATCTTGAGAACCAAGCCTTCGTCACCTAGCGGCAATAACTGCAGCCGTGTAGACAACCCAAAACCATGGATCAAGCCAAATATAAACACCGCCCAAAAGATATTTGGCGACGCCATATCAAAATACTTTCGGAAGCCATCGAGGTTATCGAACGCCTTGTAGCAAACGGTTAGTGCGATAACCGCATCGATCAAATAATAGTCTGCGCGAACCGCAAATAGAGTCGCCAATACCAAGGTGAGCGAATGGCCCAGCGTAAATGCGGTAATAAGCTTAACAATATCGCCGAACCGCGTGAGAAAGAACATAACACCGAATAAGAACAGCAGATGATCGTAACCGGATAGCATGTGGGTTGCACCCAGTCGCATATACTCAAATAAGCCGGCGTTAACGATACGCGCTTGATCTTCTGCGGACATGCCATGAGCCAATACCGTTGCGCTTGCAACCAAGCAAATAAGAAGTGCTGTCAGAAATAAGAAAAACCTGTGCATTTTGTGCTCTTTTTATAATAGTCGTACTGAAAATTATCCATTACTACACTAACGAGTTACAACAACCGAAGTAACAATTATCTAACCTAGACAACAAATTGTTGCATATGCTCCCATTCCCGAACTCTACTCTCTGCTGGTCGCTTGTATAGCCGCTTTAATCCCACGTAGAATGCGAAGCTACACATCAAGTCAACCGCCAAATTTTCCATCCCGATAAGGCCTTAGTTAACGAGTGAGCTTTTAATATTCCCGCGCCACCCCCATATACTGGGCTGGTTTAATATCCTGACACCGTTAATACCAAACACCGTAACGGCCTATATTGCATTAACTTCGGAGACCCCATGGAAAAGATGTTTGAAACCCTAATGTATCGCTCTCGCTGGATACTCGCACCTATCTATCTCGGGCTGAGTGTCGCAGTGCTCGCACTTGCCATTAAGTTCTTTATCGAACTCGCCCACCTGATGCTTGAGATTTGGACGATCAAGGAAGTCGATATGATCTTGATTGTATTGACCCTAATCGATTTAGCCATGGTTGGCGGTCTACTCATCATGGTGATGATGAGCGGCTACGAAAACTTTGTAAGTCAACTCGATATTGATGAAGATGAAGAAAAGCTAAGCTGGCTGGGCAAAATGGATTCATCATCGCTAAAAGCAAAAATCGCTGCGGCAATTGTAGCGATATCCTCGATACACCTGCTCAAGGTCTTTATGGGTGTCGAGAATATCAGCGGTGAAAACTTAAAGTGGTATGTCATCATCCATCTCACCTTTGTTGGTTCGGCGTTTGCGATGGGATATTTAGATGCGCTTACTAAACATGGGAAGCACTAAGCAGCGCAATCCGAAAAGAAAGTCTAAACTATAACCGGTGGCGCCGAATGTAACCGTTTTGCAGTGCCTTCGGCGCTACGGTAGAATACACGCCAATTGACCATTCACTTTCAGGAGACCCCGAGAATGCCCTATTTTCGTGCGGCGATTATCTTTATTACCCTCTGCTTTACCCTTGCGGTTCCTTTTCAGGCGCAAGCGCAAACTGGTGACGCAGCACGTTTAGAGCGCATCAAAACCTCTCTCGCAGCAAAACAAGAAGCTTTGGCGACTCTGGAAAACCGACTACTCTCCTACGTTGCCAAGCAGGAAGATGCTACGACCAAACTGGCCAAGGCTGAGCAGGAGCTCGCTGAATCGAGAGCCACGCTGGAAGCCGCAAAAGGCGACGCCTCAGAGGCTGGCTTACGTCAACTGTCACTGGCTGAAAAGCGTTTAGAATTAGATGAGCGCGGAGTGCTCAATCGCGGCAAGCGCCTCGATAGGATCAATCGTAAAACGGCAGAGCTAGAAGCAGAAGCAGCGGATCTTCAAGCTGAAATTGCATGGGCTGAGGGCCAGCTTGGTGGCAAAAAAGTAGCTGCAGCACCTAAACCCAAATCAAAACCCACCCCCAGACCAACGCCACGCCCTGCCGCCGTCGCTGCGCCAAAGCCTACTTTGGCACCCACGCTGGCACCTACGCTTATACCTACAGTAGCAAAGACGAATCCAGTTACTGCTCCAGCACCAACAATAAAACCAACAACCACTCCGAAACCCGCACTGAAGCCAACACCGCGCCCAGTTGCAGTAGAAGACGAAATAGAAACAATAGAGCAAGAAGTTGACGAAGCAATTGCGAAACGCCCCAAACTGGTAGCGCCGATTGCACCAACAGCCGCCCCTCTCGCTGACGAGATCGAGCGCGTATTAACTCCTCGCGAGCGTTATGCCCGCCGGCAAATGAAGCGCTTAAACGATCTGACAAAGGATGCCGACAAAGGCGAACACCGGCGCTACGATGAACTCCTTATGAGAGTTGACCGCGATGATGAAATTGAACTGGAATATCTCGGCAACGAGCAGTTCTACGGCGAAGTGAAGATGACAAAAGGTCGACACAAATTAACGATTAATTTAAGCCGTTACGTTGTGAATATCCCGAAAGCTGCGGACGGTGATACGTTTGTGGTGATTTATGATACGACAGACCTGAGCGAACCCAAGTTTATATTCTTCAATAAGAACTTACTCGACTAAACTGGCCGCTGTAAAATTAAAAAAGCCCCTCATGTAGGGGCTTTTTTATTGCTCTTTTGTTGCTCTCTCAGCTCACGTTTGCCACATCTTCGGTCGAGCCACAATTTAATGATCCAACAACCACGCTTTACTAGCGACAATCAAACCATTCTCACCTGCTCATACCTTTGTTCAGCGAACAAAAAGCAAAAAAAAAACGGCGAGGAAAGCCTCGCCGTTTTCGATCCTACTCGGATTCTAAATTAAGCTTTAGAAGCCATAAACGCCATTAGGTCTACAACCTTGTTTGAGTAGCCCCACTCGTTATCGTACCAAGAAACAACTTTAACGAACTTCTCGCTCATCTGGATGCCAGCATCAGCATCGAAGATAGAAGTGCGAGGATCACCGATAAAATCGTTAGATACAACGGCGTCTTCGGTATAGCCCATTACACCTTTCAAAGGACCTTCAGAAGCAGCTTTCATCGCCGCTTTAATTTCTTCGTAGGTTGCAGGCTTCTGTAAACGAACAGTGAAGTCAACTACAGATACATCAGGAGTTGGTACACGGAACGCCATACCGGTTACCTTGCCATTCAGCTCAGGAATAACCTTACCAACGGCCTTAGCTGCGCCAGTTGATGATGGGATGATGTTCTGGCCAGCGCCACGGCCACCACGCCAATCTTTAGCAGATGGACCGTCAACAGTTTTCTGAGTCGCTGTAGTAGCGTGAACAGTAGTCATCAAGCCTTCTTCGATACCCCAGTTGTCATTCAACACTTTAGCTAGCGGAGCAAGACAGTTGGTAGTACAAGACGCGTTAGACACGATGTTGATGTCTGAAGTGTACTTATCGTTGTTAACACCCATAACAAACATTGGCGTGTCATCTTTAGACGGGCCAGTCATTACGACTTTTTTAGCGCCGGCTTTCAAGTGAGCTTCGGCAGTTTCTTTAGTTAAGAAAATTCCAGTCGCTTCAGCAACGAAGTCTGCACCAATTTCGCCCCACTTCAAATCTGCTGGGTTGCGCTCTGAGGTTACACGAACATTCTTCCCGTTCACGATCAACTTGCCATCTACTACCTCAACGGTACCTTTGAACTGACCATGAGTGGAATCGTATTTCAGCATGTAGGCAATGTAATCAACGTCAAGCAGGTCGTTAATACCTACTACTTCAACATTGTCGCGTTCGCAAGCGGCGCGAAATACCAAACGGCCGATACGTCCGAAACCATTGATTCCGACTTTAATGGTGCTCATAGTTTTCTCCTAGAGTGTGAAAATTAAGCCGGACGAAAGTCGGCTTTATGTTGCAATGAAAGTTGATATATCGCTGTTAGCCCGACTTTAAAGCAAGGCCACAGCTATTTACGTAATTCTGTATTGCCAGACCACGAATGGAAATCGTCGATCCCTGCACTAGCGGTTTGCTAACTGGCTGAAGTCGAGCGCTCTTTAGTGGCTCCGAAGTGATTTAAGCTATTGCTAGCAGCGTATTTACGGTCGACGCCAGACAACTGAAATCGGGCGCTATTCTAGCGTTTTCGTACCGAAAGCTCCACTTATTGCACTGACTATCGGACACATTTAGCCGAAATAGATCAAAAAGACGACGAATTTACAACATTTCCCGTGACGCTCTGATCGCCCCTCGGTAATCGACAAAATTAATTCGAGATTTTTGCTACCGTCGCTCGTGCGATCTCGGTAATAGCCGCCCAATCACCAGCATCAACCAAGGCCTTCGGCGCTAACCAAGTACCGCCAACACAGGCAACATTTGGCAATGCCAGATAATCGGAGAAGCTCTCAAAGGTCAAGCCACCGGTAGGGCAAAAGCTGATCTGCGGTAACGGGCCAGCGAATGATTTTAGCAACGCTAAGCCGCCGACTGCTGCGGCTGGAAAAAGTTTAAAACAGCTTAACCCCTGCTCCATCCCCATCATCACTTCCGACAGAGTCGAAACGCCAGGCAACAGCTGCACATTTAACTCGTTTGCAGCATCAACCAAGCTTGGGGTGTAACCGGGGGATACAGCAAAATCCACACCGAGTTCGGCAACCGTGTGGAGCTGGTTAATCGACACGACCGTGCCCACACCAACCTCAATCCCAGAGCATTCGGCTTTGATCATGCGCAGCGCTTCAACTGCAGCATCGGTGCGCAAAGTAACTTCAATTGCTTTGATACCGCCCGCTTTTAGCGCATTAGCTAAGGGAACTGCATCTTCAACGCGATCAATAACCACAACTGGCATTACACCGAGCGGCTCTAAATATGCTTTGGGGATTGCCATGATTTGGTCTCTAGCGATTACACATGCGGGCATCTGAGATAAGGGAATGCTGGCGGTTTGCGCTGTAGCGCCAATTTAAGAGGCGAGTACAGAACAAACCGCGAGCGATTATTTTAGTCGAGAGGCAAAAGCTAGGTGAGACTGCACCAAAGCTCAAACCCTTCGTTGAGCCAACGGCGGCCGTCATTTTCCATCAGCAGATCTGCAGAGCGCGGACCCAAACTTCCAGCGGCATATTCTTCGGGCACAACATTTTTAGCATCCCAGCCCGCAAAGATTTGGTCGACCCAAGTCCAAGCAGCTTCTACTTCTGCGGCACTAACAAACAAGGTTTGATCGTTGCGCAATACATCGAAGAACAAACGCGAGTAGGCGTCATGGGTGACCTTTTTGGCTTGCTCTGCAAAAGAGAGATTAAGCACGTCATCCTTCAGTGGAATACCGGCATCCAAGCCCGGCACTTTATTCATAACGCGAATACTAATACCTTCATCCGGCTGCAATTGAATAATCAACTGGTTAGCCTTGTGCTCGGAGTGGTTAACCGAAAATATCTGATGACGATTTTGCTTAAACTGAATCACAATTTCCGAATGGCGCTTATTCAAGCGCTTGCCGGTCCGCAAGTAAATCGGCACACCCGACCAACGCCAATTTTCAATCTCAGCTTTAATGGCGACAAATGTCTCAGTTTTGCTGTTGGGGTCGATCTCGTATTTGTCGGACTTTTCTTCTAAGTAGCCTGGCACGATTTCGCCATCGGCATTACCTGAGCTGTACTGCCCACGGACAGTTAATGTCTCAACTTCATCGTGAGGAATTAAACGCAGTGCATTCAGCACTTTTAATTTTTCTGCTCGAACTGAATCGGCATTCAAACATGCCGGCGGTTCCATGGCGACCAAACACAAGACTTGTAGCAAGTGATTTTGCACCATGTCGCGAGTAGCACCCGTTTGGTCATAGAATGCCCAGCGGTTACCAACACCAACAGATTCGGTGACGGTAATTTGTATATGATCGATGTACTTTGAGTTCCATAACGGCTCAAAAATATCGTTAGCAAAGCGTAACGCCAACAAGTTTTGCACCGACTCTTTACCTAAGTAATGGTCGATACGGAATAATTGCTGTTCGGTAAAGGTACGCGATAATTCGTTGTTAATTTCCAAAAATGATTCGCGGCTATCACCTAAGGGTTTTTCTACGACTAGACGAGCATTAGCGTGATTTAACCCACACACGTTTAGCGAGTTACAAACAGTGCCAAAAATTTTCGGCGGTATCGCCAAATAAATAACTAGCTGATGGTCTTCGGTAAAAAACTCTTGCTTAACGGCAGCTAACTCATCAGGGTTCGTGGCATCACCGCGACCAAACCATATTTTGTCTGCAAATCGCTGCCATTTTTCTTCGGAGAAAAGGTCATCACGAATACTTTTTTTCAACCAAGTATGAATTTTTTGGTGAAACTCTTCACGAGTTTGGCCTGTACGCGCCATGCCGATAATACGTACATCATCCGGCATACAATTGTTGAGCTCGAGAAAATACAGCGATGGGTAAAGTTTACGCAGTGCGAGATCACCATCACCCCCGACAATTAACAGGTCTGTATTCATTCCAGTGGGTACCTTGTTTTACGATTACTTCATTGAGTAGTTTTTGGGCGCTTACTAACTGTTCAAAATATGCGCAGCGAGGGGAAAAGCGCGGCCATTTTAGACTGTGAGTGGAACTCATTTCAACCACCCTACCACTAATAACCCCAGTAGCCTTGGCTCCAACAGTGGCTATAGATCTAATAGTCTCGCGCAACGAGACAGTATAAATGCCTATAATGGCGCAATTCAGCGTAGGTTCAGGGCACTAACGGCAACCTGTCTATATGAAGGCTCGACAATCGACTCGATCAGACCCAGCCTACAACTGCAACTTAAATGGATGAGACTTGTGTTTATACCCACTCCGCACCCTCGTAGATTTTTTTATGTCCGGAAGCCACTCGGCTATAGTCGACCAGCATTGAGGCGAATTTGCGCCCTCCTGTGCAGCCTATTAATACTTAGCGCCAACAGCACGGCTACCCCCGAAACGAACCCTCAGGTGCTATTTCAGGCCCATTACGAAGGGAAATATTCGGGTATGACAATTAAATCTGAGCGCAAGTTAAGCCGCAACGCCGATAACAGCTACCGGCTCAACTCCGAGGTAAAGAACTTTATCGCCTCTATTCGAGAGTCCAGCGAGTTCAAGCTATCGACGACTGCACAGCTACAACCCCAGCGTTATGAATACGCGCGTAAAGTACTCGGCTACAAGGCCTACGACAGCATCGACTTCGACTGGCAACAGCAGCAGGCCGACACACAACGCAAAGACAAGCCCGAGAGAGCGAGGCGATTAGCGCTGGACGGGAACGAACTTGACCCCGCACTATACCAGCTACAGTTGCAGGCCGACCTATATAACGGCAAAACAGAACTGCACTATCGCGTCGCAAAAACCAACAAAATTAAACTGCTAGCCTTTGAAATTGTGGGCAAAGACGTGTTCACACTCGGGGAAACAGCGCACAATACGCTGAAAATTGCACTTATTGATCCTGATACCGATAAAAATACAACAATCTGGGTAATACCCAGCTTAAGCTACCAAATTGCTAAAATTGAGCATGTAGAAGAAAATGGCGACGCATTCACCATCCGCTTGACCGGCTTTGACCAACAGGAAGCACTGCTCCATGAGTTCTACCGGAAAACCCTCAACAACTAACGCTTGGGTATATTAAGCAACCGACTATGACAGCGACACCAAATGGAAAAGATCGGCACTATATCGTGCTGTTCGCTGATATCGTTGGCAGCTCCCGTATCTACCAGCAACTCGGAAACTCGCGCGCGCAGCATGAAATCGCCCGTATTTTGGCACTGCTAATTGATATTGCCGAAGAACACGACGGAGAGCTGGTAAAAACGATTGGCGATGAAATTATGGTCTATTTCCTAGGTTTGGAAGAGGCTTGCCAAGCTGGGATTGCCATGAACCTGCGGATGGAAGACGAAAACCGCCAGTTGCGCACAGGTATGGCGATGGGGCCATTAATTTTTCATCGCCAAGATGTCTACGGCGACACGGTAAATGCCGCCGCTAGTCTCGTACGAATTGCCAAGCAACAGCAAATCTTAGTTAACGAAACCCTTTTCGAATCGCTCCCCCCTTGGCTGTTGAGCCACTGCGAACTGTTTGATCGGTTTAAGTACAAAGGCACCGACAGCATGGCCTTGGTATACCGCCTAAACTGGAGTGCTGATGCCCCCGGCCCACAGCTCGAAGCCACATTGGTTGGCGCAATAGCGGCAACATCAGATCATAGTAGTGTCGAGTTACGTTTAGGACTCGATGGCTCGCCGCTGGTTTACCACGCTAGCGACCCACCGCTGCATATCGGTCGCGACCGTGACTCAGTGCGACTGCTCGTAGACGATGCGCGGGTGTCGCGCAATCACGCTACCATTTATTTTAGGCGTGGCAAATTCATATTCGAAGACAACAGCACCAACGGCTCATACATGATAGACCCGAGTCGTGCGCCAATTTATTTGCGTCGCGAATCGGCCCCCTTAGGTGAACACGGTCGCATCACCCTCGGCGAACTCGATATGCCGGAACATATCACCATCCACTATAAACTCAGCTAACCTGTTAATAGCCCCCCTTCCTTCACGCTTTATTCGCCGCCAAAACCCAAAAACTAGCACTTTTGATTTAGATCTTTTGGCTATGCAACCATAGAAACAAGACAAAACCCATAATAAAGAACCAAAATAGACGCAATCGAGAAGTGCCATGTGTTAGCCAGTACTTACTGCGAAGCTACTTGCGTTCAAGGGCTAAAGCCAACAGTCATCCAAATCATCCCCAAACGACTAAAAAACCGTCATCTGGTATCGTGAATTGATATAAGAGAGCACCTTTTTTATTCTGCCCAAGAGTTTACTCTTAGGTTAAATCGAATTTAAAGGAGGCCCCAGATGACCGTAAAAAACCTGCAGCAGCGGCTGGCGGCTGTGATCGGCACCTTTATTTTTTATCTCTGCAATCACGGGCACTGCGAACCGGCAAACTACATCAACCCTACATTCCTGCCCAGTGAACACCATATCCCCGTGTACTTGCCGGTTAATTTAATGCACAACGAGGCGCTGTTTATGGCCGCGGACATCCGCATAAACAGCACACAAACCAGAGCCAACCAACTACTCAACAATGCCTGGCTGCGCGAACTAGATGGCAATACCTACTCGGGAATTGCCGCGATTAGAATGTTCCTCCGCTCGAGCTTAAGTGGATTATTCAATCAACCTCAATATTTAGCCCAAACCAATAGCTTTACCAAATCTGACATTGAACAAGAAATCTTTACCAGCGATTACGACACGCTCGGTTTTAGCGAAGATCTTCGTACCGAATACAAGCTGCAGGTTTCTGGAAGTAAATTAAGTTTGGCCCTACAACGTCGGTTTTAGCCGAAACTCTAAGGGCAGATATAGTAACCCCTGATACAGACGCGCCCCCAATTGTCGTCTGTTTTTCCTAGCCTCTCCCACCCCTGGAGGGGCTTTTTTTATTTAGATAATCGCTTGAAAAAGGTTCGTTCCCCCCCTTAGTAAGCATTTGGTGTTTGCACCCAAACATCTGGCACTGGTCGACGCCCCGCATTCGCTTTAGAATGCGGCCATCCAAATTGCCCCAAGCACTGCGCTTAGAGACCACATCCCTACCATGACAGATACAACCACCCAACAACGCTTCATTAGCGCACCACTTTGGCGTCGTTTCGCCTCGATGGTCTACGATAGTTTTTTAGTCCTCGCCCTAAGCATGGCCTATGGAGCTCTGATTACATTTATTGCGAGTCAAACGACTGGCGCAGCCAACCAAGGGAATTACACACCGATGGTGAATGGTGCAGTTGCAAATAGCTTGGTTTTTATCGGCTGGATAGCCGTTATTGCCAGCTTCTACAGCTACTTCTGGTACAGGGCAGGACAATCTACTGGGATGCGAGCTTGGCGGTTAAAAGTGGTGCAGGCGGATGCATTACCTGAGGTAAAACTCCCCACATTAAAGCAGAGCATAACGCGCGCGTTTTTAGCGCCATTCGCACTGACGCTTGCTGGCGCGGGCTATTGGTGGAAGTTTATCGACAGTAACAATGACTGTTGGCACGACCGCTTTAGTGGCACACGAGTCGTGGTAACGGCTAAAGATGAATAGAACGAAAACAGAGCCACTGCAGCGTCAACGGGCGCGATAAATCAACAGCCAGCCGTAGCAAAAACACAGCACTATTGGCACCAATACCGCATACATTGGGCTAAACCCCATAATGATTGACATCGGCCCGAGTAGTTTTTGTGCGGTTTGAAAAATGAGGCCGACCAACACGCCAATAAAAACCCGAAACCCCATAGTGGTTTGTCGTAGCGGGCCAAAAATAAACGAAATAGCAATCACCACCAAACTCAGCGTTGCCAGAGGCTGTAAGGCTTTTTGCCAAAATGCGAGGCGATATTCGCTGGAATCTAAACCCTGCTTATCTTGATATTCAGCGTAAGTGTGTAAGCGCTGCATCGGTAATTCGTCGGGGTTTAACACCAAAACATTGAGTAAGTCGGGTGATATTTCGGTGTACCATTTGCGTACAGCGAAGGTTTCCTTCTCGATACGATCCCCCTTAAAGTGGGTGATTCGCCCCTCCTGCTCCGTCCAGTACTCACCTTGGTAAATGGCCGAACCTATAAAACTAGCCTGTTCCAGCTCACCGGCTCTGTCAAAAGCATAGCGGGTAATACCATACAACTTGCCGTTCGGTAATACCGCGTTAAAGTGCATATATTCATCACCTTCGCGAAACCATAGACCACTTTCACTCTGCAGCGCACGCTCATGGCCCAGTGCTAAATCGCGGCGAGTATCGGCATATTGATCGGTATAGGGGGCAATGTACTCGCCCAACACAAACCCAATGGCAATAAATACCAGCACCGGCCGCATCACCGCACCAACCACCTGAGCAATCGAAACACCTGCCGCTCGCATAACCACTAGCTCACTGCTATTGGCTAATACACCTAGGCCAATTAAACAGCCGACGAGTGCGGCCAAGGGTAAATAGTCATAAATCGTTGAGGGGATATAGAGAGCGACATAAGTAAGCGCCGCAAAGATATCGTAGTTACCGCGCAAGGTGCTAAGTTGGTCTACCAAGGCCGCGATTGCATCGAGCGACACAATAACCAACAACACCCCCAGTACAGCCACAAGAACTTGCTGACCGATATAACGCCTTAACCTGCTCATGAATTCGGCCCAACTAACTTAGACAGATCGCGTCGCTGGCGCTTGAAAATCAAGCGTTTTTCAACCAAAAGCACGCAGCCCAGCGTAAAAAAGGCCAAGTGCACCAGCCATAAAATCCCCGGCACTGGCGCAGTGCCCTCTTCTATGGTGCCGCGCGCAGCGTTAATACACACCAAGTACAGCATGTACAAAATAATCGCCGGCAACATTTTAGCGTAACGCCCCTGACGCGGTTGTGTTCGGCTTAAGGGCACGGCCAAAAAGCCAACGACCAGAACCAATACGGGCATAGAAAAACGCCACTGCAATGCCGCTTTCGCTTCTGGCGACTTAGCTTGAAAAAGTTTTTGCGTAGTTAAACCATCGGTAAGCCGCTTCTGTTTTATCGAGTAATCCGGTTGCGGCAATATTTGTGAGTAGCTTTCAAACTCGACCACCCGATAATTCTGTTCTCCTGGGTTGCCAATATAGCGGCGCCCATCTTTCAGCAACAAAAACTTACGACCGGTACTCGCCTCGATAACCGTCTCGCCAGATTTTGCCGTCAAGACTGCCACATCATTGTTAGGCGCGCCCGCCTCATCATCAATATAGGGGGCCACTCGGGCCATAAACACATCGCGCAACTGCTTTTTGTCGTCGCTAATAGAGGCCGCATAGGTAGTTCCTGCGCCCTTCTCCAAGCTGTGGAAACGAGCCGGCTTTAGGGTTTCAAAGTCGGTTCGATTACGCTGTTCAGCCAACAAAGACTCAGACGCCCTAACGCCCTCTGGGCCCAAATAAAGGCTGAACACACCAACCAAAAGCGCAACGACAAAAGACGACGCCATGGTGTAACTCACCAAACGGCCATCGCTCATGCCGCAGGCAGACAGCACCGTCATCTCACTATCTAAGTAAAGACGACCATAGGCAAACAAAATGCCGATAAACAAACCGAGCGGTAAGATCAGTTCTAAGTAGGCAGGTAAACGCAAAACCAAAAGGGTCACGAGCACACCAGCGTCCAGCTTGCCCGTAGCCGCTTCGGCTAAATAGTTTACAAAGCGCGCGCTTAAAATAATCATCAATAGTACAAGGCTAACCGCCAACATACTGGAGAGAACTTCACGTGCGAGATATCGAAAAATAATCAAGGAAAGGTTACCTAAAGTAGCTAAGCCGCGATTCTAACAGCTCCACTGACATTTGTTGATCACTCTGCAGCAAACCTGTATTAAAAGAACGCCCTGACATACACTATAGGCCGCTATAAAATCATCCCTAGATTTTTTTGTGCTGCTCTTAGACCAACGTGTGGTTGCAGCGCTCTACAAGCTAAAGCAATTTAACAATAAATCGTTATGTGTTGTTTTTCATCGCCCATAGATACGAGGAAGCGTCAATGCCAAAAACCAGCGCCCAAAAGCTACTAGCCAAACAGGCAAATGTCTTAACTCATGCAACACAGTGCGCAGTGGTCTTCGCAGCCAACGACCAACTTTTCAACAGTGCAACAGCGCTGGATCAACGCTTGGAAGGTGTCTTAGCCGCAGCAATAGACAGCGGCGACCTAAAACCAAAAGCCGGTATGATGCGCTGGTTCCCAACACCCGCTTCTGCAGCCTTGCCCTGTAAACGTGTACTTTTGGTCCACCTCGGAAACTTTGAAGACAAGAGCAAACGCCATATTAGTAGTGGTAACCTTCGCGCCGCATTCCATAGTGTCGCCAAAGCCTTGAGCAAATCGCCCGCCAAAACCGCTACTATCTACCTCAACGAATTATTTAGCGAAAATGACGTAAGTATCACTCATGGCGCTACCAACTTAGAAATAGACGACCAAGTGTGGGCAGGCCAAGAGTTTGCCACCACCTTAGTAAAAGAGCTTTATCACTACTGCGAAACAAAATCCAAGAAACCAGACCCTGTCGCGTTAACGACACTTGTCTGGGCGACTGAAGCCAGCGCTGGTACCAACGCCTTGCGCCAAGCACTTAATCTCGGCTCCGCAATAGGCGCCGGTATTAATCTCGCGCGAGAACTTGGAGACTTACCGCCAAACATTTGCACACCCACCTATCTTGCCAAGCTCGCCGTGCAGTTAGGTGCCACCAGCCCTAAGCTTAACGCTCGCAGCCTAAGTCAGAAACAGATGGAAAAAATGGGAATGGGCGCGCTAATTTCAGTCGCCAAAGGAAGCTCAGAAGAAGCCAAACTGATCATAATGGAATACAAAGGCAACAAAGCTGCGAACAGCAAGCCTCACGTATTAGTGGGCAAAGGCATCACCTTTGATACCGGCGGTATTAGCCTGAAACCGGGCGCGAATATGGATGAAATGAAATACGATATGTGCGGTGCCGCCAGCGTATTCGGTACTATCAAGGCACTAATCGAGATGGATGCCAACCTGCACGTAGTGGGCTTGGTCGCCGCGGCCGAAAATATGCCGAATGGCAATGCATCTAAACCCGGCGATGTGGTTACCTCTATGTCCGGCCAAACCATCGAAATATTAAATACCGATGCCGAGGGCCGCTTGGTCCTCTGCGACACACTGACCTACGCTGAACGCTACAAACCAAAAACGGTTGTTGATATCGCCACCCTTACCGGTGCTTGCGTCGTGGCCCTAGGCAATCACGCTAGCGCCCTCTACAGTAACCACCAACCTCTCGCCGACGCGCTACTAAGTGCAGGTAATAACAGTGGCGACCGCGCGTGGCAGATGCCGCTGTGGGACGATTATCAAAAACAACTCCACAGTAATTTTGCCGATATGGCAAATATTGGCGGTATGCCCGGAGGGAGTATTACCGCAGCCTGCTTCCTATCAAGGTTTGCTAAAAAGTACCACTGGGCACACCTCGATATTGCCGGTGTAGCGTGGAAATCCGGCGCGGCAAAAGGTGCAACTGGGCGGCCGGTCAGCTTGCTAGTTACCTACCTATTGAATACCTAACAACAGCTCACAAATGACGATACAACACCGATGACCAAAATCGACTTTTATGTGCT
Organism: Teredinibacter waterburyi; assembly: GCF_001922985.1. GTDB lineage: Bacteria > Pseudomonadota > Gammaproteobacteria > Pseudomonadales > Cellvibrionaceae > Teredinibacter > Teredinibacter waterburyi. The sequence goes on from NZ_MRUH01000086.1 coordinate 58,851, forward strand.
GAAAAAGGAAGACTTAGCAGACCGTTCCCTCTACGCCTGCCGCCTAATAGACAAGGTGACAAAACTCGGGCATAGGGTAATGGTCGCGACTGACGATGCACAACAATCGGAGCAGTTCGATCAATTATTGTGGGAGTTCCGCCCGGAATCGTTCGTGCCACACGCCATTGCGGGTAGCGATGGCGCCAGCCTTGCGCCGGTACTTATTAGTCACGAGCTTGATGATAATGGGCACCACGACGTGCTGGTAAATCTTTCTCTACAGGTCCCACCGTTTTTCAGCCGCTTTCAACGACTGGCTGAAATCGTGGTTCAACACGAGTCAGTGCTCAACATCTGCCGCGAGAACTACAGTTTTTACAAATCTCGCGGCTACCCCGTTAATTACCTGAAATTAGGTTAACAGCTCGGGCCGAAGCCGCTAAGATATGACAAAACAATAATGACAAGGCCGTTTTACCTATGAGCTCTGAAAACAAGCCAAGCTACCCTTCTACCCGCGAAACGCTGCTAAGCGAGCTCGAGCAAATCAAACAGTCTCTTCAATTTAGCGAAGACGGAGACTCGGATGAAGATCTCGACATCCCGGTATTGACCGAAACATTAGCGACTAGCGTCGGTATTCCGAGTGAGGGTTATTCACAACTGGAACTTGATGAGCAAGAATTAATCGCACAGTTGGAGGCCGAACTTGAATCCAGCGCCGCGGCGGCTTTACCTGGTCAGCAATCTCTCTTCGATGAGCGTATCTTAATCATGGAGCCAGCGCCGTCCGACCTACCTGCCGCAAATGGTGAAAACCCGTTTTTGCCCGCTCACATTAGAGAGCGCCTTAATAAAAACAAAAATACAGTACTCGAAGAACTCGCCAATATAGGCGAAACACTCGCGCGCAGCTCCAACCAATACTCCAGCGTTAAAACCAAGCTAGCGGATGCTGCAGCTACAGAGGGCAATATCTCCGCCGAACCCAACACGGCGAGCAGCAGTCAAAGTACTAACGCCGAACGAACCACTAAAGCCGCACCAAACGACGCGCTTATCGATGAACTTGTAGCCGAATTTCTGCCCAAAATTGAAGCCGCCTTACGTAAAAAACTGAAAGAACGGTTTGAGTAACACCCAAGGCCTCGCCTAGTTGCACACAATCTCATGGTTTAAGCTCACCATTATGTCGCTGCCCTGCCCGCGAAATAATCTTTACCTAATGTATATTGCCTTCGCGCCGAAGATCACCCGTCCCTAGCCGCTGCATATTCACACGCATCAAGGTATAATCGCGCCCCCGTTTATAGACTTCTTTGAATTCACAACACAGGTGCCTGCGTAAATCCCCATGGATAAGACATATCAGCCTTCAACAATCGAAAAACAGTGGTACGAAACCTGGGAATCCAACGGCTATTTTGCCCCAAGCGGCGAAGGCGACCCCTATAGCATCATGATTCCGCCGCCGAATGTTACCGGCAGCCTGCACATGGGCCACGGCTTTCAAGAAAGTATTATGGACGCGTTAATTCGCTACAACCGCATGAAGGGGAAAAACACCCTTTGGCAGGTAGGTACCGACCATGCGGGCATTGCCACACAAATGGTGGTCGAGCGTCTGCTCGACGCCGAAGGTAAAACCCGTCACGATCTAGGCCGCGAAAAATTTATCGAAAAAGTATGGGAATGGAAGGAAGAATCCGGCGGTAATATCACCCGTCAATTGCGCCGTTTGGGTGCATCTCCCGACTGGAGTCGTGAACGTTTCACCATGGATGACGGTTTTTATAAAGCCGTACAAGAAGTGTTCGTACGACTTTACGACGACAAGCTCATCTATCGTGGTAAACGTCTGGTTAACTGGGACCCGAAACTGCACACTGCAATTTCCGACCTTGAGGTGATCAACGAAGAGAAAAAGGGTCATCTCTGGCATTTTAACTACCCGCTTAGCGATGGCTCTGGCCATTTAACCGTAGCCACCACCCGCCCCGAAACTATGCTGGGCGATACCGCGGTTGCCGTCAACCCAGACGATGAACGCTACAAAGCCCTGATCGGCAAAACCATCAAACTGCCACTGACCGATCGCGAAATTCCGATTATTGCCGACGATTATGTCGATATGGCATTCGGAACTGGCTGTGTAAAAATCACCCCAGCACACGACTTTAACGACTATGAAATGGGCCAGCGTCACAACCTAGAGATGATCAACATCTTTAACGACGACGCCCATATCAATAGCAACGCTCCCGAAAAATACGTGGGCCTAGATCGCTTTGTTGCCCGCAAGAAAATCGTAGAAGATTTAGAAGCGCTCGGCCTGCTCGAGAAAATCGACGATCACAATTTAAAAGTCCCCTACGGCGATCGCAGCGGTGTGGTTATTGAGCCCTACCTAACTAACCAATGGTATGTGAAAACCCAACCACTCGCCGACGAAGCTATTAAAGCGGTTGAAGATGGCGATATAAACTTCGTGCCTAAACAGTACGAGAACATGTATTTCAGCTGGATGCGCGATATTCAAGATTGGTGTATTTCTCGCCAGCTGTGGTGGGGACATCGCATACCGGCCTGGTACGACGACGCCGGCAATGTTTATGTTGGTCGTGATGAAGCCGAAGTTCGCACTAAATATTCGCTCGCCGACAGCCTCGCATTAAAACAAGACGAAGACGTGCTCGATACGTGGTTTAGCTCAGGGCTATGGACCTTTGGCACACTCGGCTGGCCGGAAGATACCGACTTCCTAAAAACCTTCCACCCATCGTCTGTACTCGTGACCGGTTTTGATATTATCTTTTTCTGGGTAGCGCGGATGATTATGCTCACGCTCTACTTCAAAAAAGAGATTCCATTTAATACCGTCTATGTACACGGCCTAGTGCGCGACAGCCACGGCCAGAAAATGAGCAAGTCAAAAGGTAACGTACTCGACCCCATCGACCTAATCGACGGCATCGATTTAGAAACGCTCGTGCAAAAGCGTACCGCCGGTATGCAAGTGCCACAGCTAAAACAAAAAATCGAAAAAATGACACGCAAGGAATTCCCCGAGGGTATCGCGCCCTACGGTACTGATGCCTTGCGCTACACCTACTACTCGCTCGCGTCTACTGGGCGCGATATCAATTTCGATGTCGGTCGAATTGAAGGTTTCAGAAATTTCTGCAACAAATTATGGAACGCCTCTAACTACGTACTAATGAACACCGAAGAACACGATTGCGCACAGGATGGCAGTAGCGATTACGAATTAACCTTGGCCGACCGCTGGATTGTGTCGCGCTTACAGCAAGCCGAAAAAGCCGTAATAGAAGGCATAGAAAGCTACCGTCTAGATCTGGCCAGCCAAGCGCTCTACGACTTTATTTGGAAGGACTATTGTGACTGGTATTTAGAACTCACCAAACCAGTACTATGGGATGACAACGCCGACGAAGCGGTTAAGAAAGGAACTCGCCGCACATTAATTCGCGTGCTGGAAACCATCTTGCGTTTGGCGCACCCGTTAATGCCCTTTATTACCGAAGAAATTTGGCAGCGTGTAAAACCCTTGGCAGGAGCCGAAGGTGACACCATTATGCTAGCCCGCTACCCAGTGCCGGATGCCACCAAAATAGACCAGCAAGCGATTACCGATATTGAATGGGCCAAGGGTATTATTTTAGGTGTTCGCAATATTCGTGGCGAGATGAACATTGCACCATCGAAACATATTCCAATTTACATAAAAAATGGTAGTGACGACGACAAACGCTGCCTCGCAGACAATTTGCAATTTTTGAAAAAGTTAGCGTCGTTAGAATCCGTTGAATGGCTTACCGATGCCGATGAAGCACCACTTTCGGCAACCGCCCTTGTTGGCAAACTCGAAATTTTGGTGCCTATGGCAGGATTAATCGATAAGGAAGCCGAACTCGCTCGACTCCAAAAGGAAAGCGACAAGCTCACTAAAGAAGTTGAACGTTTAGAAGCGAAGCTGAACAACCCTAAGTTTGTTGATAAGGCCCCTGCGGAAGTTGTCGACAAGGAAAAGAATCGCCTAGCCGACGTTAATAACGCCCTTGGCAAACTTGCCGAGCAACAAAATAAGATTCGCAATCTATAGGGAAACAATCTTCCCAAGGATGGGAAATGCTCAGCTCAGCAGGATCGAAATTAAAGTCGATAGTCGAGCAGCACGCGAATTTCACGTAGGTTTTGCGGCGTTTCTACAAACGTAATGGCAGCGTTAGTACCCGTGTTGTAATAATGCTTATTTAATAGGTTATGTATATTCACGCTAACATCTAAATTCGGCAACACGTCATTAATCCCCGCAACCGCTCCCACAACCCAGTAGTTACGCGCTTCTGTTTGCTCAACCTCGTCACCAATCAGCGCCGCCACATCCGCATTGGTCGTTCCAATATTCCGCAGCGATAACGTTAAGTAGCCGCGCTCTCTACGTGCCGTAACGCCCATTTTAAGCTTGTGAGTTGCCACAAATGGAACCTCGGTGCGTTGGCCTGTAAGCGTGTTGCAATACTCACCTTCCGTATAACTATAGTTACCCCAGGTTTCGAACTGAGTGGTCGCCATACGCGTTTGGTAACTGACATCCAAGGTCAAACCGGTAATGTCCATATCGCCGATATTGTCATTATGGGAAGTGTTATAGATATAGCCACCGGGAACGAAATCCGTTACCGGATCGCGCATGGCCGTATTCAAAATATGATCAGTCGCCTCGGAGCGATAAAGTGTCAGCTCCGCCAAGATATTCTGGTGCGGGTTATAGCTGGCATTAAACTCTAAGGTTTTTATTTTTTCCGGCTGCAAATCGGGATTGGGTACAAACATAAAGTTACTAATATACTCGCCACTATCGTTCTTCTCACCAGTAAAACTACCAAAGTGTTCGTAGGTAAGCTCTGGCGCAGGCGAGAGATAAGCCTGTGCGTAAATTAATTTAAAATTCCATTTCTCACTGGCGTTATAAACAAGACCCAACCTTGGGTTGGTAGATTTTCCGTAACGACTACTGTCGTCTACACGAACCCCAGCGCTCAACAAAATCTTGTCAGATACTTTAGCTTGGTAATGAACAAACGCCGCCCGGTTGTTATAGCGAATATCGTACAACGCAATGGCAAGCGTATCATCCGTACCGTCATAATAGAGTGCTTGCTCGGCCGTACTTTGGCTGGTTTGATAAGGATGAGATAAATCAGCGCTTTTCGGTATCGTTTGAAAACGCCCCTGCTGAACACCCAACATCCACACATCTTCATCACTCGCCTGCCATTCCAGCGTCGCAGTGAGCATTGTTCTGTCGGTCTTGGCGTATTTAAAACCGTCTTTAAAATTACTAAAAATATTATTAAAGCGCGATTTAGGGTTCACCTCGTACTCGGTGCTATCTAAATCGATAGACAGGTTGAGGTTTTCTCGCAGCGGCCGACGAAACTTTACAAAAGCCGTTTTTAACTCCGATTTCCAAAACGCAGGCAAACCGTAGTCTACCGAAAACGGCAGCAACCCAGTTGCGGTTGGTGAGCTAAATGATGTGGCATGATAACCAATTGAAAGCATATCGCTGTAATCAAGCCCAACGCTCAAACTAGAACTTTCGGTGCGGCCATAAAATCCTGTGCGCCGCTCAGCCGGCAACACCAGCTCGCCGCTAAAGCTTGTGAGATCTGTAATAGGAAAGCTTTGCGGATATTCGCTAAGGAGGTTTTCATTGTCAGAAGCATGGCGGTGACCATCCACGCTAAACCTGAATTGATCGCCAACGGCTTGGTCGAGATAGGCGTAACCATAACGGTAGTCATAGCTGCCAGCAGCATAACCAACGCCTAGATTGCGCGGCTTGGAATAGCTTCTTTTCGTTATTAAGTTAATGGTGCCGCTGTAGGCATCCGCCCCGTATATTGACGAGCCTGGGCTTAATACTATCTCGATGCGCTCCACATCAAACAGCGGCATATTATCCGCATAAGCAATTGGGTCGCGCGCAGGTGAGCTTATCGAAGTGCCATTGCGTAACACCAGAAACTTACTACCCGAGATACCGCGAATAGTAATGTTGTTGTAACTAGTTTCATGGGATGCCGCTTGAGTGTCGACGGCAGATAGATCCACCAAGGCGTCGAAAAGGTTATTGTAACCACGTTCTCGAATCTGCCGCTTGGTAATCACCACAATCCGCGAGGGGGAGTCGGCGCGCGACTGCTCATACAAAGTTGCGGTAGTGACCTTAACTTGAACAAGCTCGGTGAGGTCGAGGCTGAGCAATTCGTCCAGATCCTGTGCTTTAACTGATACGGCTGCTAGCGTTGTCCACCCCTGCAACAACAGCAACCAAAACCGCAAAGATCTGTTCGATTTAAACAATAACATAAGCCACTCAGATATTTAGTCACGCAACTGGAGAAGATTGCCCAGCTTGCTCCGAGTATAATATCTGCAGCGAACTTTTGCCTAGCAAAAGTGGTAACGACCGCTACCCATAGAAATTTTCTATACACAGCGAGTTAGAAACGGATTTTGGTGATATCCAATTACGTCTTCATCACTTTTTATTCCTAAGCGCTTGTCGCTAACGGATCTGAAACCGTTCATCACCTCAACCGCAATGGCGTTTGAGGTGAACCGCACATACCGAGTAAAAACTAGCTAGCGAGACTACAGTGAGCCACTTAGGTCGAAAAACCTAGCGTCGAAGCTCTTGCAACCGAACCCCATGCTAAACAACTGAAAACTATGCGGTTACCTTATCGGCCTTATTTTCAGTAGACGCTTCAGCTAAGGTCTCGGTGTAATCTTTGAGTAAGTAATCAAACGCGGCCAATGACGCCTTGGCTCCCTCTCCCATCGCTATAACAATCTGCTTATAAGGGACAGTGGTGACATCGCCACAGGCAAATATTCCCGGCTGGCTCGTTCTACCGCGCTCATCAATTTTGATTTCACCATGAGCAGTTTGATCCACTACACCTTTGACGAACTGACTATTCGGTACCAAACCTATCTGCACAAATATACCGGACAAGGCTAATTCTTTTACTTCACCAGTAGTGCGGTCTTGATAGGCAATCGCGCTAACCTTGGCACCGCTAGCAAGCACCTCTTTAACCGCAACATTTCGAAGTATAGTAATATTGTCGCGTGCCTCGGCTTTACTAACGAGTACCTGGTCGGCTTTAAGCTCGGGCATAAATTCAAATACCGTTACAGATTTTACGATACCAGCCAAGTCGAGCGCTGCTTCTATTCCTGAATTTCCACCACCAACAACGGCGACGTCCTTACCCTTAAAGAAAGGGCCGTCACAGTGCGGACAGTAAGCAACGCCCTTGCCGACATTTTCTTTTTCCCCCGGAACATTTAGCTCACGCCAGCGCGCACCACTCGCGACAATTAAGGATTTTGTATTGACCAATTCTCCGGAAGACAACTTCAAGGTTTTTATATTGTCCGCCACAACTTCTTCAACACGTAGATGCTCACGCAAGGTAATATCATAGTCGCGCATGTGCGTTTGCAAGGCCGCCGTTAATTCACTACCGGTTGTTTTAGATACAGAAATTAAGTTTTCGATGCCAACCGTATCTTTTACTTGGCCACCCATTCGATCGGCGATTAACGTCACCTTTAAGCCTTTACGCGCACTGTAGATAGCGGCACTGACACCGGCTGGACCGCCGCCAATCACGGTTACATCTTGCAGTGGCAAACTTTTCTGCTGGGAAGATTGCTTAATCTCCGGGTGGCGTTCCACTAATTTATCTAACAACTGTGCGGTATCAATTTTGCCGTTAGCGAAGGGCTCGCCATTCAAATATACCGATGGAACACCTTGAATATTGCGTTTTTCGATTATCTCGGGGAACAATCCACCGTCAATCATATTGCAACTAATCATTGGATTAAGTTGCGCAAATTCATTCAACGCCTGTACCACATCCGGGCAGTTATGACAGCTGAGACTAACAAACACTTCGAACTGAAGCGGTTTATTCACAGCGCTAACCATATTGGCAATACTCTCATCTAATTTGATGGGAGTACCGGCTGCGCGCAGTACTGCCAGTACCAGCGAATTGAATTCATGACCACCCGGAATACCTGAAAATTGAATGCCGGATGGCTTCCCTTCAACTTCCAACGAAAAACTAATGGGGCTCATAAGTTCACCGCCAGTATCGCGCTCTACTAGCGCTATTTTGTCTGAGGCAGAACTAAAATCGGTAAGAAATTCGACTAACTCTTTTCTAGAACGATGCTCAACCTCATTAGCGCCAGTCGTTTGCAAAACCAGGCTGACGGTGTTTTTCATATTTGCGGTGTAGCTTTTTAAAGCCGTTAGCAATTCAGTGGTTAACATACTCATGGTCGCACCTGTTTTTGTTGGCAGCTATCGATTGTTATCACTAGCTATCGTTGACGTTAAATTTAATGTTTTAAGTGTTTGAGGTGTTAAATGTGTGGCAGCGAGAGAGCCCCGTTGCCACACAGAGTAGCTAAAGTTAGATTTTGCCAACTAAGTCAAGGCTAGGTGTTAAGGTTTTTTCACCTTCTTCCCAAGCCGCCGGGCAAACTTCGCCGTCGTGTGTTGCAACGTATTGCGCAGCTTTCACTTTGCGCAACATATCCTTCGCTGAACGGCCGATGCCGCCATCGTGAAGCTCTGCAACCTTGATTACGCCCTCTGGGTTTACCAAAAATGTTCCGCGCATCGCCAAACCATCTTCTTCAATCATCACGTCGAAACCACGTGAGATAACGCCAGTTGGATCGCCGATCATTGGGTAGCGAATTTTGCCGATCGCATCGCTGGTTTCGTGCCACGCTTTGTGGGCAAAATGAGTATCAGTAGACACCGAGTAAACCTCTACGCCCAAGCCCTGCAATTGGTCGTAGTACTTGGCCATGTCTTCCAGCTCAGTCGGGCAAACGAAGGTAAAATCGGCCGGGTAGAACAAAAAGATCGACCACCGTCCTTTGGTATCTTCGCTAGTAACCGTCTTAAATTCGTTGTTGTGAAAAGCCTGAGCGCTAAATTCTGGGATGACCTTGTTTATCTGTGACATTGCTGTAGATCCTTTTAATTAAGTTAATCGTTTTGGTTAGTAATTGGGTTAAAGGTTTGGGATAACCTAGTCGAGGCCCTACAATCAGCTGCTTGGCCTCAGATATGGGGCTATATTAATTAAAACTATCGAAATCTAAAATCCAATAAAACAGATACTGTCATTCTAAAAAACTGAAGATAGCTACATGATTTCCATAAAACAGTTGAATTACGCACTCGCCGTAGGCAAGACACTTCATTTTAAAAATGCGGCTGAGCTTTGCTCCGTATCGCAATCAGCGCTAAGCACCGCGATAACCGAGCTGGAGAAGCAGTTGGGCGTGCAGTTGTTCGAAAGGGACAACAAGCGAGTGCTTATTACCCCTGCGGGTGAGCAGCTACTGGAGAAGGCCCATTCAATTTTGCTGCAGGTCGACGACTTGTATCGCTTGTCACAGGTGCAAAAATCGCCCTTAAGTGTGCCCATGAAGCTTGGAGTGATTCCCACCATCAGCCCCTACCTGCTCCCCAAAGTATTGCCAAATTTACGTCAACAACACCCCGATTTTCGCCTGAGTATTACCGAAGGGCAGTCCCACGAGCTGATCGAAATGGTAAAAACGGGTGAGCTGGACACAGCCATCTTGGCACTGCCCTATCCGCTCGATGAGCTATTGGCATTTGAATTTTGGCAGGAAGATTTTTATTGGGTCGCCCCTAAAGATGCAGAGTTCGCTGACTGCACGGAAATCAGTAGCCAACAGCTAAGGCAAACAGAGCTATTACTGCTAAAAGATGGCCACTGCTTAAAAGAGCACGCCTTAGCCGCGTGTAAGCTCAGCCAGCAAGACACTATTCACAGCCTAGGAGCAACTAGCTTGCACACCATAGTACAAATGGTTGCGGGGCGAATGGGTACGACACTGCTACCGGAAATGGCACTAGACCAGCTGGTAACCGAAAACTCAGAGCTTTGCGCAATACACTTAAATGAGCCAGGCCCACATAGGCGTATTGCCTTTGTGATTCGCCCCAACTACATAGGGGTAAACGACATTGAGCGATTGAAAGTCATATTTAAGGAGGGGCTTAAGCAAAAATTGTGAGCTAGCATTGGCTCTAGCCATGCGGTCGAGCTGGCGCGAAAGGCATCCAAACAGTAGTATTACCAATATTCCACAGAATTACCGTTAATCCCTGTGAGCTCGTCAGAATTCCATTAGGAATCGTTAACATAATAAGAATAAAGGCCTCCGCCAATGCCTCGATTGCATCTTACCGCCGTTTCATCCGCTCTAGCTTTACATGCTAAACGCTTACCGCTCTTCGCACTGCTGGTTCTAGCCCCCTTGGTCAGCTTGTTTTCAGCCTGCAACGCCAATAGTCAGGAGTCGTTCCATATTTGGAAATCGGGTGCGCCGGGTTTTGAGCATTTGCGCAATGAGCCAGAACAAGCCAAAGATTGGTGGGTAAAAAACATTCACAACCCCTCGATCACAGCATTTTTGCCCGACCCCAGTGTCGCCACAGGTGCCGCTATTTTAGTCATCCCCGGTGGCGGCCACCGCGAGCTGGTGTTCAATGCTGAGGGAACCGATACCGCAAAGATACTTAACCCCATCGGCGTTGCTGTTTTTGTACTGAAATATCGCCTAGCCCGAGCCGAGAATTCGCCCTACACCCTACCCTTACACGCCAAGCAGGACGCCCAACGAGCGTTGCGTTATATTCGCAGCCGCGCGCAGGAATGGGGGCTTGATCGCAACCGCGTAGGTGTAATGGGGTTTTCGGCAGGCGGCGAAGTAGCCTCTTTTATCGCCTATGACGGTGACGAAGGCCAAGCCAATGCCACCGACAGCATCGAGCGCTATAGCAACAAGCCCGATTTCCAGATTTTGGTATATCCCGGGCCACTTGGTATTCCAACAAATGTCCCGAGCGACGCGCCACCGGCTTTCTTGGTAGCAGCAATCGACGATCCCTGTTGTTCACAATCGGCAATTACCCTGCTGCAGGCCTACAAAAATGCCAACCTTTCGGCAGAAGCACATATCTATGCCAAGGGCGGGCACGCGTTTAATCTCGGCCAGCGAGCGACCGACCGCAGTATTCAGCAATGGACGGAAAGATTAGTTGACTGGCTTATCGATAGCGAGATTACCGTCAAACCGTAATTGAGCCGGTTTATCAGCTTTTTTTTGCGACCTCTGTAACCTTTTCCCGCCGGATACGTTTCTAAGTAAATGAAATTCAAATTCCGCACGCTGGTCAATCGCCACCATCGCCAAGTTTATGCGCTGGCACTGCGGATGTTGGCCAATAAAGCCGAAGCGGAAGATGCCACGCAAGAAGTATTCGAGCGGCTTTGGGCGAATATAGCCCCGCTGACGGAACAAGATACAGGGCCTTGGTTGCACCGTGTTACCCATAACTACTGCATCGATCAGCTACGCAAACGCAAACCCAGCGAAGAACTTGCCGATACCTTGGTCGATAGCGCTGCGCAAACGCCGGATAGCGCCAGCCAACAACAGCAACTCAGCAGCTGGCTCAATAAAGCCATCGCGCAATTAAAAGAACCCTACAAAACACTGATTGTATTGTTCGACCTACAACAAAAATCTGTTCGCGAAGTGGCCGAGAGCATGAGCATGCAAGAAAACCATGTGAAAGTTTCGATTCACCGAGCACGAAAACAACTACGCGCGATCTTACAGGGTATTGAATTATGACCCATTCAAACAACAACACTAACCACGACTCAGTTGATACTGATTTTTTAAACCGTGTTTTCAGCGATGACCTCGAGCCAACCGCGAGCCTGCCGGACATCGATCACGATCATTCGGATAGTGCCCCGAGTACCGCACTCTTGTCTCGGCTATACAAAATTACCGATAGCGAAACAACTGATCACACAATAAAAACCGTCAAGCAACATTCGCAGCCTGCTCAACACAAAACAAGGTTCACATCGACAATTGCGCAGGCTATTCATCGCCACGGTAAAACCGCCATTCCCTTAGCGGCGAGCCTGCTATTAGCGGGTGTATTAATTATGCAGCAACATATTAATCAGCAACGCCATACGGCCGAGCAAGCCATGGCGCAAATGGCACTGGCATTTAGCTATCTCGAACAGGCCAATCACACCGCAAGTCAAAGCGTGACCGAGACGCTACGTGATAATTTAAAAAAATCTACCCTAGACCCTCTTCTTAACGTAACGCTTACCCGAGATTCCTCCAGCTAGGACGACGACCATGAGATTAGAACTAAAGATCACTAAACAGATTATATTCGCTGCGATGATAAGCCTTAGCTGGCATTGCTACGCGCTACAGCCAGGGGAGATTACCTTTGATGACTTATCAAAAACCTATGGCGAAGCAAAGGTCGAAATAAACTTAAACCGGCAACTTATTGGCTTGGTTAGTAGCTTTAGCCGCAACGAAGACCCAGAGGTAGCCGCAATTCTGAATGGGCTTCAGCAAATAACTGTACGCGTATACCAGATGAACAACTCCGTCGATACGGCCTACCAAGCGGTGGAGCAAGTTGCAAAAAAAATCCGCAAAGAGAACTGGCTGCCGCTCGTCAGCGTTAATAATGACGAGCAAAAAGTAAGGATTTTCTCCCGTTCCACCAACGAAAAAATGGACGGTCTAGTAGTGATGGTGGTGGATGCCAAAAAAGGCGGCGAAGCGGTATTTATAAACATTGTTGGCGAAATAGATCCAGCGAAAATATCGGCCGTTACGCAATCACTCAATATCAATATTAACGGCACAGATAGCAAAACGCTCGATGCAGCGAAACAAAATAGATAACGATGGTTTGTAACCTTTTTTGAGATAGAGCGTTTTATCTATAACTACGATCGAACAGAAACGATCTCGAAAAAACAACAAACCACTGGAGAACGCCATGAAAAATATATTCAACACTATATTAGACGCTGTTTTACAACGAAGTTTTGTTCGATCTGTAATCACCGGCATGATAATCGCCACTTTAGCCGTGAGTACCAACAGCTTCGCCGGAGAGCAATCCAGTTTTAACAGCCTCAACTCAGACCGCCTATCAAAAGTCTACGGCGCACCTAAAATCAATATCAACCTCGGCGACAACCTACTGGGTATTGCGCGCTTTTTTATTAAACAAGACGACCCAGAAACCGCTGAAATTCTGCGAGATATTCGCGCCTTAAACATAAAAATATACAATCTAAATGCCGACCCTGATACCGCATTCAAAGAGATCGACCGCGCCACCAAAATTGCCACCAAACAAAACTGGCTCGCGCTGGTTAGCGTAAATGAACCACAACAAAAAGTACGGATATTTTCGAGACTAAAAGACGATCGAATGGATGGCCTACTGGTGTTCGTCGTTAACAGCGAAGATAAAGAAATCGTTTTTATCGATATTGTCGGCAGCATCAACACCGCTGATCTGGCGACACTCACCAACGCCATGGACATCGATATGAAAAGCAACATTTAAAGCCAACAAACAATCAGAGGGTTGTACTTTTACAACCCTCTGATTAGGTTAAACAATCGCCCTCAAACTGTCATACATCTGTAGAATTCCTGTCATCCTCTTTTGAAATATTCCTCGCAGCTCTACTAGTGTCGCTGCTAGCGGCAACTGAAGACGCACCGTTAAGTTTACCAAAGCAACCTAGCCTCAAATGCTATTGATCAGCATAGATTTTTGTGTGGGCCTAGGTGGGGACGTTGGACTGATATCAGCGTGGCTGGTGCTTCTAAACGTTTAAATTCAGGGCGAAAGCCCCGCCACCGCGCAGCCTTGCAGTTAGCTGTCTATACTGATTTCTATCAGTTTAAGATTAGCTAAAGGACAACTGCAGCATGGGTACACCCATAGATAACTACCTTAAGATCCTGGCATCAAAAGACGGTTCTGATTTGTACTTGAGTACTGGCGCGCCAGTTTGCGCAAAATTCCAAGGCACGCTCAAACCGCTTTCTCAAACGCCATTAAAACCAGGTGAGGTGGAAGCCATCGCCAACAACATTATGGACAACCAGCAACGTCAAGTATTCGAGGACGAGTTGGAAATGAATTTGGCAATTTCGATACCGTCTGTAGGGCGCTTTCGTGTGAACATTTTCAAACAACGCAACGAGGTATCGATTGTCGCCCGCAATATCAACACCGAAATCCCCAAATTCGAAGATCTCGGCCTGCCCGATGTTTTAAAAGACGTGATTATGACAAAGCGCGGCTTGGTGTTGTTTGTGGGAGGAACCGGTTCGGGTAAATCCACGTCACTTGCGGCGTTAATTGACTACCGCAACAGCAACTCCGGCGGCCATATTATTACCATCGAAGACCCGGTTGAGTATGTGCACAAACACAAGAAAAGCGTTATCAATCAGCGTGAAGTGGGTGTTGATACGCGTAGTTTTCGCAACGCCTTAAAAAACACACTACGGCAAGCTCCAGACGTCATTTTGATTGGTGAGATTCGCGACCGAGAAACAATGGAGCACGCGCTAGAGTTTGCGGAAACCGGACACTTAGCCATTTCTACTCTGCACGCCAATAATGCAAACCAAGCGCTGGAACGTATCATCAACATGTTCCCAGAGGAGCGGCGCCCGCAACTACTTTTAGGCTTGTCACAAAATATTCGCGCGTTTGTTTCCCAGCGTCTGATTCCAACCATCGACGGCAAACGCTGTGCGGCGGTTGAAGTATTGCTCGGCACTAAGACCATTCAAGAATTGATTCTTAAGAATCGGCTACCCGACATTAAAGAAATTATGGAGAAGTCGGAGAACCTAGGGATGCAAACCTTTGATGCGGCCTTATTCAAACTGTACAAAGCGAAAAGAATTAGCTTCGACGAAGCCGTTGCCAATGCCGACTCGCCCAATAACTTGCGCTTGCGAATCAAACTCGCTGAAGGCAGTGCACAACCCAGTGCCAAGAATGAAGACAAGGCTGCCAGTAGTGCGACGAGCGGCAGCATGGAGCTATCCCTAGAGGCAATTGAACAACCTGACGAGGACGACCCCAACAATCCATTTGGAGGCAAAAGCTACTAACATAAAAAACGCGACCTTAGGTCGCGTTTTTTATGGGGCGGTGCTGAAATAAAATTCCTGTAATACTCTAGGTAGCACCAAGCGGCCACCTAGCTATTAACGATCTGTAATTCTCCCTTAAATTTAATTGTCGCAGGCCAGCTTAATATTAGTCTGGAACATAAAGTTAGATTCAACAGTATGTCGCTCAGCAAAGAACAGATCGAAACTATAACGCTCGCCCTGCTGTATGCCTAACTGTGAGGCTACCTCATCCAAGCTTACCGACACCTCTTCCACTTCATGAACACCACCGATATCAATGGCTAAGACACCGTTGATGTACAACCAAAGATCGTCATCGCCGCGGAAGGTAAAGACTTCCCCGCCTTCGTAATCAAAGACTAAATGCGACTCTAGAGTAAAGTGGTAATTGTGCCAGTAGCGAGGCGTATTTCCCCAACCCTTACGATCGAGCGGGAAGAAGCTGCCGTTGCTATAGCTCCAAGTATTGGTATCACCAACTCGCGTCAACTCTAACGACATCGGAATACGCTGATTCACACCCTCAACGTCGTTGTACCATTGATTGAAATTCGCGGCATTGGTCGTAGTAAGGCTACCGCTATCGCCATGCGCGTACTGTGGCTTACCGTCGCCACCCAGTGTAGACATTACGATTCCCTTGTCTTCACCGATCACATATTCAAAGTCTGGATGGCTGGACTGGAAATCGCGTAACACAACAGGGAAGCTGCGGCTGCTAACGCCCGACATATCACAAGTCGCGGGAGCGGCGAACTCAATGCTCATGGTATCCGGCGAGCTATCTATCTCACCATCGTTAACAATTAATTGCGCCACGTAGGTTCCGGCCCCGCTCACGGTAATGGTGGGCGTCGAGGACTCGCTGTAATCAAGAACGGCAAGTGCATCTGAAGGCTGCGCAACAATACTCCAACGATAGCTTAAGTCATCGCCGTCAGCATCGTAGCTACCGCGTCCGTCCAAAGCCACAGTGCCGCTACTCATATCCAACGTCTGGTTATCGCCAGCTTCCGCAACGGGACGGGTATTAGCGGTGGTTATGGTCACGGTATCCACATCACTATCGAGCAAACCATCGTTAACAACCAGCTGCACTATATAAGTACCGGAGGCGTCGATCGTTAAGCTCGGTGTTGCCGCGCTGCTATTGCTCAGCATGCTATCAACCCCTTCAGGCTGACTGACGAGCGACCATTGGTATTGAATCGAATCACCATCAGGATCGTAACTCGCCGTGCCATCGAGCAGAATCGTATCGTTTACCGCTGCGGCTTGATCGGCGCCAGCTAGAGCTACAGGAGCTGTGTTTACAGTATCGACCACGACACTATCCGCTTCACTACTCAGCAAACCGTCATTCACCACCAATGCAAACTCGTAGTGACCAACAACATCTGGCGTAAATTGCGGGTAGACCGATGTTGAAGCAACGAGCGCAGCACTGCTTTCTGCCGGTGCCGAGATGGTTACCCAGCTATAGGTGAGCGTATCGCCATCGGTATCGTAACTACCCGAGCCGTCGAAGCTCACCGCAACACCTGGGCGAGCACTCATATTTTCGCCTGCATTCGCTACCGGAGCCGTGTTCGCGGGCTCTGGTGTGGCGGTGGGTTCCAGTGTTGGAACTGGCGTTGGCTCTAGAGTTGGTTCTGGTGTTACTTCGGGCGTAGGCTCAACAGTTGGTACCGGAGTTGGCTCTGGTGTCGATGTTGGAACCGGTGTAGGTGTTGGCTCTGCACTTGGCATAGACGTAGGAACAGGCGTTGGCTCTACCGTTGGAACAGGTGTCGCGGTTGGCTCTGGGCTAGCTGTTGGCAATGGAGACGCAGTCGGCGTTGGCGCAAGCGTCGGGGTTATTGAAGGCACAGCAGTTGGCGCCACAGTAGGAGCTATTGTCGGAGCCACGGTAGGGCTAACAGTAGGAGCAACCGTAGGCATTACACTTGGCAACGCTGTTGGCTCGCTAGTCGGCATTACCGTAGGAGTGATACTAGGCAGAACCGTTGGTATAAGCGTTGGCGCAAGGCTTGGTACTGGCGTTGGCATAGCCGTTGGCGCAACCGAAGGAGATACACTAGGTACAGCTGTGGGCTCTAAAGTAGGCTCGGGGGTAATGACAACACTGGGGTCATCACAAATAATGCGTGAATCATCTAGGTCTGGTGTGTAATTCGGATTATAAGGCTCATAGGGAAAGTCGACACCGGTGTGCGGCTGACTCAAAGCCAACTCGGTATATTCCACACCTTTGCGCGCTTTTAAAATTGGCAAACGGCTATCGCTGGCAGGATCAAACATCCAAATACCGTAGGCGTTTTCCAGCGATTCTGTCGCGTCGTCTGAGCTGCAGAAGGAGCTTACCCCGTCATCAACAGATGTACACTGCGACCAGCTAACTAAAACGCGCGAAGTGCCATCTCGGTAAGGAGCAACGGCACTGTACCAACCCGCAAGCGAAGGCTGATTTGGAAACAGTGTAACCTCGGCGCTAATCATTGGCTTCATTGCCAAATTGGCAAACACCACACCGGACTGTGTTTCAGCCGGCTCCATTAGCTCCATCACGTTACCACCTAGAAACTGGTTGTAGCGGTGCTTTAATAGAACCAGTAAACGTCCAGACTCGGCCTGCACCATGTCGCTAAGTTGCAACAGACTTTCGTCGGATGCATTGGTGGTAACCGTGTTGTAAAGCTGAGCGAGTTCAGAACCGTCGGAATTAATACGTAAAAGCGTGTAGTGATTACTAGCTAAAGCAGGACCGAAAGGAGTTTCTATTGCAAACGCACAGAGTTCTTCAGAACCCCATGCTGCCGGCGCGGTTATCCCACTGGGATAGTCACTGGAAAACATTTGATCGAAGCCAACTTTATTCAGCGTAGCACTTTGTGTTTGGCACTGACGCAACAACTCATAGCTGCGCGACCAACGAACAAAAGCGACGCGACCATCTTTTAACGTTGTTGGCTGAGTATCGTGGTGAGAGCCATAGGTAAGCTGAACAATGTTATCGCCATCGCTCTGCATACTATGCAATAGCGATGGTTTTTCGTTTGCTCCCACTTTGTAACACGCGGTTTGATCTTCATTGATAACATTGTCAACGGCATGGTTGGGATTGCCGGCGGCGCGGTCTGAAGAAAATATAATGCGGTTGTCGGCGGAATAAGCTGGGTTAGTATCTTCGCCACTGTTCGCCAAACTATCATCCGCGATAATTCGCGTTACTCTGCCCGTGTCAAAACTGTACTCATAAATATTCCAGCTCCAGTCACTAAGGCTGTCGCTAGGACCGTGCGCGGCAAACAACAAGGTTTTGCCGTCTTCAGAAACACTCAGATCTTTTACATCGTAGCTCTCGGTACCAAAATACTTGCTGAGTACTTCGCTGCTCACGCCATTAACGTCGAGACCCGAGCGGCGAACCAACTTGGCTCCGGGATTGAAGTCATAAGGTGAAAATAGATCGAGGGGCGAGCTATCGGTAGCGTTTAAGCTTTTCGATAGCTTGGTGCTAGTACTAGCAACAGACACTTGAGTATTGCGCTCAATAAACATAAAGGGAGTATCCGCGCTAATTATCGCTGCGGAAGTGGTTGTTTCGGCAGTGGCCGAAGGTTCACCACTACCGGAGCAGGCCTGAAAAACGGCCAACGAGGAAACCAGAGCAATACGGCTTGCTTGCAATCTGATTGTATGGAACATAACGCTACTCCAAAGTCTGTCTGTGTCTGAGCTATACACCAGCTAACCAATGTATACATTGCTCCCGAACGGGGGAACGCCATAACAGGATGCCAATTTTTAAGATATTCCGATGGAATTAACTCGCAATCCTTAGTTTATTTCGGCGCCACCTGTCGCTTTTTACCCAAACTGTGGAATGAGTTGCATAGTAAGTGTCGAACAGGTTCACCCTTTAGCCGCCGCTATAGAAGCAACGAATGTAATAAGGAAATCTAGATCACAAACCACTAGGAGAACGAACCGCAACGAGAGCGCAAGGCTCCCATTAGCAGGAAAGAATGAGCGGACGATTAGCCCGATGAATGGAGTAACGGCGTACTAACTAGGCAGGAATACGAAGGTGTAATCAATAAACGTGGCGGACACATCTTTCGCACCAAAATTAACGCTGCGAATTCGTTCGAGAATTTTATTTTCTAAATCTTTTAACCCGAGTTCACTGGCAGTGAGTGATAACTTGGAGATTGATCCGTCGGGCTCGATTACTAAACGAAACGAAAATTTACCAGCTAGATCTGGATGCTGAAGCAACGCCTGTTGATAAAGGGCATAGACATTACTTTTAGTGCGCTCCATGGTGCGTCGAATACTTTCCATATCGCGAGTGCCCTGCTGAGACGAGCCGTAGCTTGCCAGCGTGCTCTCAGGGGCGTTACCTAACCCTAGGCCATCGACAGAGGTCGACGTATATTCGGCCAGCCCAGCGCTTGAACTCACTACTAAATTTTCGTCTACCTCTATGCCGTCACTGCGTCGCACCGCGCCGTCTTTGCCTAAAAACTCGCGGGAATTATTCTGCACGCTTCCCTGAGTACTCGACGTAACATTACGCTTTTGTAACCGCGCAACATCAACGCTACCGGTAAGCGCCGACAACTGACTCGATAGCTCATTTAACCCTTGCGACTGCGCCATTGCGTTTTCACTATCTTGCTTTGGCTTTACTTTTTGTTCTTTTGTTTGCGCAAGTTTTGGGCTGGGGCGCGGCTGGTCGAGAACTTCTTTGGCAACCGGCACGGTTTTAGTTTGTACTAGCGGCTCCTCTGGCAACGGCGGCGAAACCTCGATCGGTTTCAAAACTACAGTGGTAACCACTTGATCGGTTTCTCGTTCGTTGTAACTCAACTCAAATACGGGCAACCAAGGAATCAACACCAAAAAAAACAACAGCGGAAATAAAAACCGTTTTAATGTACGTACAAACTTTTCATCTTGGTCACTATTGCTAGACCAAGGTAATTCAAGATCCAGGGCAAGTGGCTGCAGCGGGACATTTGTTAAGACCGCATTCATCGCCTAACCTCCCGCCGGTAAAGTTAGAGCCGCAGGCGCAGCTGAGCTAGGAACACCTGCCCCATCAGAACCTATAGATTGGGACGTGGTTTGAACCTGAGCGGCAATACGATTCACCGCGAGCGAAATATTTCTAAAGCCTTCCAGCTGGCAGGTTGCCATGACTGTTTTTATCAAGCTATACGGGACATCGTGCTGACCCATAATGGTTAACGCCAAGCCGTTTTGTTTTTCGTAGCCTTGCAATTCTCCCATACGTTCGCGATAGGATTGCAATAACACTTGTAGCGGTACGATAACTTGATCCGGATCTGCTAATAAATTATCCACGCTGGCTATAGCTTTTTCATCGACCCACAACTTATCGCTGCCCACCATGATAGAAATTTCGGCATAGGGCGCTTTTCCCGCACTAGAATTCGGCAACTGCACAAATTTAGCATGCTCAATATTTTTGCTATCACCAGAATTAAGCAGTAAAAAAAATACGAGAATCGTAAAAATATCCATTAATGCAATCAGGCTCAATTTACCTTGATTGCTCTTGTCGTCACGGCGATAAAACAGAGTTTGACTAATCATGTTAGCTACTTCGCAGAGTCCCCAAGTGAAATTTCAGGAAACAGCTCAATCTCCACCACACTTGCAGCGACAACTGTTTTGTAGGATTTAACGGCTTGCATTGTCGATATTAAATCCTGGTAATGCGTATTAGGCATGGCTAGTACCACTGCATCGCGTTTTTCCGGCAACTGCCGCTTAACTTCCTGTAGTACTTGCGACAACATTAAATAATCGTATCCGCCCGCGCTGCCGTCTCCGTCAGTTTCGTTTACGGGTTGTTCGCCAGAATCAGACGGCGACGCAGAGACTAGCCTTGGAATTTCCTTAATCACCACGTCGGTGGGATAGATAACTTTAAAACCACTGGGATCGACCACCACCTCGAGCTGTGACTGAGAATCGTCACTGCTCACCGCACCACCGGTTAGATCGGGAAGTTTTACATCCAATACCGTTACCTGAGTGAAAGTCATACTCAACAACAACACCGGAACCAAGACAATCATCAGGTTCATAAACGATGTAACGTCAAGCTCCGCTTCATCGGTTCCGGAATATTTAAATTTGAAATTCATTTTAGCTATCTCAGAGCGACAATCTTAAACCGTAACCAAATCGTCATTTTCTGGCGGCGAGTTACTCGCCATATCGGTTTGATTCGGCGCGCTAACCGGCGAAGATGGTGCAGCGACATTTGGCGCAGTTGGTGCAGCGGCTACTTGACTGGCAGCGTAGGGATTAACACCGTTGTCACCGGTACGTGGCGAGCCCGCTTCGATAAATCGGTGCAAAGTCATAATATTCAAAAACTTAACCGCCGACATTTCGATGCTGGTAATAATCGCTTTGGTTTTGTTCTGTAAGATCGCGTTCAAGATCAACAACGGGATGGCGGCGATCAAACCGAGTGCGGTGGTGTTCATCGCTACCGAGATAGACGAAGACAACAATTGAGACTTTTCCGCGGGGTCGGCATTCGCGACCGCCGTAAACGCGCCAATCAAACCAACAATCGTACCCAACAAACCCAGCAGTGTTGCAACGTTCGCAAGCACGGGTAAGTAACCGGTACGCTGCTCTATACGAGGCATGGTTTCTAACATACCCTCACTCATTGCGTTCTCGACATCGGCACGCTGCCGCGACACCTTCATCATGTCCAAGCCACAACCAATAATCCGCACCACTGGCGCTTGGTTCTCGCGGGTATACATTTGCATTTTTTCAATTTCAGTTGTACGCAATAGCGGCAAGAAATCCGAAAACGCTTTTGCATTGCGAATCTTTTCGTACTTCAGGTAAACCCAGCGTTCAATAGCAATCGCCAGACCTATAAAAAACACAATCGCAATCGGTGCGATAAAGAAACCGCCCTCTTGGAAAAATTTAACAATAATGCTGTATACATCTGTCATAACAAATACTCTATTTAGGTGCGGTTATTCTGTTGCAGCAGCGGGCGCTAGGTTTTCCGCGCCAACACTCTGGGTATCAATATTTTCTAAATTCATCTCGTCGTAAATATTCATGGATCGCAACACAACATCGCGATCGACAAGGTCTAGGGTCTGATCGTACTTAACGTCCAAATTCCACTGCAATTTGTCTGGCGTCGACGTGCCCTTCCAAGGAATAAAATAGCTCACCGCAGGCTGCTCTTTGTCGCCAACAAAGGTCGACTCCAATTTATAGTAGGCGGCGTTCGGCACTTCTTCATTTTTGCTTTTCGACTTCTTTTCTTCGTCGGCACTCGCCACAGCCGCCAATAGAAACCCACTAATAACACAAAAAGTACAACGCCATAGATGGCTTGCAATACGCTTTTTTAAATTGCTCATGGGGTTCCTCCAGCCGCGCCAACTTGCGTTAGCGGAGCTGCACTAGCTACCCCCGCTTTTATACTGTAATTAACGCCGGTGCGTTCGCGCAGCTCGACCAGCCAAGCGTCTATCTGGCTGTCTTTGCCTTGGGTTAAAAACTGGTAGGCTTCCATATGCTGCTGCGCTTTAAGCGGCAGATTTAAATACACATCGTAAAGTATGCCGAGGTTTAGATGCGCCTCGGGGAAATCTGGCCAGTAGTTCAATGCCGTGGCATAACTGTTTTGTGCAAGAACAAATTCGCCTTGCTTGCGATAAAGCGCTCCCAAACGAAGGTGCGCGTTAATATTTTGTTTATTAACCTGAATAGCCCGACGATAAAAATCTAACGCTTCCGCTGAATTCGCGCGCTCGTTTGCGATATCACCCAGCATAACCAATGGCCCGGATAGATTTTTCTCTTCTGCGGTTAAGGCCGTCAACAGAGTTACCGCTTTATCGAAATCGCCCGATTTATAGGCTCGCCTAGCGTCGATATAACTGGCAACAGCCTGCTTACTAACACGCCCTGTTTGCTCTGCATATTGGTTCGGTGCAATTTGATAGGGTAGCTTTTGCCCCTCTTTATCAAACTGGTCACGAGGTAAAAATCCAGTGGTCTCGATCAGCTCTGGCGCAACATCCACGGCGGTGCTTACATTCTGTTTGGAAGAGCTACCAGCACAGCCGTTCAAAAATAACAGCACAGATAGAGCTAATCCCGCTATAACAGCAAAGCGGCTGTAATTAATATTTGAATTAACGTATTTCATCGCCATAGCTCACAATTAATTCATCTTTCGCAAATCGAGCCGGATTCAACTCGCGCATTGCGGCAAAACTTTTTTCGATCCACTCGTTAAACTCCCCAGACCAAGCACGTTCCAAGTTAGCGGTGTGCAGCTGGGCGGCAAGTTGGGTCAACGGCTGTGCCTGTTGCGCAATAATCGACTGATAAGTCTGCGTATCGGACGATGACATTCCCGCAGGTACCGGTGCAGCCATCAACTGGTTAGCGAACATTTGATACAAATCGCCAATTTTGAACGAAGATTCCGTAACGAACTCGAGAAAGCCATAATCAGCGGCTGCTTGATAGCGTTGCTGAGCGCTCTCTAACATCTCTTTCTTACGTGGCAAACTTTTCACCAAAGGTAAACGCAACCGCGTCTTTTTGAATTCGCGATAAAAGTACTCGCCGTATTCGCGATTCGCCCAAGCGGCCAGCCAGCGACTGCGCTCAGTGCGTTGTGCACCACCCTGACTATCGCCGTCAATAATTCGACGTAACCAATAGAGTTTTTTGCCTTCTTCGTCTAACGCTTGATAGTTTGTCGCCATGTGATAGCGAGCTTCCATACGTGTCTCGAAGGGCTGTTCGTAGGCGTTAGCGTAGCGCTTAAACAGGGTAACTGCTGTGCTATGGTTCGTATTTTTCTCATACATTAATGCTGCGGCAAACAGCGCCTCGCGCTTAACTTCCGCGTCTGGATCGCGCTTACTAAGGGCAAGATACTCTTCCGCGGCCAATGCCCATTGCTCACTTTGCTCATAGGCGTAGGCCAACTGACGGGGAAACTCAACCGCCATTTCATGATCGGCAGAGCGCGTAATCAAGTCCTTCAACTCAGTGATGACGGGGTTCCATTGCTTTAACGACAACAATAGCGCTACCGCCTCATATTGCGCCGTGGCACGAATTTTTGAGTTTGGCACAAGCGCCTTAATTTTTAAGAAGTAGTCTGCAGCGCCTTGAATATTGGCACCAGTTTCAAGATCTTGCGCATGCCGGTAGATCGAGCTAGCCAAACGTTCGGAAATGGCAATAAATTCTTCGCTTCCCGGCTTACTGAGATTACGCTGCTGTAAATAGGCGTCTTCGGCTTGCGTGTACTGCTGCAGTTTGAAATGCGAATGGGCCATAATGCCAAACGCCGTTTTCTTTAACTCCAAATCAAGCTCGGTGTCGTTAGCGATCAGTGCAGTGCTGGTGTCAATTGCACGCTGATATTGATCCAAGCTAAACATGGTTTCGGCAGCTGTGGTCAATACCGTTGGCGAACGGCTATCGCTGTCGTAGGTTTGACTAAAGCGCAGCATCGACTCAACGGCGAGCGCCTGCCATTGCTTTGCCGCTTTACTACCATCGGTCAGACCATCAATAATATTTTCGTAACACACGATCGCCGCATAACCGGCATTAGCCGCCTGCTTCTCGGCACTTGAGCCGAGAGGATGATAGGCAACAAGCTCGTATTCCTGCGCGGCTAATTGATACCGTTTTGCGAGAAATAAGGCCTCGGCTTTTAGAAAGCGCATTTGGTCTAGTTTGCTATCCGCCGCAAAGGTATCGATAAACTCTTGATAAAAACCTGCCGCGACATCCAGCGCTGCCACACCATCCATTTCAAGCTGAGCGCGCTTCTTCTTTTGCTGGCTATCATTCGCGCTGGTTTGTTCGACATCCGCAATCGCTTCTAAAAAATCCTGCCCGGTTGCATGATTATGCTGAGCTAACTCTTCTAGATACAGTTTAATTACCGGTTCAATATCCGCCCGTAAACCGCTTGCGGTTGAAGCCTGCTTATTACCCGAATAATTGGAATGAATACCATAAGAAGACACATAACGCGTTTTCTCATCAAGTGCCTGCTTTGGAAAACCGCCTTTCAAATAAGTCGCTACGAGTTTCTCGTGGAGGCTCGGCGCGCGTGTAGAGTCAGCAAAGCGAAGTACAAATGCGCGATAAGATTCTGCCGACTCTTCATACAATTCCTTACCCAGATAGTAATCGCCCATCTCGCTATACAACAGCCATATATAAGCGCGGTTTGCCAAACTCGGAATAGACTCAATTGCGCCTGCACCGCCAATTTTATCAAACGATAAGATAACCGAATGCAAGGTATCACTCGCCATGGACTGTTCCGCTTTCGCGAGCCCGTCCAAATTCTCATCTTGCTTAATCAGGGAATTCAGCACAAATGCAAATGACTCGATACTCTGGCGGTAGCGATACTGCTTGTACTGTGTCCAGGCCAACATGTAGTGCGCGTTCACCCAGAGTTTTTCGTTAGTTAACTTGGTAACCGCACTGTAGGCCTGCTCGGCTTTTGCATAGCGCTGGTAGCCGAAATAGATATCGCCCATACGAAACCACGCTTCGGCAATATTAGGGTAGTAAGGATGGCGCTGAGTAAGCTGCTCCATCATTTTCAAAGCTTCGTCTTGATCGCCTTCCATATCGTAGGCTTTCGCTAACTGATAAAGCACTTCAGCATTGTCTGGCGAGTCGGGATACTTCTCGAGGATGTCGCGATAGGATTTTATCGCATCTAAATAGTTGCTTTTCGGCGCGCCACTATTTTTATTCTGGTTTTGCACCCCTTCCATCATATACACGTCGGCAATGCGGCGTTGAATCTGTTCTTTTAGTTGCTCATCTTCAAACAGATGCAGTAGCTCTTCATATTCGGCGCGAACCTCTTGGTGATCCATCGCCTTAACTTCGACAGGCTTTTCACGCTCCGGTTTATAACGCAGCTGGCCCAAGGTCGCTTGATTGCCGCTTGAACTGCAACCCGCAAGGATCAAGCTGGACACAAAGGTTAAAGCCCAATAGGTTGATTTCATGACTATTTGTCTCCCGCGGCAGCATCATTCTGTGGTTTAGCATTTTCCAACTCTAACAATGTCGAGTCGAAAAGACGCGCTTTGGCAAGCCGCGATTGCGCCCAATAGTAACGCATGCGTTCTTCATGTTTGGTTAGCTCATCGTTTACTAGCTTACGCATCACCGGCTCTAGCTGTGCAATTAAGGCCCGAGTTTGGCGTAACTTTAACGCCGCACGCTGATGGTGCTCTTTGACCATAGTCGGGTAAGACGCCGGCTGCTGGTAGGGCTTCTCAATTTTTTTAAGTTGGCGTATTTTGTCATCCAGCAGCGTCATCTCACGCGACACGTTTGCTAGCACTACATCAAAGCGCTCCGTTTGCTCTTCCTCAAGCGTTAAGGTCGTCAACCTAATTTCGGCTTTTTGGTCGCGTAGACGCTCATTTAATATTTCACTGCGGGCAATCAAATCAGACAATTCATCCACCGCGGCGCGACGACCTGCACTCGCCAAAATTAATTGATGCTGTTCGGTTTGCGCAAGCCAATAAGAAAGATTGTCGTCAAGTGTGTAGAGCGCAGCCAAATCTTTTAAGGTTTCATTAAAGGGATGGCTAGCCATTAAATCGATAAGAAACGGGGTAAGCTTTTTATAGTCCACAGACGCGTGCGCACTGTACCAATCACTTTCGTCCATTATCGCATCAAGGTTTTCGATAAACTCACGAGGCACATCTTGCTGACCAATAATACGGCGCGCCTCGGCTAGCATCTCTATACCTTCTTTAAAGGCTTTTTCGGCCATGACATTACTGCGCAACGCTTTTCGTGGTGAGCCTTCCTGTTCGTAGAGATGCGCGAGTAACACCTTAGACTCTTGCACTTCTGGAATTGCTATAGAGCGGTCGTCTAACAGTTGCAACGCCGGTACGGCTTCACTGTAGAGTTTCATATTAATCGCTGCCCAAGCATAACTGAGCAAGGCGCGATTAGAGTAAAGGCCTGTAGTGCGGATACCGCGTAAATACAGCCACGCCTGAGGTAAGTTGCCGGCCTGAGTCGCCAACTGCGACAAACCATGCTTAGCGCGATCCGCGAGCGCGAGTAGTTCGCGATTCTGCCCTTGATAACCCGCCACCTCCTCTAGCCCTGTGATTGCAGAAGCTACATTACCAGCACGCAATTGCGACACCGCGATATTAAAGATCAAATATGAATAGTGTGGCTGCTCACCAGATAACTTTGAAATTGCATCGCTAACGGCATCACCATGACTCCCGTCATTTTTCAGCAGTGAAGCTAAATAGTGATATTCGATATGAAGATCGGCAGGAATTTTTCCGTCAATTTTGTCGAGTGCACGATTGGCGCTCACTCGATCAGATTTACTGTAAAAAAGTTTTGCCAGATGATACCAAGCGCGATTGCGAACCTCGATATCGGTTTTCACATCGAGAAGTTGGGAAAATAACGCCTCGGCTTGATCGGGCAAACCATAGCTGAGCAACATACCGCCCTTAAGTATTTGTGCACGGCCACGGGAGGCAAGGTTATTGCCACTACGCTCCACAACACGCTGCTCAATTAAAGCGTTGAAATAGTCTTTTTGAAAAAACTGGTAGAGTACGGTTCCGTAATCGAGGGCTTGCTCAGACTGAATATGGGACGAGGCTTGAGTGGCCGAGCTACTAGCGGCCGACCAAAAAAACGTTAGGGTAAATAGCGCGGGAAATAATAGTAGCGGCCAGCGTAATAAGATAGAGCAACTAAATCCAATGCGAGTTCGAACTAAGCCTCTAGTCAACAACTGACTGCACGCCGAAAAAAAGTGGGGCCCTATGCTATACAACATTGCTTCTATCACCAGCGCTTTAATTCGAACCTTGGCTCTTGAGTCGATCCCTCATCCATAATCGCCAGTTCAAGAAACTCACTGCCTGCACTTTTCTCAAAGTCTAGTGTCGCTGCACGCTTATAAGGGCGGCCATCTTTTCCTAAGCCCGTGAAAAATGCGGTGGCGCTGTGCATCCCCTGATTTAAATTCGTCACATACAAGCGATGAATACCGCCTCGGCTTAACGCCGTACGCTGCTTCTTCGAATAAATTTGCGTGGCAACCAACTTGCCATCTATTTTTAACTTGACACTTTCGAGGGTAAAAAATTGCCCCGTTGTTAGCGATAAGAACACCGTATAACGGGTATTTGATGGGAAGAGTAACTTTTCTTCCATATTGCGAAGGTCTTTATTTAGCTCAATAACCTCCTGCTTTAACGACTGAACATTGGTTGCAATGCCGCGTAAGTCACTTATATTCTTCGCACCCTGCTCAGGCTCAACCTCCTGAAAGTGTTGCGCGTCGACATTTTTCGTCCAATCGCTCTGGGCCTCGCTAGGGACAGCAGTTTCGCCTTGCGAGCTATTAGTTTTTTCAGCCGTATTGTCGGCAGCTAAAGTATGCGTAACAAACAAGCCTAAAAAACTCGAAACGCAAATAAACCCGAAGGAAAACAAAAGACTCCGAGTTCTCGAACGCCCAGTGTTAGCCGACTGTTGCGACCTTTTACGACTTAAAATATGCACCGACTTCACACCATCATTGTTAATTTGATCACAACAACTATTGAGATCATCTATTACCGAACTTTTACGGTCGGTAAAACATACGCGAATTGGTACCAATTTCCTATATAACATAAACCTAGAGTCTTGATTCTGAGAACCAGATAACAGCGAATATGCGACTAAATTTTTATTACCAAGTTACTGGCCACACTATCTCGTTATATGCGATGGCAAAGGTGACAATATGCCCTGTTTTATTCGTTTCTAACCGCGAGCGATACTAGCTTTTTAGACAACATTCGTAATATCTAGCGTAAAACCTAAGCAACTTGCGAATCTGCTGAGAGCGTCACGCCTATTAAGGCGCTAAGTATCCCTGTGCTATTGCTGTGATGCCTGCGCTTTGGTTCAATAGGTTTATGTTTAAATAGCGCTAGACGCCAACGCGATATTTCTTAAATATGATTTTCACCTCCGCAGGAGGTAAGAAGAATGGACCTGAAGCAATGCCTACACCGATAAAAAATACCGCCCTATTGGGATTTACCGCGCTTTTTGCTGTTACGAATTTGGCTTACGCTCAGGAAGCTGGCGACACAATAGGCGGGATCAATTCGGATAAACGCCCCCCAATCATCGAACCGACCAACCAGCCCAAGCCCGTTAAGGTCGCCAAAATTGATACGGAGAAATTTGAATTGGGGGCGTTTATTGGCTTGCTGAATATCGAGGACTTCAACACCAACCCAGTATTAGGCATTTCATTTAGCTACCACTACAAGCCCAATATCCTTGCGCAAATTAATCACGGCCGCTCGACCGCAAGCCACGCCTCATTCGAAGAAAACTCTGGGCTCAATTTTTTGGCCAGTAGCGATTACGATTTCACCTATACAGAATTATTGGCCGGCTATAGAGTGTTACGTGGCCGCTCATTTATGGGCAAGAATGTAAAATTAGACTCGGATATCTATCTTCTCGCCGGCCTAAGCCAGAACAGCTTCGCCGACAACAGCAAAATTGGCTACAGCTTCGGCGCCAGCTACAGAACAGTGCTAACCGATACCATTACCGTTAATATCGACTTTAAAGACCATATTTTTAATCGAGAATTTATTGGTGACGGTAAAACAACACACAATACCGAGTTAACGATTGGCTTGAATATTTTATTTTAGCGGGCGTTAAATCATTTCTAATCACTTAGACCAACTATCGAACTAGAACAGAAAACTAACACCGGCGGTAATCACGCCGTTATGGGTGGTCTTATTTTCGTTTATAAGATTTGAGGTATAAATAAGATCGCGATAGTCTAAACGCAACACAAAGGTACGCGCAAAAACCACCTGATATCCGACACCCGCCGTATAGGTAAAGCTCGCCTCACCACCAAAGCTGGTATTACCAACGCCACCAACCACATAAAGCGCGGCTAAATTTGCAGCGCCAGAATCAGCTAAAAACTCCGCTTGAAACAAGTTGTAACCCAACAGCAAATCATAATGTTCAAAATTGCGGTCGGCGCCATCAAAGTAAGCGCCTTGACTACGCTCATAGGATGAATAGTCGGCATCTGTACGCAAAAAATTAAACTGCAAAAAGAAATCTTCGCTGGCTTTAAACGTAGCACTGGTGCCCAGCACTATCTCGCTGCCAAAGTCTTCAATATTGATTAAGCCAACCTGCATACCAATATCGAACAACTCATTATCGATTGTCGACAAATTTGCCTGAGTATTATTTTGCGCGCTAGCAGAAACCGGCAAAAGCGTTATCAACACGCCCAATAAAAGCAAGCTGATACCGCCTGATTTTATATGGCGGAGAACCCTTAGAAGAAAGTATTGAAACCGATTTTCCATGCACCTAAACCTATATTATCTGAATCTGTTGAAACGTCGTAACTTCGGTATTCCAACTTAACGACAAAGTTTCGCCCAAGGTAATAGCTTGCACCGACGGCATATTGAATGAAATCTGACTTTTTAATTTCTACTGGCACCAGCTTCGGCTGAGTACCCACATCCATATTGCCAGCGCCAACCAAAATATAGGGTGAAACCTGCCACTGACTAAAGGGTTCTACCAATAGGTTAAAGCCGTAAAAACTACCGCGTAGTTCATCGCCATAAAATTTACCGTACTCAGCCTCGACACCTAACCAGCTGATTGCGCGATAGCCGCCGTTAAGCGTCCAAAAATCGGCGCTTTTTAACTCGCCTCGAGTAAATGCGCCGGACGAAAAACCAACCCGAAAACTATTTTTCAAATAATCGCCGTAACTCACAGTAGGTAAATCGGCGGGTTCGCCGGTTGTTTGAATGGTACGAGAAATTTGCGCAGCGCCTACCCAGCCGGTATGACCATTACGCAACCGAACCTCATACCAACCAGGCTGACGCGCAAGAATCTCGATTAACTCGCCCTCTTCTATCGCGTACAACACTGGGTAGCCACGGCCGGGGCCGGAGTGCACATCGGCATAGGCGTCTATCACCCGCAACGAAACCGGCGCATCTGCAGTTCGATCGACAGCAAAAGATTCAGCAAGGGTCGCTGTACTGAATAGGCTTATCGATACGATAAGTGCGCAAACGGTAACACAACTCTTGCGCGATCGAGCCAAAAGAACACACCTAAGCCCTAGCAACCTAAACGGCCGTACGCCAAACCATAAAGCGCTCTTCAGCGGTAACAGTAAAAACGATCGAAACGATAAAAAGTGACAAGTGAATTTTGGCAACACTTTCTCCAAGACACAAAAAAGCCGAATAGGCCATTCTAACCACAGGCCCATTCGGCTTCACCGAGCAATAGTGCAATTTGTGACGCATTACCTGCAGTTCAACAATCGGCAGGTAATGCGGAAAATTCGATTGTATTAAGTATAAACAGACTCGGAGAGGCAAACGCCCTTGCCCCAAGCCCTACCCAGTAAATTAGCATACACCCTTAAACGTTCGCCACTTCCTGCGCTGCAGGCATACCGCTCACCAAAGAATCGAACATGCTCTATCCATTTGTCAGGATTAATGCCCAATTGCGAAATAAGTGGCGGAATTTCCGAAAAAATAAACCCACGCTTACCCTCACGAATAATTCGCCCCGTCCTATCAACCAAGTCGAAATAATCTTCTCGTGTAAACGGCAAAGCCACGTGAATTGAAAGACGATTAGTACCGCTAAATGGCATAAGTGGCACCTCGGACTGTTTAGACAATCCAAGCTCAACTTTTAATTGTCGCTGCTGCTTAACGCGACTCGCGACTTGCCGTTCGGAATTGGATTTATTGGGCTTATGTTTTGAATAGTCGAATATGCGCTGCTGGATTGAGGTGAAATCGCTACGCGCTAAATCTGGCTCCATCGCCGCGCGCACTGGATTTAAATCAACGTAGGCCATGCAACTAAGTAGCGCACCCTCATCTAGCAACGCCTGACTTTTGAATCGACCCTCCCAAAAACGGCCCTTGCAGTTATCTTCGTCATTTGCCATGCGGGCAATCGTTTCGTTAACGCCGCGCATAAACCAACTAATACAGCTCAACCTGGTACGCCAGTCGTCAATAATTTCATTCACCTTATCGAGTGTAGCCGCATCCAGGCTCTGCGGATTTTCTAGCCAGCGATCCACAAAAATACTGCCGCTATACAACACACTGTTCTCGATGCGCGTAATCCGCACCGACTACAGCTATAAAAAAACCCGCTTCAATGAAGCGGGTTTTTTGTTTGCGCGGCTTGCTATTTACGCGGTTTGTTTTCGTCTGCTAGCGAGTAGGCCCAGCATTAGCAGCAACCA
>NZ_MRUH01000087.1 GCF_001922985.1 Teredinibacter waterburyi
TGCGTTCGTTTGTGTATGTCGCGCAGCTCCATTTTACACAAACGCTCACAGCAAAAATTGCATGTGAGCTTGGCGTTAGGGCTCAAAAGGAGTGAAGCATGGCCAATACAACATTAGATAATTTGAAACATCTTACTAATGAGTTCTTTGCAATGCATTGGAATTCGGAGTGCCTCAAGTCTGAATTCCCTGAATGGTCTGACATTTATCAATTTGAAGGGTCTCTTCCAAATTATGATAAACAGGGTGTCTACGCATTCGTAAAAAGCGGTGAGGTCACATATATTGGTGTTGGCGCATCATCAAATGGTACAGGTCCCTATGCCGGTCATGGTCTGGGAAAACGTTTTCAAGCATATTCAAAAGTAGAGAATGGACGGCACACACCAAGTGATCCTAGGTTAATTGACGCCGGCAGTATGATTACAATAGGCTTTGAGCCGAAGCATGCTTATTTGGCTTACGCATTGGAAATGTACTTGGTGGGTAAAATTGAAACTGAGCATAATGTTAACCGTCCAAATAAATAAAGCCCTAACAAAAAGCTGCACCGGACGCATATTGCTACGCTCGTTTGTGTATGTCGCGGTGCTCCATTTTACACAAACGCTCTCCGCAATATGCGCCGGTGAGCTTGGCGTTAGCTTCAATTGGAAATTATGAAATATTATCAAGTAATGCTAGAAGGGAAAGACTTCTTGATAGAAATGGACGGTAAAGAGGATCTGTTTGGGTATTTTACTACACGATGGGTGAAAGCTGATTCTCCAGAGGACGCTGAATTAAAGGCTGTCGATCTCGTTAAAAAAGACGAGCACTTAGTTGGCATTACAAAAAATATGGATGGCTCCAAGCCAGCCCCAATAGTCTACCTCAGTGAAATGTGTAATGTAAATTGGTTTCAGTATTTACGTCGTAGGCCAGGTAAGGGATATTCGTTTTTTCCCATGAAAGATGATCACACCTAGTATCAAGCCTGAAGTGCGACAAAGGTTGTTAGTTTCCATATAGAATATCCGCT
>NZ_MRUH01000088.1 GCF_001922985.1 Teredinibacter waterburyi
CTCTACTAGCCGTTAAGACGCATAACGCCTCAATAACCGGCGCAGCTTTTCTGCGTCCGGCGCCGCAGGCGCGAAGTTGATTGATTTGTTATATTTTTTATGCAATTTCGTCTAGCTCACATGACAATATCTTTGGTTGTTGAATCTCTAAAATTTCATGTAACTTTGCCTGATACTCTTTTGCATTCTTTAAGTGAAAAAAGCGCCCCTGGAAAGAATTCTTGCTTCTAGGGGTTGGATTCCAATGCGCGTAGATATAGTACTTCCCACCCGCAGTGTAGCCGCTTACCTTGCAGACACGATCATCGTTAGATTCTTCCGATTCATGCAATTGTTCATGATGAACTTCCTTAGCAAGCGTTTTGGCTGTAGGCCATTTAACTTTCCAAGCTTGACCTTCTTGGTCATGAATTTCGACTTTGACAATTTCAGGAATAGTTAAACCATTAGGCATAGAAATTCTGATTTCTTCTTTTCTACCCTCTGTAATTTGCATCGATGCTCGCGGCTTATCATCATATATCCAACGTTTTTTGGCCCAAGTTCTTTTTTTAAATAAGGCCTGCCAGAAGTCTTTTGGCCTCATAAAATATCGAACGTGATCCACAGTTACGGGGCGTTTTCCGACAGACCGAAGGATAAGCCTATGTTGTGGACGAACGCTTCCTGAGGAATGCTCAAAAGAGAAATCTGAAGAACACACAAGCTTTGGCTGATCTTTCTTGTGTTGTTTCATTCTCAGAATAAGATTTGCTATCCCAGCAACAGTACCTATTGTCCCGGTAATAGCACCCCAAATTGCTAGAGTCTGTGTCAGCGAATCTGCTTCCATACTTCCTCGAAAATATAACGCCGCTATGTGGGGCATTTATTGTGGAGTGGAGTTTTGGGGTAAAGTGGCGTAGCCACCCCAAAACGGAGCGTAGCAATAAATGTCCCTACGATAGCTTTGTTATGCGACTTTCTATACATACAAAACAACCCGTTCACCACACGCAACAAAGCCATAAATTTAATAAAAATAGCCTTAATTTAGGCTTAAAATCTAAAGCTATTACCAGCAATCATTGAGATTAACCCAGCTTTACATTTTAGCCAAGAGCTCACAGAAAATGGAGCTACAACTAAAAATACAAGAAAAACCAAAAATTAGAAACGTGAACGCTAGAATATTGGTAGCGTTTCGACGCTGTTGTGCTGATTGCTAAAGTAAACGGAGGATGCACGCAAACTCTTCTAGATCAGCCGATACTTTTACAGGAAACA
>NZ_MRUH01000011.1 GCF_001922985.1 Teredinibacter waterburyi
AAAGAAGAAGATACAGATTGGTACTTTAAAGTAACTGATTTTAAAAATGAGTAAAATGCCTAACAAGTTTGTCCAGTTGACGTTTTGGTCTACGTTTCGTTTTGGCGTGGCTGCGCCACTGTACGCCAAAACTACACTACAACCAAAACGCAACTGACAAAGGCGTTAAATTTCAAGGAAGTATCGTGCAAGAATCACGGAAACTAGATGATTATTTGATAGAGAGGCCCAAGCCAAGCGGGATAGATGTTTTATGTGGTTTGAAGCATTTTGCAATTATCACTTACGCTGTTCCGGCGGAGAGATTTAAAGATATATTTCCAGATCGCTTTCAGCTTGATACAGTCGAAGTGGATGGTCAGGAAATGGGGCTTATATCCGTAGTTCCGTTTATTGATGTAGACTTTACATCAGCAGTGTTTCCGTTCCCTAAATTTACGATGGGGCAAACCAACTATCGTATATATATTATCGATAGAAAAACGGGTGAGCGTTGCGTTTGGTTTCTTGGTACAACGCTGGACTCGTGGACGCTCGCAGTTCCTAGATATTTATGGAATCTTCCGTGGCACTCCGGAAAAGTTAGTTTCGACTGTGTGTTTAATGAAACTAGTGGTTTATACGATAAGTACCTTATGGAAACGGCATCTGATTGGGCGGCCGCTTCGGTAGAGTTGGTTCAATCTAACTCGGATAGATTTGATTTTCCAGGTTTTCCCGATGTTGAGTCAGCGTTGGTCTACCTAACTCACCCTTTGGCTGGCTTTTATTATAGAAGAGATAACAAACTAGGTACCTATCGAGTTTGGCACAAGGAGCTAGAGGTCAAGCCAGCCAAGCTTGTGTCAGCTAGTTTCAAGCTTCTATCTACTATGGGAATTGTAAAGGAATCAGAGCAAAATTCACCGTATAGCGTCTTAATCGAGCCTATCAATGAGTTTACTATTTACTTGCCGCCAACTGTTATTGAGTAAAAAACCTAGTATCAAGCCTGAAGTGCGACAAAGGTTGTTAGTTTCCATATAGAATATCCGCTGG
>NZ_MRUH01000089.1 GCF_001922985.1 Teredinibacter waterburyi
GGCGTTAGCACCCTCCATCAATATGCAACGAGCTAAGGGATCTACGATGAACAGGCAAATATTTATTAATTTAGCCACAAAGGATCTTGGTGAGGCCATGGCCTTTTTTGTAGGGCTTGGGTTCAAACTCAACCCCAGGTTCAGTAACGAAAACGGCTGTTGCGTAATAATTGCGGACAATATATCGGTTATGTTACTTGCTGAAAGTCATTTCAAAAACTTCACTGACAAACCTATTTGTGACTCTACGGCTAGCGCGGAATCTCTATTGTGTATTTCATGTGAAAGTCGTGATGAAGTTGATGATTTTATCTCAAAAGCAAAATCATTAGGCGCTAACGTGTCGAGTGAACCTCAAGATCATGGTTTTATGTATACACACAGCTTTGATGATCTTGATGGCCATTCATGGGAGCTAATGTTTATGGATCAAGGCGCTAATAAATAGTGCTAACAAGGTGGTCAATTTGACCCGCATTGCTCCGTTCCATTTTGGGGTGGCTTCGCCACTTTACCCCAAAACTCCACTCCCGCAATGCGGGCAAATTACCACGGCGTTAG
>NZ_MRUH01000090.1 GCF_001922985.1 Teredinibacter waterburyi
AACGTTAACGTGCGCAAAGGCGATTTCGACAGTGCTATTTTTCCTGATGGTGCGGATGCCAACCCTATGGGTAGCGTACGTAGTGCTCAGATTTTAAATAACGCGAGAAGAGTGGCACTGAATTCTAGCGGTGAAGGAGAGGGCCCCGCCTTTGAAGTCTACTCAGCTATCGATAGTGAGTTTGTTGGAACTTCTCCCCTCGACTACAGCCAGTTCTCGGTTGATCTAGATGAAATGTCCCGGATCCGAGGGGGGGATAACAATCAACGCTATATTATCGTCATCGAAGAGCGTGGAATTCCGAATGGTGGGTTAGCTTTAGCCATGTTTTACCCAACGAGGGGGGGCACTTATCCCTCATGGGAAGGGGTTGAAATTATACCGTTACCAGTAGAAAACTCGAATGGCTGGGAAGGCGAGATTGGCGATGTTGCCGTTGCCGGGCAAGGGCTGATGCAATCTGAAGGCGAGTCTGTGTTTGCCTATGTGGTTAACCCCGTAAACCAGGTGGTTTACGAAGCTGACTTTCGTACCGGAAATGTTCGTGAGGTTGCGAACGCTTCTTCAGCCGTGGGCAGTGAAGTATTCGAGACGCCATACGGGCTAGCCGTGGATGATGATGCCGGTACGCTTTACGTTGTTAACAATAGTGCCGGTGATATTCTTCAGCTCGACATAGCCACGGGTGACTACAGTCTTTTTAGTTCTGAAGGTAACAATGGTATTACCGGCTTTAATGCGGGGGGCGCAATGACCTCGCTTATTCTAGATAGAAAAGAAGGCCGCAACCAGTTAGTCATGCTTGGTGGCATTAATTCAGACCTTGTTATAGGCGTAAGCCTTGACGATGGTTCGCGTAGCATTCTTTCACAAGGCAAGGCCGGTATGACCTTTAAAAATCTAAAATCGGGTATATCGCAATCCACCGGAATTGATAAAGGCCCCGCATGGAATGAATACCAAGAGCAGCAATATGTCTTGGTTGTAGATTCTGATGACGAGGCCGCTTACGCGTTGGATTTGTCCACCGGCGAGCGCGTAGTTCTGTTTAAAACCAAGGTGGTTACGCCTTAGTAAGGTTGAATGTTAGGCGTTTAAGCGAATTTAACTTCTGTAAATTGTTCACCAAAGGCGACGGGAAGAGTAGTGCTGTATGAAATGGATTAACAAAACTGAATGGGCTAGTAAGCGATCTTTGTTGGCGTTGGCTGTGACGAGTGCCGTTTGCTCTATGGCACAA
The DNA here is from genome assembly GCF_001922985.1 of Teredinibacter waterburyi. Classification (GTDB taxonomy): domain Bacteria; phylum Pseudomonadota; class Gammaproteobacteria; order Pseudomonadales; family Cellvibrionaceae; genus Teredinibacter; species Teredinibacter waterburyi. Next base: position 1,241 of record NZ_MRUH01000090.1, read on the forward strand.
GCTGGCCCAGAAGGTGGCGAAGTAGTTGGCGGCGCTGGCGATATAAATCACAACGGCAGCACCACCACCATTAACCAAGCAACCGACCGCATGGCTATTAACTGGCAAAGCTTCGATGTGGCGGCCGACGAGCGCGTGCAGTTTATTCAACCCAGCAGCTCTTCCATTGCACTTAATAATATTTTAAGTAACCACGGCTCTAAAATTCAGGGCCAAATAGACGCTAACGGCCAAGTAATATTAATAAACCCGAATGGCGTTATTTTTGGTGAAAATGCCACGGTAAATGTAGGTTATAGCGGGGTAGCCCCGTTAACGGAGTTCACGGGGCTTGCCATAGGGTAAACATTTTAATTTAGAGAAAAACACCAAAGCTTGGAATGCAGAAATAAAAACGGACTTTTAACATGAGCTATTTTACAAACCCCATTGTAAGTGACGCCTTTGGCTATTTATTTGAAATGGTGATTGGCGCTAATAGCGTGAGTGATTCTCGCTTGGAGCCTTATCTCCGCAATGATTTGGTGTACGCCCAACAGTTTATTTCACACCTTAACGTGGAAGCTCACCATTGGCCTAATTGGGTGGGCGGCATGTTATCGCCTAACGATATTCACCAACACATAAGCTTTCGGGTTGCGTGTTTAGTGGTTAGGGGCGCTATTCGGTTTTACAAGCTACCCAGGCTGCAAGATGCTACGCCCATAGCTGTAGCGCCGGGGCAGGGCATGTGTTTTATGCCTTCGGTTAAAAATACACACATCCCGTGTAAGGCCGAACGCCAAGTGTGCTCCAGCCTGGCGGAAGCCGAAGCCCTGGTGAATGCCATCCCCTTCGATGCGGCAAGCCTTGCTAGCGCTTTGCACAGCAGCGGCGTCTGCGGGCCAAGCCAATACGTGGGCACCTCAACCAGTGATCAGCAAGCCGCAAAGAATTTACTCACACAGCAACTCGCCAGTGGTGCTATTTGGGTTTATAAAGTAGCCTATCAGCAACAGCCAACAACCGGAAACGCTCCCCCGGTTCTTGTTAGTGCAACCGATATGCCCGGCAATCGCCGAGTACCGCTAGCACCCGAGCCATCACCTGCTCCCGCCATAAACACAAAAAAACTGCCTAGCAGTATAGGGGAGTGTGAAAAGCGTTTGCTTGAAGCGCGCAAGAAGCTGGATGATGAAGGTTATAAACCAAAATACACCGATAGACAGCTACAAGCGCAAGTGAAAAGCGGCGAGGTTGCCGGCGAACGTTTTTTGGTGAGCTTCCAAACAAAAAATACCGATGCCACCGCTAAGCTGGCGCACCAGCGCGATAGCGGATTAGTTCCCATCTGGTCAACCAGCTTCGACCAACTAGAAAATGCCGACACAGATCCCGAGTTAATCGCCGCGGTGCTGGGCACGCCCTACGATCCAAGCAAAGACTACGTACTTCATATTATTGATCGTGGAGAAAATATGGCGGCCTTCGGCCAAGACACCTTCGTGCCGACTTGGGAGAAAATGCGGGATGTAAGTGTTAACGAGCTAGCAGGGGGAGATGATGGATTCGATGAAGATGTATTAAAGGAGGTGATGACTCCTGAATATCAGAAAGATTACGCCGACAATATTGAACATTATAAATCGGTGGGGCTGGGTGAGTTTAACAGCAAGGATCAAGCGGAATTTATTGCTGAATTTTCACAAGAAAAACAAACTAAGTTTAATGCTCGGCACGCCGTTAGAACCGAGCTTGGCGCGAATAGCGAGTTTACTGGTAATGGGCTTACTCAATCTCGAGATACCAGCTCTCAGTACGGAGTTGTGGAAACCCTAACCCTAGAACGCAATCCCCCAAGTATTAACGATATGGATAATGTGACAACTATAGCTCTTAACAAAAGAGGGAAAGAACAAAATGCCTAGTTTGAAAATAATGGCTCCGTTGGGGATTATTGATGAAAATTGTTTGGCTCATAATGAACTTGTGTTGATGCCCTTGGATTACGAAATGTTTCCGACTCATGATGTAAATATATTTGTGAAGGGAGTCCATTTTGTCATAAATACACACTATTGGAGTAAATTGAAAAGTAAGTGGCGTGTAACTCAAGAAGAATTCCCCTTGGAATCCTTAAGCTGGATAATCGACAGTTTTGAAAATAAGTTTTGGAAAAAGCCAGAGGAAGGTGGGCTTCCTGTGGGTGTGCTTCATGTTAAAGCAAAAATAGCTGATGAAAATATCCGTATAAATGCATCCAGAAATTGTTGTGCCGAGAATTTATTTGGTTATACAGTCAGGAACTTTAGTAGAGCTAATTACATTTCAAACATAGCCCCCCAAGAATGGGATGTACCCCGTTACATGCTTTTGGAGCAGGGCCTTTTGGAGCAACTCAAACAAATAAATAAGCGTTATATAAGTGGTGAGTTTGATTCCTTAGCAAAGGCTTAAAGGCCAGTGGGGGCAAGCCTCGTTAAAGGCTAATACGGGACAGACCCCATTTCCCCTCGCGTTCAAATAGCAAACTAGCAAATCTGAATATGGCGTAGTTGAAACTCTAACGTTGGAGCGAGACCCGCCATCCATAATCAATATGAATAATGTTAAAACAATAGATTTAAAACCTCGAGGTCGCTAAAAAGATGGCTAAGTTAAAACTGCTTCCTGCTCTGGGGCTGATCGATCAAAATAAACTGAATTTGAACGAGCGTCACTTGATGCAAGTAAAATATGAAATGTTCCCAGATAAAAAAGTTGGTCTCTTCGTAAAAGGGTCTTTTTTTGTGGTTAGTACCCTATTTTGGAATAAGCTTAAAAAAGAGTGGATGGTAACTCAGAAGGAATTCCCCTTGGAATCCTTAAGCTGGATAATCGACAGTTTTGAAAATAAGTTCTGGAAAAAGCCAGAGGAAGGTGGGCTTCCTGTGGGTGTGCTTCATGTTAAAGCAAAAATAGCTGATGAAAATATCCGTATAAATGCATCCAGAAATTGTTGTGCCGAGAATTTATTTGGTTATACAGTCAGGAACTTTAGTAGAGCTAATTACATTTCAAACATAGCCCCCCAAGAATGGGATGTACCCCGTTACATGCTTTTGGAGCAGGGCCTTTTGGAGCAACTCAAACAAATAAATAAGCGTTATATAAGTGGTGAGTTTGATTCCTTAGCAAAGGCTTAAAAAACAAACTAAGTTTAATGCTCGGCACGCCGTTAGAACGGAGCTTGGCGCGAATAGCGAGTTTACTGGCAATGGGCTTACTCAATCTCGAGATACCAGCTCTCAGTACGGAGTTGTGGAAACCCTAACCCTAGAACGCAATCCCCCAAGTATTAACGATATGGATAATGTGACAACTATAGCTCTTAACAAAAGAGGGAAAGAACAAAATGCCTAGTTTGAAAATAATGGCTCCGTTGGGGATTATTGATGAAAATTGTTTGGCTCATAATGAACTTGTGTTGATGCCCTTGGATTACGAAATGT
>NZ_MRUH01000091.1 GCF_001922985.1 Teredinibacter waterburyi
CGGACACGACTGACTAGAAATTGATTGCCACTCCCCGACTGCATCACTGCGATTTTCCCAACCAAACCACTGCTGGAGCGGCACAAACTAAAAAGACAATTACCACAAACCTAAAACCGACAAAGCGCTTTTTTCAATACCACGCATAACGCCGAGCACAATTGCAGTTTTTGGAGTGGTTTGTTTGCGTTATAGCATAGCGGAAACACAAACAAACCACTCCAAAAACTGTCAGATTGGTGCGTCTTGTTAGCTTTCACCCCTCCTCGTTTATAATGAACTCAAATTAATAAGGTTTAACAGTTTTTCGTAGTTCAACGAACCGAAATGAGATTCAACTAACTCCCCTGCAGCATTAAAGATAAGTGTTACTGGCCTTGGCTGAATCCCCTTAAACATAGATGCGCTTGGGTCTACTCTGTAACTTTTAAGTTCAAAATCAAATTTATGATGGAATTCTTCCAGTGTTTTCTGGTCTTCGGTTGACACAATAACAACTTCGATTTTATCAGCATCGCCATGTTCCTCTTGAATTCTCTCAAAATGAGGAAACTCCTCAATACACGGTGCACACCAAGTAGCCCAGACGTTAACAACGATAGTTTTACCAGAAAAATCGTCGAGCTTTACCTCTTCACCAGAATCAACAGAAACTAAAATGGGGCTATCTACAGTTCCGATGACTCCTTCAGGTGGCTTACCTTGATAAATGACAAATGCCGATGCTAGCGCGAATAGGAAGCCGAAAACTCCAGAAATGCCCCCGAAAATCATTCGCAGGGCTGTCCTTCGCCTCATGAGTATCCACGATATTAAAACAAATAAAATCATACAAGCCGCGAGGCCCATACCGAAAATAATTAAGTCATTCATTATTGAGACCCCTTTTAAGAAAATATATGATCAATATCGTGATATAGATACCAAATAAGCTAACGCCAAGCTCACCTGCAATTTTTGCTGTGAGCGTTTGTGTAAAATGGAGCTGCGCG
>NZ_MRUH01000092.1 GCF_001922985.1 Teredinibacter waterburyi
AAACTCTTCGAAACCAGCTCATACCTTTACAGCAAACAATCCCAATGAATTCCAAGCCCTACACTACTAGCCGTTAAGACGCATAACGCCTTGCTCAGTTGCGCAGCGGTTGTAGTGGATTTTTGTGCAACAATGAGCGCAGCGAATGCACAAAAAGGAGCGTAGACCGCTGCGTCAACTGGAGCAATTTGTTAAGTGTTTGGCCCATTAAAATAAACCAACAAATAAACCATAAATACTCCACAGACCATAGTGAACACCCCTAACCGATATGGTTTAAAGTATGTAACTCCATCTTTCTTTGTAATGGTTATGAACAAACGCCCATATAGAAAATAGTATATACAAGTACCAATACAGCATACAAAAAAGGTAGCGTAGACCACAAATAGATGCTGATGGGATGCCCCTTTCGTACCGATAAAGGCTATAACGAAGATTATAAAATTCAACCATCCGATGAATCTTACAGATGACAGAACCCCTAGCTCGATACTTTCTCTATTCATCGTTGACACTTAACGCCAAGCTCACCTGCAATTTTTGCTGTGAGCGTTTGTGTAAAATGGAGCTGCGCGACATACACAAACGAGCGCAGCAAAAATTGTCAGGTGGAGCGCCTTGTTATGCGAGGCGGCACAAAAAGTAACACACACGTTGGGCCAGCTAGCCTGGCCCTTTAGCCTAAACAAAGCGCTTAGACAATAGAAACTAAAACCCGATACTACCAAAAAACCAAAATAATACTACAAGAAGGTTGGGATAAAGCTTGATTTGGTACCGCCTAAAAAGAAACCGCTGAGAACAACGAAGGGAGACATAGTTCGGACACGACCGACTAGAAATTGATTGCCACTCCCTGACTGCATCACTG
>NZ_MRUH01000093.1 GCF_001922985.1 Teredinibacter waterburyi
GAAGGCATCAGCGTTATCGCCGACGCCGTCGCCGTCGGTATCAGCCGATTCGCTGGCATCCATCGGGAAGGCGTCAGCGTTATCGCCTATGCCATCGCCATCGGTGTCGGCTGATTCGGAGGCGTCCAGAGGGTAAAGGTCGCTACTATCCTCAACACCATCACCATCGTCGTCGGTATCAGCATTGTTGCCGGTACCGTCGCCGTCGGTGTCGGCTGATTCCGCAGCATCAGTTGGGAAGGCATCAGCGTTATCGCCTATGCCATCGCCATCGGTGTCAACAGACTCACTGGCATCTAGGGGGAAGGCATCACTGCTATCTTCAACACCGTCGTTATCATCGTCGGTATCAGCATTATTACCAATGCCATCGCCATCACTGTCAACCCACTCGCTGGAATCTAGCGGAAAAGCGTCATTACCATCCAGCGCACCATCGCCGTCACTATCACGGTAGATCACGCCGTTAATACGCAGGCCAGGCAATTGAGTGGCTGCACCAAAGTCCCAGCGGGGCTCACCGTCATTGGTTAGTACGTCAGCCCAGCCCACATAGAGGTTAACACTGGTGCAGTCGCTATTATCGGCACTGGTAGGG
>NZ_MRUH01000094.1 GCF_001922985.1 Teredinibacter waterburyi
TTAAGTTACAGCGTTGCGGGCAACAGCAATATCGGTGTCAGCATCGATGCCAATGGCATTGCCACCATCTCCAGCACCGCCGATTGGAACGGTTCCGAGACGATTACTTTTACCGCGGAAGACGAAGGTGGTTTAACGGTCGATGCCAGTGCAGACTTTATTGTCGGCGCGGATAATGATGCGCCGACCACCAGTGGTCTTGCCGATCAAAACCTTACTGAAGACTTCGCCAGCTACACGATCGATTTAAACGATCTCTTCGCCGACGCTGAAACCGCCGATGGCGATTTAAGTTACAGCGTTGCCGGCAATACTAATATCGGTGTCAGTA
>NZ_MRUH01000095.1 GCF_001922985.1 Teredinibacter waterburyi
CGCCACCATTAGTTCGACCGCCGATTGGAACGGTTCCGAGACGATTACTTTTACCGCCGAAGACGAAGGTGGTTTAACGGTTGATGCCAGTGCGGACTTTATTGTCGGTGCCGATAATGATGCGCCAACAGTATCGAGTCCAGTGTCGGCTACTGAAAGCGAAGACGGAAGTAGCTTTAGTCTTAACTTATTAGCGAATGCTAGCGACAAAGATGTAGGCGATACACTTCTCGTTACTGGTTTGGTTCTTGTGAGTGGTGATGCGTCTGGTATCACTAGCAGTGCGAACGCGCTGAATGTGGATCCAAGTGCGTATAACGCTCTTGCTTCCGGTGAATCCGAAGTTATTACCTACAGCTATCAAATTTCAGACGGCAATGGTGGGCTTGTTGATCAGACGGCAACGATTACTATTGTTGGTGAAAATGATGGCCCTACAGTATCTGGGGATGTTGTACTCGCGTCGATTAATGAAGATCAATCAATAAGAATTACCGCGGAAGACCTGCTTGCCAATGTAAGTGATGCAGACGGTGACGCTTTGACGGTTACTGATTTATTGGTTAACAGCGGCGACGGGATAATTTTGCAAGATTCCGGAGACTGGATTTTCACACCTGAGGAAAATTGGAGCGGCCAAGTTCAGCTGTCATATTCGGTTAGTGATGGTAATGATGTAGTGAGTACGGCGGCTTCGTTAGCGGTATTACCAGTGCCTGATGGTGTCGTTCTAAATGATATGCAAGTAACGGCTACATCTAACACCTATACCCCAGTTACCTTTAGCGATGAAATTTTGGCTTTGTCTACAGAGCCACTGTTTAGCTTAGTAGCCAGTAATGTTCCTACAGATATTCAGTTTAATCGCGGTACCGACTTAGGCGGTGGTGAGTGGTCTTTTTCCGTTGATGATATTGAAAATTTGTACGTCGTTGCCGATGGAATACCCGTTACGTCCGCGATAGAATTTTCCGCTTCGGCGATGAATAACTATGAAGTTGCAGAAGAATATAACTTTGATGGTTCCACCCAAGGTTTTACTTATTCCGAAAGCCAAACGGCCTCTAGTGATCGTGGCGGCGTGTCGGGTACTCGGGCCGACATAAACGGCGGCAATCAGGGGATTTCGATTCAATTTAATGGTCCGAATGGGAACGGCAATCGCTACGACGACTTAATCGGTGAGTGGAGCAATAGCTTTTATAATTCTGGCGATGGAAATACTGTCGCCATTGCGTTTGATTTTGATGTTAATTCTGCCGGATTAGATTGGGGGGAGAATTTATATGTGTCGGTATCCCTCGGTGACCAGACGCAGTTGATGTATTCCTTCGAGCCTTGGATTGGCACATCTACACAGGATCCTTTCGTTGCTGTATTTGAGAATGTGAGCGGCGGAGCGCAAACGCTTACAATTACGGCAGAGATGACCAGTATTTCCCAGTCGTCTGAGTATGCAAGGGTCTATGTTGATAACCTGAGTGTAGTCGAACTGGGATACACCGTCGTTAATCAATCGGTAGATTTAGGTCCTGCGTACGTCGATGTTGGTTTTACCTACGCGCAAGTTGACACGAGCGAAACGGTCTCCCTTATAACTATTTCTAGTCTCCCAGACGGTTCGATTTTAACTGATGGGGTTAACTCCGTTACGGTTGATAGCAGTGGATTGGTTGATATTACTGGTTGGAATACTGCGTTACTTGAGCTGGCTGTAGCCGCAGGAGTAGATAGTACATTTGATGCAATTATTACAGTTGAATCTTTGGAATCGGATGGCGAGGCAATTGTAAATACCGCAACACTTACTGTAGATGTCGCAACCTTCGCGCCGGAGATTTCAACAACAGACGTTAGCCTAGTCGAAGTGGCTGAATCGGTAACTGTGTTGTTTTCTGGTGAAGAATACTCTGACGCGCAAGGGCAGTCTCCCGACAATGCTAATGGTATAGCCGCTGATAATTTCGTGTTATCAGCGCGTAGTGATGTGACGGTCACCTTCCTGCAGGAGGATGCTGGTTATTTAAATACATTGGGTTATTACGTGGTAGATGCCGATGGCTTTTTGTCTGGCTCGACGATTATTTGGGGCGAGGGCGAAGATGATGGCCCTGGTGCTCCATTGAGTGCCGGTGTGTCTGCAAGCTTTACCGATTTACCTGAAGGTCAGCTAGGGTTTTTCATGGCCCAGAATGCGTATGATTATTTCGCGACCGAAATTGATGCGGCTGCTGCGGGGAACGGCTTTATCCGTTTTGAAAATACAGCTGGTGATCTAGCCCACATCGATGATACTGGTGTTCAGCTTGTTTATTATTCTGCAGGTACTGAGGCTAACCCGAGTGGCGATCGTGTAGTGTTTGTTAATCCAACTGCAGACGCGGGAGGAGCGCTAGTCAATACATTTCATAGCCTAGCAGCAGGGTTAAATACCGACGGTATTTTACATGTTCGCTCTGGTATTGAGCCTGGCGATCCAACCACATTGCGTGTCGGTTTTGAAGACCTAGCTGCGAACGGTTTTTACAACCCCTACGGGCATACCAATCCCGACTGGGATTTCAACGACTTTGAGATTAACGTAAATATTGTTAATCATTATTCTAGTGCGGCGAGTGTAGCGGATGACTTAACCTTGTCCGACAATGGCGACAGCTTGCAGAGTGCGTTAGTGCAATTAGATGTTGGGCGTGCGGGGGATGTTCTTATTCTGGACGACGCCGCTATGTCACTAGCCGATAGCTACGGAATTAGTTATAGCTACGACTCTGCGACCAAAGCGTTAAGTTTTACGGGGGAGGCGTCGGTTACTGAATACCAGACAATTCTTCGCGAGATTAAAATCGCCAACGGCGATGAACTTGGCGATGCACCTCGCAGTGTTGATTTTATGGTCACGGATATCGACGGCCTTATCAGTGATACAGCCCGAGTTAACCTCAACCCTGATTCGACCTATGATTATAGCGGCGATGATTTCCTTGCTGGCGACTCAGGTGACAATATTTTGTTTGGTGGAGAAGGTGCAGACATTTTATTTGGGGCCGCTGGGAATGATCAGCTCGAAGGTGGCGGCGGTAGCGATCGATTCCTGTGGAATTCTGACAGCGTAGGCGATACCGACACGTTGCTCGATTTCGAAATGGGTATTGGCGGAGATATACTAGACCTTGCCGATTTACTTGATGGCGAGTCTGCTGATGCGTCTAGTCTCGACGCCTATTTCGACTTTAGTTCGGATGGCACCGATACCACAATTCGTATTGACTCTAGCGGTACTGGGGATGGCACTGATCTTACTCTTGTATTAACTGGCGTTGACTTAGCGCTACTTGGAGATGATCAAGCGATCTTGCAACAGCTACTCAACAATGGAAATATCTATACGGACTAGTTTCTGTGTGCGGTGATAAGGCGTTGGGTTTTTCGGCCTAGCGCCTTCGTCTCTCTACAAGGGGGAGGGCGACTAGGATTATATTCCGTTGCTAACCTCAAAATTCTCTCGTTGATAAATCACGCTTTTCTGTTGCGCCTCCAAATTTGCTACACTTCTCGCTCTACACAAACTTAAACTTTGTTCGATGTTGATTGTCCGAAATTGATAATCGACTAACGCTTAGTGGAAAGTGGAAAGTGGAAAGTGGAAAGTGGAAAGTGGAAAGTGGAAAGTGGAAAGTGGAAAGTGTTAGCCGAATACTGACTGTTAATAATCGAGAATACCCTTTTGAATTATAAATCGACTTTACAATATTTTGTCTGGCTACTCGTGTGTCTTTCGGGCAACTTTGTCGTTGCAGACGAAACGACTAAAACAAGCAGCCGCAGTCAGCCGCAAGATGAAATCGCCGATGTTAGCATCCAGGGGCGCTGGCTACCGGGGGCGCTACTTCGAGGGCAAACAGTGCCCGGTGCTAGTGTCGTTATGGGCAAGCAGAAAATATCGGTCGACCAGCAGGGTAAGTTTGTCTTTGGTCTTGGCCGCGATGTGACAGGAGTGGTTACTTTAGATATCAGCGCCGAGGGCTCAAAAACACAAAGTTTTAGTTTCCCCATCGAATCACGCCAGTACGATGTACAGCACATTGAAGGTGTTGCGCAAAAATATGTTAGCCCTGCAGAATCTGTTTTATCGCGAATAAAGAATGAAAACAGTCAGGTGTATCTCGCTCGGCAAGTCCACAGCGCACTCGATTACTATCAAGGTGAATTCATTTGGCCAGCTGCGGGCCCAGTTACAGGAGTCTATGGGAGTCAGCGGGTATTTAACGGCGTACCTAAACGGCCACACTATGGGTTAGATATTGGTGCACCTGTAGGTGAGCCCGTCGTTGCTCCGCTCGCCGGAAGGGTGAGCTTAGTTCATGCCGACATGTATTATTCTGGCGGTACATTGATAATTGACCATGGTGCAGGAGTTTCATCTACGTTTATTCACCTGAGTGAAATCCTCGTTAATGAGGGTGAGTTGGTTGAACAAGGGCAGGTGATCGCAAAAATTGGAGCGACTGGTCGTGCCACGGGTCCTCATTTAGATTGGCGAGTGAATTGGTTTCAAACTCGGCTAGACCCGCTACTTCTACTTCCCGCCAGACAGGTCAAATAGCGACCAGCCGTGAGTCAAGCTAGAGACACAATGACTGCTTAAGGTGTAACATTCGCACTTTTATGAAGATCGTATGTCGAGCTCTAAAACGCTCGGCGTCGCAAACCGAGATGTTTACAGTCATGATTGATCAAAAGCTACTTAGTATATTGGTGTGCCCCGTTAGCAAAGCTCCGCTGCAATATCATGAGCAGGGACAGGAATTGATCTGCGTTGCTAGTGCCTTGGCATATCCTATTCGCGACGGCATTCCCGTTATGTTGGAGTCTCAAGCGCGCAGTTTAACGCCAGACGAAAAAGAAGTATTTCGCAGCAAGCACTAGTCTTTAGCTAGATTAATCGGTCGCGAGGCGTGAGAAGGACGTACTTCGACTACTGCGCATTGTGAATATCGACCAACCGTCTAACGCCGTTAGATACAGATTAGTCTTTAGGGTTTTACCTAAAACGGGGGAAATATGCCAGAAGCGACAATTTTCAGTAAAATAATCGATGGCAGTATTCAAGCTGACATTCTCTATCAGGATGACCTCTGTATCTGTATAAAAGATATACAGCCTAAGGCGCCCACACACGTATTAGTTATTCCTCGTAAGCCAATTCCTCGTCTTGTGGATGCGAGCGTAGAAGACCAAGCGTTGCTCGGCCATCTAATGCTAAAAATTGGTGATATAGCGCGGACGCTTGGTATCGACGAAGCTTTTCGCGTTGTAATCAATAACGGCGCTAATGCTGGTCAAACGGTCTTTCATTTGCACCTTCATATATTGGGCAACAAAACCTTTAGCGAAGATGCACTCGGCATGAGCTAATAATCTTATGCGCAGTCCCCTGATTAAAATTTAAACCTAGAGTAAGTACAAATAGATATGAAGAGCGCTGAAATTCGAGAAGCTTTTTTAAAGTATTTCGCTAGCAAGGAGCATGAAATTGTTCCGAGCAGTTCACTCATTCCCGGTAACGATCCAACTCTGCTTTTTACCAATGCGGGTATGGTGCAGTTCAAAGACGTATTCTTGGGCTCCGATAAGCGCAGTTACTCGCGGGCGACAAGCTCCCAGCGCTGTGTGCGTGCCGGCGGTAAACACAACGATTTAGAAAACGTTGGCTATACCGCGAGACACCACACTTTTTTCGAAATGCTCGGGAATTTTAGCTTTGGCGATTATTTCAAACGTGATGCGATTGCATTTGCTTGGCAATTCTTAACTGAAGTTATGGGGTTGCCACCAGAGCGGCTTTGGGTGACGGTACATATTAGTGATGACGAAGCGGCCGATATTTGGTTAAAGGAAGTGGGCGTTAGTGCCGATCGGTTTTCTCGTTTAGATGAAGACAACTTTTGGCAAATGGGTGACACGGGGCCGTGTGGGCCCAGCTCTGAAATATTCTACGATCATGGCGCTGATGTTCCCGGTGGCCCACCCGGCAGCGAGAATGATGATTTAGATCGCTATATCGAAATTTGGAACTTGGTGTTTATGCAGTATGAACGCCAAGTGGACGGTACTCTTGTGCCTCTGCCTAAGCCTTCGGTCGATACCGGTATGGGATTAGAGCGCATCGCTGCGGTAATGCAGGGCGTGCACAGTAATTATGAAATTGATTTGTTCCAGGCGCTACTTGCAGCAGCCGCCAAGGCGACCCGTTGTAATGATCTCGAGCATAAATCGTTACGTGTTATTGCGGATCATATTCGCTCCTGCGCATTTTTAGTTTGTGATGGTGTGCTGCCTTCAAACGAAGGGCGAGGCTATGTATTACGCCGGATTATTCGTCGAGCCATCCGTCATGGACACAAGCTCGGTCAAACTAATAGCTTCTTTCATACGCTTGTTGCAGCATTAGCTGCGCAGATGGGAGACGCTTACCCAGAACTTAGGCAACTCCAGCCGCAAATTGTGAAAGTGTTATTAGCGGAAGAAGAACAGTTTGCAAAAACACTCGACAAAGGTATGTCGGTATTGGAAGAGCAGCTCGCGGGTTTAACGACGCGAGTCATTCCTGCGGAAGTGGTGTTTACCCTTTACGACACCTTCGGTTTTCCCGTTGATCTCACCAACGATATCGCCCGTGAGCGAGAGTTGAGCTTGGACATAGACGGCTACCAAGCGTTAATGGAAAAGCAAAAGCAACGAGCGCGTGCATCTGGCGCCTTTAAAGTGGATTACACCGCGAGCTTAAATCTCGAGGGCGCTACTGAATTCCAAGGTTATCAGTCATTGCTACACAAGGGCATCGTTACCGCGTTAGTAAAAGGGGAGGCGCCGGTTGATGTTCTTTCCGAGGGTGACGAGGGCGTATTAGTTTTGAACTCCACACCTTTTTATGCAGAGTCTGGTGGTCAAGCGGGTGATACTGGTTTTATCACCACTGAAACGGCAAAGTTTGAGGTTCGCGACTGTCAAAAGTCGGGCAATAACCATCTTCACATTGGCGTGATGCTACAGGGCTCAATTCGCCAGAGTGATACTGTGTCGGCACAAGTTGATGCCAGTGTTCGTGGCGCAACTGCACTGAATCACTCGGCTACGCATCTTATGCATGCGGCATTGCGGAAAGTACTTGGTGATCATGTAACCCAGAAAGGGTCATTGGTGGATTCGCACCGGCTGCGTTTTGACTTCTCACATTTTGAAGCTGTTACAGCAGAAGAATTAACTGAAATCGAACGCTTAGTTAATCAGGAAATTCGCCGTAATACCTCTGTGAGCACTGAACTGTGCGATATGGAATCCGCCAAAACGAAAGGCGCGATGATGCTGTTCGGCGAAAAATATGGCGACGAAGTTCGGGTATTGTCGATGGGCGACGGATTTTCCGTCGAACTTTGTGGTGGCACTCACGTCACGCGTACGGGTGATATTGGTTTGATGCGCATCGTTTCAGAATCTGGAGTTGCTGCTGGTGTTCGTCGTATCGAAGCGGTAACGGGTGAGCGAGCATTAGCTTTGATCGCGACCCAAGAGCAGGCTCTGATTGGTGCAGCTCGGTTATTAAAAGCGAGCCCTGACGGCTTAGTCGACAAACTAGAGCAGCTACTCGCGAATAATCGACAGCTGGAAAAAGACCTCGCCGCGCTCAAGTCAAAACTTGCAGCTGCCTCAGCCGGCGACTGGTTGCAAGAAGCCGAAGAAATTGCCGGTATAAAGTTATTGGTTAAGGTTCTTGATGGCGTCGATGCCAAATCATTGCGTGACACACTCGACCAGTTAAAAAATAAGCTCGGCACCTCCGCGATACTTTTAGCGACGGTGAGCGAAGGCAAGATATCGCTCGCGGCTGGGGTGAGTTCCGATGCGACTAAGCGGATTCGTGCCGGTGACATCGTTCAGTTTGTCGCGCCTTTAATCGGCGGCAAGGGTGGTGGGCGACCAGATATGGCTCAAGGTGGTGGCTCTGATGTGGATGCATTACCTGATGCAATGGTGAGTGTTAGTGCTTGGGTGAAAGAAAAGCTTGTAAGCACGAGCTAAAATTATTGAAATGCTAATAATTCCCACTAAAAAGTTATTTACATAGTTAACATTTGGGTTGATTTAGTGTTTAATTGGCGCCCCTAAATTGTGGGGCGTTTTTGCTATTTGCGAGGGTAAATTCAGCCAAATGAGCTTGTTCGTACAAAAATTCGGCGGCACTTCCGTAGGAACCACCGACAGAATCAAAGCAGTTGCCGAAAAGGTCGCTGGCTTTCGAGATAATGGCCACGACATTGTGGTTGTGGTGTCCGCTATGAGTGGCGAAACGAATCGCCTAATCGACTTAGCTAAGTCGATTCAAGATAGCCCAGACCCTAGAGAAATGGATGTCTTAGTCTCGACGGGTGAGCAGGTCACTATTGCCTTGTTGTGTATGGCGTTGAAAGAAAAAGGCTACGATGCGCGTTCGTATACCGGTGGTCAAGTACGAATTTTGACCGACGGCTCGCATATGAAAGCACGAATTCAAGAAATAGATGTCGACAATATGCGTGCAGATTTATCTGCTGGTCGTGTTGTCGTCGTTGCAGGTTTTCAGGGCGTTGATGATACTGGCAATATAACGACGCTAGGTCGTGGCGGCTCTGATACTACCGGTGTTGCTTTGGCCGCAGCCCTAAAAGCCGATGAGTGTCAGATTTACACAGATGTGGATGGTGTATATACCACTGACCCACGTGTTGTAGCAAAAGCAAAACGACTAGAGCGCATTACCTTCGAGGAAATGCTCGAGATGGCTAGCTTAGGATCGAAAGTCCTTCAGATTCGGTCGGTAGAGTTCGCAGGTAAATACAATGTTCCGCTGCGGGTTTTATCCAGCTTTGCTGATGGCCCTGGCACACTCATTACTCTTGACGAGGAAAACCAATCAATGGAACAGCCAGTTGTTTCAGGTATTGCATTTAATCGCGATGAAGCGAAAATTTCTATTCTAGGTGTGCCGGACGCGCCTGGTGTTGCGTCTAAAATATTGGCCCCAATCGGCGATGCAAACGTAGAAATAGATGTAATCGTACAGAATGTTGCGGCCGATAAAACGAATGATTTGACGTTTACCGTAAATCGTTCGGACGTCGCCAAGGCAAGGGCGGTGCTTGAAGTTGTTGCAAAAGAATTAGGCGCGCGCGAAGTTATTACCGACGCTAAGATTGTAAAGGTTTCAATCGTGGGCGTTGGCATGCGATCACATGCTGGCGTGGCTTCAACTATGTTTAAAGCGCTTGCCGCGGAAAATATTAATATCCAAATGATCACAACGTCAGAGATAAAGATATCGGTAATTATTGATGAGAGGTATCTCGAGCTGGCCGTGAGGGCTCTTCACACCGCCTTTGGTCTAGATGCGTAAGCGTTATACATCGAACAGCAAAAAGGGTACAATTGAGGAGTTCGGTGCCAAAGCGTGGGTTCGAGCTCACAAGTGGTAGTCAGTTGTACACAATGTAAAAAGTTGGCTGGTTTAAATCCTACTTCCGTGCTAAAACTGTATTCAGTTAGTATTGGAAGGTAATCTGGATTGGTTAAGATAACCGGCTGCGGAAGGTACCTATAACAGATTAAATTCCGCTGCAGTAAGCAGGATGAATTTAAGGAGATAAGTTAGATGTTGATTTTGACCCGCCGTATTGGTGAGACATTAATGGTTGGTGACGAAGTTACCGTTACCGTTCTTGGTGTTAAGGGGAATCAGGTTCGAATTGGTGTTAATGCGCCAAAAGAGATTGCTGTACACAGAGAAGAGATTTATCAGCGTATTCAACGCGAGAAACAAGAGCAGTCTGAACCAGGCAACAGCTAGCTACTGCGGGCTTCGTCAGCCTCAAAACCAAAGTGATTCGACATACTTTGGTTTTTTTTAATAAATTTTCGCTCTAACCCTTTGATTTTTTTTGATGTATTGCTATTATCGCGTCCCCCGAGCAGAGAGCTGCAAAGGGAGATCAAAGAGCTGGTTGAATAAGTGATTGATCGTTAGGTTGCCAATTGTAGTAACGGTAACTTACAAGTTTTTCGGAGAGGTGGCCGAGTGGCCGAAGGCGCTCCCCTGCTAAGGGAGTATACCCTAAACCGGTATCGAGGGTTCAAATCCCTCCCTCTCCGCCATATTCAAAAAAACCCCGCCTAGAGCGGGGTTTTTTTGTTTCTGCTGTTTTTTCTGTTTAGTATGGATACTCAGCCGATTTCGTCGGATGGGACATATAAAACGGGATATACGCTTAAAGCTACTCTTCCAAAGACGCTAAACTGAATTATCAGCACTTAAACATCTGATTTTAAAAGGATGTCAGGTATTTGTCGGGTGCATGTCTGGTTAATGTCGTAGTAATGACGTGGTTCGTCCAGCAATTTCATCTTCTAATTAGTCGGGAAAGCACAGCAATGGCAAAAAGCATGATAAGGGAACTTAGGTTGGAGCGAGCTTGGTCTCAGGAGCAGTTGGCTGAGGTTGCAGGGGTCAGTATTCGCACCGTTCAGCGTGCAGAAAATGGCACAGTTCCAGGGCTAGAAACCTTAAAAGCTTTAGCTGCAGTGTTTGAAATGGACGTTGAGTCGTTGCGGAAAGTAGCTTTTGCTACAAGCGCGCAAGAGGCCTCAGCTGACAACGACAATCAGCAAGCTGAAACAGAGGAATTCTCTATGAATACGGAACAGGCAGAATCTATATCGAACGGTGCTCTAGATTCAGAATACCTTCGCCCAAACACTCCTGCAGCAAAAGCCGAGTTCTTGCGCTTTAGCGCTCACCTACTCTTGGTGTTGGTAACGCTGGTCATTATCAATTGGGCGTCGACCCCTGATTTTTGGTGGGCTAAGTGGCCTGCATTGGGTATTGCTTTGGCAATCTTGTGGCGTGCGGGCGATGCATTTGGCATAACGCCTAGAGAGCCATCACATGAATACCGAGGAACACGCTCTCCTATAGATACGCTACAGACCATAGGCGATGCTTTTGACGGCAGTTGCTCTGATAAGATTAAAGCGGCTCAGAACGCCGACCAGAGCGCAGAAGATGTGAAGCGTGAGTTCTATAGGTTTGCGATACAGATGGGCTTAACCCTAGTAACCTTGGTCGTGATCAATGTTGCGTCGTCGCCTGAGTATCTGTGGGTGAAATGGCCCGCGATTGGAATTGTTCTTGCTGTGGCCTGGCGCGCTGCTGACACCTTTGGGTTAAATCAACCTCGACGCTAGCTCGACAGCGCGCAGCTAGCGCGCCAATAGTCTGAGCGTTAAAGGATGACGCGCAGTTCAGACATCAAAATCGCTTCCTGATCCAAGAACTGCCGTGAGCGGCGAATTTCGGGGAGCAGCTCTAGGTCGGCGAAATCACAGCCGACCTCGTCTGGATCCTTCTGGCGCTCTTTCCCCGCCGCAGTATAGTTGTGGCCCTTGCCGTCGCGAATCCTGTCTAGCATCGGCAGGTATCCCGCCTTCCAAGCTTCTGTATGAGGGAAGACCTCACGTAAGGCTTTAAGAATACTGAAGCCAGCAAAATCCATATCTCCCCAGAACCGAGGTTTGATGTGGGACTCCAAATCAGGGTTGAACCACCAGTCCTCAAAGGTTTCTAGTGCCTCAGTTTCATGGGAGTCGCTGTGATAGCTAAAGGCTACGTTGCCGGCGTTGCGGATACGGCTCGCGCTGCCTCGAAAGCCGCCGCTGTATACGAGAGTAAGGCCGGGAACATCGCGTTTTATAAGTGCTAAGAAGGTGTCTTGGTTTTCAACAAACAGTACCCGTTCGATTCGATCGGAAAGATGCACTGCCATCAAAATAGGCCGTGGGGCTAGGTTGTAGCTGGAGCTTGGGAATATTGCTCGGACCAGGTCTTCTCGGTGATCGAGAAACTTGGAGTCTCCCCAAAAGCAGCGTGCCGAGAGTTGTCTAAGGCTTATAGGTCGCTGCAGCTCATCGCCAATGCGGGAAAAGCCCTTTACGATAACTTCCGCGCCTATGTCGCCAGCACGAAACAGCGTTTCACTTAAGGTTTGGCCGCCATCTTCAAATTTACTGGCTAATTTGGCTACGGTGTTCTGCCAGACTAGCGCATAGGGGTCGATAGCGGGGCGGTTGAGCCAATCGCGCACCAGATCCTCTTTGTCTGGATTAAAGTAAACTTGGGCGTTTTCGTAGGGTTCTTGGCCGGGTCGGTCGCGAGTGAGGCGAATCGAGATGATGTGGAATTCTTTGTCAAGCGCCTTTACCAGTGCCCAGAGATACTTAACATCTTCGGTTTGAAAATTGAACAGTTCGGGGACAGTCTTCTTGGTTAGCTTCAGGGAAGGCTTGGTGCCATTTTCTGCCTTAGTAATGAACGTATCGAGGAGTTGCATGATCATCGGCTCCTCGTCCAGCCAGCGCGGTCTGGTTTCACTCATTGGGGGTTTCTCCATGCCTCGGGGTGAATTAGCCATTTTGGCCTATGCTACAACCCGAACTCCCTTCCTGTATAGCCAAGGCTAAGACTATTTTTCTATCCCCGAGATGTTTTAAGCCCAATCGCTAAGCGCGCCTCAGGTGTCGATGGCATCCATAAAATCGAGCATGCCTTGGTGTCGTACAAGTTTGCGATGATTCGCCCAGAGCGCTTTTATTTTCTCCTGATTGCATGCTTTTCGATCAACGAGTACCCGAGTTTTCAGCTCGCCAATGGCCGTCGCTGTTGGGCATTTACTGAATACAAACTGATTGCTAATTAAATCCATAAATGGGCCAGACTTACTTGTCGGCATAATGAATACCAATTGCAAACCAAGTGTTTCAGTTAGGTAGTTAATAACTTCGCGGGAACGCGTTTCGTCCATTTTAGAAAAGGCTTCATCGACAAGAACCATGCGTAGGTGTGCGCTGCCCTCGTTAAACCTAAAGGCTGATGTTACCGCGGCCGAGCGAATAATATAGGCGGGCGTCTCTAATTGGCCGCCCGAGCCCGTGCCGTATTGGCTTAGGGCAATCGGGGCTTTGCCTTCGGGCTCTTTATAGATTTCGTAGTGGCGGTAATGACGGTAGTCACTAATGCGGCCGAGTTCGCGCAACGCGACTTGCTCGTCTTTATCAAGCAGCATGGCCAACATTTTATCGCGTACATTGCAGGCGCTGTCGGACAGTTCGGCATCGAATAAGCTTGCTCCGTCACCCAGATTGGGTAAGTCGATAACCTCTTTAAAAAATCGCCAATACTCTCGGTATTCTGGCACCCATTCGTAACCAAAATAAAATCGTTCGCGATCGGCGCCGAAGCGATGACTTTCCAGTTCGCGATTAAGATCGTCGAGGATGCGCTTGCCGTCGCTAATCGCCTGATAAATGGAGTGGCATAAATTGGTTACGAAGGCGGTGTTAAAGCTATCTTTTAGGGCTAATAGTTTGTCGTATTTACTGATCAGAACGTTATTTTTTAAGCGGTTGTGAATTAAATCAGCCTCAGACGTTAATTTAACAATACGCTGAAAAAAGTCTTCGCCGTGGCGCTCACCAAAACCGGTATCGTAGACGATAGCATCGTGTTGATTGCAGTGTTGGTTGTGCGCGAGGATGGTTTGGTAGAGTTCTCGTTCGATTTTTTCTAAGCGGCCGCTGAGGGTTTGTACTTCGTCTTCGAAATTAAAATCGCTGGCATTGGCGGCGCGAGTGTCGGCCGTTTGCAAGGCTTGACTGCTGTCAAAGTCGAGATGGATATTGGCGATATTTTCAATATTGCGCTCTTCGGCTTCCTGACTTTGTTGGAACACCTCCACAGCATCGGCTAGTTCTTTGACTTTGCGGCTGTACTGACGTTCTCGCTCCTGTAAGCGACCTACTTCTTTGCCTAGCTCACGGTTTTGTTCTTCTTGTTCTTTATAGGAAGACTTTAGCTGCTGAAGCTGTTGCTCTAGTTGTTCGAAATCACTTAGGTCAATACGGGCCAGCGCGGATTCTGCCGCTTGAGATTCGCGGTGTAAGCGCAGCATGGCTTGAATAACGTCACTGCATACAACAGGTTTAATCGATTCGATTAGTTCGAATGCGCGAGCGACGTATTGGTAATCTTGTTCGACGTTATTGGCTTCAATAGTGAGCTGTTCGCATTCGCGCTGCTTTGCCTTGAGAGCGCGTTCGCGGGCGTTTTGGCCGAACACAAGTTCACTGTCGTCGAGGTCGCAACGCCACATACTATAGTTGCCAGAGGCTAAGCCTTCGGGGGTTAAACCACGAGCGGTGTTGCGCAATACTTCGGCGCTTTCGACTCGCAACACGCTACCGTAGGATGCACGTAAATAAAACTCGGCGGTTTTGTGGCTGAATTCCATTACGCCGAGGATCGATTCGCGCGCGAGGCTAAGGCGGTCGGAGTCGCGGCTAGCCTTACCGCCTTGAATTACGCGGGCGCGGCTGCGGCGTGCGTCGGGCAGGTTGCGAACAATGCGAATGGCTTCCGCTTCGTACTCGGGCTCGACCATTATGGAAAAGCGTGCACCGCCAATATAGCCTTCGATAGCCATCTGCCAGCGTTCATCGATAACTTCTATATAATCACACAGCACACGCGGGTCGGCTTCGGGGCAGGATTTGTTAATGGCCTGTAGCGCAGTTTCTACATAGGCTGGATAGCTGACTTTGCGGCTTTCTAGCAGGGTAATTTCACGCTGTTTTTGTTGCAGCTTTTGTAGGCCGTCTTGGCGTTTGCGCAAATGGTTGTTTAACTGCTGAGCGACTTGATCTCGAATTGATGCATTACTATTGGTCTGATTTGCTGCGTGAAAAAATTCTGCCCAGCGGCGGTGCTGAATTTCTGAACTCAACACTTGATCAAGATAGTTTTCCAGAGGGGCGATATCGATCCAATCGGTCCCGAGTAATTGTGTTAAATCGATGCCGCCATCGTTAACCGAAGCCGCAACGGTTTTAGCCAGCGTGCGAAACTCTTTTGCGTCTAGCGCTGGAATGCTCGCGCCGAGTGAACACTGCGCTAATACTTTGACTAGCGCTTGGCTGTTTTGTGCATTGCGACTCAGCTGTTGATCCTGCTCTAGTAGTGGCCGAGCTTTCTCGACTAGCTCACGATTGTTTTTGGCAATCAAGCTTTCGAGCTGATCTTTATCTTGTAAGGCTTGAATACCTTGGCGCTGCGCTTCTAGGGCAATGCGTTGTTCGTGAATTTGACTGCGACGTTGCTCACAAATATCAATTCGATTTTCCGTTTCAGCTATCGCTTCTAAGGTCGCTTTTTGCTCCGTTTTGGCCGATATGTAATTTTTTTGGTTCAACTGTACGCGACGTGAAGCTTCCGTGTAGCGCGCCACACTGCGTTCTATCCAAGTATCAATGTAGGTCTGCGAGCCCTCTTTGGCGCGAGCGAGGATGGTAATAGAGTCGCGGATCGCTCGGGTGTCAGATTCCATTTGATGAATAGTTTTCATCAAATCGGAGACGTTGCGAATGGCATCGCCGAGATCTTTTGGCTCCATAATTTCGCGTGCGACGAACTCATTAATACTTTTAACGGGCTTGTACGCCATAAAGTTGGAGAAGGTGCGCGCTGCATGCTTGGCTTCGCGATCGGATACTGCATCGCGGCGACCGCGCAATGCGCCGTAAAGACGCCGTAAGTAAGCGCCTTTTTTATCGTAAACTTCAACGTTTTTTGAACCGAACTCTTTTTTTAATAGTGTGCTAATCGAGTCGAGTGGAACAATATGCTTGCCGTCGGGATAGCTGCGTACAAAGTGAGATAAGCTCAACTGCTCGCCCGGCAAAATAATAAACGTTAATTCATCGAGTCGCGCTTGTTTCTGGTTGCCTGCGGTGTCGACGTGCGCGCGCATGCACATTACCGCCGTAAAAGCCTCTGCGCTTTCGCCTTGGGTTGGATGAAATATACCGGCGACATAACCGTCGCTTGGTTGCGGGCGCGCATAGCTACCATCATCGCAACCAAGTACATAGGAGGCGAGGGTGCGGACTTGTTTTCCGCCTCGACCTTTCTGAGTCGTTTCGTCTTGGCCGGGGTTATAGTTAAATAAATTTTCGTAAGCGGCAGTCATTAAACTTTGAATGGCGTCGGCAGCAGTCGTTTTTCCTGAGCCATTACCGCCGGAAAATAAATTGATTGGGCCGAATTCGAATTCGAGGTGGGGGATATTTCCCCAGTTCACAAATATGCCTTTTTTTAGCAGCATTATTCTTTCCCTCGGTTAAATAAGCTCGCGGCCGAGTCAAGTTGGGATGCGTCCTTATCAAGATCTAAATCGTTGTTGTTATCTTGCAGTGAATCTTCCGCTGCAGAGTGTAATGGCTGGTCACCGAGTAGGGCGTTGAGTACGTCGTCGCTTACGAAGCTGGTGATTGCCGGTTGAATGCTAATCCAGCTTTCTTGGCTGTCGAAATCGTCGTCGATGTTCAGTTGTATGAGGCGCAGTTGTCGCAACCGGCGAAATAAATTTTTGCGCTCTATCTGGCCTTCTGGAAGGCTGCGTTTTAGCAGGTGGTTCATAGCGATGGCTAAGGCTTCTAGGGATAACATCACTCGGCCTTTGTCGTCTACTTGACCTTCGCGCAGTGCTTTTTCGTATTCTGCGCGCAACACCAAAATAACGGCGACTTCCTGTTGGCTGGGGCGAGCGCGAAAGCCGCTATTAAAAGGCGAGTGCTGCTCGTCGATTAATCCGGGCACTGTGGCACCGGGCGGGTAGATTCGCACGAAAGCAAATTGACGGTCGTGTTGTATGCGTACACCAATAACGGAAAGATAGGATTCGATGGCTTCTTGGCAGAGCAAGTAACGGTCGTAGAGGCCCGCTTCAATTTGGCTTTCGTCTCGACTGATTACGCCGTAATCCAAGAGGCGTACCAGTATGTCTGAATACTCGTCACGACTGACCCCGGTAGGCTCTAATATTTTTTCAATAAAACTGTCTATCATTTATCGGCTTCTGTGCTTACAGCAATTGTTTGCGGTACAGGCGTTCCGGTTTGCGGAGCGTCTGAAATAAGTTCAATGGTAAATTCGTCGGGCGAGGTGAAGTAATCTGACGAAAGTTCACGCTCGCTGTACTCAACCTTAAAGTAAAAACCGTCGCGATTAATATTACTGGAGCCAACCTCAATAGCGTGGGCCATGGCGAGCAAATCTTGGGCGCTGTCGATGGGGAGTTGGCTAGTAGAAATTCGTTGGCCGTCGCGTAGCGATTTTACGACGTAGTTGCGCAAGCTTTGATTGTTAATGTTAAACGCTTGGTCGAGGAGTTGTTGGATGATAATTTCACGCTGAGCGCTGCTGTCTAGCGCTTGCGCTTCTTGTACTGCAGTGTTTACGGCTTGTGCGGTTTTTCGCTCTTGCAGGCGAATATGGCCAGGGTCTACCAATTGTAAGCGCATACTTGCCATGATATCGGCTGCCGCGTTTAGCCGTAGCTTGTAGTCTTTGTCATCGAGGTTTTGCAAGTTGTTGCACACTTGCAATAGGTCAGTATTTTTTTGGCTGGTAAGATAACTTAACTGGCGAATAATAATGTCGGCACGTTTAGTAAAGCTATGCAGTGCGCGGCGCAGCGCGGGTAACATAATGTCAGCGGCATTACCCATACGCCGTTCGATGGTATCCAGAATTAACCAAAGTACAGATTGGCCTGGCGTAACAAGCTCGGGAAATCGACGGCGTAAGTCTTGTTCAATCTCGCGTTTACTTTCGGTTTTTTTATGGCGAATTTTAGCAATGGCTTTTTGAATTCTATTGCGATGTTTTTCTACGCTATCGGCGGACAGGCGCACCGAAACATCGGGCTGGAAACGTTTTTCCATGAATTCAAAAAATTGATCGCTAGCCTGTTGTACAAGCTGCTGAGATTCAACTTCGCGCACTAGTTCGCGCTTGCGTTCTTCCAACTCGGCAATGATGTCGGTGAAGTCGGTGATGATGCGCTCGGAACAATCGAAGGCGTCGATCAAATCGTAAGTATCGCCGCGATTAATAAAGGCTTCGAGTGCGTTCAAGGTATTGCGTGTGTTGCGATGGCGGGTTCGAATTTGAGTACTGTCGGATTCCACCAGCGGCTGAGTGAAAAGCCGTCCCATGCGGGTAAACGGATAGGTGGTTTGCAGTGTGGCGCCATCGACTTGTTTTTCGAGCCAGCCATAGTCGAGCAACTGTTTCAGTATCCAGTTGGCTTGCTCACGGTTGTTTTTGAAGCGAGTTTGGTCTTCATCACCGTCTTCCAGCTCTAATACCGGCGCGCGTACTAGCGCCTCTTCCAGTATTTCGATTGCCTGATCACGGGAAAGCGAATGGCCGTAGTCGGCGTTGGAGCTGTAGAGCCGCTCGTATAGGAGGCACAGGCACTGCACCACCTGCTCACGATACTTACTGGTGAGCGGTTTGAAAAAGTGCTGACGTTCGCTGTTGAAGAACATGGCGCTCGGCTGTGGAGGATGGGGGGAGTATGGTAGTGGGTTTGATTAAGAGGGGGAAGGGGAGTTGCCGCGCATTGCGAGCAAATTTTAGATATAAAAAAACCCCGACCTAAGTCGAGGTTTTCTAGTATGGCGCACTCGGGAGGATTCGAACCTCCGACCGCTCGGTTCGTAGCCGAGTACTCTATCCAGCTGAGCTACGAGTGCGAAAAGCCGGCTTAATTGCTGCCGTCTTGAGGGCGCGTATATTATTCAGTTGGACAGGGTGAGTCAAGAGGGAATTTCAGCAATAGGCAGATTATTTTCGATCGCAGGGTATCGAGAACCTTGTCTGTTTAAATTTGAGTTAAACTTATCCTTTGACACGATTTGGATTTGCGGCTTTGTGCGCCCCCACATTCTAGGTGGCGGCAATAGGAGCCTGGACTTAAACATCAAATGTTTACGGAAAATGAGGTAGCAACTTGAAATCAAAAATATTGGAATCGTCACCGCGCAAGAGTATTGCGCTTATTGCTCACGATAATATGAAAGGCGATTTGGGTCGCTGGGCCTCCAAACATAAAGACCGACTAGCTAAGCACAACCTTTATGCCACAGGAACTACGGGCTACAAGTTGGAAACATCGACGGGTTTACCGATCACTAAATGTGCTAGCGGCCCTCTGGGTGGCGATCAGCAGATTGGGGCAAAGATTTCGGAGGGGGAGATCGATATGCTGATCTTCTTCTGGGATCCGTTTGAACCAATGCCCCATGATCCAGACGTTAAGGCGTTATTGCGTATTGCTGCCGTGTGGAATATTCCCGTGGCCTGTAATCAGGCTTCTGCGGACTTTTTGATAACGTCTTCATTTTTCGACACAACCTATTCCCGTCAAGTACCCGATTACGAATCTTATATTCGCGAGCGTACAGTCTAAATAGAAAATACTTGCGGGCTTTGGCCTGCAAGGTTGTCGCGTACCTCTCACCCCTAGTTACTGTAGGTTTGATGATCTAGCTGATTATTTAGCTTTACTGTCGAGTGGGTGGCGGTGGCCGCCTTAATTCCGGCCGCAATAGTTGTTAGACTGCCTCCAATGATTGACTAAATAAATATTGGGGAGTGGGTTTATGGGATGTTTTGGGGTTACTGCCGGTTCGATTCGATTTGCAGCGGCGGCGACACGAATCGCGCTAACCGCTGCTGCGCTGTCTATCAGCACACTGCTTAGTGGCTGCACTGGCCCCTCATCTGAGCCCCCTTCACCCGAAGCTACGTTAGGTGTCTACTCTTCCCCGCCAGTTAATGATCTTGCTAACAATGCCATGCTTACCCCCGACGGTCGTGGGGCTATAGCATCGGTGAATTCCATCGCCACCGAAGCGGGTTTGGCGGCTTTTGCCAAGGGGGGCAACGCCATTGACGCCGCTTTGGCGGTTGCCTTTACGCTAGGCGTTGTGGATGGTTTCAACTCTGGCTTGGGTGGCGGTTGTTTTATTGTAGCGCGTACCGCAGCGGGTGAATTACTTGCTATAGATGGCCGTGAAATGGCGCCTGCGCTCGCTCACGCCAATATGTTTAATCCCTCAGGCGCTACAGACCTTCAGCTAAGTCGAACCGGGGCCTTGGCTATAGGTGTGCCAGGTTCTGTTGCCGCGCTCGAACTATTGCATCAAAAGGGCGGGAAGCTAAATTGGTCCGACAGCCTTTTGCCCGCGGCACGCCTAGCCGAGCAGGGGTTTGTTATCGATGAGCTGTACGCGAAACGTTTGGCGGGAAAGGCGAGTGATTTAGCGCGGTTTGACGCAAGTGCTGAAATATTTCTCGATGACGGTCAGCCATTGCCGCAAGGGTCTGTACTACGGCAGCTAGATCTTGCTAAAACTTATCGAGCACTCGCTCAAGCTGGCAGCGATTATTTTTACCAAGGTGAGTTTGCTGCGGCTATAGATGCTTGGATGAAAGCAAATGGCGGTCTAGTGCGTGCCTCCGATTTCAAGGGTTATAAAGTACTTCTGCGTGAGCCTGTTGTGTCTGAATATAACGGCTTTGAAGTTGTTGGTTTCCCCCCGCCCAGTTCTGGTGGCACAGCCGTTAGTCAGCTGTTAAATGTACTGCAGGCGTTTGACCTTAAGACGATGAGTGAAGTCGATCGCTATCATGTAATCATTGAAGCGATGAAGTTGGTTTTTGCCGATCGCGCTTACTGGATGGGCGACCCAGATTTTGTCGATGTGCCAAAAGGTTTGTTAGACAAACACTACGCGGACTCACTGGCGGCAAAGATCGATCCACAGCAAGCGGCTAAGGATGTTCGTGCCGGTACTCCACCGAACGCGAAAACTGATCTATTTAATCGTCATACAACCCATATTACTGTTGCCGATGCCGAGGGTAATTGGGTGACGATAACGACGACCTTGAATACCCCATTTGGCAGTAAGGTCGCTATCCCGGGGACGGGCGTGGTAATGAATAATCAAATGGATGATTTTAATACGCGTCCTAATACGGGCAATGCATTTGATCTTATCACCTACGATGCGAATCGCGTCGAACCCTTCAAGCGGCCACTTTCTAGCATGAGTCCAACCTTGGTGTTCAAAAAGGGCGAGCCGGTGATGGCGCTTGGCGCTGCCGGAGGGCCAACGATCATTACTCAGGTCGCGCAGGTATTGGTCAACAGTTTGGCGTTGGGTATGGATTTGCCCGCAGCAATGGCGGCGCCGCGCGTGCACCATCAGTGGCGCCCCGATCGAACCTTGATTGACCCTTTTACATCGCCGGATTTGCGCGCGGGTCTAGACAAAAAGGGGCATAACTTAGTTGATTGGCCGCCGTTTGGTGCGACTCAAGCCATCGAAAAAACGGCGACGGGGTTTGTCGCTGTAAGTGAACCACGGCTGGTGTGGCGTATAGAGGCTAACTAGTAGTCATTTCGACCTAAAGGCGCAAGAAACTGAGCCAATATTCGATCTAGAACAAGAAGCGGTTAGGACAATGCCTTTAGTATTTCTTCACGGTCACGCAGTTTTTTGATCTTTTCAAATAGCGCGTCAGCTTCGGGGAAATTGCGCTTTAGGTAAAACAGCCATTGTTTAAGTCGATTGCCCGTGTGCTTCGCGGGGTAACTAAGGCTGGTGCCACTGAAAAACATGCGTACATGTATGAGAAGTTCCGCCCACGGCATGAGTTCATAATTTAGTCCGGCTTCATATTGCTTTATGGCGTAGGCGAGGTCGGGGCGAGCTAGTAGCCCTCGACCAAGCATGATATCGCCGCGCCCGCATTGCTCGATGCAGTTCTGGTAGTCTTCGAGGCTCCAAATTTCGCCATTGGCAACAACTGGAATCGAGAGCTGCTGACGGATTTCTCCAATGTAATGCCAGTGTGCTGGCGGTTTGTAGCCATCTGCTTTTGAGCGCGCGTGGACGACCAGCTCGTTAGCACCGGCGAGCTCTATGGCTTCCGCATTGCGTAGGTAGCTCGCGCGATCGTCGTAGCCAAGTCGAATTTTGGCGGTTACTGGAATTTCAGTTGGAACAGCTTCACGCACAGCCGCAACTATGTCATGGATCAGGGAGGTGTCATCCAGTAGGCAAGCGCCACCTTTGTGATTGTTGACGGTCTTTGATGGGCAGCCAAAGTTTAGGTCGATTGCTGGGGCACCCATGGCGGCGGCTTTGGCGGCATTTTCGGCTAGTGTTTCGGGGACGCTGCCGAGCAGTTGCAGGCGCAGCGGATAATTCGCGTGTTGCTCGAGTTCGGGTGCCGCCTTTAAGAAAACTTTGTTGGGCAATAAATGACTGGTGACGCGAACGAATTCGGTAACGCAAATATCGATGCCGCTTGGTTTTATTGCGGTAAGTGTCTGGCGCATGTGGTGGTCAACGACGCCTTCCATAGGGGCTAAGAATATTCGCATTTAGTCTGTCGGCAGTGGCTAAGGGGAAGTCGCGGCAAGTCTAGCAGAACGCTGTATCTATGACAGTCGAAAAACAAGTGCGCACTTGGTTCTAATTCAGTGTAATTTAGGGCCTTCATCTCTAGTTTGGAGCCCCGTGTCAAGGGTGTTCGTGTTGATGAGTTTGTCTGTTGTTGAGTGCTAAAATAACACTAACTGCTCTTTTTTTGCCCTTTGTGCTCAAACTGCGACCAAAGAGTGGTCGATTTTCGGTGCCAGCACTTGCCCTAGGGGGGCGATTTTCTTTATCTTATGCGGCCGCGCGCGGCCAACACTGAATTTTTGCATCGAAAACATTGGTCTAGGTGCGTGTGTAGGTTGGGTCATAGCAACGAACTTTAGTGATATAGGGGCAGGATAAAAACAATGCAAACACATCTATGGAACGAAGGTTTTGATCTCCTGCTTTATGGCATGGGCACGGTTTTTGTGTTCCTGACGCTTTTGGTGCTAGCCACGACTCTGATGTCAAAGATCGTGACTCGATTCTTTCCTGAAGCGCCTATTGTTCTACCCGAACCGGCGGTAATGAATGCCCACGCAGAATCGGTAGATAGCCGTACTCTGGCGATAATTAAGTCTGCCATACAGGTGCACAGAGCCAAGCAAGGTAAAGCATAGGGTAGGCGGTAAGAAACCGAGCTTTCGCGTCACTATTTCGCGTTAATAATTTAGCAAATCACAACAGAGGCGGTTGTAAATGAGTAACACAAAGAAACCATTGGGTGTCACTGAGGTGGTGCTGCGAGACGCGCATCAGTCTCTGTTTGCAACCCGTATGCGTATCGATGACATGCTACCGATCGCTGAAGATCTCGATAATGTAGGTTATTGGTCTCTTGAAACTTGGGGTGGGGCGACGTTCGACGCCTGTATCCGCTTTCTCGGTGAGGATCCCTGGGATCGTATTCGCGAGCTTAAAAAAGCAATGCCGAAAACGCCGCAACAGATGTTATTTCGAGGCCAAAATATTCTTGGTTATCGGCACTATGCCGATGACGTAGTTATTAAGTTTGTTGAGCGTGCAGCCAAGAATGGCGTTGATGTGTTTCGCGTGTTTGATGCCATGAATGATATGCGTAATATCGCTACGGCTTTAAAAGCGGTTAAAGATGTCGGCAAGCATGCTCAAGGCACCATTTCTTATACCTCTAGCCCAGTCCACACGATCGACAAGTGGGTAGCTCAAGGTAAAGAAATTGAAGATATGGGCGCCGACTCGATCGTTATTAAGGATATGGCCGGACTTCTCAAGCCCTATGAGGGTTTTGAGTTAGTTAGCCGCTTGAAAGCGTCCTGTGATATTCCAATTCATTTCCACTGCCATGCTACTACCGGCCTTGCGCACTCCACTATTATAAAAGTTGCTGAAGCGGGTATCGATAATGTCGACACCGCTATTTCCTCCATGTCGACTACCTATGGTCACAGCCCAACCGAAACCTTAGTGGCCGCACTTGAGGGCACTGAACGCGATACCGGTTTAGATTTGGCTAGGTTGGAAAAAATCGCACTTTACTTCCGTGAAGTTCGAAAAAAATATGCGAAATTCGAGGGCTCCTTGAAGGGAGTGGATGCACGTATTCTTATCGCTCAAGTTCCCGGTGGAATGCTTACCAACATGGAAGGACAGTTGAAAGAGCAGGGCGCTAGCGACCGTATGGACGAGGTGTTAGAAGAAATACCACGCGTGCGCAAAGATTTGGGATATATCCCGCTGGTGACTCCAACATCTCAGATTGTTGGCACTCAAGCGGTGTTGAATGTGTTGAGTGGTGAGCGTTATAAGAATATCTCTAAAGAAACCCGCGGTATTCTGCGCGGTGAATATGGTTTACCGCCAGCTCCTATGAATGCTGAACTGCAGGCTAAAGTGCTAGAAGAAGGCGAAACGCCCATTACTTGTCGCCCTGCTGATTTGATCGAGCCAGAACTGGCTGCGTTGGCCAAAGAGTTAAAAGAAAAGGCGGAAGCGACGTCAGTAGAGCTGCGAGCTGGGGATCAAGAAATTGATGACGTTCTTACTTACGCACTATTCCCGCAAGTCGGCTTGAAGTTTCTGACTAATCGCGGCAACCCTGAAGCGTTCGAGCCAGTTCCAACAGGTAAAGAAACGACCGGTGTTAAGAATGATGCCGGTGATTCCGTATACACCGTTAACGTTGAAGGCAAAGACTACACGGTCACGGTAAATGATGGTGGCGACTTGTCCGGCATTGTAGCAATTGGTACTTCAGCAGAGGTATCTGGTGCCGCGGCTGCTGGAGGAGAGCCTGTAAATGCGCCACTGGCAGGTAATATTTTCCGTGTAATGGTTCGTCCGGGCCAAAATATAGAAGAGGGTGCAACACTGCTTGTACTTGAGGCTATGAAGATGGAAACGCAAATATGCGCGCCGCGCTCGGGAATCATCGGTGTCGTGAACGTTAAAGAAGGTGATGTGGTTGCTGTTGGCGATCCGTTACTGACTATCGCCTAATCATCGAGGTTTTTCATGGGTAATTTGTTACAGCTTTGGCAGGCGACTGGTCTATATCATCTGCAATTGGGGCAATTAGCGATGCTTGCTATTTGTTTGCTGTTGTTGTTTTTAGCCATTAAAAAAGGCTTCGAGCCACTACTGCTAGTGCCCATAGGTTTTGGCGGTATTCTGGCGAACATTCCTTGGGCTGGGATGGCGTTACCTGCGGTTGATAACGCGATTGTTGCCGCAGATCCATCGCTGATGATTGAGTTGGCGCGGATTTTAGGGGTGGCGAGTTGGGATAGTCTAAAAGAGTTGTCGACGGCTTATGGGTCGGCTGCGCCTGTCGTGCAGCATGCCGCTGCAGAGTTGGCACTGACGGCTGGCTACTCCAACGGTATGCTCTATAACTTTTACACAGTCTCGATCGCTAGCGGCGCGGCGCCGCTGATTATCTTTATGGGCGTGGGTGCGATGACGGATTTCGGTCCGTTGCTGGCTAATCCGAAAACCCTATTTCTTGGCGCTGCGGCGCAGTTTGGTATCTTCGCTACCATTATTGGTGCGGTTACACTGTCCTCTTTTGGCATTATTGATTTTAGTATTGCTGACGCTGCCGCTATTGGCATTATTGGTGGTGCCGATGGCCCTACCGCCATTTACGTGGCCAGTAAGCTGGCCCCTGACCTGTTAGGTGCGATTGCCGTTGCTGCCTATTCCTATATGGCATTGGTTCCGTTGATCCAGCCTCCAATTATGCGTTTGCTTACCACCAAGGCTGAGCGTCAGATTGTGATGACCCAACTGCGAACGGTTAGTCGCCGGGAAAAAATTGTCTTTCCTATCGTGCTATTGGTGTTGGTTGCCTTAATTCTTCCCGATGCGGCGCCGTTACTGGGTATGTTCTGTTTTGGTAATCTTATGCGTGAGAGCGGTGTAGTTGACCGTTTGTCCGAGACCACTCAGCACGCCTTAATTAATATCACTACCATCTTCCTCGGTCTTTCGGTGGGTTCCAAGCTGGCTGCAGATAAGTTTCTCGACCCGAAAACCCTCGGTATTCTACTGCTTGGTATGGTTGCCTTTGCTATCGGTACTGCAATGGGTGTGTTGATGGCGAAGTTGATGAATTTGGTGAGCCGACAAAAAATCAATCCTTTGATCGGATCTGCCGGTGTTTCAGCGGTTCCTATGGCGGCACGGGTATCCAATAAGATTGGTCAAGAAGCCAACCCCCACAACTTCTTGTTGATGCACGCGATGGGCCCAAATGTTGCCGGTGTTATTGGGTCCGCTGTTGCTGCTGGTGTTATGATCACCATGGTAACGGCAATGGGCGCATAGTTTGCCCTCACAAGAGACCGCATCGCCAATTTTGCTTAATTAGCTGAGTTGGCGATGCAGTTGTTTTTCCGGTGGCGTAAGTACATCAGATACTTAGCCGAGATAGTGTATCGGGGCGGTTATAATTTGCTCGCTTTGTACTCAAATCATGCTTTACTCAAGTAA
Source organism: Teredinibacter waterburyi (assembly GCF_001922985.1). Taxonomy (GTDB): domain Bacteria; phylum Pseudomonadota; class Gammaproteobacteria; order Pseudomonadales; family Cellvibrionaceae; genus Teredinibacter; species Teredinibacter waterburyi. Next base: position 26,395 of record NZ_MRUH01000095.1, read on the forward strand.
TTAATTTACATCTATTTCCATATCGCGCCACCTATATAGTAGAATGCGCGCATTTTTTCATGCACTTAAAATTCCTCACGGAGAATTCTATGTATAGACGTACAAAAATTGTCGCCACGCTAGGTCCCGCTACAGATGAACCAGGTATTCTGGAAAAGCTGATAATTGCGGGGGTGAATGTGGTGCGTATGAATTTCTCCCACGGCAGCCCCGAAGACCATCTGGGGCGAGCTAAGCAGGTCCGTGAGATTTCCGCACGCCATAAAACCTACGTTGCGATTTTAGGTGATTTACAAGGCCCCAAGATTCGTGTCGCTCGCTTTGCGGATGGTCCGATTCAGTTGAACATCGGCGACAAATTTGCGTTAGATTCAACGCTTGAGCGCGACGCTGGCAACCAGAAAGAAGTGGGCATCGATTATAAAGAGCTGCCGCGAGACGTTAACCCAGACGACATGCTGTTGTTGGATGATGGTCGTGTAGTGCTAAAAGTTGTGTCAGTTGAAGGCGAGCGTATTCACACAGAAGTGGTTGTAGGTGGAAAACTCTCCAATAACAAGGGTATTAATCGTCAGGGCGGCGGTTTGACTGCTCCGGCGTTGACTGACAAGGATCGCGCTGATATTAAAACAGCTGTTGAAATTGGCGTAGATTACCTCGCTGTTTCCTTCCCGCGTACAGCGGAAGACATGAATTTGGCTCGCCAGCTGTCACGTGATGCGGGCGGTAATATGTATATGGTCGCTAAAATTGAGCGCGCTGAAACAGTTGCTGACGATCAGGTTCTTGACGATATTATTTTAGCGTCTGACGCAGTAATGGTGGCGCGTGGTGATTTGGGTGTTGAAATTGGTGACGCTCAGTTGATCGGTGTTCAGAAACACATTATTGAGCGTGCTCGTGTACTGAATCGCTGTGTTATTACCGCAACGCAGATGATGGAAACTATGATCAGCAGCCCAATGCCGACTCGTGCAGAAGTGTTTGACGTTGCAAACGCTGTACTCGATGGCACTGATGCTGTGATGCTTTCTGCCGAGACTGCTGCTGGTATGTACCCAGTTCAAACGGTTGAAGCAATGGTACGTGTGATTCGCGGCGCGGAGAAAACGCCACAGGCCGAAACAGCTCCAGCTCGACCTAAAGATGGTTATGCCGCCATTGACCAAGCTGTTGCCATGGCGACTATGTACGCGGCACATGAGCTGAATAATGTGCGCTGTATTGCAGCTATGACAGAATCCGGCTCTACCGCTTTGTTAATGTCACGCTTTGGCGCTCGTTTGCCTATTTTTGCTATGTCTCGTAACGAAAAAACCCTACGTCGGGCAGCGCTGTTCCGCGGTGTTGAGCCGGTATTGTTCGATTCTGAAGCAATTCCACATGCGGAAACTAATTCACGCGCTATTGATTTGTTGCGCGAGCACGAAGAAGTTGAAGATGGCGACTTGGTCTTGGTATCTAAGGGTGATTACGCCAACGTTCACGGCGGCACTAACACCATGAAAATTATCAAAGTTGGCGCTGTCATTACCTGATAGCCAGTGATACTTTCACCACGGACCTAAATGTTTGTGGCATAAAAAAGGGCGCTTTTGAGCGCCCTTTTTTACTTCTATCGGTAGCCTTTAATTGCTTAGCTGCAAAGCCGCTTTAATCTTAGCTTCCAATACGTCGATATCGATGGGTTTGATAATGTAGTCATTTACACCCTGAGTGACGGCTTGTTTAATTCGAGCTGCATCGTGTACGGCGGTCACCATCATGAAGTGTGCGCCACGAAGGGTATTGGATGCCTGTGCTTTTTTGTGCACATCAAGTCCAGTGAGTAGCGGCATATCCCAGTCGCATAGAATGACATGAAAAGGTTCTGCGGCAGCTTTTATCTTGTCAAATGCCGCCATGCCGTCGGTCGCGACTTCAACATACTTGGCGCCGGCGTCAGCGAGAACCTCAACCAACAAGCTTGCTGAATCTGGGTCGTCTTCAGCAATCAGGAAGCGTGCCTCTGCAATCGATTTGGGGGGCGCTAAGCTGGTGGCGCTAGTTTTGTCTGCAGGTTTTTGCTGGGTTCGTACTGGGCTTGGGGAGCTGGCGGTCAATTTTTGCGCGGCACTACTAAGTAGTTTTTGTGCGTTGAGGTACTCGCTGCGCTTGCCCTCTTCAAGTTTTTGATCTTCGAGCATTTTTCCTATCCAAGCACTGCGTTTGGTTAGGGTGTCGACGACAAGTTTGGTTTCAGCTGCAGACAACATAGTGGTACACAAATAATAGAATTGATGAGAGCAAACATTTCGCCGAAGCAGGTGACATTGTGTCGGTTTAGATTTGCTTGTATGCAACTAAGTATAGTTAGAATTCTATGGTGCGACAGGTAATTACATGGCGGCGTCGAGGATAATCGCTAACAGCGCTAGAGGCCGCCAATCGAGTTGGAATAGCGGCTTTACGCGACGCCCCGTTAGTTTTTTGTGTTTTCGCTAATAGTGGACTGCAGTTGGTTCGCGGTCTGGTCTAAATAGCTGTAGTAATCGTCACTAAGGGTCTTGCCTGTGTCACGCCGTTCTTTCGATTTGCGGCGCTTACGATGGTACAAGTCCATTGGCATTTTACTGCAGGGGTCGGCGTCTAAACGGCGGTCACGACCTGCTCGGCGGTCTACAAATATAAAAGTGGCGTCATTCATACCTTGGCTCTAACGGCTTTGTTCGCGTGTTATCATAGTGCGCTTTCTGGGAAGCGTTCGTATGGTTTGTATTAGTTTAGTGTAGCCTCAGCTGCGCAATATGTCAGACGTGTTTCCCAATTTATTTAAAAAAATACGGTCTAGTTGGCATATATAACATCTTGTTTTCGACGTCAGTATGGCGTCAGTTTGTCCCACTAATATATTGAAAATGTTTAGATGGTATCTAAACGGTATATGGCTAACACTTAACTGTGGAGTAATCTATGTCGTCTATGCAAGCGAATATTGAGCAAAAATTACAGAGCCTAGCGCCGACTTTTCTCAGCGTAATAAATGAAAGTGGCAATCATAGTGTGCCGCCAAATTCGGAAACGCATTTTAAGGTTACTATGGTTTCCGATCAGTTCGAAGGGCTTGCCGCGGTACGACGTCATCAGCAGGTCTATGCCGTGTTGGCGGAACCGCTGGCCAATGGGGTTCACGCGCTGGCATTGCATACCTATACGCCCCTAGAGTGGGGGCTTAGGCAGGAATCCAGTCCAGCGTCACCAGATTGTCTGGGTGGTAGTAAGCAAGCTTAAACCCATGAGCAAACGATGGGCTTATTTGGCCGATACCCAGCTAAGGGGTAGAATGCCTGCCAGCTTGGCCGCCTAGTGTATTGCTAGGCGCACTTGTTCAACCGTCTAGAAGATTGACCCTCCCCAAGCCCAGAATCTTCTCAAATACAGAAAAACCGAAAATGTCGAATAGCGTAAAAACCCCAACCAGCACAATAACACCTGCGTCCTCAGCGATCGTAATCGCTGCACTGTATAAGTTTGTATCCTTGCCGGATTTCCACGAGCTGCGAGAGCCGCTACTGGCATTCTGTATGCAACAGGGGATAAAAGGTACTTTGCTGCTCGCGCATGAGGGCATAAATGGCACCGTGGCTGGAAGTCGCGATGCGATTGATGCCTTGTTTCGTTACCTTGCTGCCGACGCGCGTGTGGGCGAAATTGAGCATAAAGAATCTTATGAGCAGGAAATGCCTTTTTATAGGATGAAGGTAAAGCTGAAAAAAGAAATTGTTACCATGGGGGTGGAAGATATTGATCCCCAGCAGATTGTTGGTACCTACGTAGAGCCTAAAGATTGGAATGCCCTAATCAGTGATCCAGAGGTAACCCTGATTGATACGCGTAACAATTATGAAGTCGAGATTGGTACCTTTGCCAACGCGGTAAACCCTAGCACCGAAAGTTTCCGTGAGTTACCCGACTATGTAGCAAACAACCTAGACCCCACAAAACACAAAAAAGTGGCGATGTTTTGTACCGGTGGAATTCGCTGCGAAAAATCTACGGCGTTTATGAAGCAGCAGGGGTTTGACGAGGTTTATCATTTGAAGGGCGGCATCTTAAAGTATCTTGAGGATGTGCCGAAGGAGCAAAGCCTGTGGCAGGGTGAGTGTTTTGTCTTCGACAACCGCGTAGCCGTAGATCAAGATCTACAGCGTGGCAGCTATGACTTGTGCCATGGCTGCCGTTTGCCCATTACAGAAGAAGATAAGAAGTCGCCCAAGTTTATTGAAGGCGTTGCCTGTCATCACTGCCACGATAGCCAAACGCCAGACCAGCGTGAACGCTTTATGGAGCGACAAAAGCAAATTGAGTTAGCCAAACAGCGCGGTCAGGAACATATTGGTGCTCCAGCGCCAGCGCGCCAGAAAAAACCTATTCGTCCCGAAGCCAAATAAACACCTTAGGGTTTTACGATACGCCTAGCATGTGATTGCAGAAAACTGTCTCGGTGTGGGCATTCTAATAGCACCTAAAAAATAACAATAATGATGGTATATACCTATGGAACTTCACTGGATCGATATCTCGATTGTAACCGGATACCTCGTGCTCATGATCGTCGCTGGCAGCGTTGTTGCCAAGCGCGCGGGAAAAAATCTCAACAGCTATTTCTTGGGGGATAACAAAATACCCTGGTACGCATTAAGCTTTTCTAATGCGGGTGGTATGTTCGATATTGCCGGTACCATGTGGTTGGTTTACCTAGCCTTTGTGTATGGAATGAAAAGCGCTTTTATTCCTTGGCTTTGGCCTTTTTTCAATCAAGTGTTCATGATGATCTATCTTGCTGTTTGGTTGCGACGCTCAAATGCTATGACCGGTGCAGAATGGATGGCATCGCGTTTTGATCAGCATTCCTCCGGCGGGAAAATGGCACACATGGTGGTGGTTATTTTCTCCACCATCTCCATCGTTGGTTTTCTTTCTTATGGCTTTGTTGGCATTGGCAAGTTCGCCGACGTGTTTTTACCTTGGGGTTGGGACCCGAATATCTACGCCACGATTATTACCTTAGTTACGGCTATATACGTTGTGCAGGGTGGGCTGATCGGAGTTGTAGTAACCGACATCATCCAGTTTTTGTTAATGACTCTGAGTGCCATCATTATTGCGGTAATCGCTATGTCGAAGGTTTCGCCGGAAATGTTGGCGGCGGTTACGCCCGACGGCTGGGATCGGCTGATGTTTGGCTGGAATTTGGGGCTGGATTGGTCGGGAATAATGGAATCGGTCAATAGCAAAATAGAAAAAGACGGCTGGGAGCTATTCACAATATTTATCATGATGGCGTTGTTCAAAGGTCTTTGGGTAAGTATGGCTGGGCCTGTGCCTACCCAGAGTTTACAGCGTATTTTTGCCGCAAAGAATCCACGCGAAGCCGCGCTAATGTCGGGTGCTAGTTCGGTAATTGTCGCGCTGCCACGCTATTTAATGATCGGCGGTTTAACCGTGTTGGCGCTTGCATTTTTCAGCCCCGAGTTAAAAGCCATGGGGCCAAATATCGACTTTGAATTAATTTTGCCGTTTGCGATAAGCAACTATATCCCAGTCGGTCTAATGGGAATCTTGTTAGCAGGTATGTTGGCCGCACATATGTCGACTACCTCGTCGTTTTTAAATGTTACCCCGGCTTATATTGTTAACGACGTCTATAAAAAATATTTTCGTCCAGATGCTTCCGACAAAACCTATGTGCGTATGAGTTATATCATCTCGGCGCTATTGGCGGTTATTAGTATTTTAGTGGGACTGGCGATTGAATCTGTAGACTCGATTACCCGTTGGATTGTATCGGCGTTATGGGGTGGCTATGCCGCCGCCAACGTACTTAAGTGGCACTGGTGGCGGTTTAATGGTCACGGCTATTTTTGGGGTATGGTTGCCGGCTTATTGTTTGCGTTAGCCATGCCGATTGTTGCACCCGATGTAAAAGCCTTGGTGGCCTACCCATTTATACTTGCGCTGTCTTTGGTTGGTTGTGTGTTAGGTACATTGTTGACGCCCGCGGAACCGGATGAGTTACTCAAAGCCTTTTATAAAAATGTTCGCCCCTGGGGATTTTGGCGGCCTATTCAAAAATTGGTGCAAGCCGACGACCCCAGCTTTAAATCGAATACGGATTTTGGCCGAGACATGCTAAACGTATTGGTTGGGATTGTATGGCAGTTGTCGATAATGGCCGCGCCGCTGGCCTTGGTTATCAAAAACTGGACGACCTTGATTGTATTGTTGGTTATTGCCGTGAGCGGCACCTTGTTCTTAAAAGTTAACTGGTACGAAAAACTAGAGAAGTAATCTGTGAAAATTTTAAAAGAGATAAATGCTGGCTGGCAGTTTCGTGAAGCGACCGATGTGGGGGCTGGCGAGGGCACTTGGTTAAATGCAACCGTTCCCGGTTATATTCATCTAGACTTAATGCAGCACAAGATTATTGATGACCCCTATTGGCGTGACAATGAAACCTCACAGCAATGGATAGGTGAGCGCGACTGGGAATATCAAACCAACTTCACCGTGTCTGCGGAAGAATTAGCTGAGTCGAATTGCGATTTGGTATTTGAAGGGCTGGACACCTACGCCGATGTTTATCTGAATGATACCTTGGTGTTAAGTGCCGACAATATGTACTCTGGCTGGCAGGTTGCGGTTGCCGATAGTCTCCGTGTCGGCGATAACCAACTGCGAGTCTATCTACACTCCGTGGTGAAAAAGACCCTGCCACTCTACGAAGAAAATGGCTTTGTATTTCCTGCGAATACCTCGCAACCCGAACCCAAGCTAAGCGTATACTCGCGCAAGCCCGGCTATCACTTTGGTTGGGATTGGGGGCCGCGTTTAGTCACCTCCGGAATTTGGCGACCGGTTCGTCTGCAACTTTGGCGTGCGGCTCGCTTGGGGGATGTGCAGTTTGTTCAGGAATCTCTGACTACTGAGATCGCTAGCTTAAAGCTCAACGTAGAGTTGGAGCATCGCGATTCTAAAGCATTGAGTTTACGGCTTAGCGATAGCGACAACAGTTTTCAGCCCGTAATCGTTTCGCTCGAGCCAAATGTTGGTACGAATGCGCAAGTAGCCTTTAGTATTTTAAATCCAAAACTGTGGTGGACACGCGAGCTTGGCGAGCAATCACTCTATGATTTACGTCTTGAATTATTGGATGGTAACAAGGTAATTGATGATTGGTCTCATCGCATTGGTTTGCGAACGATAGAAGTTATTCACGATGACGATGAGTACGGTAAGAATTTCTATTTCAAACTAAATGGCGAGCCACTGTTTATAAAGGGCTCAAACTGTATTCCAGCCGACTTTTTCGTGCCGCGTTTAACCGAGGCCGACTATCGAAAAATGCTAGGTTATGCGACTGACGCCAACATGAATATGTTGCGCTTGTGGGGCGGTGCGGTTTACGAAGAGAAAATATTTTACGACCTCTGCGACGAGCTGGGGATTTTAGTCTGGCAAGATTTTATGTTCGCCTGCGCGGCTTACCCATGTGACGACATTATGGCGAAGCGCATTCAGTGGGAAGCGGAATACAATATCAAGCGAATCCGCAACCACAGCTGCCTCGCGCTTTGGTGTGGAAATAATGAAATTGCCGAGGGCTGGCATACCTGGGGCTGGCAAAAGCGTTATAACTATTCCGAGGAAACCTGCGAAAAAGTATGGGGCTACTACGAGCGTATTTTTCACGAAATTTTACCCAATGCCGTTGCCGAGTTTGATTCTGATAAAACCTATTGGGCGTCGTCGCCAAAGTATGGTTTTGTCGACGAGCGCGCAAAAGTCGACGGCGATATGCACTACTGGGGTGTTTGGTTTCTGGGGCATGAACGCGAACGTTTTGATGAGTACTTGCCGAGATTTATGAGCGAGTACGGCCTGCAGTCGATGCCTGAGCTCAAGACATTTGAGGCATTTTCATTGCCTGAGGATTGGGATGTAACGTCCACCGTAATGAAAACCCATCAGAAGCAATATGCTAACCCATCCAAAAATCAGTTTTTAGATGGTTACGGCATGATGCTTAAATACCTCGAACGGGAATACTGTATTCCCACGGAGTTTGGTCAAGTTGCTTACATGACGCAATTGCTGCAAGCCGATTACCTTGCCTATGCCATTAAAGCGCACCGACGTAATCGCCACTATTGCATGGGCACAATGTATTGGCAGTTAAACGATATGTGGCCGGTAACCTCTTGGGCTTCGGTCGATTACTTTGGTCGCTGGAAGGCTTCACACTATGCTATTCGAGAAACCTATAAGCCTATTATTGTGGTGTTATCTAAAGGTGACGATAAGGTTAGGCTGCAATTGGTATCCGATTGTTTAAAGGATGTTGACTGTACGCTTGAGTTTGAGGTGTTAGGCTTCGATGGTAGCCAACATTTTCAACAAACATTTTCGGTTGTTGCCAAAGCCAATCAAAGTAGCCTTGTTGCGGAGTTCGACCAGTCGGACCTGCTTCACGGCTTAGATAGCAAGCAAGTTGTCGTAGTTGCGCGTAGCAAGCCAGATAACCAACAGCAAACCGCAGTAGCGACTGGAATAATCGAAGACTCACAAGACCTTTTGTACTTTCATCTTAATAATGCGTTAAGTTTTAGCTCGCCAAATATTCAACTCAGTATCGACGGCAACGACTTGGTTGTTTCTTCCGATGTATTGGTTAAGAATTTATTTTTACCCTTTGATGGCTGCTTGACCGATAACTATTTTGATCTGCTACCGAATCGACCAACGCGTATTGGCTTGCAAGCGGCTGTGGTGGAAGCCGCGAGTGAAAATAGTATTCTTGGAATAAAGCGTCGCGGTGAAAAAGCCAATTTATGGGCAGATGCCGATCTGACAAGTGTCGAACTTATTCATTATTATCTTGCTAGCCAAACAACAACTGAGGGTTAGGCTTAATCTTTGTTCGATTGAACACCGCACTTTTTAACAACAAAAAAGTGCGGTGTATTGTCTGCCGGTTTAGCAGGCATGTTGCATGCAACCTTAGCTAGCCTGTTTTTTTACCTATTGGCGACGTTGAGTGATTCGCTGGTGAAATACATGCCGCAGTCGCAGATGTTGAATTTATCGCTTCAAGCGTTTTTTCGAGCGCGCCTCTATTTTTTTCCATAACGTCCTTTCCCGCTAAACAATGGCTTAAGCGTTGCTTATCATCTGTCAGTAAGGTGTCAATTTTCTTGTACAGTTGATGACTGTCGGCCACTATTGTTAACGCCTTGGCCTGCTCGAGTGTTTCTCGTACGCCAACCAGATTGTCTGTGTTCGGTCCCATAATTACCGGCACTCCGTGTGCGCAGGCCTCTAGTGGATTGTGCCCGCCTTTGTTTGCAAAGCTGCCGCCAACAACAGCGATACTGGCTAGTGAATAGGCCTGTGCGAGTAGCCCAAGGCTGTCGATTATTAAAATATCGGCGGCTCGCTCGGGTGATAAAGTCGAAAGACGTTGTACGCTAAACCCTGCTTTTGTTGCGCGCAGCTGTAAACGCTCGGCGCGTTGAATTTTACGCGGGGCGATAATCAGCATTAGCTCTGGGTAGCGTTTACCTAGTTCTTTAAAAGCGGGGAGCAGTACTTTCTCGTCGGCGCTATGGGTGCTTCCGGCCATCAATACACGCTTTCCTTTCGCTATATCTTCAATTCGTGCTAACGCGTTTGCAATCTCCGATGAGCTTGTGGGCTTTGGGACATCAAATTTCATATTTCCGCACAAGGTTAACTTGTTAGGGTTTAAGCCAAGGGTGAGATAGTTTGTCGCATCGCGCTGACTTTGTGCGCAAACACCGCTTATTTTTTTCATCATAGGTACAAAAAGAGCCGCCAACTTTTTATAGCGTTGCGTCGCTCGATCCGTTAACCGACCGTTAACTTGGTAGACGGGAATATTGTGTTTCCAGCAGGCGTGTACAAGGTTTGGCCACAACTCCACTTCTGCTATGAGTACCTTGCTGGGCTGAATTCGCTTGAGCATACCGTGCATAGCCATATGTAAATCGTATGGCAGATAAAAATGATGTACTGCGTCGCCAAAGGTATCGCGAAGTCGCTTTGATCCAGTAGGGGTAGTGGTGGTGACAGTAAGCGGGAGCTCAGGATTGTTTTTCTGTAACCATTTCAATAAAGGCGTAAGGGCAGTGACTTCGCCCACGGATACGCAGTGCACAAGTAATCCCCCCTGTTGTGGCGGAGCTGGGACAAAGCCGAAGCGCTCAAAGCGCCTTGCGTTATAGTCTTTATGGCGAATTACTGCGCGCAATAGCAGGTTTAAAAAGGCGAAGGGAATTAGCAGTGCTAACAGACTGGAATACCCCCAAAGGCTAAGGGTTTGGCTAATGCTTGGCCGATAGCTAGACGTTACGGTGTTGTGCGTATGACTTGGGGAGGCTGCCACGGTGATTTTTCTCAAAGAATAAAGATGGTCTCTGGAGTTTCACATAGTTGTATTAAATTTATGTTTAAGTGGCGAAAACAATTCTCCAATAGTTTTAAGCATAGGTAAGGGGCGATTTTGTTAGATTTAAAAGCCGGCGATTGGCCACGTCGAGTGTTGATTATTCGTTTGGGCGCGATTGGCGACATAGTAATGGCGTCCGGCCTGTTGTCGTCGCTGCATAAAGCCTACCCAGGGGTGAGGATTAGTTGGCTGGTAGAGCCTGCAGTGGCAGGGCTATTGCAGGAAACCCCCGATATCGAAGACGTTATAGTTTGGCCTAAGGAAAAATGGAAAGAACTATTACGACGAGGTCGCTGCTACGCCTTGCTGCGCGAGGTATTAGCCTTTCGGCAGGCGCTACATACCTGCGGATACGATTGGACGATTGATGTGCAGGGCCTGTTAAAAAGCGCTGTTTTGGCTCGTCTGAGTGGTGCGCGCAAATGCTACGGGTTGGCCTCCAAAGAAAAAGCTGATTGGTTAATGGACGCGGTGGTTGAGCGCCCTGTGAGCAGCATGATGAGTTCGGAATATCGTGCCATGGCTGCATTTTTGGGCTGCGATACGCGGCATTTTCGTTTGAATCTTGTTGCAACAAAACCAACTCAGGCCAAGCTTGAGCAGCGATTGCACGCACTAACCGGCGGCGCGGAATTTATTGTGTTTTGTCCCTATACCACGCGTCCGCAAAAACACTGGTTCGAGTCCCACTGGTTGTCTTTGGCTGAATTGTTGTATCAGCGCTTCGGACTGCAGCTATTGGTGCTGGGCGGGCCTTTAGACGAAGAATCTGGTGAGCGCCTAAGTGAACGTCATCCTGCACTAGTCAACCTAGCTGGACGCACCTCGTTGCTGGAAAGCAGTGAAGTTATCGCGAGAGCAAAGTTAGTGGTGGGCGTTGATACGGGTATAACCCACATGGGGATTGCGCGTTGTGTGCCGACCTTGGCGCTGTTTGGATCCACACGTCCCTATAGTGAAACACCTTTTGCACGGGCGCGAGTTCTGTCCCAAAGGTTGAGCTGTGCCCCCTGCGGACGTAAGCCGACATGTGCAGGACGGTTTGACTGTATGCGTGAACTAACCCCGGAGCAGGTATTTGTCGCTGCAGAATCACTCGTAGGGAAGGATGAGGTACTCCATGAAAATTTTGCATATTGAAGCAGGTCGTCACCTGTATGGCGGAGCTAAGCAGGTAGAGTATTTGCTTACCGCGCTGGCGGATTTGAAGGTCGAGAACATCCTCGTTTGCCCTAGGAACAGCGCAATATCGAAATTCTCGGCTCCTTCATTGACGGTAGAGACCATCGCAATGAGGGGAGAGCTAGATATTTTTATGATGCCGCGGCTACTGCGACTCTTTAAACGCTACCGTCCAGACATCATTCATATTCACAGTCGTCGTGGCGCCGATATTTGGGGCGCTCTGGCGGCAAAGTGGGCTGGCATCCCTTGTATTTGTTCTCGCAGGGTCGACAACCCCGAAGCCGCTCTTGTCGTCAACCTTAAATACCCGCTGTTTGCCGCCGTTATTTGTATTTCGGACGGAATCCGTCGCGTTGTTTGTCGAAGCGGCGTGGATCCAAAAAAAGTCGTTACGGTGCACAGCTCTGTGAAGGGGAGCTTGTTTGAGGAGCGCCGAGATAGAGATTGGTTCGCCGATGAATTTAACTTGCCAAGCGATAGTTTAGTCGTCGCAAATTTCGCACAGATGATTGATCGCAAGGGGCAGATGTTAATTTTGGAAGCGGTCTCGCGGCTAGCGCCCGAGTTTCCGTCGCTTCGTTTATTGCTGTTTGGACAGGGCCCGCGGCAGTCGCACTATCAAGGTGTCGTCAAAGCTAACGATATGGACGCTATTGTTAGCTTTCCAGGCTTTCGTCAAGATGTTCCTAAAATACTGCCCAATGTCGATATTGTTGTTCACCCAGCCTATACAGAGGGACTGGGTGTGGCGCTTTTACAAAGTGCAGCGTCTGGTGTGCCGATTGTTGCAACCACGGCAGGAGGGATTCCAGAGGTTGTTAAACATAACGTGAATGGCAAGCTCGTTCCGGTTGGCGATGTTGACGCGTTAACCTACTCATTGCGCTTATTGCTACTCGACCAAAATTTGCGTCAGGATCTAGGTCGAGCAGGGCGAAAGTTAGTTGAGCAAGAGTTTTCAGTTGAGGCCATGGCTAAAGGCAATCTAGCCATTTATGAAAGCGTCTATGCCGCTAGCGTTTTGGAGTCGGCGGTTCACTAATACAGGTAAAAGTAACTTTTCAATCTTATTGCTCTGTTCTTGCCTAACAATACTTGGTTTTCTTCTCCGCCAACCGTCCATTGGTTTGCGTGATACTTTTCTTCGGCGCTCTTTTTCCTTCCTTTTAATTGCCGTCCCCCTATATCGAGGTCAGCTTGCTGTCGTCGATCATTTCCTAATGGTTTTTTTGCGCTCAGTCTATTTTAACGCCAGATTATATTTCTATTTAAATTCACGATTTCAGATTTCAGTGTGATCGGTTAATTCGAACGCCATAGTTATATTTTTACGTTAACCATCTCCCATTTATTGTCACTTAATCGGTAGATTTATTCTATTAGAAGAGTAGATTTGTAGTCCCTTTGCGGATAAAACGTGCCGATAAATATTTGGCTATATACCAGTATTTTTTTATATTTTTAATAAAAATAATTATTTAAAAAAATAACAAGAGCGTTCCAGCTTATTCTCAAACGGAATCAAAAGTCTAACCGAAAAAATCAATCTTTATCGAAAGTTAATTTCTTATTGGTATATTCCAAAAGCTTTACATAGCTTTTTGTAGGTGTTTTTGTTTAAGCCTACTTAGGTTTTTTGCCATTTTTGTTTTGAATAATAACCGCAAATTAAGGTGTTTTTTTGGCTGTCTTTTATGTTGTTTATCGAAGAAGAATTTTGGGTGTGGAGAGCGTTTGTAACTCTATATTCAGAACAAGGTGCCCTTATTAAGTATTAATGTGGCCAATTTAATAACGATCAGTCGAATACAGCCATTATTTTCAGTGTGAATTTAAAATTGAATAAATGGTTTTCGTCATAATAAATGAGGATTGGACTATGTGTAATTCAAGCAAGCCCACAAGTAGCATTCGCAGCGTTTTAAAACGCGCGAGCTGTATTGTTGGGGTAGGTGTCGCACTTGCGGCATTTTCACAGGGAGCCGCGGCGAGTTGTAGCTACGTGGTAAATAATCAATGGGGTTCGGGGTTTACCGCCAGCATTAATATTACTAACAGTACTTCAAGTACAATTAATGGTTGGAATGTTAGCTGGCAATACAACAACAACCGTGTAACGAATTCTTGGAATGCTAACGTAAGTGGTAGCAATCCTTATACCGCAACTAGCTATGGTTGGAACGGCACTATTCAACCTGGGCAAACTGTTTCATTTGGCTTTCAAGGCAACACTAACGGCGGTAGCGCCGAAACGCCTAGCGTAACAGGTGCGGCATGTTCTGGTGGTAGCTCAAGCTCTAGTAGTTCTAGTTCTTCAAGCTCTAGTAGTTCTAGCTCTTCAAGCTCAAGTAGCAGCTCCAGTTCTTCAAGTAGCTCTAGTTCGTCAAGCAGTTCTAGTTCATCTTCAAGTTCTAGTTCATCTTCAAGTTCTAGTAGTTCAGGCGGTCAGTGTGTCGAGCAGTGTAAGTGGTACCAAGATGCGCCACGTCCTCTGTGTGTTAACCAAACCAGTGGTTGGGGTTGGGAAAACAGTCAGAGCTGTATTGGTCGCACGACGTGTGAAAGCCAGTCTGGTAGCGGTGGCGTAGTTTCGACCTGTAGCAGTTCTTCTAGTAGTAGCTCTTCCTCATCGTCAAGCAGCTCATCTTCGAGCAGCTCGTCCACGAGTAGTTCTAGCAGCTCTAGCAGTTCTAGTAGTTCGTCTAGCACCGGTGGATCGGGAACTTTCCGTGTCGATAGTCAAGGCAACATAACCAAAAACGGTAGCGTGTTCCCAGTACGCTGTGGTTCTTGGTTTGGCTTAGAGGGGCAGCACGAACCTAAAGATGCCGATAATAATGCTGATGGCGCGCCACTAGAGCTTTATGTGGGCAATATGTGGTGGGCGGATACCGGTCGTACTATTCAGCAAACAATGACCGAAATTACTGCGCAAGGTATTAACGTTGTTCGTTTGCCAATTGCGCCGCAAACACTTGATCCAAATGACCCGCAGGGTATTGGCGATATTCAAAACGGTGGCGTGTTGAAGAACCACGAATCCGTTCGTCAAGACAATGCTCGTCAGGCATTAGAGGACTTTATTATTTTGGCTGACCAAAATAATATCGAAGTGATTGTGGATATCCACTCCTGTTCTAACTATGTTGGTTGGCGTGCAGGTCGTTTGGATGCTAACCCTCCATACGCCGACGCTGATCGTGAAGGTTATGAGTTTACTCGCGAAGAGTATTCTTGTGGTGGCGGAGCCGCTAACGACGACCCCTATAACGAAAGTATCTGGTTAGATAACTTGCGAGAAATTGCCGGTTTACCTGCACAGCTTGGTGTCGACAATATCATCGGTATTGATATTTTCAACGAGCCTTGGGATTACACTTGGCAAGAGTGGAAGACGCTATCTGAAAATGCGTACCAAGCGATTAGTTCGGTTAACTCTGACGTGCTAATTTTTGTTGAAGGTATCGGTTCAGTCACCTCCAACGACGTTGAAATTCCTCACGGTGACATGGCTTCGAACCCTAACTGGGGTGAGAACCTTTATGAAGCTGGCGACAACCCACTCAACATTCCAAAAGAGCGTTTAGTTTTGTCTCCACACACCTATGGTCCATCTGTATTTGTACAGCGACAGTTTATGGATCCATCTCAATCTGAGTGTACAGATTTAGAAGGTGATGCTGCCGGTAATGCCGATTGTAACGTGGTAATCAATCCAACCGTACTGCGTGCTGGTTGGGACGAGCACTTCGGTTACTTGCGCGATCAAGGTTACGCCATGGTGATAGGTGAGTTTGGCGGTAACATGGATTGGCCTAACGGCACTCGTGCAGCCGAGCAGGAAATGTGGAGC
The DNA here is from genome assembly GCF_001922985.1 of Teredinibacter waterburyi. Classification (GTDB taxonomy): domain Bacteria; phylum Pseudomonadota; class Gammaproteobacteria; order Pseudomonadales; family Cellvibrionaceae; genus Teredinibacter; species Teredinibacter waterburyi. The sequence goes on from NZ_MRUH01000095.1 coordinate 41,940, forward strand.
CACATTACCCCAGGCGTTGATAGGGAATGGCAGGATGCTCTTGTCGACTATATGGTAGAGAAGGATATACAGGGTTGTTACTGGTCGATTAACCCAGAGTCTGGCGATACCGGCGGTTGGTATTCGCATGACTATGTACCTGATACGAATGAATCAGGCTGGGGAACTTGGGGCGGTTTTGACTCTCTTAAAACAGCTCTACTGAAATTGCTATGGGGTATGTAATTCCTTTGGGTTGATATACCGAGGAGCGGCGCTCCTCGGTACTATTTACCTTACTGGATTTTTACCTTACTGAATTTTATTTCAATAGCCGTTGAGTGATCGTTTTTTCATGATCATTTAAATTCTATAGGAACTGCAGTTGGGATAGGGATGGCCCTGTGTTAGCGAAAAGTAGTGAGTTAAAAATTCGCTAATCAAGAAGTAAAAAAGCCAAGTCGCGTTGAGCACGTAACTTGGCTTTTTTATTTTGGGTAGTGCGCAGTTTAATTTGAATTGGTGCGCAGTGTAGTTTCTATTAATGAATAACTAACCCATAACGACAACGATGGTGTTTTCCTGTTCGCAGTTAGCTGGGTTAAGTACATTGCCTTCGTGAACCTTTCCATTAAGCATTACTGACACCACGCCTTTCTCAACGCCGTTCGGATTTTCCACTTTAATATTGTAGGTCTTTCCTTGAAAGACACGGGTTGCGCTAAAGCCGGGCCAGTTTGATGGGATACAGGGATCAATCATTAAGCCGTTGTACTCCGGCCGAATGCCAAGCATGTATTGCGATGTTGCGTGGTATGCCCAAGTAGCGGCGCCGGTTAGCCAAGGTAGGCGCGAAGCACCGTAGCGGGGGCTATATTTACTGTGAGTACTTTGACAAAACACGTAGGGTTCGCTTTCTCGCACTTCGGCTTTATCGTTAAATGCTGCAGGCATAAAGGTGCGCAGGTATTGGTAGGCACGGTTGCCGTTTCCGAGTTTACTTTCCGCCATCACAACCCAGCCTTGGGTGTGACAGAACACCGCGCCGTTTTCTTTCATGCCGGGATTGAATAGGCGTGCACGCATAATTTCGGGGTCGAGCTTGGTAACCGGCGGGTCGAGTACCATTAAACCGGCGTCGGTCGCGAGTCGCTGCTCAACGCTATCCATAGCAAGTTTGGCTTTTTCTGGCGAGGCGTGACCACTTAATACCGACCAGGTTTGTGGGTTCAAAAAGATTGAGGCTTCGTCATTTTGTTTCGAACCAAATACAAAACCGTCGACACGGAAGGCGCGGCGATACCACTCGCCATCCCAGGTGTGTTCGTCGAGATTTTTGTCTAGAGTCGCCAAGTACCCCTGCGCCCAGCTGATTTCTCCGCTCAAGCCTTTCATTTCGCAAATTTCAATGTAGGTTGCCAAGGCAAAACGCAGTTGCATGGCAACAAATACGGTTTCACCGTCGTGACCGAGTACTAGGCAGTCGTTCCAGTCGGCGAGCAAGCCGCAGGGTAGGCCGTGTTTACCGAGGCGGTTTAAGCTAAATTCAATGGCGCGTTTGAGGTGACCGAGAATTGTGTCTTCGCCCTTGTCGCAATAAGGCAGCACCTTGTCGTAAAAACTTAGGTTGCCGGTTTCTTTTACCAGCGCGGGTACGGTGTTGAACAGCCACATGCAGTCATCCGAGCGGTAGTCGGTTTCGGCAGGGCAGGGCTCGCTACCTGGGTTGTGGGCATAGGGCTTCACCACAGGCATGGCGCCACCTGTAGAGGCTTGGCCGGTAATCATCAGCTCTAAGCGTTGTTGCGCTTCTGCAGGAATGGAGTGCAGGGTACCAAGCATATCTTGTACTGTGTCGCGGTAACCCAAACCGTCGCGCTCACCGTTATACACTAGGCTTGCCGCGCGCGACCAAGCAAATGTGATTAAACAGTTGTAGGGGTTCCAAGTGTTAAAGAAGCTGTTAAGTTCTGGGTCTGGTGTTTCGGCGCTGAAATTATTCAAGCGTGAATGCCAGTAGTCTTTTACATCCGCTAGGGCTTTTTCGACATTGGCCATGTCACTAAATTGAGCACGTGCCGCCGCGCCTTCTTCTTCAGCTCGGCCGATACCCATAATCACGCAAAACGATTTACTTTCGCCGGGTTGAAGTTCGATATCAATTTGCACCGTGCCGCAACCATTGTCGGCGACCGCGAGGGACTGACCGCATTCGCCGCGCTCGACTACGAGTGGGTTGTGATAGCTGCGGTAGGGCCCCAAGAATTTTTCACGGTCGGTGTCGTAGCCGGTGACGTCGGCGCCCGCAATGGCTAAAAAGGTGTGACGGCCTTGGTCGCTGTCTTGGAAGTCCTCTGGGTTCGGATCCATGCTCACGTTGGTGCCGTGGTCGATAATGCCATCCTTAACCGACATATTCACAATATAAGCCGAGTACTGCAGGTTTAGCAGGTCGTTGAACAGCTTCCAGTTGTTGGTGTATTCCACGTAGGTGAACAATCGCAATTTACGTGGCTTGTCGCTATTGTTGGTGAGCGTGGTATACCAAAGTTCGTTAATTTGATTGAGTGGCACAAAGTAGGTAGATTTGCTTTCAATACCACTGTATTGCGATGTAATGGTGGTGTAAGCCGTACCATGCCGACATTCGGATTGATACTGATCTAAAGGCTTGCCCACTGGCTGCCATGCGCTAGACCAATAGTCGCCGCTGTCCTGGTCGCGAATATAGATATTACGCCCCGGCTGATCCATAGGCACCGCATTGGAGCGATAGCGGGTAAAACGGCCTTGAGCTGCCGATTTATAGAAACTGTAGCCTCCAGCGTTGTTGGTGATGATCGCACCGTACTCGGTTGAGCCAAGATAATTTGTCCAGGATCGTGGAGTGTCCGGTTGGGTGATTACGTATTCACGTGCTTGATCATCAAAGTAGCCGTATTTCATAGTGCTGCAGTCTCTATTAGGAGGTTCGAAAAGGGCAAGATTATAAGGGAGAACGGCGGTGTTGTCCCGACCAAGATTGGGCTATCATCTGCGGTCTGGCTTGAGTTAAGCCTCCTCAGCCTACTTCGCTATTGGCGGAAGTTGTATATCTAAGGCTGTGGCAATTGGGCTACGGCGCCTATTCCAAAAAAGGAACCTGTTTTTGATTTCGCTAGCTAAGATCCCGCATACGCGGTTAATAATGGACGGTAGAGGTACTAATTGCTGCTCCTTTGATTACTCTCTCGCTTCTTCTTCACTGTTTTATTTTATAGGTTTAGTTTTTTTTGGCCTGCTTTGCGGTGTCAAGGTAAGTGCGGCTACTGGCGGGCAAGCGGAGCAGGCTTTTGCGGTGTTTGGTGAATCAATTAAACAGGTTCAGATAATCAACGCTAAATCCGAAAACAAAAGCGGTTCGGGCAGTGGTTTCTACATTGGTGACGGATCTTTAATGGCGACCAATTATCACGTGGTGTCGGCGGCCGTTATGGAAAAGGAAGAATACCGACTGCAATTAAATATTGAAGGCGATGTAGAGAACCTTACAATCTTGGCCGTCGATGTGGTTAACGACCTCGCGATAGTCGCCGTTGAAAAACCTGGGCGACCGTTAAAGTTTCGAGAAACGCAGCCCGCCAAAGGCGAGAAAATGTTCTCCATTGGCAACCCTCGCAATATTGGTATGACCATTGTCGAAGGGAATTACAATGGCTTGGCCGACGATTATATTTTTGATCGCATTCATTTTGCCGGCGCGATAAATGCCGGTATGAGTGGTGGCCCGACAATTGATGCGGACGGCTTGGTTACCGGTATTAATGTGCAAACTGGCGGCAATCAAATTGGTTTTTTGGTGCCGGTCGATAAGTTGGCACAACTTTATCAGCGCCTCCAAGAGCAGCAAAAAATTACCGATGCAATATCGCCTGATACAAAATCAAATACAGCCATAGCGCTAGAGGTTGAGTCTGCAGACGATATTGTAGAGACCGAAGTGGCTACTGCTGAAAACGAGCCGAGCGCGGTCAACGAAGAGCTAACCAATCTAGACGAGGCTGCTAGCAAGAGTGACGGCGCTTCCAGTCAGGTAGAAGAGCACCGTTACAAGCACTTGCAAGAATCTATCGCCGAACAGGTGTTGTCTGCAACCGGCGGTATTATTGGTGAGCTTTTATCAAACCCTTGGCCAACCGCCGATATGGCTGGGGGGGCTGTG
>NZ_MRUH01000096.1 GCF_001922985.1 Teredinibacter waterburyi
GACTGCTGGGGTAATAGTCATGAAGATGAAAAAACACATGTTTTAACGGTCAATAAAGGGTGCAATAGTCGGCAACCTATTTATTTGTCCCACAGGTTTAATACCGGTTACTTCGAGTACGAATTTAGTCTTATTGAAGCCGAGGGCTGGTCTTCCTATGCGTTTTACAATCTAGCGTCACAGCAGTTTTCGAGTGCGAAGCCGTCCACTTCGGCGGGCAAGGATAATGTCGCTAACTTTAACTGTATTGAGAAAAATATCGAGGAGCGGGGCGTACTACAGCAGCGCGTGGCATTTTGTACGCGCCCCTATAAAGAACTCAAAAAACTTTATGATGCGCTCTATATTGGCGTAAGTGTAAGCCAAGAAAATAAAGCGCTTATGGAGCACTTCTTTATTGCTGGGGTTTCTCAGTCGGATGCGCAGCTTTTTCTCCAGAATTTTATCGGACAGGCGAGTTTTAAATGATTGTTGAAATCGTCAGCAAGGCTGGCAAAAGAATTGACGTTCATGTTTTCGAAAAGAACTCCATTTCGATTGGACGGGGTTACGACAACGATTTGATTTTAAGCGACCCCTATATAGAGGGGGAGCATTTGCAGGTGTCGCTCGATGCGGAATCCGGTGATTATCAAGTCGAGGATTTAGCAACCCTCAACGGCACTCGCTTAGATGGCTCGGGGCAGACATTGCAATCTTCTTCACTCAAGCAGGTTTCCGCTGGCCAACCAATATGTATCGGTAAAACTTATTTGCGTTTTGTGAGCAAGAGCGAGCCGTTACCACGCACGCTAAAACTCTCGTCATTCGAACCAATGTTACATCGCATTTCGGGGTGGTGGGTTGGTCTAGTTGCGACCTGTGTGCTTATCGGTTTGGTGGTACTAGATGCGTATATCAGTAATCCCTATTCCGAAGAGTTGTTGAAAGATTTTAATTCGGTGTTGATCGTACTGGCTATGGTTGGTGTTTACGCAGGGTTTTGGGCCTTGATCGCGCGTTTGAATAGTCGTGAAGCACGCTTTTTTATGCATGCGAACCTCATCTTGCTGGGGTTTATTGTATTGTCAGTACTAGACTATCTAAGCTACCCCTATGAGTTTAATTTTGGTTGGCTGGTGCCGTTTACGCAGCTGAATATTGCCGTAAATCTTGTGGTGCTTACCGCCGTCTTTTACATTTCTTGCCGTCAGGCGACGGAGTTAAAGGCTTGGTTGTGCACTTTGCTTGGTATTGTACTGGGTTTGCTTTTTCACTATCAGCACATTAGCGTCGCGCTTTATCCGCCGGATTTTATTGCATCACCGAGTTATTCCATGGCCCTGACACCACCTTCGCTGCAGGTTACTGGTGGTGTATCAAGAGATGAATTTATCCGTTTAGCGAATGACAGCTATCAATTACCGCCAGAAGACGAAAACGAATAAGTTTAAGTACTTATTATTAGGATTGGATTTTGTTTTGCGTGAGGTATTGAATCTGCGGCCAGTGTTAAGAGTCCTGGTAATGGTTTAGGCTTTCGATAGGATGCTCCACCCCTGTATTTTCTGTAGACATAAAAAAGCCGCTGTAACTTAGTAAGGTTACAGCGGCTTTTTAGTTTAGATGTGTGAGCGTGGCGCTAGCTCGACTTTAAACTATTTTGAATATCATCCATGGTCTTGTCGCTTAGTTGATACGCCATCATTGATAGGGCCGCCACGACTGAGAGAACGCCTGGGATAATGGTGAACATCATTCGAATCCCCATGATGGTATCTTCTGGTTGGGCAACATTTGGTTCGTAGTTGAAGAAGGCTAACAAAAAGCCACCAGCGGCGCCGCCCACCGTCCAGCCCATCTTTTGAGAAAAGGAAGCCCCAGAGAAGATTAAGCCGTCGATACGATGGCCACGCTTAACCTCTGTGTAATCTACGATATCGGCGTACATTGAAAAAACAATTACGGTAATGGGCCCGGCCATTAAGCCGTTGCTGAAATGCAAGATACTGAACAGCAGCATATTGTCGGGAGACACGAAATACACTCCGCCGATGGTAATGGCGTTAAACATCATAAGACCGATGTAGATCATTTTTTTGTCGCGGCCGCGGCAGATCCACTGGGTAAGTGCCGCGCCAATAATGTTACATATGGTGAACCCCGACATGTACCACTTGGCAATATCTTCGGCGCCAAGGTAGTACTTGAAGTAATACATAATAGATGCGCCGCGAATCGATACCCAGCTGAGGGTGAAGATACCTACAAAGAACAACACGATGAACGGAACGTTGGTTACGAGGTTTCTTAAGTCTACTAAAAACGGCGAGCGCTCTTGTTTGATTGGCTTAACGCGTTCTTTAGTCCAGCTAAAGGTTAAGAATAACAGCACGGCAAATATTACTGAGTAGAGCGCCATGGTCATCTGGAAGCCTAACTTGTCGTCGCCTTCACCGAACCAGCCAACCAAATCAAGCGTTGCAAACTGTACGACAAGGCCGGCACAGTAAGCGCCGACTAAGCGCGCGGACGATAATCCGTTGCGCTCATCGCGGTTAGATGTCATTACACCAAGCATCGAGGAATAGGGGATGTTGAGCGCGGTATACACCATACCCACTAGAAAATAAGTAACGTAAGCGTAAACCACTTTATTTTCGTCGCTGATATCGGGAGTGGTAAAGCATAAGGTGGCGACTATGCCGAGCGGGACTGCACCGAACAGCAGATAGGGTCTAAATTTACCCCAGCGTGTTTCTGTACGGTCGGCGAGCATGCCCATAATGGGGTCGTTAACAGTGTCCCAAAGACGGGTCAAAAGAAACAAGCTGCCTACCGTTAATGCGGAAATGCCGAAGACATCCGTATAGAAATAGGTTCCAAAATAAATAAAGGTCATCCATACGAAATTGAAGGCGGCGTCGCCCATGCCGTATCCGATCTTTTCTCGTAGCCCAATTTTGGCAAAACTGGCAGTCATATACATCTCCACTAGGTATTGAAATACCACTCGTTATTGTTTTTCCACTGTAAGGTCACCTCAAGGAAAGGTCGCTATATGGGGCAGCGCCGCTAATCATGGGCTCGGAACAGTATACAGTTGTTGTTGGCGAATAGGTATTGGTGCTTGGCGTTGTATAACACCAAAAAAAACCCCGCCTAGGCGGGGTATAAAGTAGACCGTTGGGATGTGTAAGCCGAGCACTAAATAAGTGCTTCAGGCGGTAGCCGTAAGTTAGTTACTAGCGGTTTGAATCAATACACTAGCGCCACGACGTAAGCTGGCAAAAGGGCGGGTCTTGTTGTTATCGATAACTTTCACGTTCTCGCCGAATTGAACTTCAATAATCTCACCTGTGGAATCTTGACGAACGCGTGCAGTTTTTGCGGAGCTGTTGATGCTCACAATAACGCCTTCAATATTGTCTTCAGTAGCGGTAAGTGTGCGCTTGTTAATCACAACTTCTTGGCCGCTGGTTAGCTTGGCTAGGTCGGCAAACTCATCGCTTCCCATTACAACTTTTGCGGAGCTGCCAAGGGTTACGGTAGCGCTGGTGCCAGCTTTACTCTTAAGGACTAATTCGCGACTTTCGGTGTTAATACTTTCTAGGGTGCCGGTTACGCTTTCTTTGGAAATGATCGAATAGGCGGCGGCGAAAGGTGCGCTAAGAGTTAAGGTTAGAGCTGATACTGCGATTATTTCTTTCAACATGGTCGTATTCCTTCGGGTTAAGTGTTTGGTTTGTGTTTGATTTGATGTAGTTAGTTTAGGTAAAAACACGACCTAGTGTTACCTAAAGTTACGGAAGTTTTAGATTGTTTTGTCCGTAAAAGTAACGAATCGCTATCTCTTATTCATATGAGCGTTGTTTTGTGTCTTTATTGAGGTGTTTTTGGTTTTAAATGGAATAAGTGGCGGGTTTTGCGGGTTTTTTGGTAACGTTTTGTTAAGCCAAAAAAAAGCCCTGTATCGCTACAGGGCTTGTTCGAGTTTAGTGTTTCTGGCGCTAGCCAAAAATCATAGAGGCTTAGCCAAGTGTCACAACAACTTTAACGTTACTGCCTTCGGTTTGAGCTGGGATCACATTCCCTTCTATGGCAACGCCGTCAACGGTAATAGAGGCAACGCCTTTGCTAACGTTGTTCGGGTTCTTAACCACGATTTCGTAAGTAGCACCGCGGAACTTGCGGGAGACGGTGTAGCCTTTCCAATCCTTAGGGATGCAAGGGTCTACAGCAAGACCTTGGTAATCTGGTTTAACACCTAGGATGTACTGGGTAATTGCTACGAAGTTCCACGAGGCGGTACCTGTTAGCCAAGAGTTTTTACCTTCGCCAGGCTTGAATGCATCTTTACCCGCTACCATCTGGCAGTAGGCGTAAGGCTCAACCTTGTGCAAGTCACTGATGTCTTCCAAGTAAGCTGGTGCAATTTTACGGTAGGTATCAAAGGCGCGATCACCGTTGCCGATAAGAGTTTCAGCAATCGTAATCCAGGGGTTGTTGTGGCAGAAGATACCGGCATTCTCTTTATAGCCCGCAGGGTAAGTAGAGATTTCGCCGTACTCGATATAGTACTTAGTAAAGGCTGGTTGCTGCAGCACAATACCGTACTCGCAATCTAGGTGCTCTTTAACAGAGGCCATAGACTTGTGAACCATGCCTTCTTCTAAACCGATACCGGCCATGCCGCAGAAGCCTTGAGACTCGATGAAGATCTTGCCTTCTTCGTTCTCTTTGCTACCAATCTTCTTGCCGTAGTAATCGTAGGCGCGCAGATACCATTCGCCGTCCCAGCCATCTTTCTTGACCGCTTCGATCATTGCGTCGACGTGCTTTTGCGCTTCGGCAGCATCTTCTTCGTTGCCGATCACTTTACAGAGCTTGATGAATTCTTTGCCGTACAGCACAAAGGAGCCAGCGATCATCAAGGATTCAGCGGTAAAGCCTTTCTTGTTGCCGGTGGTTTGGAAAGATTCATTTGGATCTTCCGAAAAGCAGTTTAGGTTTAGACAGTCGTTCCAGTCGGCGCGACCGATCAATGGCAAGCCGTGAGGGCCCAGGTTGTTAACTGTGAAGTAGAAAGAGCGCTTCAAGTGTTCAAAGTGGCTTGTGGCTTTACTTTCATCGTTATCGTAAGGGACTTGAACATCGAGAATGCCAAAGTCGCCAGACTCTTTGATGTAGTCGGTAGTTGATAAGATTAGCCAGAGTGGGTCGTCGTTAAAGCCGCCGCCAAGGGTGTGGTTACCGCGCTTAGTAAGCGGTTGGTACTGGTGGTACGCCGAGCCGTCTTCAAACTGGGTGGAGGCGATATCGATAATACGTTCGCGTGCACGCGCAGGTACTTGATGCACGAAGCCGATCAGGTCTTGGCTGGAGTCGCGGAAACCCATGCCGCGGCCAATACCGGTTTCGAAGAACGAGGCGCTACGTGACATATTGAACGTCACCATGCACTGGTACTGGTTCCAAATATTGACCATGCGGTCGAGTTTGTCGTCACCACTATCGACAGAGTAGGTCGACAGTAGGTCGGTCCAGTAGTCGGCCAGCTTGGCTAATTCAGCATCAACTTTTTCAACCGTGTCAAAGCGTGCTATCAGTTCTTTTGCTGGGTTTTTGTTGATTATGTTTTTGCTTTCCCACTTGTTGTCTTTGTCTACTTCGATGTAGCCAAGTACGAAAACTAATTCTTTTTCTTCTCCCGGTGCGAGTTCCACTTCAATGTAGTGGGAGGCACAAGGTGACCAGCCGTGAGCTTCTGAATTGCGTGGCTTACCTTCGAATACCGCATCTGGACGATCGAAGTCGTTGTAGAGGCCTTTCCATACATCGCGATCGGTATCAAAACCTTGGATTGGGGCATTTACAGAGTAAAAGGCGTAGTGGTTGCGACGCTCTTTGAATTCGGTTTTGTGATAGATAACAGAATCTTCAACTTCGACTTCACCCGTGGAGAAGTTACGCTGCAGGTTTTGCATGTCGTCTTCTGCGTTCCACAGGCACCATTCAGCCCAAGAGAAGAACTTCAGCTTTTTGGTTTCGCTGGAGGTGTTCTTTAATTTAACTTTTTGTACTTCGGCCCAGGTTTTGAGGGGGATGAAGTAGGTTACTTCAGCTTCAACGCCATTGCGTTCGCCGGTAACACGGGTGTAGCTCATGCCGTGGGCGCATTCGTACTTATCTAAGTCTGCTTTTACAGGTTTCCAACCGGGCGACCAAACGTCACCGCCGTCGTTGATGTAAAAGTATTTGCCGCCGTTATCTACAGGTACGTTGTTGTAGCGGTAGCGAGTTAAACGGCGAAATTTAGCATCCTTGTAAAAGGTATATCCGCCAGCGGTATTAGAGATAAGACTGAAAAAATCTTCGTTCCCAAGATAGTTGATCCAGGGGTATGGTGTTTTGGGATTGGTGATAACGTATTCACGAGCGTTATCGTCAAAATGACCAAATTTCATTATTTCTCTACCTTAGCTAGTTGGCGATAGTTGGAATTTAATAATTGTTTTTATATAAAAGAAAACACAGGGCGCGACGGTTTAGGTGGCGCTCTGTGTTCCCGGTCGGGCTTTCAGCAGTAGCTTATGACGCTTTTGCTAGTTTCTTTGCTTGTTCCTGAGCGATTTCCTCTTCCGGCCAATCGCTTAGGTTTTGGAACCATGTTTTCCAGAGAATTAGCCCTGTGCCGATTGCAATAGCTGCAGTGAAGGCGGCAGAGTAAAACTCTTTAATAACAAAGAATATTGGCAGTGCTACAAGTGAGGTTTGTAGAATGATGCCGACAGCGATGTTAAACATGTCGCGCTTGAAGTTAGGGTTGCGCTTGAAGCTTGGGTCTTCGGCAGCGACCAAGTCGTGGATTGGCCCCCAGAAACCCCAAGGACGCACCTTTTTGTAGAACTCCTTCAAACGAGTCTTATCTTCCTCTTCACTGGAAATACTGCCGACAACAGCGGCAATACTAGAGAGCAGCAAAATGATTGGGAAGCTATACAGCGGCAATATATCGCTTGGCGTAGCTGGAAGCGCAAGCTGTAATAAAGGCGGTACAAACATTGCGCATATGATACCGGCGGTCATACCACTGAAGTAACCCATGCCGTTAAAGCGCCACCAATACCATTTCAGTACGTTGGAAACCGTATAGCCGCCCCATAGGCCGGACACGATCCACTGTAGGACGGAGTTAATACTAGTAACGAACAGGCCGATACAGGTACTGATCAGTACTACAGCAACTGAAACAACATAGCTCATACGAACCAGTGTTTTTGCCGAGGCTTCTGGGTTGATGTAACGACGATAAATGTCGTTTACCAGGTAGGCCGGGGCGGCGTTAACCGTAGAGGCGAATGTCGACATAAATGCCGCTAGCAAGCCTGCAAGTAATAACCCCATAACACCGGCAGGAGCAAACTGGCTGATCGCGGAAGGTAGAATGTTTTCAAAGTCGACACGATCGCCCACTTGAAGATCCAGTTGCGAATAAAAAACCAGTGCCAGAACGGTAAAGCCGGCAATCATCAAGTAGCGGATAGGCATCAGAACAACCGATACAAAACCGCTCATCTTCGCCGCTTCGCGAGGCGACTTGGTTGCCAAAATCTTTTGCATATCGTAATTGGGTGCTGGGCCAGCTGCACTGATAAGCACACCCTTAAACAGCATCATCATTACAAATATGCCGAACAGCTCGTAGCCATCGGAATTAATTTTTTCCATGACTTCGGGGATTTTGTTCGACCAGTCCATGCTGAGGTTCCAGCTAAAGAATGGGTTTGACCAATCCGCCGGGACGGCCGCTTGGAAGGCTTCTGGAGACACCTGCATCATTGCGATAGCCGCGATGATAACCGCCGATACAGCCATGATCGTGAATTGCAGCAAATCCGCCCAAACAATACTCAGCATTCCGCCGAGCATTACGTAAAAGGTTGCGATGGAGGTAAATACGATGCCGTAAAGGTGTGGCACGTATTCTGGCGTTACGCTAAACGGAACGTAGGGCGATACGGTTTCCCATGGGATGAAGATTTCCATGAACTTGCCGATGCCGACAAACCCGTAGGCAAGGAAGCCCAAAACACTAATAAGTGCAAAGACCACGATGATGCCGTGGGATAGCTTGCCGCCGAGGTCATCGCCAAAACGGGTGCGGATCCATTCTGCGCCAGTCAGCACGTTGGAGCGACGCAACCAGAGCGATAAGAACACCATCAGGAAGACTTGGTTGAATACCGGCCATAGCCAAGGAATCCAAATACTCTTTAAGCCATATACAAAAAGAAGGGTTACAAGCCACATCGTGCCAGAGATATCAAACATGCCAGAGGCATTCGACAGGCTTAGCATATACCAGGGCAGGGTTTTGCCGCCGAGGAAATAGGAGTCGAGGTTTTTAGAGGCTTTGCGTTTTAGCGCTAGGCCAATGACTACCGTACTGGCCAAATAGAGGCCGATGATGGATAAGTCCAAGAAAGTTAAATGCATATGATTAAGACGCCTTTCGTTCTTATAGTCTTTGTCGTTAGGTAACGCAGGACGAGCACAAGCTAAGTTCAGCTTTAATCGACCCCAGTACAACTACCTCCAGTGAACGTAGCTTGAGGCAACTGTGTGTCGATGTGCTCAATAAATGTGTGCTCTCGCTCACCAAGTAGTTGCGGCAATCTATGGTGGTAACCAGTAAATAATTGGCGCGCCATTTTTTGCTCGGTGCTGCGGAGCATACAGGGCCGGTATTTTAGGAGAAATTGAGAGTTTTAACAGTACTTTGCCGAAAAATAGTAGGCTAATCGCCGATAATTAGCACGAAAGTGCCTATTGATATGGTGAAAACCGAGGTTAGCTGGAAGTTTGCTTGGGATGATTGAGAGCGCTGAGCTTTAGCTGTGTGTTTTTCGGCTATCTGGTGGTCTGTATGACTATAACCTGCTAGGTGTTCTGACCGTTTGTCAGGGTATGCTTCCCATCTTGTTCTGGTTAGTTGTTGGCCTATGGATCGATGTTGTCATGATGTAATTCGCGCCAATCTGTAACCGTTTACAATGTGTGTTTTTGTGATTGATCGATACATATCGACGCAGTTGTTGACTTTTATGTTGGTGTTGTCCGTTTTTAGTTAGATGTCCTTGTTGGTTGTAGCGGTGTTTGTCATTTGTGGTTTGTGCGTGTTATAAAGCCACAAGTTTGGGTTGGGCCTACAATCAGCGTTGTTTTGTTCTAAGTGTCGGCGCGAGAGCCGGGTGCAATGCGTAGGTGGGAGGTGGTGGTTTCGAATTGGCGCCTGTGAAAACCCAAAATAGCACCCAATTATTTTGTGGGTGTTTGAGGTCGGTTTTTGTTTGATTCGATGCCGCGAACAATAATAATTAGCCAGCGTTTCAGGTGGTCGGCGATCCGTTTAGTTTTTTTGATGATCGTTCCGTTAGCTTGTTTTTCTGGGGTTAAATACTGGAGCGTTTTGTGGACCAGGAACAATATTGCATCGAGCTGCAATCCGGCGATCGACAGATCTCGGTCAGTCGCTACGGCGGTCGTATTTTAGGGTTTAGTATCGAGGGGCGAAATGCGCTCCTCGACACCGGTATTCAGACCGGCTCTACTTTCTGGCCGTCACCTCAATCGCTGTGGGGGTGGCCCCCTCCGCCGGAGTTGGATGAGCACCTCTACGATGTTTTGGGCGCTACAAATACTAGCGTGTTGCTTCGCAGTCAGCCGTGTGCTGCTCTTGGGATTCAGCTTTATAAGCGTATTACGGCAAGTTCGCATGGTTTTAATGTCAGCTATACCATTGAAAATGTTTCAGATGAAATCGTTACCATGGCCCCTTGGGAAATTAGCCGTATTGCCGGTGGTTTGACTTTCTATTCGGCCGATACGGGGCCTGAAGGGTTTTCGACCTGCGCTGTAGACTTCGCAGTAGATCATTATTGGTATCGGTATTGCCCTGAGGGCTTGGTAGGTATTCCGAAGATCTTTTCCAATAATTCCGGTGGCTGGATTGCCAATGCTAATAATGGTTTATTGTTGATAAAAAAATTCCCGAGCGTCGACCCTCAAGAAATTGCTCCGCGCGAGGCGGAAATAGAAATCTACGCGCATGCGGACATTAAAAACCCCTATATAGAAGTGGAACAGCAAGGTCCGTTTACGGCAATAATGTCGGGGCGTCGCCTTGAGTGGGGGGTTGAGTGGGCGCTGTATCAACTGCCGGAGTCGCTGGATGTCAGCGTTGGTAGTGAGTCGCTGCTCGATTTTGTTGAGTCGACGTTTGCTCAGGTGGAAACGCCGTAGTTTGCCTGATTGTTAGTTGTTAGCGGCGCTGGCGAATTGCGGGGCTGTGCCGGTTAGTTTGAAAATGAGGTTATAAAGTCTTACATGGAACACTTAAGCGTTATTGATATAGACCAATCCAATGCCCAGCAGTATTTGATTGATGAGTCATTCTCGCGGCCCGTATTGGTCGATTTTTGGGCCGATTGGTGTGAGCCCTGTAAGGCCTTGATGCCAGTTTTGGAAAAGCTTGCGGCTGAGTTTTCCGGGCGATTTTTGTTGGCGCGAGTAAATGCGGATACTCAGCAAATGATATCGTCTCAGTTTGGTGTGCGATCTTTGCCGACTGTAATGCTTATGAAGGATGGTCAGCCGGTCGATGGCTTTACTGGCGCGCAAACTGAAGTGCAGGTGCGCGAGTTTTTGGCTAAGCATTTGCCGAAACCTTGGGATGAGGCCGCAGCGTCGGCGAAGTTGTTACTGGAGCAGGGCGACGCGCAAAGCGCATTGCCGATTTTGCAGCAGGCATCCAGCGAGTCGGCGCAGCAGGCGAATATCCAGTTGCTGTGGGCGCAGGCTTTGTTGATGCTTAATCGGGTCTCTGCAGCGGAAGAGCTTCTGGCGACGATTCGCATGGCGGATCAAGATGAGCATTACCACCTATTAATGTCGCAGTTGGAGCTGGCTCAGCAGGCGGCCAAGGCGCCTGAAATTGAGCAGTTAGAGTCTCAGTTGGCGCAGTCACCAGATGATATCGAGCTTACTTACTTGCTGTCGATACAGTATGGGCAGCACAAATACTTTGGTGAGGCGTTGGACATGTTGTACCGCGTATTGCAGCGCGATCTCGGTTATCGTGAGGGTGAAGCGCGCCGCAGTTTTAACGATATTTTGGCTGTTTTAGGTAAGGGTGATCCGCTCGCAATTCACTATCAGCGCAAGCTGTATACCTTGCTCTACTGAGTCTTATATGTAGTTTACTAAAGTAACGATATTGGTATGGCGCCGCCTAGCGCGCCCTTTGTTGGTGTAGGCTGTGGTCTTGCCGTCTCGCTTGATTCTGATTGATCTCAAAACGCTCTAATATTCCGGCCCTGCTGTGTTGGGTCGAGGAGCAGTCTGCAGCGAAATATTTTCCGCATTGGCTTTGCTGGAGAGGTTAACAATGGCATAATGCGCCCCATTTTTCGGGTGTATTGGTCTCCCGTAGCGTTCGCTTTGTATTATTTGCTGTATCGTTTGTAAGTCCTACAAGACCAAATTCAGTCCAATCCAGTCACAAAACCCCGTTTGGGGTTTTGGCCGTTTTTAGAGGAACAAAATGCAACCGCAAGCCAAGCCCAACAATCCAAACTTTTCTTCTGGCCCCTGCAGCAAACGCCCTGGTTACGATGTAACGGCGTTGGAGCTGGGTACTCTTGGGCGTTCGCATCGCTCCTCTATCGGCAAGGTCGCGCTCGGTCGAGCCTGTTCCGAAACTGCGGAGCTATTGGGTTTGCCTGAGGGTTACCGTGTTGGCGTCGTGCCGGCCTCCGATACCGGTGCGGTAGAGATGGCAATGTGGTCGATGCTGGGAGCGCGCCCAGTTGATGTGCTCGCTTGGGAATCTTTTGGTAGTGGTTGGATAACCGATATTACTAAACAGCTAAAGCTCGAAAATGCGACAGCAACCGTTGCTGATTACGGCAAGTTGCCAGACCTTGGCGCGGTAAATTTCGACAACGACGTTGTTTTTACCTGGAATGGCACGACCTCTGGTGTGAAGGTTCCAAACGGCGACTGGATTCCGGACGACCGCAAGGGCTTGACTATTTGTGATGCAACCTCGGCTGTGTTCGCTATGGAAATGCCATGGGAAAAGCTCGATGTAGTGACCTACAGCTGGCAAAAAGTTCTTGGCGGAGAAGGCGCTCACGGCATGTTGATTCTCAGTCCTCGGGCTGTTGAGCGTCTAGAAAGTTACACACCATCTTGGCCGTTGCCAAAAATTTTCCGCATGACTAAAGGTGGTAAGTTGGATGAAGGGATCTTCCGCGGCGAAACAATAAACACGCCGTCAATGTTGTGTGTTGCCGACTATCTTGATGCACTCGGTTGGGTGCGTAGCTTGGGTGGTTTGAGCGGCGCTATTGCCAAATCTCAAGCCAACTTGGCTGTGGTTGAAAAGTTTGTAGCCGCAAACGACTGGATAAGCTTTCTTGCTGAAGATCCCGCCACGCTTTCCAACACCAGTGTTTGTCTAACCTTGAAGGCCAGTGCCGATCAGGTGAAGGCGCTTGTTAAGCTGCTCGATAGCGAAGCCGTTGCCTACGATATCGGCGCTTATCGCGATGCGCCGGCAGGCTTACGTATTTGGTGTGGTGCTACAGTTGAGGCCTCTGACCTAGAAGCCTTAATGCCTTGGCTGAGCTGGGCTTACGCCGAAGTGACAGCATAAGTAACGGAAATAAGTAACGCCATAGTCATCGGCTTAGGTCGTAGCTGAGGGGGGCGAAGTTGGCCCCTCTAGGCAAGTGCCATATTGCGTGGCCGCGAAAAGGCGGCTGCAGGCGAATATTTAAAACGTCGTTGTATTTACGTGATTGGCAGGCATAAAAAAGCCCTGGAGACCAGGGCCGAATCGAAGAAACAAGGTTTTACCTAACAGTAAAAGACTGGCAGCACAGGGCTGGTTCTAATCAATTACTCTCGGTACTCCTGTTATAGCAAATAAAGGGCCAACTTTTAAACCCTTTTAAAACAATGGGTTAGCGATTCCTTCCGGTTTTATTGTCAAAAAAGCCGACAAGGAAATCAAAAAAGTCGAGCCGAAGACGCCGCCTTACCCTCGCGAAGCGATTATTCGAATTCATAAAATCTAAAGGTGCAAAGCAGCATGTTTCAAGTTCGTACATACAACAAAATTTCCGATAAAGGCCTCAGTCGATTCCCTGCCGAAAACTACAGTGTTGGCGAAGGCGTCGACAAGCCGGATGCGGTGTTATTGCGCAGTCAAAAGCTGCACGATGAGACCTTGCCTGAATCTGTAATTGCCGTGGCTCGCGCTGGTGCCGGTGTAAACAATGTGCCGGTTGAGGACTACACCAAGAAAGGTATCGTCGTTTTTAATACGCCGGGAGCCAATGCAAACGCCGTAAAAGAGTTAGTGCTCGCAGGTATGTTGTTGAGCTCGCGCGGTATTTTACAGGGTCGCGAATACGTCAGCACCCTAGGTGAAATGACCGACGCGGGTGAGATGTCCAAGTTGCTTGAAGCGGAAAAGAAGCGTTTTGCGGGAAGCGAATTGGCTGGAAAAACCTTGGGTGTTGTCGGCTTGGGTGCAATTGGTTCAATGGTTGCTGAGGCGGCTCTAGCCTTGGGGATGGATGTCGCAGGTTTTGACCCTGCCTTGTCGGTGGAAGCCGCATGGCGCCTACCTAGTACCGTTCGCCGCAAAGAGAGTTTGCAAGCCTTGTTGAGTGAAGTTGATTACGTATCTCTCCACGTGCCAGCGATTGCGCCAACCAAGCATATGATCAACGCTGAAACACTCGCCGTAATGAAGTCGAGCGCGGTGATCTTAAATTTCGCACGCGACGCAATTGTCGATCAGGCGGCTGTAGTTGCAGCCTTGGATGCCGGAAAATTACGTCAGTATGTGTGTGACTTCCCGGAGCCATGCTTGATTGGTCACAGTAAGGTTGTAGCATTGCCGCACATTGGCGCTAGCACGGCAGAAGCGGAAGAGAACTGTGCGGTAATGGCGGTGAATCAACTGCGCGATTACTTGGAAAACGGCAATATTAGAAATTCCGTAAACTTCCCAGAAACACTTATGGCGCGTAATGGTGTTGGCTGTCGTATCACCTTTACCAATCAAAATGTGTCTGGCGTGTTGGGGCATGTGCTGTCTGTTTTCGCTGAAAATGACGTTAACGTGATCGATATGGTTAATAAAAGTCGCAATGATGTCGCTTACAATATCCTCGATTTGGCGATTCGTCCAAACGATAGTGTTATTGAAGCGATTAAAAATGTAGAGCATGTTTCGTCTTTGCGCGTTATATGCGGTTAAGTTTTAACCTATATCCTTCGCTGCGCCGAGCTTGCAGTAGTTGTTCTTAAAAAACCTCTGTCGCTCGGCTTGCATTGTTTGGTGAAAACCGGATAATGCGCAGCCCCTAAGGTGTGCTTTTTTCTTTGCGCACCATACTATGGTGGCCCAATTTGGTCCCCCCGCAACAGTTCGCTGTGAACTCCGCCAGGTCCGGAAGGAAGCAACGGTAACAGTACAATTGTGTGCCGGGGTGTGGCTGGGTTGGGTCGCCTCCCAACCTTTTTTCAATCTTCTTTTTTCTGCTTTTCGCCTCGGCTTGCGTTTTGAGTTTTCTGCTGCCTGCAGAAATTTATTAAACCTGACCCCAGCTCCATCGGCAGGTATAATGCCTTCCCTTATTCAAATCAAACAGAGACTCATATTTCATGAGCTATCAGGTACTTGCCCGCAAGTGGCGACCCGCTAACTTTCGCGAGATGGTTGGTCAAGAGCATGTGTTGAAGGCGCTGATTAACGCGCTAGATCACAACCGCCTGCACCACGCCTATCTCTTTACCGGCACACGTGGTGTTGGTAAGACGACGATTGCGCGTATTCTAGCCAAATGCCTCAACTGTGAGGTGGGAGTAAGTTCTGCTCCTTGCGGCGAGTGCGGCGCTTGCCGAGAGATTAGTGAAGGCCGGTTTGTCGACCTTATCGAAGTGGATGCAGCCTCGCGAACTAAAGTTGAAGATACCCGCGAGCTGCTCGACAATGTGCAATACGCACCGACTCGCGGTCGCTACAAGATTTACCTGATCGATGAAGTCCACATGCTCTCCAATCACAGTTTTAACGCACTGTTAAAAACCTTGGAGGAGCCACCGGAGCACGTCAAATTTTTGCTTGCCACCACTGACCCACAAAAACTGCCAGTTACAATTTTGTCCCGCTGCCTGCAGTTTAATCTCAAGAATATGAGCCCCGAGCGTATTGCCGGCCATCTCGACTTTATTCTTGAAAAAGAAGCTGTCCCCTTTGAGGAAAGCGCACTTTGGCTGCTGGCCCGAGCCGCTGATGGCAGTATGCGCGACGCACTCAGCCTTACCGATCAATCGATTGCTTACGGCAACGGCAAGGTGGTAGAGCAAGATGTTGCCAATATGCTTGGCACTATTGACCATAAATTAGTGCAGCGGCTTATCGACGCGTTGATCGAGAGTGATGGCAAGGCCATGCTCAATGCGATCGCGAAGTTTGCCGAACACGCGCCCGATTTTCATGCAGCACTGGGCGATATGCTCACGCTGCTGCATCGCATCGCAATTGCTCAAGCGCTGCCGGAAGCTTTAGATAACAGCTATGGCGATCGGAAAATAATATTGGAATTCGCGCGCCAGTTAACGCCGGAAGATGTGCAATTGTTTTATCAAACCGCGCTGATTGGACGTCGAGATTTGTATCTCGCCTCCGAGCCTCGCAGTGGTTTCGAAATGACCTTGTTGCGAATGCTTGCGTTCAAGCCGCAGGGATTAGTCGATGTGCCCACACGCCCGTTACAGCCCGCTAACCAAACGTCGTCTTCATCTGGGGTCGATTCCACAGCAGCGAGCGGGGAGCGCGCAGCCGCAGCGCCAGATAGCCCCGAGCCATCGGCATTAGCACCACCCGCACACCAGGCAGAATTTGATCAAGCTGCCGTGGCAGACAAAACCGCGCAAGACCATACCGCGGACAACTATTACGGGGAAGATAACAGCAATACGGAGGCGTCCACCCCAGTAAAAAAGTCCCTAGCTGAAGCCGCTATCGAGCCGAGTTCTATCAGTACTGAGTCGATCAGTGCGGTAACCGACGCTGCCGATGTGCACGCAAATGACGTGAACCCAACTATTGCGCCCGCCGCCGGTAGTGGTGAAAGCGCGCGAGCTTCAGCAGGCCTTGCCGAACCGGAAAGTAACACCGTAAACCATCAAATAAATGGCCGCGGCGTCGAACCGGCGAATGAGGTGGCTCGCGAATTAAAACAGCGCGTTAAGGATTTAGTCGGTAAAGAAGGTATTACTGAGCCGCCGAAAACTAAAGCCTCCATACCGTCAGCATCGTTAAATGTTGAGTCGAATAGCAATCCCTCGGTTGCCAATAAACCCCCATTAAAACCCCGGCCAACGGCAGCCAAAATTGCCTTAGACGCGTTCGGTCCAGACCAGTGGGTGAGTGTGTTTCGGCAGTTGAATATTAAAGGTATTTTGCAAAGTACGGCGGTGAACTGTGTGTTATTAGGCCGAGAAGAAAACCGCTTACATTTTGGCTTAGATGAAACCAAGGGTAGTTTGTTTGATACCTCTCATATCCAACGTTTAACGGGGATATTGACCGACTATTTTGCTCAGCCAGTTGTGGTTGACGTGCACTTGCAAGCGATTCCCGAGGGTTTTGAAACGCCGGCGCAGTGTGCCGATAGAGAAAAGTTGGAGCGTCATCACGCGGCGTTACATTCGCTCGCTAGCGATCCAATTGTGCAAACCTTAGAGCGCGAATTCGGCGCAAGTTTAGATGAACAAACACTTAGTTTTACCGACCAATAGAAAACACAATTACGGAGTTAACTATGACAGGCTTGGGCGATTTGATGAAACAGGCTCAGGAAATGCAAGCCAAAATGCAGAAGATGCAAGAGGATATTGCCAACCTTGAGGTTGAAGGCCAGTCCGGCGCAGGGCTCGTTACTGTCGTTATGACCGGGCGCCACGATGTAAAAAAAGTCTCGATTGACGATTCGGTTTTAACGGAAGGCAAAGAAATGCTAGAAGATTTAGTGGCGGCAGCAGTAAACGATGCCGTGCGCAAAGTTGAAGACACCAATAAATCAAAATTAGGCGATCTAACCGGCGGCATGCAGATGCCACCCGGTTTCAAAATGCCGTTTTAATTGTCTACTTAAGGTCGCTACCCGTTTATGTTTTCTCCCTTAATTGATCAGCTTATCCAGTCTTTGCGAGCGTTGCCGGGGGTTGGGCCTAAATCTGCGCAGCGTATGGCTTTTCAGTTATTAGAGCGGGACCGCGATGGCGCAGAACGCTTGGCTCAATCATTGTTACTTGCGGCCGCAAAGGTTCAGCGCTGCTGCGAGTGCCGCACGCTTACCGAAGAAAATCGCTGTGCAATTTGTACCAGCTCGCGCCGCGACCGCACGCTTTTGTGTGTTGTTGAATCGCCCGCAGACGTGGTGGCGCTGGAGCAATCGGCTACCTATCGCGGCGTGTATTTTGTGCTCTTGGGGAAGCTGTCGCCTATCGACGGCGTTGGTCCTAAAGAAATTGGTATCGACGTTCTTGAACAACGTTTTGCCACAGCTGAATTAACCGAAGTAATTCTCGCTACTAATCCAACAGTGGAAGGTGAGGCTACCTCTCATTACATTGCCGAGCGCGCAAAAAAGCACGGCATACGCGTTTCTAGAATCGCCCATGGTGTTCCCATCGGTGGCGAACTGGAATATATCGATGGCGGTACTTTGGCTCATGCCATGAGTAGCCGTCGCGAACTATAGGGATCTTTCATGTCGGCAGAGTTAGTAAACCAACCCATACACTGGGTTGATAATGCCACCCAGTTACAAACCTATTGCAAGCAGTGGCAGGCGTGTAAATTGTTAGCGGTGGATACCGAATTTATGCGCAGTCAAACCTACTACCCGATTGCCGGGTTGCTTCAGGTTAACGACGGCCAAGCCAATTACTTGATCGACCCGCTAGCGATTGAAGATTGCTCGGCGTTTGCAGAAATTTTGTTAAACCCGAATATCGTTAAGGTCTTACACTCCTGTTCAGAAGACCTGGAAGTGTTCCAGTATCTACTCGGTGTAATCCCCAAAAATTTATTCGATACGCAAATAGCCGCTGCCGCCGCCGGTTACGGTTTTTCGGTTGGTTTTGCGAATTTAGTTGCCGCGGTATTAGATAAGCAGCTACCGAAAGGCGAAACGCGTTCAGACTGGTTGCAGCGCCCGCTTAGCGAGGCTCAAGTCATCTATGCGTCTATCGATGTGGAATATCTCTATCAGCTAGTTTCTCATCTGATTTTAAAATTAAAAAATTTGGGGCGCGTGTCTTGGGTTGTAGATGACTGTGAGCAGACATTACTTGCCTATGCCGAAAACCAAAATATTGAGCAGAGTCATTTGCGGGTTAAACAGGCGTGGCGACTCAAACCTCGTAACCTTGCGGCCCTAATGAAACTGGCCAAGTGGCGCGAGCAAATTGCTCAGCAGCGAGACGTGCCGCGTAATCGCGTTATCAAAGAGCACTCGTTGTTAGATATTGCTCAAATGGCGCCGGAGCACGTTGGCGAACTGCGTAAGTTTGATGGTATTAGCGAGCGCATGATTCGCTCGGATGGCGAGAAGATCATCGAGCTAGTGGAAGAGGGCTTGAGTATAGAAGAGTGGGACTTGCCCGATCCTCTGCCGCGACCGCTATCAAGTGCCGAAAACAATTGGAGCAAAAAACTACGTGGCGTCGTGGTGGCCTTTGCTGAAGCCGAAAATATTGCTCCCGAGCTGCTGTTAAAAAAACGCGACTACGAAGCTTTAACGCGAGCGCTGGTTAAAATCGATAACCCAAGCACTAGCGCAGTGGACGGCGTACTAAAAGCTAACTTGATTGGCTGGCGTTATGATTTGTTGGCCGAGCTGCTGGCTCAAGCAATATTAAATCAAACGACGGATTCAGCATCGCCTGAAGCGGATAGTTGAGTTTCGCTGTTAGGTAAATTTTAAATTAGTAAGACAACGATAAATATTATGAAGCTACTAGTCGACATCTACCGCTCAAAAAATAAAGAAGGCATGTACCTCTATGTTCGCAAGGGGTTTGATTTGGATTTGTTGCCAGAGCCGTTGCGAAAACAATTTGGTAAAGCCGAGCAGGCTATGAGCCTGATGTTGACGCCAGAGCGAAAGTTGGCGCGGGTTAGTGTCGAAAAGGTAATTGCACAAATTGAAGCCGAAGATTTTTATTTGCAGATGCCCCCGCAGATCAATGAAGCCTATATGCAGCAAATACCGAACGATTTAATGTAGCGCGATAAAATGTAGCGCGATTTAACTTAGCAGCGAATCTTGTGGTTATGAAAAAGCCTTTTTGGCAGCGTAAAACCTTGGCGCAAATGAGCCCTGCAGAGTGGGAGTCACTCTGTGATGGCTGTGCAAAGTGTTGTTTGCACAAACTCGAAGATGAAGACACCGGCGAGCTGTTTTTTACCAATATTAGTTGTAGGTTGCTGGATGCGGAAAGCTGTCGCTGTGGTGATTACCCAAACCGTGTCAGTCAAGTGCCGGAATGTTTAGTTCTCAAGCTCAGTGAACCCGAAACCTTTGATTGGTTACCGCTAACCTGCGCCTATCGTTTAATAGCAGAAGGCAAGCCCTTGGCCGACTGGCACCCATTGGTCAGCGGCAGTGGCTCCAGCGTTCACAGCGCGGGCATGTCCGTGCGCGGTAGGGTGGTTGCAGAACAGCATGTTGCCGAACAAGATTATGAAGATCATGTTGTTTATTGGGTGGATGGCTAAAGCGCTTTCGAATCCTTCTGTTTCGTTATTTTTAGTACGCTAATCCCGATTAATCTTAGAAAATATTGTTAGAGAAACCTATGTCGGAAAATTTGGAAGCGATAGAAGACCTGCAAGCACGAATGGCGTTTCAGGACGATACCATTGGTGCGCTCAACGACCAGATTGCAAAGCTGTCTGGTGAGGTAGTGTCGTTGCAGCAGCAATTGCGAGAGCTGTATAAAAAACTGGATGAAGTTGCCTACGAAATGGAGCAGGGGAAAACGGGAGCCAGTGCTGGCAACGAGCCGCCGCCACATTACTAAGGCCAATTCTATAAAGCGGGTTCGAGATGAGTGATTATTTACGGGAGATCAATGAGCGATGATGACAGAAACTGAGTACCTATACGGATGGGGGTATTACCTGCTTGGTGCAATACTGCTTATAGGCTGCTGGTGGTTTTTGACCGCAAAGATTCGTGCTACAGAAGTGCGTCAATTGCTGCGAGTCATCGTGCCCGTCGCGATACTTACGCCTTGGTACACCAACGCCGAACAGCCTTACCTTTCGCCCGCATTGTTGATCAGCATCGTCGAAACCTTAGTCGATGGCGGGCAAGCTTTCTGGCGAGCTGGCACACCACTGATTTTTGCGGTACTGGTTAGTTTGCTTTGCTCGGGTCTTTATCAGGGTATCCGGTGGTATTTACAGCGTAACAAAATGAAAAATAGCGCCGCATAGCGCCTAAATGAAAAGCTAACACCGCACCAAAACTCGGCATATATCCGGCTTTACTGCTATAAATAATGAGGCAATGACAGTGTTATTGCCTTTTTTATTGGCATCTACCGGAACCATCTATGATACAACGCCTCGGTGCTTCTTCCTTAACGGGTAACCGCCTCACTGCTCGTAACACGACGAGATACGGGCGCTTATACGCGCTTGTGCTGCTGGCGTTGCTACTGCCGCTGCTGCCGTCCATGGCTTTTGCCCAGATGCCTCTACCGGCGGATGTTCGCCTCGTAATTGACGTGTCTGGCAGCATGAAAGCCAACGACCCCAATAACTTGCGTCAGCCAGCTGTCGAGCTTTTAGTGCAGTTGTTACCGGAAGGCAGTCAAGCCGGCGTGTGGACCTTTGGCAAGTGGGTGAACATGTTGGTGCCACACAAACCGGTTAGCGAAGCTTGGCGTGCCAATGCTCTTCAGCAGGCGCAAGAGATCAACTCGGTTGGCTTATTTACCAATATTGGCGAAGCCCTAGAAAAGGCCAGTCACGATTTAGATACCCCCAACAGCGAGTATAAAACCAGCATAATTCTATTGACCGATGGCATGGTCGATATTGAAAAATCCCCAGAGGCGAACAAAAAAGAATGGCGACGTATTGTCGATGAAGTATTGCCGCGCTTAAAAGCCAGCGGCGTCACCATACATACCATTGCCTTGTCGGATAATGCCGATACCAACCTGATGAGCAAACTCAGCCTTGGCACCGGCGGTATGGCAGAGGTCGCCCTCAGTGCCGACGATCTGATGCGGATTTTTCTAAAAGCTTTCGACGCCGCCGCCCCCGCCGAGAAAGTCCCTCTAGCGGATAACCGCTTCGTTATCGATTCAAGCGTAGAAGAATTTACCGCTCTAATTTTTCGCAAAGACCCAAGCCAGCAAACAGAACTGATCGGCCCAGATCAAACCGTTTATTCAGCAGCGTTAGACAACAGTGAAGCTCGCTGGCATCGCGCACCCGATTACGATCTGATAACCGTAAAACAACCCTTAGAAGGCGAGTGGGGTGTAAAAGCGGCAATGGATCCTAGTAGTCGCGTAACCGTGGTGAGCAACTTAAACCTGCGCGTAAAGCCGTTACCGCTCAATGTGTATATCGGGCAAGAAGAAGAGCTGGCACTGTTTTTACAGGAAGATGGCGCTGTTATTACCCGCCCTGAATTCTTGCGCATTATGACGATTGACGCGCAAATGGAAGCCGGTAACGATGAGTTCGATTTGAAACAGTTTTGGCAGGTAGCCTTAAGCGACGATACGCCGCCGGCCACTGGGCGCTACAGCACCCCTTTACCGGCTTTTGATAAAGACGGTATCTATCAACTAAACCTAGTAGTGGATGGCAAGACCTTCGTTCGCCAATTTAGCCATCAATTTAACGTGCGCCAGCCATTTGGTGCAGAAGTTAAGCAGGTTATTGAAGACGGCAAACAGCAGTATGTGCTGGTTGCCAATTCTTTTACGCCGAATATAGATGTGCCGCGCACTCAAGTTGTGGCGACTATCACCACGCCGAAAGGTCGATCGCGTATTAGACCTCTTTCTGCAACCGATGTTGATACCTGGAAGGCGACACTTTTGCCCGATGTAGAAGGGGAATATCTCGTCAAGGTAAAGGCCAAGGGGTTCAACCTTGACGGAACGCCGTTCGAATATTCTCTGAGCGATATACGTTTTAACTACTCCTTGGATGGTGGTTTTGTCGAAGAGGAGGAGGCTTTTTTTGAGGAACCCGAAGCCACTCCAGAACCGACCGCTGCAGCTACGCCAGCGGCTACCGCCACACCCGAAGTTCCAGCAGAGCTGCAAGAAGACTCTTCCAGCAGTCAAGGTGTGCCACCCTGGATACTCTACGCGGCGCTTGGCGTCGCTAACCTGCTCATTTTTGCACTCGGGTTCTTCCTCTATCGCAAATTTATTGCCGATAAGTCAGACGACATTCTTGACCAATTTTCCGACGAAAGCATTGCTGAACCGGAAGAGGGCGCGGCCGCAGCTACAGAGCTGAATCAAGAAGAGACAGAAGTACCGGAAGAAGAGCCGCCAATGGAAGACCTCGAACCAGCGATGGAAGATATTGAGCCGGCGATGGAAGATATTGAGATTGATATTCAGGAGCCCGAACCCGAGCCAGATTTGGACGATATTGATCTTTCCGAAGATCTAGACGACGACCTTAGCCAACTGGTAGAAAGTGAGCCAGAAAGTGATCTAAAAGCAAGTACCGATCTCGCTGTTGATGAACTCGACGACCTCGATTTAATGGAACCAGATCCGGCCCCTGACGACGAGGAGAGTGACGCTGATGCGCCCGAAACCGAAGACGACGAAATGGTCGAAGCCATGCTAAAAGCGCAGGGCTTAGATTTGGCTGAAGATGAGCTAGACGAAGCTATTTCGAATCTTATCGATGATCTTGATGATGACTTCGACGATGATTCAAAGAAATAGCCGTAGGCGTTGATATTTTCCCATCCCCCGCAACTGATATTCCTTTTAAATCTATAGCTGAACTATAAGGCGTATGAAAATACGCTACTTCTCATTTCGATGAACTTAACTTGAGTCTGCCGGCAGGGCTTAGCTCGGGTTTTACCCTTGTGTCTACTCATTTTACAAGGTGGGATGTTGCACTTTACGTAATAAGACAAAAGTGGAACACGTTATTTGTTTGTTTTATCTATGCTGCTGACTGGGCGTAACGCCCTTTGATGTATACCGTTGATAATAATAACGTCAGGAACATTACTTATGTCTAGATTTTCATTTACTACAGTAGCAATGATCAGTGTGTTGGGTGCGTTAGCATTTAACAGCGCGATAGCTAAACCATTTAAAGGTGCAGAAGTACGAACTTCAACATCCGTACTTTATGGCAAATATACAATGCGGATGCAAATGGCCAGAGGCAGCGGAATTTTATCCACATTTTTCACTTATAAAGAAGGTTCGGAGCAAACCGGTATCTTGTGGGAAGAGATCGATATTGAGATCTTAGGAAAAGACAATGCAAGCGCTTGGCAAAGTAACATTATTGTTGGCGATCCAAGAGAGACGACCGAAGGGCATCATAATACCGGTGGGTCACTTGCCGATGCTTATCACACTTATAGCCTAGAGTGGACCGATAGATATGTAGCATGGTTTTTTGACGGTGTTCAGGTTCGCCGTATAGATGGCGGTAATTTCGTGAATGCATTGGAAAACCCACAGGATATGCGCTTCAACTTATGGGCTGCAAATATTCCGGAATGGGTTGGCGCATTTGACACTAATGCCGTACCGGCGTACCAGTTTGTCAATTGGTTTGAGTACTCAAGTTATGATCCGTCTAATCAGACGTTTTCATTCGAGTGGCGTGATGATTTTAATAGCTTCAATAGCAGTCGGTGGATTACGGCATCGCACACCTTTGATGAAAACTTAGTCGATTTCACCCCTGAAAATGTCGTGGTTAGGGATGGCACGCTGATCTTAGCGTTAACCACCGAAAATCAAACAGGCTTTAATGGCGTTGTACCTAGTGACACTGGTAGCAGTAGTAGCAGTAGCAGCAGTAGCAGCAGTAGCAGCAGTAGCAGCAGTAGCAGTAGTAGCAGTAGTAGTAGCAGTAGTAGTAGCAGTAGTAGTAGTAGTAGCAGCTCGTCTTCGTCAGGTGCTTCTGGAGGTGATCAGTGTAATTGGTACGGCAGCCTATATCCTTTATGTAACAACCAGACAAGCGGTTGGGGCTGGGAAAACCAAACAAGTTGTATCGGTGCCAACACTTGTGTTTCTCAAGGTGGAAATGGCGGCATTGTTAATGGTGGAAATCCAACGCCGGTTCCAACACCAGTACCAACGGTAGCCCCAACAAGCACCCCAGTACCAACGCCGGTGCCAACAGCTGCACCTACGCCAACACCCACAATAACGCCGACGGCTGTACCCGGTGGGAACCTTAGTTGTGATGGTGTTAATGTATATCCAAACTGGACAGCCAAAGATTGGTCTGGCGGTCCAACTACACACAATAACTCGGGCGATAAAATGCAGTACAGTGGCATGCTGTATTCCGCTAATTGGTATACAAATTCGACCCCTGGAAGTGATTCCTCTTGGACATTACTAGGCGGTTGTCTATAGGGTGTTTAGGTGTCGACACGCTCCGCTTTTGGAACATCCGTAACTAAGGTGTGACAAGAGCGAGTTGTAAGATACTATCGTGCAAAAGGCTACCGAAATCGGTTGGAAGGAACACTAATGAAGTCGCCTATATTTAATTTGCACGATGTATTTATTGTTGTGACCGTTGTACAGAGCCTTTTTTTGGCTCTGTTTCAATTATTTATACCGACAAAAAACAGGCTCGCCACATTATTGTTGAGCCTGTTTTTTGTTGTTATTGCTATTTCATCGCTATCGGTAATGCTGTTTTGGGGTGACAACATCAATGTTAGTGGCTGGATAAAACTCTATTTACTCCCATATCTATTGGTTGTTAGCTTTTCTCTCAAAGGCCCATTTCTCTATTATTACGTCCTATCGTTAACGAGCAAATCTATTCGGATAACATCTGCTGCAGTAATTCATTTAGTACCTGTAGTTATCGGCGTGTTTGTCGTTTTGTTGTTTCATATCAGTAGCGATGATTTAAAGAATTTGGCGGTAGATAAGCCAAACCAGTTTGTTTGGAATATGATCAAACTGCTCCCACCAATCTACGCTATTTATGCGGTCTATTCCGTGCATCGATATCAATACTACCTTAAACGCCAATACTCTAGCCTAGACACTATGGTTATCGCATGGCTGTATTTTTTGACTTTAGGGTTTTCGCTCAATTGGTTTTGGTCTGCGTGTGTACACTTGGCTGGAGCCTATATACCAGCAGAATGGCTAGATAGTTACGGTATAGCCGATAATTACATAACACTTATTCTGGTTGTTTCACTATTTATAGTTAGTTTTTCCTACTCAGATAAACTGTTGATAACAAAATTTGAAAGCGATCGACCGATCAAAGATAGTGAAGTTAGTAATGAAACGCGCAAAAAAATTATTGAGGCAATGGAAGAGGGGAAGGTCTATTTGGATGGCCGCTTGAATATAGAAAGCTTTTCAAAAAAAATAGATGCAAACTATCGCGATGTATCAGCTGTGATTAATAAAGAGTTCAATACGAACTTTTTTGATTATGTGAATATGTTTAGAGTTGACGAAGCAATCGCGCGTTTAGCGGATGAGAGCAAGAAAGATTGCACGATACTGGATATTCTGCTCGAATCTGGCTTCAATAGTAGGTCAGCATTCCATCGGTTTTGGAAACGTCGCATTTCGGTGTCGCCGAGTGAATTTAGGCGGCAGGTCCTGAGCAATAGCAAAGACATTGATAGCTTCAGGGTTTAGATGTAGCCCTAGTGTTTATGGTGTGTATATTTTCGATATTAATCCTGATTTTCAGGAAGCATCTTGCAGCAGTTTCGACCTGAATTTTTGGCGAGGTATAGGGCTTTATCTACAGTTTCTATCGATTCTTCAAGCGTTTTTTCTGGTGAGAGGGACGACACTCCAATGCTGGCGCTTATCGTAATATCTAAATTAGATTGTATTCGTATCTCCATAATTTTTAAGCGTAACCTTTCGGCTTTATGCATCGTATTTAAAATGGAAGAATTTGGGCATACAATTAAAAACTCCTCGCCTCCCCAGCGGCATACTGTGTCTGTACGCCGTACACTTGTCAGTAGTAACAAGCCAACTGCGGTTAAAAATTCATCGCCAACATTGTGCCCGTGGGTATCATTGAGTCGCTTAAAATAATCTATATCGAGGAGAATTAAACCGGTCGATTCGGTAGACATAGATCGGATTGTTGTTTCGAGAACGTTATTGCCTCCTCTTCTATTCATGCAGCCTGTCAATTCGTCGAGAATTGAGAGTTCTTTATATTTTAGATTTTGTTCCGCTAAGAGTTCCGAGTGTACTCGAATCGAGTCGAGAGTTATTTGTTTGTTGGCAACCGTTTTGCGAAGTGAATAAATTGTTTTAGATATATAAACAACTAACCCAAATGACCATATCGAAATAATCAACAGGTACCAGTTTTCTTTCGATATGTAAGGCCCGCTTAGCACTAGGCTTTTTAACTGTATATCGTGATTGCCCTCTGGAGTTGGGTAAGGGAAATCAATTCCTAGGTTTACGATATTAGTGAACTCAGGAAAAGATAGCGCTCTTGGTAAAGCCGACTCGCGCAGCCACCATTCGGCAACCGAGAATTCCCCTAAGGTTAGCGTTAAGGGGTTGCTGTTTAAGTCTCGAGTCATAATCAACGTACCATTATACTTAGACGAATTACGACTATCTGTAACAGCCGAGTATTTAAGGCTGAAGTTTCGAAAATATAAACGGACGGCCTCGCCAGAACCGTTATAAGTCATTTCGAGATGAATTTTTCTATAATGCGATAAATCGACACCATTTACGTCCCCATCGCCGAGCTGGAGATTCATTCCACAGAAAGTTTGAGTTCTAGAAGGCATTTGGAACTTACAGCGAAACGACAGCTTAGCCTCATCGTTCCAGCTTGCCGAAGTCTCACCTGTATTATCGCTGTAGAGGGTGCTATAGGCATTGGGCACCACCGTCATTTTGCGCTGAGGTAAGTGGTCATAGATCACAATTAGGATTGCTGTGCACACTAGCAAAGCAATTAGTCGTGCCAATTGACTTTTGGTACCCTTGGTTTCCATTTTGATCGTTAACCTTCTGGGGGGCGGCAGTTTGTGGTAGTTGTTATCCAAGTGGGTTATTAAAAAATGCTGA
Source organism: Teredinibacter waterburyi (assembly GCF_001922985.1). GTDB lineage: Bacteria > Pseudomonadota > Gammaproteobacteria > Pseudomonadales > Cellvibrionaceae > Teredinibacter > Teredinibacter waterburyi. The sequence continues at coordinate 27,430 of NZ_MRUH01000096.1, forward strand.
GATAGAACCGTAAGGCCTAAGTGGTACTAAACGAGTCAATCTCGTATAAGCATAGGCTAAGTTAGGGTTCTTGGTAGCGGAACCTGCAGCGCGCGAGTGAATTACTTGCGGGCTATCGCGGAAAAATTAGGAGGCATGGTGATACGGTTTTCGGTGAGCGTAACATCGCAATCGATACCCCGAAGTTGACGTTATAGTCGCTGTTGCCGAATGGTGGGGTTTAAAACTTGCTGTGACCCACATAAATTCCTGCTCCCTCGATAGATGTGTACTTATGATCCTCCCTATTTCCATTAAGTATTTCGTAGTGCTTCTGCAATATCTTTTAATGTCAAAGTGTGAGTAAAAAATATCCTTTCCCGCAGCGGGCCGTATATTTTTTGACTGGTGTGATTGTTTTTTAGTTTGATTGTTGTGTGGCTTTAATATATTAATCTGTAGTTTTTAAAGTGTGAGTTGAGTTCTCTCGCGCCCATTCCCACTCAAGTGATTGGTTTCGACTCTTTACTCCCTTTTACTCCCTTTTACCCCCTTACTCTCGCCACCTCGCTCACTTGCGGCTTTACTAACTCCCCATAACTGACCTGAAAGACTTGGCGCGAATTTCAATTTAGATAAACGCGTCAGGTTTTTACTCCCCAAAA
>NZ_MRUH01000097.1 GCF_001922985.1 Teredinibacter waterburyi
GCAGCTCCATTTTACACAAACGCTCACAGCAAAAATTGCAGGTGAGCTTGGCGTTAGGCATCCAACATGAACAAAGCTGTACGAGAGTTGCTAAACCGAGTTGAAGATGTCGCAGATTTTTCAGGTGTAAAGCTAAACGACATAAATGATATCAATAGTTTCGGTGACAATGCTTTACATTGTGTATGCGTCTGGGGAGATGTTGAGGCTGCCAAATTGCTCGTGGAGAATGGAATCAGTATCGAGCAGAAAGGTGAAGGTGGTTTCACTCCATTAAAAGTTGCAAAAGATTTTGGGCATATAGAAATAGTAAAATACTTAATATCCAATGGGGCAAATACCGAGGCCCTAGGCGCGGAGTTTGAGTTTAATCCAAACGCAAATGCTCAGCACATGGAAAAAATTCAACAAGGAATCGAAGAATTGCAAAATAAAATACAAACAGAGTGCGGAAAAAATGCCTAGTATCAAGCCTGAAGTGCGACAAAGGTTGTTAGTTTCCATATAGAATATCCG
>NZ_MRUH01000098.1 GCF_001922985.1 Teredinibacter waterburyi
AGTTTTGCGGTAAAGTGGCGAAGCCACCGCAAAACGGAGCGTAGCATGCGGCATCAGGTTAACGCGGCGTTAAGCATCATGAATGAACAACGATTTATCGATGAAATTAAAAAGCATTTTTTGATGTCGGAAAAGGACTTGCGACATGTTCATAAATCATCTGAAGGCGAGATAAATCCACATATTATAAAATTAAATAGCTGCGCAGTAGGTTGCCTGAGTTTAGAATGGAATAGAGGCTTTATTTCCGCTTGGGTGCATATAACATATTTATATATTTACGAATCGAATTGTGGGATAGGTAGTGAAATTCTAAAAACTATCTGTGAAATCGCAGATAGCCTTAAGATATCTCTATTTCTAGATGTCGTGCCACAATTGCCTGATGATAATTCCATTCCAGAATGGAAGTTAAAAGTGTGGTACAAGTCATTCGGTTTTGTAGCTTCGGAAATACAAGGGTCATCTATGATGGAGCGGCAAATAAATGCTTAACAAAGCGTTCAAACGCGTTTCGGGCCTTCGGCCCTACACTGGACAGCCAAAGCTGCGCTGCTTTTGTGCATTTGCTTCGCAAATTATCGCACAAAAGCATCACAACTTTGTCTGCCGTTTAACGCGGCGTTATGAGTAAGTTATGAAGAGAGTAATTAAATGGATTTTGGGTTTAGCGGTTTTCGGAATCGTATGTCTCTACTCACTTTCCATTTATATATTTGGCGCTCCAGAAACAAATGTTGCTTACCAAACCGATGATGGTGAATGGGCTGACGGAGAAATATTATTTAAGGGGCGTGATTTTGAAGGTATTGTTTTTGGCTATGAGCTATACAAAATCGTATGCCAAAAGCCTCATCTTAAACTCCAACGAATCACACAGAAGCCAGAGGTGTGGAATATCGAGTGGTGGTTCGATGATTTTGATGAGCCGAAGTGGTTAGTACCATACACTAAACCACACAATAATTTGAATGGTGAAAAATATTATCGGCCTGAGGGCATGGATCATTGTGCCAATAAAGGCGTTAAACCAGAATTGTTAGATATTGCAGGGAAAAGAGCTAGTGAATATATTGCCAAATTACAGAAAACTCATAACAAATAAAGCCAGCACCGGCCCTGCGGGCCTGGACTCGCTACGCTCGCCGCTGCTTTAGGCGTTATGCGTCTTAACGGCTAGTAGAGTAGGGCTTGTAATTCATTGGTGTTGTTTCCTGT
>NZ_MRUH01000099.1 GCF_001922985.1 Teredinibacter waterburyi
CGCGTAGCTCCATTTTTACACAAACGCTCACAGCAAAAATTGCAGGTGAGCTTGGCGTTAGATTTTAAAGGAACAAACATGAAAAAGTTCTTTAGGAAGATGTTAGGAATGGATTCGATCAATAGTTCAAATAGTTTCAGGCATTATAAAGAATTTGATACTGAAGGCTCCGGTTATTTTTGTGAGTTTGATTATCCGAATGGTTCTAAGGATGAGCTGAAAGTAAAAATTGATAATCTGGGCGTATATCCAGCCGATAGTAACCCGCCTGGCTACTTTATTTTTACAAGAGATAGTATGGGAAAAGAAAATGGAATTTATATCCGTATTGGAGAAGCTAAACTGGACATAGCTATATATAGCAGTTCAGATGGCCAAATGAGGCCGGATGGTCTTAGCATTGAGAAAATGGATATAGTTACTCTTGATGCGTCTATTGATGTTGTACTTTTAAACAAAACAATAGAACACGAATTTGATGGTGGCAGAATTGGAACTGAACTGCGTCTTGAATGCGAAGTTCTCAAAGATGGAGAAAGCATATATAACAAATATACTTCACTAATAACCTCTCTTGATTTTACTGGCTCGGTAGTGAAATTTGTTAGCTCAAAGGGGCGTGTCTATCATAATTAATCTAACAATCGGCTCCACGCAGACGCCCAAACCTACGCTGCTTTTGTGGGTTTCGCTGCGCTACACTTTACC
>NZ_MRUH01000100.1 GCF_001922985.1 Teredinibacter waterburyi
ATTAACGAGTTATTGGTGGGTTTATCTGGGGTTTTCGTTGCTGTACTTGCTCTTGGGTTCACGATATGGCAGGTCATTCTTACGCGCATTCACAATCGAATATCGTATCGGCCAATTTTGGTGCTAGCTACTGAGCACTCGTTTGAAAAAAAGTCATTTACAGTAGTTTTAGCAAATAATGGTTTGGGGCCTGCTTTAATAAAATCATTTAGAATAAGAGTTGGTGATCGAGTTATTGAAGGTGATCACAGTAATGTAGTGTTTAATTTGGTTAAAGAGCTATTTTCGAATGTCAAGTATACGATAAGTTGTGGAGGGATTTCTGACAAATATTGTATGCCTCCTAGTGAAATATTTAACATACTTAGTATATCTTTTCCCGAGGATGTCCCTATGACTTCCGAAGAAATATTGGAGTGGTTGAATACCGCTGACTTGCACATCTCTTACGAGTCAATATATGGTGAGAAATTTGAACTTGACTCAAAAGACTAACAATACGCTCAAACACCGTTCCGGCCTGCGGCCTCCACTGGACGCCCAAAGCTCCGCTCGTTTGTGCATTTGCTTCGCAAATTTTCGCACAAACCAGCTCCACTTTGTGCGCCGTTTAGCTATGCGTTAGCTTTCCTCGGACCCCTATGAGCAAGCAAAAAATATTACCAAATGGGCTCGGTGAAGATGTTATCGCTCGTGCCTATAAAAAAGAATTGGCGCGCCACCAGCCCCAATTAATTGGTGAAATCAAGCAGTTCCTAGCTGAGCCTATATCAGAGGATATCAAAGGCGCGTACGCAGAAATATTTCCCGATGAGTATGGAGATGGTTATGTTGGTATCGGGTTGTATTTGGAGGCGATAACCATCAAGCATATTGGTTTCGCGGACTATGTCAGGGATTTACCTAGTATTGATGTGTTTGCATATCAAGAAAATGATGTCAGCATTCCTGACTTGGTCGTTAATCTTGTCAAACAATGGTTTGCGGAAAGCTGGTTTAAGGCAGGCGGCTGGGATTACCCTCTCGCAATTGATGTTAACGGTCACGACGGATTCGGTGATGGTGAAAGCATTGTACTTACAAGCAAAAGCTAACAAAAAGCTGCACGCGGAAACTTTTTACTACGCTCGTTTTTGTGCATTCCGCTGCGCTTCATTTTTTCACAAAAACGCTCTCCGTAAAATGTTCCGGTGAGCTTGGCGTTATGCGTCTTAACGGCTGGAAAAGTAGGGTTTGGAATTCATTGGGATT
>NZ_MRUH01000101.1 GCF_001922985.1 Teredinibacter waterburyi
GCCATACGCTATAGCCTGAAGGGCTACGGACAACAACTCAGTGACGACGGCGAGCTGGACAGCTCGGGCTGCCCAGGCAGCATTATTGATGGCGTGGCCGTGCCAGTATGTTTTGGTTACGAGCTGCTGGCCGATCTGGATTTTGATACCAATGGCGATGAGCTGCTGGATGCTTCGGACACCTATTGGAATGAAGGCAATGGCTGGCTTGCGATTGGCGACTACGACAATCTATTCGAGGCCGTGTTTGACGGCAATGGCTACAGCATCCACAACTTGATGATTAATCGCACCGATAGCTATGATCAGGGGTTATTTGGCTACATAGATGGCGCGACCATTCAGAACCTCGGCCTCCAAGGGCCGTTAATGTCGGTTACCGCGCGCAGCTATGTGGGTGGTCTTGTAGGTTATGCAATAAGCAGCACCCTTACGGAGGTATTTTCAACCGGCAGGGTAGAATCAACCACTAGTTACGGCGCCTACGCGGGTGGCTTGGCGGGTTACATAGAATCAACGGAGCTGTCTGCCTGTTTTGCCACGGGGGCGGTGTCTGCGGTTAGTGATTCTGTTGGCGGTCTTGTGGGCTATACAGGCTATACAACAGCGTCGACTATTAGCGACTGCTTTGCGACCGGGGCTGTTGCAGGCAGCAGTGATGTTGGTTCTTTGGTGGGGTACGACAGCTCTGGAGCAAGTGTGGTGAGCCGCAATCTGTCTACCGGTGGAGGCGTGTATAACAGCAATGTTGGTGATTTTAATGGCACCCCTAGTTATAACTACTGGTGGACGGACTCGACAGCTCGCAGTACCGGTGATGAGGGTACCGGTGCAGCCCTGGCTGAATTGCAATGCCCTACCAGT
>NZ_MRUH01000012.1 GCF_001922985.1 Teredinibacter waterburyi
GGGCTGGGCTTTACTGATTACTGCGCTGCAGCAAGTTCGTCTAGTTCATCTTCGTATAACTGGTCATCTGGTAAACGAATCGAAATATCATCAAAGAAGTAGTTGGTTACCGCGGTGAAAATAGCTGGATCGATCTCATCAATTTCTTCAACCTCAACCAATTGTTCTCCCGCAATACTGCCGGCATCAAACTGGTCCGCCAAGGCTTGCTCTGGAACATAATCTGCTGGCGCATATGCCAACGGCCAGGTTGGATTAACACCGCGCTTGGTTAGATATAAAACCGTATCAGATGCATACACTACCAAGGCGCGAGCCTGAGAACCAATAGCAAAATCTTTATTCTCCACTTCTAAGGTCACGTTACGGCCAACAACCTCGGGCTGTTTTATATCCTGCGGGCCACTGGCAAAAATATTACCATGTGCCGCACTAATATAAATATCCGCCTGACCATAACCGGAGCTAGTAAGCCCGCCAGCGTTCAGCGCGTCACCTTCGTTCGCGACAAAAGAATTGTCGGCGGTATTGTTCAGTAATATATCGCCATCAAGATTGCGAATACGCACATTACCATTCGCGCGCAGACGTTCAATTTCTAAGGCACCGCTATTCTCAACTGCAACTCGGCCATTCTGATTGGTAATTAACAGCTGCGCTACGTTGGTTTCTAAATTGCCAACACTGCCAATACCGCTTTGCGCAGAAATTTCCAAGCGCTGCGCAACAATATCAAATGATGGCGCCGCCGCATTGCTCGTAGCATCTTCTACTGAACCGCTAGCAGTAATGCTAATAACGCTGTCCGCGACGTTCACGGCTGCCAAGGTAACATCATCCGCCGCTACGGTTAAACTGCCACCATTTGAATTGATGCTAGCACCAGAAGTCATGACAACATCGTTAGACGACGTCATACGAATCTCTGTACCGTTTGTTTCCATCGAGCCGGACTGGCTAATCACACCACTCCCGCCATCAAGCTCCAGTGGGCCATTATTTGCCATTAAACTACCGGCAATGGTCATACCACCAGCAGCCGATATTAACTGCACCGAACCGGCCGACAGGCTGTCATTTATAACAATACTGTTAGCCGAAATTTGCGCCGTATTGGTAATTTGAATGTTGTCGTCAATGGTGACGGCACCGCTGCCACCCTGTATATCCAACATAGAAGACTGCACCGGCGCACTTAAAGTAAGCCCATTAGATTGCGTTTGCAGCGTACCGAGAGCACTAAAGCCATTTAGGGTAAATGCATTCACATCTACAAGGCTTACGTTGCTAGCCTGAAGAACTTTAACGCTACCAAAATCGTTCGACTGATGATCTAAAACAATATCGCCAACCGCGCTAAGCTCGGCAGAACCTGCAACTCTCACCGCGCCAGAATCGGTAATAGCGCCGCCGGATGTGAGGCTGAGCGAACCAGCATCTACGCCGCGCAATTCAGTGGCGCTAACATTGCTAAATTCTACCGCATGGCCGCTGGCTACCAAACTTACCGAGCCAGTGAAATTATTGCCGGCGTTACCGAGTTCGATATTGCCGTTATTTGCCACCACCGAAAATTCACCCTGCGACGATAGTGCCGCCGTAGACGATACATTTCCATTCGCTGCGAGGCTTACGTCATTCGCCGAACTAAGCTCGGTAATAACCAACTCGCCAGCATTTACAATAGCAACATCGCCAGCGGCCGAGCGAATCGCAAGACTGGCCGTATCAAGCTGTAATGGAGTGCCTACACTACCGGCCTCACCAATCGAACTTAACACAATGCTGGATGCATTTAACGAAGCACCGGCTGCACTGCCATCGACAACGGCGTTCTGCAACGTCAGCCTATCTTGAATAGAAACGCGCTCCGCCACTGCGATGGTATCGTTCGCTGCACCCGCAACGACAAGGCTACGTTTATTGATATAAGCAAACGGGTCGTAGTCGCCAACCTGAACCGCGCCATTGGTTAGGGTAATGGTCTCAGCTGTTGCTGTGCCATTGATGGTTAGGGTATCGGCACGCACACTATCGCGTACATCTTCGGCACCGGTATAGCGAACGTTATACACAGAGCTATCGCTACCGCTGTAACGCAGCTGGGTGTCACCATCGATATCTGGCGAATAGGCCACAGAGTAGCCCGAATTCGAGCCGCTGCTAATTAACAAACGATCACCATTGACGTGTTCACCACCATCGAGTTTTACCGAACCGGTTAAACCTGGCACGAGGGTAATACGAATTTCGTCGTCACCGGCTCCTGCGTTAATAGAGCCGCTAACAGAACCGTTTTGAATGTTAAAGATATCGCTAGCGCTTCCACCTACAAGATCGGTGAAATCGATAAAGGTAACACCGGAAACCGTTCCCGCATTCTCGCCCTGATTTAACGTCCAAGTGTTGGCTTGATTTGCCGCGTAAAGGGTAGAGCTAGCGTTGTTACCTATAACCGTTTCGATATTAATCACACGGTTTTCACCCTCACCTAAATTGACAACAACCTCGCGGGTACTTTGTAAATTCACCGAGTCGTCCACACCCGCGCCGCCATCGATATAACCACTAATACTGCCATCGGTATCAAACACAAAGTTATCGGTTGCACTACCGCCATTAAGGTTGGCGAAACCGGTAAAGGTTACGCCGTCAATTTCGCCTTGGTTTGTAGCGGTAATGGTCCACTCATTCGCTTTATTATCACCGTAAAGCGTATTGTCAAAATCGCTATTGCCGTTAATGTCCTCGAAATCGAGCGCGGTAATATCGGCGCTAATTTCCTCAACAAAGGCAACCGTAACTGCGGCATCTAATGCAGTTAAATCAAGTTCATCGCGAGCACTACCAGCGCCACCGTTAACCCAGTTGCTAATGTCGCCATCAACGGTATAGCGCACAGTATCCACAGCAGTGCCACCAGTCAGCTGTTTGATGCCGCTAAACGCTAAAGATTGCGCTCCGCCGCTATCGCTGTAGCTAAGGCTGCCTTGATCTACACCGTCAACAACCCAGCTGTTTACTTGGTTGTCGGCAATTAAGCCATTGTTTACCGCGTTATTGGCCAACAGCGTTTCCACGGCATACAGGTTAAAACGATCTGCGCTAGCCGTTTCGCCAACCACAAATGTTTGCTCACCCAAGCCGCGAGTATCAATGCTATCACTGCCCGCGCCGCCGTTTAACACACCGTCTAATTTACCTGCGCCGGTAAAAATAAAGTTGTCGGTGCCGCTACCGCCAAGCAAGTTGCTAATACCGGTAAAATTAACATCAAAAATCGACGCAACCGAACCACCATTGCGCTGATTAATACTCCATGCGTTGGTACCTGTCTCGCCACCCACCAATGTGTGACCACCAACAGCGTTTAAGCCACCGGTTAAGGTGGTAACGTTATACAACCAAGTGGAACCAGCAACATCGACAACGCTATCGCTATTAATATCGCCAGCGGCTTTTTCGCCAAGCCGCAGAACCTGCGCAACGGTAGCATTGGTGAGCACTAGTTCGTTACTGCCTAAACCACCATCAATACTACCGGTAATTTCACCACCAGCCTGAATTTCAAACCTATCCGCTAAATCGCCGCCCACTAGATGGTCGAAGTTTTCGAAGGTATAAACCGTTCCATCGCTACGTCGATATTCTCCATCGTTAACGCCATCAACAATGCGCACGCTGTCGGCCTGAGAATAAACACGCCAGGTTACATTCTGGTCATTCTCGCCCACTAAGATACGTTTGAAGCTAGAGCCAACCGAACCCGCGTCGTAACCGGTGTAGCCTTCAATGTCTTCCACACCGTTTTCTGTTGCGCCAATTTGAATCGTTACATCATCAGCCACTAGCGAGTAATTAATGCTATCGCCACCGCCAACCGGTTGGCCACCACCGCTAATGCGGCCATCAACGCGACCAACACCGGCAACACCCGACTGTAGAATAAAGCTGTCGTTACCATCGCCGCCCAAAATATTTTGAAAGCCTGTAAAACGCGTGGTTTCGGTAAGAGTGACATCGCCAACAACTTCCGAAAATTCTACTTGGCCGCGATTCAGGCCGTCGATAGTCCAGGTGTTCTTGCCGGTACTACTTTGAATTGTTGTGAAGTTTGGCGAACTGCCCGTTTGTGCGGTTAAGGTTTCGACGCGACGGAAGTTAATATCCGAACTCACCCCAGCCAGGGTAGCGGTAATGCCTGCGCCAAGTTCTAGGGCGTCGATGGCGTCTAAGGCACCAGCAGGATTTGCTCCGCCATCGATTAGCCCAGTAATACGCACATCACTGCCGCTCTGGTAGGTAAAGGTATCTTTATCGCTGCCGCCGGTAAGGTTTTCAATTTCCGTAAAGGTCACGCTATTGGTGGTGCTAACGGTACCTTGATCGCGCCCAGAAATACTCCACGCATTCGTAGTGTTTGCGCCCACCAGGGTGTCGTTATCGGTTGCATCACTGCCACCGTTCAAACTCATCGCTAAACCAGCAGCCTCTAATACAAAACTATCGGCACCCGCATCGCCATTTACCCCAGCGGAAACGTTCGCAGCCAAATTAAACTGGTCAGCATCGTCTCTACCATTAATAACACCACTAAAGTCTGCGCCGCTAACATTAAATGTATCGGCGCCATTGCTGCCGTTTAATACCGACATACCACTAAAGGTAATATTCGCGGCGTCATTATCGGTAAGGCTTTGGGTGCTATCGCTAAGCGTCCAAAGGCTAGCGGTATTGTGATCCAGTGATAAGGTATTGGTACCGGTATCAGCAAGCGTTAAGGTTAAACCGCTTTGCTCTACAGCGTATAAGTCTGCACCTGTACGCCCACTAATAGCACCGATAAAGCTGGCGCTAATATCGAAATGGTCAATACCGGAACCGCCGTCAATTTGTTCCAATGTAGAAAAGTCTAGGCCGTCCACCGAACCGCTATCCACACCGGTAATACTCCAGAAGTTTTCGCTTCTATCGTGGGCAACGACTAACTTGTCGGCAACACCAGCATCGCCATGAATATCCGTGTTTAAGCCTTGAGCATTTAAACTAAAGGTATCGTTGTCGTCACCGCCATTAACACCGCCGCTAACATTTGCACTTAGGGCAAAGGTGTCTTCACCGCCGCGACTATCAATACTGCCGTCAAAGTCACTGCTAACCGTTATTGAGTCCACGGCGCTACTGCCGGCAATGGTTTCTATTTGCGAGAAGGCAACAGAGCCAGTACCAGAGGTTACCGTCTCGCTACCGCCATCAAAGGTCCAAACACTATTTTCACCGTGATTAATATTAAGTGTGTCGATTGTATCGGTATCAACACCATCACCACCCGCACCGGCTAGTACCAAGCTCGCCTCTTGATTGGCAATATTAAAGATATCCGCATTGTCACCACCGCGTAGCTCGCCACTATAAGCTGCAGTTACACTAAAGGTATCAACGCCGTTACCACCTGCCACCACATCCATATTACTGAAGGTGATATCACCGAGCTTGCCGCCATTGGCAGAGTCCAGCTGCCAATTATTGCTTGCGCTATTCGTAAGAGTTAGCGTATCGGCAGCGCCGGTATCACCGTTAAGGGTTGTTTGAATACCATTACGGCTAAGCACAAAGCTATCGCTATTCGCACCGCCCGATACTTCAGCGATGCTCACTGCAATATTAAAGCTATCAACACCATCACCACCGGTTAACTGCTCCATCTCTCTAAAGGTAACGGTATTTTCAGACCCGCTAACCACAACAGTTTCGCTGCCACCACCGTCAATAGTCCAAGTGGTGTCTTGGTCATGCATTAAAGTCAACGAATCACCGTTGGTATGGTTTCCCGCAGTAATATCAGCAACCACCGTCGCAGCACGAATATTAAAATGGTCATCCCCGTCACCACCGGAAATAGAAGTACTAACAGGCACCCACAAATTAAATTCATCATTGCCTTTTCCACCAACTAAACGCCCAGTGAAGGTACTAACCAAAGCGGCATTAATATTGAATACATCATCGCCATCGCCGCCATCAAGCAGGCTTATCTGCGCATCAACATTAAACGTATCGACGGCAGTACCACCTTCGATTTGCTCTATACCATCGAAAACAGTGCTGTTTAGCCCATAGCTAAATGTCCCGCCGCTACCAACAAAGCCCGACGTGCTGCCGCCATTAGCAGTAAAGGTGTCAACATCCCAAGTGGTATCTAGATTATTTCCAATAATTTTGTCTGTTCCAGAATTATCAGTTGAACCGTCATTACCGTAAATACCTACAGCGATAGATCCGTCATTTGTAAAAGTGAAGGTATCAGAACCCGGTGTACCGTAAATGGAGCCAACATTTTCATAGTGCACATTGCGAATAGTAATTTCATTAGTGCCGTCTATACTCCAGCCTGTAACACCCGCAGCCCAATCAGCATAATAGGTGTCGAACGCCACGTTATTTTTACTTTCGAAACCAAAATCGTTCACAGCGACATCCTTCGCCCCGCCGCCACTGGCACCGCTATAAGCGCTACGTACTCCGCTCGCGCTAATACTGTATTTATTTCCCTCGCCAAAAGTGCTCAAGTCAATAAAATCAATAACGTCTGTAACGCCCGCCCCCTCTCCTGGCCCGCCATAGATACCACCTCGAATATCTACAAAATTCGGATATACGTTATCGACGCCATCACCGCCATACATTAGATCGAAATCGACAAAGTCCATGAAGACTTCAACACCATCCGCCGTAACCCATTCTAACTGACCATCATTATTAGAGCCGGTATCGTCAGAGTTATAAGCGTCCCCGCCGATTATTCGCCAAGTCGTCGTTTGGTTCGCATCTTTGACCCAAATTTCGTCAGCAAATAAACTGCTTCCCTGAAAACTGTTAACCCAACCTCCCGCAAGCTCAACGATTTGCGCGCTTTTATCTGCGATAATATTTTCAACACCAATAAAGCCTCCTTCGGAATTATCATTGATAAATCCAACCCGACCGCTGTACTCATTATTAAGAACCCAGGTGTAGGTCGTCATGCTTTCACTACTTAGCGAATCTTTTCCTGCCCTTAAATTCAAAACACCAGCTAAGGAGGCGCCATCTTCAAAAAGCACATTATCCACAGCCGCGCTGCCAGTAATGCTCTCAATACCGTTGAAGTCGGCAAGATGTGTTGTCACATCACCACTTGCCACTGCTTCTGAAGTAATGCTGCCGGTACCTTCGGAAGTCAAGGTCCAGTTTGTTACTACCGTAGACTCAGTTTCGCTTTCCGCTAGGGTACGAACAATCTTATCGCTATCAGTGCCAGCAGCAGAACCACCGCTAACGCCCCCCACAAGATAGCCACCAACGAACTCAAAGGTATCGTCACCGGCGCCGCCAAACAAGCTCCCCATGTCAAAGAAATCTAAGCCCGCAACATTACCGTCGCCCTCACCAATAATCGTCCAAGAAACAGCGGTATTAGCTAACGAAGAGTAGGCGAGGGTAATATCAGCATCACCTTTCGCACCCTCAATACCATCAACGCCGGCGACAGTTTGGTTGCTAGCATAGTCGGATCCGTTCAAATTAACGGTTCCACCCCCAACAACCGATGTGAAATCCACAGTATCGCCAACACCCGAACCAGCGCTAATTGAACTGAAAGCACCATTACCTGTAACGCTATCAAAAGAAAAATTGTCTGCCGTCTGATCAGCGGCAACTATTTTTTCAACACCGCTAAAAGAAGTCGTACCGGTGGCAACAACGCTATAGGACGAGCCTGAGAGATTCCAATTTGATACCGCTTTGTACCCATATAAAGTATCAGCGGTACCAGCCCCACCCTGCACGCTGCTCGAAAACGTATCACTGAGCAAATGAAAACTATCGTTATCATCACCGCCATTAACAGCCACTGTGACATTGGCAGTAAGATCAAATTGATCATCACCCTCACCACCATTAAGGCTGCCCGTAACAACGCCTTCAATAGAGAACTTATCAATACCCGCCCCCCCAGAAAGGTCACCGACAAAGTTTGTACCTGCTGCGGTTTTAAATTCATCCGCACCACTACTTCCGTTGATAGTTCCAGTTATTGAAGTGTTTATATTAAAAATATCTTTGCCAGAGCTTCCGTTAAACACATTAAAGTTCGCGTAGCTAATCTCAGCGCCACTATTAACCGTGCCACTAGTGGCGCTCATATTCCAGATGCTTTCTGTACTGTAATCTAGGTTTAAAGTATCGGCATCACCGGTACCGGCATTCAAGTCCAACAGTATTGCGGCAGTTTTCACAGTGAAGCTATCACTACCACCCCCACCACCAATACTGCCTACAAACGCAGCCGAAATTGCAAAGGTATCTGCACCCGCGCCAGCTTGAATAGATTCAATGCTGGTAAAAGCAGCAGTATTTAAACTACCGCTATTGGTGCCGTTAATTGTCCAGGTGTTAGCGGTGGTATCTGTGCTAACAATCGAAAGGGTGTCGTCTTCAACATCATCAGCAGTTCCACCAGAAATAACAGTCGTTAAACCGCCCGCCAGAATAAAATCGTCTGTACCC
>NZ_MRUH01000013.1 GCF_001922985.1 Teredinibacter waterburyi
TTCGCCGAAAACGCCGCCGGTAACGTTGGCGTTAATATTAAACTCGTCAGCGCCGGTGCCGCCAACAATGCTACCGGTTTGGGCTTGGTTTACAGTGAAGGTATCACTATTGTCACCTCCGCTTACAGTGCCTGATACATCCGCTCCCAGGGAGAAACTATCCTTTCCTGCATTACCACTTATAGAACCAGAGAATGCCGAAACCACATTAAAACTGTCGACACCACTGCCGCCACTAAGTGATTCCATACCAGAGAAACCAGATGTGTTGCCATCAAACGTTAAAGTGGAACTAGCGCCATCTACAGACCAAGCAGAAGCCAACGAGGTTGTTAGGTTTAGCGCATCCGTACCACCGTTACCCTGTAAAGCGCCAAAGGTAACTCCGTCGGCAAGAATATTAAAAGTATCGCCACCTGAGCCGCCAGAAACATTACCGCTAACGCTGGCCGAAAGAGCGAAACTATCGCCCCCCCCACCACCATCAAGACCACCAGTAACCACCGCATCAATATTAAAAATATCCGCACCATTTCGGCCATTAATATTACCGGTAAAGGCCGAGGTAATATTGAAGGTGTCTACAACTGAGGCTGAATCTGCACCGTTTAAAACTTGCATGCCACTAAAGTCGACCGTACCAGTTCCATTGCTAACCGTGTTGGATCCGTCAAGATCCCATGTCGCATTGGCACTGGTATTTAAATTCAGAGTATCGCCGCTATTGTCGCCGCCAACCAGCGTGAGCGAAATATCTGTTGCGTTAATATTAAAAGTATCACTACCATTCCCACCACCAATACTGCCTACAAACGCAGCCGAAATTGCAAAGGTATCTGCACCCGCGCCAGCTTGAATAGATTCAATGCTGGTAAAAGCAGCAGTATTTAAACTACCGCTATTGGTGCTGTTAATTATCCAGCTGTTAGCGGTGGTATCTGTGCTAACAATCGAAAGGGTGTCGTCTTCACCATCGCCAGCAGTTCCACCAGAAATAACAGTCGTTAAACCGCCCGCCAGAATAAAATCGTCTGTACCCGCCTCGCCGAAAACGCCGCCGGTAACGTTGGCGTTGATATTAAACTCGTCAGCGCCGGCGCCGCCATAAATACTGCCGTCGAAAGCCGAAGTTACGTTGAAGGTATCGACTCCGGTGCCGCCTTTAGCCACATCAATGTCATCGAAGCTAATCGTGCCCGTGCCATTTTCTAGGCTCCCGCTATCGCTACCATCTACATCCCAAGTTGTTGCACTGGTTAGGTCAGTAAATAGTTCATTTCTACCAGCGCCTCCAACTACACTTAAGGAGGTATTGGAATTATTAATTGTGAAGCTGTCATCGCCAGCGGCACCCACTAAGGCTTCCATCTCTGTAAAGGAGAAACCGCCAACACTGCCGGCCTCACTTGCTGAAATGTCCCAGTCAACGCTATCACCGGTACTGCTTAGATATGTAAACTTGTCGCTACCGGCACCGCCATTGAGGGATTGAATATTGTCAAATTCGGCAATAACTGTAGTATCAGTATCACTTCCTACCGCGCTGTTAGTTTCGCCGTTTACACTCCAGTTAACATTTAGATCTGGGCCGTCTATTTGGTTACTAGCGACCCCGCTGCCACCATCAATCTTTCCGGTTATAGCACTAGTAGTTGTAGTAAAATCAAAAACATCGACGCCAAGTGTGCCCACAAGCTGGTCGATATTGGTAAAGGAGAATACGCCAACCTCACCAGCATCCGCGCCAGTAATTTCCCAGCTCACCGTATCGTCTGCTGTGCTGTTATACAGCAGTTGATTGGTGGAAGACTCTAAACCGGCTACGCTATTAATATTGCTAAACTTCGCTACGCTAGACGCCCCTCCCACTATGTTTGTAACGGTTTGGGCCGTTCCTGCAACATTAAATACAACACCGTTCGAGCCACTATTAATTATTTGGTTCTTGCCGCCAGAACCGCCATCTATAGAACCGGTAATAGCGGCGCTGTTGTTGGCAAGTGTAAAGGTATCGTCACCGGCGGTGCCGGTTAGAATATTAAAGTCAATAAAATCAATGGTATTTTCACCGCTTCCTAAGTTGTAAGTTATAGAACCATCGTTTACACCGGTAATATTCCAGCTGCTGCTAGCGCTAGCGTCATCCATGAACTTTAACTGGCTAGAAAATGTAGATGCTGCGCTTTCACCATTGCCCTTAAACCGCTCTATATTTTCGAACCCAGTTGACGATGCGCCAATCTGGACAGTGACATCGTCATCTGACTCCGAAAAATCCAATGTATCGCCCAGGGTATGCTCCCCTCCATCAATACTAGTAACCAAGCTCATACTAGAAAGCGAAAACGCGTCGTCTTTTGAGCCGCCCTGAAGATTGTGGATTTGTACAAAGTCTACAATTAGACCTTCAGACGTAGTTCGCAATTTGCCTTCGTTTGATCTAGTGACGCTCCACTGGCTATCTGCATTTGGGCCTACCAAGGTATTCGAACCACCACCACCTTTTATTTTGCCAGCGGCGCTTAATGAGCCTTCTGACACAGTAAAAGTATCGTCAATATTAGTCCCCTGGAGTGTTACAAAATCTTCGAATTGAATACTGCTGTTAAGGGTTTCTCCCGTTTTGTTTTCTACCTTTCCGTCGTTAACACCCGTTAACGACCAGAAATTTTGGGTGTCTTCAGTAGCCCAACCCGTGATTTGGCTATCGGTGCCGTTACCTTCCACCTTCTCGGCACCGGTAATACCCAGAACCGAGCCTTCACTTAAATCTACATTCGCGGAAGTCAGGTTTGAAAGGTCAACAACATCTATTACATCGCCATCGCCTCCAGCAGAAGCGCTAGCGGGAATGGTAGAGGTTGACTCAACTGTAAACGTATCAACGCCAGAACCACCACTTATAGACTCTATCTCCGAAAATATTGTTTTCGTGCCACTGCGGGTTAGGCTGCTTTCCTCAGCGGTAAACAACCAAGTGTTATTGCCAACCAACGCCGTTATTTGGTCTGCACCATCCGTTGCCTGCGCATCGCCTTTTATTTCACCAGCTAATCGACCATCCTCGGTGAAGTTAAAAATATCATCCTCACTTCCACCACTTAGGCTATGGATATTCGAGAACTTAGTAACATGGGTAGAGCTGCCAGTATTAAGGTTGGATATAGTCCATTCAGTGCCCACATTACGGCCGGTAATGCTGTTGTTGGTTGCGCTGTTGTTGGTTGCGATGTTGCCGTTGATCTCTCCCGTTACCGTTCCGGTACCAGTGAGTGCGAAGCTATCGGCATTGGTTGATGAGCCGGTGAGGTTTTTAAAGCCTGAAAAGTCAAAGGTACTGATGGAATCCGACTTACTGGTAACCTTACCGGCATCGGGGGCCGATATACCCCAGTTACTTCCTACGGAATAACCAATGAGAGTATTGCTGTTGGCCCCATTGGCCTTGATTGATTCAATACCAGAAGCAGCAATAGAAGGCGAAGTGGAGCCGCTAAGGTCTACAGTAATATCATTAGGATCGGAGCCTTCTACGTTATTCGCTATGGCGGTAAAATCTAGAGTGTCCTTCGTACCGTCTTTTCCAGCAATTGTCATGGCAATGGTATTGCTATCAAACTTAAAGGTGTCGTTAGCACTATTGCCGGTTAATATTTCAATAGCGCTAAACTCAATTTGATAATCGGTAGTGTCGTGGGTATAGGCTAAACTGTCGTTGCCCGATTCTGTAATCGTCCAAAGGTTATCAATGGCTGGCGCTTTTATTTCGTCAGAAGCTCCACCGCCACCGTTAATCAAACCTGTAACTACTGCAGCTGTTGCGGTTAGATCAAAGGTGTCTTTACCTGTGCCCCCGGTGAGGTTTGCGAAATCCTTAAAAGTAACCTCGGGGTTTTGCGTGGCTTCGCTGTCATCGGTATAGCTGTAACTTACCGTGCCATCATTTTCACCGTTAAGCTCCCAGTCCACTGCTCCAGTAATGGTAGTAGCGATGGCTAAAGTTGTGTTGGTTGTTCCATCGCCGGTATAGCTTTCAATACTAGAAAAATCCGAGCCGTGATCACCGAGTTCCACAATAATATTGTCACCCGTATACTGCGAAAAATCGACAGTATCTGTACCATCACCGCCATCGGCCCCAGCTAAAGTTGCTGTACCCGAAACCTTAAAGATATCGTCATCCGTACCCCCCTGAAAGTTTTGAATAGCGGTAAAAGCCTTTACATAAACCTTCGAAGTAGCACTGGTATCTGTTAAGTATTGTGGCGAAGTAGAATCTATTGCACCGCCGGTAATTGCCCATGTTGTATTTGCATTACGGCCGGCAAGCGTGTTTTCGCCCCCACCGCCGTTAATAGAGCCTGTAACCTCGCCATATGTAGTAAGGGTGAACTGATCGGTACTGGTGCCACCAATCAAATTAGGGAAAGCTGAAAACGCTAAAACGGTGTTAAGGGAGCCGCCATTCGAACTATCTACCTCCCAGGTATTAGCTACGTTCGCAGCTGTAAATGTACTTTGAGCATGATTATTGCCAACAACACTCTCGAAACCGGTGAGAGCGTCTTCGGAAACCGATAACGCTTCGGTAATACTAGAGAAATCTACTTTGTCTCCAGCGTCGCCTCCTGGTGCAAAACTAATACCCGCTCCTACAACTTCGTACTTCACAATATCCGCATAAGTTTCTGAGCCTTTGGCAGTTGTTATCCCGCTAAAGGTAATGCCGCTTTCCGATTCGCCCAACTCACTATCGGCACTAACTACTAACTCGCCACTATTACCGTCCGAAATTGTCCAGAAGTTTGTGCTTCCGGAAACAGCATCGGTGGGTCTTGCGGTTAAACTGTTCTCTCCCGTTCCGCCTTTAACGGTTGTAACCACACCCACTTTCGTAACGGTAAAAGTATCATTACCAACGCCGCCCAATAAAGTTCCGCTATAACTTGAATTAATATTGAATTCATCAACCGCAGTTCCACCCTGTAATTCGGTAAAGCCTGTGAGCGAAAGTAAATTGCTGGCAGAGTTTTCAACTTCTAAGGTTAAGGTGGATCCAGTTTGATCTATTGCCCAAGTGTTATTCTGGTTTAGAGCTGCAAGTGAGTGGCTATCTTCGCCATTTGCAGTCCAGCTTTGTACGTTTGAAAAAACTAAATCTACTGTATCATCCCCGTTGTAATCGAGAGTTCCGTCATACAAGGTAGTGGTGTCGCCATCTGCAATAACTGCCCATTTGTAGGTTACGTCGCTAACACTGGTATTGGTTGCGGTAAGGCTATTTGTACCACCACCGCCGTCTATCGCCCCCTCGAACTGCGTCTGCACCTTAAAGTCATCTGCACCGCCACCACCAAGGTAGCGTTCAAACCCATTCAGCGAAATCGTAAATTCGGTAGCTTCGGGGGTCCACTGAACACTATGGCCTGCTCCCCCCATCGTCCATGTTGCATCAGTGTCGTGTCCTACATCTAAAGTATCTCCAAGCGTGTGTTCCCCCGCACCTATGGAAAGGTCAAACCCAGACGAGTTAATAACAAAATAATCGTCTCCAGTGCCGCCGGTAACACCGCCAGTCACACCCGTGGAGAGATTGAAAACATCATCCCCCCCAGCACCAGCCAGTGCACCAGCGAATACAGCGGTTACATTAAACGTATCAATTCCATCACCACCAGTTGCCGATTCAATACCCGAGAAGGTGACTGTGCGCAAGCCTACGTCCTCACTGGGGTCGATATCCCATTCGACAGATTCGTCACCCACGCCATTAATAGTCCATTTAGAATCCAGATTATGAGAAAGCACTAAGCTATCTCTGCCAGCTGATCCTCCACCATCAATAGAAAGGATAATGTCAGCCACTGTAATATTAAAGATATCATTACTATCATCTGCACCAATATTAAAGATATCATTACTATCATCTGCACCTAAAATCGATTCTATTTCTATAAAATTTAGTGTTTGAATATCCCCATCGGTCCAACTTACGGTCTCAGTATCTCCGCCGTTAAAAACCCAGTTTTTTTCTTGTGTACCAGTAACGCTAATCGAATCAGTGCCGATTCCGCCTGTAATTGTTCCAGTAATAGCTGTAGACAACTTAAATACATCATCGCCACTACGCCCATCTATCGAACCAGCAAAATTTGCAGTTATGTCAAAGGTGTCTATCCCATTCCCATTGGCACCCTCCAATGTTTGGAAGCCCGAAAAGGTAATACTTCCTTCAAAGGGTTTGTCCGAGTCTTCTGTGCTTTCTACGGTTCCACCGGATGAACTATTAATCATCCATTTAGTTGCGCCAGTTGCGACACCAAGAACAGCGTAGGCATTATTAGTTGTCAACCGTTCTACGTTTATTACATTTGTTAACACTGAATCATCAGCACCTAAATAGATCTTCACCCCACCTGAGCCGGAGATTTCAAGAACATCTTGTACGTCCAATGCGGCTGAACTGGTCGGGGCACCCCCGTCAATCAAGCCGGTTACGGTACCTCCATCGACGAGATTAAACGTGTCCTGTAAGCTTCCGCCGGTTAGATTTTCAATATTGGAAAAGGTTAAATTATCGTTTAGGTTAAAGGTTCCTGTGTCGGTACCTTCGCCATCGATGTCGAGGTCCAAAGTCCAAGTATTAGAAACATTATCCCCAATAACAGTATCGCTGCCGTTGCCACCATCAAAAACAAAAGTTGAGGCTGCGGCTGCTGTGTTGTTTACTAAAATTTGGTCATCGGCGGCGCTGCCGGTTAGTTGTGTGAAATCTGTGAATAGCGTTGTTTGGGTAGAGGTAGCTATATTGCCATCACCATCGTAGGTAACGCCAAACTGAACTTGGCCGTCATTAACACCGTCAATGACCGTATCCCCGTCACCGTCATCAACCAGCATTTGCCAGTAGTTTCCCGCTGTACTTTCGGGGGCGTTTGAATACTGAAGGGTAAGAATTGAAGCCGAGTCAGCTGAATTTATTTCTTCAAAGCCGGATGTATCTATTCGGTCGCCACCAACCTCTCCAGACTCCAACGAAACGGTAACGCCAAGGCTCTGAGTAATATTAAGCCTATCGCCAACACCATCGCCGCCACTAATTAAACCCGACAGTATTTCAACTTCATTTAACGTCACTAGGTCTGGGTTATCACCGCCAGCTATAGAAGAAAATCCACGAAAGTAAATCTCGGTACCCGTATCTGTGGTGAGCGCGCTATCACTCGCGCCACTACCAAGCGGTTGGGAATCGTCTTCGTCGTTAATTACCCATTTATTCGTTTCGTCAGTATCAGCAAACAGGCTATCGGTGCCACCATTTCCGCTAAAATTAAATACTAATTCATCGGCCAGTACTTCAACATTATCGTTAGCGGTAGAACCAACAAAATCTTCTACGCCTTGTACGTGGTATAAATAAATTGAATCGTCGGAAGCTAGCTGAATTTGGTTTACCGTTACATTCGGCGTACTAGCGCTCGGGTCGCCATCGTGGTCGTAGTTATAGCCAAACTTGTAGTTTAAGTTTCTGGCATCCACAGTCAGAGTGTCAGCGCCGTCGCCGCCATTTAACGTTCCAGAAAGGCTCGGCACAGCATCACCAATACCCGCGAAAACAAATTGGTCTACATTGCTATTGCCGGTTAGGTTTTCAATGCCGGTAAAGCTTAAGTTTATATTTAATAGTCCGGCGTTATTTCCAGTAATTGTCCACTCATTAGTTCTGTTAGCCGATAGCAACGAATGACCAGTCGAACCGCTGTAGGCACTTAGTGTAACCGGGTGACTAAATTCAGCCGTGTAGTCCAACTGAACATTGCCGTCATTACCCTCAAGCCGAATAGCCACCGCGCCGTCGGTCCCATTAGCGCCCCCCGCATTTACATCAAAGTCCGAGCCTAACCTTACGCTATTAGCCGTTATGGTAATATTCCCAGCAGTATTATTATTGCCGCCAACTGAGGTATCCAGCACAGCACTGTTGGCCGCATTATAGCGCTGAAGGTGTACTGAATTAGGAAAAGCGCTGGTAGAAGTATCGCCTATATTAATGGCGCCGCCGGCAGTATCTATTTCTTCATATATTTTAACGTCGCCTGTTACGCTCAGGTTAAAAGCCCCTCTGGTGGTACGAATATACGATTCACCATTTTCAGTTTCGGTTCCGAAACTAAAGTCTCGCGCATTGATAGAAATTACACCACCACTTGTCTCTATTCGGGCGCCCGCACTTTGAATTTCGCCAGAGTCGCCATAGAGAGTATCAATTTTAACATCGCCAGTAAGGTTCATAGTGACGCTGCCGCCATCAGTGACCAACGAAGCTCTATCCCCGCCAGATAGCTCAACGCCGCGCATTTCAAAATCGACACCACTTACACTTAAGTTGCCGCCTCGCGTTAGGATATCTGCGGCTCCCAACAAGAACACGCTACCCATGCCATCGCCTTCGCCACCATCCCCATAGTCTGCTTGTAAATCTAGGTTTAATGCATCACCATCATTCGGCGGGTTGATTGATGCATTGAAAGTAATATTGTTATGCGCTTGTAAAGTGAGCGTGCGCGTTCCCTCTACATCCGGCGCCGTTATACTTGAATTAACGGTTATGTTACCGGCGTCACTGCCACCACTTCCGGTTCTTAAGGTTACATCGC
Source organism: Teredinibacter waterburyi (assembly GCF_001922985.1). Classification (GTDB taxonomy): domain Bacteria; phylum Pseudomonadota; class Gammaproteobacteria; order Pseudomonadales; family Cellvibrionaceae; genus Teredinibacter; species Teredinibacter waterburyi. The sequence goes on from NZ_MRUH01000013.1 coordinate 8,658, forward strand.
CGCTTTCTAGTGCATCTTGTATTCTGCTAGCTGCTAGCACTGTATCAAGATTTCCTGAGGTAAATACTCCAGCAACACTGTCCATATTTCCTGAAGATTGCACAACAAGATTATATGGGTCGATCAACCACAAGCCCCCGGCACTGCCACTCGTCCGCGCACCAATTTCCGGAACTGTGTGAAGGTCTAGCCAGGCTAAACCGGATGTTTCAACAAACCCACCCTCCCCGCCTTGCTCGCCGCCCAAGACGGCTAGCGCACCATATATTTGCGCCGAATTTTCTGCAAACGCAATAATGCTACCACCACTGCCAACGCCCGTAGCGCTAGCATCTAGGCGTGACAACTCGCCGGTGTATACAAAATTTGCATTACGGATAGTTTTGTTGCCGCCGGTTTCGTCTCCACCTAGAAAAATACGGCCGCCACCCTTAGCGCCGGTCGCGGTAACCTGCGCCTGGTCCAAAATGCCAACCTTATCGCCCAATAACTTAATGGTTCCGCCAGTACCGCTGGCATTGTTTACCGAGACACTTGCCTGGTCAGTAACCAGAACCGTATCTTGCGCGTGTATTTCAATATCACCCGCAGCGCCTTGTGCTAAGACCTGCCCAGAAAAATCTACATTTTCTCCCAAAATTACAGTGCGCCCGGCGGTGTTATCACTGCCGCTAGGTGTAGCGCTTACATCAACTACACCACCCATTGTTACCCTGCTTCCGCCACCCAGGGTAAAACTTCCGTCGGCATTAACCACTGCGCTTTTCGCTTCGCCATCCATGCGAATCGCTTGGGAAAATACGTCCTCACTCACACTGGCAGTCAGTAACACCTGGCCGCCATGGGCAAGAATACTGCCATTATTTTCTAGCGCGGCCCCTACCCCCAACTCGGCTTGCAGCATTGCTTGGGTGATATAAACCCCCATTAGGCCAGCGGCATCGAAGGTAAGCACAGCCTCTTTACCTGCAGCCAAATTTACGGCCCCAAGATTTGCAACAATTAAGCCTTCGTTACTTACTTGCTTGCCTAATAGCGTAACCGAGCCGCCAGTAGCGGCATTGATTAAGCCAGAATTTATAACCTTGCCCTCGGCATTTTCTAAAGCGCTAAACGCAAAGTTATTATTCATAAAATCCTCGGGGTTAATACTTAACCCCGAGGCCAAAATACCCCCTACATTTACCGTGGCATTTCCACCAAAAATTACGCCGTTCGGGTTTATTAAAAAGACTTGCCCGTTAGCGTCTATTTGGCCCTGAATTTTAGAGCCGTGGTTACTTAAAATATTATTCAGTGCAATGGAAGAGCTGCTGGGTTGAATAAACTGCACGCGTTCGTCGGCCGCCACATCGAAGCTTTGCCAGTTAATGGCCATGCGGTCGGTTGCTTGGTTAATAGTGGTAGTGCTGCCGTTGTGATTTATATCGCCAGCGCCGCCAACCACTTCGCCGCCTTCTGGGCCAGCTTGTGCCATAGAGCAAACGGCACTCGTCACAGCCAACGCCAACAAAGATCGCTTACTAGCCCATTCAGTTTTGTTAATCCATTTCATACAGCACTACTCTTCCCGTCGCCTTTGGTGAACAATTTACAGAAGTTAAATTCGCTTAAACGCCTAACATTCAACCTTACTAAGGCGTAACCACCTTGGTTTTAAACAGAACTACGCGCTCGCCGGTGGACAAATCCAACGCGTAAGCGGCCTCGTCATCAGAATCTACAACCAAGACATATTGCTGCTCTTGGTATTCATTCCATTTGGGGCCTTTATCTCTTCCGGTGGATTGCGATATACCCGATTTTAAGTTTTTAAAGGTCATACCGGCCTTGCCTTGTGAAAGAATGCTACGCGAACCATCGTCAAGGCTTACGCCTATAACAAGGTCTGAATTAATGCCACCAAGCATGACTAACTGGTTGCGGCCTTCTTTTCTATCTAGAATAAGCGAGGTCATTGCGCCCCCCGCATTAAAGCCGGTAATACCATTGTTACCTTCTGAACTAAAAAGACTGTAGTCACCCGTAGCTATATCGAGCTGAAGAATATCACCGGCACTATTGTTAACAACGTAAAGCGTACCGGCATCATCATCTACGGCTAGCCCGTATGGCGTCTCGAATACTTCACTGCCTAGGGCTGAAGAGGCGTTCGCAACCTCACGAACATCTCCAGTACGAAAGTCAGCTTCGTAAACCACCTGGTTTACGGGGTTAACCACATAGGCAAACACGGACTCGCCTTCAGATTCCAGCGCTCCTTGCCCAGCAACGGCAACATCGCCTATCTCGCCTTCCCAACCATTCGAGTTTTCTACGGGTAACTGTATTGTTGTAACACCGCTCCACGGTGGGTAAGAGATACCTCTTATTGGATAAATTATCGATAGAGCAAGTCCGCTATTAGGGATTCCTCGTTCCTCGATAACAACAACATAACGTTGATTGTTATCTCCCCCTCGTATCCGGGACATTTCATCTAAATCAACCGAAAACTGGCTGTAGTCTAGGGGGATAGTACCAAGAAATTGGTTTTCGATAGCTGAGTAAATATCTAACAAAGGCTCCTCGCCGACGCCACTGGAATTCAACGCCAACCTTGTTGCATGGCTCATAAGATGAGCGGTACGCACACTACCCATAGGCTTGGCATCCGCACCATCAGGAAAAATAGCACTGTCGAAATCGCCTTTGCGCACGTTAACGTT
>NZ_MRUH01000102.1 GCF_001922985.1 Teredinibacter waterburyi
TCGCGCAGCTCCATTTTACACAAACGCTCACAGCAAAAATTGCAGGTGAGCTTGGCGTTAGAGCAACCACAGAGAATTGTCATGAGATTTAGAGAAGTATTAAAAAGAAGGGGTTTTGGTTTTCATTAGCAATTCATAGCTAATGGAGGTCAGTATGAGTTATTCGGATTATTTTCGTCATCCTCATACCAAAAACGAAATGAAGCAGTATTTTGCTTCGCAGTATGGTGTAAATCATATCCAAATAAACGTGAGAGGGCGAAGGCGATTTAAGTCACTTCCTAACTCATGGGACGATATATATAGAAGTAATATGAGTTCACGTAATTGGAAACTATACCGTAAGAAACAATGGAAATAGTAAGCGGCCATGGTGGCCCTAACAAAAAGCTGCACCTGACACTTTTTGCTACGCTCAATTGTGTATGTCGCTGCGCTCCATTTTACACAATTGCTCTCCGCAAAAACTGCAGGTGAGCTTGGCGTTATGTTTAGGGAAGGATTCAACTATTGAGCGAAGCTGATAATGATTGGAGAATGGAAGATTTCGGGTTTTTGGCCGAGGATACTCGCATCCCTGGGACTAATCAGGTGGCTCCAAGAGGTTCTCAGGTTACTCGTCGTTCAATCGCAAAGCTAAACAAGAATAAACATGTCTCAATCGTGCTCCCAAATGCAACGGCGCTTTGTCTAAGTTCCGCGAAGCGAAGCTGGGATAGTGCGCAAAAGATCAGAAAACGGTCAGGGATAGATAGCTCAATTAAAAAAGAAGTTTCGTTCGAAAGTACATCTGAATCCTTTGACTATATTGAAGCCGTAATGGAATCTATCGTTATGTCGTTCACGGCTTTAGAGGATTTTGTTAACGAAAATATACCGGATGACTATCTCTATCATTGTAATCGTAAGAGCGAAATTATTCTTGAGACCCTAGATAAGCAGGAAATTGAACGCTGGTTGTCTCTTGATGAAAAGCTTTCCATAGTTTTACCGCAGTCTAGAAATATGGAAACACCGAAAGGACAAAGGTGTTGGGAAGGGTATAGGGAACTCAGGAAAATTCGCGACCGTATTATCCACATGAAAAAAGAGGATCGGAGGTCTTCTGGCCCAGAAATCCCTACAATATGGCATAAGTTACTTAAAATAAATGCCTCCCATATGCAAGCGAAGGCTGTTATAGACTTTTTCGTTAAACAGTCTGATAAGCCGCCGAGATGGTATGAAGAGTATCCGAGAAAAACATAACAAAAAGCTGCACCTGACATTTTTTTCTACGCTCAATTGTGTATGTCGCGGTGCTCCATTTTACACAATTGCTCTCCGCAAAAACTGCAGGTGAGCTTGGCGTTATGCGCAAATAAAAAAGGACTAAAGAATGATGAAAAAAGTAGTTTACGGAGTTATG
>NZ_MRUH01000103.1 GCF_001922985.1 Teredinibacter waterburyi
CCCGAAATAACAATGATTTTGCAGGTGTTTTGATTGGCGAGCTGTTCGAGTAGCGCGAAGCCGTCCATTCTTGGCATTTGTAAATCTAGCGTCATCAGGCTGGGCTTGAGCGTGGCGTAGGAAACCCCTGCGTCGAAGCCGTTGTGTGCTAGGCCGGTTATAAAGCCTAGGCCTTTTAAATGACGTGCCACGGAGCGGGCCATACTTTCATCGTCGTCTACCACAAGCGCCATTCGATTGGGTTGCACATGCTCTTCTAGGGTTGATGGAATGGGCAACTCGTTACTCTGCATAAATGCAACTAAGTCTGCGGCGGCAATGCGGTTATCACCACGACTGCCAGGCAGTTGATGGGCCTTGAGTAGGCCTTTATTGATCCAGTTAATAATGGTACGTAGCGAGACGCCACAATAGGTTGCGGCTTGTCCTGTGGTTAAGAACGCAGGGGGATGAGTCATTTATCAATCTCGTTTAGGGGCATGTGGCACGAACAACCTTATTACTCGATAGTACTTTGTCGCTTTATGTTGCTTTAGGCAAATGTAGCTATAGCTACATCTTAATTTTTCGCCGCAGCCTATGCCAAATTGATCTTGAGCACCTACTGGAGGTTCATGATATTCATGTTATTATAGATATTCATTTAATGCATGTTATACCAATTTTTCTGTTTTGCCCACTTTAGGAGCGTTTTATGCGTCCGCATCTCACATCGGTAGATACTCAACTTCCCTCTAAGTCTGGTTCGAGCTCCGACTCAAAAGACGTGGGTGAAGCGCCCAGAATACTATTTGTTGACGATGAGCCGCAGGTTTTACGTACGCTCAAGCGTTTTTCTCTGACACAAAATTGGACGGTGTTTTTTGCCGAGTCCGGTGAGGCTGGGTTGGATTTACTGCGAAGCGGCCAAGAGGTCGATATTGTGGTGTCGGATATGCGTATGCCGCGCATGTCAGGTTCGGAATTTTTACAGGCGGTGAAGTCTGAGTTCCCTTTTTGTGTGCGCATGCTTCTAACCGGCTATTCCGATACTGATACGTTAAAAGACGCGATTAACGGCGCTAGGATTTATAACTACCTAACCAAGCCGTGGGATGAGACGATGCTGAGTGAAGTTATCGACGGCGCTTTTCGGTTCCGCAAGTCTGAGCGCGAACGTCGTCGTTTAGAAGATTTAACCCATGACCAGAATCGTAAATTGTGTCGTTTGGCGTTGTCACTTGATCGTCAGGTGAAGGAGCGCACCGAGGAAATTGAGCGGGCGAAACAGTTGCTGCAAGAGTCTCACGATCGCAAAGAGCGCCAATTTCAAGCCTCGCTAACAGTGCTGAACCACTTGATTGAGTGGCGAGAAGGACGAGATTCTGGGCACAGCCGTTTTGTTGTTAGCTACGCCGAAAAATTGGCCCGTCAGCTCAAAATGCGCAAGCAAGATGTTGACGATATTCAATTAGCGTCGCTTTATCACCGTATTGGAATTTTGGGTTTGCCCGATGAGCTGCGTACTCGTCCGGTTGCGGGTTTTTCTGATAGTGAGCATGCGCTTTACGAAAAAGTACCCGTTTGGGGTGAGCAGGCGTTGGTGGGTATTCCCGAGCTGGCCGATGCCGCGCGGTTGATTCGTCATCAGCACGAGCGTATTGATGGCGGTGGTTATCCCGATAGTTTAAAAGGGGTACAGGTGCCGGTAGGCTCACAAATTATTGGTATGTTAAGTGACTATTACGACTGCAGAAATGGACGATTAGTCAGCGGGCTGAGCGGTGCCGATGCGGCGGGGCGCTATATCGCAGAGCATGCCGGGAGCAAATACGATATCGCTTTAGTGCAACTCTTTTCGACTATGCTGGATGAATCCGGCGACATGGTTGTCTAGCTATAAAACCCTGTGATGAGCAGGTTAGGGCTAATATTTTGGTAAATATTTTTGGCCTGCGCGTGCTTAATCTATACTTCTCTTAATTGCAGTAATTTGCGCGAGCGCGGTTAATGAAAGTGAGGAAGTCGAGTGTTAGGCACGGTTTATATAGCGTTAAATGACATGGTGGTCGATCGCCATGGCGTGGTTGCTTGGGACAAAATTCTGGATGAGGTAAAACCTGATTCTGAAGGTGTGTTTACCTCGATTGAAACCTATCAGGATACCGAGCTAACACAATTTATTGCAGCAATTGCAGCGCTTGAAGGAATTAGCCCAACGGATGTTGAGCGGGAGTTTGGTCAATATCTGTTTGCGGTGTTAAATCGAAAAAGCCCCATCTTTACGCAACTCGCGCCTAATTTGTTTAGTTACTTGCGCAGTGTTGAAACAGTTATTCATCCAGACGTAAAAAAGCGTTTTACGGATTCCTCTCTCCCCACTATTACCTGCTCTCGTGGCGATGCCCGCGAGCTGCTGTTCGAGTATCGCTCGGCGCGCAAGCTTTGCTACTTAAGCGAGGGTTTAATTTTGGCGGCTGCACAGCATTATGGTGAGGCCGTTAGCCTAGAGCATTCCAGCTGTATGCACCGCGGCGCAGACCACTGCAGCATTAGGGTACAACGCCATGGCGAATGAAGATTACAAAGCCGCTTATGAGCGACAGCGACGCGCACGCGAAAAAGCCGAGCAATTGCTAGAAGACCGCACTGGCGAGTTACACGAAGCTCACGGTTCTCTATTGCAAGCGTATAACCGCTTAAAAAATCAGAAGGCGCAGCTGGTTCACAACGAAAAGCTTGCCAGTATCGGCCAGCTCGCCGCGGGTGTTGCACACGAAATCAATACCCCTGCCGCCTACGTGAAAGGTAACGTATTGCTGACTAAGCGTTATTTTGAAATGGTTTTAACCGCGGTATGTGATTATGAGTTGTTGTTAAAGGATTGTGTTGCGGGGAAGGTTACGCCAGAAGACATTAGCGCAAGGCAGCAGGCGATAAAAAAGACCGCAGACTTAACCTATTTGGCTGAAGATATTCCTGAGATGATGGCCGATACCTTACAGGGTATAGAGCGCATCGAAAATATTGTTACCAGCCTTAAAGATTTCTCGCGCCCAGACCAGGCCGAAGCGGTGATGTTTGATTTGAATGCCTGCGTCGACAACACCCTAAAAGTTGCCTGGAACCAAATTAAATACAAAGCTGAATTACATACCAGCTTTGCGGAATTGCCAGAAATTCCCGGGCAGCCGGGTAGTTTGAGCCAAGTGTTTTTGAATTTGTTGGTAAACGCCGCTCACGCGATTACAGATTTTGGTGAGATTTGGGTGAATACCTATGTTGAAAAAGAATTTGCCGTGGTCGAGATTATCGATAACGGCGATGGTATTCCCGAGGACATTAAAACCAAAATTTTCGACCCGTTTTTCACTACCAAGGAGGTTGGTAAGGGAACTGGCCTCGGCCTATCTATAACCGATAGCATTATTAAAAAGCACGGTGGCCGAATCGGTTTGGAAAGCGAGGTAGGAAAAGGCACGACGTTTAAGGTGTTTCTGCCTCTGGTACGGCCCGACTAAGCGCATTCGCGCGAGTTCTAACTGAGCTGTAAAGCCTGCTCACATCGTTTATGATGCCCGTTCAATAACCACGTAGCGTTCGTGTGCCCGCACGAATGCTTGGTTGCCTTGGGCTTTAGTGTTTGGTTTTGTGATAATTTTTTATGGAAATTGATATGGCTTCAGTGCTGGATTGGGCGGTACAGGTTTTAGTTTACAGCCTGATATTGGCAATGTTCGCGGCGTTACTGTTGGTGGTGGTTTTGTATTTTGTTGATACCCGCCAAACGCAGTCGACGATTCGTCGCAACTATCCGGTGATCGGTCGTTTTCGCTACTGGTTTGAACACTTGGGTGAGTTTTTTCGGCAGTATTTTTTCGCTATGGATCGTGAGGAAATGCCCTTCAATCGCGCCATGCGCGCATGGGTGTATCGCGCTGCAAAGGGGTTAAGTACCTACACCGCGTTTGGCTCTACGCGCAATAATCTGGTTGTAGGTGACCCCCATTTTGTCAACGCCGCCTACCCGGTTCTGGATAGCGAAATTCACGACGCTAAGCTGATCGAATTTGGCCCCTATTGTGAGACACCCTATAAAACCCGTTCATTTTTTAATATTTCCGGTATGAGTTTTGGCGCCTTGTCGGTGCCGGCGGTGACGAGCTTATCGAAGGGCGCGGCACTGGCGGGCTGTTGGTTAAATACCGGCGAGGGCGGTTTGTCGCCGCATCATTTAGCGGGTAACGCCGACATAGTGTTTCAGATGGGGACGGCAAAATATGGCGTGCGCGATAGCGATGGCAATTTGAGCGAGTCGAAACTCGCCGTGCTGGCGGCAAACCCGCAGGTAAAAATGATCGAAATAAAGCTTAGCCAAGGAGCCAAGCCGGGCAAGGGCGGTATTTTGCCCGCCGATAAAGTAACTGCCGAAATTGCGGCAATACGGGGCATTCCTGCCGGACACCCATCGAATAGCCCCAATCGTCATACCGATGTCAACAACGATGAAGAACTGCTAAACCTTATCAATCGGGTGCGGTCAGTTAGCGGTAAGCCGGTGGGCATTAAAGTTGTGCTGGGTGGCCGCGATTGGCTTTCTGGGTTTTGCGAGTCGATCTTGCAGCGCGGCATTGAAAGTGCGCCGGATTTTATCACCCTCGACAGTGCCGACGGCGGCACCGGTGCAGCACCGCAATCGCTAATGGATTTTATGGGCTTGCCGCTGCGGGAAAGTTTGCCGTTGCTGGTGGATGAGCTGTTGGCGAAGGGGCTGCGAGAACGCATTAAAGTGATTGCATCGGGTAAGTTGATTACCCCCGGTTATGTGGCGCAGGCCTTGGCGACGGGGGCGGATGTAGTGGTAACGGCGCGCGGCTTTATGTTTGCATTAGGCTGTATTCAGGCCATGCAATGTAATAAAAACACCTGCCCAACCGGTATCACCACCCACGACAAACGGTTACAGAAAGGCTTAGATCCAACCAATAAGGCGGCGCGGGTCGCGTCCTATCACGCGCAGATGGTGCACGACATAGAGGTGATTGCTCACTCCTGCGGCCTAGCCGAACCCTCGCAGTTGCGGCGCGAGCACGTGCGGATTGTGCAGGCCAATGGTCGTTCTATTCCACTTTTGGAGCTTTAGCGTGGGGTTGTCGTTCTCGTCAGGGGAACGATAATGAGTGTAAAATGCTCCCTACTTTTGTCTTTCCCTTTTCTCTTCCTTTATCTAGAGGTTTTTTTACAATGAAATTTTCTGCAATTGTTGCTTTGTGTTTGACTCTACCTATGTCGACACTTGTTTTTGCTGGTGATGCGCCATCTAAAGAAATGGGTTGTCGTGCCTGTCACGGTGCTTCTGGTGCCAAGCCGATGATGGGCTCATACCCCAAGCTCAACGGTCAAAACAAAGATTATTTGATTAGCGCGTTAAAAGCCTACCGCGACAATAAGCGTTCCGGCGGTATGGCAATTGTCATGGTTGGTCAGGCTAAGTCACTTAGCGATGCCGATATCACTGCTTTGGCCGAGTATTACGCTAGCCAGCCATAAATCAGTTATAAGACGCCAGCTGTTGGGCTGGTTGTGTTGCGGTTATAAAAACCAGTCATAGCGTTGTTATGGCTGGTTTTTTCGTTTTGGGGGATAGGGTCGCTTATTAAGTGCAGTTTTATTTGTTGCTGGGGTTGAGAGGTGAACTCGTCATTCTGGAGTGATTGTCTATACTCTAAAAAGACTCGTTGGCGTCCGCTTCAACGACTAACCTTGACGGTGTTGGCGTCAATTGCCAATGAACAGTAATGAAGAGTACTTATGAAAAAAATTGGTTATCAGTTGCTGTTGGGTTGCCTGTTGGCAGCACCTATCGGCGTTATGTCGGCCGCGGCGGAAACCGTGCGTATGGTTAAAATCGTGAATGATAATTCACGTTATGCCGAGGGCTTGGTGAAGCTCGCGCTGAGCAAGCTCGATAAGTCTTACAGCTTTTCCAACCCAATCGACCAGACAACCACTAATCGTGTAATCGAGATGATGGATAACGACCAGCTGGATGTGTTCTGGGTGGCGACATCACGCGAGTTAGAGCAGCGTATGCGGCCGGTGCGCATCCCTCTGTACCGCGGCTTGCTGGGCTATCGCGTGTTTATGATTAAGCAGGGCACGCAGAATAAGTTTAACGGTATTTCTAGCCTCGCAGACCTCAGCCGAGTGTCGCTTGGCCAGGGGCGCTACTGGTCGGATACCGAGATTATGGAAGCCAATGGCCTGAATGTGGTGAAGGTAACCCAGTATCACGGCCTGTTTTTTATGCTGGATGGCGACCGCTTTGACGCCTTTCCGCGCGGTGTACAAGAACCTTGGGCCGAGATTCAACAGCGTCCGGATTTAGCACTTAGTGTCGAGCAAAATATTTTGTTGTCCTATACCAGCCCATTCTATTTGTTTGTGCAAAAAGACAACGCCAAGCTCGCGCGAGATTTAGAGGAAGGCTTGCGTATCGCCATAGCGGACGGCTCGTTTGATGAGTATTTTCGCAACGATGCAATGGTGAAAAGCGTGACAGAAAAGGCCAACTTGGCGCAGCGGCGCGTGATTAAATTGAAAAACCCTAAGCTGCCGGAGAATACACCGGTCGATCAGCCTGAGCTGTGGGTGGATATCACCACACTTTAAACATTCGTTAATGCCACTGAGGAGATTGTGTCCAATGGCGGATTACATACCTATGCCCAATATGAGTAATAAGCGTGATGGCGATTCAAAAAAGCGCGCGGTTTCCGGTCTGCAAGACAACAATGACCATATTGCTCGAATCGAAAAACTGGAAAAGACCTGTCAGCAGCTTTCCTTGCTTACCGAGACTCTATGGGAAATTATTGCCGAGCAGAACGAGCTGCAAGAGCCGGTGCTGCTGGAAAAGGTTACGGCGACGCTGGCGTTACGAGCCGAGCGTGCCGATGAGCGTTTACATTGTTCGAAGTGCAATATGAGCAACACCACCAGCAAAGCTAAGTGCATCTACTGTGGTGGTGAGCTGGTGGGCGATGTGAGTAACTCGCCGTTTCGCCATCTCTAGTCTGCGTCGGCATCACAACCAGGCATGCTACTGCCGACCGCAAGGTTATCGATGTAAAGAGTGCGTGGCAGCGTCGTCTTGTGATACTGCTCGGCACCTATGTGTAATTGGCTGAAATAGGCCGGCCCCGTCCAAACTCCAGCTTGCGTGTTGGGGTCGATACAGCCGTCGCCAGTGCCACCGCTATTGGCGTCGATAGTTAAGGCGCTGAGTTCTTCCCCGTTCAACCAAAAGGCGAGCCGATTTTGATCGGCATTAAAATGCCACTGCACACAGGCCCACTGGTCGTGAGGGATTAAATAGGGCTTGGCGGGAGCAACATTGTCTGCGGCGCCTGCGCTACTGTATTCAAAATCTGGGTGTTGCCAGCAGTCGGTTAACCATTCGGTTTTACCGTCGCCATCGGCGTCGATACGCGTGTCATAGTTACCCATAAAGTGATCGAACCTACCGTCTAAGCGACCGCGATAATTCACCACGGTGTTTTCTGGAGCGCCAGACGTGGCGCGCGCAGGGCCGTCCGCTTGCAGGAAGGTAAAGTCGCCGCCTAGTGCATTGTCACCCTGTAAATACATCATCATACGACCGTAGATCTCGCGCGGTTGGTCTAGGCCGTTTTCGGGGGTTAGATCCAAACTGAGATAGCTGCGATTGTAGCCCGCCCCTGTGGCCTCCACTTTTAGTGCTTGTCTGCCACTAAATACCTTCTCTTTGCTCAAGCTTACACGCGCGCTGTTACTGGCGTGCCAGTGGCTGGCGAGCTGGTTAGACTCAAAATTTTCGCATATGGCCGCGACACAGACTGGATTGGCCGTGGTGATGTCTTGCTGGCAGGCGGCGAGCGCTAAGCCGGCCAGCGCAAGGCCAGCGGCGAGGGCTGTGCGCCGAGGTGTAGCTGAGGTAAGAATTGGGGCAAGAGTTCGCAGCGGAATCATGACAGGGCCTTTTCAGTTGTTATTTTTGTAGCGCTACAGCTTAACGGTTCGTTTGGTGTGTGGCCAAACCTTATTGTTTTTGTTGCAGCAAAGTGAAATATTAAGACTAAGTTATTATATGCGGTTAATCGGAGCACACTTAAGTACCAGCTTTGCTACCCTTATCGGAGTTTGAACCGAAATTGTTAGGGAGTTTTTGTGAAGCGAATTTTATCAACCTTAGTGCTTGGCGCGGGATTTAGTACAACGGCTATTGCGGGTGGCTTAGGCTACGGAGCGACAGCAACGACCGGACCATCGTCCAACCACTTTTCTTTGTTTGCTATATCCAACCCCGCTATGGGGGCTCTGATGGTACCGGAGTCTGAAAGCTGGCGCTTTGCCTACTTCCCCAATATTAGCTCGTCGACAGAAGTGGGGAACGTCGATAATTTCGTCGACGACCTAGATGATTTAATCGACATTATTGACGACCCCACCAGTACCAGTGATTCCGCTCAAGAGGTTCTCGACCGCTTTAATGGCGTGTTGGGTGAAATGGGCGATAACGGTTATGTGAAAACCACGCTGGGCGTTTCTGCTCCACTAATGCCGCTGTTTGTTCGCTCCGATAGCTTAGGTGGAACCCTATCTGTTGAGCTGGATTTAAAAACCCAGGTGGGCTTGAGAATTCTTGACGATGAGTTGAGCTACGACGATCAAACCGGCAGTTTTTCGACCAATACGTCAGCCTACGTAAAGAGCGGTATCCAAACAAAGTTAGCGCTTGGTTATAGTTTCCCTTTACTGACTAACTATTTTGAAACCAGTAGCGGCCAGCTGTATGGCGGCGTCAAAATGGGCTTTACCCAAATGGAGCTGAGTAAGCAGGTGATTGCCCTGCAGCAGCTCGATGGGAAAGATGTCGACAATATTATTGAAGACGAATACGACAACAACCTACGCTCAACCACCGGCTTAGAGTTAGATCTTGGGCTTTTGTGGGTAGCCGATAACTACCGTCTTGGCTTAACGCTAAGCAATTTGAATTCCCCCTCTTATAAATATGGCGCCGTGGGCGAAAACTGCGACAGCTATGAAGAGGCTTCCAGTGCGCGCGCCCACTGCGAAACTGCCACCTACTTTGTACAGGTTCGCGGCGAGTTAAAAGCGCGTGAAACCCATACTAAACACGCCGTAGCAACCGTGGACGCCAGCTATTTTTTAAGCTCTCGCTGGGTATTAAGTAGCTCGCTTGACCTTGCCGCCTACGACGATATGGTCGGTCAGGAAAATCAGTGGCTACACCTATCAACCGCCTATGAAGCTAAAGGGAACTGGTTGCCTTCGTGGCGTTTTGGCTACCAGCAAAATCTCGCCGGAACCGAGCTAGCCGCAACCAATGTCGGGCTTACTTTGTTTCGTGTGCTCACCCTCGACCTTATTTGGGGTACCGAATCCGTCACGGTAGAAGGCTCAACCGTACCGCGCCAAGTCGGCTTTTCGGTCGGCTTTCAAGAGCGCTTTTAAATATTTGTTGTTATCTGAAATCGGGAAGCTGCGGAGCCGAATGGCCCCTCAGCCTTAGCAAATTTACTGAATACCGAGAGTTATCTGTTATGAGAAAATTATTATTTCGCCAGGCCGGTCTGGTTGTTGCCATAAGTACTGTATTGGTCGGTTGCGGCGGTACAGGGCAGGACGAAGGTGTTAGCGCCAATATTCGCGAACCGATAAGCGGTTTAGCTATAGATGGCTACCTTGCTCGATCAACTGTGTACCTTGATACCAACAATAATGGCACTCGCGACCCCTGGGAGCCCTATGCCTTTACCGACAACGACGGCTACTACTCCTACAATCCTAAAACGGACACCAACTATTGTGCTAGCAACGCTACCGCGATGGATCAGCAATATTGTTTAGTGAGTAATACCGCTCTCGCTGATGTGGTTGTTCGTATCGACGGCGGCTACGATATTCTAACGGGGGAGCCGTTCCTGGGGCAGATGAGCCGACGGCTTTCAGTAGCCGATCGAAATGAAGCCAATTACACCTCACCGTTAGTGCTGTCACCTATAACGACACTGTTATCCAATATTGATATTGAAAGCGATCGTACTTCGATGGTATCAAGCTTGGGTATTGAACTATCCGATATCAATATAGATTACTTGAATGTCAATAACCCTCGGCCGGACCTAATGAGCACGGCGCTAACGATTCACAAAACCGTAACGATTTTGAGTGATCGACTAAACGATACTTATACCGAAATTGGCAAGGAAGTTGGGGTGGCCAGTGACCCAAGTTCTTATGTGTATAGATCCTTGGCGGAGGTTATGTTGGCCTCGCCGACCCCAGAACCGTTTCGCGATACCCTGAGCGATACTTCGTCGCTAAGTAGGGTGTTAGACAATGCGGAAACAAGTTTGCGCGATATCTACGATCGCAAAGAGATTGACTTGCCTGAAGTGACGGGCCGTGTGCCCTCGCAGCAGCAGCTCGATCGAACTCTGCATCTTGCCAGCAATATTGGTAGCGTGGTTGATCGCTTGGTGAGTGTTGAGCAGGAGAGTGGTCGTACCGCTTTGGAGAGCGCCACCAGCGTTTCTAAGTTGTTGGAATCTTTTGTGATTAAATCGGTGGATGAAGGCGAGAACGAAAATCCTTCAATCGATGCTTCTTTGCAGTTTTTCACCGACGACAGTAATAAGCCGTTGTTAGAGGCATTGCTGGATAGCGCCAGCCGAGACAACCTCTTCGTATCCGAGTTGGTCCTCAACGATTTTAGTGGCGATGACTTTGACGACGTTGAAGATATGGGTAATGTCGCCAGTTTGCCGGAAGGTACCACGCCGTTTAGCGGTGTGGTTGGTATGAGCCTAAGGGTGGGGGATCTGAATATCCGCACCAATGAGAATAACCTGAAAGACTCTGAGGTGAAACTCTACTTTAAAGGTGAAGCCGGCGATGTTGACGGTGAGCTGATCGCTTGTGCGAAGCATATTGACGGTGCCAAGAGTAATGGTAGCTTAGGGGAAGGTAATACACGTGGTGAGCTTGTTAACGGGTTTTGGAGCCTGCTAGGTGCAAATGAAAATGCCGAGTCTCACTCGCTACTAATGACTGTGACCTTCTTGGGGACCACTTACCAAGCGATTATCAAGCCTGCTGGTATGGGGATGGTCGACAACCAAAATTACCACGTGTACCGCTTTGATTTTGATGACGATTTCCGCAGCTGGCACAGCGTTGACGGGATACAGGAGGCGGGAGTACTGCCGTCTAATAGTCTTGATTGTGAAGACGAACTGCCGTCTCGCGTTGGTTTACAAAAGGCCATTTGATAGCGCGCTAACCCGATAGCAAAGCGGTCATAGCTGGCATCTCTATAACTGAACTAGAGAAAGCCAGCTATGGGCGCTGCCCCACCGGAAGTACTAATCAGTGCCTGCATTACCAATACCACAACAAGCCCGACAACGGCAGCTTGGGTGATAAAGGTTATGGCGCTTGTTACGTGTCGATTACTCATAATCTTAGCTCCTTATTGTTACGGAACTCCGAGGTTAGGGCGTATATTACCTGCGGAGTGCTTATGCTTCAGACGTACCTACGGTTTCCGTGCCCTCTAAGTATTGACGCTTTTATGGATTAAGCTACTTTGGAGAGCGAGCATACCTAGGTTAGGAGGCGTATAAACCCATGCTGAATACCATTGTTTAGGGTTTACTCATTTACGGCCTGCCAGTGAAATTGTTTTTATTTATCTCTACCATTGTTCGCGCTGTTGGTGGTTTTGTTTAGTGAGCTTCTGAGTAGAGCTTTCGGCTTATCCTAAAGCAACCTTGTTGCAACCGTTATGCGTATACTGCTGTCGTACCTAGCCTAAAGCCGCCAACTTGTTCATACTTGCGTTTGCTTATCACCACCAGCCATCTTGCTAATCACTACTATATAAGTCGCTAATCAAAACATGATGAAAAACCACATTGCCGTTGTTTTATTACTTCTGTCTGGCTCAGTTCAGGCGGGCTTTCTCGATTATTTTAAAAACGAGTCCGGCGGGACTAAATGGCAGTATGTCGCCAACTTCTCCAGCGCTGTACTCATCCTGCTATTGTCTATTACCGTGGTAATTATGCTGGTTCGGCATCAGGCTGCACGCCGTGCCAACCGTGAACTGAACGATATTCGTAAATCGCTGGAAGATCGTGTTGCCGAACGCACTACCACACTCGCTTGCGCCAACGAAAAGCTCGAAGCCGAAGTGGCGGAGCACCTCGACACAACCGCCCGCCTAAAAGGCTCTGAGGCCTACATCAAGAGTATTCTCGACTCAATGCCGCTGATGTTGGTTGGCCTCAACGAGGACTTAGAAATTACCCAATGGAACAGCTGGGCCGAGAAAATTACCGGTGCTAACTGGGCTCAGGTTCTAGGCAAAAATTTGTGGGAGGCTTATCCGACGATTACGCTTACCCAGGAGCAGGTTCAAGAAGTGATGGACACCAAAAAGACCCTGACCATCAAGCACAGCCAGCGTAGCCAGTATTATTTTGACATCACACTTTACGCGCTACAGGGCAATCGTGAGACCGGTATTGTTATTTTGCTAGACGATGTGACCAAGCGTGTAAAAGCCGAAAACCGTTTGATCGAACTCGACAAAATGGCGTCTATGGGGGAGTTGGCGGCAACTATGGCCCAAGATGTGGGAACGCCGTTGCACGCGATAGTAAAACACCTAAACGCCATTCATAGCTCGGTCGATCAGGCAGACGAGATTCCGGACTCAATGCGAGGTCTATATGACGAACTTGTGCTGGCAACCGACAGTAGCAAGCAAGCCTTGGCTATCGTCAGTAATCTACTGGAGTTTTCCAGCCATCAAGGTGCCGCACTACAGCAGGCAGATCTGTCTGAGGTTATTGACCACACCTTGGAGTTGGCTAATAAAATTTTAATTACGCCAACGGGCCTGCAGTTTAAAAACATCAAAATCGAGCGTAACTATCAAGACGATTTAGTGAAAATTCCGTGTCAGGTAGCTGAGTTGCAGCAAGTCTTTCTGGGTATTTTTCGTCATGCCTGCTTTGCGTTAGGTAGCTGTAAGCGAGAAGGTTTTACCCCGGTGGTAAAAATCAATATCGATCGCTTCTACGATTCTATTTGGGTGAAAATACATCACAATGGTTTGGGCTTAACTAGCGAAGAACAGCAGGATATTTTTGAGCCATTCTTTCTGAATGAAAATGGCGAAGCACAGGGTTTGGGTTCACAGCGCTTGTCCTACCCATACTTCGTGGTTACCGAGCATCACAACGGCCATATGGCAGTAACTTCTGATGTTGATGTTGGTACAACCTTTCATATTCAGTTGCAGGTCGTTTAACTTTTTACGTTATACGGCGCCGTAGCGACCGATGTTACGCCGTGTACATCAGCTCTACAGCCGTTAAACCATACCCGCGAAAACAAAGAGGTTAGCCGAGTTATGTCCAATGCCCACAGCACGCGCAAAAAAAAAGAACCCAAAGCGATTGTTGGGGGTGGCTGGAAGGCGATTGCTACGGTTTGGCGTTACGCTGGGCAAATGGGCTATGGCAACTTACTGCGTACCCTTACCTCAAAAAATACCTGCAAAGCCTGTGCGTTTGGAACTGGCGGTCAAAACGGTGGCTTGCATAACGAAACGCGGCGCGGCATCGAAATCTGTAACAAAAATGTGCAGGCGCATTTAAGCGATATGCGTGGTGCAATTGCACCGAATTTCTTTTTTGAAAAATCTATTGCCGAAATGCGTGCAATGTCGGCTCAGGAATTAGAAGCGCTTGGTCGCCTCACCACTCCCGTCTACAAAAAACCCGGTGCTAGTCACTATAGCGCCATTAGTTACGACGAAGCCTTACGTATCTGCAGCGAGCGCCTGCAAGCCACAGCGCCGCAGCGAAGTTTTTTCTACGCCTCGGGTCGCAGCTCTAACGAGGCTGCATTCTTGTTGCAAACCTTTGCCCGCTTGTACGGTACTAACAATGTTAACAATTGTTCCTTCTATTGCCACCAAGCTTCCGGTGTCGGTTTAACCGCAACACTCGGCACTGGCACTGCCACGGTTCAATATGATGATCTTGATAAAGCCGATGTGATTTTTGTATTTGGCGCTAACCCCGCGTCAAATCATCCGCGCTACTTAAAAGCCCTTATGAAATGCCGACGTCGCGGCGGCAAAGTGGTGGTGGTTAATCCCGCACGCGAACCGGGCATGGTTAAGTTTGCGTCCCCCAGCGATTGGCGCTCTATGCTAAAAGGCGGAGAAGAAATCGCCAGCCATTATTTGCAGCCGCATTTGGGGGGGGATATTGCTTTGATGCAAGGTATGGCGAAATGTTTGCTAGCAAAGAATCTTGAAAATGCCGACTTTATTCAGCAGCACACCGAAGGCTTTGAGGTGTTCGCCAAAGAGATTGACGAACTCGCTTGGGAGAAAGTTGAACAAAGCTCTGGTTTGTTTCGCGAACAAATAGAAGAGGTTGCCGAACTTTATTCTAACGGTGAAAAAGTAATCTTTTCTTGGAGTATGGGGCTTACCCATCACACCCACGGCGTTGCCAATATTGAAACCCTAGTGGCGTTGGCATTGCTGCGCGGCATGGTTGGCCGTCCCGGTACGGGTTTGTTGCCACTGCGCGGCCACAGCAATATTCAGGGCGTAGGTTCGATGGGGTTTACACCCGAGTTGAAAAAAGGTGTAGAACAGAATCTAGAAAAGAAAATAGGTGCTGCACTGCCGACAGTCGCTGGCTTGGATACTATGGCCTGTATAGAAGCTTCAGCGCGCGGTGATATGGATGTAGCAGTATTGCTTGGTGGGAATTTATTAGCGTCTAACCCTGATCGCGACTACGCGATTGCCGCACTTAATAAAATTGGATTTAAGGCCTATATTAACTCCACCTTAAATATTGGCCATGTACACGCCGTCGATGGCGAAGTGTTAATTCTGCCAGTACGCGCACGCGACGAAGAGCAGCAGGCGACCACCCAGGAATCGATGTTTAATTTTGTGCGCAAAAGTGATGGTGGTATTAACCGTTTGCCGCAGTTACGTAGCGAAGTGGATATTATTCAGACAATTGGCGAACAGGTTATTGCTAAAACGCTGTGTGATTTTAGCGTGTTTCGCAGCCATGAAAAAATTCGCGAATGGATTGGCGATGTGGTACCGGGCTTTACAAAAATTCAGCAGATCGACGAATCCAACGATGAATTTTACATCGAAGGTCGCACCTTGCATCAACCAAAATTTGCCACAGCTACGGGGCTGGCGTTATTTAAATATCATCCTTTGCCGCCACGTCCGTTTTCGGGGGTGTGGCGAAATCACGATGGCAATCATGAATTTATGCTGACCAGCGTGCGCAGTGAAGGCCAGTTTAATTCCATTATCTACCATGAAGAAGACCATTACCGCGGCCAAACCGATCGCTGGGTGGTGCTAATGCACCCGCAGGATATGGCTATTTGCGGTTATGCAGAAAACGCTAAGGTAACAATTCGTACTGACACGGGTGAGATGCGCGATTTAAAAGTGCGGCCCTTTGATGTGCGCAGGGGCAATATTATGGTGTATTACCCTGAGGCGAACGTGCTTATACCGAAGAATCTTGATAGCGAAAGTAAAACACCAGCGTTTAAATCTGTGGCGGTCGAAGTTGTTTAGTATCGATTTTTATGGCGGGTTTGAAAACTGTATTTTTCGTTAACCGATATCAAAAGCGATTAAGTTTTAGTATAAAAAAACGGAGCCTTTCGGCCCCGTTTTTTTATTGGTTAGCTATTAAGAAAAATCCTTAATGGCATAACTTAAAGGTCACACATGTAGGTCCATGAACCATCGGAACCCGGTACAGTTTGCGTCCACCAATTTGCGCGGTAAACACTGCCGCTGTCGCTCATAAGGTCGCCGGTATTAGCGTTAAACGGGTCGCCCTTCCAGTCTAAATTAGGGAAGTTAGGGTAGGCGTATACCGCGGATATATCAACTCCTGCGGCGGTGCAGCTATCGCTGTCGTCGTTACTGGCGAGCACTTCGAAAGTGGTTTGCGCAGTGTCGCTATAGGGGGCGGGGTAGCTAACGCTTAATGTGTGCTCACCAATGCGGCTAAAGCTATACCTATCGGTCATGTATCGATGATTGTACCCAGTCGTGGGGGAGCCCGAGCTGCTAGCGCTTGTATTACCGGCGGCAAATGGCGAGAAGGTATTGTTTGGGTTGAAATCGAAAACAATCGCTCCCGAGTCGTTGTGTTGCAGGGTGAAAGTCGGCTTCTCGCCGGTATCGGAATGGCTAGCGCTAATCGCAACGCTGGTGTTTTCGTACTGGTAGAAAGGCGCACCCTCAATCGTAACACTCACTTCACTGCCGGGACCGCTTGCCGCTACCGCCTCGAAGAAGCTAGTTTGATTTAGCTCGGGTGCATAGTCCCAGTTTACATCTACACGATGTTGGCCCAGTTCGCTGGCGCTGTAGAATGAGATGCGAGTTGCGGTTGGCCCCGAACCTGAACCGCTGGAGGTTGAAGTAGAGGTGGAGCTAGAAGAACTCGTACTAGAGCCGCTAGCACTCGTTAGGTTTGCACCGCTTGGCGCCGTTACGGTGACCGTTGGCCATGTACCTTGGCCAGATTGTGTAACAAGTGTAATAGCAAACTGTTGATTTACTACAACTTCATCGGGGTGGGTAACCGTCAGCGTTGTTATTTCGGGCTCGTTTACTCTTACCTTAAAGGTCTCTGAGACTTCCGTCCATTGTCCCGCGCTGTCCGTAGCGCGCGCTACAACCGCATAACCGGTACTGAGGTCGGTACTCCAGTAGCCTTGCATCGCAGCCGAAAATACGCCGTCGGACTCGCCTGAGTCGAGCACCATAGGCACTTGAAAACCGTCCATTGTCACTTGATAAATCGTAAGCGAATAGCTTGCAAGATTTCCGTCTTCGTCGGCGGCGGAAGCCGTAAAGGTTACTTCTGTATTGGGTTCAATGTCGTTAACGGGGGAGTCTATTGTAACGGTTGGCGGGCGGTTGAAATTTTCGGGGGTACATTCGCCAAGTGCTTCCCAAGAGTCGCTGGCCCAACTGTCTTGGCCTGGGGTTGCCCAGCCGCACCAGCTCTGGATGCACTTATACGCGCTGCCGTTATTTTGGTAGATGTTACCTACACTAGCATTGCCGTAGCTGAATACGGGCACGCCAACGCACACATAAGCGTGACTAACATGGCTGAATACAAAAATTAATAGCGCAAATACCGGCGCAAATATATGTCGATAGCGATGGAATAACATGAGTATTTCCTCTTTATTGTTCACTTGATAGTTTGCTGGCGGACTGTGAGTTCGAAATATTTTTATTGAAATGACTGCTCGAAAATGAGTCGTAGAAAACATTAATTATTATTGGTTTTATGAACACGCTAACAGCGACAAGAAAGTGCGGAGTTCGATTAAAGGCCGGCCTAAGCTACGGTAGCCTAAAAATGAGCGGCTTGCGGCGAGGGCTGCGCTGAATGGTACCAGCGTTAAGCGCTCTAGGCTGTAGATTCGTGCGCCATTCAGACGGGGCGTAACGACATAAATCCAACTCCGCCGGTAGAATTTACCTTTTGTGGTAAAGACTACCAGCGCGCGCGGAATGAAAAGTGTCGCAATTATTTCCAGTTTTTAGTGTGAATAATTTAGTAGGATTAATATGCTTCAGATAATAACCTGTTAATTCGGTCGGCGTTACTTGGCTCTTTTAGAAGGTGTTTGTGTTTTTTATCGAACAGCCAGATTTCTACACGTTCGTTCTTGAGTGCGCTTCGGCCTTCATTTGCGGCGACCGGCAAGTCTGCACCCAGGCCAATAATAGCGTCGGTTACAACGCCTTGGCGGAACAGCTCCGCTTTTACTGCGGCGGTACGTAATTTCGAAATAACCTTTGCGCGTGATTCGGTGGCTTTTAGTTTGCTAAAACCAACCAACTGAATTTGAACAGTGTCGTCTTTATTCTTATTTAGATAGTCAACGACTCTCTGTATATCTTGCTTTGCTTTATTGTCTAAATTGGCGTCGCCAGGAAGAAATCGAAAGTTAACGGAAAGACGTTTCCCATGCTGGGTGAGTGCAGAATATATTCTTGGGGAGTCAACAGCGTCGACAGTCAGACTTATAGGGTTTTGTG
Organism: Teredinibacter waterburyi; assembly: GCF_001922985.1. Classification (GTDB taxonomy): domain Bacteria; phylum Pseudomonadota; class Gammaproteobacteria; order Pseudomonadales; family Cellvibrionaceae; genus Teredinibacter; species Teredinibacter waterburyi. The sequence continues at coordinate 18,197 of NZ_MRUH01000103.1, forward strand.
AAATAAAACCAATATTCTCAACAATTTTTTGGCCGGCAACACTGTGTGCGAAAGCAATAAATTCTTCAATCTCGGGCTTGTTACCGTAAGCCGGTGTATACATATATAGCCTACGGGCGAGCGCGTAATCTTCCGTAGCGACGTAAAGTGGTTCGGGTGACAGGGGGGTTGAGTTTTGTTCCTGAATCGCCAACGCTTTAGAACGGCGTACCGACGCGAGGCCAACAAACCCAATGCCGGCAATATCGCGAGCAACCGTATCCGATAGCAGATCGTTCGACTCAAACCGTTCCGAACTGGGGCTTAATTTGTGGTTTTTACCTAAAACCAAACTGGAAAAAGTATCCCATGTGCCAGAATTTTCGTCGCGTGCATAGATGTTAATGGCATGATTTAAACCGCCCAATTCTCGCCAATTCCGGATCTCGCCAGAGAATATTTGTGCGACTTGCTCAACCGATAATTGTGAGACGGGATTGCTCGGATTAACTACTACCGCTAAGCCATCGATGGCAACAACATGCTCCGCATTAAAGCTAGACATGTCACCGTAATTTTCTAACTGCAGTTTTTCAGCAGGTTTAATACTGCGAGACGCTAATGCAATGTCTGCCGTTTTTGAATATAGCCCTTTGAATCCAGTGCTGGAACCGTGTGCGTGAATGTCAATGTATACAGATAAATAACCACGCTTACCGGTAACCCGGACTTCGTTATCATTTTCGAGTGGCCTAATGTCCACATAATCACAACCCTTTGCTTCTAAATAGGCTGCAGCCCATGCGGGGGCAAGCCGCGCTCCGATGGTGTTGGAACCTTGTAGCGTAAATAGTAGGCCTTCGGTATCGCTAGAAAAGCCAATTAGCTGAATATTATTATCTAACTTATTTTCTGTGGAGTTGGCGGCACCGGACAAGACTAAAAGCGTGGCCGTAATAATGTACAAGAAACAGCGTGTGTATATATTTGTAGTTGATATTTGGCGTTTAGTGATGAGGCGTAGGGTTAGGACGTTTTGAAGGCTTAAATTCCGCAAAAACACAAAGCGGGAGTTCAACATGGATAACCTCTTATTAATCTAGCTATAGAGAGCGAAGCGCGGCAAGGTACCGATAGAGTGTTGCATTTATATGACAGTTGTTGCTGTTAGCTGTCCTATGTTGAGTAACTGCGCAGGGAGGCACATAGTGGTAAAAGATATTTTGTGGTTGAAAAAAGTTAGCGGAGAAATAGTAATACAATAAAAAAATACCCCACGCGTTGCACGTAGGGTTCTGTGTGTTAATGCCGCGTCCAAGCTTACCGTATTATCAATTTTATTATCCCTCCGCATCCTGCGTCTTTATTCTGTGGTGTAAGCATAAATACACCTAGCTAGATTGTTGCGACTGTTGGAGCCGTTCCGTCGGTCAACTGCGAGCGTAATCTTGCCGTCATTGTGTTACCACATTACGAAGGTTATGTGACACTAATTACTGAGTTAGGTGTTGTGGTGAAATATAGCTGAAACAAATATGAAATAGTTTTGAAACAAAAAAGACATAAAACCGAACGAATAATAGAAATTAATTTGTAACAATGACTTTGTCATATAACTGTAACCAGAGAGCCCGAGAATGCGGCAACTACTTTTCGGGGATGAGTTTTTATAGGTTTTAGGCCTAATAAAAACTAAAGCGTAAAACCTTTTAACCTCGGAAGTCTTTTTACCGTCTTATTGAGGTTTGTGTACATGAAATACCATTCGCAAGTGAGTTCGCTATTGCTCACGCTAATTCTAAGTTCAGCTCACTATGCACTAGCAGAGGAAACGTTTGTAAGCGTATTTCTTGATGGTCGTCCGGTTCAGGGGTTGAATGTAAGTGTTGATGCCGAATTGACTGGTGTTACCGCCGAGGATGGCTCGCTTGCATTAGCTGTAGAGAGTGGTTCTCACAGTTTATTGTTGTTTCGTGAAGACATTCTATTAAGCCAATACGACTATGATCTAGCGGACGGCGAAAATGCAGAAATTGCGATAAGTTTTTCTGAAAACCTAGCAACCCCAAAAGTGAAAATTGAAAAATATCGTAACGGCGACCCTGTCACTGCGACCGGTATACTTCAGGGCTCGGCCATTTCCTTTATTAATGGTTCCGGTGTCGCTGGTGCGACCGTAGAGCTACTGGGTACCGAACTCGCTGCGCTAACTGATGCCGATGGTATCTTCCGCATCGAGGCGCCGCGTGGTACTTACAACCTAGTTGTTACCCATCCAAACTTTGAATCATTTGCACAGGATAATATTCGTATAGTCGCCAATAGTGGGCTTTATGCCAATGTAACGCTTAGACCAAGCGCGACCGACGACTATGCATCTGCACCGGATGCCAATCCTGCCGTTGTTACCCCTATGGCCGCACATAATGGTGTAGAAGAAATGTTTATTGTCGGTCGCTTTCAGGCAATGAACTCAGCCGTGGATATGGAACGTTTGTCTGGTTCAATAATCGATGCGGTAGATGCGGAGCAGTTGTCACGGTTTGGTGATAGTAATGTTGCCGGAGCACTAAAACGTATTGCCGGCGTGTCGGTTAACGATGGTAAATACGCCGTGGTTCGCGGTCTAGATGGTCGTTATATTTCCAGCACCTTAAATAATAATTTAATGCCCACGACCGATCCGCTGCGTCGCGATGTGCAGCTGGATTTATTTCCAGCAAATATTTTGGGTAATATAGAAATCAGTAAAAGCTATAGCGCCGATCTGCCCGGAGATAGCACTGGTGGCACCATTGCCATGAATACCAAAGATGCGCCAACCGAATACAGCAATAAATTATCCTTAGGTCTTGGCTATAACTTTGACATTACGGGTAGCGATATAGTTGGCTATGAGGGAAGCGGTACGGACTGGCTGACCTATGATAATGGCGATCGTGAAATTCCCGGCGAAGTCGCAACTACCTTTACGCCCTACCAAGGTACGGCTACCGCGGCAGTGAATACCTGCGATGTGTCTGGCTGCGATATTAGCTATGACGAAAATGCACGCTTGGCGCAGCAGTTTCCGGTTGTTTATAACACCTCGATGGAATCCGCCTCGCCAGACTTTAGTCTCGGTTATGCCTTGGGCAATAGCTTTGATAACAGCTTTGGAGAGGTTGGTGTGTACGGCGCAGTAGGTTTGGGTAACTCAACCAAATCGCGTATCGATGCGAGCTTTAACGATTCTCAGCGTGAAGGTACTTACGAACGCAGTGTTAAATCTTCAAAACTGAACGCCTACTTTGTTGTTGGTTTAGACGATAATCACGATGGATCTTGGTTGAGTAAAACAATCTTTCTACGCCAAGCCGACGATACCACACGAGTGGTTGACGGCTATAACTATCAAGACGGCGTTGCCTACAAAGAGGCTATGCTGCGCTGGAACGAGCGTGAATTTTTTGCACAGCAGTTTTCGGGCAGTCATCCGTTGTTCGAAGCTTCTGAATTTTCCTGGCGTATGGGTGCGTCTAAAACCACTATGGACGAGCCCGATCGTCGTTCTTGGTATTATTCGGGCGGTGTATTTTTACCCTCGTCAGCGGAGCGTCGTTACTCGGCGTTAACTGAAGATGGAACTGATTTTGGTGTGGACTATAAAGTTGATTTTGATCTGACTGAAAATATTACCACCGAATTGAAGGTTGGTGCGCTCTATAACAAGCGCGACCGCGTTTGGAATTCGGGTCGTTTTAGCTTTAACTACGGTCGAGGCCCTGGGTTTGATGATACCCATGCCGATGTGGAAACCCAATTATCGCAACAGAACCTCGCCGACAAAAATTTTCAATTGCGAAAAACAACCGCCAACACTGATAGCTTTACGGCGGATATTGAAACCACCGCATTTTACCTAACCACAGAAACCTTAATTGCCGACAAGCTAACTTTAGTCTTGGGTGCGCGCCAAGAAGATAATACGCAAACTTTAAATTACCCCTACGAAAATAGCGTAAATAACTTTAACGAACTAGACGGCGGCGATTTACTACCAAGCTTGACGCTCGCCTACGACTTTAATGATTCTTGGAAGTTGCGTTCTAGTTACAGTCAAACCGTTTCACGTCCGGGAGTGATCGAGCGCTCCAGTTCGAGTATGTCTGATCCAGATACGGATAAGCGAATTTTCGGCAACCCCGATCTGGTGGTCGCGACAATTGACAACTTAGATTTACGTCTTGAGTACTACTTTGAAAATGGTGGCAATGCGTCGCTTGCATGGTTTTCGAAAACAATCGATAACCCCATCGAAAAAACCTTGCCTGATGCTTCTGGTTCGGCCTCTAATGGTTATGAGTTCCGCAACGCCGCCAGTGCAGATATAAGTGGTATTGAATTAGACTTTAGTAAGCAGCTAGTCGACAGCGCGAGTTGGAGTGTTGACCTTGGCTTTAACCTATCGTTAATCGATTCTAAAGTATCGCTGGACAGTCAAAGTCTACGACTAGAAGGCACCGACGCGGAAGGGCGTGAGCTACAAGGGCAATCTCCTTTCTTAGTTAACTTCCAGCTTGCTGCCGACCATTTAAATAGTGGCCAAGAGTTTACTCTTTTGCTAAATCACTTCGACGATAAAATTGATGCGGTTGGCCGTGGTGCTGGTGTCAGTAATGAAATGGAGTTGGGCCGCACGAGTCTAGATTTTAACTACAAGTGGACGCTAGAGAGTGAATCTAGTATTAGTGTAAAGCTAAGCAACATTTTAGATGCTAGCGTTGAATATGAGCAAAACGGAACAATAAGCGAGAGTTATAAAGAAGGCCGATCACTAAGTGTAGGTTATACCCACTCTTTCTGATTTTACGTTATTGTTGCTTTTTAGCGTTATAAAGTTGTTAGCCTGCCGGAAAATTTCGACAAGTATAATTTGAATAAAAATAACCACAAAAATAAGGCGGCAACCGCACGGGTTGTCGCCATTTCTAGTTGTTTTAACTCGTTTCCCCCGCGCTCTAATACTCCGGCTCTTAAAATAATTGACCGCAGAAATCTATATTCGTATAGGGGTCTATATCGGTCACTAAAATCCACATTTATTTTTCAGTTAATAAAAACGTAACAATTACGTGATAAAACGTTGGGCTGTGAACCGATGCATGCGTTTTTTGCGGGCAACAACAAATCGAGTTGGCCAGAAAAAATAATCGAACAGTTAAAAACGTTCTGGTCACATGGAATCCCAGTGATGGGTAATAACTTTTCAACCATTAGCGGAAACATAAGCTATGAAAATATTTAAATATGCAATTGCTCTAGCGAGCGCTAGCGTACTTTTGTCGGCCTGCGGTGGCAGTAGTAATGACGACGACACCACTCCAACCGCAACACCAACTCCCACGCCTACCGTTTCTTGTAACGATGGCTTGCCTAGCTTCGTAACCTGTACCGATGGCACCGGCAGTGCAGCTGATGTTTATGTTATTAGCGGTAATATCAACGAAGATTACACCTTGGATTACAGTAGCAGTAAAGACTGGCGTATTAGCGGCACTGTTACCGTAGGTTCTGGCAACGTAACGACTGTTGCGTCAGATGCTGACGTAATGGCCGTTCAAGACGCTGGTGTTACCTTGACGATTGAGCCTGGTGTTCACGTTAAAGCGTTTGAAAGTGCGAAATTTATTGTAACGCGCGGTTCAAAACTTGACGCCGACGGTACGGCCGCTTTACCAATTACCTTTAGCTCGTTAGATGATAACTATGACGGCGAAGGTGAGTGGGGCGGTGTTGTTGTGCAAGGTTTTGCGCCGCAATATGGTAAAGGCAATACCGGTGCATGTTTTGGAGATGGCACTACCTGTAACGTAGATGGTGAAGGCGGTGATGATATCGGCGTTTACGGCGGTAATATTGTTGACGATAACAGCGGTACTATTCGCTACGTTCGTATTGCTGAAGGTGGTTTGATTGCCAGCGCCGACAACGAAGTAAATGGTCTAACGCTTCAGGGTGTTGGTTCCGACACCGTGGTTGAATATGTGCAGGTACACGGCAACCAAGATGATGGCATAGAATGGTTTGGTGGAACGGTAAATGTTAAGCACGTTGTTCTTACTAACAACGATGATGACGATATCGATTTTGACGAAGGCTACGTTGGTAACATCCAATATGCGTTAGTTGTTAAGAACCAAACTAAAGCAGCGCCCACAGGCAAAAACGATCCGCGCGGAATCGAAGCCAACTCAAGCGATGCGGATTACGTACCACAAACGAATGCGGTTTTATCAAACATTACCGTTATTGGTGGCTCAGTAAATAACGCTCCAGACTCTAGCGAAGGCGAGCAGCCAGGTATGCGTTTGCGCGGATCGTTAACCGTGAATATCGTAAACAGTGTTGTCGAAGGTTTTGATAAAGCCTGTATCCGTATTGACGATTCGGACATTGACGGTTCTGGTGCTGGCACCGAGATGGAAAACTCAAACGTAACTCTCACCAATGTGTTAGGTGACTGTGAAGGTGGTTACTATCAGAAGCGTGCAGCGGATGCGGAAAACAATGCAACAGCGACCACTGTAACGTTTGATGCGGCTTACGCCATTAACGAAGCTTCTGCTCAGCTAGATAGCGTTGTTGCTGTAACGGCGGTGGGTAGCTCTAGCTTTACTTTCGACTCTACCGACTATGTTGGTGCGGTTGCGCCGGGTACTGACGCAGCAGACGCATGGTGGGCTGGTTGGACGCTTCCTGGTACGCTTACTGAAGCCGAAACTGAAACCCCAGCGGCTGCAGACTTTGTAAGCTGTGACGGCGATGTGTGTACGATTAACGGAAACATCACGACTGACTACACCTTAGTTAACGGTGTTGAGTGGCGCTTGAGCGGTACTATTGCTGTTGGTAACGGTAATACCACAACACTGAATAATGATGACGACGTTGCCGCTTTACGCGCAGCAGGCGTTACTTTGACGGTTCGCCCTGGCGTTGAAGTTTTGGGTTTCGAAAGCTCTAAGCTAATCATCACTCGCGGTTCAAAAATCATGGCCGAGGGTAAGTCCTACGCGCCAATTACTTTTGCTTCGCTTGATGAAGGTTATGAAGGTGAAGGCGAGTGGGGCGGCATTGTTGTTCAGGGCCTTGCTCCACAATATGGAAAAGGTAACACCGGTGCCTGTTATGGCGACGGCACTACCTGTAACGTAGACGGCGAAGGCGGCGACGACATCGGTGTTTATGGCGGTAACGATAAAGCTGACGATAGCGGAGTACTGAAGTTTGTACGTATCGCTGAAGCCGGTTTGGTTGCAAGTGCCGATAACGAAGTGAACGGTCTTACCTTCCAAGGCGTTGGCCACGGAACTGAAGTTGAATATATTCAAATTCACGGCAACCGCGACGACGGTATCGAGTGGTTTGGTGGCACGGTTAATGTTAAGTACGCTGTATTAACCAGTAACGATGATGACGATATCGACTTCGATGAAGGTTACATGGGTAACATTCAGTACGCCTTGATCGTTAAAAATCAAACTAAAGATACCCCTACGGGTAAAAACGATCCGCGCGGAATTGAAGCCAACTCAAGCGACGCTGATTACGTTCCACAAACCAACGCGGTATTAGCTAACATTACAGTTATTGGTGGCCCCGTAAATAACAACGCCGACTCCGAAGAAGGTCAGCAGCCGGGCATGCGTTTACGCGGTGCATTAACGGTTGCGGTTCACAACACGGTTGTTGAAGGTTTTGATAAGGGTTGTATTCGTATCGATGACGCCGACATTGACGGCTCTGGCGCGGGTACAGATATGGAGCTTTCATCGGTAACGTTGAATAACGTACTTGGCGATTGTTCTAGCGGTTACTACCAGAAGCGTGCAGCGGACAGCGTAACGAATGCTGGTCCAGATACGACTGCGGTTAGTTTCGATGCGGCTTATGCCTTAGAAGGTTCGGAAGCCATGTTGGATTCAGCCGCGACCATTACGGCGATGGATAACGGTTCAGACTTCAGCTTTGACCAAACTGACTATGTTGGTGCGGTTAAGCCGGGCACTGCCGCTGCAGACGCTTGGTGGGCAGGTTGGACACTAGACGGTACACTTTAATCTAAGCAACAGCGTTGTACGGCGCTAGCCGCGCAACGCTTTAGTTTCTTAGAGAGAACAAATAAAAAAGACCAGCCTCGATTGTGGCTGGTCTTTTTTTGTTTGGTTAGTAATAGGTCTTATATTCATAAATGAATTAGCTGTTAGTCTTTTCGAGAATGTTGGTGGCAATACCATCTAGACTACTCTGATTTTTCTCTTTCCAATACGCCTTAATTCCGTCCTCACCTTTGTTGTTCGCCCAATCACTTAGTTGCTCGCGTTCAGACACATAGTCAAAAAAGGGCACAGACATACCGCAGGACGTTTGCACTAGCTCGATAGACAGCGTGAAAATCTGCCGAGCGCCGGGAAGCGGTGGGAAAAGTTGATATAACTCATCCCAGCTATCGCTATTGTAGTGAACGACGCTAGCGCTACCGTAAAGCCGCAAGATCATTGGCTTGCCCTCAAAGGCAGCGAACATAATGGTCATTCTGGGCTGTACTTGAACGTGGGCTGCGGTTTCGTTTCCGCTACCGGTAACATTAAGCCAGGCGATGGTGTTGTTATTGATAACCTTGAAAGAGTTCATACCTTTTGGTGAAACGTTAACTTTGCTATCTGCCGTTGCGGTGCCCACAAAAAATAATTTTTGCTTACCGATAAACTTAATGTGTTTATCTGAAAGTTCTGAAAATTGTTGTCCCATTACTTCTATTGCTCCATTGTTTAGCTGCATAGTGAATGCTAGGCGTTGTTAACAAACCGCCAGTAGATTCCTATCTAGACACGCCTATGTTTGTTACCTTTTACTACAATTACCACACCGTAATATACCAGTAGTGTAAGGCCAAGCAATCCCAACACACCAAGTGCTAAATTGATCTGCCGTTGGCCGAGCCATTGTAGGTAGTGTATTTTGTACAGGGTATTTATGATCTTGGTGTCTAACCCGCGCTGACGAATACTGAGGGTATTCCAGTCTAGTGTAAGTTCCACGCCTGTGGTGGTTACGTATGTGCTGTTAAGTCCTTGACTATGCCGCTCAGTATTATTTGGGCTAATAATACCGTAGCGTTCTCTATTTATTGCTATGGCGTCCTCTAACAATAAGATGATATCGCTTTCGCTGGGTTGGGGAAATATAGCTAAATTTTGGGCATTTAGGTGATGAGTTTCACTGCCCTGTTTCACAAGTAAGTGATAGCCAAGAATCGTACGTTTAATATTAAGCTCCAACCAACCCGGTTGCGTGTTAACAGTGAAGCCCTGTTCAATTGGGTAAACCTTAGGGGCTATTTGTTGGTAGGCGCCGTCGTAGCCTGGCTTAGTTAGGAATATAAGCCCGGTTATAATCCAACCGATAAAGGGTAAAACGAGTATCAATCCCGCTATCTTATGTATTTTTCGTGGTGTCATTAGTTTCAACTGAATTTCGGAAATGGCGAAGAGCTTTGTTTGAGATCTTTTTTTGTCACAACTTCGACCTTGACACTATAAGTTATTAACCTAACGAATTGAAGGTGTTAGCTTTGTATTTGAATGTGTGGAGTAGAGAGCGTTTTTTTATAGCATATAAATGTTGAAATATATAATACTAAATATTACCGGGAAGTTGGTTAAGAGTGCTCTTGAATAGGCATGTGTTGCCAGCGCATACCGATGAAGCGCTGGCAGGGGTTAGTTATTAGGCCGCATTCTTAGGGGCAATACTTTTATCGGGCTCTATAAGAGCGTGTGGGTATTCATCTTCACGATTTTGGAATGCAAGAATAGCGGGGCTTTTTATAACACCACAATCAATATTGATTGCGCGCCGAATAGTCTCATTTTCAAACCAACTCTTACGACCGGCGAGTACAGCGGGTAAATAGACAATAAGTGCAGCTGAAATTGATCGCGTTGCACTTTCCCATAAATAGCTAGGGGTGTGATCTACCGCGTAGTAATCAATGGTTTCGTACTTAAACATTGGCTTCTTAAACGTTGTAGGTTTAGCGAAAAAGAAGCCCATGCCCTCATCGCAACTCACATCAATAATTAGACTATTGTGCTTTAGACTTGCCTTTTCCGCTTCGATAATAAAATCCGTAGGGCAGGCAGTGTCTTGAAAGGTTCCGTTTACGATAATATCGGATTCGCTAATCAGGTCATTCAACGGCCGTGAAGAACCGTCGTGTTCCACCACCATCATGCGAGCCTCGCTATGATCACCGGCGCGAATTCGAACGTAGTTACAATCGAGTACTTCTTCACGCACTTCATGCTCGGGACGTTGAATACAGATGGTGATGTCTCTAAACCCGTGAGCCTTAAGTGCGTATATTGCACCACGGCTTACTGCGCCGAAACCGAAAATAATTGTTTTACGTTGATTACCGTAATGACCGTCAATACCTTTAAGTTGCAGCGCATGTATTACCGCGCAGTAGCCTGCCATTTCATTGTTTTTGTAAAAGGTATGGCGTCCAACCTGACCGCTGGGTGACCAAATAAACATGTCCTCAAAGGCGATGAGTGTCTGTTTACGATCGAGTGCTGCTTGGGTTATATCCTGCTGCTGTACGCAATGCACATAACCCCATAGGGTTCCTCCTTCGCGAAGATCCTGTAGATCAGCCAATACGGGCTTGGCAATAATTACGGTGCCAATATCTGCCAATAGTTCGTGTCGCGTCGCAACGCCACCAGACAGAGACGTGATCTGCGCATCTGTAATACCAAATGGTAAGCCATAACCTTCTTCGAATATAAGTTGTTGGCGAAGCGCTTCCGGAATTCGAGATAAGTGCTCGGGATGGATAGGGAAGCGTCGTTCGTCTTCTTTTCTAGAAGTCCCAATGACTCCTACGCGTGATGTCTTCATGTGCCGTTTCCTAGTTATGAAAAAATTCAATAAGTGGGACTGCATGAACGAATTATCACTTTCGCCAATAGGCCTGTTTTTTTATGCGCTGTATAACTCAAGCGCTGCAGATAGTTAGCAAAGGACGCTCTGCTGAAATGAGTGGGAGACAAAGCTGGTGCACCACACGAAAGATAGCAGCAGATTGCATGCACTCATTGCGTGATAACTTTCGGAGTGAATGTAAAAACGCAGAGCGTTGGAGAGAAATTTGATGTGTGAGATAAAATTAGCTGATATATAGCAGCCTTAGCCAATCAACGAATAGACTATGATCATTGCGTGGCTGATAGCTATTGTAACACAGTCGAGTCTAGTCAGTTTGCGTTTGTGATATGCGGAATAATACTAGGCGAAAGAGGAATAACTAATCGACTAGTTCAATCTCAAGGCTATAAAGGAGTCGAATCGCTTCAAAGCGGCTAAACTTGGCCTTCTTAATCTTGTTTATGTAGATGTCAATATCGTAGTCGGTGGCTTCAGAAAAGTCCGCACCCGTTAAATTGGTGTTGGCAAAGAGGCTGCCCGCTAAGTCCGTGTGTGTAAAATTCGCGTTGCTAAAATCACCTTCGCGAAAATCAGTATTATGGGCCTTGCATTCCTCAAGCACTAACTCTTGCAGAACGAGGCCATAAAAAGAACAATCGCTGAGTATTGAGTTGTAAAACTTAATAGGCGAACTAAACATCAAGCTTGGCCATGCCACTCTGGTCCAGTTTATACCCAGTAATTTCGAGTTTTTAAAGCATACATCAGAAAACTTGCTGTATTCCAGTTTTGCATTGCTCAGATTGCAGTTGCTGAAATCGCAATCAACAAAATTACACCTTTTAAAGCTCGCTTCACTAAAATCACATTTCTGAAATGTACAGCCGTCGAACTCTTTCGATATTATTTCTTGGCCGGAAAAATCCATGCTTACGAAATTATCCGACCAATATTCATTTTTTTCTTCTAAGTTCATCAAATATTCTTTCTGCTTTTGACGTGTGTTAACGCTGCCTCATCCATGCTTATGAAATCTCGTCGTCGAGAGCGTTTTAGGTGTTTGATCTTTATACTCTAGGGTGGGTGAAATAACGGTCTAGTCTTTATAGCGAATAGAGGGCGATTTAGCTTCTTCGACTGTGTTGAGTTCTATAAGCTCCATTCCGTATGTTTCACACTGTCCGCCGGCATGGTAAATTTTTGTATCCAATATATCTTTTAAGTGGAAGCAAGGCGGGTGGACGTATCGTTGCTGGTTAAATATTTCATCGCCGCGAGCAGCAATGGCGCTTGTCATTAGAAGAAGGTAAAAAAGTATAAAGGCGATCGGCCTGATCATAAAAACTCTCTGTTTATTACTTTGCTGTGTGGTCTTCTGATTTTACGAGGCTGTTAGAGTTTACCACGGTTTAGAGTGGATAATTATGTCTCCAGAGAGCTCTCTGATACCGCGTAACATAAATACAAATTCTTTAGCCTCTACGTGGCCGTTGTTTTGAAGGAATCTAACGCTACCATTGAAGATGTCGTAGCCATGTTTCGCGTAGTATGGGGCTAGTCGCAGTGGGCAAAATAGCGAGCTAAACCTACTTTGTGGCGAAAGAAAATCAGAGCTATGCAGTTTTGAAAACATTGTATATGGGATTTTCTTGCCTTGATATTCGGGGCGAACGACTACACCGCCTACGCCAATCGTTGAGACGCTCTTACTGTTTATTTCCAGATTGAAACGCGAAAACCCGAGGTGAGCGATGGCTATTCCGGAGTCCCTAGTCACAATTCTATTTGTTGGCTCTACCCAGCTATATTTGGCTCCCTCAGCAGGGAACACTCGCTCAGCCCATCCAAAAAGGCTCTTGTGGTCTGCGTCGGTAAGCTGTTGTTCAAATTTACATTTCATATCTTTGCATACCTACCTAGCTAAGGCGCCTGATAGATTAGAGTTTTTTGGGTGCCGTAAGTAGATGTTTAAAGTGCAGCAGCTTGTTAGGTATGCCGCATTCGTATATTAGGATTATAATCACCTACTAAACCAATACCTAATCTATTGTTGGGTTCAATGCCGTGGGCAAATTACTGTGAGCATGCTCTACCGAAATAACAAGAACCAAACCAATCTAAATCGCAAAGGTCTACACCAGCGAAACCTACATAGGCAGGGCTATGATCTACCAGCTCTGGCAAAAAGTTACCCGCCACTGGCCGAATACGTAAAAGCGAACACTCACGGAAACCTGTCGGTCGAATTCGCGGATCCGCTGGCAGTAAAAGCCTTAAACACCGCACTATTAGAACACTATTACGACATTATCGATTGGGATATTCCAGAAGGCGCGCTTTGTCCGCCCATTCCCGGTAGAGCTGACTACATACATTATATAGCGGAATTGCTGGGTGTTGACGAACCTTCCCGCAACCTACCATCTTCCAGTCTCATCAGCACTCAACCGAAAAAAATAACATTGCTCGATATCGGAACGGGTGCAAACGGAATATACCCGCTGTTGGCTAGCCAGATATATGGTTGGCATTGTGTTGGCAGTGATATTAATACGCAGTCGCTTGAGAGCGTAGCCTCGATTATCAGCCGTAACGCTAAACTGAAAGGTGGGTTCGAGCTGCGCTTACAGTCGGATAAAAACCATATTTTTGACGGGATTATTCGCCCGGACGAGTTCTTTGATGTCAGCGTATGCAATCCGCCTTTTCACGCATCTGAATCTGAAGCAACCAAGGGGAGCCTGATTAAGTTAAGCAACCTTGCACGTAATCGCGGCGAAGAAACAATCAGCCGGACCAATAGCGGAGAAAGTCGAAATACTATACCTACAACTGCGACCCTAAATTTCGGAGGTATAGAGGCCGAGCTTTGGTGTAACGGTGGTGAACGAATGTTCCTTAAAAAGTTGATAAAAGAAAGTTGTGTTTATTCCGCTCAATGCCGCTGGTTTACAAGCCTTGTTTCGAAGGCTGACAATGTGAAGCCGGCTAAAAAACTAATCCGCAAGCTTGGTGCAATTGATCTGCGCGAAATCGAAATGAAGCAAGGGAATAAACGCACGAGAATTTTGGCGTGGACATTTATCTAAAGCCATAAAGGCTAAACTTACTTGGTTAAGGTAAACGGCACCTTTCGCAGCGAGTTTTTCCGGTTAGCCAGCGAGATATTGTGTAGCGGTGTTTGGCAAAGCCTAGGTAGCAGTAATCCGCAATCGGTTTTATCAGGGGCCAGCGTAATGGGGCGGTTAAATAGCCTAGGCCGACAAGTTGCCATGCTTTATGTGTTACATCTAAGCCCAGTAGCAGTGTCCCGTCATCGGTTATAGCATGAAGTATTCGGCTGGCGTGTTGTGCGTCGATGTTGGGGTAGTGCTCTAACGCGGCTACGTCGTATAGGTCTACTAGGTGTATGTCTTGTTTATGGTCACGTTGCTTCAGTCTACGCATTTCGTCCACGCAGAGTGGGCATTGGCTGTCAAAAAAAATGGTAAGCGGCATGATGGTTGTCTCGCGATTCCTTTGTTCTATTGGTAACTGTATACGTGCAGTATAGGCTGCGAGATTATCGTGCGATATAGGCCAACACTTTAGGTTAGCTGGATATGAGTCGGTTGAGGGGTGGTTGAAAATAGTTGGTCAGAGCTGACGCTGCTTTGGCTAACAGGGGTGCCCGATTGGACACACCTGTTTTAACGGTTAGGCGATATATTTTATAGTGTTGTCACTTGGTCACTATGCGGCTTTTAACGAGCGCTGGTTGGTTTCGTTATCTAGCCATTCTACGTCGCCGGTAAAATGCAGTAGTCGCAGTTCGCCGGAAAAGTCTTCGGTTAGTGCGGTACAGCTTTCTATCCAGTCACCGGTGTTAGCGTAAATAAAACCGTCGGTTTGATCTAGGTCTGGGTAGTGAATGTGCCCGCAAACTACGCCGTCGAAGCCGCGCTTTTTTGCTTCTTCTATGCATTGTTGTTTGTAGCGGTCTATGGCTTGGCGCGCACCAGAGACGTTTTCTTTTATTTGTTTCGATAGGGAAAAGTAGGGTTTCCCTATCCATTTCCGCACACGATTTGCCCAGCGATTTAAAAATAGTAGGAAGGTGTAAGCCACTTCGCCTGTTATTTTTGTCATCCAATCGTAGGTCATGTAAGCATCCATGGCGTCGCCGTGGAATATCCACAAACGCTTGCCAGTTACCGTTTTGTAAACTTCTTGGTGTTCTATTTCGATAGGGCCAAACTTTTGCCCTGAGAAGTGACGCATCGGATCGTCGTGGTTGCCAGGTATGTAAACTACGCGAGTGCCTTTGTCGGCAAGCTCATAGAGTTTTAACAAAATATGGTAGTGCTCACGCGGCCAAAAAATGCGTTTTTTGAGTGACCATAGGTCTACTATATCGCCAACTAAGTAGAGCGTATCGCAGCGAATGCTACTTAAAAATTGGAATAGATACTCTACTTTGCAATCTTTAAAGCCCAGGTGAACGTCGGATATCCAAATGGTGCGAGCATTTATATGCGGCGATACAGACATTGGCACAACCTCTATTGGTTTTGCATGCCAGTCTGCCGAGTTTAAATGACGCTTTATTAACAGGATTGTTAATGTTTTGTGACGAGTAGCGATTTACAAGCTCTGTGGCCCTCGCTATTTAGTTGGGTCTGCGAATAGAACGTTGGCATCAAATAATACGCCTGTTTGAAAAACTTAAGTGTGTTTTACGGGGCGCGTCTTTGGTAAAGATCACTTTTCCGCTGATAATTGTGTAGTTGCCGTCTGTTTTGCGATTGGGTTCTAAAAAAGTCGGTCGATTTAAAATTATTCGAATCTTTATTTTATGGGGCTAGCGTACAAACTGGGCATTTAACAAACCCAGAGGATACTCACATGAAAACGCTAAAAATAGTATGGATTCCTGTTTTACTTTCAGTATTACTTACCGCCTGTGGTGGTGACGATGATGATAGTATTTTACCCACACCTACCCCCGAGGCTGAAGTAACGGTATCGACAGTCGTAGATGTGGCCGTTGCGAATGGTAACTTTACAACACTGGTTACCGCGTTACAGGCAACCCAATTAGACGCAGTTTTGGATGACCCGAACGGCTCCTTTACTGTGTTTGCACCAACCGATGCAGCTTTCGCCGCTTTGGGGCAAGAGACGATTAATGCCTTGTTAGCGGATACCGATACACTCTCGGATATTTTGTTGTATCACGTTGTGAGCGGCGCCGAAATTGATGCTGCTACCGCGGTTTCGGCTGCGGGCACTACTATCGAAATGGCTAATGGTGACTTTGTCGGTTTGTCGCTAAGTGGTTCCGATCTGTTGGTAAATCTTTCTACGGTAACCATGACCGATATCATGACCGACAATGGCATTATTCATGTGCTCGATTCGGTATTGATACCACCCGCTGATATGGGCGAACCGACGGATAACATTGTGGAGACCGCTGTTAACGCAGGTAGTTTTACAACCTTGGTTTCGGCGTTGCAATCCGCTGGTTTGGATACTGTGCTTGCCGACGAAACCGCGACCTTTACGGTGTTTGCACCAACCGATGCAGCCTTCGAAAAAATTGACGATCAGGCTTTAGCGGATTTGGTTGCCGATAACGATGCGTTAACGGCTGTGTTGTTACAGCATGTGGTGAGTGGCGCAGCAGTAGATGCTGTTAGCGCTTATAGCTTAAGTGGAACTATGGTGGAAACCGCCGGTGGTGAGATGATCGAAGTCGCGATTGTTGATGGCGTGTTAACTGTAGGAGGTGCGGAGGTAACGACTACGAATATTTATACCAGTAACGGTGTGATTCACGTGATTGATACGGTGATTGTTGGCCAGTAGTTTCCCCAAACTGGGCCCTTTAAGTTTGGGCTCAGTTTTTTATATTAAGTTTAAACTTCTGTCAGAAGTTATTAGGTTAACCGTGAATACTTTGCTCGTTATGTGTCTGCCGTTAGAAATTTGAGCGAGTGTCGATTAGGTTGGAAAAAGGTGTGTGGTAACGCTGGAGGGTTTACAATCGCAGTCAGCGTATTTTGCCGAAAACTAGACGATGAACCCAGCTAAACTATGAACGCTACCGATGCAGCATCGCAGGCCAAGCCAAACTTTATCGATTCCCACTGTCATTTTGATTTCGAAGAATTTGATCAGGACCGAGAACAGGTTCTTTCAAGCTGCCGCGAACGTGGCGTTAATAAAATTGTAGTGCCGGGTGTTGAGCCCGCACAGTGGTTTACTTTGGCCAAGCTTATCGAGAGGTATGAAGGTTTGCATATGGCCGCAGGTATCCACCCTTGGTGGGTCGAGCGGGTGGTGCTGGAATCGAATAGTGCGCTTGAGCAATTACAGCAAAACTTGGTTGATTTTGTTGGGCAAAACAAAGTCGTGGCAATTGGCGAATGTGGATTGGATGCCGCTATAGCAACACCCATGTCGTTGCAGGTCGCGGTATTGCGATTACAGTTAGAGGTGGCGTCGGAAAAGTGTTTACCTGTAATTTTACACAGCCGCAAAACACATACGTTGTTGTTGCAAGAAATAAAAGGCAGCCCTGTTGCTAAAGGCGGGGTAGTGCATGGTTTTAGTGGCAGCTATGAACAGGCTTGTGCGTTTTGGGATTTAGGTATTCGTATCGGAGTGGGCGGCACTATCACCTACCCGCGTGCCGCGAAAACCCGTGCGGCAGTAACCAAAATGCCACTCGAGGCACTGTTATTAGAAACCGATGCGCCAGATATGCCCTTGGCTGGGCGTCAGGGGCAGCGCAATAGCCCTGAGTATTTACCGGAAGTCGCACAGGTACTGGCAGACTTAAGGGGGCAGTCGGTTGAAACGATCGCTGCACAGACGAGTGCAAATGCTAGTGATGTATTTGGGCTGTAAAAAAAGACGAGCTAACGCGCGTCAGACAAGTAGCGATCAATCGCTTGAGATGCAGCGCTAAAGCCAAAGCTGCCGGTGATCATTGTGGCGGAGCCAAAGCCGCCAGCACAATCTAGCTTCACGCCATCCTGGAGGCTTTGTTTGTTATTACATACCGTGCCGTCTGGTTGTGGGTAAACCATTTGTTCGGGGGAGTAGATTGCGTCTACCCGAAACTTGCGGCTTTTACTTTTAGCGAAGTTGAAATGCCGATAGAGCAGATTGCGCACTTTGGCGAGTAGCGGGTCGCCGGGTGTTGCACCTAAATCGCCAACGCGAATTTGTTGTGGGTCTCGCTTGCCGCCAGATGAGCCGCAACACACCAAGCGCATTTTATGTCGGCTGCAATGGGCGATAAGTGCGGCTTTGACATTGGCGGAATCTATGGCATCGATAACGACATGATGTTTAGTCGAGATGAGTTCGGCAATATTGTCGCGGGTGAGAAAGTCGGTGATGGTATGCAGGGTAATCTCTGGATTTATATCGCGCAGGCGATTGGAGAGTACGTCGTTTTTGGGCTGACCAACGGTAGAGTTAAGGGCGTGCAGCTGGCGATTGGTATTGGTCACACAGATATCGTCCAGCTCAATCAGTGTCAGTTCGCCAATACCACTGCGCGCGAGAGCTTCTGCTGCCCAGGTGCCAACTCCGCCAAGCCCAACTACAACAAAATGTGCCTGTGATAAAGCCAATAGCGCGGGTGTGCCGTATAGCCTACCAATGCCGCCAAAGCGATTAAGGTAATTCTGGCTGGGTGTTTTGCCGCTTTCATTCGCGTTTGAGTCCACAAAGAGTCCTAGTTTTTTGGTTGAGCTGATCTGGCCGCGCGATTATACGCTGTGCAGCTCGGTGGCTGTAACTGTAATGGGGCTGATTAAGGGAATAGCTGTAATACAGGGTGGCGATAATAGTGAGTAGCATTAAACGTTATGTCGCTTCGATGCCGCTTCGATGCCGCTTCGATGCCGCTTCGATGCCGCAAGGTGTTTGGATAGGCTTTCAAAAAGCGCATGAATACATCCCTGTAGCTCAGTCAATTCATCCGTGAATTGACTGTTTTTGAAAGCCTATCCAAACACCTTGCTAGTTTAGTGGGGCGGCGGCTTATCCACCGACTTTTGCGCTGGTTTGGGAATAGGAACTATTCTCGATTCTTTCACTCGTAATGGAGTAGTATTGGTTCGCCCACCTTTCAGGGCTCGCGCTGCGCACTATCTAGCCAGCGGCATCAAATTTCATGCATCAAACTTCGGCGCCTAGCCAGGTTGTTAACCTTGGTCGTTGTCTTTAAATTTTCGCCTACCTCATAACGGCGTTTAAGGACGATCGGAAAATGTTAGCTCGAAAACGGTTAACTTAGTATTCCACTTCAAATTTAATACAGATGGCATAGTTATGATCAAAACGGCTCCAGCACTATTTCTCGTTCTCGCCAGCTTGGCTAGCGTCAGTGTTTTTGCACAGCAAAAGTTAACACCGGTGTTTGTGCAAGAGGTGGTTCGCCAACCGCTTAGCGAAACTCTGGAAGCGTTGGGAACGCTGCGCGCAAACGAAGCCACGGTGTTATCGGCAAGCGTTACGGAGACCATAACCGCCATTCATTTTGACGATGGCGAGCGGGTAACCAAGGGAACCGTACTGGTCGAAATGACTAGCGCAGAAGAGCATGCACTTCTGCAGCAAGCTCAGTCGGCGCTAGACGAGGCGCAGCGCCAGTATCAGCGTCTAAAGAAGTTGGAGCAGGAAAAGCTCACCACTCAATCCTTAATTGACCAGCGCTTAGCCGCTCAAGAAAGTGCGTCGGCCGAGTTGCGAGCAGTGCAATCGCGGTTACAGGATCGACTGATTATTGCGCCGTTTTCCGGCGTGGTGGGGTTGCGCAATATCAGTGTTGGCGCTTTGGTAAGGCCCGGCGACGCGATTACCACGCTTGATGATGATCGCGTGATGAAGTTGGATATGGCCATTCCCGCCGTCCACATGGCCAAGTTAAAGACGGGGATGGAAATTCGAGCTCGTGGTAAAGCCTATGGTGATGAAGATTTTGTTGGCGAGCTGGTCAGTATTGGTAGCCGCATAGACCCTGTTACACGCGCTGTTATTGCCAGAGCGATTATCCCTAACCCCGATCGAAAGCTAAAGCCAGGCCTGCTAATGACGGTACGTCTAAGCGACAGTTCGCGCTCGGCATTAACAGTGCCAGAGCAAAGTATTATTCAGGTTGGTCGCGAATCTTATGTGTATGTTATCGACAGCAGCGTTAGCCCTGCTGTGGCGCGCAAACGCGTGCTCGAACTGGGTTTGCGTAAGCCCGGTATTGTCGAAGTGGTGTCGGGTTTAGAACTTGGCGAACAGGTTGTTGTGCATGGCACTATGCGCTTGCGCCCCGATGCTGCCGTAGAAGTTAAGTCGGTGTTAACGCCTTCCCAAAGCATTCCAAAATTATTATCGGGCGAGGTTGTCAGTGGCGGTTCTGGTTCTGAAAACAGTCAAAATAACAGCCACATCAACTAAATCACGGGACCCGTTATGATTTTGTCGGATATCAGTATCAAGCGACCTGTGTTCGCATCAGTGATCTCGCTGCTATTAATCGCCTTTGGTGTGCTCGCGTTCGAGCGTTTGCCGCTGCGCGAATACCCAGACATCGACCCGCCAGTGGTGTCGATTAGCACTAACTACCCCGGCGCCGCCGCCAGCGTTGTTGAAACGCGTATAACCCAAGTGATTGAAGATCGTATCTCTGGTGTGGAGGGGGTGCGGTTTGTCGAATCATCGAGTAAAGACGGTCGTTCCGACATCAACGTTGAGTTCGATATTGGCCGCGATATGGAATCGGCGGCGAACGATATTCGCGATCGCGTCGCGCGGGTGTTGGATGATCTTCCCCAGGAGGCCGACACGCCAGATGTGCAGAAGGTGGATTCCAACGAAGACGTGATTATGTGGCTGAACCTTTCCAGCGACCGCTTAACCGTGCCAGAGCTAACGGATTATGCGGAACGCTATTTAGTCGATCGCTTTTCCACAGTCGACGGCGTTGCCCGTGTGCGTGTTGGCGGCGGTCAGCGCTTTGCTATGCGAGTCTGGATCGACCGCGTGCAATTGGCGGCACACAACCTAACGGTGCGCGAAGTTGAAGCGTCGTTACGAGCCGAAAACGTCGAGCTACCTGCCGGTGCGCTAGAGTCGGTTGATCGTCTATTTCGGGTGCGAGTTGAACGCAGTTTTGCCAATGCCGAGGACTTTTCTCAGTTGGTATTGGCGCAGGGGGATGACGGCTATCTGGTTCGGCTCGGCGATGTCGCCCGCGTGGAAAAAGGCACCGAAGAAACCCGTACCTTCTTTCGCGGTAACGGCGAGGCGATGGTGGGCATTGGTATTACCAAGCAGTCTACCGCCAACACTATTGATGTAGCACGCGGTGCAAAAGAAGCCGCCGCGCGGATTAATCCCGGCCTTCCTGAGGGCATGCAAATTCGCCAAAGCTACGATACCTCGGTGTTTATCGAAGAGGCTATCAACGAGGTGTATAAAACCCTAGCGATAGCCATCTTTCTGGTGATCTTGGTTATCTATTTATTTTTAGGCAGCGCGCGGGCCATGTTGGTGCCAGCAGTGACGGTGCCGGTGTCCTTGATTGCGACCTTTATTCTGCTCGCCTTGTGGGGGTTTACCGTCAACCTACTGACTTTGTTGGCGATGGTGTTGGCCATCGGCCTGGTGGTCGATGACGCAATTGTGGTGTTGGAAAACATTCACCGGCGTATGGAGGAGTACGGCGAAACCGCACTGGTTGCCGCTTATCGAGGTACGAGACAGGTTGGCTTTGCGGTGGTTGCAACAACCTTGGTACTAGTTGCGGTGTTTGCGCCGATCGCGGTGTTGGAAGGTGATTTGGGGCGTTTGTTCGGCGAATTTGCCTTAACCATGTCGGCGGCTGTGGTTTTTTCTAGCCTAGTGGCGTTAACCCTCTCGGCCATGCTGGCATCGAAGGTTTTACGCCCAGCGAGCAAAAGTAGCGGCGCGGTGCAATGGGTCGATAGCCTATTTGCCAAGTTTCAGTTTCGCTACAACCGCTGGGTCGAAGCCTGTATCAAACATCCGCTATGGGTGGTACTGGTGTTCGTGTTGCTGTTAGTCGCCAGCATTTTTATGGCGAGTCGCATTCCCTCGGAATTTGCGCCAAAAGAAGATCGCGGTGCTTTCTTCGTAATGATTAACGGCCCCGAGGGTGCGAGTTTTTCATATATGAAAGACTACATGGACGAGATTGAACAGCGTCTGCTGCCGTTTGCGGAAAGTGGTGAAGCCGAGCGTGTGCTAGTGCGCGCGCCTCGGGCATGGGGATTAATTAGTAGCTTTAACCACGGCATGGTCATCATGGTGCTGAGCGACTGGTCGGAGCGGCGTTCGGCCTGGGACATTATGGACGACGTACAACAGCGCCTGTCAGACTTACCCGGCGTGCGTGCGTTTGCAGTAATGCGCCAAGGCATCGGCTCGCGGGTAGCGAAGCCCGTACAGTTTGTGATTGGCGGCGGTACTTACGAAGAGTTGGCCGAATGGCAGGAGGTGCTGTTGAGTAAGATCGCCGAAGAGAACCCTAAGTTGGTTGCGGTCGATACTGATTACAAAGACACCAACCCGCAAATTCAGGTGAATATCGACTACAACCGCGCCGCCGAACTCGGTGTAAGCGTACAAAATATTGGCCGTACCCTAGAGTCTATTTTGGGCACTAAGCGCGTCACTACTTTTATTGACGAGGGCGAAGAATACGATGTTCTTGTCGAAGGTGAGCGCTCGCTGCAAAACTCGCCAACCGATATCTCCAGTATCTATGTGCGGTCCGAACGCAGTGGCGAGCTTATCCCCTTGGCGAATTTAGTGACGCTAAGTGAGTTTGCGGTATCGAACAGTTTAAACCGCTACAACCGCACCCGCGCCATAACCTTGGAGGCAAATTTGGCCGATGGTTACGCGTTGGGCGACGCCTTGGAATACTTGGAAAACCTTGTTGAGCGAGAGCTGCCAGAGCATGTTTTAATTGATTACAAAGGCCAGTCGCAAGACTTTAAGTTCTCCGGCGACTCGGTATTATTTGCCTTCGGTTTAGGTATTTTAGTGATGTTTTTGGTGTTGGCGGCGCAGTTCGAAAGCTACATCAGCCCGTTTATTATTATGTTTACTGTGCCGTTGGCGATGGCTGGTGGTTTGCTGGGTTTATGGCTGACCGGTGGAACCTTTAACCTCTACAGCCAAATCGGTTTGATTATGCTTATTGGCTTGGCGACCAAAAACGGCATCTTAATTGTTGAGTTTGCCAATCAACTACGCGATCAGCAAAAAACTGTGCGCGAGGCTATATTGGAAGCCAGCCGAGTGCGCTTGCGACCAATTGTAATGACCAGTTTAACTACTGTGATTGGCTCGCTGCCGCTGATCTTCTCATTTGGCGCTGGAGCGGAAACTCGGGCGGTATTAGGCATAACCCTGTTTTTTGGGGTGACCGTGGCAACCTTGTTTAGCCTGTTTCTAATCCCGGTAATGTACGATTTGTTTGCTCGCTTTGCGGGTTCACCACAAGCAGTAGCGCAGCGTCTAGAGCGGGAGCTTGAATCTAAGCCTTAGGCGTAAGTGAATGACGAAGCTGTAAAGGCGTGATTTGGCTGCGTTAACAAGCGTTATAGCCTTGCTGCAGAGCATCCCAATCACTTTCCTGCCAGTAAAATTGCTCGCAGCGCTTTTGCTCTTTTTGTAGTGAGCGCTTCAAGCGGGCGAGGTTTTTTGGTTTCCAAAACTCGCCCGGGCGAAAGCCGCATTTGTCGAAGTCGATTAGCCAAACCTTGTTGTCGCCATCGAGCATGATGTTATGAATGTTCAGGTCGTGGTGGTACACCGCATGGTCGTGGAAGCGTCGAATACAGCGACCCACGTCACGCCATTGTTGCTCGCTCCAAGGTGAGTGTTGTAGCAACTCAAAACCGTCGCGACTGGCGGCTATTTTTTCGGTTAATAGCGATGCGCGATAATAAAGCCCGCAGCGCTCGACCATTGCCGCAACTGGGCGGGGCGCGGGTAAGTTCAGGGTTTGCAGCGCTTCGAGTAGTGCCAGTTCACGCCAGCCTCGGGTATTGTTCAGACCGAGAAACAGGTATTCATCGTTGAGTAGCCTGCCGATTAATCCGCCGCGTTGGTAGCGCCGCAGTACCCATTCTTGTGTTTCATATTGGATAAAGTGCGTTGTGCCACGCCCTGCAGCACTGCCGCTGAGCGCATTCTGTTGCGACCAGTGTTGTGCGCTGAAGTAATCCTGCGAAACTTGCTGCACTCGGGCGGGGTCGTGCCAAAAAGTTCTGTGGCCTACTCGTTGCTGCAAAAATTTTGTCATGGTGGTTATCTTGGCCAAAAGGTTACAATAGCGGATTGTTGTCGCAGGGGGGGGCTATCTTCTCTGAGCCGCGGCTAAAAATAAAGTATTCAGCGAAACAATATAGCTTCTGCAAACAAACGCCATTGACTTTTAATGGTGCTTCCCCACATGAGCTATAGATTGAAGATTTTAGGTTAAAGAGAACCAACCGAATATGGACTTACCCAAAGTGCAAGGTGCACCCGCTACGAGCGATTCTTCTTTGAACTACCAGCCCAGCCTAACTGATGAGTTGGTACGAGTACTCTACAGTCTATTGTTTTTAGTTTTATTGCCGGTTTTTGCGTTGTTGTTGTGGCGTCGAAAAAGTGCATCGCGTTGCGGTGCCGATGGTGAGTGTTGGCAGCGCTTGGGGCTAAAACTCAAAGCGCCAGCCAATTCAGGTTGGTTGTTCCACTGTGCATCCGTAGGGGAAGTGGTCGCGGCTTCGGGGCTGATTAATCGTTTGTTAGCAGAAGACCCCCAACTTTCAGTAACGATTACCACCATGACGCCCACCGGTGCGGCACGCGTTAAACAACTTTTTAACACGCGAGTACAGCACGTCTATTTACCCTTCGACCTACCTTTCTGCATGTCGCGTCTAGTGAAAATTATTAACCCACAGCGGGTTGTTGTTACCGAAGTGGAATTTTGGCCAAATTTATTTCATCAGTGTTGGCGACGAAAAATCCCCTTGTATATAGTCAATGGCCGCATGACCGAGAAATCTTTTGTGCAATGTCAGCGCTACCGGCGTTTGTTTTTGCCCGCGTTAAAAAAGACGCGGGCAATTGGTGCGCAAGCTCAGCGAGACTACAAAAACTTTTTAGCACTAGGCTTGGCGCCGCCACAGGTTCAGTTAACCCGCAATATTAAATTCGACATTACCCTTACTGAACAAGATCGCAGTGTGATTGAGGAGCTGCGCAAAAAATTTAATGCTAGTAATCGCCCGCTTATTCTTGCTGGTAGTACCCATGAGCCAGAAGAACGGGTGATTTTAGATGCTTTCAAAATTGCGCTTACCCAATTTCCTAATGCATTGCTAATCATTGCGCCGCGCCATCCGCAACGGTTTGATGATGTGTTCGAGTTGTGCCAGATGTCGGGCTTGAAGGTGGTTAAGGCGTCGACGGGAAATGTTCGAGCTGACACCCAGCTGTTGTTTATCGATACCATGGGGCATTTAAAAAATTACTATGCTTTTGCGGATATCGCATTTGTTGGCGGCTCTATAGCCGAGCGCGGTGGTCACAACCCGCTGGAACCCTGTATGCATAAGGTGCCCGTATTGATGGGCCCAAGCCAATATAACAATCCGGAAATTTGTCGCTTGTTATACGAGTGCGGCGCCTTGCAAATTGTTAACTCTTCACACGATATGGCGCGTTGGTTACAAAAATGGTTAACCAGCGACTGGCAGAGAAAAACCGCCGGCAAGCGCGGCGGTATTGTTTTAGACGCTAACCGTGGTGCGGTAGACGCTAATTTACGCATGATTTACGAAACGTCTTAAAAGCCTAAAAACGCCTCAAAGATTTAAAAGAGTAAGCGTGCCCCCAATTCAAACCCCCGTCCCGCTTCGGGGGCCACGGTACGCAAATAGGATGAGGCCGATCGAATATCGGCATCCAATAAATTGCGCACTTTTGCGTACAGCAACACTTGCTCGCCGCGCAGCGGGTAGTCAAACTTCATGTCGACACGATTAAAGCCTGCGGTTGCTGTTTCGTAAGTTCCTGGGTGAGTTTGCGATTCGGATCGGCTGGCCGTTACCGTGCCGCGCCAAGTCGCCGCCCGGTATTCCAACTGACTGCCGTAGCGCAGTGGCGCAATTCTAGGTAGGTCGCCACCCTTCTTTAGGCTTGCGCGTACCGAATCCACAAATATTCGAATATCGACCGTCTTACCTAAGGTGAAGTTTAGCTCTCCTTCTACGCCTTGAAACTTTGCATCGGCTTGGGTGTAGTGGTACAGGTCGAGTTCGTCGCGTTGGCTGTTACGATTATCCGCAAAAATATAATCTTCAATACTATTGCTGAACAGGTTGGCGGTAGCGGTAAAAAACTTACTAGACCAAACCAGCCCCAGTTCAATATTGTTGCTAGTTTCCGCATCAAGATTAGAGTCGCCGATTAAATAGCTGCCGGTTGCCGGGTGTGGCCCAGCTGCTAGTAACTCCTCTGCGCTGGGTGCCCTCTGTGCTCGGGCAATGCCTAAGTCGAATTGTAATGCGTCGCTTAAAGGCCAGGTTGCCAATATTGAAAGATTGAGGATGTTGTGCTCGATATTGTCGTCGGCACTTGTAATCGTTTGTGAGTCGACGCGTATTCCCCATTCGACAGCAAGGCTACTAAGTTCTACCTCTTCCATAATAAAAATACCGGCCTGTTTGGTATCGGAAGCGGGAATAAAGGCTTCGTCACCAATTGCAGCAAAATGATTTTTACTAATTTGAACTCCCAGAGCGCCGCGCATTTTGCCGAAAGGTTGGTGCAAAACCTCTATACGTGCCTCGGTTCCGCGGTTACTAAAGGCCGTGCCGGGGGAGCCGTCTTCCAGCTCCACGTGATCGTAGTTAACCTTACCGACTCGCAAATCAACTTTATTAATAAGTGTGCTATCGGGTTGCCACTCGCCTTTTAGGTCGTAGCGCGTTTGCGCCATATCGATACGAACGCGTTCGTCTGAGTCCGGCGGCACGCCGTAGTTGTTCAAAATCCGATTAATGCTTACACCGAGGTAGCCGGAGTCGAAAAAATATGAACCACCGATGGAGCCTGCGGTTGAGGTTGCATCGCTGTTGTCGATTTCGCCTTTCGTAAAACCTTCGCTTTTCGCTTGGTTCACATCGGTCAACGCATAGCCGGGAATTTTCGTGTTACCGCTCGACCGCGTTAAACCGTCAATATGAAAGGAAATATCGTCAAGACTCGTGTCGCCAGTGAAAACAAGTTTGCGTTGTACGTTTTGACTTGAACCGCTTAGATCTAAACCGAAGCTAGGTGATTCCCTTGGCCTGTCGGGAATGCGGTTGTCGATTACATTTACCACGCCGCCGATGGCGCCGCTGCCGTAGCGCAAGCTCGCGGGGCCGCGCAATACTTCAATTTTTTTCGCGAGTAATGGTTCTACGGTAGCCGCGTGATCGGGGCTGGCGGCGGACGCATCCATAGTGCCGATGCTGTCTTGCATCAGCTTTACCCGATTGCCACTTTGCCCGCGTATTACCGGTAGGCCAACGTTTGGGCCAAAGCTCGCTGAATGTATGCCAAGCTGGTTGGCGAGGGTTTCACCTAGTGTCGCGCTGGCGACATCGCGTAGCTGTTCGCCGCTTAATAAATTGGCGGGGCGAATAACTTGATCAACGGATTTACCCAAAGGCGATGCGGTTACCACCACTTCTTCAATAATGTTTTTGGCGTTGGCCGAGAGTGATAAGCCACAATAAGCGATTAGCGCTGCCCATGAGCGCGCATTAAAGATATTCATAAAATTCTCCACATAGCAGAACACTCAAAGCTCAATCGCGCTATATATGGCAGCTAATTGCTACGCTAAATAACGAGAAAAACGTGAGTGCAAACGTAAGTAATTTGCCGCACTAAGTTTTCGAAAGAAAAGCGCAGCAAGAATTGACGGTTAAACTGTGTGAAGGTGAGCGGGTGGTGCGCGTATAGAGGTGTGACTGCAATTAGCTTTGCGAGGTGCCGCTGGCTTATAAACACGGCTAATAATTGCAGGTGCGGGAAGTAAAACGGGGCTTAGCAGGCTAACAGGTAGAGCGGTGTGGTGATTGCTGTGATGGCAGAGTGTACAGTGATATTGCGCCTGCTTGTCGTGATCGCTGTGGTGATTGTGGCCGGCCAGAGCTATCGACGATAACAATAGCAGTGCCGTCGCCACTAATAGCCAGGGGCGCAATCGATGTTTTTGTTGGCGAATCGAGAAGAGCACGGGTTTATCCCAACCAGTTGTCGAGCGCGGTTTTGACGTCGTCATGACTAATCAGTTCCATGAGATCGCAGCCTTTTGCGCGAACTCCCCAGGGTAGCTGTTGCCAAGTTTTAGCCTGCTGTTGTGCGATGACTTGATCGTATACAGATACCACGTTATCTAAGTCATTGTAGGGGCCTGTGCGGCGCGGATTGCTGTGCGCATAAAGGCCGATAACTTTAGTGCCGACTGTGGTTGCCATATGGGCCGGGCCAGTGTCTGGTGCTATGACCAGCTGTGCTTGCTGCAGCAGTGCCAATAATTGTTTTAAATTCGTCTTGCCAATAAAGTTTGCACGAATATTACCGGTGAGTGCGGTAATTGCGTTACCAATTTCGCGATCGAGCGAGCCGGGGCCGCCACAGAGCACAACTTGTTTGCCCTTGCTGCTCAGGTAGTCGGCAGCCCAAGCGTAGCCGGCGGCTGTCCAGTTGCGTTCCGCTTTGCTGGCGGCAGGGCTAATAACGACAAAATCGCCCAGTGCTTCGGCTTGTTGTTTGGCCCAGAGTTCCGCTTCGCTGGGAATGGGAATATGCCATGCGGGTTGCGCTACTGGCGGTACGCCGAGTGCGTCGGCAAAATCCATAAAGCCGTCGAGTACATGGGCTTGCGCGCGAGGGGCAACGCGTTTATTGGTAAACAGCCAGTGCAATTCTTTACTGCGTTGCCAGTCAAAACCAATTTTTTGCTTGGCATTGATACAGGCTGCCGCTAGGTTTGCGCGAAATGCCACTTGCATCAATAGAAGCGCATCGAATTGTTGTGTGCCGATATCCTGCCGTAATTTTTTGTAGGCGCGTAGGCCTTGTTTTTTGTCGAAAACAATAAATTCAATGCCGGCCATATCGCTCACCAGCAGATGCTCGACTTTACCGATCACCCAGGTGATTTTGGTTTCGGGCCAGTGCCGTTGAATACGCTCGACTAATGCAACAGCGTGACAAACATCACCAATGGCCGATAACCGCAGGATACAAATGGAGGCAAGTGCTTCACTCATGGGCGCGATTTCACCACTTCGATAATTTCAGTGGTGGAGATGGACGGCGTGCGAGCTAAATAAACAACTTCGCAAATATCCTTAAACTCGTCAAACTTGCCCGCCCAGTCGTCACCCATTACTAAAATATCGGCGCGGTGTTGTTGCAGGTATTCGCGCTTTAATTCTAGCGAATGCTCGGCAAACACCTCATTTACAAATTGCAGCGAGCTAATGATCTTCATTCTGTCCCGCTCGGAATACACCGGATAGCGTTGCTTCTTGGAGAAATTGAGTGCATCGGTAGAAACGCCGACGATTAAATGATTGCCAAGCGCGGCGGCACGCTCCAGCAGGAGTACGTGACCAACGTGGAATACGTCGTAGGTACCAAAGGTGACGACACGTTTCGCAGGGCGATTGCTAGCGGCGGTTTGGCTCATCCGAGAGTACTCTTTTTTGTCGCTGTATCTGTAGCAGAATTATCACGGCTATTCATATTGCAGTTTGCTTCCAATTGGTCGGCAATTCTAATACTGCAGTTGCCATCGACGGTTCCGACCATTTTTTCGGTGTAGGCAAGACGTTGCGGTCGCATATGATTTGGCTTTTCCAAATTTAATTTAATGGCGGCAAGCAAGTCAGTTGGAGCGCTAACGCGAGTCGCCACTTCGCCGAAGTACTTCAGGTCTGAATCCAGGCGTTTGTTGAAGCGGAATTTAAAAATCCCGCGGTAGGACCAGCGAAGTTTGTAAAAGTCACACCAGATGGCGGGCTTGTCTAAGGCAATAAATTCAAATAGCGCTGAGGACGCATCGCTAATTAGAATGTCGGCGTTGGCCATAAACTGGAGCAGCGAGTGTTGTGAAAGCTTGGCCACATAAACGTTGCTGTATGTGTCCCACTGCTGCAAACGTTTACGCTGCTTGCGATAGGCGGATTTAATATAGGTAAAGAAATGTGGCTTTACGAGCAGGTTGCAACCGGCGATTTGCGCTGGAAAGTCTGCGGGTAAACACTCAATACTGGAGGGGTAAAAGGTCGGCGCATAGAGTAGTGTTGGTTTGCGTGGGTCAAGTCCGAGTTCGGCTAAATCGAATCCGTGTAACTCACCGCGTACCAGAGGGTCGAGTTTGGCGTAGCCGCTGTCGATAAAAGTTGCGCCTGGAAACTGCTCTTGCAAACGTTGTAATCGGTGTGGGCCTTCGACAAAACGCAAGCTGGTTTGCGATGCCGATACATCGTAGTAGCACGCCTTGGGGCCAATACCGTGTTGCATTAATGCGGTTTTGCTATAGGCGTGAATCGCATCGAGATTGTCCATGCGGTTGCCGGTAATCAGCCAAGTTGGACGATTGTCTAAGTAGCACTCGCGTGCTGCGGCTGCTGATTCGACCCAAAGGCAAGTGAGTTTTTCTTCGGCGATTACCTGCTCTAAAACCTTTTGTAGTTCTGCTTCATTACTGCGATACACCACAAAGGTACAGCTGTGCCCGCGCGCTTCCAGTTCGCGGGCAACGGGCAAATACTGCGCGAGATAGTAGAGATGCATGGTATCGAAATAAATATTCACAGTAGGGTACAACCTTGTTAATTGTGGCGAGAATTTACGGCCCGAATTCTCTAGAGCGTTTTGTGTAGGCGCGCGTAGTGCCCATCTTTCGCGAGTAGTTCACTGTGGCTGCCCACTTCGACTAGTTCACCCTTGTCGAGCACAATAATTTTGTCGGCCTTTTCGATGGTGGACAGGCGGTGAGCGATAACCAGTGTGGTACGGCCTTTTTTGAGCTGTTCGAGCGCAGTTTGTATTTGCTTCTCAGATTCGTTATCGAGCGCTGAGGTAGCTTCGTCCAGCACTAAAATAGGTGCGTCTTTGTAGAGCGCGCGTGCAATCGCGAGACGCTGCCGCTGGCCGCCAGAAAGACGCGAACCATCTTCGCCTACGGTGGTGTTAAAACCTTCGTCTAAGCTTTCGATAAAGCCGCTGGCGGAGGCGTTCTCGGCAGCCTGTTTTACTCTGATGAGATCCAATTCGTGATTGCTGCCATAGGCGATGTTGGCGATAACGGTATCGTTGAACAAAATCGTTTGTTGGTTTACCAAGGCAATATTATCGCGCAGGCTTTTCAGGGTGGCAGTGCGAATGTCTTCGCCGTCGATCAAGATACTGCCGCTTTGACTTTCGTAAAAACGTAGCAGCAGGTTGACCAAGGTCGATTTGCCGCTGCCAGAACTGCCGACCAGTGCGACGGTTTCGCCCGCCGCAATGGTGAAGCTAAATTTTCTCAGCGCAACTTGGTCTTCGCCTTGCTGATTGTTGTAGGCAAAATGAAGATTGCGAAATTCTATTTCGCCGCGGGTAACGTTGAGTGTTTTCTCGCCGGTGTCGGGTTGCGGTTTTAGGTCGAGGGTGCCGAAAATGGTTTCCGATGCGGCTACTCCACGCTGAATAATACTGTTAACCGAACTTAAAGAACGAAACGGTTTCGCTATTAAGCCGGCAACGGTAACGTAGACTACGGCTTGTGCGCCATTGCCCTCCCAAAAAACTAACACCAATAAAAATATGGTGGCGAGCGCGCAGGCAATAACAATATGTAGGATGGGTGTTTGCAGGGCGCTAACGCGTTCGAACTTGGTGCCGTACTTTAAATTTTCGTTTGCGGCTTGTTGGAAGCGGGTACGCTCGTAGTCTTCACCGTTGTAGCTTTTAACTAGCTTGATACCCTGAATGCTTTCGGTAGCTATATGGGTAACCTTGCCTACGGCGAGCTGTATTTTACGGCTAACGCGGCGAAAGTAACGGCTGGCTAAAACAATAAGCCCCGCCAGAATTGGCGTCACAATTAAAAATATAAGGGTTAGCTTCCAGTTGTAATAGAGAAGCAGCGCGAGAAAAGCGATTACTGAAAGGCCATCGCGGAATAGTATTTTAATCGCGTTGGTAACCGACGCGGTAACCTGTTCGATGTTGTAAACCAAAAGCGAAACCAGCTCGCCGGAATTATGTTGGTCGAAAAAAATTTGCGGCAATACCACCATGTGATTGAAAAGTTGTTTACGTAAATCGTTAACCACCCCCAAGCCGAGCCGACCCATAAAAAAATTGCCGAGAAACCCGCCGATACCGCGGACGACACTTAATGCAACGATCGCCACAGGCACAAACCAGATGGCAGAGGTTACTGAGCTGGGAATTAACAGCATGCCGCGCGAGGGCCGATTTTCGAGGCCGTCGATAAAAAATTCTACGGTCATGGCGAGCAGCGCTTCCATACCCGCAAAGAGTAGAAAGCCGATAACACTGAGAAAGAAGTAGCCTTTATAAACATAGGCGTACTGGAGCAAGCGTTGGTAGAGCTGTGCGCTTGAAGTCGATGGTTGCCCAGGTTGCGGCGGTGAGCTTGGTTGTGGCTGATCTTCGGTTTGTTCAGCTGTCGGCTCGTTAGTATTACTCATACAAGGCTCAAAAATAAGTCGCTCGCACTAACGCCGAAAGATGGCATTGGTGCGAGCGGTGTACAGCGCTGATGTTGGTTTGGTTTACTTAATTGGCGCTAGCCAATCGGTGTGATCAGCCAAACCACCGCGTACGGATTCGAAGTACAGGCTTTGTAAGCGCTCGGTGATTGGACCGCGGCGACCGGCGCCGATGGTACGACCATCTAGTTCGCGAATCGGTAATACTTCTGCAGCGGTACCGGTAAAGAAGGCTTCGTCTGCAACGTAAACTTCATCGCGGGTGATACGCTTTTCGACAATCGGATAACCGCAATCAGCCGCAAGTTGAAAAATTGTGTTACGGGTAATACCGTCTAGACAGCTGGTTAGCTCGGGGGTGTAGATAATGCCGTCGCGAACCACAAACACGTTTTCGCCGCTGCCCTCGGCAACATAACCTTCGTTATCGAGAAGCAAAGCTTCTTCACAGCCGCAGTCTAGTGCTTCGCGCAGGGCCAGCATCGAGTTGATGTAGTGACCATTGGCTTTAGCTTTACACATGGAAATATTCACGTGGTGACGTGTGTAGCTGGAAACCCGAACTTTAATGCCGACCTCTTTCGCCTCTGGCGACATGTAAGATGGCCAGTTCCATGCGGCGACAATGACGTGTGTTTTTAAGTTGTCGGCACGCAAACCCATACCTTCTGATCCGTAAAAGACCATCGGGCGGAGGTAGGCTTCTTTAAGGTTGTTTTCTCGCACCACTTGTTTTTGCGCTTCGTTGAGCTGCTCTTTGCTGAACGACATCGGCATATTCATGATGTGAGCCGAGCGAAACAGGCGGTCGGTGTGTTCTTTCAGGCGGAATATACTGGTTCCGTGAACGCCTGCATCGTAGGCGCGTACACCTTCAAACACTCCCATACCGTAATGCAAGGTGTGTGTTAGAACGTGAATCTTGGCATCGCGCCAAGGGACTAATTCTCCATCAAACCAGATAACTCCATCGCGATCGGCGAAAGACATTGTGTACTCCAGAAATAAGTCGGGCTGTAATATTAAGTTAATTTATGTTGCTTGGTGTTACCTGGTAATCGCTCTACGCCTGCATTAGTTGTGCCCAGAGGCGGCTAACGTTATCGCGTGCGCTGCTTAAGTCGTCGTCCACAGCGTTGGACTCGACAAGGCTCGAAAGCTGTTGCAGGGTCAAGCGATGACCAAAGGAGCGGAAGGCTTTGTAGGCGTTGGTTAGTGTGTCAACCTCTTGAGTTGACAGCAAACCGGATTGCGCTAGGCATTCCAGTATACGAATGTTGTCCGTATAGGTGGTTAAGGCCGAGTGTTGGTGGGCCCAAGCAAGAACTGTGTATTGAACCATAAATTCTATGTCGACGATACCGCCGCGATCCTGCTTTAGGTTGAAGGCGTTGCTGCCATCGTTGTTTTTATCGCTACCGAGGTGCTGGCGCATTTTCTCGCGCATCTCGACTACATCGGCGCGCAGTTTTTCTGGGTCGCGGTGCTGCTCCAAAATGTCGCGACGGACGCGGTTAAAGCGTTCCCCCAGTTCGCCGTCACCGGCAACGTAGCGTGCTCGAACAAGGGCTTGATGCTCCCAGGTCCAAGCGTCATTGAGTTGGTACTTCTCGAACGCGGGTAGGGTGGTAACCAGCATTCCAGAATTGCCCGATGGGCGTAAACGCATATCCACTTCGTAGAGCTGCCCCGACGCCATGCGGGTATTGAGTAGGTGGATAATGCGTTGGCCCATACGCATAAAAAAAGTCTGATTGTCGATCTCGCGCAGGCCGCGCTCATCACCGTCGGTAGTGCCGTTGTTGCTGCAGTCATGGAGAAACACAAGGTCGAGGTCGGAGCCGTGGCCGAGTTCGATGCCGCCGAGCTTGCCGTAGCCGATAATGATAAATTTTGGAACGTCGCGCACATCGCCGTCCGGATAGCCAAATTTTGCGGTCATTTCGGCCCAGCTAAGGTTCAGTAGGTAGTCCAAGATGGCTTCGGCTAGCCATGTTAAGTAATCGCTCACTTTCATTAGAGGCGTTACGCCACTTATCTCACAGGCCGCAACACGCAGTGCGTGGGCGGAGCGAAAATAGCGCAAGGCTTCCATTTGTTGCTCTAGGTCCTCGCTGGGAATACGCAGTGTAAGGCGCCGTAATTCGTCCATAAGCTCACTTTTTTCCGGCGCGGAATACAGCGAACGCGGGTCGAGTAGTTCGTCGAGCAGGGCGGGATACTGCACTAGCTGTTCGCTGATCCAAGGGCTGGCGGAGGCGAGGCGAACCAGTTGTGTTAATGCCGACGGGTTTTCAATTAACAAGAGCAGGTAGGCACTGCGGCGCGCCACGGACTTAATTAGTGGCGCGATCCTGCCGAGGGTTTGCGAGGGTTTAGGCTCGCGGCTCAATTCGCTGAGCAGTTGCGGCATAAGCTCATCGAGACGCTGCCGTCCAGTTGGCTGCATGGTGGCGACGGGAGTGCTGGCGCGCAGCTCGTCGAGCAATTGGAGCGTGCCCTGCGGATCTTCGTAATTGTTAGTGCTCAGCTGTTCTACTAGTGGCGCTGAGTCGTCGTCACCGTGCCAGAGCTGTTGCCAGCTTTCTAATTCAACCGAAATATGGGTTTGTTTTTTGTCCGGTTCGGCAATGATTTCGGCGAACTCTAGCTGCACAAGATTACGCTGTTGCTTGAGCTCCGCCGCAAAGGTTGTCCAGTCGTCGAAGCCCATGACTTTGGCGATACACAGCTGCTGATCGGGATCGCTGGGGAGCTTTTGGGTTTGCTTGTCTTCAAAGCCCTGAATGGCGTGTTCGGTATTGCGTAAAAAGCGGTAGGCGTTTGCCAGTTGCTCAGCCATGCCGTCTGGCAGGCAGTTGAGTTCTTCTAATAGCGGCAACACCACCAGAAGGCGATTGTCTTGTAACTGCAAATCGCGGCCACCGCGAATCAGCTGAAATGCCTGCACGATAAACTCGACTTCTCGAATACCGCCACTGCCGAGCTTAACGTCGTCGTTTAGTTTGCGGCGCGCAACTTCTTGATTGATAAGCTTCTTAAGGTTTCGCAGTGCCTCGATGACCGAGTAATCGACATAGCGGCGGTAGGTGAAGCTCGCCAAGAGACGGTTTAGTTGAGTGATGTGTTGCGGGTTTGTGGCGGTGCTTGCGGAGGTTGCGGCAATCACGCGCGCCTTAATCATGGCGTAGCGCTCCCATTCGCGCCCTTGGGTTTGATAGTAGTCTTCGAGCGACCCGAAGTTGCACACCAGTGAACCGCTCTCGCCAAAAGGACGCAAACGCATATCGACCCGAAACACAAATCCTTCGGCGGTGGTGGTATTCAACGATTGAATAAGTTGTTTTCCTAAGAGCGTAAAAAACTCCTGGTTGGAAATAGATTTTTTCCCGTCGGTGTCGCCGCTCTCGGGATAGGCGAATATAAGATCGATATCGGATGAGAGGTTCAGCTCGCCGGCGCCAAGTTTGCCCATGCCAAGGACAAGCATTGGCTGAGCTTTACCCGAACCATTCACCGGGTTGCCGTAGATTTTTGCCAAACGTTGATGGTGAAAGTCGAGCGAGACTTGTACACAGCTCTCGGCCAGCCAGGTGAGTTCTTGTGTGGTGTGTTCCATTTCAACAAGGCGGTTAAAGTCACGCCAGATGATGCCAACCATAGCGCGATTGCGCAGCCGCCGCAGCGCCAAGTTTAGCTGATCGGAATCTATTTCCGAGGCGACAAGCGCGCGCGTTAGCTCAAGGTATTCGCGCTGGCTGCCGGGCTGATCCAGTGCTGTTGTCAACAGATCGGGATGGCGCAACAACTGTTCGCGTACAAAGCGGCTACTGCATGTTGCGTAGAACAGCTGCTCGTTGTTCAGATGCTGGTCATCGCCCTGATGCCCGATTTCTGAGAGTTGTTTGAGAAAACTCAGGTATTGGTCGGCGAAGTTTTCGCTGAATCCGCTATCGGTTAGTGTGTCCGAGGTAATGGCTAACAAGGGAATACTCACTTTTAGTGTAGTTATCTATCGCGGTGGCGGTTGTGAATGGCCAAGGCTTTTCGATTTATTGGGTTAACTCGAAAAGCATCTGCATTTGGCTGACGCATATCAAAACATATGAGTGTGATTAACGACAGACTAGCATCATCGAAATTAGCAGAGAAGTTAGTCTTAAGCATAGGTGTAAATTATGGTTGTGTTGCGAGCAGTGCAGTCCGCGAAGTGCGAACAGAGAAATTTGGATCTTAACAGACAGGTAACGGCAGTGGTCAGGGGGGCGTCGGCCCTATTGCTCGCTGCATTGGTGAGTTTGCCGAGTAGCGCCGCTGAGGAGCTGACCGTTAAGCTGCCGGAGTGGATAAACAATGTTGAAATTGGCGGGATGCTAAAAATGAGTGCGGTCACCTCATCGCAAAGTGCCGGTGCAAATAAATCGGCCGATGAGTTATTGATTGCCGCACAGGTGCCGCGCGACGACAGTGAGGGCGAGTCGAATCAGCTGCGCATGACAGCCCGCGAAACTCGGTTTTGGCTAAAAGGCCATGACGACACTACGCGTTTCCATATTGAACTAGATTTTAGCGGTTATACGCCAGGAAGCCTTGAGGTTGCGAATGGCAGTGCCGGATTGCGTTTACGCCATGCCTATACCGAAACCGAAACTCCGTATGGACGATTTTTATTTGGCCAGACCTGGTCGACACTGCAAAACACTAAAGCGTCCATGCATAAAACACTTTACGGCGAGCTGCCGGGTGAGCTGGTGAAGCGGATCGTACAGGCGCGCTGGACTGGTGGATTTAATTTGGCGAATGTCGCTGGCAACGTCTATGTCGGACTGGAGAGCCCCGCATTTACTGTGCAGAAATTAGATGGCACATTGGTGCAGCCAGACGATGATCGTGTGCCAGATTTGGCGTTGCGCGCGGAGTTAAATCCGGCTTGGGGGAATATTTCTCTGGCGGCGGTCGCTCGCCAACTGCGTTGTGATATGCCTGGTGAATGTGAAGATCTATTGAGTGCCCAGGGGGTTATCCTCTCCGGTGCGTGGCGGATGAGCGCAAAGGACGAGCTGCATTTTCAATATGCTAAGGGAGAGGGTTTGGGGCGCTATATGGGCGGCAATCTCTACCCAGAAGCGGTGATGCATGATGACGCTAGCTTAACGCTAGTTGATTCAGAAAATGCTGCATTCAGCTATCAGCATCGTTGGAGCCCCAGTTTACATACTGCGATTATCTACAATCTTAGCGAAGCCAAGGAGTTGGATACTGTTGTCGGTGTTAACGGGCAGGGTGCTCAGACCGAGTTGAATAGTCTTAGTGCCAATATTATGTGGTGGCCGCAGCAGCGCTGGCGTTTATCCGCCGAGTGGTTATTGGCCGATAGTGATTGGACAGATGGCAATCCCGGTGGTTTGGAGCGTTGGGTGTTCTCGAGTCGCTACGATTTCTAAGGCAAACTAATTTTCATTAGTCTTTTTGCTGAGGGGGCACGTTCAAATAAAAAAGGCCGAGAAAATTCTCGGCCTTTTTTATTTGAACGTGATTAAACAGTGAGATACTTTCTGTTATCTACTCAGTT
This sequence comes from Teredinibacter waterburyi, assembly GCF_001922985.1. GTDB lineage: Bacteria > Pseudomonadota > Gammaproteobacteria > Pseudomonadales > Cellvibrionaceae > Teredinibacter > Teredinibacter waterburyi. Next base: position 56,534 of record NZ_MRUH01000103.1, read on the forward strand.
TAAACGCTAAATTTATGCATCTGTCGCTTTAACTCTTCACTTTCATCGGTAAGTTGCAGGGTGCTTTCGCTGACAATTTTCGCGTTGCCCGATACCTTTTCGGACAGCGAGAAAATGGCTGAAATAATTTTGCTGACCTCGGTGGCAACAGAGCTTTGTTCGTTGGAAGCGGTCGCAATTTGGTGGTTCATATTGTTGATATTGTTGACATTGCCCTTGATTAGATCGAGTGCGTCTTCCACTTTTTTACCCGTATCGATGGTTTCCTGAACAGAGGAAATACTTGTGTTCATAGACGAGTGGGCTTCATCGGCTGCGCGTTGCAACTGCAAAATAATCGATTCAATTTCTTCGGTAGAGGTCTGGGTTTTTTGCGCTAGCGAGCGAACTTCATCGGCAACTACGGCAAAACCTCGTCCCTGCTCTCCGGCGCGGGCGGCTTCAATTGCCGCATTCAAGGCAAGTAAATTGGTTTGCTCGGCAATCGAGCGAATAACTTCCATGACTGAGCCAATGTTTTCGCTGCTGTGTTTAAGCACTTGAATTTTTTCGGCGGTAGCTTCGATCTGCCCTGTCAAACGGCGAATGGTTTCCTGGGAAGACTTAACGACTTGCGTACCTTCATCTGCGGCGCGACTGGTCTCTTTAGTGCGTTCCGCGGTTTGGTCTGCGGAGCGGGCTACTTCTTCGGCAGAAGCCGAAAGCTCATTAAGAGCGGCCGCTACTTGTTCAATTTCGCGCAGTTGTTGCCCTGTGGATTCAACTGTACTGTTGGTGGCATGACTCATTTGCGCCACGTTATTGCCGACTTTGTCAGTTACCGACATAACGTTCTGAATGATTTGTGCAATTTGATCGATAACGCTGTTGAAGTTTTCGGCTAGCTCCGCAATTTCATCACCGCTATTCGCTTGTAGGCGAGTGCGCAGATCGCCACCGCCGGCGGCAATAACGCCGAGCCGCGCCGATACTTCGGCGACAGGGTTAACAACGATTTTTTTGGTGAGCCAATACACGGTAATGAGTACGGCTATCATGAGTGCCAGAACCATAAAAATGCCAGCGTTTATTTGGTCGGCTAATACTTCTTCCATGTGCAGGGTAGAAAACACCACGTTGTAGTGCCCTATGACCTCGCCTTCTCGCGTAATGTCGATATCGCGGCGATCAATTTTCTTCGATGTATCGCCGTCGGCTTCGCTACTGGCTGCGGCGAGTTCTTTGCCGCGATGGTCTTCAACGCGAATATCGTAAATGAGCGAAGTGTTGACCAGTGATTTTGCAATTGCTTCTATTTGTTGAAAATCATAGGCAAATACGGGCTCGAGTAGCGACGAGTTAATCAGCTCAAGCTGGCTTGCCATGTCGTCTTCAAACTGCTGCTCCTGATTGCTGGCGATCAGTTGGTAGCTGGTGGCCAAAATTATGCCGGCAACGAGGATAATAATAGCGGTGGTCGCCATTGTGATTTTGGTTGTTAGTGAGCGTTTTATCATCTTCTGTTACCTATAACGCGAATATCGAGAATGGGGTTCGTGTATGGGGCGAATATTACCGCTGCGTTTAAATATCGTTTCAGATCGAACTATTTTTAAACCAAGCAAGCTAGGTATTACCCCTATATTGATTTTCGTATTGCCTTGGGTAAGTGTAGCAGCGCTTATCAGTTTGGCCTGTATTTCTTCTTTTTGACGACAGTTTTTAATCTTCAAATATCACGCTGTTATTGCGTCCGTTGTCTTTCGCTTGGTATAGCGCGCGGTCTGCGCGTTCGATCCACGCTGTACGGTTTTCAATGTCGGCGTGGATTTCGGCAATCCCGAGGCTAACGGTGTATTTAACTTCGTGGCTATCGTGGGTAACAGTGATGCTTTCCATCTGAGTGCGTATTCTTTCGGCAACAACTAGCGCTCCTTGCTTGTTGGTATGGGTGAGGATAATAGTGAATTCCTCTCCGCCGTAGCGCCCGGCGATATCGATGTCGCGAATGCTATCCATCAGTACCTTGGCAGTTTCACGAATAACCGCATCACCGGTAGGGTGCCCATAGGTATCGTTGACACGCTTGAAATGGTCAATATCAAACATGATTAGGCAGCTGACTTCTGGGTGGCGCTGGAACCGTTTAAATTCCAGCTCAAGCTCTTGTTCCCAGGTTTTACGGTTGAGAAGCCCTGTAAGGCCGTCGGTTCGGCTAAGTGTATGTAGTTGGTTGTTGGCATCTTGAAGCTGCAGTCTATTCACGGCTACTTCGGTTACGTCGTACAAGATGATGCAAATATGCTCGACCTCACTGCGCACATTGGTGAGCGGAATGATGGTGGAGTTTTGGTACATAAACTTGGCAATACTAGTGATCGGCCGATAGTTCTTAAACTTGAACAGGTAGGGGCGTTGCTCCCAAGTGGTAAAGGCTGCATTTTGAAGTACAAAAACGGATTCAGCTTTGCGCTCAAACCAAGGTTTAGGTAAGTCTGGAAAGAGCTCGAAGAGATTGTGACCGAGTACGTCCTCGGGCATTTTTGCGCTGTGATTTTGCATAAAGCTATTCCATAGCTTTACTTCAAACTCGCGATTAAGAATGACCAAGCCGACATCAATGTCCTGCAGGACATCCATTAGCCAGTGGAACTCGTGTAGAAAGTCTTCTTTTTCAGACATGGGCGGTTAGCGCTGCCATAGGTTTAGTGTCAAGTAGGGCTACTCCAATAGGTAGTCGAGCTTCTTCATTAAAATATCCATAGAATCCTCGGACAATACGATCAGCAGATCGCATTCCACTTCATAGCCTTCTAGGTGGTAACTAATCTCGGTTACCAGCGCATGTTCCCAGCCAGCATTTTCCATGTTGAACAGTTCTGAGAGTCGTTGATGTTGACCGAGTACCATGGGAGGGCCGTAACTGAAGGCCATATCGATCTGTTCGGCAATACCTTTCAGGCAGGCACCAAATAACACGTTGGTGGTGTCCATTAACAGTTCGCGTTCCGCTTGGACATCCAATTCATGGTCGTATTTCATGAGCTTGGCGAGGTCGGCAAAGCTTGTGTCGTTGAACAGCAGCATAGCTTCGCCTGATATCCCTCCACCGATAAACCCTTGGCAGACGCCGGATACTGAGGCGGTGGAGTCGATAGAATTCAGTGCCATAACAATATCTGACGGCCCCATCACCTCTATATGAGGTATGGAGAGCACTACAAATGTGTCGAGCAACCGCGCCAGCCTGTCACCCGCTTGGCCCATAGCCACGTTGGTGATTTCTTGCAGGCAGTCTCGATATTCTTCGCTTAAATTTTGTACGGCGCTCATAGGTTCCATCAGACATTTATTAGTGTGCAATATCTATTCTAGACGGGCAGCGCTAAAATGCCCTGAAAATTGCCATAGAATTTACAATCAGTCGCAGGAGCGCTCTATTGATGTTGCAGTACCGCCTAGTGCCGGTAACGGCTTACCAGCAGAATTGTTCAATAATTTGGTGCGATAGCACCTTTGATGCCGCCATTATTGACCCCGGCGGTGATGTAGATCAGCTGCAGGAAGAGATAGCGGCCCTGAGCGACGAGTTAGGTGTAAAAGTAACTAAAATCTTACTGACCCACGGGCACATGGATCATGTTGGTGGGACTTCGGCCCTGAAAGCTGCGCTTGGCTTGCCGGTGATAGGTCCGCATAAAGACGATAACTTCTGGATAGAAGCGTTGGATATGCAGGCACAAATGATGAACTTTACTCCGGTGGAGGGTTTTCAGCCGGACCGATGGCTGGAACATCAAGACCGAGTTGAGGTTGGTGAGCTAAGTCTGCAGGTATTGCACTGTCCCGGTCACACACCGGGGCATGTGGTGTTTTATCAAGCGGAATCCAAGCTCGCGTTCGTTGGTGATGTGTTGTTCAGTGGTTCGATTGGACGCACCGACTTCCCTCGCGGTGATCACCAGCAACTTTTGGCGTCGATTAAGACGCGGCTGTGGCCGCTTGGCGATGATATAACGTTTATTCCGGGGCATGGCCCGCTGTCGACTTTTGGCCAAGAGCGGCGTACTAACCCCTATGTTGCCGACCACCGCTTTGGCTAATAGGGTCTGTTGCAGGTAATCTTTTCCCCGTTTTAAACCTTTCTCCCTTTTATATAAGTACAGGTGATATATGTCGGATACAGTGCGACGCTTGAGTGATGACTTTGAGGAAAACTACCGACTCTTTATTGAGGAGGCGTTGGAAACCGGCTGTGTTTGGGGCCTGGAAAACGACGAGGGTTGGGCCTTATGCCCGGCGAATAGCAATGCCGAGCTTGATGTTATGCCGCTTTGGTCGCAGCCAGAATATGCCAAGGCGCACTGTGTTGAAGAGTGGTCTAGCTATGTGCCAGTCCCGATTTCGCTCGAGGAACTCTTGGACGACTGGTTGCCCGGTATGCATGAAGACGTGCTTTTGGTCGGCACTAACTGGGATGCTAGCCTCGAAGGCTTAGAGGTGGAGCCGCTGGATTTACTGGAAGATGTTGATGAGGCGGTGGAAGACTTAGACGTTTAACGTAATGGCCCCTTAGGGGGAAAGCGCTAATCGTTGCAGGCTGCGCATCGCGTCGATTATCGATTCGTCGCTACTGTAACGATAAACTTCCTGTTTGTTTTGGTCGATCACAATAATTCCCGGCGTGCCTCTAATCTGAAAACGTTCGGCAAGGCCCTCGGCATTGAGCATCGTGGTTAAATGTATGTTGCGGCTATCCAGATAGGATACGGCATCGCGATCCTCCCATATGTTTAGTGCAAAAATACGTAGCGCGTTATCGTTTTGAACCTGCTCGAATAGCGCCAGCTCAGGCAACAATTCTCGACAGAATTTACACCAGCTAGACCAAAAAACCAGCACCACCTTGTTGTGTGTCTCAAGGGATTGATACAGGCTGTGGGTCTTGCCGGCGATGTCGGTCATCATCCAGTTGGCGACTATCGGCCGGGGCTGCGGGATGGCTTCTGGTGCGCTGCCCGCTGATTCATTACTCTTGGCCGAAGCCGCTACAGATGTTGTTGAAGCTATCGTTGAGGCTGTTCTCGAAGTGACAGCTGCGAGATCAGTCGTGGCAGTATCTGCATTGGTGTCTAACGCAACAGGTTGCGCCGCAACTGACATTGCAGGTAGCCACAGCGATGCACAGATGAGTAAGCTAAGACAGCGAAGTGGTGCGGCAAATCGCATATTGGTATTTATGTGTTCCAAAGGTGTAAAGCTCGTTGATAGGGCTGATGCCGAGTCTAGGGTAATGGCTGGGCCTATGGCAACTATAGAGACTTAACTCGGCAATTGGTTCCTGTTATCTGCTAGAATCCAGCGCAAATAATGCCATTCGGCGCAATAATTTCAACCGGTTCTCCATTAGACATAGAATTACATGACTGATCTGACACCTGCAGTATTTAGCGAAGAGCAGCAACCGCTGCGTGAATTCACCGAAAAAGCTTACCTCGATTACTCCATGTACGTAATCCTCGACCGCGCCCTTCCCCATGTGGGCGATGGTTTGAAGCCCGTACAGCGGCGCATCATCTACGCTATGAGCGAGTTGGGGCTAAAGGCAACGGCTAAGTATAAAAAGTCGGCGCGTACCGTTGGTGACGTGATCGGTAAGTTTCACCCTCATGGTGATTCCGCCGCCTATGAAGCCATGGTGTTGATGGCGCAGCCGTTCTCCTATCGCTACCCGCTAGTCGACGGGCAGGGTAACTGGGGTTCGCCAGACGATCCAAAATCCTTCGCCGCTATGCGTTACACCGAATCTCGTTTGTCGGCCTTTACCGAAGTTTTGCTGTCCGAGTTGGCGTTGGGCACTGTTGAGTGGTCGCCCAACTTTGACGGCACTATGGATGAGCCAAAAGTTTTACCGGCACGCGCGCCAGCGGTTTTGTTGAATGGAACTACCGGTATCGCCGTCGGCATGGCAACCGATATTCCTCCCCACAATTTACGCGAAGTGGTTGATGCGACTATCCACCTGCTGGAAAACCCTGACGCTAGTGTTACCGACCTCTGTCAGTTTGTGCAGGGGCCAGACATGCCCACCGATGCGGAAATTATTACCCCGCGCAGCGATTTGCAGAAACTTTACGAAACCGGTCGCGGCTCGTTAAAAATGCGCGCTCTTTGGGTTCAGGAAGATACGGATATTGTGATTACCGCTCTGCCCCACCAAGTGAGTGGCGCCAAAGTATTAGAGCAAATAGCAGCGCAAATGCAGGCAAAGAAGTTGCCGATGGTCGCGGATTTACGTGATGAATCCGATCACGAAAACCCGACACGTCTAGTGATTGTGCCGCGCTCTAACCGCATCGATTTAGAAGCCGTGATGAATCACCTATTCGCGACCACTGATCTAGAGCGTAGCTATCGTGTCAATATGAATGTCATCGGCATCGATGGCCGTCCGGCGGTTAAACCGCTAAATATCATGCTCGGCGAATGGCTCAGCTTCCGTATGGTTACTGTGCGTCGCCGCTTGCAACACAGGCTCGATTGGGTTGAGCGCCGTTTGCACCTGTTAGACGGTATGCTAATCGCTTACTTAAATATGGATGAGGTCATTCATATTATTCGTACCGAAGATAAGCCCAAGCAAAAGTTGATGGAGCGTTTTGAACTCTCCGAAGATCAGGCCAATTATATTCTCGATACCCGCTTGCGCCAGTTAGCGCGTCTCGAGGAAATGAAAATACGCGGCGAACAGGAAGAGTTGCGTAAAGAAGCCGATAAGCTGCAAAAAATTCTCGGTTCGGCGCGTCGATTAAAGACCTTGATTCGCGATGAGCTGGTTAGTGTGGCAGAAGAGTTTGGCGACGCTCGTCGCTCGCCTATTGTCGCGCGTGCCGACGCACAGGCCTTTAGTGAAACCGAATTGCTTAGCAGTGAAGCTGTGACGGTGGTGCTGTCTGAAAAGGGGTGGATTCGATCGGCCAAGGGGCATGATATCGATCCGGCCAGTCTCAGCTACAAGGCTGGTGACAGCTTTAAGGTTGCCGCCAAAGGGAAGAGTAATCAGCAAACGGTACTGCTTGATTCCACTGGGCGCAGCTACAGTATGGCTACCCATACTTTACCGTCTGCGCGCGGCCAAGGTGATCCGGTCACGGGGCGTTTGAACGCGCCAAGCGGCGCGACCTTTGAGGGTTTGTTGCTCGGAGACGACAAGCAAACAGTTTTGATCGCTTCGGATGCGGGTTACGGTTTTGTAACGCGATTGGGCGATATGCAAAGTAAAAACCGCGCCGGTAAAGCCTTGCTTAGCGTCCCTAAGGGCGGTCAAGTATTAACCCCAGTGCTGATAAACGATCTTGCTAGTAGCTGGTTGGCGGCTATTAGCAATGAAGGTCGAATGTTGGTTTTCCCTGTGTCTGAATTGCCGGAACTGGCGCGCGGCAAGGGCAATAAAATTATTAGTATTCCTTCTGCTAGAGTGCAGTCACGGGAAGAGTTTATGTGCGCCCTAATGGTTGTTGGCGAAAAGCAAACCTTGAAGATCCACTCTGGCAAACGCTATTTGAGTATGAAATTTAAAGATTTGGAGCATTATCGAGGCGAGCGTGGCCGGCGTGGTAACAAGCTGCCAAGAGGCTTCCAAAAGGTCGATGGTGTTGAACTGGAATCCTAACCAAAGACGTCAGAGATACCGGCTAAATAGTATTTGGGCTCGGTATTACAGGGGGTTTTAGGTGTCTGGTTTCGTCTGTTTTGGTGTGATACGTGTCACACTAATTATACGGGGGGAGTTGCCAGTACTGTACCTAAGTGACAGACTCTGGACTGCTCTGAAGTCACTAGCAACTCGTTAGTTAAAATAATAATAAAACACTAAGTAGTGAGAGATATGCCAGGATTCCGTAAACACGGCCGCACGCTGGTCAAGTGTGCCGTCCGTCTAACACACCGCGATATCGGCGATGTCGTTACCGAAACGCGTGATATCTCAGAGACAGGAGTTTTCGTTACCTGTCGCGACCTCGTGCATTTCATCTCCATTGGTGATGAGTTCGATGCGACACTCTATTCCGATACCGACCATGTTTCTGAAACCCAGCTTAAAGTGGTGCGCTTGACCACTGAGGGCGTCGGCTTAGCTTTTGCCTGAACGGCGCATCTGATTTTTTGTTGGCGCCGAATCGGTATAAAACAGTAATTTTGGTTGTAGTTGTTACCTAGTCCGCCGACCTTCCCTCTATTCCAAATTGTTAACGCGAATCATCGCGTCCAGCTCTTCCATATAAGCCTCACCCCGTTGCGAGTAATTGATTAGCCCTGGGATGAGTGCCTTTGCCGTCAGTGGCTTATTTTGTTTGTGTAGGTTGGCTCGTAGCGAGCGAAGTTTTCGATAACCGCTGTGCGTGTTGATGTTCATAAAGTAGGCTTGCACCGACTCCGCTACCGAATCGAATTTACGCACTTCGTGTTTATCGTTAGTAGAACGTTTTTTCGGCACTATGCCGCAGCCTTTTTTGTAGCACCAATGACCAAAATAATTGTTAGCTGTGCGCGCAAAGCGCGATGTTCCCCAGGCCGATTCATTGGCGGCCTGGGCCAGCACTAGAGCTTCAGGAATTTGGTCGACGCGTAAGCGCAGCGTCATTAACGCGCTATCTGTATCTTCAATTTTTTTCACATAAAACGCTTTGGCGAGGTGCTCGAGCTGTTTATGCTCGCGGTGACTGAGCTTGCCGTTTGTTTGCCATGTGTTACTTAAATCTAAAACTTCTGCTCGACGGCGGCTAAGCCAAGCGTTGTTCTGTGCGATTAGCGGCCGTAGATACGAGAAAAAAGCGTCTTTTTTGGTGGGGATATCGGTTAGTGCACGAAAGTCGGGAGGGGTAGGGTTGCGATGTTCGCGCTGGTGATCACGCCAGCTGGCGAAATGTAAAATAGCGAGGAGTAAAAACAGTAGGTAGCTCACTAGCGTCCATGCAATCAACTTCTTTAACAGCATTGCGTTGCTCCGTTACTCAAATTCGGATTTAAGGCTTTTTAGCCAGGCATTGGCTTTTTCTTTGTCGGCAGGTACGTTAGATTTTTCCTCTAGGCTGATAATTTTTGGTTGTTTTAATTGTTCTCCCAAGCGTACTTTTGCGCACACGGCTTCGTAGTGCTGGCGAAAAATGGGAAAGGCAGTTCGCTCGGGATTGTTCGCCAGAAAGTACCAATCGCACGCTTTACCTGCGTGATAAACCGCGAGGTGAGACCAAGTTTGCGCGGCCTTGGGAGACGGTGCTCGGCAGGCTTCTAAATAGGCCGCGTGCGCTTCCGGAAGGCCGTGTTTACTGGCCGCCTCGCAGGCTTTTACCATGGCCGCAAGGGTAGGTAAAAACTCGGTAGTTTCTATTAGGGATTTTGCCCCACGTAAAATCGTCGTCGAATCAAATCGTGCCAAGGCTTCCGCCCACAGCCGCATGATAGCTTTTAATTCTCGATCTTGGCCAAAGGCTTTGAAATATTGGTTGTGGAAATTCAAGCGAAACAAAGCAAATACCTGATTTAAGGTATCGATTTGTTCTTCGCTGAATCGCGGGCCCTGCGGCGTCGCTTTTTGGCCTTTATCAGAGGGCCCAGCTTCGGTCGTTAAGTTGCTCATCTAAAGAAATATCTCGGGTTGATCGCGCCGTATTGGTGGCAGTCGATAGTGAGTTTTGTGCTGTTGATAATGCGTGGCGGCGCGCCCATTCACGTTTCGCATGTTGCAAAAAACGGGTGTTCCAGGATGTATGTAACTGGTTGCTATCGCGCCAATATAAAACAAATTCGGGGATTAAGCTTTGTGCAAATGACAGCTCGATATTGGCAAGGCGCAATACATCGTACACATCTTCGGACGGCTGCCAGTCGACGGGGACAGGTTTTGGGTCAGTGCTGTGTTCGAGCGCCGAGTTAAACTTCTTCCACTGTAGTCGTACGTGCTGAATAAATTTACTGTTCCATGTTTTTAGGCTGTCGCCGCGCTCCTGCCAATAGAGTATAAATTCGGGAATCGCATCTTCAACAAACTCTCTGCGAATACCGGCGTGCAGTGTCAGCACCTCCATTGCATCTATGCTCGGCTGCCAATCCCGTTGCATCGGGCTGTTCTGGTCTTGGCGATTACGGCGAGCTTCGAACTGGCGCCATTCGCGAATCACATGTTGCATAAACTTGGCGCCCCAGGAGCGCTGAGCTTCGCCGCGCTCGCGCCAATAGGTGATAAATTCGGGCACCTGTTCAAAGGCAAATGCGGAGGGAATGTTGTGCTGCGCGAGTTGAGTAAGCGTTGCCTGGTCTGGCTGCCAGTTATTGGCGATATGATTTTTGCCTTGATTGGGCTGCGCGCGCGCTGGGGCTGGGGGCGTTGCTGCAGGGTTTGTGTTGGAGTTGCCGCTGCGCTCATTGAAGGCGAATTTAACTTCGCTGGAGCTGCCAATTAGTGTGCCGCCCATCAGCAGTACGCCCTTGTCATGCAGGCTTTTACTGACCCGTTGCAGATCTCGGTCATCCCAAAAGGGCATGGCTTCACGCAGTTTCTCTAGGTCGAGGGTAAGCCACTGAAAGCCATTGCTGAGCTGAATGTGATTTGGCCCTACAGCGCCGCTATGGCTGGCGGCGTTTGCCAAGGTGGAAAGTACCGACAGCATTACAGCTTCGTCCAGCCCTAGCGTTGCCGCTAAGGTAGGGTAAATGAGTAGGGGTTGTTCGGGGATTAGCGACGATTTCATAGTACCTCTCTAGAGGCGTTACTCTACCATTTCTTCACTGCTGCGGCATCCGGCAAGGGTTTGTTGGCGAAGAATCTAGCCGTGGCACTTTTTCAACTTAGCGCCACTGCCACACCAGCAGTTGTCGTTGCGTCCCAGCTTTATTGGTGGCAGGTAATCACCGTCTAGGTAAAACCAGCGGTTATCGATAAAACAAAAGCGCGACTTTTCATGGAGTTGTTGGACATCGTTGGGGGCGCTGGCGCCACGCCGACGATAGAAGGCAACGAACTCCACCCAAGCGAAACTACCACTACTTAGCTCGGCGGATGCGAACTTGGCTGTTGCCGGTGTAGTGTCGATCACTTTTAGGCTGAGCCAGTTGTTTTCCTCAGCATTTGCCGCAATTGCCGCGCGGTCGTCGGGGCTGCGTTTGTCTGGCGCTAGAGTATCCTCTAAATATTGAAGCTCAGCTAAACAGTAGGCGGTAAAACGCGAGCGCATTAATGCTTCGGGTGTGGTGGCTCTCTCGCTTAGTGCGAGCTGGCAGCAGTGGCCGAAGTTATTTCCGCTTCCGCAGGGGCAGGAGCGTGATGGGTCTAGCTTAGAGGCTGTGGTCATAATTTAATCTTAAAATGCTTATAGCGATAGGCTCGGGTGTGAGGTTAATAATTTCAAGCCTATTCTATCGTTATTTGGCCGCTAAGGTTGTGGCTCTGGGTTGCTATCGGGTTCGCTTAACGGTACTCGGTGGTGCTAAACTCAGAAAAATTTATTGCAGGCAGAATGCTATGTTTCAGCATGATTTAGAAAAAGAAAACGCCTACCGGTTTTCTCGCTTCGACGGCACGCATTTATTATCGACGAGTTCCCCCCACCCGATAGAACTCGAGGGTAAAACCTGGACTACGGTCGAGCACTATGTGCAGTCGCAATTAGCACGCAGTGAAGACTATGCTCGCCGAATTCGCAAAGCCGAGACCGCCGAAGAGGCTCACGCACTTGGCAACAGCTGGTTTCGACGTAAAAGAGCGAACTGGAAAAGCCTGCGCCGAGTACTGATGACACGAGCGCTCTATACTAAGGCGCAAATGTACGGTGCGGTTCGCGAAGCGCTGTTAGAGACCGGCGACGAGCTGATTTTGGAGGTATCGTTGTACGATTATTATTGGGGTATCGGGCGCGATCAGCGCGGTGAGAATATGTTGGGCAAGGTGTGGATGGATGTGAGATCCAAGTTGCGCGAGCCAGCTGAAAATCAACATGCGCAAGATTAGTAGCGCTCAGCATAAGTTCTAGGGCAGCGGCATAGCATGACAGTCTGGCTATGCGCATTTCAGTGTTGATGACCTTAAAGGATGTGTTTTTTGGCCAAAGCAAAAATGGCATTTGTGTGTAACGACTGCGGCGCGGACTATACCAAGTGGCAGGGGCAGTGCAGCGAATGCGGTGTGTGGAATACGCTTAAAGAAGTGCGCTTGGGGGCACCAGCGCGTAGCTCTGGGCCTTCCGGTTACGCTGGGGAAGTGCAATCTAAAGTCACGCTAATCGGCGAAGTCGACCTGTCAGAGCTGCCACGTTTTTCCAGTGGAATGGCTGAGCTCGATCGTGTATTGGGTGGAGGGTTTGTGCCGGGTTCGGTGGTGTTGATTGGCGGCCACCCTGGTGCGGGTAAATCCACAGTGCTGTTGCAAACCCTCTGCGGCTTGGCGCGAAGCTTGTCCGCTTTGTACGTTACCGGTGAAGAATCTTTGCAACAGGTGGCGATGCGAGCGCAGCGTTTGGCGCTGCCAACCGATAAAATGCAGATGCTTTCGGCCACCGATGTCGAAACCATTATCCATGAAGCATCTCGAGTCGCACCAAAGATTATGGTGGTCGATTCCATTCAGGTGATGCATCACGCCGATGTTCAATCGGCCGCCGGCGGTGTAACACAAGTACGCGAGTCAGCTGCGGCCTTGACCCGTTTCGCTAAACAGTCTGGTACTACGTTAATTTTGGTTGGCCACGTGACTAAAGATGGTTCCTTGGCCGGACCTAAAGTACTGGAGCATATTATCGATTGCTCAATTATGCTGGAGGGCTCCCACGATTCTCGTTTTCGGACGCTGCGCGGTATTAAAAATCGCTTTGGGGCCGTCAATGAGCTGGGCGTTTTTGCCATGACCGAGCAGGGCCTGAAGGAAGTATTGAATCCGTCGGCGATATTTTTACAGCGCTCGGATGAGATTGCGTCCGGCTCGGTAGTGATGGTCGTCTGGGAGGGGACTCGCCCATTGCTTGTGGAGATTCAAGCTCTGGTCGACGATTCGAGTCTCGGCAATCCGCGCCGTGTCGCGGTTGGCTTAGATCAAAATCGTTTGTCGATGTTGTTGGCAGTTTTGCATCGCCACGGTGGTGTTATGGTGGGGGATCAGGACGTTTTTGTGAACGTGGTTGGCGGCGTGAAAATAGTCGAAACTAGTGCTGATTTGGCATTGTTATTGGCATTGGTGTCGAGTTTTCGCAACCGCCCTTTACCGCGCGATTTGGTTGTCTTTGGTGAGGTTGGTTTGGCCGGTGAGATTCGCCCCGTGCCCAGCGGGCAGGAGCGTATTCGCGAGGCCGCCAAGCATGGCTTTAAGCGGGCAATTGTCCCTTACGGAAATGCTCCACGAGAACCAGTAAAAGGAATGGAAGTGGTTGCAGTTAAAAAACTGAGCGAAGCCTTGGACGCGATATAAGACCGTGGTAACTCGCAAGCGACAGGCTAAGGCGCGTGAATCGTCACAGCTTCGGCGAGGAAACGGACGAGCTTATCTGCATCGGCTTCACTATCGGGGGTGCACTTCAAACCAATAAAGTGCGCTTTGCGATGAATGACCGTACCGCTTAACAGTGCGATTTCGCCATCCTGAAGTTCAACTTGAAGTTGCACAGGTTCAAGATCTTGGAGCTTATGGTCATCCAAAACGGCAATTAACGCGCCGGTGTTGGAGAGGTTGATTATATGCGCGGGTATGGAGTCTTGAGAGGAGTGTAAAGCACAGTAGCCGCGATAATTGTAGCGTTCGGCTTGGCGTCTGTTCTCTGAATCGTCGAGCATAGGTCTATCTCTTTCTGGCGTGGGGCTTGTTCATGTTGCTTGCTAAGTTTTATTTGTTTGGCACAGTACTGTTCAGTGCGTTTATCGGGCGAGTGGTTTAGTTTGGCCGCACTTATTACTATTCTTCGTTAGGTTGTAGTAATTCGGCCAAGACTCTCTCTGATGCTTCGGGCGCGCTAATATTGAGCTCTATGAGTCGGCGCAGGTGACTAATGCTTTCAACGTCGATTGAAATACACTTAAAACCTAAAATACTCTCGCTGCTGTGGGCAAGATTTGCTTTCATTTCTATAACGCTATCGTCACTGAGCTCAATACGCACCAATACAGCAGTGTTGGTGTTGAGTTCGTATTGACTTGGCGCATCAACTAAAAGGCCATTTAAGGATATGTCGACAAGGCGGCAGTCGTAGCTTTTGCTTTCTTGCGTGATACTGAGCTTTCCGTCGAATTGTACTCGGGTAAAACGTCTACGATCGACTAATACTGACATGGCCGGCTCCGGTGAACGAAATTTAAAGGCGTCCTTGTAAGTCTAGACCCTAAGTTTGCGATTTTCACCTAGGGGTTCGATCAAGCTGTTTGTTTTAGGCCTTTTTCCTATAGCGAGCACCCAGCATCACTGGGGTACTCGACAGCAGCTTGGGTAGTCGTGACGCTAGGTTTTTAGAGGCTTGTATTTAACTCGCTTAGGCTGCGCGTTTTCACCTTTGCGGGCGATTATATCTTGGTGATATTCCGTGTAGTTGCCCTCAAAAAACACGATTTCACTTTCGTCTTCATAGGCCAGAATATGGGTCGCCACGCGATCGAGGAACCAGCGATCGTGCGAAATCACCAGCACGCAGCCGGGAAATGCTTGAATCGCATCTTCTAGGGCACGCAGGGTTTCCACGTCGAGATCGTTGGAAGGCTCATCAAGGAGGAGGACGTTGGCGCCCTGCTTTAGAGTATTGGCCAAATGTAGTCGGCCGCGCTCACCACCGGAAAGATCGCCAACGCGTTTTTGTTGATCGGTTCCTTTAAAGTTGAAGCGCCCCAAGTAGGCGCGCGAACCCACTTCATAGCTGCCTATCTTCAATTGGTCTTGACCGTCGGATACGGCTTCCCACACGGTTTTGTCGTCGGCGAGGTTCTCGCGGCTCTGCTCAACAAACGCCATATTCACGGTTTCGCCAATATCGATCGTGCCGCTGTCGGGTTTTTCGGTACCGGCGATCATGCGGAATAAGGTGGATTTACCCGCACCATTCCCGCCGACGATGCCAACAATGGCGCCTTTAGGAATCGAAAAATTGAGATTGTCGATCAGCATGCGGTTGCCGAAGCTTTTGCTCACGCCCTTAAACTCGATAACTTTATCGCCTAGGCGCTCGCCGGGTGGAATGTAAATTTCGTTGGTTTCGTTGCGCTGCTGAAACTCTTGCCCTTGCATCTCTTCGAAGCGGGATAGGCGAGCTTTGTTTTTAGCGTGACGGCCTTTGGGGTTTTGGCGTACCCACTCCAATTCCGATTTGATCGCCTTTTCGCGTGCCGCCTCAGTTTTGGATTCTTGATGCAGGCGTTGCTGTTTCGCTTCCAGCCAAGTGGTGTAGTTACCTTCGTAAGGGATGCCACGACCACGGTCGAGCTCTAAAATCCAGCCGGCGGCATTGTCGAGAAAGTAGCGATCGTGGGTGATAGCCACCACCGTGCCAGAGAAGGACACTAGAAATTGTTCAAGCCAATGAACGGATTCAGCATCCAGGTGGTTGGTGGGTTCGTCGAGTAGAAGCATATCTGGGCGTGATAGTAGTAGCCGGCACAGCGCCACGCGACGGCGTTCACCGCCAGACAGTTTGTTGACGTCGGCATCCCACGGCGGCAAACGCAGAGCATCTGCCGCAACCTCTAAGGTGTGATTGAGATTGTGTGCATCCCACGCTTGGATGATGTCTTCTAGGCGCGCTTGCTTTTTTGCGAGCGCGTCGAAGTCAGCTTCGGGTTCGGCATAGTCGGCGTAGACTTGATCGAGTGCGGCGAGCGCATCTACCGCTTCTTGTACACCCTCTTCAACGTTGCCGCGTACATCTTTGTCTGGGTTGAGATGCGGCTCTTGGGGCAGATAGCCCACTTTGATGTCGGGCATCGGCCGTGCTTCGCCAATGTAGTCGTTATCCAGTCCTGCCATAATTTTTAAAAGCGAAGATTTGCCCGACCCGTTCAAGCCGAGCACGCCAATTTTGGCTCCGGGGAAAAAGGAGAGGGAAATATCTTTTAAAATTTCGCGTTTCGGCGGCACGATTTTGCCAACGCGATTCATGGTGTAAACGAATTGAGCCATCTAAGTGAATACCTTTTAAAATTAAAAGCGAGTTAACAGCAAAAGTGAGGGGGCGGCGTCGTAATAACTTAAGGGGAAACGCCTGCGAGATTGCTCGCACGTTACCGGAGTCGAGGTTAATTTTCAATTTGTCTCGGGCTTTGCTGGCGCTAAAGCTAACTGCCGCTCGATTGAGTGGGGCTAAGAATGGAAAACCGAGGCTTGGCGGTACTTAGATAGGCCTTGCAGGCCGCGCCCAGCGAGACTTTGAAAAATACCGGCGGCGGTTAGAAATGGGTGAGTTTGTCGGTTCAGTCGTGTACAATGCCGCCCCTATTTTGCCCACTTTTTTACTTCTGAGCGGAGACGCCAATGTTTGACAAAACCCAAACCATTGCAGATTTTGACCCCGACGTATGGACAGCCATCGAAGATGAAGGCGTTCGTCAAGAAGAACATATTGAACTGATTGCCTCTGAAAACTACACCAGCCCAATGGTGATGGCTGCGCAGGGAACTAAGTTGACCAATAAGTACGCCGAAGGTTATCCGGGCAAGCGTTACTACGGCGGCTGTGAATATGTAGATAAAGTGGAGGCGCTAGCCATCGAGCGGGCCAAACAGTTATTTGGTGCCGATTATGCGAACGTTCAGCCTCATTCGGGCTCTCAGGCTAACTCGGCTGTCTATGCGGCATTATGCGAGCCGGGCGATACCGTATTAGGTATGAGCTTGGCTCACGGTGGTCACTTGACTCACGGTGCTAAGGTAAGCTTTTCGGGCAAAATGTATAACGCCGTACAGTACGGTTTGAACCCAGAAACCGGTTTGGTTGATTACGATGAAGTGGCCGCACTGGCGCGTGAACACAAGCCAAAAATGATCGTTGCTGGCTTCTCCGCCTACAGCCAAGTGTTGGATTGGCAGATTTTCCGCGATATCGCCGATGAAGTGGGTGCTTACCTGTTCGTCGATATGGCTCACGTTGCCGGTTTGGTCGCCGCAGGTGTTTACCCATCCCCCATACAGATTGCCGACGTTACAACCTCCACAACGCACAAAACCCTACGCGGCCCGCGCGGTGGAATTATTCTTGCGAAGGCGAACGAAGCTATCGAGAAGAAACTTAATTCTGCGGTATTCCCCGGCGGCCAAGGTGGCCCATTGATGCACGTGATTGCGGGTAAAGCGATTAGCTTTAAAGAGGCGATGAGTGACGAGTTCAAAGCTTACCAGCGACAGGTAGTGGTAAATGCCAAGGCTATGGCGAACACCTTTATTGAACGCGGTTTGAAGATAGTCTCTGGCGGAACAGAAAACCACCTGATGTTGGTTGACCTGATCGGTAAAGAGTACACCGGTAAAGATGCCGACGCCGCACTTGGCGAAGCCAATATCACCGTAAACAAAAATGCGGTTCCGAATGACCCGCGCTCGCCTTTTGTTACTAGTGGTTTGCGCATCGGTACTCCAGCTATTACCACGCGTGGTTTTGGCGAGGCCGATTCCGTGCAGCTAGCGCACTGGATGTGCGATGTTTTAGATAGCTTGGAAAACGGTACATCAGAAACTGTAATTGCAGAAGTTAAAGCGAAGGTTTTGGCTATTTGTGCGCAGCATCCCGTATACGGTTAATTCAGTCGTCTGCTGAATTAGTCGTCTTGCAAATTAAAAGGCGTCCCAATCGGGACGCCTTTTTTATGGGGCGCTATTTTAGTATTGTGTATCAACAGTTAAACATTAGGGGCGCGGCGCGCGTCGTAAAACAGGGATGTACGAGTGAAAACGTACCGAAAAGAGAGCCTATATAAATGAATACGTTTGTCCGCCTTGCCCTTTTTGTGTGCTTGATTGTCGGCAGTTCTGTTGCCGCCTCGAGTGATACTGAACAGAAGCATCAATACGGAAATCATTACTTCTATACCGATGCGACACTGCCGGATTGGGTGTCAGCGGTTAAACCGTCGAAATCAAAAGGTAAAAAAAGTGGCCAGGGCACCGAGTATCTGCTGGTCGACAACCAACTGCTAGCGGATGCCGATAACTACCAGTCGTTCTACCGCTCCAGTTATATCTTACATAGCAGTCAAGCGGTGGCGGAAGGCGCGGAAGTTGAGCTCTCGTTTAACCCCGCGTATCAAACCTTGACCATGCACAGTATTAGCTTGCGTCGCGGACGGGAAACTCTTGAGGTACTTCAGCCCAATATGGTGAGGCTGTTGCAGCAAGAGGAAGATCTGCAAAATGGTATTTACGATGGTCGAGTAACGGCGATTGCTATTGTCCCCAATGTGCGCGTTGGAGACCGGCTGACCTTTAGCTACACACTTACCGGTCGCAATCCGGTATTTGGCGAAAAGATTTTTGATTCCTTTTCGATGGGGTGGTCCGTTGATGTTGGCCGCACACAGGTTCGTGTATTGGTGCCGGCGGAAAAGCGCATCACCACAAAAATACATGGGCTGGATCTTCAGCCGAAAATAAAAAAGCGCGGCGCTTACACCGAATATGTTTGGTCGGCCAAGAAAGTTGATGGTCAATTCAATGAAGATGATTATCCCCACGCCTTTGTTCGCTACCCTTGGGTCGAGTTTACCGAATACCGCGACTGGAGTGATGTCGAGAGTTGGGCGAAAGAGCTCTATGGAAGCGTCGAACAAGCCGCTACCGAGCTGCCAAAATTAGCAGATGCTTTCGCGAGTAAATCCGACTCGGATGAAGACTATTTATTAGCGGCTCTCAACTTCACTCAAGAGGATATTCGCTACCTTGGTATGGAGTTGGGACAAAACAGCCATTTGCCCCACAGCCCAGACGAAGTGCTTAAAAATCGCTATGGCGACTGTAAGGATAAATCAAATCTGCTGGTCCAGTTGCTTAGGGCGCGAGGTATTAGTGCCTACCCAGCGTTAGTCTCCTCAAGTTATCGCGAAGGCTTTACCGCTTTTTTACCTAGCCCAGCGGCGTTTGATCACGTAATTGTGATGGCACGCGTTAACCAGCAAACTGTATGGCTGGACCCAACCAAAACTTATCAGACTGGCGGCTTGCAGGATCTTGGTTTCACGCCCTATGGTACCGCCCTCGTTATTGGTGGCGACACTGAAGGTTCGTTAGTCGATGTGCTGTCATTGAAGGGGCAACAGTCGCTGTCTTCGGTGCAGGAAATGTTTCGATGGTATGCCAAGAAAGAACGACTAGAGTTGTCCATTAGTTCAGAATTTCGAGGTAATAGTGCGGAATATCAACGCTACTCTTTTGACACCACGGCGCTTGATGATATGCAAAGTAACTACCTCAACTATTACGCCAAAATGTATCCGAATATACACTTTCTTAAACCTATAGCGATTCGAGACGATAAGCTGCAAAACCGCTTTTTCGTTGAAGAGCATTACTATATTGACGACCCTTTTAAAGTAGAGAATGGGCTTCACCAGCTTGGCTTTTATGCGGGAACAATCGCGAGTCATCTACGCAAGCCGAAACATATCCGACGGGAGTCCCCTGCTTATATTGGTGGGGTGCAGAACCTGCAGCATTCCATAGTGGTCGATTTTGGTGGCGATGTAGGTTTGGATATTGATTCCACTCCCTATCGCTATAGTTCCAGCTTGGTCGACTACCAATCACATAACGACTATTTTGATGGCCGCTATGTTTTTAACGTTTCGGCAAAAATTAAGTCGTCCACGGTTTCGGTTGCAGAGCTACCGGAATTTCTAGAATTCATGGATACCATGGGGGACGATTTAGATTTTACCTTATCGTTTATTTATCCCTATGTGGGCAGCGACGGCAAAAAGCAGCTGTTGCGAAGTATTGGGGGAATGAAAAATGATTAAAAATCGTGTTGCTGTCATAGTTAAGCACTCGCTGCTTTTCATCTCTCTTAGTTTCGCTTTTGATCCGGTCTTGGCGGCGTCTGGTTATAGCAACCTACGGCCATCGGCAAAGTTTAAAGTTGTAACCGAAAGCCCAGAATTAAAAGGCTTTGCGCGTTCGCTTGCCCATTATGTTAATGCCGGCTACGCCGATTATGTGGTGGATAAAATTGATAGCGCTCAAGTACGGGCGCGTGTTGAAGCAAAAATGGATAGCATCTATCCAACCTCGTCGCTAGATCTACATGTGCGTCAATCGCGAGCTGAAACGGTAAAAATTATTGGCGCTCAGCTGGCTGCTCAGTACGAACGGATGTTGTCATCCTATGGCGAGTGGCGTTACCTGCATACCCGCAAATATAAAGGCCGCACCTTTTTGCTTTACGGATTAACTCTAGGTGAAAGCTCCGACTACTTGGAGGTGGAGGTTGACCTAAGCAGTGCCGATACGAAAATAGTCGATTGGTATATGTATGGAACAGAAGTTTGGTTAACCGATATTTTTGGTGAAACGGCCGGCTTGGTTTTAAAGGCTAGCGTGGAGAAAGACAGTAGCGCCCTAGCGGGCTTGGCGATGGTCGGCAAAGGTTATCAACAGGTGTTGGCAATCTATGATGCGCTACCCGAAACCTTAAGGCGCAACCCGCTGTATCGCAGTATTTTTGTGAAATCCGCTATCACAACGAATGTGGATGCATTCCCCGAGGTGATGCAGCGAGTTTTACCTTATGTGCAACCCGATGAGCTCATTTGGTTGCGGCTGAGCTATCACTTCATCCTTGATGACCGCGACAATAGTTTAAAGTACCTGCAGAAAATGAGCGCTATCATCGGCGGCGACTATGAGCTGGCTGCGCTAGAGGCTAGCAACTATTTGGCGCGAGGAGATTTTCGCAAGTTTCAGCGTACGTTGGTCGACGCGGTGAAACGCTACGGCGACGATGAGATGGTTTACTACGCGGCGCTTACCCTGTTGGTCGCGGCGAACAAAATGGCTGAGGCTACCGAGGTGTTGAGTGTGTTAGATCGCGACTTTAACCGCGAGTTGGCGCGAGACGCGCTTGCGGCTCAGCCTGAGCTCGCGGCCTTGGTCGATTCGCCAGCCTATCGCGAATGGCTAGAGAGCCGAAACGGCAGCTAGTGAGGCGCGCTGCGGCGTGGCTAACTTGGCGATATCTCGGCCAATAGCTCGCCGCCCATCTTTACTAAACCTCCCATTACCCCGCTCTAGCTCGGCAGCCTAAAGCAAAGGGCTGCAGGCGATATTTGTGCTAATATGCGCACGAAATCAACATCATCCCCTTTGATAGTCGTGGAACTGCTCTGATGTACTGCCCCTTCTGTAACGAAACTGATACTAAGGTTATTGATTCTCGCTTGGTCGCCGACGGCGGTCAGGTTCGTCGTCGGCGCGAGTGCTTGTCTTGTCATGAGCGTTTTACCACCTTCGAAGCCGCTGAATTATTGATGCCAAAAGTGATTAAGCAAGACGGTACACGGGAGCCGTTCGATGAGCAAAAACTGCGTAACGGATTGCAGCGCGCTTTAGAAAAACGGCCGGTAAGTGTTGAGTCGATTGAGTCGTCGCTGAATAGTGTACGTCACTATCTACAGGCGTTGGGCGAGCGCGAGGTTAAGTCGCTGGTTATCGGTGAGCGGGTAATGGAAGAGCTGCGCAATCTGGATCAGGTTGCCTATGTTCGCTTTGCTTCGGTCTATCGCAGCTTCCAGGACCTAAGCGAATTCCAGCAAGAAATCGACCGCCTACAAAAAAAACCTGAAGTAAAGTCTAAAGAGCCCTAAGCGCTAATGTCCTTGTCTGATCGTCAACATATGACGCGAGCGCTCGAATTGGCGGCCCGCGGTCTCAATACCACTTCACCTAACCCGCGTGTCGGCTGCGTTATTGTTGCCGCCGATGGTCGGCTTCTCGGCGAGGGCTGGCATCAGCGGGCTGGCGAAGCTCACGCTGAAGTGAATGCGCTAGATGCGATTGTCGGTTCGGACTCTGCAAGTGGCGCCACCGCTTACGTTACCCTCGAACCTTGCTCCCACCAGGGACGAACAGGCCCTTGCGCCGTGGCATTGGTTGCCGCCGGAGTAGCTCGAGTTGTCTACGCTATGGAAGACCCTAACCCTGCAGTTGCTGGGCGCGGTTTGGAGATTCTTCGCGACGCTGGAATTCAGGTCGACGGCCCGTTGATGGAAGAGGAAGCGCGCAATCTGAACCCGGGTTTTATTAAGCGCATGCAAACCGGTATGCCGATGGTGCGCTGTAAGTTGGCGATGAGTATGGACGGTCGCACCGCGATGGAAAGCGGCGAAAGCAAGTGGATTACCGGCCCATCGGCACGTCAGGACGTACAGCGTCTACGTGCGCGCAGTTGTGCCATTATTACCGGCGTAGATTCGGTTTTGCTGGATGACCCGCTGCTGACAGTGCGTTTGCCGGATAGTGAGCGCCAGCCGTTGCGAGTTATCGTTGATACCCACCTCAGGGTGAAGCCGAGCGCCGAGATCTTTACCCAAGAGGGACGCACAATTGTTGCTACCTGCGCTAAAGATAGAATCGCGGCTAGCGGTTTTGAGTGCTGGCTGCTACCCGAAAAAGACGGCCGCGTAGATCTGCATGAACTCTTAAAGCGCTTGGCTGCAGAGGGTTGTAACGAGATTCTTTTGGAGACCGGCGCAACGCTCGCTGGTGCCTTTGTGCGCAAGGGCTTCGTTGATGAGTTTTGGGTGTATATGGCGGCTAAATTTATGGGGAGTGCCGCGCGACCTTTATTGGGCTTCCCGATAGATACTATGGGGGCCGCGTTAGAGCTTAGTATTCAGGACGTACGCGCAGTTGGTCCCGATTGGCGAATTATTTCAATTCCCGATCCCGAGGCGTAGCAGTACTTGTTTGGCTCGAATCCGGTGAGCCCGCAGCAGCTGGATTGAGGCACAAATGCTCCGCAAAACACACACATTGTGCATTCTATTATTATCAATAATCGGTAGTTTATGTTTACAGGAATAATCGAAACCATAGGTGAGATCGTATCGCTTGAACGGCGCGGTGGCGATCTGCGCCTCGAAGTCTTGGCGCCTGCGCTGGATTGGTCCGATGTTGCCCTCGGTGATTCAATCGCCACCAATGGTGTGTGTTTAACCGCTGTGAAGCTAACCGGCCAGAGCTTTGTCGCCGATGTTTCGGTCGAAACCCTCAACTTCAGTACTATTAAGTATTGGAGCCTTGGTGCAAAGGTCAATCTTGAGAAGGCGCTTACCCCGCAGACGCGTCTGGGTGGGCATCTTGTCAGCGGTCATGTCGATGGTGTCGGCGAGGTAGTAAAACGCTATACAGATGCTCGTTCAGAGCGTTTTACCCTCAGAGCGCCAAAAGAGCTAGCTAAATATATTGCCCATAAAGGCTCCATTACGATTGATGGCACTAGCCTTACCGTTAACGCCGTAAATGGCGATCAGTTTGAATTAAATATTGTGCCGCACACATTGGTAAAAACGGTGATTGGCAGTTATGGTTCAGGTACTAAAGTTAACCTAGAGGTCGACGTGATTGCTCGTTACCTAGAGCGGTTATTGCTGGGTGACAAGGCCGCCGAGGCCAATGGCGCGGCGCTAACTGAAGCCTTTTTAGCGGATAACGGCTACCTCAAATAGCACTTGCCACACTCTAAACTCAGATACGAGTCGTAAAACAGTATGGAATTGAATACAACAGAAGAGCTCATTGACGATATTCGTCAGGGTAAAATGATTATCTTGATGGACGACGAAGATCGTGAAAATGAAGGTGATTTAATTATCGCGGCCGATCAGGTGCGCGCCGAAGATATCAACTTTATGGCTCGCAACGCCCGCGGGTTAATTTGCCTTACGCTTACCGAAGCGCGCTGTCGCCAGCTCGATTTGCCTTTAATGGTGCGCGACAACCGCGCCGCTCACGCCACTAACTTTACCGTTTCTATTGAGGCCGCCGACGGCGTGACCACAGGCATATCGGCAGCCGACCGTGCTCGTACTGTACGTGCGGCTGTAGCGCGCGAGGCCAAGCCAAAAGATATCGTCCAGCCTGGCCACATATTTCCGCTGATGTCCCAAGCGGGCGGTGTGCTTAGTCGGGCAGGGCATACCGAGGCCGGTTGCGACCTGTCTAGTCTTGCAGGGCTAGAGCCCGCAGCCGTAATAGTGGAAATTATGAATGAAGACGGTACCATGGCGCGGCGCCCCGATCTGGAGACCTTTGCCAAGGAATTCGATCTTAAAATAGGTACTATTTCCGATTTAATTCAATACCGCACGATCAACGAGAAAACCGTTAGCTGTATCAACGAGCGTACCGTCGTCACCGATTTTGGCGAATTTACCTTAAAGACCTATCGTGACTCGGCTCGAGAAGAACTGCATTTCGCCATGATAAAAGGCGATGTTGCAGGGTCGGAACCGGTATTGGTGCGAGTGCATGTGGGCAGCACTGCGCGCGATGTGCTCACCCTGCGTCGCGACGTTAGCGATGCCGACCGATCTTGGCACTTTCATGCGGCCTTAAAAAAGGTTGCCGATGAAGGCCGAGGCGTGGTGGTGTTGATTTGCCATAGCGAAACGACCGAGGAAATTGAAGAAAGTATCGATTGGTTGCTGTCAGGCAAACCTGTTCGCCCAAAGCGAGATGTTGGCTATAAGCAGGTAGGTACCGGCTCGCAGATACTTCAGGATCTCGGCGTTCAAAAGATGCGTTTAATGAGCGCGCCACTGAAATTTAAAGCACTTTCGGGGTTTAACCTCGAAGTTGTTGAGTATGTAAACGCGTAACAGATTAATTAAAAAGACGAGTAGGACGGCAAATGACTATCAAAGTAATTGAAGGTAATTTTAAAACGGTAAGCGGAAAATATGCGCTTTTGGTAAGCCGCTGGAATAGCTTTGTCGTGGAGCACCTTAAAGACGGTGCAATCGATACTTTGCGTCGCCATGGTGTTGAAGACAAAGATATCGAAATCGTTTACGCCCCAGGCGCGTTTGAGTTTCCTCTGGCGGCACAAAAAATTGCTAGTACTGGTCGCTACGACGCCATCATCGCGCTCGGAGCGGTTATTCGTGGCGGTACACCACACTTCGATTACGTGGCGGGAGAATGTACTAAAGGTTTGGCTCAGGTATCACTGAACTCTGGTTTGCCGATTACCTTTGGTGTTTTAACCGTGGACTCCATCGAACAAGCGATTGAACGCTCCGGTACCAAAGCGGGTAACAAAGGCTCTGAAGCCGCCGCTACCGCATTGGAAATGGTGTCGTTGTTTAACAATCTTTAAGTTGAAGATTAACTGCGCACGCCGGTCTTTTGAGCTGGTGTGCGCTTTTGTTTTTTTATAGGTAATGAATCAGATGAAAGTCTCCGCCGCCACTCGCAGTCGCGCCCGTCACTTTGCTATGCAAGCCATTTATCAGTGGCAGATTAGTAGCAACCCTATTAATTTGATTGAGGCCGAGTATCACGCCGACAACGATATGTCGAAAGTGGATACCGAGTACTTTCACGAATTGTTTCACGGTGTTGCCAGCAGTAAGAGTGAATTAGATGAGCAATTCACTCGCTATTTAAAGGGCATGACTTTGGAGCAGTTAGACCCGGTTACTCTGGCGTTGCTGCGTCTTTCGACTTACGAATTTAAAAATCGTATCGATGTCCCCTACCGCGTAGTTATAAACGAATCGGTTAACCTAGCCAAAAAATTTGGCGCCGAAGATAGCCATAAGTTTGTCAATGGCGTTCTCGACCGAGTGGCTGGCGATCTGCGTAGCGCGGAAGTTTCGGCTAAGCGAAGGTCCTAGTATTTAATCCTCAGCTCGCAATATTAGTTGTGGGCTTAACATCGCGTTACTCAATGAACGAATTCGCTCTAATTAAGCGCTATTTTCAAGATGCTCAAACTGCCTCGCAGGTGGTGCTGGGTATCGGTGATGACTGTGCTTTGCTGGATATCCCAGGCCATCATCATTTGGCGGTTTCGGTGGATAGTTTAGTTGAGGGGGTACACTTTCCGAAGACTTATGCGCCGGAGAAAATTGCAACGCGTGCCTTTGCTGTTGCCCTGAGTGATTTGGCGGCAATGGGTGCTAAGCCTCTAGGGTTTACCTTGTCGCTAACCCTGCCAGAGGCTCTCGTTAGCGACGCGTGGTTGGCGCCATTTGCCAGCGGCTTGCTTCAGGTGGCGGCTCAGTACCGCTGCCCGCTTATTGGTGGTGATACCACTCGCGGCCGGCTTACGGTCGGCGTTCAGGTTTTAGGTGCTGTCGAGCAGGGTAGAGCTCTAACACGCAGCGGTGCTGAAGCCGGTGATCAGGTTTTTGTTACTGGCCCGCTTGGCGACGGTGCCGCAGCTCTCGCGGTGTTGATGGGTGAGCTAACCTTGCCAGCTGAACAAAGTGCCTATTTAGAGCGACGCTTTAGTCAGCCTCAAGCGCGAATAGCGGCTGGCAGGGCATTGCTAGGAATAGCATCCAGCGCGATAGATATTAGTGACGGCCTGCTCGCAGACTTGGGTCATATATGTGATGCCAGTGGCGTGGGGGCTCGTTTAGAGTTAAGTGGTATACCCTACAGCCGAGGCTTGCAGTCTTATGTCCGCCCGCAGCAATTGTTGCAGTGGGCGCTCAGCGGTGGCGATGATTATCAGCTGTGTTTTACCCTGCCACCCGAGCAGCGTCCAGCACTTGATCGTCTTTGCGCCAATGGGCAGTTGGAAGCCCATTGTATCGGTGAGATGGTTCTACATAGCGGTATCGATTGCCGTCTTAATGGTGCGGTTTACCAGCCAGAAGCTACAGGATATTCACATTTTGATTGATGATACCTCAACGCCGCAAAGTTCGCCGGCTATCGGCCCCAACCCGCGGTTTTCCGATCTATTAAGGGATTTTAAGCTATTGCTGGCGTTTGGCTTTGGCTCCGGCCTGTCGCCGATCGTCCCAGGCACTATGGGTACGCTTAGTGCGGTCCCCTTTATGTTGGCTTTGTTGCTGTTGCCTTTGCCCGCCTATTTACTTTGCTTATTGGTAGCCTCGGTATTCGGAGTCTATCTTTGTGGGTACGCCTCCAAACGTTTGGGGGTGCATGATCACAAAGGTATTGTTTGGGACGAATATGTTGGCCTGTGGATTACCTTTATCGCCGTACCGGTCAGTTGGCAGACTCTGCTGGCGGGCTTTGTGCTGTTTCGGTTTTTCGATATGGTCAAACCTTGGCCCATCTCGATTGCGGACCGAAAGATTCACGGTGGCCTAGGCATCATGCTGGATGATATTCTGGCCGGTAGCGCCGCTTGGGCGTTAATGCAGCTAGCTATGTGGTACCAGCTGATTTAGTTGAGGAGTGGTTATGGTCGTTGATCTAACTCGCGAATTTGCAAGGATTGTAAAAAGGCTAAAGGTTTCGGTATGTCTGATGTGTAGTGCATTTGTTTTGCGCAGCGCGTTCGTTTTGTTACGCACCGTATTGCTTGTGTTGACCGTACTTTGCTCGACTTCGGCACTAGCACAGCAAGTAGAAGTGCGGCTGTTATTCAAAGGAAGTGCTGTTCTAGAGATCGATGGCAAGCACCGCACCGTAAAAGAGGGTAAAACAACGCCTGAAGGTGTCACCCTTGTCGAAGCCACGAGCAAATATGTAGTAGTCGATATTAACGGTAAGCGAGAAAAATTAGTGCTCTCCCGTCGCGTTGGTGGCACTTATAAAGATGCGGGTAAATCTACCGTGCGCATTGCTAGCTCTGCTTATGGCCACTACGTGACTGGCGGCCAGATAAACCGTAGGTCGGTGCAGTTTATGGTGGATACCGGCGCAACCAGTATTTCCCTAAGCTCGGTTGCTGCAGAACGTATCGGCCTTAGCTATAGCAATGGCGAACAGATGCGGGTTGGTACAGCTAATGGCAATGTGACGGGTTATCGCGTGCTATTAAGTAGTGTTAGCGTCGGCTCAATATCTCTAACCAATATTGAAGCTATCGTTATCGAGGGCGAATTTCCTGAAGACGTGCTCTTGGGGAACAGTTTTTTAAGCCGGGTCGAAATGAAAGTCGACCAAGGTGTTTTGGTTTTACAGGCAAAATATTAAAGCGGAACTCAGTTCTAAGCTGAGCCGATATGTAAGGAAAATTGAGTGGCAGTAACCTACGTTGAATCATCCAAGCTTCCCACCGCGATGGGAATGTTTGAAATGCACGGGTTTGCGGACGACGACTCGGACAAAGAACATGTTGTGCTAACAATGGGCGATTATCGTCACGCCGATGTGTTGTTAGTTCGTATCCATTCGGAATGTTTAACGGGCGACGCCTTATTCTCACTGCGTTGCGACTGTGGCGCACAGTTACAGGCGGCCATGCATCGCATTGCGGTTGAAGGTCGCGGTGCTATTTTTTATTTGCGGCAAGAAGGGCGCGGTATTGGCTTACTGAATAAAATTCGCGCTTACCGCCTGCAGGACAAAGGTGCCGATACCGTTGAGGCCAATGAGCAGTTGGGGTTCGGTGCCGATATGCGCGACTACTCAATCTTGAAGCCGATGTTTGCGCAGCTGGGTATCAGCAAGGTTAAGCTGTTAACCAACAATCCGCGCAAAGTTAAGGCCTTAGTTGATTTGGGGATTGATGTGGTTGAACGCATTGCCCACGAAACCGGTCGCAACCCCCACAACGCACACTACCTCGCTACCAAGAAGGGTAAGCTTGGACATTTACTGGTTGAGGGCGACGACGATGCTGCTGGCGCTTAGCGACATCTTATAGCGATCGCTTAGCTCGCCGACTATTTCATTATCTATCTAAAATCCATCTGTAGGCGTAACGGTTTTTTACGTCTTTACGACTGGTTTGAAGCCGAGCGCCCTAGAGGTTCGGCTGCTGCAATCTCACCTGTTGGCATCTTTACTTCTGAGTAGTAATCAATTTTAAAATTCGTCATTGTCAGTTCAATTTGCTCCGTTTCAAACCCCAGCAGCATCAGCGCTTCTCGAGCGATTTCTGTGCTAGCTTCGAATGTTTCCGATACGGTGAACTGAGCCCCGCTGGCTCGCAAAACGCGACAGAGATCGCGATTGTGTGCGCGCGCAAAAATAGGAACGTGCGGGAAGTTACTGTGAAGAGCGTGCACAACTTTTTCGGCGCCTTCTAAATTGTCGATTGCGACTATCGCAAGGGGGGCCGAACCGGCGCCTGCTGCACGTAATACCTCGGGTTTTTGCGCTTCACCAAAATAGACGGGGTGGCCGCTCGCTCGGGCGGCGTTGACCTCCGCGATTTTGTTGTCGATAGCAATGTAGGGAACATTCATACGCTCGAATAGCTCACCAATACGTCTTCCCATGCGGCCGTAGCCCGCGATGAGAATGGGCGATTTCGCTCGGGTTTCGGCATCAATTTCGGCGGCATCACCACCGTCTAGGACAAGACGCTCAGAGGCGAGTGCGCGTCTCGCTAACAAGTTGAGCAGCGGCGTTACCAGCATACTTAGTAGAACGACGACGAGTAATTTTTGAAATAATGCCGGTTCCAATAGTGATTTCTGGAAGGCAACGGCAAACAATACAAGGGCGAATTCGCCACTTTGAGCGAGCAAGTAGGCCAATGCCTGTGCGGGGCTGCTGGCGATTTTAAACAGCCTCGCCAATACAAAAAGAATCACAAATTTTAGCGCTATCAGGGTGATTAATGCCGTAACAATTAACAGCGGTGATTCCAGTAGGGTTTGAATATTGAGCGACATACCCATCGCCATAAAAAATAAGCCGAGTAATAGACTGCGAAAGGGCTCGATTTCAGCGGTAATTTGGTGGCGGAAGGATGAGTCTGCAATTAGCAGCCCCGCGACGAACGCGCCCATCGCCATTGATAGGCCCGCGGCTTCAAAAGCGCCAGCAAAACCCAATACCAGCAAAAGTGCGGTAGCTGTGAATATGTCGGGCGATGCAGCATTCGCGAGCAGATTCAGCAGCGGGTTCAATATAAAGCGGGCTGCCAAAACAATCAGGACAAGAATAAAAAGCGCCTCAGCAAAGGCAATAACAACGTCGGCGGCAAAGTTGGAACTCCCTTGGCTAACAAGAGATAAATAGGCTAAGAGCGGTACCACCGCTAAATCTTGCATAAGCAATACGGCGATGGCCGGGCGACCGTGAGGGGTGTTGAGTGCTTTAGTTTCGCTTAAAATTTGTAGTACGAAAGCGGTCGAGGAGAGTGCGAAGGCAGAGCCGAGCAATATTGCGACTGGCCAGCGAACCGCTAAAAAATAATTGAGTAATGCTGTTAACGCGAGCGCTGTAATTACCACTTGCGCCCCGCCTAAGCCGAATACATGCACGCGCATTTTCCAAAAACGCGAAGGCTTTAGTTCGATACCTATAACGAATAATAAAAGTACAACGCCAAGTTCCGACAGGTGTTGAATATCGTCAAATTCACTAAAGTAACCAATTCCAGATGGCCCAAGAATGATGCCGGCCACAAGGAAGCCTGGAATGGTGCCCAGCTTAGACCATTGGAAAATGGGTACAGCAATGACGGCAGCTGCAAGTAGAACGATTATGTCGGTAAGATAGTGAGCGGGCACGGGTACCACCTTGAGGGTTTATCGAAACAAACCAATTGGTTATAGCAATACTGAAAATAGCACGACCTAATCTAACTTGGTATGAGTATTGCGATACTAATTCACACTAGCGCTAAGGGCGCTGCGATTATTTGTCATTTTAACTAAAAACCATGATTATTGTTGAGCGTCTTGCATTTTCGGTAGCGTAAAGCCGATAAGGATATGATTAAATGTGAATGCGCGTAACGATGAATATCTACCCCTCCCATAGGTACTATAGCTGGTACTAATGATTCTCCTACAAAAAGAAAAGAGTGCTTATTAATGGCCAATGATTGGAAAAACTATTCCTCCGGCGATTTTTTCGATGAACTCATGAGCAGCCCCGGGAACGCCCGTCAGCCAGCCCGTAAAATTGTTTCCTACCTTAAATCGCTGAGCGCAGAAGATATTGCGGCTCGCAGGCAGGCGGCGGAAAGTACAATCCGCGAAATGGGGGTTTCCTTCACAGTTTATTCGGAAGGCGGCAACATCGATCGCGCATGGCCATTCGATATTATTCCCAGGGTGATTTCAAATAAGCAGTGGGCAGTTGCCGAGGCGGGTTTAAAACAGCGCTTGAGAGCGCTTAACCTGTTTATTAACGACCTCTACCACGACCAAAAAATTATTAAGGATGGGATCATTCCAGAGTTCGTCCTAAAGCAGTCGAAAAACTACCGTAAAGAATGTGAAGGCATAACGCCCCCATTTGGGGTGTGGGCTCATATCTGCGGCACCGATTTGGTGCGCGCGGGTGATGGCGAGTTCTATGTGCTGGAAGATAATTTACGCGTCCCTTCTGGCGTGTCATACATGTTGGAAAATCGCGCAATCACTAAGCGTGTATTGCCCGAGCTATTCGAGCAGAGCGAGATTGCTCCAGTAGATGATTACCCCGCCAGATTGTTTGATACGCTTGCTGCACTATCACCGCGCAAAGGCAAAAAGCCTGTGATCGTGGTGTTGACACCCGGCATCTATAACTCCGCTTATTTCGAGCATGCGTACTTGGCGCAACAAATGGGCGCGGAGCTGGTGGAAGGTAGCGATCTGGTGGTTGATTCCGACGACTGCGTTTATATGAAGACAATTTCTGGACTGGAGCGAGTCGATGTTATTTATCGCCGCATCGATGATTTGTTTCTCGATCCCGAGGTGTTTGATAAGAAATCTGTACTGGGAGTGGCCGGATTGATGCGTGCTTGGCGCGCGGGTAACGTCGCTTTAGCCAACGCGCCTGGCGCGGGCGTTGCGGACGACAAGGTGGTTTATGCCTATGTTCCGCAGGTGATCAAATACTATCTAGATGAAGATCCGATTTTGCCAAACGTCGAAACCTTTCTTTGCTACGACGATAAACAGCGTGAATATGTGTTGGCTAACCTTGATAAACTCGTGGTTAAGCCTGCCAATGAATCGGGTGGTTACGGCATGTTAGTCGGGCCGCATTCAACCAAAAAAGAACGTGAAACCTTTGCTGGTCTTATCAAGGCAAATCCACGCAACTATGTTGCGCAGCCCACTCTAGCGTTGTCGACCGCACCGACGTTGGTGGAGAAAAATGAGCTAGAGCCGCGCCATTTGGATCTGCGCCCGTTTATCTTGCAGGGCAATGACATCTATGTAACCCGCGGTGGATTAACACGCGTGGCGATGAAAAAAGGGTCGTTAGTGGTGAATTCATCTCAAGGTGGTGGCAGTAAAGATACTTGGATAGTTGATGCATAGCTTTGCTTCAACTCGAAGTTTCCGCTGAAAGTGAATCAGTTAGGTTCGCAACCTATTCGTTCGCAACTTATTTGTTGCGATGTAATTAACGCCGCGCTGTAAAACAGCGGCGAAGCTAAAAGCCGTAATTTAAGAGCTTAAATAGGAGCTTAAACAATGTTGTCAAAAGTGGCCGAACGTGTTTATTGGACCGCCCGCTATTTGGAAAGAGTGGAAAACACGGCGCGTTTAATTCGGGTGTACGACAACCTTTTATTCGATTTGCCGCGCTCATTAAATTTTGGTTGGTACAACTTGATTATTATCAATAGTGCGCAAAAAGAGTTTGGCGAGCGCTATACGGTTGAAGATGAGCGCAACGTAATTAAATTTTTGTTGGGCGACGAATCAAGCTCATGCTCGATGGTGACGTCGCTGCAAATGATTCGAGAAAATGTGCGCACCACTCGCGATGTGGTGCCCGAAGAAACGTGGGAATTGGTGAACGAACTCAGCCTGTATGTTGAAGCTAATATTCAGCAGGGCGTGAATCGCAGCCAGCGGCACACATTCTTAGATGGCGTGGTGAAGGGTTGCCAGCAAATACTCGGTTTACTCTACGGCACCATGCCGCACGATGCCGCTTGGGATTTCCTGCGTCTGGGGCGTAACCTAGAGCGAGCCGATATGAATACCCGCATTATGGATGCCGGTATTACGGCAGTACTGCACGTCGAAGACAACGATACTGCGGTAAATAGCCGACAGATTATTTGGGGGAATGTCTTGCGTTCATTAGGTGCGGACCAAGCCTATCGTCGCACTACTCGTGTCGCTGTTAGGGGCGAGACGGTCGCTCACTACTTACTTGAAGATCGGGAATTCCCTCGTTCCATCGCTCACTGTGTGGGCGCCATTATTCAATCTGCAGCGGCGCTACCGCGCTCGAAAGATGTTGTCACCGCGCTAAAACAAATAGAGAGTAATCTATTCGATGAGGTTGATTATCAGCAACTCGGAGACCCGCTGCGAGAATACATTAACGACTTGCAGCAGGAGTTGGCGGCTATCCATAGTTTAATCGCAGGCAATTGGTTTGCCGGTATGGAGCAGAGTCAACAGCAGGCCGCGGGTTAGACTTCACTCTCAACTCAAATTGTGATCAAAAAGCCTTACTAGGCGCACGGCGGCCCGCTTCGTTGGCCGCTGCATGAGCCGATTCATATCCAACACTGGAGCAGTATCAACATGACCATTCGCGTCGCTATCCGCCACAAAATGCATTACGACTTTGATCGTATGGTAACGCTATCGCCGCATGTAGTGCGTTTGCGTCCAGCTCCTCACTCACGTACGCCAATTCATAGTTACAGCCTCAAAGTTCAGCCCAGCGATCATTTTTTGAATTGGCAGCAAGATGCTTTTGGTAATTATTTGGCACGTTTGGTATTTCCAGAGCGGACTAAAAAGTTGTGGGTGGAAGTTGAAGTGCAAGCCGATATGACGGTTATCAATCCGTTCGACTTTTTCCTTGAAGAGTATGCCGAGCATTTCCCCTTTGAATATGAAGAGCAGTTGAAAAAAGAACTGGCGCCCTATTTAGAAAAGAAAGAGACGGGGCCGCTATTTGCAAAGTTGCTCGCTGATATTCCTCGCGAAAAAAAGCGCATGAACGATTTCTTAGTTGAAATCAATCAGCATGTCCAAGGGTTAATCGGTTATACCATTCGAATGGAGCCGGGTGTGCAGGCGCCGGAAGAAACACTCAAGCTCGCGAAAGGTTCCTGTCGCGATACCGGTTGGCTGTTGGTGCAGCTGTTGCGTCACCTCGGTTTAGCGGCACGATTCGCGTCTGGCTACTTAGTGCAATTAAAGCCCGATGTGAAATCACTCGATGGCCCATCGGGGGCGGAGGAAGACTTTACCGACCTACATGCCTGGTGTGAAGTTTACGTGCCCGGTGCCGGCTGGGTTGGGCTCGACCCAACTTCCGGGTTATTTGCTGGTGAGGGGCATATCCCTCTCGCGTGTACGCCCGATCCGGTGTCTGCCGCGCCTATTACCGGTTTTACCGACGAGTGTGAGGTCGAGTTTTCCTACGTAAACGACGTCGCGCGAATTCTGGAAGACCCGCGCGTAACCAAGCCTTATAACGAAACCCAGTGGCACGAAGTGATGGCCATGGGTAAAACAATTGACGCCGAGTTATTAGCGAATGACGTGCGTCTAACGATGGGTGGCGAACCCACATTCGTTTCCGTTGACGATATGGAGTCTGCTCAGTGGAATACCGGCGCGTTGGGGGCAGACAAGTTGCGCCTAGCAAAAACCCTGTTGCTACGTTTGCGCGATCACTTCGCGCCCAAGGGTTTGCTGCACTATGGACAGGGCAAGTGGTATCCCGGTGAAGAGGTGCCGCGCTGGGCGCTGGGATTGTTTTGGCGCAAAGACGGTCAGCCCCTGTGGCAAAACACTGAGTTACTTGCACGGGTAGATAAAGACTATGGGTTTGATGTGCGCACGGCGGCGAAATTTGCCGATCGTTTGGCGAAATTACTGGGTGTTGGTAAACAGTTTGTTAAGCCCGCTTACGAAGATGCCTTGCATTATTTATTGCAAGAACAAAAGTTGCCGAATAACTTTCAGCTACTAGCTGCGAACATTAAAGATGACCTTGGCCGTAGACGTTTGGCGCGCTTGTTGGAGCGCGGCTTAGATCAGCCCTCCGGTTTTGTGTTGCCAGTCGGTTGGGATAGTTCAAGTATGGGGTGGCGTTCTAGTAATTGGGAATTTAAGCGTGAGCGCTTAATCCTGATTCCAGGCGATTCGCCTGTGGGTTTGCGCTTGCCACTCGGCGAGCTGCCTTGGGTAGAAGAACATGAGCGCGAAGAAGATATTCCCGCCGATCACTTTGCGCCTAAAGAGCCGTTGCAAGACCCCGCAAAAATGGAATTTAAAGCCACCAAGCGGGTGAAGGAAAGCCGTGAAGTTGTGCGTACGGCAATGTGCTTTGAAGTGCGCGAAGGGCGCATGCACCTGTTCTTCCCGCCGTTACAAGAGTTGGAGTCCTACGTTAATTTACTTGCGGCAATTGAAAAGGTTGCAGTCGATTTGAATGTGCCAGTGGTTATCGAAGGCTATGAGCCACCACGAGATTCTCGGATCGAAAAACTCGCCGTCACCCCAGATCCAGGGGTGATAGAAGTTAATATTCATCCCGCCAACAATTGGTCTGAGTTGGTCGAAACCACCGAAGAACTGTACAAAGCGGCCCATGAGTCTCGGCTTGCCAGCGAAAAGTTTATGTTGGATGGTCGTCACACGGGTACTGGCGGTGGCAACCACGTCACACTTGGTGGCGCCACGCCTGCGGATAGCCCCATGCTACGTCGCCCCGATTTGCTTCGCAGTTTAGTTACCTTCTGGCAGCATCATCCGAGCTTGTCTTATCTGTTTTCCAGTGCCTTTGTCGGCCCAACATCACAGGCGCCACGTGTCGATGAGGGTCGCGATGAAATGCTTTACGAGCTGGAAGTTGCCTTTCAGGAGATGCCTGAAGGCGATGTTGATAAGCCTTGGTTAGTCGATCGCCTGTTGCGCAACCTGTTGATTGACGTTACGGGTAACACTCACCGCGCTGAATTTTGTATCGATAAACTTTACTCGCCGGATTCTGCTACAGGCCGTTTGGGTATCCTTGAGTTCCGCGGCTTTGAAATGCCGCCGCACAGTCGTATGGCGCTAGTTCAGTTCCTGTTGATCCGTTCGCTTGTGGCTTACTTTTGGAAGAAGCCTTACCACAAGCCACTAGTTCGCTGGGGTACGCTACTACACGACAAGTACATGTTGCCTTACTATATTTGGGAAGATGTTAAAGAAGTGGTCGCAGAGCTCAATCAGGCCGGTTACGACTTTAAAGAAGAGTGGTTGCTACCATTCGAAGAGTTCCGTTTCCCGCACTACGGCCGTGTCAAGATCGATAATATCGAAATTGAACTGCGTTGGGGTATTGAGCCTTGGAATGTGTTGGGCGAAGAACTTGGTAGCCACGGTACAGCTCGCTATGTTGATTCATCGGTTGAACGGCTGCAGGTACGGGTTACCGGCTTAACCGAAGGGCGCTACGTATTGGCCTGTAATAACCGCCGGGTGCCGTTGCGTGCGACCGGTCGCCACGAAGAGTATATCGCTGGGGTGCGCTATCGTGCTTGGGCGCCGCCTTCAGCGCTACACCCCACGATTGGCGTGCATACGCCACTTACCTTTGATCTGATCGATACCTGGAATGGTCGTGCAATTGGCGGCTGTACCTACCATGTATCTCACCCTGGTGGACGCAGTTACGAAACCTTCCCGATCAACGCCTTTGAGGCGGAGTCGCGGCGTGTTAGTCGCTTCGAGCAGATGGGGCACACGCAAGGTCCGTATACACCAAAGCCGGATATCAATGCTATGCGAGGGGTGGTGCAAACCCCTCGCACTAACGAGCCTATGTCACCGCCAGCGGAGGAGCTGTCGGGTGAATTCCCTAATACTCTCGATTTACGCAGGAAGCCGCGAACTTGAAAGTCGTTTAGGTAAAAGCCGTGCCGTGTAAAGACGTTGCGGCTTGTGGGGTAATGCCGCAACGCGAGGGGCCATATTTCTCTTCGCGAGTTGGCTGCGAAGTGGTACGCTATCCGGCCGCAAGCTCTGTGGCAGTTGGTTTTATGGGCGCGGATAATCGTTGGGCGGCTATGCTTTTAGTTGCTGTTCACTAACAGAGGTAGCTCCGTGTCGCAAACCCAGTTTTCTTCTATGCCCCCCTTGTCGTTGAACTACTCCGCGGCTGCTGGCCGAGCAGACGAAGTTTTCAATGAAGACGGCATCGCTAAGCCCCATTGGCAGCAGCTTTTGAAGAGTTTGCAGACCATGGGCAGCGGTACGCTCGCTGAACGTCACGATAAAGCATCCCGCATCCTCCGCGACGATGGTGCTACCTATAATATTTACGGTGATACTAAAAACCCCAGCCGAACCTGGGGGCTCGACCTTGTGCCCGCCGTTATTGGCAGTGAAGAGTGGGGCGTTATTGAGTCCGGTTTGCTGGAGCGTGCGGAACTGTTAAATGCCTTTCTGAAGGATATCTATGGGCCACGTGAGTTGGTGCGTAGAGGCGTAATTCCACCAGAGGCAATCTTTGCTCACGGCGGTTTTTTGCGTGCCTGTCATGGCATTCAAACCGGCGGTGAGCACGAGCTTATCCTGCATGCCGTCGACATGGTTCGCACCGAAGATGGCAGTATGTGCGTGCTTACGGATCGCACCCAGGCTCCGAGTGGCATGGGTTACGCTCTGGAAAATCGAACCGTTATGTCGAGAGTG
The DNA here is from genome assembly GCF_001922985.1 of Teredinibacter waterburyi. GTDB lineage: Bacteria > Pseudomonadota > Gammaproteobacteria > Pseudomonadales > Cellvibrionaceae > Teredinibacter > Teredinibacter waterburyi. The sequence continues at coordinate 94,226 of NZ_MRUH01000103.1, forward strand.
CTACCGAGCTTGTTTCGCGACAGCCATGCCCATCGATTAGCGCCCTTTTTCCAGCGGCTACGTACAAAGCTAGCCTCACTGTCGTCAGCCCACGATCAGCCTAGAGTGGTAGTGCTCACGCCAGGTGCTCACAATGAAACCTACTTCGAGCATGCATATCTAGCCAACTATCTCGGCTTCCAGCTGGTACAGAGCGGTGATTTAGTCGTTCGCAATGGCTTTGTGTGGATGAAATCGCTGGATGGCCTTAGCCGTGTTGATGTTATTTTGCGTCGCGTGGATGATTGGTACTGCGATCCCGTAGAGCTTCGCAGCGATTCCCAGTTAGGCGTGCCGCATTTACTTGAGGCGGTGCGTGCCGGACGCGTTATTATTGCCAACCCACTTGGTGCCGGCATTCTTGAAAACCCCGTATTCCTAAAGTTCATGCCGGCTATAGCCAAAGCGTTGTTGGGGCGCGAACCACGTCTCGCGTCGGTGGCAACTTACTGGTGTGGACAAGAAGACGACATGGCCTATGTACTGTCGCATTTAAATGAGTTGGTTATTAAGCCGACGCTTAGAAGCAATGGTCTGAGTAGTGTGCACGCGGCTAATCTCAGCGAAGCGAAGCGCAAAGAACTGATCGCCAGAATAAAAGCCCACCCTTGGCAATATGTGGCGCAATCGCGTTTAGTGGCGTCTCACTTGCCAACATTTGTCGGCGGTAATTTGCAGCCGCGGCCGAGTATTTTGCGCAGTTTTGCGGTGGCTTCCGATACCTCCTACGCAATCATGCCTGGCGGATTAACGCGAGTGGGTACAGATGAGGGCGCATTTCTAATTTCTGGTCAGGTAGGCGCTCAGAGTAAAGATACCTGGGTGATATCCTCCGAACCGGAGGTGTCACCAGTAGATGGTGCTGGCGCTGATGCGCCGATAGTACCGAACGAAGCACAGTTAATTAGCCTGCCCAGCCGAGTTGTCGAAAACTTATTTTGGATGGGACGCTACGCTGAGCGAGCCGAAGCAACACTGCGAATTTTACGTACGGCATTTATCCTGCTTAATGGTGAAGACCCTGTTTCGGAATCGAGCCGACGTTATCTGCTGGCGGCGGTAACCGAGATTACTGGCACCTTGCCCGGTTTCAAAAACTGCAGCCCCGAATTGTTGGCCAACCCCGAGGCAGAACTTCTACGTTTGGCGAAAGATCCGAATATGTTCGGCAGTGTTCATTACAACCTCACCGCGATGCTGCGCAGTGCAGATGAATCAAAAGAGCTTCTCTCGTCTGACACCATGCGGGTAATCAATGATATTCGCGATGCGCTCGATAACCTCGAAACAAACCTATCGGGTGATGACGGCTCAGCACCGGAAGAAGCTTTAGACCCATTGGTTACCGCATTAATGGCGCTCGCGGGCCTTACTCACGAAAGTATGGTGCGTGGCATAGGTTGGCACTTTATTGAAATAGGCCGCCGTACCGAGCGTGGCGTACAAACACTAAAAATTCTGGAAGGCCTATTGATCGACGTCCTGCCAGAGCACGATCAAAATACCTTATTAGAAGCCTTGCTGTTATCGGTTGAAACGTTAATTAGCTATCGGCGTCGCTACCGCGCTCGAATGAGTGTGCGCCAGGTGTTGGAAGTCAGCATGCTAGATGCAACCAACCCGCGTTCGGTGCGCTTCCAGTTTGATCGACTGAAGAAATATATCAATGCACTGCCGCGAGTGAAATCGACGAATGCCGAATTAAGTACCGAAGAAAAATCGATACTGGAAGCGGATACGCGCATTCGCCTAACGGATTTATCGCTACTGTGTGAACGGGATTCGAGCGATAAAACGCGGCCGCAGCTTAAAACTATGTTGGGGCAACTACAAAAAAGCCTGGCGGATATCAGTACTATCGTCAGCGATAAATATTTTGACCACAAGGCTGGCCCGCAGCAGCTTGTGCGTCGTAACTGGGAGGACTAGTGCGCTACCGTATACGTCATACCACGGAGTATAAATATTCCGCCAGAGTCGCTAATTGTTACAACTTAGCCTATATGGTGCCGCGTAGTTCACTGCGGCAAACTTGCGATAAAAATTCGATATCCATATCGCCACAACCTGCATTTAGTAATCGCCAGGAAGATTATTTTGGCAATATCTCTCACCACTTTGAAATTCAACAGCCCCATAAAAACCTAGTAATTACTGCGGAAAGCGAGGTGGACGTCAACCCACAACACTCGTCGCTGAACATGGATTTTGGTATCACCTGTGCAGAAGCAAAACAGATCTTAGCAAAATCTAAATCCTTGGATGTACTTTTAGCACGCGAGTATATGTTGGATTCCTCAATGGTGCGCGCGAGCGATGAGTTGCGAGAATACGCCGCGCCGTCGTTTACTGATGACCGCCCATTTGTTTCGGCAGTCGCCGATTTAACTAAGCGAATTTTTACCGAGTTTACCTACTCCCCAGAAGCGACCACTATCGCAACGCCCTTATCGGAAGTATTGCAAACACGTAAAGGTGTTTGCCAAGACTTTGCACACCTGCAGGTCGGCTGTTTGCGTTCGCTGGGTTTTCCCGCCAAATATGTCTCTGGTTATATCGAAACCCTACCGGCGCCAGGAACCGAAAAACTTGTTGGAACCGATGCGACTCACGCATGGATATCAGTGTATTCACCAACCGAAGGTTGGTTTGAATTTGACCCGACCAATGATCAAATTTGCGGTGAGCAACATATCATAACCGCTTGGGGACGCGACTATTTTGATGTTACGCCGTTACGTGGTGTTATTTTCGGCGGCGGCGACAATCCAATTCTAAATGTCTCTGTTGATGTTGCGCGAATATAAATACTCCAGCTAGATTTTTCGAATGTAAAACTCGGTAAAATTAACCTTGCGTATTAGCTGCTGGGGTACTACATCGTTCTGAACGCTTTATACTAGCCTGAATAAATAAAACACGCGGGAAGAAATTGCTATGCCATCTATTAAATTTAAACGCAAAGCCTTAGCGCTGGGTGTGATCGTAGCGTTCAATTCATTCGTTGTGCATGCCAGTCAAGAGTATCAAATAAAGCCTGGGGAGCATATTCTCGGGATTTTACGAAGCGCTGGGTTTGAGGGTGACTACAAAACACTTTTACCGGTTTTGGAACAGGTGGTAAGTTTAAATCCCGACCGTTTCTCCAGAAAAAGCCTCGACTTAGTCTATCCAGGCGAGGCTTTAGTATTTCCTGATAGCCCAATTGTCGAAGTTGTCGAGCCGGAGCCAGAACCTACTCCAGAGCCGGAACCAGAAGTTATTGCCGTGCCAGAGCCGGTAGTGGACTACATTGGTGTCGCCAACGTATTGGCAGACAAAGTAAAGCTGCGCCGAGAGCAAACGCAGCAAGAGTTGAGTGGCAAGATCGATGTACTAGAAAAAGATAATTTCACTACCAATGAGTCTGGTGGTATCGAACTGACATTAGCGGATGAATCGCAGTATAAGGTTGGTCCCAGTAGTAGTTTTTCCGTTGAGATTTTTCAATACAAACCAAGTTTAATGGAAAAATTTAGCGCTAAATTAAATTTGATCGCAGGTGCCTTGAGTATCAAATCAGGCAAGGTTGGCAAAGGTCGTGACGATTCCTACCAGTTGATTACCTCTACCGCGACCCTCGGTATTCGTGGTACCGATTATACGGTGAGAGTTTGTGAGGGTTCCGGGTGTGGCGATTTGGTTGGAACAACTGCGGCCGTTAAAGACGGTACTATTTTTGTGGCGACGCCGGACGGCCCCGTTGATGTGCAGGTCGGTGAGTTTGTACAGATAGAAACGAAAGGTGCTGCCCCTATTGTTGGTGATATTCCAGATGGGTTTTTTGATCTGAATTTAAGCCCAGGTGATGTTAAAAAGACTTGGTGGCAGAAAGTGACTAGTTACGTTAAAAGTGCAATTAACTAATAGACCGTAGTTACGCTTAACACTGCAATATTATTAACGAAACAAGGCGCTAACATTGTTAGCGCCTTGTTTCGTTTGCCATAGCTAAATGGTCTACGGCATTAGCGTATTTGTGTTGAGACATTCCCAATTATCGGCATATGAGTACGCAGGTAATTCCACAGGTTAAAATCATCTATTACGATTGCGTTTTTAACCTAATCAAAATTTTCGAAAGTTCATCCAGCAACTCAGCCGCATCTTGAAAGCGGTTTTCGGGTTCTTTCTCTATAGCCTTGTGAACCACCTTGCACAAATCTTCCGGTAGCGCGGGGTTTAGTTCTGTAAGCGCTGGTGCATCGACATTCATAAGCTGGTACGCAAAGGCGTTTATATTTTCGGTAACGAATGGCTGCTGACCGCAGAGCAGTTGATAGAGTGTAACGCCTAATGAATAAATGTCGGTACGGCCATCAAGCTTGGAACTCTTCATTTGTTCGGGAGACATATATCCTGGAGAGCCCATAATCAGGCCAGTCTGCGTGACGCTGGTAGTCATGATTCTGGCGATACCGAAGTCGGTAACCGTCGTTTTTTCGTTGCTAACATCGTACATAATATTGGAAGGCTTTATATCGCGGTGGACGACGCCCTCGGTGTGGGCATAACTGAGCGCACTCGCGCAGGCAATGCCGATTTTAATGACCTTTTCGAGCGCTAATAAATTATCGGCATGGGTATATTTTTGAAGGTTATCGCCAGTGAGATATTCCATCGCAATGTAGGCTAGATCATGCTCTTCACCGACGTCGTAAATAGTAATGATGTGAACATGATTTAAATTACCTACCGCTTCAGCTTCGCGGAAGAATCGTAGCTTTGCCTCTTCAAGCGATGTGCCTTCATATTCGCGGGTTAGCTCTAATGTTTTAATCGCAACGGTGCGATGTATACGAGGATCTTCGCCGAGGTAAACGAGCCCCATGCCGCCGCGGCCAATTTCTTTAATAATGCGGTAGCGACCAAAAGTTGGGTTCTCTAATGCGAGATTGGCCGAGTCTGACGCTATTGTTTGGGCGTTACCATCGACACTTGTAATGGCGCCAGTTAAGCCGACTCCGGTATGACTATAAGAGACCTTGCGCTGTTCAATATCTTTAAAGTTAGGCTGAAAGGCATGGATGTAACTATAGACGTTGGCTGCTTTTGCATGCTGGCGTTTACGTTCGAAGTCCAAACCCAACCCATATAAGGCTTCGGCTAGCTCCTGATTTTTAACACAGCGTCTAAACTTATCGAAGGCTAAATCTAGCTGGCCTTGGCCCTGATAGGCCAAACCGAGCGCGCGATTATTGGCGTCCTGCTCAAGCTCTGAAACAACTTGTTGCTGTTCCGTGGCAAAAAATCGTTTAACTGTAAAAAAAACATAGCCCAGAATTAACAGAATAATGGGAAGCACTAATGGCAGCCAAAGATTAAAGCGCGACATCGACTGAGCTTGAGTGAATGACAGCAACAATACCGCAGCGAGAGTAATTAATACGCTTGCACGTCCAGTTACCTTCGGGATTAAAAGTATCAAGCACAGCGCTGCTAAAATATACGCCGCCAAGCTAACAAACACAGCCCAACTTGGAGAAGCGATAAGATCGCCGTTTAAAATGCTGGAAATTGAATGTGCTAAGGCGATAACCGGTGGCATGTTAGCGTCTATGGGCGTGAGTTGCGTCGTGCCGACGCCTTCTGCCGACGCACCAATTAGTACGATTTTATTTCGGTATTTTTCAAGAGATAAATTGCCGACATAGGCATCGTAAAAAGAGTCGACTTGAAATGCGGTAGGATTATAGTTAGATCGATAAAAGAAAGGGTGAACGGCCAGATAAGCATCTGTTGCTATGTGTATCCCACCCAGATCAATGCCCATACCCGGCACTATTAGGATATCTTCACTGCTTAGATTCAAACTATGCGCAGCGGTGACTAATGAAAGCGATGGGTAGTGTGCGCCAAAGTAGTCAATAATGAGCGGCACAGAGCGAATTTTACCATCGCTATCGGCGACGCTGTTTAGGTGGCCTACACCTGCGGCAGCCTGGCCGAATCTATTTAGAGGTAATGTTACACCTTTTGCAAAAGGCGGAATAACTTCGCGGCCAGCGGTAAGGGCGCTACTAATCTTTATTGGAACCGTCTGCTTGCGAACAAAATCAGGTAGTTGCGCGTTGGGATTTCCGCCTGGGAGCCCCAATTGAAACAGCATGGGTAATAAAACGTTTCCGGCAGTACTGATACTGGCTTCGAGTTGTTGGTCGGTATCTAAGGTTTGGATGACGGTGTCGAGATTATCTTTAATTTGATCGAGCGCGCTGACTTCAATGCCCGTCGTTTGTAAATCGTGGCGAAGTTGTTGCAGCGCAGCTAGGCCGCGATCCGTTTGTGGCTCAAACAAAAAAGTAGTAGCGACAATCGTTTTAGCTCCAGCGTTCGCGAGTTTGTCTATCAGTTGTGCTTGGAGCTCGCGGGGCCACGGCCAGCGGCCAAGGTTAGCGATACTTTTGTTGTCGATTGCAATGATTGCAATATCGCTGTTGGCACTACGACTCATGGTTTGTAGGCCCCAATCGTACGCGGCCAATTCAAGCGATTGAAGTGGAGCCGTTTTTGATAAAAGCAGAAGGCCTATGGAGATAACTAGCGCTTGAAACCAGTCGCTAGACCAGAGGGAGCGTTTGTGAGAAGCCATGGATGTGTACCCTTGTAGCTGTTGCGCCGCCACCTTTGTGTTGGGTGAACTTATACAGAGGGTGAAATACTATCAAAAATCACGCTGGGACTCGTGTATTAATATCTAAATCTAGCCGTTTAACGGTCCGGCGCCTAGCGTTCAGCATCGAGCCAAGCTGTTGGCCCCGTATCCGCTAGCCCCAGCTCGGTTAGCGGTAGGATGCCTAATAGTGTGACCTATAACGGGGGATCAAAGGCTAAGTAATTACGCCAGGAGCCATGCGGACTAATATCGGTTGCACCTAAAAGTCCCCAGTGATCGCAGATAAATCCGGTAAGCCAGCGGCCGTCGGCCAGCTCAACTTTACCTATCCCCAGTGGTGCTGGAATTTCATTAACAAACGAACCAAAGTTTTCGCTTGGTAACGACCAAACTTCCACTTCAATCGCTACGCCGCCGTTTTCCCGGCTATTTTCATCATTAGCACAGCGAACCAGCGCTGGACGTTTTACCGCCCCGCCTTTGAGCGAATAAAATTGGTAGTGCTCGCTGGTATGCGTCAGTTGTTGGAGTTTTCCGCCGCGTTCTTTTAACTGCCAGTTAAGTGGCAAACCATCTAAATGTGCACCACAAACGACAACTTCAACAGTGTTGCTAGGTGTGGGTGTAGCTGCAAGTGCCGACACGTCGAGATGAGCCTGCACGGACGGGGTGATTGTGCGTTGAATTGCAGCGCCGGCAGACAGCAGTATTTTATCTTGCATCGCGACATGAAACAGGGTGATACCAAAGCCTACGCCATTACTATAAAAGCCACAGGGAATTGCCAAGCCTGCACAATCCAAAAGGTTCATAAAGTTAGTGTAATAGCCGAGATTGGCATTAAGTTGAATCGGGTTTTGTTCAACCTCTGCAATTGTATACGCCCGCGGGTTGGTGGGTGTGATAATCGCATCGACCTTGGCGAGTTCAGCTAGCGCCAATTGTTTTAGTTCGGTTAATTTATATTGTGCTTTAAATGCATCGACAGCACTAGGCGTAGCGCCGCCACTGATAATGGTGTGAATGGTTGGCAGCAGAGCGTTGGGTTGTTGCTCGATTAGGTTTTCAATTGCGGCATAACGCTCGGATACCCAGGGGCCTTGATATAGAAGTTTTGCCGCGTCGAGAAAAGGCGCTAGGTCAATTTCAACAAGGTTAAAACCGGCCGCGCGGAGCTGATCAAGCGTTTGTTGAAAAAGTTTTTCCGCTTCGGCACTACCAAAAAAATGTAAATCTTTGGCGGAAGGAATGCCGAGCGTAAGACTTTTTTGTGGCAGATTAAAATAACGCTTACTGTTGTTATAGGAATTGTTGCGAGCGTAGCCGTCGAGAGGATCAAACACGGCTCCACAATCGAAGACACTATTAGCATCGGCGATGGATTGCGCAAAAATACTCACGCAGTCTAAACTCTTACAGGCGGGAACAACACCACGAGCGCTGAGTAAACCGCGGCTAGGTTTAAGCCCGATAATATTATTGAGAGATGCGGGCACACGCCCAGAGCCTGCTGTATCGGTACCGAGAGAAAACGTCACTAAATTAAGTGCTACCGCCACGGCCGAACCAGAACTTGAGCCGCCGGAAATAAATTCTGGATTCAGCGCGTTTCTACAAGCGCCCCAAGGGGAGCGCACACCGACTAGGCCTGTGGCAAACTGATCCATATTGGTTTTGCCAAGAGGAATAGCGCCAGCCTGAATAAGTTGTTCTACAACAAACGCATTTTGTGTGGGTAGATAGCGATAGGCTTCGCAGGCCGCAGTGGTTTCGATACCGACTAAATCAATATTATCTTTAATCGCAAAGGGAACGCCGTAAAGCGGTAGGGATCTACCCTCGCTGGCGGCTTGCTGTTCGCGCTCAGCAAATTCGTTTAGTTGTTGGCCTAGCTCGGTTTCTGACAGCAGATGAATCCAAATAGGGTTGTCAGCGTGTTGCAGTGCTTTTTCACGTAGCGCATAAAGTAAATCCGGCGGCGTAAAATCGCCGTTGCAATAATGTGCTGCTAAGCCTTTGATACTAAGGTCGATTTTATCTAAATTCAGTGAGACTCTTTTACCCATGACGAACAACCCCCAACATTTGACCTGCGTGTAGCTGATCGCCCTGATCGCGAATAATCGATGTTAATACTCCATTACAAGGGGCGGTAATATCGATCTCCATTTTCATCGACTCCAAAATACAAATGACTTGGCCTTCAATAACGCTATCACCAGCGGCGACTTGCCACTGCCAAATACTGCCGGCTACGGGCGACTCAACCGCCGTGCTGTGTTCGTCCAGCAGTGTTTCTTCTTGGTTGCCAGTGTTGGCAACTTGGCTGTCAAAATTGATTTGACCAGATTCAATCCAGCGTTCTAGTTCTTGATCAAATGCGGCGTTGCGGCTTTTGGTAAAGCTTTCGATGTCGTGTTTATTGTCGGTTAAAAACTGTTGGTATTCTGCTAGATTAAAACGCGTGTCCTCAATTTTTAATGGGTAGTCTCCCAAGGGAAACTTTTTGCGAATATCTTGCAGTTCTTCTGCGCTGACTTCGTAAAAACGTATCTGGTCGAAAAACCGTAGCAGCCAGGGTTTGGTAAATTCACGTGTACGGCGATATTTATTCCACATTTGTAAAGTTCGGCCAATAAACTGGTAGCCACCAGGGCCTTCCATGCCATATACACAAAGGTAGGCTCCGCCTATACCGACAGAGTTTTCTGCAGTCCACGTGCGTGCTGGGTTGTATTTTGTAGTAACTAAGCGGTGACGTGGGTCGAGCGGCGTTGCCACCGGCGCACCTAAATAAACATCGCCAAGCCCCATCACCACATAGCTTGCATCAAACACGATTTTCTTAACATCCGCGATATCATCAAGGCCATTTATACGCCGAATAAATTCTATATTGTCGGGGCACCACGGGGCATCTTTGCGTACGGATTGCATGTACTTTTGAATAGCCAGCTTACAGGCTTCGTCATCCCAGCTTATCGGGATATGAACAATTCTGGCAGGAATCTCAGTTGCGGTTTGTGCGTCTAGGGTCGCTTCGAGCTCTTCAAGTAAAATGAGCAGTTCAGTTAAGGGAAGTTCGAGATTATTGTAATGAATTTGAAGTGAGCGAATGCCTGGGGTTAGCTCGAGTATCGCGGACAAGTCGCGTGCTTTTAGTTCTGTCATTAACGCGTGAACACGGAATCGAACCGCGAGGTCGAGTTCTTGTGGCCCGTACTCCACTAATAAAAATTTGTCACCAGCCACTCGGCAAACTACTTCCAGCTGCTCTGTACCAATACGGTAGCGCTTGATAATTGGCGAAGACATGAGCGGCTTGACCGGAAGGTAGTTGGGCTCGGGTACCGACCTTAACTGACTTAGGTATTCTGTTTGATGGTTTTCGAGCGCTTCTGCGGTAGCGATTTCGACGGGAATGAATTCGATTTTATCGCCAGCTTTTAACTGGCCGAGCTTCCATAAGTCTGCGGTAATGACGGTTGCCGGGCAAACAAATCCGCCAAGCGAGGGGCCGTCTGGGCCAAGTATTACCGGCATGTCGCCGGTGAAATCTACGGTACCAATCGCGTAGGCATTGTCGTGAATATTGGACGGGTGCATTCCCGCCTCGCCCCCGTTACTGCGCGCCCACTCGGGTTTGGGGCCAATTAAACGAACGCCGGTACGGCTTGAGTTGTAGTGAACTTCCCAGCGGTTTGAAAAAAACATTTCAATATCTTTTTCAGTAAAAAAATCTGGTGCGCCGTGGGGGCCGTAGATGACTCGCAGCTGCCAATGGCTGTTATCATTACCGCTAGTTTGGTTGAAATTAGTCGTGAATTTCGTGTTGGGAGAAAACGGGCTGTATTCTTTTTTTGCTGCGGGAAGATTAATTACATCTCCAGTTCGCAGTGCACGGCCGCTAAAACCACCAAACTGGCCGAGGGTAAAGGTTGATTTCGATCCCAGGTAATCATTGCCATCGATCCCACCCGCAATAGCTAAATAAGCGCGTGCGCCAGTTTGAGGTTTGCCAATTTGTAAAATGTCGCCAGCACTTGCTTGGTAGACTCGGTTAAATCGAATCTCTTTACCGTCTAGGGTGGTATTGAAATCTGCGCCGGTTAACACAAAAAATGTTGGGCAATTAAATTGTAGTTTCGGGCCTTGCAGAGTTATTTCCAAACCTGCCGCATTTACGGCGTTGCCGAGCAGGCGATTGGCAAGACGGAAATGCTGATTGTCGAAGGGCCCCGATGGCGGTACACCGACATCCCAATGTCCGGTACGGCCTGGGTAATCCTGAATGGTGGTCATGGTTCCACCGGCTAACACATCGATGCTGTTCGGAATAAAGTTAAAACTGTTGAGGTAGCGGGTATAGATATTTCCGGCGGCCATCGGTGCCGATTTTAAAACTTCGGCGAGATAATGTAGGTTGGTTTCGATGCCCTGAACTTTTGTCGCAGCAATTTTTTCTTGAAGTAGGAGCAGAGCGCTTTCTCGTGTGTCGCTCCAGACAATAATTTTTGCGAGCATTGGGTCGAAAAACGACGACACCTCTATTCCGCTTTCGATCCAATGGTCAATTCTGGTATTTTCCTGTGTGGACGGGAATTCAACGTATGATAATACCCCTGCACTAGGTTGAAAGTTTCGGTGTGGATTTTCCGCATATAAACGAACTTGAATAGCGTGTCCGGAAGCCGTCAGTTGCTCGCGTAATTGGACAATGTCGCCGAGCTCGCTAGCGGCTTGCTTTATCATCCACTCGACTAAATCCACCGAGTAGAGTTGTTCTGTAACACCGTGCTCAACCTGTAAACGCGTATTGACTTCGAGAAAATAAAATTCGTGAGTCTTCTGGTCGTAGATAAATTCCACTGTGCCAGCGTTAAGGTAATTAACGGCCGATACTAATCGCGTTGCCGCTTGGCGTAACTCACAGCGTGTTTCGTCGGGGATGTTGGGTGCGGGTGTTTCTTCGATAACTTTTTGGTGGCGACGCTGCGCGGAGCAGTCGCGTTCGCCAAAACTTACCGCTTGGCCGTTACCATCGCCGAACACTTGCACCTCAATATGGCGAGCGTACTCAATGTACTTTTCGATAAACAAACCGTCATTCGAAAAGTTGTTTGCGCTTAAGCGTTTTACACTGGCAAAGGCTTGTTCTAAGTCACTCGAGTGGTTACACACCTGCATACCAATGCCGCCGCCACCGGCGGTACTTTTCAGCATAATTGGGTAGCCAATTTCGTCTGCTTGGCTAAGTGCGTGCTCAAGTGAACTCAGCAGTCCTGTGCCGGCTAACAGCGGGATGTTGTTGTCTTCGGCAAGTTGACGGGCGGTGTGCTTAAGGCCAAAGGCGGTAAGTTGTTCGGTGGTAGGGCCAATAAAAACAAGGCCTTCGTTTTCACAGCGAGAAACAAACTGCGCGTTTTCGCTTAAAAAACCGTAGCCTGGGTGAATAGCTTGAGCACCAGATTGTTTTGCAATAGCAATGATTGCGTCGATATTCAAATAGGTGTCGCTTGCTGGGCCAGTACCAAGACTAAACGCATGGTCGGCATTGCGGACATGCAGTGACTCGCTATCGGCTTCGCTATAGACCGCGATAGATTCTATCCCCATGTCTTTTAGGGTGCGAATAATTCGAGTGGCAATAGCGCCGCGATTGGCGATTAATATTTTAGTAAACATGAATCGTTTAACCCATGCAGGGGCAGGTCGTCCCGCGTTAATTTCGCTACTGTACCGGTCGTCCGGTCAGCGTTATTACGTTAATGTTTGTAGATAACGAAAACGTTCTCTACCAAATGTCGATTTTCACAGGCGTTGGATTGTAGCCGTTGCAGGGGTTGTTGAGCTGGGGACAGTTCGAAAGCAAAAAATATACGTCCATCTTCGCTTCGAGCTCTACGTATTTCCCCGGTGCGGAAATACCATCTTCGAAAGTCAGTCCACCGTCTTCAGTCACGGGAACATTCATAAAAAAATTGATGTTGTGGGTGATGTCTCTTTTGCTAATACCGCTGTCGATATTTTCAGCCACGGCGAGCATCCAGCTATCTCGGCAGGCGTGCATGCAGCGTTTATCTAAAGCGTATCGAACGGTATTGCTCTCGGTTGCACAGGCTCCGCCGAGCGTATCGTGTCGACCACATGTATCGGCGCTAATGGTTAGCATTGGGTTGCCGTAGTTAGATACTAGCGTGGTGCCCGCGGTTAAATACACATTACCTTGGCTGCGAATGGTATCCATTGCGCTGTAACGTTCTGCGCTATTGCTAACACTGTAAAACAAACAGTCGGCGGCTTGGTTTCCCTCTGAATCTGTTATCCGTAGGGTTTGGCCTTTGCTGATTTTTTTAAGCAAGTAATCGCCAGCGGGCACGACGATAGATTCAATGGCATCGCGAGTGGATAGTGCACTTTCTTTAATCATGGAAGCTGTTCTCTTTTGTTGCTCTAGACGTTCGTTGTGCTGCGCTAGACGCGTTGTTCGTGGTCTATGGGTTAGAGCCTAGATAGTAGAGTTCGTTATTGGCGAAGCCACGCTTGTTTTCGTTGCAAGCATTTTTACATTGGTCATCTGCGGGTACTGGCTCAGCTTGCAGCAGTTCGCATAAGATCGGCTTGCGTGGATATTCGGACGCCTTACTTAATGGGTGCGGGCAGCTGTGCATCACCACTAAGGTGTCCATTTCAAAACGCAGTTCAATAGATGCGCCCGCGCGAGCGGCTTCGGTATCGAGATGTAAGTTGCCATCTGCATCGACGCCTACTTTAGAGAAAAAATTTAAGTTGGCGCCCATGTCGCGTTCATTTAAGCCGTATTTGGCGAGCTCAACTAAAAAACTGTCGTTGCCGTTCTGCTGCCAATTATTGTGTGCTGCCTGATAATTAAGCTTGCCCCACTTTTCTTCAATATTATTTTTGTTGCTGTTGCCGCAAACCGTATCGTGCCAACCGAAATCGTCCTGCACTATGGAACAAAAAATCCGACCCATATCGGAATACAAACAGTTTCCTTGAGTAAGTTTAAAGGTGTGCTGGCACTTTAGCGTGTCTGGTGCGTTGTAGCGCTCGGTTAACATTTCTGGGTTATAGAACATCATGCCAAGGTTAGCACCGCCTTCGAGATCGGTTAGCTTCAAGGTGAGGCCGCGACGTATTTTTAACGACCAGTGGCTGGCCGCCGGTAGTTCATATTGGTACAGAGGTAATGCTCTGGTTGATTTCATGGTGGCAACGTCCGAAAATTTTAGGTGTTTCTAATGTTTAATTTCTAGTATGGAATCCGTCACGTTTTCTATCCAGCACTAGCGATAGAGGTGTCCGCCAGTATCGCCTCGTGCTCGGCTAGCTGTTCGGCGCTAGCGCGGTTGCGATCTATATTTAAATCGTAAGTAATTTGTGCACCGTAGGCGCCTGGTGCTTGAGTGTCGTGGCGAAGTTTGTCGAATACCCAAAGGCGTGTGCCGAGCGTAAAGGCTTCTTTAATATCGTGGGTAATCATAAATACCGTGAGCTTGTGTTGTGCACATAGTTTAGTGACGAGTTGATGCATGTCGGCACGAATGCCGGGGTCGAGTGCGCCGAAGGGTTCGTCTAGCAATAAAATTTGTGGCCGTTTGATAAGTGACTGCGCCAAGGCTAGTCGCTGCTGCATACCGCCGGATAATTCGTGTGGATATTTGTCGGCTGCGTGTGCCAAGCCAACGGCGTCAATCATTTCTTTTGCTTCATCAAGTGCCTGGCGTTTTGCTTTGCCAAAAAGGCGGGCGAGAACAGGGCTTTGTTCGAGCTCCTTCGCCAGCATTACATTTTGCAATACGGTTAGATGTGGGAATACCGAATAGCGTTGGAATACGATTCCTCGGCTGGCATTTGGCTCGTCCGCTAAGGGGGTTTGCTCCAGCAATATTGATCCGCGCGTCGGGCTGTTGGTGCCCAGTAGCATATTTAAAAATGTGGTTTTTCCGCAGCCGGAGGCGCCGACGATTGTAACGAACTCGCCGACCTTCACTTGTTTATTTATTTGCTCAAGTACAACTTGATCGCCGTACTCTTTCCAAAGGTGGTTAAACTCGATGTACGGCGTATTTGGGCTGCTAGAGATTTCACTGCTAGTTGTATTATTGTTAGTCATTGCCGGCCCCTTTTTGTTGTGTGTGGAACCATGGAAAGCTGAAAAAAGATACCTTGCGGAGCAAGAAATCTATCGCAAAGGCTAACAGGGTGATCCAGAGTACATAGGGTAGAATCACATCCATAGAGAGATAGCGGCGCACCAAAAATATTCGATAGCCAAGACCGTCGGTGGCGGAAATGGCTTCGGCAGCAATTAAGAATAACCAAGCGGAGCCGAGCGTTAAGCGCACCGAATCTATAAGGCGTGGTAGTATTTGCGGGAGAATAACTCGGATAATTACTTGCCAGCTATTGGCGCCGAGGGTTTGTGCTTTAATGATTTGTTCGTCCGGAATTTCCCGCACGCGCAATAATATTTCGCGCGTTATGGTTGGTGTTATACCAATTACGATAAGTACGATTTTCGAGGTTTCGCCCAAGCCAAATACGATAAATAAAATGGGCAGTATCGCCATGGGGGGAACCAGTGATATGGCGGTCACTAGCGGAGAAAATTTGGCGCGGGCGAGTGGTAATGCGCCCATGCTTACGCCGAGTACAAGTGCGACGGTTGCGGAAATAGACACGCCGAAGAATAATCGTTGCAAGCTGCTCCAGGTGTCCACCCAGAGGAGATAGTCGCCGGAGCGTTGATTCGGCTCAAAAGCCATTCTTTTAATCGCTTCTCCAATGCTGCTAAGCGATGGCAGTAATTTGTCTGCTGCGTTTTCAGCGAGGCGCGCATCTGATGCGGCGATATAAAGAACGATCAGTAAAATAAAGGGCAAGGCGCCGAGTACCCAGCGGAGTGGTTTTGACGGATGTAGGTTGACCAGTTTTTTCATGTGCAGTTTTATCCGATCAAGTCGTTGGGTATTGGGCTAAGTAGTTTGCTGTGATTGATTTGAGCTAGACCGCTTGGCTTAATAGCCGTGACCATACGGCCACAGCTAAAAGCTTGATTAGTCGGCTTACTTAAAGCTCACCGTCCGCGGCCATTTTCATATAGCTCGGATCAAAGCGAAGTTTTACATTGTTTTCGCTACCAAAAATTCCCGCAGGTGTTTCGATACCAATATAGCCAGCATCGGTGGCGCCTTCACCGAGTAAACCGTGTTTCAGCGAAAATTCCGCTACATACTGCATAGTGGTTTTGAGTTGGTCGCTAGAGGTAAAGTTTACGGCGTTAAGCGGTGAGTAAAACATATTGGTCGAAGCCAATTGCGAATCGAAACCGGCGAGGTCTGTGCCGGAGGCGACGCCCATAAAGGTTCGCGCTTGCATGCCGGCTTCGTCATTTTTACTCATGGTAGCCATGATTTCGTACCAAGCGCCGGTAAGCGCTTTGCCAAATGCAGGGTTGGCTTTTAGGGTTTCGGTGTTGACCACCATTAAGTCGATAATTTCGCCGGGAATATTAGCCGAGTCGAATACCTTATTTGCTCCGGGCATATCGGTAATTTCGCTTAATAGCGGATTCCAAGTTACCACCGAGGTTACATCGGAGGTGCTGTAGGCGGCAACGAGGTCTGCGTCGCTAATGTTGACCACGGTAACGTCTTGTTCCGACATGCCAATCGAGTCGAGTGCTCGCGCCAATAGGTAGTGGGAAACACTTAGCTCAACTAGGTTGACGGTTTGACCTTTGATATCGGCGAGCTCGGATTTTTCTTTTAGAACAACGCCGTCGTTACCATTCGAGAAATCGCCAACAATCAGTGCGGTTGAATCGACACCGCCAGCCGCAGGAATGGTGAGTGCGTCCATGTTGGTCATGGTGCAGCCGTCATAAGCGCCTGCGGTATATTGATTAATCGACTCGATGTAGTCGTTAATTTGGGTAACTTCGATTTCGATACCGTATTTATCGGCCCACTTTTTAACGATGCCTTCTTGGGCGCCAAAGTCCCAAGGCATCCAGCCGACGTAAATCGACCAGCATACTTTGAATTTTGCAGGTGCTGCAGTAACGGTTGGTTCTGCGGTTAGGGTGGGCTGTTCCGGCGCTTTTTTGGAACAAGCGAACAGAAGTGTTGCGGCTAGCAACAGGGAAACGCTTTTCAATAAAGTCTTGTACATGCTTCACCTCCAGGGTTGCACTAACGAATAAAAAATAGAGAGGATGCAATGACACCGAATGTCATTAACCTCCCGGGCTTTTATCCCGCCGTGTAACCTTGGGGCTCTTCATGAAAGGCCGTAGAGACGGCAGATCGACAAAAAGCGTTGCAAGGTCGACAGCTCTCGGACCAGTCATTACCTGTTGAAGGTAATCGGAACCCTAGCTGTCTATTGATGCTGCATGATAAACCTAAATTCGGAGTGTGCTCAATAACGTGCGGTCATTGAATCCTCTTAAAGAGAATAGAGCAATTGCTGTGCCATTCACCAAGGCCGTGTCTTTGCTGGAGACACTATTTTCGTTTATCTCGGGTCGAACGGGCGTGGTTATGGGGAACTCGGGCTTATTATTGTTCATCTGCGGGGCAGTGCGTCTTTAAGTCGTGAGGGAGGCGGCAATGGCTGAGTTGAAATGGTGGTGTGCTGAAATGGGGCGAAAACTTCCATGTGATCCAGTGTGGTGCGATTTGACTCTGAGTAAAGAAAAAACGAGGCTGGCTCTAACTGCACGCAAAACGCTATAATTCGCCGCTTGAATAACCCCCTAGGCGATTTTCGCATGACAGATAGAACAGCCGCGGTTAGCCGCGATACGCTGGAAACCAAAATCTCCGTTGCCGTGAATTTGGATGGCACTGGTAAATCCTCGTTCGATACAGGTGTTCCCTTCCTCGAACATATGATGGATCAGATCGCACGCCACGGTCTTATCGATCTCGATATCAGCTGTAAGGGTGATATTCATATCGACGACCACCATACGGTGGAAGATATTGGCATCACTCTGGGCCAAGCGATAAATAAGGCCGTGGGTAGCAAGCGCGGTATTCGCCGTTACGGCCACGCCTACGTACCCCTCGATGAAGCCTTGTCACGGGTGGTGATCGACTTCTCTGGCCGTGCGGGTTTGATTATGAATATTCCTTTCACCCAAAAGCGAATCGGTAAGTTTGATACAGAGCTGTTTAGCGAATTCTTCCACGGCTTTGTGAACCACGCTCAGGTAACACTGCATATCGATTGTTTGCGCGGTGCTAATGCCCATCACCAGATCGAAACGGTTTATAAGGCATTTGGCCGAGCTTTGCGTATGGCGTTGGAAACAGACCCCCGCATGGGTGATGTTATGCCGTCTACCAAGGGTACGCTTTAATTCCGCAGTGAAGAGCCCCGTTCGCGGCACCCTGTCATGGTTTGCCGTGAAGGTTTTCTAAGACGAGGTCCACCGATCAACCTGTTGAGCGCTCGCTAGGGGTGTTATCGGAACCGCCTATCAGCCACCACCAGCAACCAGATACACAACATGAATTGCAAACACATAGCAGTAATCGACTACGGTATGGGCAACCTCCATTCCGTTGCTAGCGCCCTTAAGAAGGTCGCGCCGGACATAAAAGTGTCTGTTACCGACGACCCAAACATCATTGCCAGTGCCGACCACGTAATCCTGCCGGGAGTTGGCGCGATTCGGGATTGTGTGGCCGAAATTCGACGTCTCGGTTTTGATCGCGTGGTAAAAGATGTGATTAATTCCGGCAAACCGTTGCTTGGTATCTGCGTGGGTATGCAGGCCATGATGAGCTTTTCGGAGGAAAATGGCGGTGCCGATTGTCTGGACTTCTTTCCTGGCCGAGTAAACTTTTTTGCGGGTAATGCCAAGTTCAATCAAGCGCACGACGAAGGCTCTAGCTCCGGCGAACGTTTAAAAGTACCCCACATGGGGTGGAACCAAGTAGAACAGGTTCTGGCGCACCCACTCTGGCATAACATTGACAATAACGGGCGTTTTTATTTCGTCCACAGCTACTTTGTTGAGCCAGAAAATAAAGACATTATCGCCGGTCGCACTCACTACGGAATTGAGTTTGCCGCCGCCATTGCTCACAACAACATCTTCGCAGTGCAGTTTCACCCGGAAAAGAGCCACGACAATGGCCTGCAGCTGCTTGAAAACTTTTTAAACTGGAACGGCAAATGATCATAATTCCCGCAATCGATTTAAAAGACGGCCAGTGCGTACGTTTACGTCAAGGCTTAATGGATGACAGCACAGTGTTTGGCGACGACCCTGTTGCCTTCGCTAAACAGTGGGTAGATAAGGGTGCTCGGCGCCTCCACCTTGTCGACCTTAACGGTGCTTTCGCGGGTAAACCGGTTAATGGTGATGTGGTTACCGCCATCGCTAAAGCCTTCCCCAAATTACCGATTCAAATCGGCGGTGGTATTCGCGACGGCGACACCATTCAGCACTATCTGGATGCTGGTGTTAACTACGTGATTATCGGCACCAAAGCGGTAAAAGAACCCGAATTTGTTGGCAAGGTATGCCGTGACTTCCCCGGCCATATTATTGTTGGCCTCGACGCTAAAGATGGCTATGTGGCAACCGATGGTTGGGCTGAGGTTTCTAGTGTGAAGGCGACTGATTTAGCCAAGCAATTTGCCAGCGATGGTGTTAGCTCGATTGTGTATACGGATATTGCCCGCGACGGCATGATGCAAGGGGTCAATATAGAAGCTACATTGGCGATGGCCAAGGCTTCGCCAATCCCCGTAATTGCCTCTGGCGGCATTACCAATATGGATGATATCCGCGGCCTCGCCGCTGTGGCGAGTCAGGGTATTCTCGGTGCGATTACTGGCCGTGCAATATACGAAGGTTCGCTTGATATCAAAGAAGCGCAAGACTACTGCGATCAGCAGGGGAGCTAATTATGGCGCTAGCAAAACGCATTATCCCCTGTTTGGATGTCGATAAAGGCCGCGTCGTAAAAGGCGTTCAATTCGTCGATATTCGCGACGCCGGTGACCCGGTTGAAGTGGCTAAGAAATACAACGAACAGGGCGCGGACGAGATAACCTTTCTCGATATTACTGCCAGCCACGAAGATCGTGACACCACGGTTCACACGGTGGAAAAAATTGCCGCAGAAGTGTTTATTCCGCTTACGGTCGGTGGCGGTATTCGCGAGCTTAGCGATATTCGCAAAATGTTAAATGCTGGCGCCGATAAGGTCAGTATTAATTCCGCTGCAGTTTATAACCCCGAATTTGTGAAAGCGGCTTCCGACCGTTTTGGTGCGCAGTGCATTGTGGTCGCAATCGACGCGAAACGTGTTAGCGCCGAAGGCGAAACGCCTCGTTGGGAAATTTTCACTCACGGCGGTCGCAAACCCACGGGTATTGATGCGGTTGAGTGGGCGGTGCGTATGGCCGAATACGGCGCCGGTGAAATACTTTTGACCAGTATGGATAAAGATGGAACTAAGGATGGCTTCGACTTAGGTGTGACTCGCGCAATTAGCGATGCCGTGCGCGTGCCTGTGATCGCCTCTGGCGGTGTTGGTAACTTACAGCATCTAGCCGATGGTGTGATTAAAGGTGCGGCGGATGCGGTTTTGGCGGCCAGCATTTTTCACTTTGGTGAATACACGGTGCCGCAAGCAAAGCAGTTTTTACGCGATCAGGGAATTGAGGTGCGACTCTAGTCGGTTAGCGCGAGGCGAGGTACCGAGAGGACGTTAGGTTACGGGGACGGTTGTTCTGAAGAGGAGCCTCACGTAACTAAACCTATTCGCAGATCCCGTTTGGGCGCGTGAATCTAGTTACATGAGGTTGCGCTGAACACATCGTACAGGTTCGAACTACTTATGTAGTTCACCCCATTTTTGTGCGAATGGACTCGGCTTTGAATTTGCAAGCTTCTAGCGATAACCGCCTAAGCCGCTTTACCTGCATATCGCGCTAATGTCTCGGCCACGGCGGGTTCGGCGTGGATGATAAAATCGATAAAATCACTCACACCAAGCTCCGCTTCGTGGGCCGTATCGAATGGCCCAATATCAACGCCCTCGCGAGTGGTGTAATACCAGTATTCGCCTTTTTGGAAGAATCGCTTTGAGCGGTTTGGAAGGTTACCGTCTTCACCTGTTCTGTTCATAATGCTCGTCTCCGTAGTTAACTCATTCCTTGTTAGTAATAATACCGCCCATTGGTGTTGGGGCGGTTAAGTGCTTCTTTGCTGAGCTCTAAAACCAGCAGCTAGCAGCCCTTTTTGAGGGGGGCAGCACTGTCGCGATTTGACGCAAAAACGAAATGATCAGTTATGTAAATATAGGTGTCAACTGATTATTAGTTGAACACATGGTTTTGATTATAGGCAGAGTGTGAATACAAGCACGCATATCCGTCGCTTAGTGAGAGATATATCACAGTTTGGACGGCATATTGTCCTGTATGTCTTCCTCGGAAATGGCGGGGGATAAGCTCTGATGGGGTAAGGCATTTACTGTCCTAAGGTTGGGGAATAACAGCTCAGATACATAGACCAATTCGATACCTGCACGTTCTAATTGTGGCAGTGTGGATTGCAGGGCCGCGAGAGTTTCTGGGTAAGGGTGGCCAATGCCGACGGCGATTCCACGTTTGCGTGCGATCATCTCTAGTTTTACTAATTGCTGTTCAATTGCACTGACGTCCCGCTGGTTGTCTAAAAATACATCGCGTTTAGCGGTCGCGACCCCGTGGGATTTTGCGGTGGCTAGAGCCACGCTAGCGGCGGAGGTGCGACTGTCGATAAAAAACAACTCCTGCTCGCTCAGCAGCGTCATTAGCCAATCCATATGGGGTTGAGTTTGGGTGAGCTTGCTGCCGCCATGATTGTTGACGCCTTTTATATAGGGGATGTCGGCTAACATCTTGGCGCTCATTGTCAGCATTTCCTGCTGCGACATACGACTAGTCAGCCCATCTTCCCAAGTGGTGGCGCCAAGTGTTTCCATTGGCGCGTGCAGCATGATTTCATGATTGCGGCTATGGCCTAGAGCCGCAAGACGCTTGCCGTAGGGGGTGAAGGGGATGATGGCGAGTGTAAGAGGGTAGCTAAGCTCTACTATTTTCTGGTCGCGCTCCCATTGATAGCCCAAGTCATCAATAATGATCGCGATACGCGCGGTTCGCGATCCGAACTCGGCCTTGTCCCTCGTCTCCAACGCTTTAGCATCAATATCAGGGTAGGCACCCCCCGCATCGATGTCGTGCGTCGTGTGCTCGTGTATGTCGAAGGGGTGGAGCATAACCAAGGGCGTGCCAAGCCCTGTGTTCGATAGCAGCGCAAGAAAGGCCCAAGTCAGTCCGCGCAGGCCGAGGTGACGATATTTCCCCTGGGCATATCTACTTGGCATTCTTGCCCTCGGCGTCCTCGGCGTCCTCGGCGTCCTCGGTCTGACTGGCGCTGCTCTGGGTGGAGTCTTGTTCTGTAGCCGCGGCGCCGGCTTTGAGTGTTGCTGCCTTTCTAGCTTTTTCCGCGCTGCGCTGTAGGTCAATACCGCGCAAAATATTTAACGCTTCATATAGTTGGCTATCTTCGTTGTGAAGATCGGTCTCAACGGCGTCGGCTTTCGCTTTTACCTCTTCGCCACCTTTGGTATTTTTTAAATGGCCACTGAGGTCGGCTTCTTTAACCGCGATTCGAGGTTTTACGGCCGTTACGCGTACTCGCTCAACCAGAATGTCGGGTTCAATTCCCTGTGCTTGAATAGAGCGGCCTTCGGGGGTGTAGTAAAGCGCAGTGGTAAGCTTTACGGCGCGATCGTCGCTGATGGGGATGACGGTTTGCACTGAGCCCTTGCCGAAGCTGCGGGTACCAACAACCAAACCGCGGCGTTGATCTTGTAAGGCTCCGGCGACAATTTCGGAAGCGGAGGCCGAGCCGTCGTTAATGAGAACAACAAGGGGCAGGCCCTGAGCAGTATCGCCAGGGTTGGCAAAGAACTTGGTGTTTGATTCGGCTAAACGACCCTCGGTATACACCACTAATCCGCCATCAAGGAAAATATCGGCAACATCGACAGAAGCGTTAAGCACACCGCCGGGATTGTTGCGCAAGTCGAGAATTATGCCTCGCAGGTCCGGATTGTTAGTCAGAAGTTTACGCAGGGCATCTTCAGTATCTTTCCCAGTGTTTATTTGGAACTGGGCGATACGCAGGTAGCCAAATTGGTCGTCGATAACTTTCGAACGTACGCTGCGTACTTTAATAATGTCGCGTGTTAGGGTTAATTCAAATGGTTGATCAATACCTTCGCGGACGATTGTAAGGATAATGTCGCTGCCCTTGGGGCCACGCATCATCTCAACGGCTTCGTCTAGGCCTAGGCCTTTAACTTGGGTGTCGTCGAGTTTGATAATTAAATCGCCAGACTCCACGCCTGCGCGAGCTGCCGGTGTGTCATCGATAGGGGATACCACCTTAATAAAACCATTTTCCATGCCGACTTCGATACCCAAGCCGCCAAACTCCCCCGTGGTATGGACCTGTAGGTCTCCAAACGAGGAGGCGTCGAGAAACGCGGAGTGCGGATCAAGCTCGCCGAGCATGCCTTTAATGGCATATTCCAGCAGTGTGCGGTCATCGATTTCGTCGATGTAGGCGCGGCGAATATGATCGTAGGTTTTGGTGAACATGCGCAGGTCTTCAAGCGGCAGAACGCCTATTTCTAGACTGTCTTGATCGGATTCAGCACTGCTTGATGGGTTCGTCCCTGCGTCGGCCAACACCGAGTCTTGTGCCGCATAAGCGCTTGGCGTGGCGCTTAGTGTGACGCCAAATAGGAATGCCGCGAGTGTTAGCTGTACGTGTTTTAATGGGTTTTCTACATGGGGCAAGAAAGGCACGCGTGCAATCTCCTATTGAATAATCTTAATGAGCTGAAGGTAAAACTCGTTATTTTTGTTTAAGCGGGGCGTTTAAACCATCGCTTTGGATTGGTTGGTTCGCCATTGTGGCGCAGCTCGAAATATAGGGCGGCGGTTTGCTGGCCTCCGCTATTGCCGAGTGCAGCGACGAGTTCGCCTGCTTCCACCCATTCGCCGAGTTCTTTGTATAGTGCCTGATTGTGAGCGTAGAGGGTTAGATAGCCTGCGCCGTGATCGATAATAAGCAATAAACCCTGACCGCGAAGGTAATCGCTGAACACAATGCGCCCATGATGAACCGCGCGCACCGGGCTACCTTCGTTGCCACCGATAAGCAAACCTTGCCAGCGCATCTTGTCTGACACTCTTGGCGTGCCGTAGTTGCGCAACACTCTACCATCGGTGGGCCAAGGAAGTTTTCCTTTGAGTGACGCGAAGGACGCGCTATTTTCCGGCAAACTAATATCGCCTAACAGCTGGCTAACTTGATTCAGTAGTTGTTCTAATTGTTGGCGGTCTTTATCGAGGTTTTTAAGCTGGCCATCTTGGTTGGCGATTCGGGTTAGTAGCTTACTGAGAGTTTCTCGCCGTTGCAGTTGTGAGGAGCGCAGTTGTTTTTGGCGTTCGGTAAGCTGTTTGTGGTTATTTTCCAGTTGCTCGGTTTGAAAGGATATTTCTGGCTCAATGCTGTTAATGCGCCCGATCGTGGTTGTGTATTCACTGATCCGTTCGGCGCGGGCGCGCATTAAATAGTCGTAATACTTTAGGTTGCGAGCGACATTGGTTGGGTCCTGTTGGTTTAGAAGCATTCGCAAACTGCTTTGCTGGCCCATTCGATAGGCGGTGTTGATGTGCTCGGCAACCTGTTGTTGTTGGCCGCTCTTATTGCGTTGTAACTGGCCGCGTTCTTCGCGCAACTGATTGAGCTTTTGTTGGCGTTCGCGTAAGTCTTGCTGGAGCTTTTCGGCCTTTTTGGCGAGCTCACCAATATCTTTTTCAGAGTTTTCTAAGGATTGCCGCAGCTCGTCGCGACTGCCTTTGGTTGATTCCAGTTGCTGGCGAAGCTCGGTGATGGCTTTGCGCACGGCCTCAAGTTTGGCTTGATCGTCGGCAGCTATACTGGGTTCGGCACAAAGCGTGCAGATAATAAGGCCAGCGAGTAAGCTGAAGGCGGATCTTTGCATTGGATTCTCGTGTCTGGTCATGGCTGGGAGTTTAGCGCAATTCGTGCAAGCTGGCCGCCGTCTGGCGGGTAAAAACCATGGGCATTCTAACTGATTCCGCTATTTATAGGGTTTTTGCCTTCGCCAAACTGGATTTTTGCAGTGCAATCTAGGATGATTGCGCCCGCTTACAGATCGCATTTGCGTCTTAGATTTTGGCCGCGTAACCCACATTTGGAGTAGAGGCAGCACTATGTATAAATTAGTTTTGATTCGTCACGGCGAGAGCCAGTGGAACCTAGAAAACCGTTTTACCGGCTGGTACGACGTCGACCTTACCGAGGCCGGTGTTGAGCAGGCTAAAAAAGGTGGACGTTTGCTGAAGGAAGCCGGTTTCGAGTTTGATCAAGCCTATTCATCGGTTTTGACTCGCGCAATTCGAACATTGAATTTAGCTTTAGAAGAAATGGGTCAAATGTGGTTGCCAGTTGAGCGTCACTGGCGTTTGAACGAGCGTCACTACGGTGCGCTACAAGGTTTAGATAAAGCTGAAACGGCCGCCAAACACGGTGACGCTCAGGTTAAGATTTGGCGCCGTAGCTTTGACGTCCCACCACCCCCTGTCGATGAAGATAGCGAACACTTCCCAGGTAATGATAGCCGCTACCGTGGCATCGATACTCGCGTATTGCCGCGAGCCGAGAGCTTAGCGCTAACCATCGATCGTGTTTTGCCTTACTGGCACGATGTTATTACCCCTGCAATTCAGGGTGGTAAGCGTGTAATCATTGCCGCTCACGGCAATAGCTTGCGGGCTTTGGTTAAGTATTTGGACGATATGAGCGACGCCGAAATTCTCGAGCTAAACATCCCAACTGGCGTGCCTTTGGTGTACACCCTAGATGCCAACATGCGCCCCATTAGTCGTGAGTATCTTGGCGATCCAGAGGCTGTAAAAGCCATGATGGACGCCGTAGCTAAGCAGGGTCAGGCGAAAGCCTAAATCCCGAAGGCGCAGAGCAGGTTGCCTTGAGGCTGTCGGTTCTGCGTATTTTTTGTTTCTAGTCCGTTGAAAAGTAAAAGGTTTAAATCGTGAATTGGATGAATTTTATCACTGAACAGTGGTTGCTAGTCAGCCTCTTGTCTGCGCTGATTGTTGCGCTGGCGGTTCTTGAGTCGCGCAAAGGCGGTAAAGCGCTCAATTTTCACGAGGCAACGCGCCTGCTGAATCAGGACCTGGCGATTATCGTCGATGTACGTGATGCCAAAGAATATGGTGCAGGCCATATTGTTGATGCGTTAAACATCCCTCATACAAAGCTACAAGGCCGTACGTCCGAGCTGGAAAAGTATCGCAGTAAAACCATTATCGTGGCCGACAAAATGGGCCAACACGCTGGAACTGCAGGCAAGGTGTTGGCTGATCAAGGCTTTACTGTTACCCGTTTACAGGGTGGTATGAGCGAGTGGGTGGGGCAAAATTTACCCGTAGTTAAGGGCTAGTGCGGGTTGTAATTGGTCGATTCGCCCCCAATTTGTTGCTTGACCAAATACGATAATATTTATTAAACATTAAAAAAATAGATTAACGAGAGACCTCATCATGGCAGAAGATACTGCAGCGCAGCCACAAGCAGACGGCACTCAAGGCGGACCGCAATTCGCTATTCGACGAATTTACATAAAAGACCTCTCCTTTGAGTCACCGCTCGGGATCGATGCTTTTGCCGCTCAAAACCAACCAAAAATTGCTCAAGACCTCAATACTCAGGTGAGTAAAATTGATGATGATCACTTTGAAGTGGTATTGAAGTTAACGGTCACGGTGAAACGAGAAGACGACAAAACGTTATTCTTGGTGGAAGTTCATCAAGCTGGTGTCTTTAATATTAGTGGTGTTGCCGGTGAGCAATTGCAGCATCTATTGACGGCTACCTGCCCTGGGATTCTATTCCCCTACGCGCGCGAAACAATTGATAACGTTGCCGTTCGCGGAGGCTTTCCTCCGTTAAGCATCCCGCCAATTAATTTCGAAGCGGTACTGGCACAGGCAAAAGCAAAGGCGCAGCAGCAAGCGACCGATGGCGCTCACTAAGCGTAGCGAGTATTGAAAAAAAGGGGCTTTTAGCCCCTTTTTTGTTGCCTGTTATTTCTGTTCAGGATCGATTCAGAGAGGTTCCGTTAATCTGTAATCACACTAAGCCAATGGCCCTTGGTAAGAGGTTTCGGCGATGGTTTTCAAGATTACAGTCAGAGGAATACCTTATGAAAAATAAGTGGATAGTACCCATTATTTTAGTTGGTTTGATTAGCTTCCCAGTGGCGGCCAAGCAGGAGCAGGACAGGGCGCGGGACAACAATAAGCGCGAGCACCGACAAGAGCAATCTAGAGATAATAATAAAGCGCGTGAACAACGCCATAATCGCGACTATAAACAGCGCAAAGAAGAAAAACGCGATTACCGTGCCGATAAGCGCGAGCAAAGGGCTGAGCACAGAGTCGACAAGCGTGTCGAGCACAGGTTTGATAAACGTGTTGAGCACCGAGCCGAGCATGGTCCTCGCCACAACAACCAGCAAGACTGGAAACGCCATCGCCACAACCAATACTGGCAGAGACATGGCTATCGTCAGCACCACTATAGCCACCGCAAACATTTGGATTGGCATTACGACGGTCGTCACGATGTTTTTATCAGTGGTCGCACCAGCTTACATCGGCATCTAGACTTTGTTTGGGATATCGCTTGGTTAACCTTGCCTTTGCATCTGCGTCCAATCCATCTCTATCTAGATGACCGCGGTGATTGCTATGTCGTTGAATACCGTCATCATCGGAAAGTATTGATAGAAGCGCCGGATTACGAATGTTACTAGACGGGCAATGCTCGGAAGGTATTGCTAGTGCGAGCCTACAGGGTGGGTGTTTGAAGGAGTAGAACGACCAAGGGGCTGGTCGTTCTACCTTGTACTTTAAGTGACTCGTTTTTACGGCGAGTTTTCTACTGGGGGTTAATTACTCTTCATCTGCCGTGGACATGCCCAATTCTTTCAGTTTGCGGGTGAGCGTATTGCGTCCCCACCCCAAAAGATTAGCGGCATCGCGTTTACGTCCCGCCGTATGTTTTAGCGCTGTATCGATAAGTGCACGCTCAAAGGTCGGCACAGCGTCACTGAGAATTTCGGTTTGTCCGCAGGCAAGCGCTTGATCTGCCCAGTGCCGTAAGGCTTTATCCCAGTCGCCACTCGGGGTTTCTGCACGTTTCACCTCCATAAGCTCTGGCGGTAAATCTTGAACATGTACCTCGCGGCCAGAGGCCATTACGGTTATCCAGCGGCAGGTATTTTCCAGCTGGCGAACGTTACCAGGCCAACTTAATTTGCTCAAATAGGCGTCGGTTTGGGTGGTAAGAATCTTCGTTTCTACATCCAGTTCCTGCGCAGCCTTGCGCAAAAAGTGTTGCGCAAGCTTGGGTATATCTTCACGGCGCGCCGCCAGCTTAGGTAGGTGAATGCGGATGACGTTTAGGCGGTGGAATAGATCCTCACGAAAACGATTGTTTTCCACCAGGCCTTCAAGGTTTTGGTGGGTTGCGGCAATGATACGCACATCGACCTTAATGGGGGTGTGTCCGCCAACGCGATAAAATTCGCCGTCGGCCAATACACGCAGTAGGCGTGTTTGGGTTTCGGCTGGCATATCACCAATTTCATCTAGAAATAAGGTTCCGCCATCGGCTTGCTGGAAGCGTCCTTGGCGCTGAGCGCCAGCGCCGGTAAAGGCACCTTTCTCGTGGCCAAACAATTCGGATTCGATCAGGTCGCGCGGAATCGCTGCCATATTCAGGGCGATAAACTGGCCTTCTTTACGTGGGCTATGGGTGTGCAGCGCGCGTGCGACTAGCTCTTTCCCCGTGCCTGATTCGCCGTTAATGAGCACAGTAATGTTGGAGTGTGACAGTCGTCCAATAGCGCGAAAAACCTCTTGCATGGCGGGGGCTTCGCCGATTATCTCGGTGTCCATCTCCGGTTCAGGCTCTACCTTTTCCTGCTGCTGTTCTGTGGCGTGAGCGAGCGCGCGTTGAGTTACCGCTACTGCTTCGTCGACGTCGAATGGCTTGGGTAGGTATTCAAAAGCACCGCCTTGATAGGCCGATACGGCACTTTCGAGGTCGGAGTGCGCTGTCATAATAATGATTGGTAGCAACGGGAATTGCTTGTGTAGCGCTTCCAATAGTTCCAAGCCATTTATCCCCGGCATCCGCACATCACTAATGACTGCGTCAGGTTTGCTCGAGCTTAGTTGAGCTAGCGCTTTGTCTCCGCTCTCAAAGCTCTGGGTTACAATTCCAGACGCCTGTAAGGCTTTCTCAAGCACCCAGCGAATAGAGCGGTCGTCATCAATAATCCATACCAAGTTCGATTTATGCATGTTTTTGTTCCAAGGGTAAAAATAGTGTGAACTGAGTGTTTCCTTTTTCACTTTCGCACTCAATCAGGCCTTGGTGCAGGCCAATTAAGTTTTGCGAAATGGCTAAGCCGAGCCCGGTTCCTTCCGCGCGGCCAGTAATCATAGGCAGAAAAATATCGTCGATTAACTCCGGGGCAATACCCGGTCCGTTGTCGGTAATCGTCACCTTGACGACCAGAGGGTGGTGAATACGGCCAATGGTGTAACGGCGGTGAATCCGCGTTGCAAAGGTAATAGATGGCCGCTCAGCCAGTTGGTCTTTATTTTCGAGCAGCGCCTGCATGGCGTTTCGGGTGATATTGAGAGTGGCCTGAATTAACTGCGACTTATCGGCGAGCATGTCGGGAATGCTGGGGTCGTAATCTCGAACAAGCCGGATTTCTCTGCCGCATTCTGCCTTTAGTACTGTGGCGACGTGTTCCAGTACCTCGTGGATGTTCATGGCATTACGTTCTGACAGTGTGTGCGGTCCCAGCATGCGGTCGACCAAATCGCGTAGTCGATCGGTCTCGTCAATAATAATGCTGGTGTACTCTTCAAGCCCTTCATCTGGTAGCTCGCGCGCGAGCAACTGCGCCGCACCGCGAATGCCGCCCAGTGGGTTCTTAATTTCATGAGCCATGCTACGGACAAGGTTACGCGAGGTCTCTTGTGACGACAGTTTGGCTTCCTCGCGGCTTATACGCAGAAGTCGATCTAGCGGCTGCACTTCAATAATTAGGTGCCCGGATTCTGTAATCGGGGTAAGCGAGTAGTCGACAGTAAGTTCCTGATGGGTATGGGTGCGCCATACGGCACGGCGTGTTGTACAGTTGCGCTCCTCGCGCAGAGCGTCCAGCAGCGCTGCAGGAGTCGGGTCTTCTGGGGCGAAACATTGACTGATAGGCTTGCCCACCATTTGCTCGCTACTGGCGCTCAGCAGCATCTCTGCAGAAGCATTCATATGCTGAATGAGCAGGTTGGTATCAACCGAAATTACCGCAGTAATCAGGCTATCCAATATGTGATGATACGCGGTTTGGTTCACGCGACGTCCCGTAGATAATAAATAAAGCGAGTCTTGTTTAGTCGAATGCAATAAGCAAACCAAAACAGTGCTTGAGTCGGAACTAATCTGGACCGCAGTGGCGATGGTGGGGCATTAGTGGTCGAAAGAGCGTTTTGTCGGTGGCTAAACATTGTATAAATGTTGGAAAGTACGGCGAAATAATACATTTTCGTCCTTATTTGTTACGAAAATAGTGGATAGTGCAAGAAGCGGCTAGGGCCTGCTTGCAAGGCGGCTATCGCCCTGATTTGGGGATACGAAGAGAGCTGCGGCCCTCACGATGGGCAGTGGTTGAATATTATGGGGTAAGCGAGACAAAAGCGCACCTAAATGGTGCTTGGTGGTGCACCACAATGTGGGCCGCCGCACTTCGGTGCAACCTGCTATTGGTTTGATATGGAGCTGTCGGCGTTGCGGTTAACGAGGATCGTGACCGGGGCTGACGTTTCGATGCGTGTGCCTAGCGCATCAACCACCGCGACTATAAGTGTAATCTGGCCGCGCATCTCTGGGCTGAAGGTGAAGTTAATATTGTTGAGTCGGGTTGTTTGCCCTTGGGGCTTGCCGTCAACGTAGAGCTGAAACTGATGCGTTTCATCCAGCTTTTGTTTACTGAGGATGATGACATTTAAAATCTTGTCATCTGGGCCGTAGCGAAAATCCTGTTTAGGGGATGCAATACGGAGTTTGTAGGGGCCTGCGGAGCTGCGAGGAAGATCCCGTTTCGCTTGAGGTGCCGGTGTTGGGCTGGGAGTTAGAGTTTTGCTCGGGGCAGGTATGACAGGGGTTGTTGTTCGGGTTGCATCGTTCGCCATAGTCGGGGCTCGATCGGCAGCTTGACGATCTATCGGTTGGTCGCTAGATACTTGTGTGGGCGCTTGCTGGCTGCGAATTTCTATCGCTGGCGCAGTATTGAGCGGTTTAAGCTTGATGGGTTTGGCTTTTGGGGTTGGCGGTTCGTCGCTGTAGGAAATGTTGCCGTATTCATCAACGTGCTTATAGATGTCTGCAAGCGAGTCGGTGGTAGCGAACACGGTGACTGCGACCAGTAGTTTTAGTAGCGTAGAATAGGTGTTAAGTGGTGGGGTATTGCGCATAGCATCGATAACCAACGGCAGAGTTCCAGCGGACGAGCAGACTGTTGCAACCCTAGCATCATTTTATCGGGATTGGGATGTTTGCTGTCTAGGAGTGCAATATCGGGCATAAAAAAACCCGAACCGACGGAGTCGAATTCGGGCTTTTAGATGTTAGCGAATTAACGCTAATACGGCGTACTTATACTGAGTAGTAAAGGTCGAACTCAACTGGGTGAGTGGTGTGCTCAACACGGTAGACGTCTTCCATCTTAAGTTCGATGTAAGCGTCGATCATGTCGTCGGTGAAAACACCGCCAGCAGTCAAGTACTCACGGTCGGCGTCGAGGCTGCTAAGAGCTTCGCGCAGGCTACCACATACTTGTGGGATAGCATCCGCTTCTTCTTTCGGTAGGTCGTACAAGTCTTTATCTGCAGCTTCACCTGGGTGAATCTTGTTCTTAATACCGTCAAGGCCAGCCATCAACATGGCAGAGAATGCCAAGTAAGGGTTGGCAATTGGGTCTGGGAAGCGTGCTTCAATACGCTTGCCTTTTGGTGAGGCAACGTAAGGAATACGGATAGAGGCAGAACGGTTGCGAGCAGAGTAAGCCAGCATAACGGGCGCTTCAAAACCTGGGATCAAACGCTTGTAAGAGTTTGTGCCTGGGTTGGTGAAGGCGTTAAGTGATTTAGCGTGCTTGATTATACCGCCGATGTAGAAAAGTGCCATTTCGCTAAGGCCAGCATAGCCATCACCGGCAAACTGGTTAACGCCATCTTTCCAGAACGACTGGTGGCAGTGCATACCAGAACCGTTGTCGCCAACGATTGGCTTAGGCATAAAAGTAGCCGTTTTACCGTAAGCGTGAGCAACGTTGTGAACACAGTACTTAAGAATCTGAGTTTCGTCAGCTTTCTTAACTAGGGTGTTGAACCTTACGCCGATCTCGTTCTGGCCAGCGGTTGCAACTTCGTGGTGGTGAACTTCAACGTCCAAGCCCATTTGCATCATCGCGTTACACATGGCGCCACGGATGTCGTGCAAAGAATCAACAGGAGGAACTGGGAAGTAGCCGCCTTTGACGCGAGGGCGGTGACCCATGTTGCCTTCGGCGAACTTAGCACCGGAAGACCAAGCGGCTTCTTCCGAATTAATTTTAACGAAGCTGCCGCTCATGTCCTGACCAAATTTAACTTCATCAAAAATGAAGAATTCTGGTTCTGGACCAAAGAATGCAGTGTCACCCAAGCCGGTAGAAGTCAGGTACGCTTCTGCGCGTCGAGCAACAGAGCGTGGATCGCGCTCATAGCCTTCGCCAGTAGATGGCTCAACGATGTCGCAACGAACGATAACAGTTGGCTCGTCGGTGAATGGATCAAG
Organism: Teredinibacter waterburyi; assembly: GCF_001922985.1. Taxonomy (GTDB): domain Bacteria; phylum Pseudomonadota; class Gammaproteobacteria; order Pseudomonadales; family Cellvibrionaceae; genus Teredinibacter; species Teredinibacter waterburyi. The sequence continues at coordinate 126,997 of NZ_MRUH01000103.1, forward strand.
AACCGAAGCGGTGTCGTCGGGCATAAGAATCATGTCTGATTCATTGATACCTTTCCAGCCGGCAATTGATGAGCCGTCAAACATCTGTCCTGTTTCGAAGAAAGCTTCATCTACATAGGAAGATGGGATGGTAACGTGTTGTTCTTTACCTTTGGTATCGGTAAAACGCAGGTCAACCCAGCGTACTTCATTTTCTGAGATCAGTTTCAGAGTCTGCTCTGACATGAGATTCCTCCAGAGTCGTGGCCCTAGCCATTTGTTATTGAAAGTTAGTTGTGTAGAAGATTATTCCTACGCCCTAGTTGCGAAACGCATTATCAAAGCAATCTCGTTAGTACGCAAGAAGAGTGGCGCGATACTCGCAAGTTGTGTGCCATAATGATGGCACCACCCAAACATAGTAAAAACAAGGACTTGGCTGCGTCGAGGTATTAAAAGACGCGATCAAATGCATTTTAATGGTGCACATTTCTGTGAATGCGCAAAAATGGTGCTTTTAGCCATGATGGTTTGACTAGAGGCGGGCCATTATACTGCTAGCCTTTCTTTAAGTGATACAACTTACGGTCTTATTTGTAATGATTTTTATTGTTCGCCTTTTTCCTGAAATTACCATAAAAAGTAGCCCCGTGCGCAAGCGCCTTACTAAGCACTTGACAGAAAACTTGCGCATCCTAGGGAGAAGATTGCACCCAAAAATGTCAGTTGCCTCCGATTGGGATAAATTAGAGGTACGTGTGCCCAGTGATGATGCATTGCTGCAGCAGCAATTTATCGACTTGCTTGGCTCTACGCCGGGCATCGCTAACTTCTCCGTCGTTAAGGTTTTTCCGTTTGTAACGATGCACGACATTTACGAGCACACGCTTGATGAGTGGGGGGAGGAGTTGACCGGCAAAACATTCTGCGTGCGGGTACGTAGAACCGGTCGACATGAATTTAAATCGATCGATGCGGAGCGCTATATCGGTGGCGGTCTCAATCAAAATACGGATTCGGCAGGTGTTAAGCTAAAGAAGCCCGATATTGAGATTCACGTCGAAGTTAAGGACGATCAGTGTTTTATTGTTTCCGCTAAGCATCAGGGGGTTGGTGGTTTCCCAGTGGGGACTCAGGAGTCGGTGTTGTCGTTGGTGTCCGGCGGTTTCGATTCTACCGTTGCGAGTTATATGATGATTCGACGCGGTATGCGTACGCATTTTTGTTTTTTCAATCTGGGCGGCCGCGCACATGAGGTTGGGGTGAAAGAGATCGCCTTTTACCTGTGGAATCGCTTTGGGTCTACTCATAAGGTACGTTTTATTACGGTACCGTTTGAGGGTGTAGTGGCTGAGATTTTGGATAAAATTGATCCCTCGAATATGGGGGTTGTGCTCAAACGGATGATGCTGCGAGCGGCTGAGCGAGTCGCAGAGAAAGGTGGTATTCAGGCGCTGGTGACGGGAGAGGCGATTGCTCAGGTGAGCAGTCAAACCATCCCCAACTTGGTGGTCATAGATTCGGTGACGAAAATGTTGGTTTTGCGACCGCTAATTGCCGTCGATAAGCCAGATATTATTCGCCAAGCACGGGAAATTGGTGCAGAAGATTTTTCGGCCAATATTCCCGAATACTGCGGTGTAATATCGGTAAAGCCCTCGGCAAAGGTCAACCCAGAAAAACTTGAACAGCAAGAGCAGCAGTTTGATATGGGGGTGTTGGAAACCGCGCTCGCACAGTCGAGCGTACAGGCCATCGATCAAGTAATGGCTTCTATTAACACCCAGAGTACAGATGAATTACTGATACTTAACGTACCCGCTGACAGCGACGTGGTGATAGATGTGCGTCACCCCACCGAAGTAGAAATGCGGCCATTGCAGTTGCCGCACGGCGCTAGTATTGCGATTCCGTTTTACAAGCTAAGCTCTGAGTTCCCGCTGCTGGATGCTGAGTGCCGCTATCTTCTCTACTGCGACAAGGGGGTGATGAGTGCGTTGCACGCGGCCCATCTTGCCGATGATGGTTTTGCCAATGTGGGTGTTTATCGGCCGCAGCCTTAGTGTGATATTGGCTGGATTGGCGTCAATCGAAGTCTTAGCGCAATTGTAGCTTGGCGATCTTTACAGTCTTAACCGTGAGTTTACTATGTCGAGTCCCGTTAGCCGTCGTCAAAATATCATCGTAGTGATTACGGCTGTGACCGTTATTGTGCTGTCGATTAGCATGACGCTCTACGTCACGGGGTCGATGCCCGGTATGTCGGGCGGGAGTGGTGCGGACGGCTATAAGAACGTAACATTTAACGATGCGGTACTGACGTGTGAGGCGGAAACGCGCTCGAAATTTGGCGACCGCATTAGAGTGTTAACGCTGGATAATCATTCTAGTCGTTACGAAGAGCGCGAGCTTGTTTACAAGATCTTCCAGCATATGGATTTAAACGGGAAGGTTGGTGCGCCAAAAGTGGAGTTTTTTGTAAACTGCTTTGTGCGAGCGTCTAATGGCAGAGTTACCAAGTATGAAGCCTTCGAGGAGGTTGAGGTACCTGCTAATACCTCGAGTTCAGACAATACGAATATGTTTGGTTTTCCGAAGAAGTAGCGCTGCGCCTAGCTGGTGTGAATAATGAACGCCGCTAGGGCAGTGCTTTGTCCGCAAAGTAAAGCTGGTCGTCAAACAAAATAGGCGGTCGACTAAAACCGATAGTCGAGACCAATACTCATTGCTGTAAATGTAGTCGCGTCTTCATCGAGAATATCGCGATATTCGAAATTTAAGTTGAGGTTCTCGTTCATCACAAAGCCTATCCCTACACCGTAGGATGCGCCGGATTCCGAGCCGGACTCGTCGCTGTTGCCGTTGCTGGTTTGAATGTTACTAAAGCCCAGTAGCACATAAAACTTTGCGACTTGATTGGCGGACTCCAAACGGTAGTAAAGGCTTTCGTAGTGATCGATGCCGACCTCAACTTCGCCGCCGGTCAAGTCGGTCGCAAAAGTTTCCTTCTTTAAGCTCGTACCGAAGCGTGCCTCAACCCCAGCCCATGAGCGGTACTTGTAGCCTCCAACAACTTCTAGGCTGCGAAAGTCTACGCCGTTTCCCGCAGCGTCTGCCGCATTACTATCGATGAACGACCAGTTGCCCCCAGCATAAAAACCTTGGCGATTGTCGGCGAATGACGTGCTTGAAAAAGCGAGCAGGCCAACTGTAGCAAGCGTGGTAAGCGTGGCGAGTGGTGATACCTTCATGGTGCTGTCTCCGTAAGCTATTTTTATTGCAGCTAATTCTAGCCAATAGTTGCCCTCGACGTCAGTGTTTCTCGTAAGTATTGTGAACAAAGCAATTATCCAATGCTCTCAGCGTTGAATCAGCGGTTGTTTTACGACAAACTTCGCGCCCTTTCCCTATGCTAAGCTTTGCCGCAACAGCCTTTGTAGGCTCTTCGAGCACGCGGCAGGGCATAAACTTTATTGACGACGCAGGTGGTAATCTCATGACGACAGATTTAGCGAAACTTTCAGCCCGTTGGGTGGATTGGTTTAAAGATTCGGCCTTGCCCCTATGGAGCGGCGCGGCCATTAATCCTGAATCCGGAGCAAGCTACGAGCGCTTTTTGGCGTCGGGCGAGGTCGATAAGGCTGCGAATATTCGCTTGCGCGTGCAGGCGCGACAAATCTTTGTTTTTTCCGTCGCGAGCGAGCGTGGATGGATGGCCGGTGGTGAGCCGGTTGTGTCGGCAATGGCCGACTTTGTCGAGCGTATTGGTGTACATGAAAGCGGCGAAGGTTATATTCACTTGTTGTCGCCTAGTTATGAAGTGCTCGATTCGAAGCAGGATTTGTATGATCACGCCTTCGCACTGCTGGCTTGTGCTTTGCGTTATCGGGTTTTTAAAGAGGATTCGGCGTTGGTGCGAGCGGACAAGCTGATTGCAATGTTGGACAGCCGCTTTGGTGGCGTCGGCGGTGGTTGGTTAGAGGGGGATTACGCAACAGATCGTCGTCGTCAAAACCCACACATGCATTTGTTTGAAGCCTTCCTTGCATTATATGACGCAACTGGCGAGGCCAAATGGTTGGCGCGTGCAGGCGAGATGTTCGCCCTGTTTGAAACGCGGTTTTACGATGGAAAATATGGCGTACTGCGCGAGTACTTTAACGAAGACTGGAGCTTATTAGATGGCGCAGATGGCGAAATAGTAGAGCCTGGCCATATGATGGAGTGGGTCTGGTTGCTGCATTGGTACGGTAAGCGCAGTGGTCGCGATACTTCGGGTTATGCTGATACTCTCTACGAGACGGCTTTGGCGAGTGGCTTGACGCCAGAGGGTCTGCTGTATGACGAAGTTTCGCCAGAGGGCAAGGTATTAAAAGGTTCGAAGCGTTGCTGGCCGATGACTGAGCTTATCAAGGCGAGCATTGCTCAGGCGCGTGTAGGTAGGGCGGGCGCAGAAGCCCAAGCCGCTAAAGCCGTAGAGGTACTTTTGGATAGGTATCTATCCTGCGCTAAACGAGACGGCACTTATATTGATCAGCTCGATAGCAACAACGAGGTACTCGTGGACTTTGCCCCCGCGAGTACGCTGTACCATTTAATCGTCGCCGCAATGGAAGTTGCCGATTACGTGAAGGAGTCGGAAGCTTAATTCGGCTCCTGGCTGATATCGCTGTTAGTGTCTGCCGCTTTACAAACAGAGGTGCTTTTGCGCACGATAAAGTCGTAGGGCAGTACGTGTTCTTCTTCATCGAGGGTTTCGCCCTCGATTAAGCGCAACAGTATGTCGACGGCAATAGAACCCATGTCGTCGGCCGGCTGAGAAATGGTTGTTAAGGGGGGGTCACAGTAGCGGGAGTAGCTGATGTCATCAAACCCCGTTACAGAGATGTCGCCCGGCACCTTCAGGTCGTGACTTTTAATCGCTTGGATTGCACCAATTGCCATTTCGTCGTTCATACAGGCTATCGCGGTTGGACGATTGGGTAGTTTGCACAGCGTATTCGCGGCGTTAACCCCAGACCAAATCAGAAACTCACCTTCCGCAATCAATGTTTCATCAAATGGGATGCCGGCTTCGCTGAGCGCTTGTTTGTAGCCTTTGAGCCGGTCGATGGTGTGCGGGTTGCCTTTTAGGCCGGTAATCAAGCCGATGCGGCGATGCCCAAGGGAGATGAGATAGTCGACGATATTTTTAAATGCCGCGACATTATCAACCCGAATACAGGGCCCCGGGGTAGATTCAGTCGCACAGAGATGTAGGTATGGGAAGTTCATACTTTGCTGATCTGACGTTTGGTCCCACTGGGGGCGCAGCTGAATAACGCCGTCGGCTAAGCGGGTTTCAACTAGGCGAATATAGTCCTGTTCGCGCGCGTGAGAGTCTTGCGTATCTCCAAGGAGTACCGAGTAACCTTTTTTTTGTGCTTGCTGTTCGATGCTGCGGATAACGAGGGCGAAGAATGGGTTGGCAATATCGGGCACCAGCACCACTAATGAATATGCTCGCGCGCTGCGAAAGTTGCGCGCGAGCATATTGGGCCGGTACTTGACCTGCTCAATCGCTTCCATGACTTTCTTTTTGCTAGCTTCCGAGACTTTATCTGGGTGGCTCAGGGTGCGCGAGACGGTAGCGACCGAGACCCCCGCGATGCGGGCAACTTCGCGAATGTTAGACATAGTGTTTCCGAATGTTAAAGGTGGCGTGGCTCATTGTGTCTTTGGCACGCTATTCTACTGTAAAAGTTACATAAAATGCGTGCTTAGTTACATTCCTCTGCGATTTTTTTAGACTGTTTTTTGTTCTTTATATACTGTAAGCCGCTGAAACAAAAGAAAATATAGCTGTAACGGGTTACATTATTTCGGCGGTGAGTTGTCATCATTGCGCTCTTGGTGTCAGTCTTTGGGCCATCAAGGCATAAGATTGGCGCTTAATACATTAAATTGTTTCTAGCGCGGATTTTGACTTGCAATGACCTCTGTAACCGATTACATTACCCCGCCTAAAATTTGCTCTAGGCGGGTATAAAGCGCTCGGCTACTGCATGAAAGGTGGATCGTATATACTGTCGCCGCTCGACTATCGGCTATACTCTTGCGGTTTGGTGGGCGTCTTCTGTGAGTTCTACTTTTGCTCTTCGCTTGGTAATGCATCGCAGTGCAGATTTTTAGCTTTTGTGGGCTGTACGGGCCCATATGGCGCTTTATTGGTAAACATACCAATCTATCTACTTATCTAATGATTAACGAATTTGAGGTTTTAATCGAATGAGCGATTTTACAACAACACTGAAAAACAAGATGGCCGAGCACGAGGCGCTAATAACCCAGAAAAATACGCCGGCGTCTTCAAACGGTATTTATCAGCGTTGGAAAAACCCAATTTTAACCGCCGCTCATACTCCTATTTTTTGGCGATACGACCTAAATCAAGCGACTAACCCTTTCTTGCAGGAGCGTCTTGGCGTAAACGCCGCATTTAATTCCGGCGCGCTATACCACGAAGGTAAATATATCCTAGCGGTTCGCGTCGAGGGTGATGACCGCAAATCTTTCTTTGCCATAGCTGAAAGCGACAACGGCGTTGATAACTTCCGTTTTTGGGATTACCCGATTAACTTGCCGGAAACGGATCGCCCAGACACCAACGTTTACGATATGCGTCTCACCAAGCACGAAGACGGTTACATTTATGGCTTGTTTTGCACCGAGCGTAAGGATTTAACGCGCATGGCGGATACTACGGCTGCTGAAGCGCAGTGCGGTATCGCGCGCACTAAAGACTTGGTGACTTGGGAGCGCTTGGCCGATCTCGTCACCTATTCGGGGCAGCAGCGCAACGTAGTGCTACATCCAGAATTTGTCGATGGTAAATATGCACTCTATACCCGCCCGCAGGATGGCTTTATTAGTGTTGGCAGTGGCGGTGGTGTTGGTTGGGGTTTGAGCGATTCCATGGAAAATGCCGAGATCAAAGACGAAGTGATCGTCGATGGAAAGGAATATCACACCATTAAAGAAGTTAAAAACGGCCAAGGGCCGGCGCCAATTAAAACTGACAAAGGCTGGTTGCATTTAGCTCACGGTGTGCGTAACACAGCTGCCGGTTTGCGTTATGTTTTGTATGTATTTATGACTGAGCTAGAGCGCCCTTGGGTGGTTACCCATCGTCCGGGTGGTCATTTTATTGCGCCAAAAGGTAGTGAGCGTATTGGCGACGTGTCCAATGTTGTGTTCACCAACGGCTGGATCGCCAATGAAAGCAATGACGTATTCATTTACTACGCGTCTTCGGATACCCGTATGCACGTTGCGACCTCGACCGTTGATCGTCTTGTTGATTATTGTCTGAACACTCCGGAAGATGGCCTACGCTCGGCGGCCTCAGTTCAAACTCGCAGCGCGCTTATCTCTTCCAACTTGGAAGTTCTGAAAAACTTAGACGTCTAATTCCAGCCGCTCTTCGGGTAGCCGTCGGTATTCATACACAAATTGGATATCGGCTGTTACTCTTCAGTCTACTTTTTATAGCCGCCTTGCAGTTGCCGGCGGCTATCTATATCGGTAATTGGCCGCTCATTTGAAGGGCCGCAGTTCAAGAGGCGAAGTAATGAATCAAAATCTCATTCCCGAATTCCGCACCGAGTTACACGACATTGCCGACTGGTGGGCTGTTAATACCATCGACAACGCGTTTGGCGGATTTATTGGTGAGATCACGGTCGATGGCGAGCAAAACCCGCAGGCTGATAAAGGTATTATTTTAAATAGTCGGATTCTCTGGTTTTTCAGTGAGGCGGCGCTATTCAGCGGTAACGCGGATTATCGCTTACTCGCGGACAGAGCTTACAATTATCTGGTTCAATACTTTTGGGATGAACAGCATGGTGGTGTATTTTGGGCTTTGGACCACCAAGGTCAGTGCGTAAATGATCGCAAGCAGATATACGCACAGGCGTTCGCTATTTATGGGTTTAGTGCTTACTACAAGCTAACCCACAACGAGGGGGCGCTTGAATTTGCGACAACCTTATTCAATCTAATCGAAACGCGCGGCCACGATGATCAAAACGAAGGTTACCTGGAAGCTTTCGCGCGCGATTGGAGTGGTTTAGAGGATATGCGTCTGAGCGATAAAGACCTAAATTCGCCGAAATCGATGAATACCCACTTACATATTTTGGAGGCTTACACTGCGCTCTACGTAGCGGCGCCGTCAGCAAAGGTCGCGACGGGAATGAAGCGTTGTCTACGCTACTTCGACGAGTATGTAATCAATAAAGAAAATAACCACCTGCGAATGTTCCAAGCGATGGACTGGACGGATATTTCTACATCCATATCATATGGTCATGATATTGAAGCGAGCTGGTTAATTTGGGAGGCTGTAGAAGCCTTACATGAAGAGGCGTTAGAGGAGCAATTTAAGCCGATTATTTTGGCGATGGCCGAAACTATTTTAGAGCAAGGTATTGGTGCTCACGGCGAAGTTCTTGACGCTTATAATTTTGAAAAACAAGAGCTGTTGGATGAGCGAGTGTGGTGGGTACAGGCGGAGGCTCTTGTTGGCTTCTTAAATGCTTACCAGTTAACTGCCGACGAGCGTTACTACGATGCGTTCGAGCGCGTTTGGGAATTTATAAAAAAATATCAGAAAGATCAGCTCAAGGGGGAGTGGCATTGGCTGTCCGTGCTAGATAAGCCTCACGTGGGCGACTGCAAAATTGGCTTCTGGAAAGCGCCTTACCACAATGGCCGGGCGATGATGGAAGTGTGTAAATTGGTTGTCAAAATCACCGATGCGTAAACAACGACAATAATAACCGAGGGGGGAAATTATGACCTCAATGCTACGTTCGTTTTCTTTAATATGTGTACTTGCTGCGGTAACTGCATGTTCGCCCGAACCCGAGACCGCAACCAGCCGAGAAAATTGGCCGGTTGCCTACGACGAAGTTCCTGTCAGTCCATTTGTAAGTGTGCACGGTAAACACTTTTATTTGAATGGGTTGCCTTACCGCTATGCTGGCGCGAACATGTGGTTCGCCAGTTATATTGGCGCCGAGACGGACGCGATCGGTGATCGTGAGCGTTTGCATCGTGAGTTGGATTTATTGAAGGCCACCGGCATTACCAATTTGCGGATTCTTGGTGCGTCTGAACGCTCGCCGCTACGTGATTCGATGAAGCCAGCGATTAGTCACAAGGGCGAAATCGAGCGCGAAGATATTTTAGTTGGTCTGGATTACGCTCTTGCCGAAATGGCGAAGCGCGACCTGAAAGCCGTGATTTTCCTGAACAACTTTTGGGAGTGGTCCGGTGGTATGGCTACCTACCTATCTTGGGTAAACAATGGCGAAATTGTAGATATGGCCGACCCTGACAAGCCTTGGCCTGCATTTGCATTGTTTTCTGCACAATTTTATGCAAATCCAGAAGCTGTTGCGCTTTTTCATAAATATGTCAAAAGTATCGTTACGCGTCGCAATACCATAACCGGTAAGCTTTACAGTGAAGACCCAACCATTATGGCGTGGCAGCTTGCGAATGAGCCGCGCCCTGGTGATGGCGAGGGCAGCAAGGAAAACTTAGGGCACTATTACAAATGGATTCGCGACACAGCTACCCTTATTAAAGGTGATGCGCCAAAGCAACTAGTATCCGTTGGCGGAGAGGGCACCATGGGGTGTCTCGTTATGGACGAGTGTTTTCTTGCTGCACACTCTGATAATGGTATCGACTATGCCACCTTCCATATGTGGCCGAAAAACTGGGGCTGGTTTACGGTCGCCGACCCAGAGCAAACTTTTGGTACAGCGGTACAGCGTGCCAATGACTACATCGATCATCATATCGAGCTAGCGACCCAATTGAATATGCCGCTCGTTTTAGAAGAGTTCGGTTTGGAGCGCGATGGCGGTCAATATGGTCCAGAAACGACCACTAAGTTCCGCGATAGCTTTTACCAATTTGTATTTGGCAAGGTGAATCATAGCGTGCACACCGGTGGGCCGTTGGTGGGTACTAACTTCTGGGCGTGGGGTGGTTACGGCGAAGCGCTGCACGATGACGCGGTTTGGCGTGAAGGCGACAAAACCTTTGTTGGTGATCCGCCTCAAGAGCCTCAGGGCTTGAATTCAGTATTCGCAACGGATGCGTCAACCTTGAAAATTATTAATGATCATTACAAAATCTTGAATGCTGATCTGAACTAAACAAAAAAGCCGCCGCAAGGCGGTTTTTTTGTTTAACGGCCTGAGTCGTCGTTTAATCGTAACATTTACTGCTAAAATGAATTGGCTGAGCATCGCCTCTGAATACGCGCTGTGTTCAGATCGAACAAGAACCTCTAATGGTGGTTCTTAGGTTTTCATGAATTTAAGGTAGAAGTTACACGAGATGTTACCGCAAGCTCATGTAGTTGATTATCGAATCACAGCCACTAAATACGTGGCGATTGTTTCCGTACTGGTCGTACTTCCGTTTGTGTTTTTACACTTCGCTGAAGGACGGGCTTATATCGGCTCACTATTACTACTTGTTGTGGTTATTCTCGGTGTTGCGGCCCGTAGTGGCTCCAAAGGACAGCATCTTAGTTTGCTGTTGTTGTTTGGCTTTGTTCCTGCCGTCGTGGCCTTGCTGGGATTATCATTAGTAGCTCAGGGCTTCACGGCAAGCCTTTGGGCGTTTCCCACTATCATGACGTTCTACCTGTTGCTCGATGAACGCCATGCGTGGCTGGCAAACATACTTATTTTTACCGTCATCGCTTACTTGTCGTTTCGCTACTTGGATGGCGCTGTAGCCATAAGAGTAGGGGCTTCGCTGTTTGCGGTGAGTATGTTTAGTGCAATCCTCACGCGGGTTATTACGCGCCAGCAGGGGCATATGCAAAAGCAGATTGTTACCGACTCCCTAACGGGGGTGTCGGGCCGTATATTGCTGGCTGATACACTCCAGCAAGCACTCGCTTATTGTCGAACCACGGGTGGTGTAGCGACTATTGTTTCGCTTGATATAGACCACTTTAAAGCCATCAATGACCGTTTTGGCCACGAAGTTGGCGATGATGTGTTGCGAGCTTTAGGCGAGGTTCTGTTGAAAAGTGTCCGCAAGAGTGACAGTGTTTTTCGCTTGGGCGGGGAAGAGTTTTTATTGCTGCTTTACGATACAGATTTAACCCATGGCGTATCGATTGCAGAAAAGTTACGTGACGCCATCGCGACGATGGAAATTGTTAGCGGTCTAACAATTTCGGCGAGCTTCGGCGTTGCCTGCAGTGTTGGTCATCAGGATTGGAAGGCCTGGGTTAAGCGTTCCGACATTAAACTATACGAAGCAAAGCGAGCTGGACGAAATCGCGTTGTAAGCGAATTACCTGTAGTGGCACGGACGAGTGCACCGCCAAACTTGGCGAGGTAATATCACTAAGCTCAAATTACAAATATTCACCTAGTGTAACCGAACTGCCTTCTATACTAGCGACCATTCTCTTATCGCCCATCTACTTATATTTTTAACTTATCTTTGTGATTAAAAGGACTCAACCCGACATGTTGAAACGTATTTTGTTGACACTTGCAGCACTGCTGGTGCTTATCGCAGTTTTGGCTGGCGCCAAGCTTAAACAGTTTATGGATATGGCGGCGGCTGGCGAGTCAATGGTAATGCCTCCAACGGTCATCGCTGCGAGCGAGGCGAGCTATCAGGACTGGGAAGTATCCCTGAATGCTGTCGGTTCTCTGGAGGCCGTTCAGGGTGTAACGGTTACCGCCGACAATCCCGGCCGAGTGGCCGAGATAGCCTTCACCGCTGGCGCTGATGTCGAGGCTGGAGCGGTGCTAATCAAACAAGATATCTCCTCAGAACAAGCACAGTTGCGAGCCGCGGCAGCAAGTGTAGAGCTGGCGCAGGCCAACCTCACGCGTTTGACCGAGTTGTTTAAAAAGAAGGTGGCATCGCAAGCGGAGCTAGATGCATCACAAGCCAGTTACAAGCAAGCGGTCGCACAGGCAGACACCATACGAACAAGCATTGAAAAGAAAACCATTAAGGCCCCATTTGCCGGGCGTCTTGGTATTCGCTTGGTCAACTTGGGGCAAGACCTTGCTACCGGTGGTGCAATTGTTTCACTACAGGCGGTTGATCCTATTTATGTAAACTTTTCCTTACCGCAACAAGATATGGCAAAACTTAAACCTGGGCTAAGTGTGCGAGTACGCTCCGATGCCGCGCCGGGAAAAGTGTTTGAAGGCAAGGTGACGGCGATTAACCCCGAAGTGGATTCCTCCACGCGGTCACTCAGTGTTCAGGCAACCTTGGCAAACCCGGACAAACAGTTACTACCCGGCATGTTTGCCAGTGTTGCGGTTGTTATGTCCGATGTTAAACGGGTACTCGCCGTGCCGGTAACCGCCGTTGCCTACGCCACCTATGGCGATTCCATCTTTGTCGTTACTGAGAAAAAAGATGAGAAAACTGGCGAGACAAGCTTAGTGGCTCAGCAGCAGTTTGTTCGGCTTGGTAAAGCGCGTGGCGATTTCGTTTCAGTCGAGGCTGGAATCAATGAGGGTGATCAGGTGGTTAGCTCTGGCGTATTCAAATTACAAAACGGGGCGGCAGTGAGTATCAATAACTCAGCCATGCCAGAATTTAGTGCCAATCCTCAGCTGGAAGATAATTAATTCACCAGCTTTGTAAACGTATTTAACGGATTGTGAGACTTAAAGAATGAAATCTTTTACCGATATTTTTGTACGGCGGCCGGTGCTCGCGATAGTGGTGAATTTAGTCATCATTATTGCCGGTATTCAAGCGATGAGCTCGCTTACGGTAAGGCAGTACCCGCGTAACGATAACGCTGTGATTACCGTTAACACTATGTACATTGGTGCTAACGCCGAGCTCGTCCGAGGTTTTATTACAACGCCGCTCGAGCGTGCTATATCTGGGGCGGACGGGATTGATTATATTAGCTCGTCGTCAACTCAGAGCATGTCGACGATTAATGTTCGCTTGGAATTAAACTACGACCCGATTAAAGCCTTGACGGAAATAACCGCCAAGGTAAATCAGGTGAGGGGCGACCTTCCGCCGGAAGCGGAAATACCAATTATTAATGTGGAGTCGGCGGACAGTGCCTTTGCTTCTGCCTATTTGAGTTTTAGCTCAGACATTCTTGAAGACAACCAAATTACCGATTATCTGGTGAGAGTTGTACAGCCACGCCTATCGGCGCTTGAGGGTGTGCAGCGTGCCGATGTGTTGGGGGCGCGTACTTTTGCGATGCGTATTTGGTTAAAGCCGGAATTGATGGCGGCCTATAACATTACCCCAGTACAAATTCGCCAAGCGCTTGCCGCGAACAATTATCTTGCGGCATTGGGTAGCACAAAAGGTTCGTTTATTCAGGTAAACCTCTCTGCGAACACCGATCTAAACAGTGTGGACGATTTTAAAGAGCTGGTTGTTCGCGCCGAGAACAGCGCAATAATTCGTCTTAAAGATATCGCCGATGTCGTTTTGGGCTCAGAGACCTACGACACTGAAGTTCGTTACACCGGCAAAACAGCAACATTTATGGGGATCTGGCCATTACCAAATGCCAACTCCCTAGATGTGATGAAACTTGTTAACGCCGAGATGGAAGATATTCAGGCGAGCCTACCAAAAGGTATGGAGGGTATTATCGCCTATGACGCGACTAAATATATTGAGAGTTCTATTCACGAGGTGATTAAAACTCTCACTGAAACACTGCTAATCGTAGTTTTAATTATCTACCTGTTTTTAGGCTCAATACGCTCGGTCATAATTCCAATTGTGGCTATCCCCGTGTCGTTAATTGGTGCCGTGTTTTTAATGCAATTGTTCGGGTTTAGTTTGAACCTGTTAACGCTGCTTGCGGTGGTATTGTCCGTGGGGCTGGTGGTGGACGATGCGATCGTGGTGGTCGAAAATGTTGAGCGCCATATTGCCGATGGGCAGACACCCATGAAAGCGGCAATACTGGGTGCGCGGGAATTGGTCGGTCCAGTTATTGCCATGACCGCAACACTCGTTGCCGTGTATCTCCCGATTGGTTTGCAGGGCGGTTTGACCGGCTCGTTGTTCCGCGAATTCGCCTTTACGCTTGCTGGCGCGGTTACTATTTCTGGGGTTGTTGCTTTAACGCTATCGCCGATGATGTCATCGCGTATGTTGAAGAAGGGCATGGAAGATGAAGGTTTCGCTCATGTTATTGCGGTGACCTTCGAAAAACTTCGACAAAAATATATGAAAGGCTTGGACGCTACCTTAAAAGCGCGTCCGGCAGTTTATATTGTTTGGATTGTTATTAGCCTATTGTGCGTGCCGATGTTTATGTTTTCGGCGAAAGAATTAGCGCCTACCGAAGATCAGGGGGTGATATTCGGTATTGTAGAAGGCGCATCAAACTCATCGTTAGATCAGGCTTCTATTTATTCTAATGCGGCTAACGAAGCGTTTATGAGTATTCCTGAAACGGATTTTACCTTCCAGTTAACCTTTCCTACTGGCGGGTTCGGTGGCATGGTGTTGGCTCCTTGGGAGGAGCGCGAGCGTACCGTTTTTGAAATTATGCCTGAAGCCAATGCCAAGTTAATGCAGATTAGCGGTATTAACATGTTTGCGATTACACCGCCGGCATTGCCCGGTGGTGGTAGCTTCCCTGTGGAGTTTGTTATTGCCTCCACTGCAGAACCGGAACAGATTTTAAAGTTTGCTCAAGAGCTGCAGGAAAAAGCCACCATGAGCGGTATGTTTGCCTTCCCGCCGCAAATCGATACCAAGGTTGATTTGCCCGAAGCGGAGTTACATATTGATCGCGATAAGGTTGCCGATTTGGGATTAAATATGCAGCAGGTTGGTGCCGACGTCGGAGTTATGCTTGGTGGCGCTTATGTGAATCGCTTTAACATTGCTGGACGAAGTTACCGCGTTATTCCGCAGGTAAAGCGTAGCGAGCGATTGAACCCAGAACAGCTCGAAGATATTTATATTACGGGGCCTGAAGGGAAGTTAGTGCCTTTATCTACGGTTGCGGATATTCGCCAAAAAACAGTACCGCGTTCGCTGAATCGCTTTCAGCAGTTAAATGCGGTGAAATTGAGTGGTGTTGCGGTACAGCCTTTAGATGTAGCCTTGTCGTTCTTGGAAGACGAAGCGGCCAAGATACTACCTAAAGGTTTTATGATCGATTACACCGGTGAGTCGCGGCAGTTGCGACGCGAGGGGAATAAGTTTTTGCCGGCGTTTAGTTTGGCGATTGTGCTTATCTTTTTGGTTCTAGCTGCACAATTTAATAGCTTCCGCGATCCGTTTGTGATTCTTTTAGGATCTGTACCTTTGGCCATGTTCGGGGCCCTGATCTTTACCCTGTTAAAAATTCCTAACCCGAATATGAGTTATTGGACGGACGGCTGGACGACGACACTCAATATCTATTCGCAAGTTGGTTTGGTAACGCTAATTGGCTTGGTGGCGAAAAACGGTATTTTGATGGTGGAATTTGCCAACAAAATGCAAGGCGTAGGGCTGAGTAAACTGGCCGCAATTCGTGAATCTTCATCGACTCGTTTACGCCCTATTCTTATGACCACGGTTGCTACAGTGGCAGGCCACTTTCCTCTAACATTGGTTACTGGTGCTGGTGCCGAGGCGCGTAACTCGATTGGTTTAGTGTTGGTGGGCGGTATGGGTATTGGTACGCTGTTTACCCTTTATGTTATACCATCGCTGTATATGTTGATTGCGAAAGATGAGCACGGGCAGTTGTCATCGATTCCAGAACTGAGTGAATCGGATAGCGATGAAGACGAATTTGAGCCGAAATTTGCGCCGGTGAATGTTTAGGTCATTCGATCTATCAATTTGAGCCAACTGAGTTCTACCGCTAAAGGCCCGCGTTAACTACGCGGGCTTTTTCGTTTAACGGCCGTACCGGCAGGACAAACGTAAGGCTTTGTAAAAACGAGACGTCTGCCCAGCAATCTTTTATAGAGCTGCTAGTTTTACGCTTAGCGATAACAAAGCGAACTTTACTCGGAAGTTTACGCTACAGAATGTTGCGTAAATTTTTACAGTCATCCGGCGTGAAAGTAAGGCGTCATTTGGGTTTGAGGGTTTTATATGCGTTTTTTTTTACTATTGGCAGTGTCGGTTAGTGTATTGATTATGACGGCGTGTGGTGGCGGTGGTGGTAGCGATTCGGACAGCAGCGATGAGTCCGCGTCATCAAGCAGTTCATCTTCCTCGAGTAGCTCTTCGTCCAGTAGTACCTCAAGTGGAAGTAGTGCGGCTAACGGTAGCCATAACCCGGGTAGCGACTGTTTAACGTCGGGCTGCCATTCGGCGAATGACGCGATGGCTTTTAGCGTGGCCGGTACAGTCTATCGCGCGGGCGGGTCTGCGCCGCAAACTAATGCGACTATTACTTTGTACACCCACAACACCAACACCATAGAGGCCGTGCTAAGCAGCGATGACAGTGGCAACTTCTATACCCAAGAACCACTAGAAGGAATTTTTACCGGCAATGGTTTTGTTACGGGTGTAGATGTTCATATTGCAACGCCAAACGGCAATCGCGAAATGCCGGGGGCTGTTTCAAATGGTTCCTGCAATAGTTGCCACAGTACCGCTGGTGGCAATGGCAAGATTACGGCGGGCTAGTTGACAGTCGTTAAGTGAAAGTCTGCGTAACAAAAAAGCCCCCGCTTGGATTCAAGGTAATGTGAATCAGTGTGGGGGCTTTTTTGTGTTGGGCGCTTCCGGTTTAGGTGAACTGATACCCAGGTGTTGAGCGAGAAATGCCATCTTCTTCTTCGGTCATCTCGACCGCTACATCCGCAAACAAAGGTGTGGACAGATATCGCTCACCGGTGTCTGGCAGCATGCAAAGGATGTTGCTACCCGCAGGTGCTTGTTTTGCCAGCTCTAATGCCGCGGCGAAAGTCGCGCCGCCAGAGATCCCAACAAATAACCCTTCTTGGCGCGCGAGGTCTTTCGCACACTGAATTGATTGCTCGCCAGTGACTGGGATATTTAAATCAATATGGTGGTCGTTAACCAC
The DNA here is from genome assembly GCF_001922985.1 of Teredinibacter waterburyi. Lineage (GTDB taxonomy): Bacteria > Pseudomonadota > Gammaproteobacteria > Pseudomonadales > Cellvibrionaceae > Teredinibacter > Teredinibacter waterburyi. Next base: position 144,068 of record NZ_MRUH01000103.1, read on the forward strand.
ATCTTCGACCAGTTTTGGGATGAAATCCGGTGACCAACCTTGAATTGGGTGCGGATTAAAACTGGGATGACCTGCAGCGGGTGAGCCGTCGGCATGCCTTTCTTGTTTAATGCCGCTGGCAATTTGCGCCGCGTTGGCCGGCTCTGTAACAACAATTTTAGTCTTCGGGCTTTCTGCTTTAAGTACGCGCGAAACACCGCGTAGGGTGCCACCTGTACCAGTTCCGGTTACCCAGTAATCTAACCCTATATCGCTAAAATCGCGCAGTATTTCAATTGCTGTGGTGCGTGAATGCATATCAGGGTTGGCTTCATTTTCAAATTGACGCGCTAAAAACCAACCGTTTTTATCCGCCAACTCTTTAGCTTTGTTTACCATCCCAGTGCCTTTTTGGGCAGCGGGTGTTAACACAACTTTAGCGCCTAAAAAGCGCATAAGCTTACGTCGTTCGACGCTAAAGGTTTCGACCATAGTTACTACCAATGGGTAGCCTTTTTGAGCGCACACCATAGCAAGACCGATACCTGTGTTGCCGCTTGTTGCTTCTACTACCGTTTGGCCCGGCTTAAGCTCGCCGCTTTTTTCGGCCGCTTCAATAATGCCTAGCGCTAAACGGTCCTTTACCGAACTCATTGGGTTAAATGCTTCAACTTTTACGTAAAGGTTAACGTTATCTGGTGCTAGTTTGTTTATTTTAACTACCGGTGTATTGCCAATGGTTTCGAGTATGTCGCGGTAACGTTTAGTCATCATCATGCTCCCAATGAGTCGTTGTGGGTGGCGCTTTGGATTGTGGGTGCCTAGCTTAATCCATTTGCCGCATTTTTACACCGTTATTGACCGATTAGTTTGTAAGAGAAAGCCTACAAAAAAGATAGATATTAAGGCAATAATTCACAGACTTTGAAACGCTATTAAGCAGTAAAAAAAATAGCTGTACTAATGTTTATGTGCAGACATTTTACCTACCGACTTTAGTCTGTAAGCAAAAAAAAACGCTGTTTTATTCGCAAATAAAAAGGCGTTTAATGGCCTCCGTGTTGAACGGATTGCTTAGTATGCATTGATCAATACCGGTTGTACTTTCTGTGGAGTGCAGCCAACAGGAGCTTGCTAGTTGGAGTGCGGGGTTGCCAATCGATTAGCGGGCATTAGTTAATAAAGTAATGGATTAAGCCTTATGAAAATTATTCCCTTTTTCGGCCTGGTGGCCGCGTTTGTACTTGTCTCTATATGTGAGCAAAGTTTTGCTCACAGCGCCAACGATTCAGCGGATACAGGCATGTTGCCGCTGGTACACGACTCCAGTGCGATTGTATTCGGTAAAGTCATTGATATTGAATACAAAAACTCCGAACCCAGCAAGGAAGAGCCAACGGGGTTGCCACACACATTTGTTACCTATCAAATTGAAAAAGCCTTTCGCGGCAAGTTACGCGAGGAACGCTTAACTTTACGCTTCCCCGGTGGCGCGGATGGCGCGGGTGGATACTATATGGATACTAATACCCCAACCTTTTCCCGGGGTGAAACCGATGTATTGTTTGTGCTCGGCGGAGAAGTGGAGGGCTGCCCGTTAGTTGATTGTGTTGAGGGGCGTTTTCGTATCTACGAAGATCAAGTGTATAACGCCTGGGGTGTGCCGGTTGTTGAGGTGCTTAAAGAATTAAAAATAGGTGGCAAGCCTCGCTTTGATTTAAACGTAATGGAAATTCCTCGGCCATCGTTTGAGCAAATAATGCAGCGTGAAGACTTTAAAGAAATTATCGAGTCCGATAAGTCGGCTAGCGGTATGACCTTAAAAGAAATGCGCGAAGTGTACGAAAAGGAAGCACCTGAGTTTTACCACATTAGTTATGGCGTTGAAGGTGAAGTGGCCACGCCAGACGAGTCTAAAGATGGCGAAGTAACGCCTATGGAAATCTTTGGCAAGCCGCTGACTGTCGATGCATTTTTTGCCGCTCTTGAAGAACTTGCGAAGGAAGCAGAAGAACCACGCTTAGAAGTATTGTCGGCTAGTTCCGCTAAAGACTTTTATATCGCGCCACCAACAGTAGAAAAGCTGGAAGACAGCGAAGAGAAGGCAGCAGCCTATACGACTAAAGCCACACTAACCGTCGCTGACGGCAAATAGGGAGTAATGAAATGAACGGAATCAAGACTTTTTTTGCAGTTGTGAGTTTGGTGCTATTAGCATCGCCTGCTTTCTCGGCTTCATGGTTGGAGTGTAATGGTGATAGTGGTAAAAAATTGCGTTGGAGTGGGAATTCAACCAGTGCAAGAATTAACACCATTAGTTTTTCGGGTAGCAACTTAACGGCAGCACAACGCGGCATTGATATGACCAATACCAATCCATCGCCGTTTAATATTAACCGTACAACCGAAACCGGCGGTGTTGGCTCGGGAAATGGACAAAATGAAATCTATGCGCAGAACATCTCGCCTCCAGGTGTAGCAAAGATGCGTTACCACTGCTATTGGCTGTTTGGTTGGCACTATGGCTTAGACGAAGTGGATATCGTTCTAGACACGAGCATTAGTTGGACGTCATCGCAGGCTAAAACCAGTAACTCCGCCTATACCGGAACGCGTTCGCCAATCGATGCGGTAATTGTGCATGAAGCGGGTCACTACCTAGGTTTGATGCATGTGAACTCGGAGTACAACGTTATGGGAGATTCTTGGCGGCATCACCACACCAATGGCAGTACTGCACGTAGTTATTTTGGTGAAGATGCGTCCCATGGAGCGCGCACGCTTTATGGCGACCAGAGTAGCTCGTTTCGTGATGTTTCGGTCTCTCATTGGCGTCGCACCGGCTCCAGTGGTGAGTACTCCAGTCACGGCCGTGTACGTGTTCGCAATAGCGCCAATAATGGCACGCTTGCCGGCATTACTATAAATGGCGAGCCGGGCTTTAGGGTTACTCGGGGCACGACTGTGCGACCTGAATTTACCATTGAGAATAACGGTAAGCAGTCTCACGCCAACGTCCAATACGGCATCTACATCTCGACCAACGACACCATAAGCACCTCGGACCGTCGCATTGGCGGTGGTGTGTTTGGCAATATTCACCCAGCAAATGTGATGACCACAACTGTTCCGGTTTATATCCCAACAGACCTTAATGCGGGACAGGACTATTGGTTGGGCATTATTCTGGATGAGAACAATGTCATCTCGGAAGTAAGTGAATCTAATAACAAGACCTATACCCCCGTTAGAGTTCAGTAATTTGCGGCTAGATTGCGGCAGGGATGCCGACATCGCGATAAAAAGCAGGGCAGTTGGCAGGGAATGCCAATTGCCCTGTTTGCGTGTAGATAGCGAGATTTTAGTCTCAATAGGCTATGTCTGCTGACTTGCGGGCATGACGTTGGCTGCACGAACATCGCTAATCGGCCAAAGCCGCGCGCCAAAAAACGTCAAATACTACGATTGATCATAAAATAGCTGTTTTCCCATCCTCGCGGGCGCTATAATGCGCGCCGTTTGACCCCCCTTTAGGCATTTCCGCCCGCATTTATGAGGCTCCCCCTGTGATAGAAAAGTTGCGCAATATTGCCATTATTGCCCACGTTGACCATGGCAAAACCACGCTTGTAGATAAGCTTTTAAAGCAATCCGGTACCTTGGACCGTCGTGATGAAGGCTCAGAGCGCATCATGGATTCCAGTGATCAGGAGCGCGAACGAGGCATTACCATTCTCGCGAAAAACACCGCTATTCGCTGGAATGACTACCGTATCAACATCGTGGATACCCCAGGACACGCCGATTTTGGCGGTGAAGTGGAGCGCGTACTTTCGATGGTGGACAGCGTATTGCTATTGGTTGATGCGGTTGATGGCCCTATGCCACAAACCCGTTTCGTAACCAGTAAAGCCTTTGAAAAAGGTTTGAACCCAATTGTTGTTATCAACAAGGTTGACCGCCCCGGCGCTCGCCCAGATTGGGTTATGGATCAGGTGTTCGACTTATTCGACCGCTTGGGTGCTACCGATGAGCAGTTAGATTTCCCTGTGATCTATGCTTCGGCCTTGAACGGCATCGCCGGTCTCGACCAAGATAACCTAGCGGAAGATATGACGCCGTTGTTCCAGTTGATTGTCGACAAAGTTAAGGCGCCAGAAGTTGAAATTGATGGCCCTTTCCAGATGCAGATTTCGGCACTGGACTACAACAGCTACGTTGGTGTAATTGGTGTTGGTCGCATTAAACGCGGTCGATTAAAGCCTAGCCAGCAAATCGTCGTTGTTGATAAAGACGGAAAAACCCGTAAAGCCAAGGTGCTGCAAGTTATGGGGTATCACGGCCTGGAGCGAGTTGATACCGATGAGGCAAATGCTGGTGATATCGTTTGTATTACCGGTGTAGATAAACTCAGTATCTCCGATACCTTGTGTAGCCCAGAAACGATTGAAGCACTTCCCGCTTTGACTGTGGATGAGCCAACCGTGAGCATGACCTTCCAGGTAAATGATTCACCATTCGCCGGTTTAGAAGGTAAGTTCATTACTTCGCGTAATATCAAAGACCGCTTGGATCAAGAGCTAATTCACAACGTTGCTTTACGTGTAAAGCAAGGTGATACGCCAGACAAGTTCAAAGTGTCTGGTCGCGGTGAATTACACCTATCTGTGCTTATTGAAAATATGCGTCGCGAAGGCTTTGAGCTGGGTGTGTCTCGTCCAGAAGTTATTCAGAAAGAAGTCGATGGCGAAATTCACGAGCCCTACGAGCAAGTGGTTATTGATGTTGAAGAACAGCATCAAGGTTCGATTATGGAAGCCCTGGGTTTGCGTAAAGCCGAATTGACCAACATGGAACTCGATGGTAAAGGACGTGTGAAGCTAGAGTTTTTAGTGCCTTCTCGCGGCTTGATTGGTTTCCGTGGTTTATTCCTAACACTCACATCTGGCTCTGGCATCATGACCAGTATTTTTGATCACTACGGCCCTGTTAAAGAAGGCGAAGTGACCAAGCGTCAGAACGGTGTATTGGTTAGTATGGTTAAGGGTAAAACCTTGGCATACGGTTTGTTTAACTTGCAGGATCGCGGCCGCTTATTTTTGGGTCACGGCGCTGAGGTTTATGAAGGTCAGGTGGTTGGTATCCACTCTCGCGATAACGACCTTGTAGTAAACCCAACCAAAGCTAAGCAGCTAAACAATATCCGCGCAGCAGGTACGGATGAAGCACTTACCCTTACTCCACCGATTCGTCATACTTTGGAGCAGGCGCTCGAGTTTATTGAAGATGATGAGCTGGTAGAAGTAACGCCGGTTAGTATTCGTATACGTAAAAAGTTATTGTTAGAAAATGAACGCAAGCGCGCGAAAAACGCCGCGAAGTAGTTTGTTTGAATGCAATACTAAAAAGCCCATCTAAGTGATGGGCTTTTTTTTACTCGAAATTTAATACCGCCAAGTGAGTTTATTAATTACATCTCGCCGCGATACTCAAACTCGCGAATAACATCTAAAAATGCCTCGCCATAGGCTTCGAGTTTTCGGTCACCAATGCCGCTAATGGAAATAAGCTCTACATCGGTTAACGGCTTCTTCGATAGTAATTCTTTCAGTGTCGCATCGTGGAAAATAACATAGGGTGGCACGCCATGCTCATCGGCGAGGTCTTTGCGGCACTTGCGCAGCGCATTCCAAAGCGGTAGATCCTCATCGCCGATATCGGCCATTACCTTGCGTGTTGCACGGGCTTTTTCTGGGGCCTTATCGCGTCGCAGTTCAATGGATTTTTCACCGCGTAGAATTTCTCGGCAGGGTTCCGTTAAGCGCAAGCTACCATAGCCATCTGGGTCTACGTCTAAATACCCCAGTGCGACCAACTGTCGAAAAATAGACCGCCAATCATTAATCGTTAAATGTTTGCCAATGCCGTAGGTCGATAATGCTTGATGACCAAACTGACGAACTTTTTCGTTTTCACTGCCACGCAAAATATCAATCATATGGGAAGCACCAAAGCGCTGGCCGCTGCGATAGACACAGCTTAACGCCATGCGCACAGCTTCGGTGGCGTTCCAAGTATCGGCGGGTGTTAGGCAGTTATCGCAATTGCCGCAGGGGTTGACTAGAGTATCGCCAAAATAGCGTAGTAATACTTGTCGCCGACAGCTAGTGATTTCACATAAGCCAAGCATGGCATTCAAGCGTTGTTGTTCATTGCGCTTAAAATTATCGTTGCCATCCGAGCTCGCCATCATTTGTCGTAGCTTTACAATATCTTCTAGGCCATAGAGCAGCAGTGCTGTTGCCGGTTCGCCATCGCGGCCGCCACGGCCGGTTTCTTGATAATAGGCTTCGATGCTTTTTGGCATATCCAAATGTACGACAAAACGCACATCGGGTTTATCGATACCCATACCAAAGGCGATAGTCGCGACAATAATAACGCTCTCTTCGCGTAAGAAACGGGTTTGATTACTTGCACGCGTGGCAGCGGGTAGACCAGCGTGATAAGGCAGTGCGTGAAAGCCTTGGGTGCATAACCATTCAGCGGTTTCCTCGACTTTCTTACGTGATAAGCAGTAGACGACACCGGCACTATCTTTGTGTTCACTCTGCAGAAAATCGAGAAGTTGTAGTTTTGGTTTATTCTTTTGGTTAATACGGTACTGAATGTTGGGGCGGTCGAAGCCAGCGATAAATTGCTGCGCGTTCTCCAAACTCAAGCGGCTAATAATTTCGGCGCGAGTGCGCTCGTCGGCCGTCGCGGTGAGGGCGATGCGCGGCACCTGTGGAAAGGCTTCATGGAGAATATTAAGTTTTAGATAATCTGAGCGGAAATCATGCCCCCACTGAGCAACGCAGTGAGCTTCATCAATTGCGAATAAGGCGATGGGGGACTGCTGCAACAGCGCCAGCGTACGAGGCTGAATTAAGCGCTCGGGCGCGATATAAATCAGATCGATCTCACCTTCGCGCAGCGCATTCTCGGTTTGCCACGCAGTGTTAGCGTCGAGTGTAGAGTTTAGGTAACCGGCGCGAACACCGAGTTCCTTTAGCGCATTAACCTGATCTTCCATTAATGCGATAAGTGGTGAAATAACCACACCGACACCCGCGCGAGCGAGCGCGGGAATCTGGTAGCACAGAGATTTTCCGCCGCCGGTCGGCATAATAACCAAGGCGTCTTGTCCGGCGCAGACACTGTTAATAATGTCTGCCTGGGAGCCGCGAAACTCGGGGTAGCCGAATACATGCTGCAACAACGCTTGTGGGTCGGTGCTGCTATCAGGGGGTGTATCGGATGCGCTGCCGTGCTTATCGTCTAGCAAAACAAGCGGCTATCAAAATCAGTTATTAACATAATGGAATGGCTAAGGTACTGCGTGACCGGTTGAAGCTTCCCAAATACGGTACCACTGCTCCCGATTAAGCGTAAGGTTCGCGGCTTGTACGGCGACTTTCACGCGCTCAATTTTACTTGTACCTAGCAGCGGCAATGCATTCCCTGGCAAGGTGAGTGCCCATGCATAAACGACTGGTTCAATATCGCTGAGGTTACATTCGTCGGCGACTATTCGCAGGGCATCGTGCAGGCGTTGGCTGCGCTCGTCGTTCGGCGTCATTAAGCGGCCACCACCCAAACAAGACCAAAGCATAGGCGCAACCCCGTGGCGCGCACACTGGTCGAGCAAACCGTTTTCTAATGGTTCCATATACAGGGGCGAAAATTCGATCTGGTTGGTAACCAGTCCTTCGGGAATTAGCGCTTTAACGGCTTTTTGCAAAAGCTCAAACTGATCCGTTGTAAAATTAGATACGCCGAAATAACGAACCTTACCGGCTTGCTTAAGTTGTAAAAACTTTTCCGCAACCTCGTTGGCGTTCATTAAAAAATCGGGGCGGTGGATTAACAGTACGTCGATATATTCGGTACCGAGCTTGTTTAAAGAGGCATCGACTGATTGCTGAATCGCCGCGGCACTACTGTCGTAATGGTTTACCGCCTTCGCGCCAAGTTCTCCAAATCCACAGGGACGAATACCGCATTTAGTTACAATCTCGAGCTTCTCGCGTATAGCGCTATCGAGTGCCAAGGCTTCGCCAAAAGGTTGTTCACTGTTATATACCATGGCGTGATCTACGGTGGTTATACCCATCTCGAGGGACTGCTCAATAAAGCCGAGGACTTGTTGCGGCGTCATGCCCCAGTTCTTTAGTCGCCAGTAGCCTGCGATGAGTTTAGAAACTTCTGGCCCTTGGGCAGACATACGGGTGCGTGAAACAGTCATTGGCAATTCTCCTAAGATCGATGGTGCAGAATTGTAGCAGTTGCTACACCGCGTCGCGACCTAAGAATCCCCGCCGTTTTCAGCGACTTAGGCCACTTACTTGTCGTAAGTTTCACCACGCATGTGCTGCCTTTTAGCGACTGCAAATAAAACTGTCATCATTTGGTCAAGTGAACAGCATAAAAAAGACAAATAAACGCTATACCCTCTGCCCGTTGCTTCATCACGTGTATACCTATAGCGACTTTACTTATCTAATAACGAGGGATAAAAATGAACATTGCCAGAACGAATACGGCCAAAAAGTTAATGGCTAGCACTGTACTAGTTTTGTTAACCGCTGCGGCCAGTGTGACACAAGCGAATACTTGGAGTGAACCTACTAAAGCAAAACCAAGTGAGCAAAATAAATCACAGCAATTTGCTCACGATCGTTATCATAAAGTATCAAATAAAGTTGACCTAGGACCGCGCCCCTATTTTTTAGTTGATGATATGGATGACTCCGCACTTAAGCAAAATCTGTTGAGTTGTGCCAATAAGCCTAATCGCAAATCGGAGTTTTCCATTGGTCATCGTGGTGCGCCAATGCAATTCCCAGAGCACACCAAGGAATCATACGAAGCTGCGGCGCGTATGGGGGCGGGCATTGTCGAGTGCGATGTAACCTTCACGAAGGATAAAGAGTTGGTATGTCGTCATTCGCAATGCGATCTTCACACAACGACCAATATTTTAGCCACCCCACTTGCGGAAAGTTGTAGCCAAAACTTTATTCCAGCGGTATATGATTCCGAAGGAAATATTGTTTCTCGGGCGAGCGCAAAGTGTTGTACAAGTGACATCACCCTAGAAGAATTTAAAACATTGCAAGGGAAAATGGACGCCGGTAATTCCGCCGCTACAGATGTTGCTGGCTATATGAATGCGACAGCAAATTGGCGAACCGACGTGTATGCCGGCCGTGGAACACTATTAAGCCACAAAGAAAGCATCGTGTTGTTCAAAAAACTTGGCGTAAAAATGACACCAGAATTAAAGTCGCCAAGTGTAGTAATGCCATTCGATGGTTTAACTCAGGAGCAATACGCACAAAAAATGCTTGATGAGTATAAGCAGATGGGCGTTTCAGCAAAGCACGTTTGGCCCCAATCTTTTGATATAAACGATGTGAACTACTGGATAAGCAACGAGCCGAGTTTTGGCCGCCAAGCCGTGTTTCTAGATGGCCGATACGATAGCTCAACGTTCGATCATCGCGATCCAGCAACCTGGTCACCATCAATGCAGGACCTATCTGCAAGCGGCGTTAAGATTGTCGCACCGCCGATTTGGGTTTTAGTTGAAGTGGTTGATGGCGAAATTGTTCCCTCTCGCTACGCGGTAGAAGCCATTGCCGCTGGTTTAGATATTATTGCTTGGAGTTTTGAGCGTGATGGACCTTTGGCAAACGGCGGCGGATGGTATTACCAAACCTTAAATGGGCTTAATCCCAATCCCATAAGCGTAGAACCAAAAGTGATCAACAATGATGGCGATATGATGGATGTGCTGGACGTATTGGCTAATGATGTTGGCGTGATCGGTATTTTCTCTGATTGGCCTGCCACTGTTACCTATTATGCCAACTGCATGAACTTGTAATTGATGTTGGTGCGCACCTGAAAAGTAGAGTGAGGAAACCCGGCTTTAGCTGGGTTTTTTTAGTATGAATTAGAGCGTCATTAGTTATCTATTTCGGCCGTATAAATTTTTTTCGTGCGGCGGCGACCTTACTTCGAGTAACGCAGCCTTCGACGTGATCGTTAATTAAACCCATGGCTTGAATGAACGCGTACACCGTAGTTGGGCCTACAAACTTCCAGCCACGCTTCTTTAACTCTTTGGCCAGCGCTATAGATTCCGGTGATGTCGAAACCGTTTGTGGTTGCGAATTTATTGCTGGCTCGTATCGCCAAAAGAATGCAGCCAAAGAACCTTCTGCTTTAACCATTTCTTTTGCGCGCTGGGCATTGTTAATAACAGCTGATATTTTTCCTCGGTGACGAACGATGCCTTCGTCTTGTAGAAGACGTTCAATATCAGCATCGTTAAAACGGGCAACCTTATTAAAGTCGAATTTTTTAAACGCAGCACGAAAATTTTCACGTTTAGCTAATATTGTTCGCCAACTTAAACCGGACTGAAAGCTCTCTAAACATAGCTTTTCGAACAGACGAATATCATCGGCCACTGGGAAGCCCCATTCATTGTCGTGGTAAGGTATAAATTCGGCAACTGTTCCGCACCAGCTGCAACGAGACTTTCCATCGGTAGAAATTATAGTTGTACTCATTTTTAGCGCTCTCTCTATAAAGACTATCGGTTATGGCTTTTGCGGGATGGATAATAACGGCTGGTTAAGTCCCAACGCCTTTTGCTTTTTAAGTCTTAATCTCTAACGAGACGATGAGATTCGGTAAGATAATATTTAAGTTCGCTTTCCGGCGCGTAATAAAGCTGAATCCATTTCATTCCACAATTTCACCCACTAGTTGTTAGTGGGTGAAATTATAATGTTAGTCACCCAGCCAGCTTACTTTATATAGGTCGCGGCGGCGGTCCAAGTAATTTTTTACCGAACCTTCATTTTGTAACTTTTCTAGTTTTGTAAGATCAAGATCTACTATCAGTGTCATTTCAGTATTCGGTGTTGTTTCGGCCATAATAGCGTCATGAGGAAAGGAAAAATCCGATGGCGAAAATACGGCTGACTGAGCGTATTGAATATCGGCGCCATCTACTTTAGGTAGGTTGCCCACACTGCCCGCGATTACCACATAGCACTCGTTTTCGATTGCGCGTGCATGCGCGCAGCAGCGGACTCTTAAGTAGGCATTTTTTGTATCGGTCCAAAAAGGAATAAACAGCATTTGCATGCCTTCTTCTGACTGTAAGCGTGCCAATTCCGGAAATTCAACATCGTAACAAATCAAAATTCCAATTTTACCAAAGTCGGTATTGAACACGCTGAGTCGATTGCCGCCCTGCATAATCCAGGCGCGCTTCTCGTGAGGCGTTGGATGAAGTTTGTATTGTGATTCCAGGGTTCCGTCTCGACGGCATAGATAGGCCACATTATATAATTCGCCTTCTTCCATAACGGGTACGGAACCGGCAATAATATTAATGTTGTAGCTTACTGCGAGTTTAGAAATCGCTTCGAGTATCTCTTCGGAAAATTCCGCCAGGGCTTTAACCGAGTCAATAGAATTTTGGTGTACCTCAATCCCCATAAGGGGTGCATTAAAAAATTCGGGTAGCAGCGCCACGTCGCACTGGTAATCTGACAGAGCATCGATAAAAAATTCGACTTGCTGAATAAGTTCGTCGACAGATTTTAGTGGTCGCATTTGCCATTGTACACAACCGATACGGGCAGAGGTTCTTGGTGCGCCAATGAGAGGCGTTTTTTGATTGTCGTAGTAGAGGTTGCTCCACTCCAAAAGTGTTGCGTAACCCTTGGACTCTTTGTCTTCTGGTAGGTAGCCGGTTAAAACTCGCTTCACCTCAAAATCATTTGATAATTGAAAGGTAAGAATAGGATCGTAAATTTCGCGTTTCTTAACGTTTTCAATATATTCTTGTGGCGACATAACTTTGGCGTAATCTTGATAATTTGGAATTCTACCACCCGCGACAATGGATTTTAAATTCAGGCTTCGGCATAGTTCTTTGCGTGCTTCGTAAAGTCGTCGGCCCAGTCGCATACTGCGATATTCGAGCGAAACGCAAACTTCTACTCCATACAAAACGTCGCCCAATGGGTCGTGGGTAGAAAGGTAGGCATCGCCAGTAATCTCGTCATAGGTATGATGGTCGCCAAATTTATCGTAGTCGACGATTAGCGAGAAGGCTGCTGCAACAACTTCACCGTGATCTTCGATACAGATTTGTCCTTCCGGAAAGGCCGCCAGCTGCGCTCGAAATTTCTTCTCGGGCAGGGCGCCGCCCATAGTTGGGTAAATTGTATCCATAATTTTCTTTAGGCCGGCGTAGTCTTCTTTAACCAAGTTACGTAGCGTAAGTTTGTGTTCTGGATCGCCGGTGTAAATATCTTCACTCATAAATTACATCTACCATTGAAAAGCTATGTTAAAAGTGGCAATAGCGGGGTATCGTAAAGCCGATCATATTGCGTTAGTTCACTTAAGTCGCGCCACGGTCGAATCGAACTCAAAGCGTATCGATCACAGTACCGAAAAGATTGGTAAGTTTGAGGCTTTCCTTGATCGAGAAACGATCGTTCGCTATCTCAACATGCATGATTGCATAAACGATAGGGGTTGCATATGGGTTAGCTCTATTTGCTTGGCTGCGGATACTGATCGCAATGAAAAAGAGGGAGTGAGCAATAAGTAGGGCAAGGACCCTGTGTGAGCAAAGGGGGCGTTATACTAGGCCCGGCGGTAGAAACTCTACTAGTTAGTTAGCTGAGTAAAGTAAAAGCCGCCGGCCCCATTTTTATACTTGTAAGTAATCTAAAGGATTTTACTCGTAGGTAAGTGTTAAGTTATTCCTGCGAGGCTATAGTTACTTAAAAGTATCAATACATACTTATTTGTCACATGTGAAAACTAAGTTACCTCTAACGCTCTCTGCGCCAAAGTACTTCCCAGCTAGAGATACAGCGCTGTCAGCTACAGCGGCGAAACCTTCTTTTTTACTATCGTCTTCGGTTTTTTCTACGAGTTCGTCTATTACAATAAACTCTTTTGTCCCCTCTTTTTTCTTGCAGGTTAACGATGCGTCAAAGTGAAGAACTTTGCGAACATTTTTTTCGGTATTCGATGCGTAGCTAGCTTTGTAGGTGCCGTCTTTTTGCTTGTATACCGTACCTTTTACAGTTGCGCAGCCTACCGTTAGTGATGCGAATGTTAGTAATGCCGTAATAGGGAAAATCTTTTTCATTTGTATCTCCTGATATTAAGAATATTAAACTACTAAAACGGATCTGTTTGATTTTTTGAAACGTTTGCCTGCCAAGACGGAAAAACACCGATCAATGTGGGATAGAGGCTTTTGCAGCTTGGTGGTGCAAAATATAACGAGTTTAAATGCTACGTTATGATGTATTGCTACAGCAACAATTACGGAACTCCCCGTGCAAACGCTAAACTGAAGTTTGCGTTGAATTTGATGTCAAGCTGGGGGCACTCAAGCTAGGGTAAGCTACTGAGAGCCGGTTTACTTAAATCCTTGCAAAAGTATTAATAGAAGGACTGTTCCAATAGTTAGGTGATCGCAATTAGAGCTAGAAAACACCGATGGAAGAGCGATTAGTAAAGCGCAGGCGAAATTTTATATTGCTTGGCGTATTTTATATAGTGGTCAATTGCACAATTTCGGCAAAATATCGGCGTAGATTAGTTTTATCGGCCCTTATTCGAAAAGTTAATCTGGTTGGGGGCTGCGGGGTGAGATACATGGTGTCGATAATTTTAACAGGGTTTTGTTAGTGGGATGGAATCGAAGCCGTTTCTATCGTTTTATTGAATTTTCGAATATCGCGAATTTCATAGCGAAGCTCACCCTGAGCGTCTCGTTTAAACTTGATAGTTGCGTCGGTAAAATAGGTGAATTGATTGCACCATGTTCTTGGCGTGGGGTCGCGTAAGTAAAATAGCTCTTCGTTATTCTCAAGCGTTCCAGCATATTCACCGCGAGAGCTACAATTTCTTGGGCTGCCGTAGGTGATCGTCATAGTTTTTTCGCCTAGTTTTAGTGCATCTATTTCTACCGAAACGACAACCGGTAGATCGTCTGCTACAACCTGCCCTTTCCACTTACCCGTGACGCTGGCATTTCCAGCCGGAGTAACGGCGTTGATTGTTGGCGATGAGCTGGTAATTTTATCTTCGCATATTTCAAGTAGTTTTTGTAAGTGATCGCGTTGCGACGTAACTAGGCTTAATGTTGCAGCATTAGTTTCGGATTCTATTAGCTGTTCTTTTGCCTGATTGTATTCACCCTTAAGGTCAAGATACTTTGAATACAAGTCGGCATATTCACTTTCAGCTTTATGGGGGGTAACTTTCATAGTCTCGCCTTGAGAGTTGTTAATTACAACTTGAGGGGCAGACCTCCCGTAGAAAACACCGAATATTCCCGTTACAACAGCTACGGCTATAGCGAATCCACCTTTTGTTAGCTCTTTAATCATTGTTCGGCGTCCTTGTGTTGTTTCCAACAGTCTCTAGCTAGCATGGAATATCCTCACATCAAACGTCATAAGTTAATGTGTGGGTAGCGCTTCTAAATTATATGTTTCTAGGTTAAAAGCCGGCCAAAGCTAAACCGAAGCCGGCGACTAATAATACTAAGCCAATTACTAAAGATGCTTTAGTAAACTGCGCTTTTGTGTAAGCTTTGGCGCCGAGCCTACGTACGGCTTCGCTACTAGATGCCGCATAACCTTTAGCTTGCAGCCAAGAATAAACACCAATTGCTTTATGAAACGCATGCGGGGGCGGGGAGCCTATCGCAATCCAGTTGGAATTATCTTCTTCTTTAAGTGCAGTAACGAACTCTGGGTAGCTTATTGCGAGAGCACCGATAATGATGGCCGTCAAACCTACAGCGATTAAGATCATCTTGTTCTCCTTAGGAAGGCGAAAATTGTGCGGTGTTGCTTGTTTCTCGATTATCTACTAACTCGAAGATAAGTTAAACGAATGTAGTGATGCATTTTCATTATCGACTACAACCCGATGAGTTTGGTGCCAGTTTTGCTGTGAATGGGTCGCGCAGCCTCAGTTATTAACACGTGGAAGTGAAACTTGGCACTTAGGTCCCTACTTAGATTTTAGAGCTATTCGTTTGTATCGCTAGATTTCGTGGTTTCTTTTGTTAGCGGCTCTAACTGCGGGCCCTATAGAATACTTGTGTGCAAGTCGTAGACGTGTGAGGTCATATATTTCGCGTGCGATACTGCTCGATTATGTATTTTAAAATTATTATCGTTGTGTTTTTTCAATCGAAAAATCGATTCGATACATCGGCGAGATAGGTGTCAGATTTTAGTACGCTGGAATTTTAAATTCGTCAGCGGAAATGAATTACTTAGGTAGTTATGCCTACTATGATCTTCAGCAATGTTGCGCTGCAATCCATACCGATGGATACCAAGCGTTGCTTAGGTATACGAGGAGGTGTTTGTTTTAAATGATCTTGGGGGCGCTTAATAAAAAGATTGAAGCTCGTTATTCGTCCAAGCTGTTAGCTAGTTGTTTTGATCGAACTGCAGGCTTATGATATAGCGCGTTATCTGTAGTTCGACATTCGGCGTGATTATTTGTCCGAACCTTAAAATACTATAATTAGAATCGAGACAAAATGCTCAACTTCTATAAGAAAGCATTCATTACGTTTATTGCCTTGGCTGTTATTTCAATTGCGCTCGGTTATGTTTTAATAAATCGTACTTTCCCTCACGACGCGTTGTTGCCAGCACAAGACAGCGCCCACGCTTGGCGGATGGAAGCGGTATCCGATATCTCGGCAAGCGGCAGATCTAGTATTGAAATTAATGATGCGACCTTTGGCTTAAACGTCGGTTTTAAATTGTCAGAACAGGCCAAGTACCCCTACGTATCCCTCGTTATGGTGTTTGCGGAAACCCATGAAGTCGAAAAGTTTGTCGATTTGTCTCAGTATAGATTTCTCGACTTTAGCGTAAAGTGTAAGCCAGCCAATGTGCTAACGTTTTCTATATTGACTATCGATGACAAGGTGACGGACCCGAAAGACCTCGGCACTTACCGAATTCCTACAAGCTTTTTCTCCTGTAATGAACAATGGCAAAAGGTAGAGATTGACTTAACTCGCTTGGAAACGCCGCAGTGGTGGCTTAGTGAATATGGCCTTGAACTTTCTAGGCAAGCCTACCGGCTCGATAAGGTCCCGCGTATTACCTTTGGCAACTCTTTTCAAAGCCCTTTCGATATTGAATCAAATGTACAAATAGAGCAATTAGTATTGCGTGGCACCAACTGGCGCTACCTCTATATTTATGCCGCTTTGATGTTTTTAGTTTGGAGTATTTTTGCGGTGTGGATTGTAAAGCTACACACGAAAAATCTAATGCTGAGTTTGACAGAAAAGCTGCAAAAAGATCGCCCCCTGATAGCCTATCAACAGCTTTCTCTCGATTCCCCACGAGATCGGGGCAATGCGGCTATCTTGCGCTATATGGCCACCGAATATGCCAACCCCGAGTTAAACCTTGAGATGGCGCTTACAAATCTTGCGGTGAGCCGAACCAAGCTGAATGATGTGTTGCGCGAAGAGTTGGGTTATACCTTTGTCACCTACCTAAACAAACTTCGCCTCACTGAAGCTGCGCGGCTATTGGCAACCCAGCAGCACCTCGGCGTTACTGAAATTTCCTACTCGGTAGGGTATAAAAACGTGTCTTACTTCCATAAATTATTCAAGAATGAATACGGATGTGCGCCTAAAACCTTTAGGGATACTTATAAACCAAAGAATACTGATTAATAAGCGCTATTATTTAGTGTAAATTTCTGCAAAAAACCTTCAATTATTTGTCAAATTCTGTTTTTTCTCTCAAATGAGCAAGATTTGGCTACCCCCGTCTCTATATCCTCTGCGCGAAGCTTTCGGCTGGTATTGGTGTTTCGCTTCTAATCCACTCATAAAAATAATTAATGGACTTTCTTTCGAAGAGGACAGATATATGACAACTCATTCATATTTACGACGACCTTTGCGCAATCTATGCGCGTTTATCTTTTTCATGTTTAGCTCGCTCCAAGCGCTAGCGCTAAGCTGTGACTACGCCACTACCAATAGTTGGGGGAGTGGTTTTACCGCCAGTATTACCGTTAGCAACGATTCCACCAGTAGTGTAAGTGGCTGGGATGTAAGTTGGCAGCTAAACGGCGGCTCTAGTGTGACTGCAGCCTGGTCTGCGGATGTCTCTGGCAGCAATCCATACGCGGCAACCAACTTGAGCTGGAACGGTAATATCGCTCCGGGTGGATCGGTGAGCTTCGGCTTTCAAGGGCAAGGGCAAGATTCCAGCGGTGTAATACTGGCTTGTGATCCTAAGGGCGGAAGTAGCTCGTCATCAAGTTCTTCTAGCTCCTCATCGAGTTCCTCTAGTTCGTCATCGAGTTCCTCTAGCTCTTCATCAAGCTCCTCTAGTTCGTCATCTAGCTCCTCTAGTTCGTCATCAAGTTCTTCGAGTTCGTCGTCAAGTTCGTCTAGCTCAAGCTCAAGCTCAAGCTCAGGTTCAGCAAATGCCTGTGTCTGTAATTGGTACGGCTCGAACTACAATATTTGCGAAAATCAAAGTAGCGGATGGGGCTGGGAAAGCAGCCAGAGCTGTATAGGCAGCGACACTTGTTCTAATCAATCGGGTAATGGCGGCGTTGTTTGTGAGAATAGTTCTAGCTCGTCTAGTTCAAGCAGTTCTTCATCAAGCTCAAGTTCTTCTAGTTCAAGTAGCTCTTCATCTAGCTCTAGTTCATCATCCAGCTCTAGCAGCTCATCATCTAGCTCAAGTGGTTCTGGTTTGTATCCGGATTACAACACTAGCCCGCTTGCAGCAGATATGAGTGGCATGGAAAGTACTGCGGTTGATATGGCTTATCGTATAAACCTTGGTTGGAATATCGGCAATACGCTCGAAGCGATTGGTGGAGAAACGGCTTGGGGTAACCCAATGATTTCCAACGAGCTTATCCAGTTGGTGAAGCAAAGCGGCTTTGACTCTGTGCGCATTCCCGCTGCTTGGGATCAGTATGCTGATCAGGCAAGCGCTCAAATTGATTCAGCGTGGTTAGATCGCATCGCAGAAGTTATTCAGCTTTGTTTGGATAACGACATGACCGTTATGTTGAATATCCATTGGGATGGTGGCTGGCTGGAAAATAACGTCACCACAAGTATGCAAGAGCAAAACAACGCAAAACAAAAGGCCTTCTGGCAGCAGATTGCTACGCGTTACCGCAATTTTGATGAGCGCTTAATGTTCGCCGGAACCAACGAGCCGAACGTCGATAACGCGGAGCAAATGACGGTACTGAATACCTATCATCAAACCTTTGTAAATGCAGTACGTGAAACCGGTGGTAAAAATGCCTATCGCATCTTGGTTGTACAGGGTCCGAGTACAGATATTGAGAAAACCAATAGTTTAATGTCGCAAATGCCGGTAGATACCGTGCAAAATCGGATGATGGCTGAGGTGCATTTTTATACGCCGTATCAATTTACACTGATGACAGAAGACGCTGATTGGGGGAATCAATTCTACTATTGGGGCGCAGGTAATCACTCAACCACCGATAGCGCACACAACCCGACTTGGGGAGAAGAGGATTCGATAAACCAATTATTTGGTCTAATGAAAACGCAGTTTGTTGATAACGGTATTCCAGTGGTGTTGGGCGAGTACGCGGCAATGCGTCGTACCGACCAACTTTCAGGTGCGGACTTGGATTTACACTTGCAGTCGCGAGCCTATTGGCATAAATACGTAACCCAGCAAGCACTTGCTAATGGGTTGTTACCCTATTATTGGGATATGGGTGGCCTAGGTGGAGGTTCATCTGGAATTTTTGATCGCAGTAACAACACTGTTTTTGATACCGCGACACTGGATGCCTTGCTAGAGGGCGCTGGCAAATAATGATTACCTGCTAGCGTTAACGTTTTAGTTGACGTTTAAAAGTAGGCGTTTCGCCTAACCAAAACCGCCGCACACATTTATCGATGAGTGCGGCGGTTTTTCGTGGTGGCTAAGAAAAATAAATTTCTTCAGCCTTTGTGGTTAAGAACCACAAAATACTAGGTAACTGTCATTGGTCGGACCAGGTCGAACGGTGGGTGAGCTACACCCAGTGCAGTAACCGCCTGGCGCATATGCTGCGCTAATTGTTGCAGCAATTTGTGACGAACTCGTTGATGAGTAGAGCTGGCCACAATGAGTACCAGACCCACTGCTAGAAGAGCTACTTGATGAACTGCTAGACGAACTGCTGCTAGAGGAAAGTCTATAAACACTTGGGCTTAAGCAAGATCCCGAAGTTCGGTAACCGGATTTCGCTTGCAAGTTAGAGCACTCGCCGCTGTAGTACTGTCCCCATGTGCGTTGACGTGTCGCAGCAAGTGTCGAGCCATCATTACATGCTTGAGTTATTTTCACTCCGTTGTAAATAGACGTGCTAGTAGTGTTTGTCCAGGTACAAGAAATTAACGTATCTGAAAACGCGTTGCTAGACATAGCCGCGACGACAAGTACGCCCAATCCTAAAAGTACTTTTAATGATTTCATATGATCTCCTTGATCAATAATCTGAAAAGTTGTTGTTTTTAACAAGTGCTCCTTGCATGGTACGGCCTCATTACATGGGGTATCAGGCCGATCAACTCCGTGTCGATTCTGGGTAATTGCCAGTCTAGGTTGAGTGCTACTGGAAATTAAAGCTGGATTCGTCTCGCGCGAGATAAATAGTCACTTCGCTGCTATCGGAAGAAATATCCGTAACTGCCATAGCGAAATCATCAACGTCTGCCAGCGCAAGTGAAAATTGCTGAACGATGGCATTGGCTTGCTCGATATCGAGCGCGGAAATAGAGAGTTTGCAATGAGTGGTTTTGCATGTTGCAAACTTAATTGGGTATTCAGAAAGGGTTGGGTCGCTATTAAAAACGGCGTAAATTTCAGATTCCCGATTGCTTGCCCAGTCCGGGTCTGCATCTTCGGAATTAAAATTATTTTCCATGTGTTTACCAAGTGAAAAACCTTCGTCACGCTTACTCGCTTCATCGCGCCAGCGCTCAAACTGCTCTGATCGATTAGATTCTGCAGCAGCCGTAATGGCTGCTACTTCGTCTGCCGATAGGGTGTCTTCACCTGTTGATTTTTTCGCAGAATAATTTTTATTGTTATTGTGAAATTCTGTCACCGGCTGGGTTTTAGTTTTTGATGTAACACTTCCCTGTATATCTCGAAGCTGTGCTTCTAGCATCGCGATATTGTTCTGTAGTGCGATATTTTTTTCGAGGAGTATATTGGGTTGTATATGAGAGGATGCTAATGGCGCGGGCGGTTCGGAACTGATCAGCGCCTGTAAAGCAAAACCGACAGAAAACGCCACAAACGCTATAGCGCTATCACGAAAAGATATAGACATCAAAAATTCCTTTTTTTCTCGTCTTGGATACGTAGTAGTCCTCATACCTCTAATGGATGTATGAGGTGGCTGGGAAATCGATAATAGGAAGCTTGTTAATTAATGTTTTGCGAAGGAGATTGTAAGTAATAAACCGATTACATCGATGAACTGAATCACATTGGAGGATCTTTGTACGGATGATTTGGTAATTTAGTCGCTGAATTTAGATCCAGTAGCTGAAACTACAATATTTAACAATTCATATCGTTAAATGACAGCAAACAGATTAGAAAAAAAGCAGGTAAAAAATGGCGTAGTTGTCTCTGTTTTGACGTCATCATTTGCGGAGTTGGGGTTACGCTTTAACGAGATAATATCCTAACAGAGGAGGCAAGTTAAAATGGCCAGCAAAACGCTGGCCATTTTAACAAAGCAAAAAGAACTTGCAGATTATTGGGTGAAGGTTTCAGAAACACCTTGATGAGTAATAGTGTATCCGGTACAGCTGAAGAAACTAACGGTTAAGATATCGTTTGATGAAACTTCTAATTCGATTTCACCGCTCCCAAAATTACCATTCTCACAGAAGGTTAAATTAGTGGCTGTAACGTTATAGCTATTGCCCAGCTCGTCTTCAATAACACCGGAAGCGTTATAACCACTAGTTTCATTGCCTGTAACTAATGCGCCAGACAAGGTGTAGTCACTGCCATCCGCAGACTCGTAAGATGAAGATGTAGAGCACTCTAGCTCCATTGCTTCGCTCATAGAGCAGTACTCTTCTGCGGCCATTACGCCCGAAGGGTAACCGGGATATGTTGACGTATAGCTTATGTCATAGCTATAGATTACGTCATACAAGTCGGCCGAGAAGTAATCAAAGCGATAAACAAGCGAGCCATTGTAAATAATGCTGTAACCATCGGATTCAACGCAGTAGTCATCCATCGCGCCTTGCGCTTCTACAACAAAGGGGAAGATCTGATCTGGATCATCAGGTGAATCTATAAAGCCTGTGATCGTCATGCTGCCGCCGCAATCGCCTTCAGTAACATCGGTATCTAGTTGGGTAATGTCGTATAGCCGGCTTGGCTTTTGGCTTTGATTTCCGCCACTACGGGGTTTTGAGGGTGAGCCATCCGTTAATGTCAACGGGGAAGTCGACGACTGTACTGCGAGTTTAACGGTTTCGGTTGCTGCTATAGAGAGTTCTACAGCCGTGCTACTAACATCGTTTGATGTTGGAGTGGGGGTTGATGTTGGTGTGGCGCCTCCATCGTCGTCGCTAGAGGAGCCTCCACAGGCGGTTAGAGCCGAAAGAAAAAGCAGTGCACAAATGAGTTTCAACATAAAAATATCCTTATAACGAGGTGAGTAGTAATAATGAGAAATAAATTAAAAAATACGCGACCGTATTTTCTCATAATTTTTCGGTGCAGTGTAGTGTCGAAGCGGCTCGGGTAGTACTTTAATGTACCGCCGCTATAAACGTTTCCCAAACTGCATTACCGTACTGTGCAATAAACTGCGTCGAGGTGTGGTGTCTGGGCCGTCGTAAACGTGCTTTACATCGGATACGGAATAAACGGCGGTTTTATCCAGCTCTTTAATTAAGGTGATTAGGGAGGGAACGTTGCGCCTTTTTTCAACAATAAGCAGAAGCTCAACCGGGTAAGCTTCGCCCATATCGCCATCGAAGGATACAACTTTAAATCCGTTTTCACGTAGCTTATCGGCAAGAATATCGCGATTGAATGAAATACAACGGATTAGTTCATCACCTATAGCAAAACGGGTTTCAATCGAAATGCCAACATAGTTTCCTACAGCAAAACCGAACGCATAGGCCAATGCGAGATACCATTGATCAAGGTTGGTCAAAACCTGAGCTGCAGCAACCAGCCAGATAATAATTTCGAAAAAACCTATAAAGGATGCTAGAAATTTGTAGCCACGAAAAATAACAATTGTTCTAAATGTGCCCAGAGAAACATCGGCAACCCGAGCAAAAAAGATTAACGGGACTAACAAATAGGGGTATTCAACTAATAGTTCGATAATAAATATTCCTTCTAATGTTCAATTAATATATCGCCTTATTGCTAGGTAATATCAGGCTTTCGTTCGACTTTAATTCTATTTATAAAGCCCCCTCAGGATGCTCCACAAATTTGACCATTGCCGGGTAAATTTCTGGCCCGCCAGCAACCTTTCGAAAATTTCGGATTAACTCGTTGTAATTTAAATAAGTTAAAGGTTTGAATAGCTATGCGCCAACGACATTTCGTGAGTACTTGCCCAGTAGAAGCTTGCTGATGTAGGTAATGGCCATACTGATGGCAATTACGACTATTACATTCAATATGGCAAGAGCCAAAATAAAAGGGAGGCTCGTCGGTGGCGTTAAGAACCTCTCCATTAGTGCGTATAGTTCAAATAGTAGGTACGCATGTAGGAAATAAATCGAAAAAGCGTAGTTGCCGAGCAGGTCTAGCCACTTGGGCACGCGAGACATTATGCGCTCAAATAGCACGATTACTAAACCGGAAAACGCAATTTTTTGTACGTACCAAGCCGATTCATCAAATGCAATAATCCCCCATTTGGGGCTTTCAAGATAAAACAACCCAAATAGAGCCGCCGTAGACGCTACGGCTATCAGAATAACCAAGAAGAGGTAGCGCTCCATAAGATGGATTGTTTTTCGGTAGTTCGCCCCTACTAACATACCAAGCATATAGGCGCCTAGAAAATAGGCGAAGTTAGTCCAGGTAATGTCCGGCCATGCTCTAGAGCAAACCAGAGGTGCTAGTATTATTAGAACAACCAACCACTTTCCGTTCGGATTTGATAAAAGCTTTGCAAAAATAGGCGTTGCTAGGTAAAGAACAAAAAGAACAGGGATATACCAAAAGGAAAATACCGTACCGCCGGTGACTAGGTTTTCACAAACCTGAATAAAAAATTGAAGTGGCCCTCCCTCAAAAAAAGTAAGCGTTCCGTCTATGCTCCAATTCCTCCACGTCATAATACACGTGAAAAAAAGGTAGGGTAGCGCCACATTTAATAGCTTTGATTTAAAAAAGTGGATATAGCCACGCTCGGAAAGTATCAACGAAAATAGTATCGCGGAGATAAAAGTAAAATAGAGTGTGGAGTCGTGCAGTAATATACTTTCAGTCCACGCAAACGGTGTTAGATCTGGCTTTTCTGTACTTTTTGCGGTTCCTGCGAAATAGAAGATAAATTCAATGGCATGAATAGCTACGATATTAATAATGGCGAAGCCGCGAAATGCGTGCAAAGAGGGGATAAAAAGCTTTGTCATGTTGGATACTCTAGTTTCCGTAATGAAGCATCAGATTTGTCGTTATAGTAAAATTGCGATAGTCACTGCAGCTAGTACTCATAACGTATCTCGGGGATACTAAGCAGCCTGCTGTGACCAGCTTTGAGCCCATCTAGGGTAATATGGCCTACGGAAATACGGTGAAGGGCCAGTACCTCATTTTGAAAAAAACCAAACATGCGCTTAACTTGATGATACTTACCTTCAGTTAGCGTAAGCCTGGCCTTGTACTCAGACACTATCTCTAAACGAGCAGGCTGAGTAGTAATATTTTCGTAGGCAAAATAAATACCCCTACTAAACACCTCGCTATATTCATTCGTTAGCGGCTTAGATAACGTAACGTCATAGATCTTATCTAGCTTGGTTTCGGGTAGGCTGATTTTTCGCGACCAGGCCCCATCGTTGGTTAATAACACCAATCCCGTTGTATTAAAATCCAGGCGGCCAACAATATGAAGCTCGCTTTTCTGCGGGTGATCAATAAGATCCAGCACGGTAGTGTGTTTAACATCTTTAGTCGCGCATACCACCCCGGCAGGCTTGTTTAGCATAATATAAACCGGTGTATTATCTTTTAGGCAGGTTCCATCTAAGACAACATGGGTAAATTCTGAAACAATTTGTTGTGTTGAATATGCAACCTTGCCGTCTAGAAAAATTCGCTTTTGTGCAACTAAAAGACGCGTATCGGAAAGCGAAAACATACTGTTTTGACTAATAAAACGATCGAGTCGGCTGGTCTTAGATTTCATGACGTAAGTTTAATCTCTGTCTGAACCGACTCGCTGCTAGCCTTTAACGGAGTATATCCGTCACTTTAATAAGGAATTTTCTACGTTATCAAAATATGTCTTCATCACGTGCCAGGCTTTTTTTCGTTCACCTTTGTCAGACAGTAATCCTTTACGGTTCCAGCCCTGCTGGTATACGGGATGCATTCTGCCTAGTGAACGATAATCTACCAAAAGCCAAGGGGCGACACCAACCAAGTTGGGGGTGTTAGCGAACATCTTCACTTGGTCTTTATAGATTCTCTCTTGATACTCCTCACTCCAATAGGCCGCTTCATCCTTTGGTCCAAAATTACTGCCGTACAGAGCTTCACCACCAAATTCGGATATAAAAACGGGCTTATTATTGATGCTAAGTTTCCACTTTGTATCTTCTGGTTTTCCCTGCCAGGGAACGTACCAACCTAGATATTCATTAATCGATAGTATGTCAAAGTGTCGGTAAAGAGTATCCCAAACGTTCACGGTATTATTGTCATAGCCCTGATTATTAATCACTGATGTAATTAGTCGTGTATCGTCGAGGCGCTTGGTTGTTTTGGCTATCTCTGCGAGCATCTCATTCCGTTGTGGTGTAAAGTCATAGGTCTCGTTTGAAAGGCTCCAAATCACTACGCTAGAACGATTACGATCTCTACGAATCATCTCAGTAAGCATTAAGTCCATCTTTTCTTTCATACCGGGTGCGGAAAACTCGATCTGCTGGTAGACGGGGAGCTCTACCCAAACCATTAGTCCCATTTCGTCTGCAAGTTTTGCCATATATTCATTGTGTGGGTAATGGGCTAGGCGGACGATATTGCAGCCTAGGTCTTTCGCCCAAGTCAGTAGTAATCTTGCATCCGCTTCTGAAACAGCTTTAGCGGCCGTCAAGGGGTTTTCCTCGTGGATGTTTACTCCCTTAAGGAAAATGGATTCGCCATTAAGCAATATCTTTGTTCCGCTTACCTCTATACTTCTAAACCCTATTGTTTCGGAAACGGTATCGGTCTCCGTCTTAATTATCACTTGGTATAGTCGAGGATTTTGTGGCGACCATAGGTCGAATTCCGATTTAAAATTAACCTTCGCTAAGCCTTTATCATTGGTTTTTGCTCTATGGCTAATATTGAGCTCTGGGATTACGATTTCAACAGTTTGAGAGGGCTTGTCGCCAACGACTTTAACCCAGCCTTCCACCTCGTCTAGAGAATGGCTTTTTAATTGTATGGAATAGTCTTCAATAAACGAGCGGTTGGTCTTAACTAAGTGTACGTCACGTGTAATACCGCCATAATTAAACCAATCATAACCTAGCCCGGGTAGACCATCTTTTAGGCGACGATTGTCAGCCTTTACAATAACGGTATTTTCACCGTTTCTAATGGTATCTGTAATCTCAAATTGAAATGGCGTAAAACCACCTTCGTGATCACCGATTTTATTCCCGTTCAAATATACGGTAGCTTGATAATTTACACCGCCAAAATGCAGAAACAGTCTTTTGTGTTTACTTGGTTGAGCGGTGAATGTCTTTTTGTACCATACAGTACCTTCTAGAAAGGTAATCTCGGGGAGCTGAGTATTGAAGCTTCCGGGTACGGTCAATGACGGCCCTCCGTCAAATGAATACTCAAAAAAATCTGTCTTTTTCGCTGGCTTTCTTTCCTCCCAAACCTTACGCCAATCGCCAATACCAGTGGGATCGATTATCGCGTCCCATTGTCCGTTCAGGCTCACCACATCACGCCCGTATACATTAGTCATAGCCAGATCTGCATAAGCGTAAGGCAGAAGCGTAAAATTAATTAGAAAACAAATCGCTATGGTCTTAAGTAGATTCATTGATACTCCGATTGATGAGGGCGTGTATTTCTTGTTGACGCGATTTTAGCGGCTTCTGTCTATTAGTGAAGACATATATCGCCAATAGCCAGAATTTCAAGCCGCTATAACATGCGCCTATGGGTCTATCTCGTGACTATGATGGCAGTTAACTGAAATAGACAGGAATTAAATGAACATCTTACAGTTTATTTACAGTTAATTTATTTTTTACTTTTATGATAAGTGGTGAGTGATTTGTTGGGGCAATATTTAACGGATAACGATTTGTACTTTCCAGCTGGACGATATTATCGTTGTGAGTTACTAGCCTAAACTCGAGTATCGCAAAATATTTTAAACCATTGCTATAAAATGAAATAAGAATGTCGTATTTTCTACGTCCTTTAAGACTCTTTGGGAGACCCCTAACATAATAAAAGGAAAACTCTTCGTCGGTTATTCCATTAAATCGCTTCGGCATTATCAAGTCAATATGACTGTCGATTTCTGCTGGAATCGGTAAAGGCTGCGCCGGCACAGGTTGGGGGCTGGGTTCTAGGATTGGATCTATAATTGGAATGATGACCCCAATAATGAACCCCAGCAATGCGAGCTTCCGAACTTTTTTTCCAGCCCTAAGACTGGCCTCTCTTAGGTCTCCGCGAATACAGAACTGATAGGTTATTAGCGCATCACGAATACGCTTTGCGCGCAGAAAAAGTTCAACAGGAATGCCATCGATAGTTACGGTCGCGATAGCAATTTCCGGTGTAGGTATATAGCTGTCCCCCTTCCAATAAGGCAGTCCAAAATCCTCGAAAAATGTAACCAAGCGGCCAATTTTTCTTATCCCTGCGTCGCGCCCACTTTTTGAGTCTGGCTTAATCTCGTAAAATTCGGTTAAATTTTCCTTATGAGTAAGGATGTCGGGGCGTTTCTGTCCGTGCTTTACCTGCCGCATCCTGCGGATTGTTTCGAGTTCTTCGTTTGTTAGCTGCGGGTTATGAAAACCGAGGTAGGACACGAGAAGAGCAGAACCCCTTTTATCATCAAAGAAATCACTTCCCCCCGTGATTGGCTCGCGAAATTGCTGGCAATGGGTCTGCATGCAATAATCGAGTATTATTAGGCGTTCAGCAAAGGTACCTAGAATAGGCCTATAGGCACGACGATCAATAACACTCAGTAATTTTCCAAGATCCCCTGGCGTCCCACACCTTTCCTCAACTTTATCCGCATCGTCGATTACAACCTTGCCGTTTTTATGGAGTAGCCTCCCAGTCTCAGTACATCGGCTATCCAATATAGCATCGGTTCCCACAATTGGATTCGGGTCGGTAAGAGCTTCAGGATCAGCGCTCATAACAGCGCACCTGTTGGTTGCTGTAACCTGTATAACGGAGATGCAGTTGATAAATGGATACGGAGAAATAAAGCATGGCTATTGCTCCAGTGGTATTGAGAACAACGTCGCAGCCAATTTCGCTCTTTCTATAGGGTCCGCGATAGCCCCTAGGGTTTGTTGTAGCAGTTCTTCACGTTTATTTTCTAGCGTTTGTTTTGTGGATGCGGCCGCTTGTATTTCCATCGCATACTCATCTAATGCGTCCGCTTCGCCGAGTAATGCTTCAACGATCACAGAATCGGTTCGCATTACAATTTGTTGCGTTGAAAGTAAAACGCCATCGACTTCATTTTGTCCAAGCGCCCCTTGCTTAAAGCGATAAAAAGCGGTTTCCGTTGGTGGGGCAGGCATCCCATTCTGGTCTTTAGGGACGGGGCTTACAGAAAACGAATCGTCTTGGGGTGAATATTTTATCAGCTCGAGTGATTGCACCGGTATATCATCGTGACTAAACACTACAGATGCTACCTTAAGAATTTGTTGGGCAATTTTAGGTATTTTATCTTCAGAAAGCACTTCTCGTAACAACCCTAACAACCCGGAAATAGGTACTTGTCGCCACGAGCCGTCCATACCATTTGAGTACGCAACATGAATGTCTGTTAAGTGAACGTGCGTGGTATATTCTTGATTAAGCTCTCGAAAAACAAAGTTGAGAACACGGCGTACATTAACATTCGATATCGTTCGTTCGATCACTTCTTCAGACCCTTCCTCAACGGATACTTCTGACTCCGATGTGATTGAAAGCTCCCTTTTTGACGATGCGGATTTCGAATGTTCGCCGACTGCAGATGAGACCTGCTTAGAAAATTGCTCTCTACCGGATTGATATTCCCCAGAAGCTGAAGCTTTTATAGACGCACTTCCCCAGCCCCAAGTAGCATCCGCTTCCGCCTCAACCGACCATTTCTCTTCTTTGGATTTTGTTGTTTTATCTGTCGTTTCGCTTTGAACCGTATTCTCAAATCTTTGCTTCGCTTCGTCTTGATGAGAATCTATAATCGACGATGAATCTTTTTTTGACTGCTTTGTAGATTGCCAAGTCTTAATTCGAATCGTTGTAGACTCACCTGGAAGTAAGGTAAATGTTTTAACAGTCTTGCCCATTCCATAATCACCAAGAAATGAGGAGATCGCGACTTTTTCTACTAAGAAAAGTGCTGGTGCAGGCTCTTGATCTACCGGTACCTCCGCGACCGTTTCTTCACCTCCGGGGCCGGGAACAGGTGACGTGACCTTTCCCATCTTGGCGCCGGCTACAAATTGATGTACAAAGTGCTGCAACTTATCAGGGAAGGGATTTGGCGGTGTGTCGGGATCTAACTCTGGTGGTGGTTCTGGTGGACTAGTACCGTCGATAAGAGCTGGTAGGCTAGATAAAGCTTTATCAATATCACCAGCAGGGAAGCCAAGTCGCGATAGCTTCTTAAAAAGGAATCCTGCGGAAACCTTGGGATCGATAGAAACGCTACCGTCCTCAATATTATGGACTATTCCAGCAGCGGCTGCGGGCTTTAATACGTCATTGAACTCGGATGCTAACCAGTCGCTTTCCTCTAACTGAAGGTCGAGTCGAACTAGTCGCTTACCTTGATGGCGACCAGGGAGGGGTACAGAATAATTTATTTTGGAAACTTCACTTGCAGACGAACCAAATTTAATCGAACCTGACATAATGTTACTATCTCCGTATAGTTTTAGGTTTAGTATCCTAACTACTCATTGAATCGTTTCATTTATCTATGTTGGTACTTAAAAATAATTACATGGTCTAAATGCGTGAAAATACACATAAATAAGGTGATAGTTTATCGCGCAATTCGTCGTTTTTATTTTTTGAAACTCTCTCTCCGATCGGAATTGATGCAGTAACGAAGGTTCTATATATCAATATCTAATTGGCTCTTAATTCATGGAGCGATATTTCAATATTAAGCCAATTATCTCATGACCACTCGTGGTTGAGGCCAGCGATTCGCTCATGGATTGCCTTTGAGGTAAAAGAATATTGAATTTTGAACGAAGCATATCCTTTACTTGTGTATCTGAATCCGGGTCAATAATTTTACCCGCGAAAATACATATCCGATCATGTATGAAGGTCTTGTTGTTACCGCTTGTCATATAGCACCTTGTTATTTCCAACTAGCGAATACCGTCTATAAAACTGATTCGCAGGTATGCTGGGTATACTCTACTCTATTATCTAGGTTAACTAGTAAAGCTGTACTAGTTTATTCTGTGATCTCTTCTTCGCTGTTATCAAACTCATCGTTAGCTATCATCTCTTCAATCGTTTGAGGCTCCCCGTTTTCGAGCGTATCTATAATACTTGGTCGACGTAGGTCGGGGACGAGGCGTGGTTGCGGCCTGCGCATTTCTTGCGGGAGTTTAAGTGTTGATGCATCCTCGATTTCTTTAGCTTTATTAATAATACTTTGAGTTGTGTCTATCGCTGTTTGAACTCGCTTACTGATTTTGGTTTTACTATCGCCGTAGGGCTGAATAAAACTAGGGTGAGCCGGTGAGAATCTATTCCAAACACGATGAAGGTTACGACGCGCGGCCAATAAATTTTCGCCTTTGTTAACGACCTCTGGCGCAGGAGGTCTAACGGGCCCGTCTTCCGGTGTGGCTGTTGGTTCTGGTGTTTTAACGGGGGGGCGGAATGGTTCGCTTAGGTAAAGGCTCTTGTACGCGGTAGTGTAGTCCAAACAAGCGGAATATACGACTTCAGCCTCCTCTATGATCGCTAGTGCCCACTGTTCAGAGTGACCCCGTAAAATACTGAGTTCGGCATTAAGCATGTCGCAAAACGGATTCATATCTACACCTAAATACAGCCAGAGCGGAAAGTAGCTTCGAAATCGGCTATCGAGAGCGGCGGCTGAAATTCTGTAGTCTTCGTCACTTAGTTTATAGTCGTTGTGGTTATATTGAGCATGCCAGTGATGGTGGTGATTAAGCACTTGAACGGGAACCGCTTCGGTAAGTACTTTGGCCAGCACTTTATCTACCCCGGCAAGTTCAGTTTCAAATGGCGCTGGCGCGTGAATATCGAGTATGTCTTCGCTTGTATCTAATAATCCTTCGCGAATACCGCGCATGGCTTTGAAATGGGTAAGCTGTGAGGCGAAGATAATCTGCGACGCACCCGATAAAATCAGTGCTGCGTGGCCAACAAGATTGAGCTGTGATGCTCGTTGAGAAATATAGTGTGGCGTGCCGAGAAAGTCTGATTCAATTTTATCAAACATATCCGTTTCATTTTTATAAAGTGACGAAGGTGAATGCCGAACAATCTTTATAATATCGCAAAACGCCTGCTTTCGAACTTCGTACCACAACCGCGAAAAAATATGCTGTTGCTCCCCCGTTGTAACGTCGGAATTTTTCCTGTCTTGCGTTACGCAGAGCAATTGGGAAAATCGTTTATAGCCTTCTTTTGGTTTGGACTTATTGCCGCAAACCTTAATTGGTGCAAATTGAGGCAGTGTTTCTAGGTAATCTGGCCAGTGCTTTTTTACCAGCTCGCTAATGTCTTTAGAATTCTTACTGACAGGCCAATCTAACGTGTCGGGACCAAAGCGCAGATCGAACGTTAACCCGTCTCGGTGGGTTTTATGAGGTGGCTTTCTCCCACCCCATAGATAAGAGCCCGCGATCACTCGCAAGGTATTGGGCAGCGGTCTATTTTCCAATTCGGTTAGCCAAATCTCCAGGTCGTTTGGAATCGTCGATGTTAGCGTTTCCGCTTCTTCGTCTTTGCGGTCACAGCGTTCTTTAACAACTTTATAACCAAGCCTCTCACAGTCAACCGTATCACTGGCTGGAATAGATAAACCCAGATCATCTACAGCAATGCCAATCAAGTAGGAAGCAACATAAAGGTGTGCCTGAGCAATAACGCGTGAACCTTGATATAAACTGCGGTCGCCAGAACGGTCGTAGCGTGCATTGGGAACCTTCAAAATGGGGTAACGTGGACGGCTTAAATAGAATTCGGAATAACTCATGGAAAGCTTGGGTGAATAAGGTGGAAGCTTCCGAGGATCTTTTTTGCGTATAGCGTCGGATGCAAAGGGTAGAATTAGCGGCGATTGCTGGAATTTCTGTAGTTGTTGGCAAATGCCCGTGAGTATTTGTTGTTCACCCGCTGCATTCATCTTATCTGATTGTTTTGCTGAAAGTTGCCAGTATTCGAAGAATTGAGAAGGTTGCTTTAGCAAACCGTTTAAATACCGATTTGAGGTTGTGCGTTGCAGCTTGCTGTCGGCGGTTTGAGTATTGGAATCCGTCGTGTATTGAGCTAACTGCGAATTCGGCGCATCGCCTGTTTCCTTGCCAAGGTAGGACACATATTGATGATGTTCAAACTGTTTGGCTTGAACCAGCTCCCAAAGACCGATAGCGGCATAGGAGGTTGTAGAATCGTAAAGCTTTAGCACCGGTAGCGATGTAGTGACGATCTGTGTAAGCAGATCCGCAAAAAATACCCGTAGAACAGAGGTTAAAACCAGCGCCCAATAGAGGCCAGTTTGAGCCGCTATACTGCGCGGGCTTAAGTATTCAGCTGGGAAGGCCAGTTCTCGTTTACGCCGGTCGTCGTTACTTTCGTAGCGTAATACATGATCAAAATGTTGCTCTAGGGTATCCAGCGATAGCTGTATACCTTTAAACCAATTGGTGAGCGTTGGTGCCGACTTATAAATGCCTAATGCAAGAATATCCTGCTCCAGCTGCTTTACCTGCTTTCTAACCTGAATATGTAAATCAAAACCTGCCAGCCCCATAGCGCCAGGAACCAGTGGGATTCTGTTGTCCGGCAGGTGTTGATAAATACTGCGATGAGACGCTTTGTAAAGGCTGGCCGAAAATTGCAGCGTAAGTTGTTCCGCTAACCCGTAGTCAGCAAATCCAGCGGCAACTAAATCTGCCGGCGATTCCGCGAGATCCAGTATTTTGGCGAAGGGCTTGTTATTACTAATGCGATGAAGATAACTGAACTCTATGGATTCTCTAATAGCTTTCAAATCGACACTACTGCGGATCATGTCAAGATGATGGTGTATCTTATCGAGACAGGGCGGAAGGTTTCGCGCTTTATCATTTCGCCATTCAGGGTTGCTTATTACATTCATGACGATACGTGGCACTTTTGCGTTGCCATTAATGTGATTCGAGCGGGGTAGGTCGGCGTGGTGACTTTTATTTAATACGCTTCGCAATAATGCGTAACTCGAATGTAAACTGTTTAGAGTTGAAAATAGTGCATCATGTTGTTCGTTACGCTGCTTATTCAGTTCAGTGGGTAGGTCGCGTTGGAAAAGCTCTGTCCAATTAAACTTGTATATATAAGATGTTTGCGAGTTATAAAAACGAAGTGCCTCCACCAGCAGGCCGTTGTTCGACAAGTCGAGTGAACGTGGAAAGACGATCGCTGCAGGCTCAGTCGTCTTCGCGTGCCCTTGATTATCACGTAAGTATTCAGTGGGCGAAACACTCAGGCGTGGTTTACGGCTCATTTAGCCGCACGAGTCCTTGAAAACTGGGTAGCTATTATCCTCGCGCAGTTTGACCATTGATGTTGGTACTACCAGATCCCACGGCTCATCTATTTTAATACCGTTTAAAAGATCTTCTGGTTGGTTCATTAAGTCCATTATTGTGGTTAACTGCTCCTGATTAAGTGGGCCGCCAGCGAGTAAGCCGGAATCCAAAAAGCCAAGAATCTGCTGAGCAAATTCGTTGCGTACCGGAACAACCGTTCTAGCTCCGCCCGCTTTTAAAAATCGTTGGTGAATACTGTCGTTATCTTCAATTTCGCCGAGTAAAGCCCAGTCACTCGCGCTAGCCCAGTAATAGGGGAGTAATTGATAAGTCATATTCTCCCATTCAAAAGCCGACTCGAAAAAGCGCACAACGTCTGGGTAATTATTGCTAGTGAGTGTCTCAGACACTTTCGCCAGCATTGTTTGAACGGCACATCGCTTTAATTCATCTTGTTCTATCTGTCTATTTTCCAGTGGGTTTCTAGAAAACGCAGGGCTATTTAACTTAGCGAGTAATGCCGCGCGTTTTTCTTCGTACTCCGCCACCATGCTGGCGTGCGACTGGAGAATATGCTGGTAGGTTTCGAGTTGCCATTTTTGCAGCCCGTGTGTTGCGATCTCACATTGAACTTCAATAGTGAAAGATACCGGGGCCATATACCAACCGGTAATAGAGACAGGTACTGCGCCACTTACATCATCTAGCGTTATTTCTCGCCGCGTGATGGTATCGGTTAAGGGTAATTCATTTTGAAAAAATCGACGCTTATCGGAAATACTAACCCGCGCCTTAGCCGCACCGACACCGAAGCCCAGAATATCAATATCACGACGGCGCATAAAGTTGGCGACAACGTAGGCCTTTACGGCCTTGTAGCCTTCAGGCACAGCGATTTCTGCGGTAACTGAATCGAATAAATTTACAAACGCAAATGC
This sequence comes from Teredinibacter waterburyi, assembly GCF_001922985.1. Lineage (GTDB taxonomy): Bacteria > Pseudomonadota > Gammaproteobacteria > Pseudomonadales > Cellvibrionaceae > Teredinibacter > Teredinibacter waterburyi. The sequence goes on from NZ_MRUH01000103.1 coordinate 178,364, forward strand.
ATGCTCAAAGGTAAAGCTCTTGGGAACACTTAAAAAACGCGGTGGATAGGCTGTTACACCGGAAACTCTAAATCGCTCTACATATTGCCGGTAGTTTGCGCGAGTTAAATCTTGCGGGCCAAAATCGATCTCTGGCGGTGCCTGTAAGTTTTTAAGCGGCGCTTCCGCTTTTTCGGCTGCGAGTTGCAGCAACCGAGCAGCAGGTTGCGGAATCATAAATTCCAACATTAAACGCTTACCGTACAGCCATGTTTGAGCGCACAAAACCTTATTCACATATTCGTACATACCTATCATATGGTTGGGTTTGTCGGTGTTGTCGATTGTATGGCGATTGAATTCCTCAAATTCCTGAACAGACTTTCGCGTCCGTTCTTGTCGCACGCGTTCTTGAATACGTTTTACCGTTTGCTCGGTTACTTCGTGGGCAAAAGCACTGGAAAAACTTGTGGAGGTTTCGGCGGTAGAATCTAGCGAAAAGCCAGCACCAGATTCGACGCCCACAGTAGGCCCGTACGAAGCACTAACCCGAACATCTGCGTTAGTTGAAAGGGACACACTTAAATGTGCCTGCGACTCATTTTGCATTTCAAAACGGTCACTGGTTTGCAAGTTCTTTTCGTTCTCTTCATTAGTTTCGGTCTCTTCTGTAAAAGACTCTTCTATGGTATGTGAACGCCGGTGGGTACGTTCGCGCAACTCGCCGCGAAGTGCGTTCTCGATATGTGCGAGATCGCCACCTTCATAACGCACCAACTCTTCTCGAACAACCAGTAAATCGCCCACACCAAGCACAGACATAGACGTAGACCAATCTATATGACCGAGCACATAACTTTTTGGAAAAGTGTTATAGCCTTTACCCGCTTTGAGCAAAGATTTGCCCACTACCATTACACCTTGGGTATTATTGGCGGAGCTCTGATATTGCATGTCGAGCATAGACTCTAGCTTGCTAACCATGACTGGCGCCGACCATTGTTCGGGGTTAAGTTTTAGCTCTGCCAAAATGTTTTTGGTAGAAGGCGAAAGCCCGGTGCGTATCGAATCACTTAAAACGCGATGCTCCGACGAACTGGCGCTATCTGGTTTGCCTGCGGCGGGAGTTGTACCAAGGAGTTTGTCTCGAAATAACATCTTAGCGGCGTCGGAGGTGGTCTTGGCGTTAACTAGTTGCGCCAGAGATTTTGTGCCATCTCGCTCAATGAGCGCCGCGAGTTCGAGTTCCTCGTCAAATTTTTCGAAGTCGATTGGCGTGGTCGCGTCCTCTACATAATTTTCGTGAGATACAGTTCGCCACGCGGCCGAAAGTTCATCAATTGCACGTTCGATTTTTTCGGCTTTTTCGTTTTTGTTTTCTGTGTCTGTTGTTGTGTTCGCGTCGGCTGGTATATTCGGCTTGACTGTATCCGCCGTATTCCCAAGCGGAGTCGGCGCGCTAGGTGGTACAACATTTGGCAGTGCGAAGGGGGCGTTTTTAAATTGCACAAGATCCAGTGCGGTATCTGGATTCGCTTTAATAGCGCGAATCAAATGAATTGCTCGAATAGCATTGCGTATATTGCGATGCCTAATTCCGGGTATTTGATGGATAAATAAGTCGACAATACAGGTGTTTTCGAGCTTTTCGAGGTCCTCCGTCAGGGCTTTTTGTTCAGTATCAAAAAAGGCCTGAAGTTGCTTATCGTATTTGCCTTTAAACTGCTTCGCCGTTTTACTTGAGTCCGCATTCACTAGTTGACCAAGACGAATCCACGGCAAATTTAAATCATCATCTTGGTGTGCATAACCTTTAGTTGTTGCTATTTTCTCGGCTTCTGCTCGGGTGTTAGCGGTATCGCCGGACTTAATGGCGTCAACCAGATCGCCAACCACGGTGGTTGCCTTTACGACTATTGCGAGTTCTGGTAAGTCGGTAGGAACAGCCGGTGGCCGAATATTGACGAACTTAAATACCGTGTTAATAGCCATAAGAGTTACCCATCCTTAATTGTTGTGGTTAGCCAGTTCATAGCGTTGGTGTATGGGCTAATAAAATCTACGTTTACCTGCAAGTGCGGAACAGCAAAGCATACATATATTGTAAGGTTTAGGAATGGTTATCCTCAGGCGCTGAAAAAACAAGGTAATAATTGCCTTTTTCATAAAAAGGCACGCCACAATGAAGCTAGCTTATTTCAGATGTAAAAAAACCCGACCAATTGATCGGGTTTAGTTAGTAATAGAATGTTTGGTTAATACTCTTATGCTAATAAAGAATAATTGTGAAGTTAACTAAGAATGCGAAAACCAAACAACGCTGATCCCAGTGCAGATGCGATAGGGTCTCAAAAGACATTAACAATGTCATTAGCTTGATGGTGAAAAGCCATGAAAATTTTAATCAATAAAATTAGGGTGTAAAAGAATTCGACGAGCTTCACGAATAATGTTCGAATAAACGTTATGGATTCGTTTGGTAGGCTTCACTCGCCATACGGATTCTTTCGGCGGGAACTTTTAGTTGTTCAATCAAATAGGCTTTGAATGCGTCTTCATAGGGCTGGAGTGCCACGGCTTTCTGCATGCAAAAAATCCAAGCATCTCGCTCGTCAAAGCCAATCGATAAGTGTTTATGTGCAGCGGGGATAATAATTCGCCCGAAATGTTCGGCATATAATCTCGGCCCACCTAACCAACCGGATAGAAAGTAAACAAGCTTTGTTCGTGATTCGGTAAGATCGCTTTTATGCATATTACGAATTTTACTGGCTTCTGGAAGAGTCTCCATAAAGTCATAGAATGAATCAACAAGCTTGGTAAGGCCTTGTAGCGCGCCCGCGGCGACATATGAGTTATCGCCAATACCATATTGAATAGTTTTAGAGTTCATGGGAGTTCCTATACTGCTGTAATCGGCAAAAAGTAATCACCGTAACGGATAACGAGCTAATTATCTTACAATCCGTGATGTGCGACGAATAGCCTACAACAAGTACTCTACCGAGAGTATTACTACTTTAATTGTTTCTATAGCATTTAGATATTTTTTGTAGAAGCGCTAAGATTAGGTAAGGGATAGATAGACAATGTAACTAGAGATACTAGGGTCAAGAACTGAATTGCAACAGCGAAGGCCTTTACCTATCGGCATTTCTAATTAAACAGATCCTCACAAGAGTCGCATACATAATAGTTGACTTCGTCATTACATTTTATACTTCCAATAGATGATGCCTGTATTTTCCAATCACAAGCTTTGCCACTGACCTTAAGCACTCCCTCTAAATAACAAGGTGCAACATTATAGTGATCATGTATTATTTTATACTCTACTTTTCTTGATTTTGAAAAGAATTTTTCGACTTCGTAATTACTTAAATCAACATCAGATGGTTTACAAACATTAATATCTTCTGTTTGAAAATCTTCAACATATACGTCCGATATTCTTTGGAGTGGCACACAAGAAACTAATAATAAAAATGCAGGTAGATAAACTAGTTTAAATACTATTTCCATTTCGCTGCGCTCGCTTCACCTGGATTTTTATAGGATACAGTTGGATGCCTATAAACATCCGAGGTGGTTGTACTAAAGTGCTTGTTTAGCTCATTCACCAACCACTGAAGTGATACATTTTGTAGTGCCGTTACTGCTTCATAAGTTTTATCGTCTAAATGCTTCCCAACGAGTTCTATTCCTACGGAATCGCTATTAACTGGAAATCGGTCTGGGTAAGATTTGGCCCTCTCATGCGCATCCAATGCTTTGATTCGAGCACCCCATGACATAGTCAGGATTTTTGTCATGGCTGTATTTCTGCAATTCGCACTACTTAAAGTCAGACACTTCGATTTTATTAAACGCCCAACATGGTAACAACGCATATTCATGCTGGCCGTTTGATATATTTCGCTAGCCTTTGAGATAAGAAAATGTGCTCCATTTCCACCTGCACTGTAACCATTAAAAGTATGTTGAGCCGTTGGAGCATCGGTTTGATGCACAACTATGGCTTCAATAGCTGGTAACTTTCCGTGCTCAATGTTTTTATAGCGCTTTAGTTTCACCTTAGGGCTATAAGCATTCCATCTTTATCTATCTTTGACATTTCATGTTCCTTTTTGATTCTCGCTAACGCCGCTATTTGCGGAAACCTTTGTGGAGTTTTGTTGTGGGGCATAATGGCGAAGCCGCCCCACAGCAAAGCGGAGCAAAGGTTTTCCGCAACATAGCTTTGTTATGTGGGGATTGTTGCTAGCCATTCACTAATACCTCTAAGTGCTAACGAGCCAGAAACTAATAAGAAAGCAAACGACCAATATTGCATAGGAATCCAAAAAAATGTATGGCTATCCTTAAGCTCAACTACTTCTCTCGTTTTCGGGTCTATTAAGACTCTCCCCGGTCTCGAATTTACATAGTCTCCAAATAAATAATTTATGCCCGACGCAGCCACAAATATCAGCGCTCCTACTTGATCAACAGCCAAGAAAGAGGTGCCTACATTATTTGTAGAAATAATACCTAAAGCGAAAAGAGCGCAAAATCCTAATATAGGACTAAAAACTCCAAAACCAGTAAATATAAACATTTAGTATTTTCTTTTTTCCTCTGCCACACTATAACGTCGCGTTAACCGGCAGACAAAGTGTTGTCGCTTTTGTGCAATAATGAGCGTAGCGATGGTTGAACGCTTTGTTATAAATTTTTTTCAATTTCCTTATTGTGCCAAACTCTTAAAATGTAAATAGTCTCATTATTTATAAGGTAGCGAACTGTATAGTCTCTAATATAAAGATCGCGAATTTTTTCTGGATCGTTTGCTTTCAACACGGGCAAGCCAATTTCTGGAAATTTTTTAAGCCGGTCCACGCCCTCCTGAAGGTCTATAGCAACTCGACGTGCAGCGTATGGATTTTTATTTTCGATAAATTCGACTACGCGATTAAGATCGTCAATAGATTCTGGTGCGTACTTTATTTTCATATTTCCGGCTTGGATCTCCGACTTCCCGTTCCCCAAGAATTGAGCCATGCATTGACATCTTCCTCATCTAGGGATCTCCCTGCCTTTATCGATTCAAGCGCCTCGAGCGTATCTTGCCATCGAGAACCTTCAAGAGATTGCTTTGCAATAAACTCTTTAATCGCCTGATTTATCAGGTAATTTTTGCTTCTATCTAACCTTTTGGCTAAGAATTCTAATGGCTTATCTATATCTTCGTTTAGCCTAATACTTGTGATACTCATAAACACACCCGCACATGTAGTTGTTTGTATTACATCTTAGTACAGTACGCATATTCTGGCTAGCGGTATTTATAACGCCGCCAACACGGGCCGACCAAAGGGAGGGCCAGCCCCGAAGGGGCTTTAGTGGTCGGCTTTGTTATGAGTGTTTGCCGAATCAATGAAGCCTTCTCCGTCAGCAATCTTTCTAACTACAAAGGAGTCGCGACCTATAATTGTTTCTATATGGAAAACAGAATCTGTTGCTTCTACTACTCGATAAGCATCATAGTAGTACGGGTTACGTCTATTGGTCTTTTCGATAGAGTCACCGACTAGCCTAGCATCGGTAATCGTGAAATAGATATTGTCGGACACACCCCATTGGCCATATTCAGTTGATACGTCTACAGCCCCGTCATTTGTGATGGTTCTGAAAGATATTCTATATGTGCCATCTGACTTTCTATCAATAATCCATTCAGCTAGGTCACCTCCCTTTAATTTCTTTTCCCTTTCCATGTGCCTACAAGGTTATTCTAGTACTCGACTTTCTCATCAGATAAATACGGTTTTTCTATGTATGATGGACTAGACAAATTGGCACAGCCACTCAGAATAGCTATCAATGTAATTGTCAATATTCTTAGAATTTTCATATAGCTCCCTTAAACTCATAACGCCAAGCTCACCTGCAATTTTTGCTGTGAGCGTTTGTGTAAAATCGAGCTACGCGACATACACAAAAGCGAGCGTAGCAATATGTGTACGCGTGCAGTTTTTTGTTAGGCGGTCCCAACGGAGCCAGCTTAAACAATGGATATACCCCATATATGCATCAGGGAGAAGGCGAATTTCAGGCACGATACAATCTCGCTTTACCTCAGCTGAAAGGGGGGGCGATAGTGAAACCGAGCTTCTTCGAGCCAAGTAATAACTCTTAGTTTTCACAATGACTGCCTAATTCAGTAGGAGATTGGTTTGACTTCATTTTGGCAGCTTTGCCAGCCGTCTTGATAAAAGTTTCAGTGGCCGGGAACTCTGCTCCAACACCAGGCCAGTAATATTGGCCCTTGTTTTCACACAAGGTGATAATCACTAGGTCTCGGTTAAATACTACTTCTTCACCGGGCTCGACGAACATCCGGTAGTTAATCACCTTTTGCTTTTTACCAGATATGTGTTTGATAACCTCAGCACTTAACTCATACTCATCGCTATCATTTGCGTTTGAGGATAGTTTCATTACTTTTTTGTGGGTTACCACTGCAGTAAAAGAAGTACTCAAGACAGATTCGGTTAGAAATTCTTGTTGCGCATTAGCTTGATTCGTACAGGCTTGGTTTATCATAGCACCAAAAAAAAGAACTAGAATTTTCATCGTTACAGTGGTTTTAGTGCTGATTTTTTTAAAATTATTAGTCATTGTTTACCTCGCTATTCGACTCTGTTACTTTTTGCCTTACCTTTAACATAAGGCCAATGTCTTCTGTACTATGCTTCCGAGTCGGCTTTTTCTGCTGGGGCTGTATAAACGGGTAGACGGCCAAAATTTTTATCTAAGGTTTTAGGTACAACAAAAGTTTCCCATACATTTCGCGGGTATTCAGCAATGCTGACTTTATCGCCCTGATTTCCTCCTAAAATAAATAGCTCTTTACCCGAAGCACTTTTACCTACAACAAAGCCTACATGCCCACCACCTTTGCGGCTCTTAATCGCGATTGCACCAAAAACGGGGTCTTTAATGGTTTTACCAAAATCTTTCCAAGACTTTGCACGAAAGGAATTCTTCACTGGCGTATGGCCATTTTCTTTCATGACCCAAGCAACAAAAGACCCACACCATGCATTTTTACCGCCTTAATCATCCGTTCCCCAAAATTTTGATACGTTGAAGTAATTGAGGATTCTCGGGTTTGCTTTGGCGCCAGCAACTTCGCTTTGCCCTAATTCCCCGTAGGCCGTTTTCACCCACGGTGTAAATAGAAACAGCATAGTATGCGAGTGATTTATGAAGTTTTGCAATCCAGATGGAACGAAGAAAGACATGACGTGATCCTTTTTGACGAATATTTATTGTAATTGCTATAGGAGCAATGCTTAGCCTAACGCCCAACTCAGCCGACGCGTTAGCGATCGGCTGGAGTTGCTTGTTATGTGATTCTTAGGCTTCAATAATGTCTAGAACAGGAATTGCTTTCCCTTCTTCAACCCTATCACTTGGAATAACAAATAACTTAGTCCCAACCGATACACTTTCCCATGCTGAATATAATTCTCCAGATGTGTTTTCTTTCGTTAAAAAGTATTGCTTAGCATTCATATCCCTAGCAAATTTCCTTTTAGGATCTTTCATCACATGATAAATACTAACCTCCACATAAGATGAGTCCAGATCAGATGAATTTTCTTTGGCATCTGCTTCTTTAGATAGGGAGGTTAAAGGGTTGTTTTCTATACTAATATCCCTGAGTATTCCGATAGTAGATTTAATCGCTTTTATTTTTTGTTCTGTATTTTTTTCTAAAAATTGTTGGTCAATAATCCCTTTTTGATGTTGGCTGATAAAGTTCAGAGAAAGCATACAAAACTCTTTCCACTTTTCATCATCACACAATTTTGGTACCACATACTCAATTTCTTGAATTAATTTTAAACTTTGTATACAAGGGCTTTTCAAATATCCTGCAATCTTAAAAACTTTATCCATTACTCTGATGCTGTTAATCATTCCCTCAACATAACTGTTGACATTAACTCTAAAGCTATTCTCTACTTGCCTTTTGAAAGCGGTAGAACGATACCCTCCAAATAAAGCACTAAATAATTCTTGGTCTTCCCACCCTTCTGTTAATTTTAATATCGTAGGGTAATCACCTTCCCATAACAGAGATTGAAATACTCCGTGATACACACTTACCAAGAACTTTTTATCTGAAATATTTTGTTTTTTACACAGAGATAAAAGCTTTTGGTAGGTTTCCGTACTATCTCCATAATCTTTAGAACGAAAATAACAATCGGCCAATACAAATAGATTTAAAGGGTCCGCATCTTCGATACATGCAGCCACTTTTGCTTGACTTTTCGCGGTATTATAATCTTTTAAATAGCTTGAAATGCGAGCATATTCTCTCTGGAATATTGCCATATTTTTAAAGGTATCATAAGAGTTTTTGAATTTTCTTAAAATCTCTCCCATTTTATCCATGTCAGATTTTCGACAACGATGAAAACTTTCAAGTAATATTTTTAAGCTCTGATTAGTATCACTTGGTATATATGCAACATTTAGTTTTGAAATTGATAGTTCTATTTGCTTTTTATCAGCTTCGCTTGCTTTAGCATTAATAAGGTTTTTTTGTTCAAGAATTTTTTCTCGAAGTACAATATTTTTTGTATCTAGTAACAACAAATCTCTAATTGACGAACTCAAATCAAATAGTTCGACATCATCAAAAATCTTTCTTGAAAGTAAACTTGTAGGAATTAATTCTATTAATGCATTTGAAAGTTCATCCAAACTTAAATGAAGTAGCGAGCATAAATATATTTTTTCACATTCACCGGATAGGAGTAATGCCTCTAAAATCCCATTTGCATTATCAGATAAAGATTCGATTAGGTTTCTGAAAGAAAACTCTGCAATTTCAGTTTTAGTACTAGCTACTGCAGATTGAATAGCGCTACCACGGATTATTTTATCAACGGACAATCTGATTGCTAGTGGGTTATAATAACAATCAGTTGCTATTTTTTCAGAAAACTCTCTACCTAAAGTTTTTCTACCTTTCTTTGTAATATATGAATTAATTAAATTAATAGAATTTTTCTTACCTAACGGCTCTAAAGTTATTGACTGGTTAGAACTAATCATTGTTCGACTAGTAACAACAACCCTCCATAACGGAGGAAGTTCTAAGTTTAGCTCATCAAATGCCTCAGGATTATCTCGTAATAATGTCTCTAAGTTATCTATACAAATCAATAGTTTCTGATCTTCAAGGTATTCTATACATTCTTCGAAATCATTAAACGGAACTTCATATGTTTTTTCCGCAGCCGTTGTTAATGCTCCTTTTAACTGCTCTATGGTTTGTGGTGCACTCTGACTCTGTATCCCGTTAATTGTTAGGCTTTCAGTTTTAAGCGTAATAAATATAATAGCGTCAGCATATGATGATGTTTTCGGGTTGGTTACTTGCTGTTGAAGTAAGTCCAAAACTAAAGCGGTTTTTCCATACCCACCTGGGGCTACAACTGCTACAGTGTTTACTCGGGGGTTAGTTAAAAGCTTTATTAATTTATCGTGTTCCTTTTCTCTACCTATTAACCCAGTGACATTGTGCTCAAAGTGTTCAGGAAGATTGTTTCTAATTTCAAAAAGCGAATTAGCTAACCATTCATCAGGAGGATCAGATATTATTCCTTCCTCAGCCGAGAGTAGGCATTCATGTATACCTTTTATTCCTAAAGCGGCAATTAAAGGATCGCTAGCGAATGCAGCTACACGATACCAATAACAATTAGGGAAATTTCGGTTTGGATGAGCTATTGCATTCCTAATATCATAAAGTTCATAAATAACTGCTAACTTTGATATTTCACTTACAAGGGTATTGAACGATGTATTATCTGTTGCTACTGAAGCTAGCTGAAATATCTCAGATAAATATGTTCGTTCTACAACATGGTCAATTGTCGTAACTTGAATATCAAGCTTCCTTTCTTGCAAAGTATCCAAAAAAGAAGATGGGATTTCACCAATATCACTAATATTATTTTTAACGAATTCCCCAAAAGATTCTTCGATCTCAAATAAAAGCATCGCAGCTTTGCGTCTTACTAATGAATTATCTTTCACTTTGATTCCCTTGAAACACTTATTAATTTAATTTCAACGACAAGTTTGAAATAACACTGTCACATAACGCCCGCATTTGCGGCTGGTTTGGAGCGCAGCAGAAAACCAGTCCGACAACATGCGCTTGTTATATGACCCGAATTCATATACTAACCGCGACACTTTTTAAAAATAGGAAGGCGAGCTGTAAAATAGCC
>NZ_MRUH01000104.1 GCF_001922985.1 Teredinibacter waterburyi
CGCCTTGTTATGCGAGGCGGCACAAACCAGTAACACACACGTTGGGCCAGCTAGCCTGGCCCCACAGCCTAAACGAAGCGATTAGACAATAAATACTAAAACCAGATACTACCAAAAGCCCAAAATAATACTACAAGAAGGTTGGGATAAAGCTTGATTTGGCACTGCCTTAAAAGAAACTTCTGGGAACAACGACAGGAGACATAGTACGGACACGACCGACTAGAAATTGAATGCCACTCCCTGACTGCATCACTGCGATTTACCCTACTAAACCGCTGTTGGAGCGGCAAAAACTAAAAAGACAATTAGCACAACCCTACCACCGACAAAGCACTGCTTTTAATACCACGCATAACGCCGCCATAAATTGACGCCGAAGCGTAGCGGTTTTTTGTGTAAAATAAGCGAAGCGTTACACAAAAAAGTGCGCAGCTTCGGTGGTCAATTTGATGGCATTGTTAGGCCGGGACTCGGTTGTACCATATTCTTTCAAACGACTCTCCAGATACGCACTTACCACCGGAAAATATTTTACAGCTAGTAGATATATGAAAATAGGCTACCTTAGCTAAGTTTGTTGGGACTTTGGTATAATCGAAACTCACTTCCAACTTTGCGGACTCAATGCCCGCCAAATTTATACTTTGTTTTTCCAGCTCCTTTACAAACCAAATCTGTAGGTCTTGCACAATAGGCAATTCCTCATTCGACTCAGTCTTTACGCTGGCGATTAAATCAATACTAACCTGCTTCAAACTACGATCTAGAATTAGCTCAAAACTATCATACATGCGCTGCTCTGACGCAGCCATATCAGCTAAGGAATTAACAATGGATCGAAGCGTTTTATATTTCATGGTCGCTCTAGGGCCTAACGCCAAGCTCACCTGCAATTTTTGCTGTGAGCGTTTGTGTAAAATGGAGCTGCGCG
>NZ_MRUH01000105.1 GCF_001922985.1 Teredinibacter waterburyi
ATGAAAGGCCGCAAACAGTTCTCAGGAAAAAAATACAAATAAGTCCAATAAGGTGAATAAGGTGAATAAGGAAAGACGCGATGTTTCACGTTCCATTTAAATTACGAGAACCCAACGGCCTCGTAATTCCCAAAGGGCCAAGCTTTTCTTGGGCAAATACCATTCGCAGCGATATTGATGGGACCGAAATTTGTTTTAAAGCACCCAAGCACCGCCCGCGCCGCTCTAATCACAAGCCCATTCAGCCAGAGCGTTGTTATAACGCCAAACAAACGCTTACGTTCCGCAACTATTTTGATGACGAAAAAGCCGCACGAGGGCTTGTTGACCATTGGCGGGAAGCCGACTTTTTTTATCGTACCTGGGCATTTAATGGCCCTTGGTTTACGGGTGTAGCATCGGAGTTACGGCTATCTTTTAGACTCATCAAGATAGTTAACTACCCAAAGGATGTATCGCTGTTTCACCCAAGAGCGTTTGAGCAGGTGGTAGGAGACAACCTCACAAATCTACACTCACATCATCTTGATGAAACCCGTGACTATATTCAGGAGTTTAACGCGCCGATTAACTGGCAGCCTCTGTATCTCTTACCCGTCAACGCGGTTAAGCTGGAGGTAGTCTCCCAAGCTTTTTCCCCGCACAGAACAATTACTCATCATGTCTATTTTCCATTAGCGGATAACCTATTCG
>NZ_MRUH01000106.1 GCF_001922985.1 Teredinibacter waterburyi
ATCAAACCAAACAAAGTAACTATCGAAACACTACCCTACGCGCCTAGTCTATCTAGGGATACATCCCAGCTAGAATCTTTTAATAATATGGAATTTTCTCGCACTGGCAGCTATCTACCCCAGAGAATTTCTATTTTAGGTGGTACGGAGGACAACGAAGAAAATACTAGGTTAGATTTTACCTAGATGCACAACACCTTTATCAAGACGCTGCGGGCCTAATAGGGGGCGCAGACGGAAAGGTGAATCTCAACATCAATGTAGACAGAGGCGACGCTAGAAAAAGCACCATCAAGCTGGTAAGTAGTGAAAAAGAGGTATTGTTTGAGCACTGGGAAGTTTATTAATCAAAGGCATTAGTCTGTATTCGTAGGAAGCCTCACCAAGGACTGCTTTATAATAGATAATAGGTTTGCGTTTCCTATTTTTGATGGGATCGGCTCTAGAAGTTGCGGGATAGCTAACGACCTGATTCGGCAGGGGGGCCAAATGTACGCACTTGCACGCAAACAATAGCCCCCTGCGAAGATCGTTTTGTTACGACTAACATCGCCGAATTAATTTAATAGGTACTTAATTTCACCTTCAACAGGTGCGGCTTATCATCAAAATTCAAGCCCCAGTCGGTTTGGTCTCCATTCCAGACGCGTTCGAATACCCATTTTCCCCTTTTGTCGAAATAGCCTTCTTCTACTCGCACTAGCATGTAGGGTTTGGTTGCAATTTCTGATGAGGAGGTGAAGGTTACACGGGCGCGGAGTGCGGTTACTAAAAATTCGTTGTCGTCGAGTTTTGCAATAAGTGCGCCGCCAGAGGGGGGCGTATTTCCTTGCGGAGGATCAGTCCAAAACATTGGGCGGCCGTAGCTCACTTCTGCGTCCCACAAACCGAGATCTAAATTTTGTTGGTGGGTATCAGTGGGTTCTGCAACGCCCCAAACGTCTTTAGTGAAACTCAGTTCCGCCCATTTGTGTTCTAAGGGTTTCATTAGGCGATAGATTTCGGCGAAGGGCGCAAAGGTACTTGAGTCGTAGGTTTTCGCTCCAAGCGGAAAATTGCTGTAGCCAGTGGTATCCATGCCAAAGGGGGCAAAGCCAATCGCTTGCGCACCTAGTGCACTGAAAAAGTATCGTGCATAGGGTTGATCGTTACCGATTTCGGCAACGAATAGTGGATTACTGGGGCCGGAATAGAGTTCGATAACTTTTGTGGCGGTGGCGTAATCTCGAAAGTAAATATCCGGCGAAATCATATCTATGGCGGGGGCCGCGGCCTGCCAAATCGCCAGTACGTTATCGGTAGCGCCACCCGATGCATAGGCGCCGGGCTTGCCAGGGTTAAAGGGGTTTCGTAAGGCTACGTTAACATTCATAGGAATCGGGTATACAGCCTTGCCGGCAGCGGCAACTTCATTGCAATAGCGCGCAATATGATAGGCATGAAAAAATTCGCTGGCGTCTGCACCAAATAGGTCCGGCCAATTTCCTGCGGGTAGGTGCATGGCGCTACGTAACTGGGTAGGTACTTCGGAGTTAAAGAGTGTGTTGGCGGATTTTGAATAATCGCGTGCTGCGCCGTAGGTTCCCGGCTCATTTTGCACCTGCACCATAATCACGGTATGCTTTTTGTCGATTTTTTTAAGGTGTGTCATTAATGCTGCGAATGCTTTTTTATCTGCTTCCAAGGTACTCGCGTGGATGGGTGAGAGGGAGTTCAGTTGTTTGCCATTCTCGGTAATAACACGCGGGAAACGCTCGTTGTTTAATTTTACCCACGCCGGCGCGTAATGAGGAGCATTGTTCTTCCATGTGGCAAACCAGAGAAGAACGAGCTTAACATTGTGCTGACGAGCTTCTTTTATAAGGGTGTCTAGGTAGCTAAAGTCGAAGGTGCCTTCGGTTGGCTCTATTTGTTCCCATGCCACATTAATTTCTAGCGTATTGGCGTGAATGCTGTTGATGGTAGGCCATACATCTTTTAACGCGGCGGGGTAGTTACTGGAGTTGTTGGCTTGAGCACCCAAAATTAAGTAGGGGCTACCGTCGACGAACAGCGCATGTTTACCGTTTTCGCTCACGATGCGAGGTAGTTCGGCAGCGCAGAATACACTGAAACAAAATCCAGTTAAGGTTATAAGTAGTTGTAGGGGACGAGGCATTTCGAGCGTCTCCGTTATAGCTATGCTGCGCAAGCATAGCGTTTGTGAGTGGATAGCTCCAATTGCTTTTTTGCGCCCCTAGTTTTATCTCTGTCTAGTTGTTGCTTTCTAGTAAATTAGTGCGTTGTAGCACCCAGGCATACATGTATTCGTAGTAACGTGTGGCGGAACTGTTTGTTGTTTTCTTAAGGAGCGTTTTTGTTTGATTGTTGTCGCCTTGCGTCCAAGCGTAGAAGGCGTCAAAAAAATACGCTTCTGTTTGTTCGCAGTCATTTTTGGCTTGCGCTATAAGTGTCGAGTTAGCGGTCTCAGAACCATGAGTGAACTTTTGCATGATCGCTGTGTGCCAATCGTCTTTGCCGGCAATTGAATCTAATTTCAGGTTAGCTAGAGCTGTAGCACGGTCGCTACCGTTTAGCAGCGCATTTAGCCACAGGATACTAATCTTGTCGAAGACTGTGGGTTGAAATTCGGGGCTGGCGGTTGAAGATTTTTTGCTGCGTTTTTCTAAATTTTCGAGTGCATCCAGAGCTTGCTCCCTCTGGTTGAGGCCTACGTGTGCGATCGCGAGTAAATGATAAGCACCTTTGCCATTGTTGGTGTCGATTAAAAATTTGGCTGGACCTATGGCTTCGTTGTAGCGCCCCGCATATAGCGATGAGTATCCGTAGTGCCAAGCGGTCCAGGCATTTCTCTCCAAATCCCACGCTTTTTTACTTTGGTCGTAAGCTAAAGGGAATAGCCCTAAGTTTAAGTATTGCAGGCTGGCGTTGTCGTAGTAAAGTTGATTGGGCGCCTTTGCTGCCGCTTTTGCGATATAGCTAACAGCGCGCTTGGCGTATTCGCGTTCTTCGTAAACGCAGTTATTTTGTTGGATGATATCGTTAATGCTGTCGCCAAGCTGGTAAAGGTACTCTGGATTGTCAGCGCTTAATCGATTGGCCTGCTGAGCCGCAGCTAATGCGAGCCAGTCATACTTTTCCTGTTCGTAATGCTCTGAGAGTGAGTGCCAGCTGAAGGCGCTTTCTGGCTGTTCGGCTATGGTGTTAAGCGTTAATTCAATCAGTGTTTTGTTATCGGCATTGTTGATTAGCGCCTTGGCGTAAGTAATCCGAGATGGCGGTGGGGTATCGGCTTTAATAACGGGGTTCATCTCGGCGTACAGTTTTGTTAATAATTGCAGGTCGAAATCGTTGGTATAAATAAAACTCATATAGTGGGAAAGATAGTGAGCTTTCTGCACGAAAACATTATCGGGGGTTTCTGTAAGCGCTTTGCTCAGTTTTAATTTTGCTATTTCTAAATAGAGAGGGTTGGCCGTTTCCCGCCACATTTCATAAGCCGATATACCTATCTGCTGGTCAGACGCTTGGATTACCGCGTCTGTAGCTGGCGTTTTTATCGGCGTAGTGTTACAGCCAGTAAGTGCGGTGGATATTGTTAATGAGAATGCGATGGCGGATAGCCATTTTTGTGTGCGTAGCATGTTCGTTTCTCCTGCTATCCAGCGTATTAGGGAAGGTAACCTAAGGTTTTAGCTTTGTTGAAGGAGTGGGACGACTCATCAATTAGGGCGTTAAATCCCTGAGCTGATCCCAGAACGTACCAAGCTTCGCCACTTTCAGGGGCAATGGCTACAGCTTCCTCTGCTTTTATTAGAGCAAGATCAAAATCGCCTTTCTCTAGGTGATTTTTTGCTTGCGCAATTTTATACTCAAACGTACTTTCGCCAAATTTTACAGCAACGCTAGCCAGTGTTTTGTCGCGCTGTTTACCTGTGTCCGGCTGCATCGATACTAGCCAAGGTTTAAGTTCTTTTAGCGCGGTTAAGGCGTTGAAGTAGTCACCGTATTGCGCAACGCTTAGGTTGAGCGCTGGCTGATAGAATTCAATAGTAACGCTATAGTCGTTACCCTCAGTCTTGCCGGTTTGAGTGAGCGTAAAATAATCGGTTTTAATATTTTTAGACGTGCTAACAACCGTTGGGATGGTGTTAGCTTGGCCCTTGAATAGGGCGGTAATTCTAAACGTTTGTGGAAGTGGGTTTATCCAGCGATTTTTGCGGGTGCTGGGTATTTGCATACTGCTAAGCTCGCCAACAAGTCGATAGACCTGAAAAAAAGATGCACCATAGGTGGTCGGTGCATCTCCTTCTTCAGGGGCGAAGGTGAATGTGGCATTTACTTGTGTCGGCGTGTTGATGTTTTCGCTGTTGAGCACTTCGCTAGACAAGGTGTACTGACCGCTGTTATCGAAAATTCCCGCCAAAAATTGCGGCAAGCTGGATTCACGATTCGTGTCATGTTTCCACCAGTTTCGTAGGTTTTGCTCGTAGATGCCGGTGCCCTTGTAAGTTGCGGTTACAATGCTCCGGTTTTTATTATCCTGTTTGTATTCCAATTGTAGTTCGGCAATATTAGGTTCGACTTTTGCATCGACAGGCTTAAAAACGCCGCCACGTCCGTTCACGATTAATGCGGGTTGGCCAACCAGCAGGTTAGAAAAGCCAGGAAACATTGCGCGATCGCCGGTGGTATCCATCCATGTTTCTGGGCCATCGTCGGATGCAGGAATCCATACCAGCATGTGATCGAATATTAAGCTCACTAAGGTTCCGTCCGACTTCCCGCTATTAGGCGTCTCGACCAACACTGGGTAGGCTTCTACTCCGAGTGCTCGCAATAAGGCGACAGCTAAAACTGTTTGATCTTTACAGTCTCCGTACCCCTGTTCTAGTGCTTCGTCGGGTGTGTGCGGCTCGTAGCCGCCGCGTCCAAGGTGAGCAAAAACATAGCGAATGTTACTTTGCATATAGGTGTACACGGCGCGAATCTTTTCATCTTTGTTAGCATGTGGTGACAGTGCTAAAGTTGAAAGTGCTGCGCGGAGGGGCTCAGTTTCAGTTAGTTTGTTTTCAACTTTTTGCCATGTCCAAGCGTCTATTAGCGACCAATCATTACTTGTAGAAACTTGAATGCTCGGTGAGATTTTGTGGAGTGCAGGCATGCGGGCTTCTAGCGTTACTGGAGGAATGTTTTTCCACTCCCATACTCGCTTAATGTTTGCATCAGTTACGGTAGTTTTTGGGGTGCTGTTGAAAGTGCCGAATACCTTTGGCAGTAGCGCTAAGGTTTCGGGTACGGTGAGACTGTAGGAAAAATTCCGCACAGCATCGCCGCGCCAGCCATCAAGTGCTACCCGTTGTTGAAACCAGTAGGGGCGAGCACCATCGTTGTCCACTGTGGTGATGGCGCGACGTAGCGTCTTAGTTGTGAATTGCAGTTCGATGGTGGCACCCGGCGCAATTTCCGGGAGGGAAAATACAATCTCGCTGCGGTCGTTGTAAAAGTCTTGTCCGCCACCGGTCACCCTTATTTGAATAGCGTCTTCAGAGACCGTTTTAAGCTTGCCGTCGGCCGTTAACACGTTGGCGAAATCTAATGAGGCTTCGGAATAATAATGATTGTAGGTAATAGAAAGTCTACCGTAGTCGCGCGCAGCTTCTTGGTCGTTAATGCGAATAGAATAATAGGATTGGCGTGTCCACGAACCTTCGGTATCAAGTGTGTTGTTTTGTATTGAATACAAAACTTCGGCGCCGGGTTGTTTGGAGCGAAGTTTCGCTTGCTTGCTTAGTGGTGGCGCTAGGCTTGTCGTTGGTGTCAATACGGTGGCTTGGCTGGCTAACGGAAAATACAGTGCAAGTGCTAATAGTCCAGCGCAAAGCGATGTAAGGCGGGCACTGTAACGTTGAATAAAATAGGGAAAGCCTAGGATCGCGGTTGGTCCGGCAAGCATAACAGCTCCTTTTAGGTGGTCGAATATCCAATAAATCAGACCCGCAGATTAACATATTACATGCCAATGCAAAGGGTTTTGGTGACGTTATAGGTGTTGGTTGGCGTAGTGGGGCTTTAGGCGCTTAGCTTAGGCGGAGATTCGACCAGCTCTATCTTTGCCCTAAAAAACAAAACCCCCTAACTATAAAGTAAGGGGGTTTTAATGGTTAAGTGAGTATTCTTAGCGCTATTTGACTATCATTTTTTTAGCGGCGATACCTTTGCTAACTCTACTAAATTCTCGTGAAACGTTTCAATAATATATTCGAACGATCGATGCCATGCACGGTTGTGGGCATAGCGGTTATTTTCACGCTTTTTCGATAGGTTAATTGGCAGGTCGTCTTCTATCATCGCAACCATTTTACGTGTCGCAGAATCGATGAGCGCTACTTGGTAGTGAAGAGTGCCAACGGTTTCAATGGTTTCACTTCCGACAGAACCGAGTGATGAATCACGATAGGCACGCGGAAGCATCTCTAGCGCTTTGAATTCAACCACAAGAACGCCCTTGCCACCCGTGCTTGTTGGTGTGAACTGCTTGCTTTTAGAAAATTCTCGGTTAGCGAGTTCGGCAAATTTTTCGGTGAGGCTGGGCATATCTTTTTCGGCAAAATCTTCCCAGTTGCGCTGCATACGGGTTTTGGCTTTTGGCGAAATGGTTAGCTCTGAATAATTTAGGGGGAATAGGATGATTTTATTGTAGGTTTTGAAGTCTATAGCTTTATCGACGACGAAGCGGTGGAAATTGCCATGTTTCCAAACCGTGTATTGCTCTTCCACGGTTTTATCTTTTGCTGTAGCAATCGTTGGCGCACACACGGCTAGCGTTAGTAGCGAGCTGATGCACAAGGTAGCAAATTTCTTTGCGGTTATACGCGATGTTCCCATGAGGATTTCCTTGTCAATTGTCTTTGATTGTGAACTTGGGGGTTAGGTGTTACCACGCCGGAGTTGAGCTTTGAACGCGTGTTATTTTCTTTGTTATTCGAGTTTCAGCCCACTTTTAAACTACAGGAAGGTAGATGTAGTCGTTATCCTTACAGGCGCATTTTAGTCTAAAGTTGCTCGTTTATTCTATAGTCGCGGCTTGATTAGTGGCAACTCGAGCCAAGGCTCCGGCCTGATGTGAGCCGAGTTTGATCTATATCGGGTGCCGGAACCTGTGTTGTATTAGTCTGTCCATATGGGGCTAGATAGGTACAAATAAAAGCATCATTAGCTTGCACTTAATACGCAAGCCGAGCATAGCGAAACTAGAGTGATAATGAGGGTAAGGTCGATGTCGGTACGATTTTTTATGAACGCTATCTTTAACGCAAGTACACAGCTGTGGTTTTGGCTTGCGATCATCGCAACGGCGGTTGGTTTGGAACTGGGGGCGCTGTATTTTCAGGAGGTTCTCGCCTACTACCCTTGTGAGCTTTGCATCTACGTACGTGTGTGGCTAACTAGTATGGCATTGGTTTCGCTGCTATCCCTATTTATTCGCAATGTTGCGGTGCTGCGCCGCACGGCTTTAGTTGCGGTTATATTTCTTACCTTTGGCCTGGCTCACGAAACTTGGCTGCTACAGGGATTGGAGTACGGTTGGAATGCGGATGGTGCCTGCGGGCTTGTCGCTAACTTCCCTAGCTGGGCACGCTTAGACGAGTGGTGGCCAACCATGTTTAGAGTGCAAGATGCATGCTCTGCAACGCCGCGAGTATTCGGCAATTTTTCTATGGCCGATGGCTTAACATTGGTGTGTATAGGTTTGCTTTCTGGGTGTGGTTTAGCTCTTTATGGCGACTTGAAACGCCGCTAGAGTGAAGCGAGTCGCCAAGATAGTTTCCGACAGTCGCTTGAAAAGACTATCTTGGCGAATAGTTAGCACCGCGTTTTAGTTCGCAGCGCTTATTTCAAGTGCGTATTTATAAAGTTGACGCTAGCTTCTAGCGCTTGCAAGCGTGTTTCCGCACTTTCTAGGCGGTGGTTCTCATCGTCTAGCTTTATCAGTTCAGCTGACTTACCCGCTTTTTTCAGCCGCTTGTACATGGTTTTAGATTGCGCGTAGGGCACTACCTTATCTTTTTCCCCATGTATTAATAGAACTGGCGCTTGGAACGATTCCGCCTTGTAAGACGGCGATATTGATTCGATGAACGCTTTATCTGCATTGCCATTTGCAATATTCATCTCCCAATAACTCAGTACCCATGAATCCTTTCCATGGTCGCGCTTTTCTGATTTGAGCATGGCTGGGATGTCACTAACACCCGCAATAGAGACAACGCATTTGTAGTGTTCCGGAGTATAGGCTCCGCCTGCAAGTGCTGCGTAGCCGCCATAGCCCATTCCCGCGATACAAACTTTATCGGGATTAACGATGCCTTTTTTGACCAGAAAACTTAGCGCTTCGGTGAGATCTGATTGCATCTTTTTCCCCCACTGACCTCGCCCTTCGATTATGTGTTTAGCACCAAATCCGGACGACCCGCGAAACTGCGGTTGAATGACTAGATATCCCTCTGCAGCAAGAGCTTGCGCAAACCAGTCAAAACCAAGTGTGTCATGGCTTTCGGGCCCACCGTGCGGAAGCATAACCGCTGGCAGGTTTTTCATATCGTTGAGTTTGTTTTTCGGAATTGTTATCAAGGTAGGAATCTTCAAACCATCTTCGGCAGTGAAGGTTACTGTACCGATGGGATTTACATCCATGGGTTGAATGCTTGGGCGTGCAGTGGCTAGAAATTGCGCGTTTAGTTTTCGGTCGAAAAGGTAGTAGTCGCCAGCAGCGCTAGAGCCTTCAACATAGGCGATAAGGTGGGACCAGTCGGGTGTCCAGTCGGTGATAAATACCGATTGATCCGGAAATGCTTTTAGAGCGCTATCGACAAAGCTGTTGATAGCTTTATCCAAGAAAAAATAGCTTGGCGAGAACCCTGAGTACCTTACGCCATAAACTGTACGATTAATGTCCGTCATTACACTATCAATATCGGCATCGTCACGCCCGAACAGTGGCTCGGAACGGGTTCCGTCTTGTAGCGACATGGTGAAGTAGGCTTCGTGCCCAGTGGTGGTGGTGTCGTCAATGATAACTAACGATTTTGCATCAGCGGTAACACCTACCACGCTAAAGCGCATAATGGGCGCTTCTTCTTCGAAAATCGTTCGCCAATCGTTGCCGTCGGGCACCATTATGCTGTGGTTGTCTGTTTTATTGTTGTATAGCTCTTGTGCAACGATATTGCCTTGGCGGTTCATAAAGTAGTCGACCGTTTTCGACATTCCTCGATAGGCGACCTTCGGCTTGCGCTTTTTTTGAAGATTCACTTTAACGAGCGCTAAGTCCGGAGCGTCGTCCACGGTTGAGCGAGGTACAAACGCGGGCATAAATAGATATTTACCATCCGCTGATTTTCCCGCGATACGCCCTAATCCTGTTTGCCCTGTATAAATCACTTCACCTAGCGTTAGCAGTGGCCGTATTGCGCCAGTGCGTATATCCAGTACATAAGCTGAGCTGTAGCGGTTTTCGCCAATAAAGCCACGTATACGACGCGTATCTGATGCGGTAATAACGAGCTCGTGCTCTGACACAAATTCAAATTGGTCGGCCGAAATTGCTGAAATGTCGGCGCCGCTAATCGTTTTGGCTTCTTTAAGCGAGTAAACAATAATGGTGTCTCGATTGGGCTCGACTTTTTTAAAAGCTACTAGCTCGCCAGAGGGGGAAAGACGCATCATGCTTGTTGATTTTAACGCGCCGTAATCGGCAAGCTTAGGCGCCGCAAATGAGCTTAAGCTACAAAATAGACTGGCAATTAACATCGTAATTAACTGTATAGTCTTTTTGGCAGGTGTAACCGGTTTAGAGCAGCCGTTGCGATTATTGTGGGGGGAGGGGGCGAAAAATAGAGTCATAGAGGTGTCCCTGTTCGTTATTGTGGTAATCCATGCGGTGGATATCGATGATAAAAGTGGCGGATGTTAGCACTAGACACTTTGAGAGGGTAGGTGAAATGTGACCTGTTCTGCATGCTGACTGTGGTGTAGGTCAGTGAGTGTTGGTGTGTGTCGACGTGAATGGTTTGATGAATTGCGCGCCTATTTGAGTTTACGTTAGTGCGCAGCGTTATTATATTTCTCTGAAACTGTGGGTCTTATATCCGTTAGGGTTATATTTGAGTCTTCTTTTAAGTCCAAAAAGGAATTTTATTGGCGCGTATGTGTGGTTTTTGGCTAAGCCCATAAGCTTAGTAAACGGTTACATTTTGATTTTAGAGAGTAAGTGATTGATTAACCGCCGTAAACTTCCCATAATCGGGCGCAAATATAAAAACAGCTCTTATAAAACCAAGGGCAACAGTGGAACAACAAATAACAAAGGTAGTGGATCGGCTAACCTTGCAGCCTCTTTCACCTACCTCTAGTGCTTGCGCTAGCGGTAGGGACCAGAAATAAACTGAGTACTAATGCCCTTAAATGAGTGATCAATATGATCTAGTCTTCATTTGGGGTGGTCGTATTCATGGTTAGCGGGGGAGAGACGTACTTTAATTAGCGCAACCTTTCTTAGCGCCGCCCGTATTTTCCGGCGGCTTGTCGTGGTTTAACTGTTTTTAAGGGTATTGCTTTTTTGCTTCTAGCGAAGAGCTTACAGAGTTGCTACAAGTCAGCATTTGTAGTTTCTACTTGGTGTTAGTGAACGCTCTTGTTCGTTGACACTTATATATGGAAGTCATCAATAAAATTAAAATTTGGGGGGAGAAATCTCTATGTCATCGCTGAAATCACAACAATTCAAATTAAAGCCCATCACTATGGCTGTTGCTTCTGCAGCTGCCATTATGGCTGGCTCTAGCAACTTCGCCGTTGCACAAGATCAAGTAGAAGAAGAAGTTATTGTTCGCGGTATTCGCGCTTCAATGGCTCAATCTATGGATGTTAAGCGCAATGCCGTTGGTGTTGTTGACTCAATTAACGCTGAAGACATTGGTAAAATGCCTGACGCTAACCTTGCTGAATCTCTTCAGCGCATCACTGGTCTTTCTATTACCCGTATCAACGGTGAAGGTGCTCGTGTTTCTGCTCGCGGTATCGATCCGAGTTTGAACATGGTTACCTTAAACGGCCGCAATATGCCGGCTGTTACAAACGACGGTAACGTTGGTGATACAGCCTCGCGCGCTTTCGACTTCGCCAACCTCGCTTCTGAGGTGATCGGCGGTGTAGACGTATATAAAACAGGTAAAGCTAGTATCACTACCGGTGGCTTGGGTGCGGTAGTTAATATCAAATCTATCCGTCCGCTGGAAGTTGGCAACAAAGCAACTATTGCCGGTAAGCTGGTTCACGATACTACCGTAGATAACGGCATCGACGGACAATCAGCTACTCCAGAAATTTCTGGTTTGTATAGCTTTGCTAATGATGATGAAAACTTTGGTGTATCTTTTGCTGGTGCCTACCAGCAGCGTGACAACACTCGCTCGAATGTATTCATTAACCAGTGGAAGCCAGAAACTAGCGTAGGTACTGATGTGTTCTCACGTCCTGGACTAGCAGACCCTGACTCCCCAGAAGACGAAGTGCTGAACCCGATGGTGCCTGGTCTTGGCGTAACTATTGATAACGCACCAGCAGAAGGACAGCTGTTTAATCTGCCTAGTGATGTTCGCTACGCCCTTGAAGATGATACTCGTACCCGTTTGAATGGGGTGTTAACGGTGCAGTTTGCACCAACCGATAATTTGACTGCGACTGCCGATATCGTTTACTCCGAATATGAGCTAGAAGCCGATCGCTCGCAGCAGTCAACTTGGTATAACTATTCTGCAATTTCTCATATTGCTTTTGATAACAGTGCGGTACCTGCACCGACTATTTATCAAGAGACCTATGACGGTGGTAAAGATGTTTCTTTCGCTCAGCAAGAATACACGGGTGTAACCACTAGCTCTTCTGTTGGTGTTAACGTGGATTGGGCTGTTAGCGATGCGCTTAGTTTAGCGTTCGACTTCCATAGCTCTACTGCTGAGAATATTTCTGACGTAGCTGAAACTGGTTTGAATGCTAACGTGGTAATTGCAAACTACGCAGACTTCTCCTACGACATGCCTGTATTGGGTGTGACTATCGACGATTCAGATCCTGCCAAAGGTAATAATAACGGCGTGCTGGATGCCGGCGATATTAGTGGTGCTATCGGTACGATTTCTCATGCCGAGCAAACTACTGACATTGTGCAGTTGAAAATTGATGGTAGCTTCGTGTTTAGCGATAGCACTACATTAAATTTCGGGGTTGAATCCCGTGAAGACACTAACCACACATTAGTTGGCGACGGTGGTGCGACTGGTCGTATTACTATGGGTAACTGGGGTGGTGTTGATCCTGATACTTTCGGCGACGATTGGGAAGGCTACTGGACTGCTCGTGACTTTGGTGCTGGGTTCCCAGACTATAAAGATTCCTCTCGTGACGATGAGTTCTTACACGCTGGTTGGGATGCTGATCTAGGCCCTATTGCTGCGAAAATGGTTGATGTGAATACTAGTGGAGTAGATACAGATAACTTCAACAGCTTCCCTGATGGCGAATTTAAGTGGAATGGTATTTACAATATCAACCGCGAAATCACTGAAGAAGTAACCTCTGCCTACGTTGAATTGAACCAAGCCTTCGACCTAGGTGATATGCCGGGTAATGTTGTTGCTGGTTTACGTTATGAAGCAACAGACGTAACTTCTGTGTCGAGTGTTCAGCTTCCTGTTAACTTGGAATGGCAGTCGGATAATGACTGGGGGCAAGAGCTTGCAGATGAGGCTACCCCGTTCTCGCGTACAGGTGATTACTCTGTTCTTTTGCCAAGCTTGGATATTGACTTGAGTCCATCTGACGACGTTAAGATCCGTATGTCTTACAGTAAAACTATGGGGCGCGCCAGCTATGGTGAGTTGCGTTCAGATGTTGCTATTAATGATGTATACAGCAAGACCGCTAATGGTGGTAACCCTGATCTAGAGCCAATGAAGTCAACCAACTTGGATTTGTCTGTTGAATACTACTACAGCAACGACAGCTATATCTCCATAGGTTATTTCGGTAAGAACGTATCTAACTACATCGGTTCTGCGGTTATTAGTTCCGATTGGTATGGTTTGCGTGACGCTCGAACCGGTCCACGTTTTGAGCAGGCTCAGGCGGATATTGTCGCTGCAGGTGGGAATCCTCAAGATGAAAAACAGCAACACGATCAGATGCTTATCAACGAAGGGCTAGACCCAGCGGTTGAATCTACTAGCATTTATGCGGACTCAACTGATCCGTTGCTTATGTGGGACACTAACATCCCGGTAAACGATGAAGACACCAAAATCTATGGTTTTGAATTCGCGTTGATGCATTGGTTTGGTGATTCAGGTTTTGGTACTCAGCTAAACTACACTGCAGTAAATGCTGATGTCGCTATTGACGTTACTAAAACTGGTGGTCAGTTCGCAATGGTTGGATTAAGTGATACCGCTAACCTTGTCGCCTTCTATGACGATAATGGTGTGCAGTTCCGCTTGGCTTACAACTGGCGTGACCAGTTCCTTGATAACCGCACCCAGTACAACAACGAGCCATCGTTTACCGAAGCCTACTACCAGGTAGACTTCTCGGCGAGCTATGACATTACCGACCAGTTGACAGTAACGGCTGAAGGTTTGAACCTTACTGGTGAAAACTCTCGTCGCCACGGTCGCTCTGTTAATCAGTTATGGAGCCTTGAAGATCTTGGAGCTCGTTACAACGTTGGTGTTCGCTATAGTTTCTAATCAGTTTTCTGGTTAGTAGTTACAGCAAGTGAAAAGCCGCTGGTGACAGCGGCTTTTTTTTTAGTAAAATTTTGAGCTCGTAAAGCTTCTTGAATTGGTATGTCCCTTAATGATTAAACATATTGTTATAGTGGGTGGCGGCACTGCAGGCTGGCTTACAGCAGGAATTTTAGCTGCCGAGTTAGCTGGAGGCGCCGAGTCGTCAGTGCGGATTACGCTTATCGAATCTCCGGATGTGGCCGCGATTGGTGTCGGTGAAGGTACTTGGCCAACGATGCGCACAACGCTGATGAAAATCGGGCTCTCAGAAACAGAATTTATTCGCGAATGTGGTACCTCATTCAAGCAGGGGTCCAAATTTGTGGGGTGGAAAACCGGTGCAGAGAATGATGCCTACTACCACCCATTTACACCGCCGTTAGGTAGTGCTGGCGTAAATATAGCGGCAGCATGGAAAAAAGGTTTTGGTGAGTTGCCATTTGCAGACGCTGTTTGCCTACAAAGTCAGATTAGCGAACTTGGCTTAGCGCCAAAGCAGATAACCGCGGCTGAGTATGCTGGTTCGTTGAATTATGGTTACCATTTAGATGCAGGTAAGTTCAGCGGCTTACTACAGCGTCATTGCGTGTCAAAATTGGGCGTAGTCCATATTCTTGAACATGTCAGTCAAATTAAATCGACAGACGTTGGTGATATTGAGTCACTGTTGATGAGTGGAGGCCGGAAAGTAGCTGGCGATTTGTTTATCGATTGCACTGGTTCAAGTTGCTTGTTGCTCGGGCAGCATATGGGAGTTCCATTTGTTGATCAGAGCGCTCACTCTATAAATGACTCGGCTATAGCGATTCAAGTCCCCTACGCAGATGAGGATTCAGCAATTGCGTCTTCTACCATCGCGACAGCTCAGTCTGCAGGCTGGACTTGGGATATAGGCTTATCAACGCGTCGAGGAGTGGGGTACGTTTACTCCAGCTCCCATATAAATCATGATGATGCGGAAAAAGAACTCCGACAGCACATTGCCAAAAGCGTTGGCGTTGATAAGGCTGAGGAGTTAGCCGCAAGACGAATTCCAATCAAGGCTGGGCATAGGGCTAAGTTCTGGCAAAATAATTGTGTTGCGGTAGGTATGGCAGCAGGTTTTATTGAGCCGCTTGAAGCGAGTGCTTTGGCGTTGGTTGAGCTCTCGGCAAATATGATTCGCGATGAACTGCCCGTAAGTAGAGATGCGCTACCCATCGTTGAAAAACGGTTCAACAAGGTTTTCTCTTACCGTTGGGAGCGGATCATCGAATTTCTAAAGCTACATTATGTATTAAGCGAGCGTCGAGATACCGAGTACTGGCGTGATGTTACCTCGCCAAATTCGGTGCCGGAGGGGTTGCAAGAATTGTTAGATCTCTGGACATATCGCGAACCCTACTACAACGATATGTTGCATTGCGAAGAAATATTTCCAGCGGCGAGTTATGAATACGTGCTGTTTGGGATGGGTTTTAAGCAAAGCTCGGAGAGGGCGGTGCGGAAGTCGGATGGCATCGCTGGAGGCATTGCTATGATTGAAAACAATTTGCGTTCAGTTGATCGTTACGCGAAAGTGCTTTTATCTAATCGTGAACTAATAAAACGAATTAATACTCACGGTTTACAGCGAATTTAGAATGTAACAACTATAACAATTGAAAAAGAATTTAGAGGTGTGAACATGCCAGATGTAAAAATGCTTAACAACGTCGATCACCAGGATCTAAGAATTATAACCAAGAAAAGTGCAGCCTATGGCGATAACGTTATCGGTTCACTAATATTTCCAGCGGAAATAGCGCAGGCGCACAAAGAATACCCAATCTATTTTCAAAAGAGTCCCGAGACAGGAGAGTTTCAGCTTGTTGCCTTATTTGGCTTTGCTGATAAAGAAAACCTATTTTTAACGGATGATGGTTGGCAGGCAGACTGTATCCCCGCGTTGATTCAGCGTGAGCCGTTTATGATTGGGTTTCAAACAGAGAAAGGGGCTGATGAGAAAAAAGCCGTTTTACATATCGATATGGATAGCCCGCGAATTAGTAATACCGAAGAGGGCGAAAGGGTCTTTTTGGAGAACGGTGGTAATAGCCCGTATCTTGATCACATCAATAAAATGTTGAGCGTTGTTCATGGCGGGTTTGAGTCCTGTAAGGCTTTGTTTAGCGCATTTCTTGAGCTGGAATTGATTGAGCCTTTTGTTCTTGAGGTTGAGTTTAAAGACGGAACGCAATTTAAAACAGATCAATACTATACGATTAACCAAGATAAGCTCTTAGCTTTAGATGATACGACTGTCGGAAAGTTACACCGTTCGGGACACCTCCAGCTCGCCTATATGGTTTTGCAGTCGCTCTCAAATGTTAAGCGTTTAGCGAAGAAGCGCAACGCCTTGAGCTAAATCAATACGGCAAAAAGTTTCCAAGCTGAAACTAAGCGCCGTTAATCGTTTGTACTGCGGGAGAGCAATGGCTAGATGTTAGATATAAAACAGCAGGTGAAAATTGTCGAAGGTTGTCGTTATGACGATATCCCCGAGTTTGTTTTAGCATCGGAGCAGCCATTGCTTTTGAAAGGCTTGGTTGCAGACTGGCCGCTGGTTCAGGCCGGCTTGCAGTCTGATGCCGAAGCGGATGCCTATTTGCGGAAGTTCTATACCGACAAAAGTGTGGTGTTTTATGAGGCCGAAGCAGAAAAGCGCGGCCGTTTTTTTTATGCGGACGATTGCGGTTCTTTAGATTTTAAGTCGAGTCGGGCGCGCTTAGATGAAGTGCTGGATTTACTTGCCGCGAGTAGAGCCAAGTCCAACTCACCAACCTATTATGTCGGCTCCACCACCGTCGACGTTTGTTTGCCGGATTTCCGCGCAGATAATGATCTCAATATTAACCATCTAAATCCTTTGGTGAGTATTTGGATCGGCAATCGATCGCGCGTTGCAGCTCATTATGATGCGCCAGATAATATTGCCTGCTGTGTCGTGGGCAAGCGACGTTTTACCCTCTTCCCTATAGAGCAGGTTGAAAATCTTTACCCAGGTCCTATGGACTTTACTCCGTCGGGACAAATTATCAGCATGGTCGATTTCGAAAATCCAGACTATGAAAAATTCCCTAAATTTAAGACGGCTGTTGATCACGCCTTGGTTGCAGAGCTTGAGCCGGGTGATGCGCTATTGTTGCCGAGTATGTGGTGGCACCACGTCGAATCCTTAAGTGATTTTAATGTTCTGGTGAATTATTGGTGGCGAGAATACGAGCGCTTTATGGATGTGCCTACCAATGTGCTACATCACGCGATGCTCAGTATTCGCGACCTGCCGGAAAAAGAAAAGCGCGCATGGAAGGCCTTGTTCGATTACTACGTTTTTGGCCCGCAAGAACATAAGTACGACCATATTCCTGAGGCGGCGCAGGGTTTCTTGCAACCTTTAGATGATCGCCGTGCACGTCAGTTGCGTGCTTGGTTATTGAACAAATTAAATCGCTAAGAAGAGTGAGTAAATAACGTGAAGCGAGAAAAATTATTGAAAGTGGTAATTGCCGGTGGTGGTACAGCAGGTTGGATGACTGCGGCTGCGCTTTCAAAAATGTTAGGCAATCATGTTAGTGTAACCTTGGTTGAATCCGATGATATTGGCACGGTGGGCGTTGGTGAAGCGACCATCCCAACCATGCAGTCGTTTCATCAGCTTCTACAAATTGATGAAAAGGAGTTTATGCGTGAGACTCAAGCGACATTTAAGTTGGGGATTCAGTTCGAAAACTGGGGCGATAACAACGAAAAATATTTCCACTCCTTTGGTGAAACGGGAAAAGAATTCTGGGCTGGGCAATTTCAGCATCTATGGCTGCGCGGGCTTAGCGAAGGCCTAAATTACACATTCGGTGATTTTTCTCCAGAATTACAGGCGGCCATGCAAAACCGTTTTGCAATTACACAAAAGCCGCGAATGGGTTATGCCTACCATCTCGATGCAACTCTGTATGCTAAATATCTGCGTAAAATTAGTGAGGCGATTGGGCTAACGCGCATTGAGGGGAAAATTCAACATGTTGAATTAAATCCTGATGACGGTCATATCGCTGCGCTTGCTTTGGCGTCAGGGGAGAGGGTTGAAGGCGATCTATTTATAGATTGCACCGGTTTTCGTGCGCTGTTAATTGGCGACGCGCTGCATACACAATATCAAGATTGGTCCAACTTCTTTATCTGCGATCGAGCTGTGGCTACCCAAACGAGATCGGTTGGCGAAGCTATACCCTACACCCGTTCAATCGCACATCAAGCTGGCTGGCAGTGGCGTATACCGTTACAGCATCGAGTCGGTAACGGCTTGGTTTATTCTAGTCAGCACTTGGCTGATGACGATGCGATAAAGTTATTACTTGATAATATTGAAGGTGAGCGGATAAACGAGCCACGGGTAATTAAGTTTCGCCCAGGGCATAGAGCCAAGGTGTGGAATAAGAACTGTGTGGCGATCGGCTTATCAAGTGGTTTTATTGAGCCGTTGGAGTCCACCAGCATCCACCTTATCTCATCAACGATTATTCGTTTGATGCGGATGATCCCCTTGTCGGGTTTAAATCAATTTGACGTCGATGAATTCAATCGTCAGGCGCTTTCTGAACTGGATGTTATTCGCGACTTCATTGTGTTGCACTATAAGGTTACGCGTCGGAACGATAGTGATTTTTGGCGTTATTGCCGCGATATGGAAATCCCCGACAGCTTGAAGGCTCGGCTGGATATCTATAAGGATTCTGGGCGGCTCTATTGGCACGCGGATGAGCTCTTTACCGTGAACTCTTGGAATCAAGTGATGCTAGGTCAGGGGATCTTGCCGAGAGGTTACCATCCTGTTGCTGATGCAATGAATAGCGAAGAGCTAAAGAATTACTTTGAAAGCTACACTAAAGGTGTGTCCGCTTTTGTGCAGACTTTGCCGAAACATCACGCCTTTGTAGAGTCTTATTGTGCCGTGAAATCAAGTTAATCATGTTGATTGGTGTGGCGCGTCTACCGGCTTAAATGGCTTTAAGTGGGACGGGTTGGCTTGCTGTTTAGTTTGTGTGTTTCTGATACTGATTTGGTCGTTGATACTTGTGTGAACAACGGGTAGTATTCTTCGAAGCTTTGAATGGTGTGGAGGGTATAATCATACCTTTGCAGGTACCATGATAAGCTTATATATCAATAACTTATAAAAGCCTTAGAAGGGCTGTGGCACGTGGAATTCTATTCTCGGCATTGTGAGGGTAGGGTGAAATTTTGCCGGAGCTGCACAAAATATAGTCGTGTAAACGGTTTACTTTTTGTGGAGCATATGAAGATAGATCTCTTAACCTAGATGTACTTCCCAAAAATCGCTGAAAATAAAAATGATCCCGCCTTCTAACTGAAAGGCGGGGCGTACAACAAAATTAAAATGTAAGGGGCAGTTTCTCGCTCGATACTTTTCTTGTGTCTCATGGCTCTGTGTCTCATGGCCGTTATGTGCTTTGTTTCATGCTTTGCCTGTGAGAGGTATGAATTTAGAAAAGTCTTTTTAAGTTTGAGCGAGTTGTGGGATGTGAACGGTTTCGGTACGCCTAGCGGGTCTACTGCTAGTTATGCCAACTTTACCTCTCTCCTTGATAGCCCCTCAGTTTTATTAACGACATTACGACATCTAAAGATAGTCGTCGTTCTTTGTTGTGCTTTGCGAGTATGACCGTCTTGCCATCGTTGCAAGGAGGTTAATACAGGTAGCAGCAATCGTTTGCTGTTAATGGTTGGTGTTGAGCTTTTGTCTCGCCACCAAAAAAGAAGTTCCTAATAAAATCAAATATTTTGGGGGGAGAAATCTCTATGTCATCTTATCAAACAAAATTTAAACTGAAGCCGATCGCGGCAGCGGTTGCGTCTGTGGCAGCTCTTGCAGCTGGCTCAAGCAACTTCGCCATTGCACAAGATCAGGTGGAAGAAGAAGTCATCGTTCGTGGTATTCGCGCATCTTTGGAAGCCTCCATGGATGTAAAGCGCAACGCTATTGGTGTTGTGGATGCAATCTCAGCAGAAGATATGGGTAAGTTCCCAGATACAAACCTTGCTGAATCTTTGCAGCGTATTACAGGTGTTTCTATCAGCCGTTCCAATGGTGAGGGAGCCGAAGTAACCGTGCGTGGTTTCGCCGGCGACAAGAATATGATCACTCTTAACGGCCGTACCCTGCCAACGGGTACTAGCTACGGCGGTGGTACTGGCGCAGATGCGACGACCCAGGCTGGTGGTAGCCGTGCCTTCAACTTTGCAAACCTAGCTTCTGAAAATGTTAGCGGCGTAGAAGTTTATAAAACCAGTAAAGCGAGTATCGCTACTGGTGGCATTGGTGCAACCATCAATATTAAAACCGCTAAGCCTTTAGATCATGCAGGCCTTAAAGCGGCTGTTGGTGCTAAGTTGGTAATGGATACTACCAATCGCTACAACGATGATATAACGCCAGAAGTTAACGGCTTTGTAAGCTACGCGGATGATGAGCAAAAGTTTGGTGCCTCCTTGGCGCTTAGCTATCAGCAGCGCGACTCCGGTTATACCGGTGTTACTGTAAACAACTGGAACATTGGTGTGTGGGGTGTAAATGACCTTTATGAGCAAAATAGCCTTGATGAAGCTGATAAGGCTGAAGTGGTTAATGCACCTGCCGATGGCCAGCTATACGCGCGTCCTAACGATTTCCGCTATGCATTTTCTGATACACAGCGCGAGCGCTTGAACAGCCAGCTAACACTTCAGTTCAGTCCTAATGACAAGTTGACGGCTACTTTAGATTACCTCTACGCAGACAATGATATTGAAGAAGCTCGTGGCGAAGTGACCAACTGGATTCAAAACGGTAGTAATGTTTCTCGTATCGTTTTTGATGATTCCGCTATTGCCACTCCTCTTCAGGTTTCTGAAGTTTATGGCGGTACGGTTGATGTGGGTTACGAGCAGCAATACCGCTCACAGAGCAACACCTTAGATTCGCTTGGTTTAAACTTGGCGTTCCAAGTTAGCGATAGCTTTAGCCTAAACTTCGATGCGCATAGCTCGACTCTAGAAAGTACGCCTACCGGTCCAGACGCTAGTGGTGAAGTTGCTATTGGTCTTGGTGCTCCTTCGGTTACAGCAAAAACCTTAGATTTCTCCGGTAATATTCCAACCTACAGTTACACGACCGACGTTGCTAACAACGCGTTAACGTCCGAGCACGTGGGCTCTTCCATTTTGCGCGTACGGGGTTCAGGTTCTACTAACGATATTAACCAGATTAAGTTGGACGGTTCGTTCGACTTTGATTCGGGTCGCTTTGATTTCGGTATTGAATCTCGCGCAATGGAGATGGATGCCTATCAAACCTCCGGCACTAACCAAGCATTGGGTAACTGGAGTATTGCTAACCCAGGTGAGTTCCCAGCCGAAATGTTGATGCCAATCAATGTTCACAGTGAATTTGATGATTTCGATGTTAGTAGTAGTCCCGATACTGGCTTCCGCGGCGATGCGGTAGCGCTTACTAAGTATGCTAATACTCTTTACCCTGACACTTGCCTATGTGTTGCTGATACCAACTCTTTCCGTGATGTGTTGAACGAAGACACGACTGCGGTTTACTTCCAGGTTGCATTATCGTCCGAACTTGGCGAGTTCCCAGTTAACTTCTTGGCGGGTATGCGCTACGAAACTACCGATGTGAGCTCTAAGTCAATTGTTAACCCAATTCCATACTTGGTTTGGGAAAATAACAACGACTTTTCTCCGGGTACAGCTGGTGAACCCCAGAACTTTACTGAAAAAGCTAGTTACGACAACATGTTGCCTAGCCTAGATTTCGATATCTCGTTCACTGATCAATTGATGGGGCGTTTCTCGTACAGCAAAACTATTGCACGTGCGACTTATGGAGACCTAAGAGTAGCGCCGGGCAACTTTGGTACTACCGGCTCTACCTTCAACGGTTATACGCCAACCGCAAGCTCGTCAAACCCCGCATTACTGCCACTTGAGTCTGATAACCTAGACCTTTCGATTGAATACTACTTTGGCGATACCAGCTATGTTTCTGCTGGTGTATTTGAAAAGCGTGTCGCTAACTTTATTGGTCAAGGTCAAGAGGACGTAACGCATTATGGTATTCAAGACCAGACTAATGGTCCTCGCGTGTTCCAAGCCGCAGAAGATTTGCGCGAGCTAGGTTTGTCCGCTGATGACACCAACCTGTATGCAATGGTTGTATTGAATGAGCATCCAGAGGCGGTTACAGAGCGTCCAGATCTGTTCCCTGACGGAGAGTTTGATGGAAGTCTTGGTCAACTTGAGTTCTTGGGCGAGCACGCTGGTTGGGATGTAATTCCTGAAGCGGGTGACCCGCTTATGGAGTTCCGCACTAGCCGGCCGGTCAATAATCGTGAAGATAAGCTTTACGGCGCTGAGCTTGCGGTTCAACACTTCTTTGGCGATACCGGTTTTGGTGTTCAAGCCAACTACACCATGGTAAACAACAATACCAAGTTCGATGACGAGGGCTTGCCGAGCGAAGATCAATTTGCGCTTACAGGCTTAAGTGATACTGCTAACTTGGTGTTGATGTACGAGAATTTTGGTGTGCAGGCACGTTTGGCGTACAACTGGCGTGATGAGTACCTGACAGCGATAAACCAAGGCTCCTCTCGTAACCCGCGTTATGTTGAAGCATACTCACAGATCGATATGAACGTCAGTTATGATCTTACCGAGAGCTTGGTTGTATCGTTTGAAGGTATTAACGTTACTGGCGAGAACATTCGTCAGCACAACCGTAATGATCGCATGGTGCGTTACCTAGATGACTTAGGTCCTCGCTACCAGATCGGTGTTCGTTACCAGTTCTAAGTTGAGTTAAGGTGCAAGCATTGCACCTTTGAGCAACTTGGTTCGTAAAAAGCCGCTGTTTCAGCGGCTTTTTTTTAACGCACTTTTTGTGTGATCATGTGACCTATCAGATTAAAATGCTTAACAGCATTTTACCGCTCGAATTGAAACGAGAGAGTTTTAATGACTAACTATGTACTGTTAAATAACGTTCAGCACAGCAATATGAAAATTATCAACCGGTATTCGCGAGAAGCCGGAGATAATAATGCTGCGGTGTTAACTTTCCCGACGGAATTTATGGATATTCAGCGCGAATACCCCATTTTTTTACGCAAAGATAATGATAGCAACAGCTTTCAAGCCGTTGCGTTACTTGGTATTCAAAAGGGCGAGAATTTATTCTTGGACGAAAGTCCAGGCTCAGAAGGAAGTGGTTGGCTTGGCCGCTATGTGCCTGCTGTGGTTGCTCGAGGCCCGTTTATAGTGGGGTCGCAAGAGGGCACTGATGGCGACCAGAGTCAGATGGTTTTCGTTGACTTGGATAATGTGAAAGTAGGAGAGATCGAAGGTGCACCACTGTTTCAACCGCTTGGTGGAAATAGCCCCTATCTTGATTACATCAGTAATATTCTGAGCACGATTCACCAAGGTAACGAGGTTGCCACAGCCATGTATGCGGCTTTCGAATCGATGAATTTAATTGAACCATTAACAGTGAATATAGACTTGAAAAATGGCGATAAACATCAGCTTGCAGGTTACTACACCATAAGTGAAGAAAAACTAGCCGGCCTAGATGGCATGAGCTTAGAAAAGCTCAATAAAGCTGGTTTTCTGCAGGGGGCGTTTTTAATATTGTCTTCGTTATCAAACTTACAAAAATTGATTGAGATTAAAAACTCTCGTTTGTAGTCTGGTAAAAAGTACTAACATTTTATTCTATAAGTGATGGCTATGGCTGAGATCAAAACAGAAACCCGCGTTATTTATGACTGTAGTCCAGATACCATTCCTGCCGATATTGCGGGCTCTTGCGAGCCAGTAGTTTTAAAAGGCGTGGTCAAAAACTGGAAGGCGGTAAGCCTTGCCGCACAGTCGCCACTCGCCATAGTGGATTACCTGAAACACTGGTACAACGGTAAGTTATCGCTGATAAATCGAGGGCATGCGGGAATTAAAGGGCGGTATTTTTATAGTGAGGATTTAAAAGGCTTTAATTACGACACCGTAAAAATGCGTGTGGACGAAGCCTTAGATCTAATATTAGATAGCGCGAATCAGCCAGACGAACCGTCCTATTACATTTCGTCGAACTCAATTGATAGTCACTTTCCAGGTTTTAGAAGTGAAAATGACCTGCAAGTGCCGCGCGCGGAAACGGGCTATCCAACCTACCCGCCAGATGTAAAAATTTGGATTGGTACTCGTTCACTCGCTACCTGCCATTATGATGCCCTAGATAATATCGCCTGCTGTGTCGCTGGTCGGCGGCGGTTTACCTTGTTTCCTCCTAGCCAGTTTGAAAATTTATACTTTGGCCCTCTAGAGCCTACTCCTGGCGGCCAAGCAATTAGCATGGTGAATTTCGACTCGCCAGATTTTAATAGATTCCCACGCTTTCGAACGGCTCTAGCTGCTGCTCAGGTCGTAGAACTTGAGCCCGGCGACGCGGTGTATATACCCAGTATGTGGATGCATCATGTAGAAGGCTTGTCGCCCTTCAATGTGCTTGTTAATTATTGGTGGAACGACGCACCTATCTACACAGGTTCGGGCATGAATGTTTTGTACCATGCGCTGCTGAGTCTACGTGATAAGCCCGAGCACGAAAAAGAAGGGTGGAAGCACCTTTTTGACTATTACATATTTGGAGATACTTCTAAACC
This sequence comes from Teredinibacter waterburyi, assembly GCF_001922985.1. Taxonomy (GTDB): domain Bacteria; phylum Pseudomonadota; class Gammaproteobacteria; order Pseudomonadales; family Cellvibrionaceae; genus Teredinibacter; species Teredinibacter waterburyi. The sequence goes on from NZ_MRUH01000106.1 coordinate 24,596, forward strand.
AATAGAGCATCTGCCAGAGCACGCGCAAGGTGTTTTGGGGGTAATGGATGATATGAAGTCTCGCCAACTACGCGCTATGTTAATTAATAAACTCAATCGTTAGATTCAGTCGTTCAAGTAGAGGTAGATTCATTGCAACAAATTAAAAAAGTCGTTATTGCCGGAGGTGGAACTGCGGGGTGGCTAGCAGGTGCAGCGCTCTCAAAAAAACTTGCGGGTGTAGTCGATGTTGTATTGGTTGAATCCGACGAAATTGGGACTGTCGGTGTTGGCGAAGCAACTATCCCTCCTATGCGAGTTTTCCATCAGCTATTAGGAATTGATGAGCAGGAGTTTATGCGGGCAACTTCGGCTACGTTTAAACTAGGTATAGAATTTGAAAACTGGGGCAAACTTGGCGAGAGCTATATTCACTCCTTTGGTAACACTGGCAAGGGCGCATGGATGTGTCAATTTGTACATTTTTGGTTGCGTGCTAAAGAACTCGGGTATAGCGGCGAATTTGGTGATTACTGTTATGAGTTGCAAGCGGCAAAAGCGAACAAGTTTGGTTTATCCGCAAATATGCCGCCAATTAGCTACGCCTACCATTTAGATGCAACCGCGTACGCAAAATACCTGCGGGCCTTCAGCGAAAAAAACGGCTTACAACGCGTAGAAGGTAAAATTCAGAGTGTTCAGCAAAATGATTCTACAGGCTTTATAGAATCTATAATCCTAGCAAGCGGTGAGTGTATTGAAGGCGATTTATTTATAGATTGTACCGGGTTTCGCGGCGTGCTTATCGAGCAAACCCTAAATACTGGGTACGAAGATTGGTCGCACTGGTTACCGTGCGATTCTGCTGCGGCCGTACAAACAGAGTCGTCTGGAGAGCCAATACCTTACACAAAATCGATTGCGCGCGAGTCTGGTTGGCAGTGGCGAATCCCGTTGCAGCATCGAACGGGTAATGGTTTGGTGTACTGTAGTCACTACCTGACGGATGTAGATGCGATAAATCAACTGCAACAAAATCTTGATGGTAAAGCTTTAACTGATCCCAGAACAATTAAGTTTAGAACGGGGCGTCGCCGAAAAATTTGGAACAAAAACTGTGTGGCACTCGGGCTATCCAGCGGTTTCTTAGAGCCTCTAGAGTCAACCAGTATCTATTTATTTATGATTGGTATTAGCCGTCTAATGCAATCATTCCCTTTTTCCGGCATTTATCCGTCGGTTATTGATGAGTTCAATAATACCGCTATAGACGAATTAGAAAAAATTAGAGACTTTATAATTCTGCACTACAAGGTGACGGATCGCGACGATACGCCATTTTGGCGTTACTGCAAAAATATGGACATTCCGGATAGCTTAGCGCAACGAATAGAGCTGTTTAAAGAGTATGGCCATATCTTTCAGTTAGATGGCGAGCTTTTTAGAATAGACTCTTGGACGCAAGTTATGCTTGGGCAGGGCATTGTTCCCAAGCAATACCATCACGTTACTCAAACCATGACTGATCGAGAACTGCAAAGCTTTTTGGCAGCTATTAAAAATGGCATTAACCAGGCAGTTGAAAAACTGCCAGCGCATCACGATTTCATAAAAAGCTATTGTAAGATTTAGTCATTGCTCGTCATTGCAAGGTGTAGTTAGTATGTCGTAAAAGTGCGATTCCTATAGCGAGGAGTGTTTCTCCGTGTTAGCTCCACTTACTCTATGCCTAGCTTATACATTTTCAGCCACAACCTAACCCCTGCCAAGTCAATTTCCTACAGCCATATTCATCCCTCACTCCCTATACTTCCGCGCGGGCGTTATTGCTGTTTTTTTTATGGCTAAACTGCAAAACCGTCAACTGGGTCAAATATCTGTTTTGGTATTCTATGTTTAAATGCCAAGCGCTAATCTGTTCGGCGATTAATTTGCCTTCACGATTAGCATCAAATTCAATAGGGGATTCATGGACGAGCAGGTTTGTTATTTCGCAGGAAGCGGACTTATTACATCTATTGGCGGTAATTCGCAAACGGTTTTAGCCGCTGTGCGGGCTTCAATCTCGGGTTATCAGTTATCGGAGTACGACGACAATCAGGGGCGCTCGATTTCTTTAGCCTCTGTTCCGCAGGTACTATTTGACCAGTTTGATGGCGAGCTAGAGCTTGGGGTAAAGCTAAGCGCACAGCTCGATCGAACCGTAAAGATGGCCGTGCTAGCGGCGCGGGAGTGTTTTCAGGGTAAAAATATTCACACACCTGTTCCATTTATTCTTTCCCTTCCAGAACCCATCGACGGCATTTGTTCGCCAGCCCCACACATTCTAATCCGCAATATTATCGATGTAGAAAAACTGCCAATTGATCGCGATTGCGTTCGTCAAATTGCTCAGGGTAGAGCTGCTGGGCTTATGGCTTTAGAGCTAGCCCATAAATATTTGTTCGAACAGGGCCACGACTATGTACTCGTAGGCGCTAGCCAAAGCTACCAACACTTACCGCTGTTACGTTACTTCTATGAGCGAGAGCGTTTATTGGTCGAAGGTGGTTCAGGTGGTGTAACACTAGGCGAAGGGGCCTGCTTCATTTTACTTTGTCGCTCGCCAGATGAAGCAATAGTTGATAATGGAAAAGTTGTCGCCATTCCGGTACCAAGTTACGCAGAAGAAGCTGGGTCTATAGCGAGTACAGATAGCGCAGGGAAGAATATGGGCGAAGGGTTACATAACGCAGTACAAAAAGCCCTTGTCGCGGCGCCGCAAAATAGTATATCGCGGCTATATAGCACAATGAACGGCGAAGCTTATTGGGCAAAAGAGCACGGCGTAACAGCTATTCGCAATCAGCGAAAATTCAAAGAAGGCATAGTAACCGAACATCCCGCCGACTGCTGGGGTGATCTAGGCTGTGCCAGCGGTTTGGCGATGATTGCACTTTCCGCAGATACCCTACTAAAAAGTCACAACGAACAGCATCACTTAGTTTGCGCCTCCTCAGACCGAGAATGGCGCAGCGCTGTACATCTACATTCACGTGTAATTTGATTCTTAAGGACAATTAAATATGACGCAGGTTGGTGAACAGGTTCACGTAGACTCTCCCGTCGAGGAAGAGGACGAAAAAGAAGACGATCAGAAAGAGATCACGCTACGCATTAGTCTGTATTTTGACGGGACCGGTAATAACCGACTTAACACAGAGGCGAGAAAAGCGAACAGCGCTGAATACCGAGAGCATGGCGCCAAACCCGACTCAAGTTACCAAAACGAAGAGTCCAATATATCGTATTTACACCGTTACATTGAGAAAGCTTCTGGTTTCGATCACTCTATTGGTATTTACATCGAAGGTATAGGTACGCAAAATCTCGATAGCGATACCACTCGGGGGTATGCGTTAGGGAAGTATGCTGCGGGGATTACGGATAAGGTAAATAGTGGTTTTGTCGAAGCGTTAAGCGCACTTCAAAATGAATTTATCGTTTACCCGAAAATAAAGAAACTTGTGTTAGATGTATTTGGTTTTAGCCGCGGCGCGGCGGCGGCGCGGTACTTTATTTATAAAGCGATGAATAATAAGCGGCGTGGACGCACACAGCCGCGGCACCTCGCTAGACGTTTGCGTTTTGCGGGTTTTGCCATTGAAGATTCGGTAGTGGAGGTTAAATTTGCAGGCTTGTTTGATACGGTTGCGTCCTACGGGTTAAGTCATACGAATGACACGGAAACACTGCAGTTAGACTCGATAGCAAAATATAAAGTAGAAAAGACAATCCAATTGGCATCGGCAGATGAGCATCGCAGTAATTTTTCGTTGACCAATATAGAAAGTGTTGGCGGTGCTGGTAAGCAGATATTTTTACCCGGTGTGCATTCTGATATTGGTGGAGGTTATACAGATACAGATGGCGAAGACAAGCATCTATATGAATCTTACTCAAAAACCGATACCGAAGCGCTGCGCAACGATTTGATTCTTGAAGGGTGGTATAAGCCAGACGAAATCACAATTCGCGAAACTCGTGAAGTTTTGTATTCTGGCGCTTTCTCTGCGCCGCAAACGATATTTAGCTACAGTCTTCACGGCAGACGTGCCAGAGTTAGAAATGGGTACTCAGCTATACCCTTACAGATTATGGCAGACTTTGCACGTCAAAGCGGGGTTGGTCTAAAAGCAGCCCTAGAGATGGACCACGTGATCCCTGGTGACATAGCGAGTGTAGGCAGTACACTTAAATCCTACGCTCAAGGCAGTTCATCAAAAGATGACTGGTTCATGCAAAGTCAGCCATCCTGGCTACCGGAGCTACGTAATAAATATTTACACTATTCCGCACACCTAGCGACGGTTGCAGTCGTTATCAAACCTAACAAACCTAATTTTGAGGCCGGTAAGCGCGCCCGTGTAGAGCACTATGGTTAAGCGAATTTTAATTATGTTATCACTTTTAAATTTATTGACAGGATGCACAAAGCATATGGCTAAGTTTGAATGGCTTCCGGGGGATTCGGCACCAACGCAATACCCAATGCGAGTACTGAAAGGTATACTTTTTTTGGCCGACGATAATTTCGTGTTGGTGCCAGATTCTGCGAGTATAAATCGTGGCTGGGGAATTTATAAATCAACGCTAGTTATTGGGGATCCGATTAAAGCAATCCCCAAGACGCTTACGATCACTTTTTTTTCCTACACTGAAGATTGCTTCTATCAAGGTAGTTTCGATCTACCCTACGATGAATTGCTTTCTTTATTTCAGCAAGGCTTCTATAGCGTCCATACACAGAAAAAACAGAACTATACCCGCATAACGGTTGGAGTTGCGCCTGGTGGGGCTGTTGCAGTTTGGGCGGCAGGAGTAGGTAAGCGTACGCTCGTTTTTTATGATAAAGCACAGAAAGCGGATTTGCCGTGGTCGACCTTGACTAAAAACACCGAAATACCCCGTGAGCAATATATACGAAACTCGCTGTCAGAAGATCTAAGCGAAGCTGAGCTAGAGAAGCTTGCAATAGAAGGCGTTCCTGAAGGGTTAATTGATCGACGGCATAAGACTTACACCTGGATGCTAGATTTCAATAGTGTAAAGCCGATCGATATTTTTTATCAGGTAGAGTTTTTTAATGGCGAGGCAGACTACTTCCTTCAACCCTTAAGAAAAACCATGACCGAAAAGCCTCATCCAGCCCCCCAAAAACTTCATACCTTTTGGATGGATGCAAACGGCAATAGACGCTCATCTGAAATAGAATTCGATCCAGACTTTATTATTCCAGCTTTCGAAAAACTTTCGGCCCTAGCTGGCGACGAACCTATAGTTCTCACGTTAAACACCGATGAAAGTCGTCGAGGCAAAGTGGTAGAAGTCTATCTCAGCCGACAATACCCGAACCCAGCAAAGCCTGAGCAACAACTAGAAGCGCGAGAAGATGTAGGGCCTGCAAAGCTAGAAAATTACAGCACCCATCTAGAGATAGAAAACTTCACACACCCAGATCTTAAATAGAGCTGGTGTATTCGCAGGGTTGAAGCTAGCTGAGAGAGGCTTGAGCAGTTCCAACCCTTTACCAAATAATGTGACCGACTTAGAACTTTGCGCAAACCTAAGCGCATAGGCCGTTTACCCGCAAAGCACTTCATAATAAGGTTCCGCCCTGCAAACAATAAGCTCTCGCCGTACAAGAACGAAGCGGCATACCAACCTACGAGCATAATCATAAGGAAAATGGAAAATGCTTCAGGCTAGTCGATTAAAACCAACCGAAGGCACGCCAATTTCAATCGCAGGCAACGCCGGTGGCAAGCGTATTCTGTGTTCGAATCAGGCCTTACCGGTTTACAACGAACTGGTTAATCTCGCCAACAGTGGCAACCACTGGGCAGGGCTTGTGGTAAGAGGCATAAAGGGCCTTACCTCTGGGCGGCTGCATATGGATAATGTGTACGTGCAGCAAGAGACCAGCGTCGCCTATGGTCGCGGGGTGTTTTACCTCGTGCTACCAGGTGTTACCGCAACCCTAGAGGATTGTGCCGACGGTACAGTGCAACTAAGAGGGCTAAACGCTGATGCTAACTACATGAAAATGCAAGAGAATAAGCAGCGGCCCGGGCTTTGGCGGATTGCAAAGGGTGTAGATGAGTTCCCAGAGTTTCAGAGCGATGGGGCGATTTTAAAAAAGGACTATCGGCCTGTGGTGATTTCGGATCAAGCGAAGGATGATCCAAAGGATATCGCTAAGGCCGCGCGAAACGATTTAGTGGCACTCAACACTACTATCAAAAGCATGGTCAGCCACTCCGGGTTTGATCTACACCACACACCGGGTCGAGGTGGTATTGTTGGCCTAAAACCCGCAACAATGGCATTAGCTACGGCGGGCGACAGAGCCAAAACCGAGTCGGCCACGCTACTGGCGAATAGTATGTACAAAGCACGCAATATAGAGGGTGTGCTTTGGTTTGCCGACTGGGGTGGTTCAGCGATACTGACCCGCGCCTTACAAATCCTTAACCACCAAGGCACTACCCTAGAGAAGCACTCCATCTTTCTAAATCGGCCTACCTCTAACAGCTCTCAAGCCTTGGCGCTGGCGAAAGAGATGAAGCTTACATTGGCGGGGAATGGCGGCAAAAATACCGGCCTGCGTAAAAGTGAGATAAAGGGTAACCACATGGTTGCCGATATTTCTGGGCGCGGGGCAATTAACACTACGGCGTTCGGCCTTACAGCTACAGGCGCTGCGTTTGGGTTAGCGGGGGTTGGTGCTACGGTAGGCGGTGCGGTTAGTCTAATGGGCGCGCTGTACTTTGTTACCACCACGGTAATGAAAGGCCGCAAACAGTTCTCAGGAAAAAAATACAAATAAGTCCAATAAGGTGAATAAGGAAGGAAAGACGCGATGTTTCACGTTCCATTTAAATTACGAGAACCCACCGGTCTCGTAATTCCCAAAGGGCCAAGCTTTTCCTGGGCAAATACCATTCGCAGCGACATTGATGGGACCGGAATTTGTTTTAAAGCACCCAAGCATCGGCCGCGCCGATCTAACGATATACCCATCATGCCGGAGCGTTGTTATAACGCCAAGCAAACGCTTACGTTCCGCAACTATTTTGATGCCGAAAAAGCTGCACGCGGGCTTGTTGACCATTGGCGAGAAGCGGATTTTTTTTACAATTCCTGGACGTTTTATGGGCCATGGTTTACCGGCGAAGCGTCAGCTTTGGATTTGTCGTTTCGGCTCATCAAGATAGTTAACTACCCAAAGGATGTATCGCTGTTTCACCCAAGAGCGCTTGAGCAGGTAATTGGAGATAATCTCACAAACTTGTACGCGCATCATCGCAGTGAATCCCGCCAAGGTATCCAAGTGTTTAACGCACCCATCAACTGGCAGCCTCTGCATCTCTTACCCGTCAACGCGGTTAAGCTGGAGGTAGTCTCCCAAGATTTTTCCCCGCACAGAACAATTACTCATCATGTCTATTTTCCATTAGCGGATAACCTATTCG
>NZ_MRUH01000107.1 GCF_001922985.1 Teredinibacter waterburyi
TTCTGAATCGTATCGAATAACTTTTGACCCAATTTATGGCTTTCGAGAAAATGGCGGAAGTTCAATACAGCAGCTTCTCGGGCTTTTTCAATATTTAACATAATTGTGGGCGTCTCGCCTGATAGAGATAAACTTCATTCTGTTTGTCATTAGCCATACTCAAATTCAGGCTATTTCGTTGGGGTAGCTGAGATATAAAACTTACCACTTATATCCAGTTTAGAATCCGTTTTTCCTACACGACATCGTTATGGATATTCCACCTTATAGGTATGAATAGGAAATGAACTTTCCTCCGGGTGCCAATGACCACCCTCAATTTCGATATTTTTAATGCCAAATCTCTTAAGTGATTCGAGGTCATAATAAAATCCATAATATTTCTTTGAATCCCAAAGATCCTTGTAAATTCCTTTTTGTCCATAGGTTGGTAATTCATCGCTAACCATCATCTCCGCAAAATACTTTTTTTCAATTTCAATAAGTTGTGCCAGTGAGTCCTTTGGTGTATCGAATTCTTTCATATCAAAGATATTCAAGATGTAATCAGGGTATTTCATGCTTTTATCGTAGAAGAACGTCGCTCCGTGATTGTTGTTTTCTATTCCAGTTTTCGGGGCAATCGAAGCAGCCAAAGCTCCCTCTTGCTGGAATCCACCGTGGAAAAGTAGTGCCGCATTTCGTTGAATAATCTTTTTCTTGCCAGCGATAAAAAGATAGTTTGCGCAAGATGAGGCGCATATACCTACAACCCTTGCATTGAGACCCTTCGATTTAATTAATTTCCCCATCGCCATTCCGGCAACCAAATCACCCCCCGCGCTGGCTAAAACAATTTCCTCGGCATTCGGATTTTCATCAATCACTTTTTTTAGTTTTAAATAACTTTCGAATGTTATATCTTCATTAAATACTATTGTATTCAACATGATTGAAGTTTCATCTGCAAATGTTTCATCTGCAAATGATTGTAAGTATATGAAAAAGATAATGATGAAACTGATTAAATATTTCTCTGTGCGCATTAAGTCTTCTCTACTAAAAATAAATTTATGTGCATGGCACATTATGCTCTAAACTTGTTCTGGTCAACAAAAACCGGACACTTAAATTCGGCATTTACACGCTAACGTGCTTCGCTTGTTGTCCCCCGCAGGGGGGCCGTCTGCAAGTTGTAGGCCTTCATTAAGGCTCCGCCGAGCAAATCCGTCGTTTTCACCCCAAATGTTGCTATTTTTTTGCAAATAGAACTGCCTTGCATTTTTTTAAGTCATTTAAATAACGGTGCTCCGTTAACCTGTTTGTTGTGGAAAGAAATAATCGTTTAAATTGTTGTTTGGCCAGCAATGTCTAAATCTGTTTATTGGTTTCAATTAGGCAATCATCACAGTCAATAATGATATTGTTCAAGCCGATAGGCCCCAGCCAATAGGCAGTTAAATAATAACGTACAAAAATATAGTCATATTTTGTTTTATTTAAAAGTTCTTCAATTTTACGGTTAAGTCGTGGCCTCGAAAACAATTTTGGTTGCCTCCATATAATGGCGCTACTGAATATTGTCTTGTCAGTTCGTTGGATGGACCGTTATCTTCTACGCTTATCTCGTTAATTTAGGGAAACTCTGAAAAACGAACATTTTTGATGATATTCATGCCCGCTTTCTTTAGAGTCTTAAATTCGTAGCTAAACGGCTGTTAAAATCGTCTGTTTCCACCTGTTGATTGCCTTTCGGCAACTTACAGGCGGACCTGTCCCGCCTAAGCGGGTAAATATTTTTCCG
>NZ_MRUH01000108.1 GCF_001922985.1 Teredinibacter waterburyi
AATTGTCAGGTGGAGCGCCTTGTTATGCGAGGCGGCCCAAACCAGTAACACACACGTTGGGCGACCGCTAGGTGGCCCCACAGCCTAAACGAAGCGATTATACGTAAAACACTAAAACCAGATACTACCGAAAACCCAAAATAATACTACTAGAAGGTTTGGATAAAGCTTGACTTGGTACTACCTAAAAAGAAACCACTGAGAACAACGACGGGAGACATAGTGCGGACACGACTGACTGGAAATTGAATGCCACTCCCTGACTGCATCACTGCGATTTAACCTACTACACCACTGCTGGAGCGGCACAAACTAAAAAGACAATTACCACAAACCTAAAACTGACAAAGCGCTTTTTTCAATACCACGCATAACGCTGGTGTAACCTGCGCCCGAAGTGGAGCTAGTTTTGTGCAAAAATGGCCATAGGCCATGCAACAAAACCAGCGTAGCTTTGGGCGTCAGGTTGACACCCTTGTTAAATGCTTTACCATGCGCATAGACATACGCATAAACGAGGTGTTTATATGGAACCCCTGTACGATACCGAAGCCCCCAAAAAGCCTACAAACCTCACTGTAAATAGTGACTTGCTGGCAAAAACGCGCGCCTTAAACATAAACCTTTCAGCCACATTAGAACAAGCCTTAAAGCATCAGTTGGCTCAAGCCGAAGCCGCTAAATGGGCAAAAAAGAACAAAGCGGCCATTAAAGTATACAACTCCTTCGTAGAGGAGAATGGCTGTTTTGCTGACGAATACAGGGCTTTTTAATGGCTCAATTTGACGTATACCGTAACCCCAGCAAGCAGAGCAAGAAGCACTACCCGTACTTGCTTGATATTCAAAGCCCCTACATTTCGGAAATTGCAACTCGGATAGTTATCCCCTTGGGCTATGCTGTTTCATTTAAAAATGAGGCAATGACAAACCTTACACCACAAATTTCCTTTGAAGACGAACAGCTTCTTCTATTAACACCACAAATTTCTTCCGTTCCAGCAAATATCTTAAGCGACCCCGTTGGCTCTCTTTCACATTTTAGAGAGCAAATTATCAATGCCTTGGACTTCGCAATTACGGGCATTTAACGCCAAGCTCACCTGCAATTTTTGCTGTGAGCGTTTGTGTAAAATGGAGCTGCGC
>NZ_MRUH01000109.1 GCF_001922985.1 Teredinibacter waterburyi
TCTTAACGCTACGCTAACACAAATCGCTCCACTCCAAATTTGCCGCAAATGGCGGCGTTATGTGTGATCATGAGAGAACCCGATAGTTTAGAGAAAAGAGTTAGATTCGTCTTCGGTCTAATAGTAATGTTTGCTGTGAGCTCGGTTATTACATTTTTTGTATTTTTAGAGTATGGGCTTGTACATTTTTCTATTTGTTTAGTCGTCAGTGTCCTGTTCGCTTTCTTTGCGGTTTGTAAAGGTGATGAGGCCTACGATAGATTACGGTATTGGTTAGGTTGGTGGTAGCTAATGTTAACTTGGATAATTTTGCTTGTTTTTGCTGTCCCGTTATACATATTCATCAGGCAAATGATGAGGTCAAATAAAACCCATAGTAATCGGTTGGCGGAAATCCAAAGAACTCTTCGTGAAAAAAGAGAAAGGGAAGTGCAAGAGAAGTGGGATCGTGTTAAAAACAAACATAAGTGATATTGGTTTTTGTATCAAAGTCGTACAAACACATAACAAGTGTAGCCACCTGACAAAAATTGCTACGCGCCTTTTTGTGTTTTCGCTACGCTCAATTTTACACAAAAAGGCACTCCGCAATTTATGCAGGTGCTACAGGCGTTAGGGTAATTAGTAATTTGGGGGATCTATGAAGTATATTTTAGTAGTATTAATACTGTTTTCAACGCTAGCCTTTGGGGGCGCCGTGAGCCTAGAATTTGAAGAGTTGTCAAGCGAGGATCTTGGCGATCTGCACCGTTATGCTGAACAAACTGTTTCTATGATGAGAAAAAATATTGGGGATGATTTTGGGTACAACGAAGATTCAATCAAAAAGTTGAGCGACGTGATCGACCGCGAAGGCCCTACTTATTCTGATCAAGCAAAAAATGTGCTTCCGACCGTTTGGGGTGCCTTTTTAGGGGAGGCTATCATAAGAAAATATGGTGGCAAATGGGTAAAATATGAAAATTCATACGGAGTTCTAATTGAGGAGAGAAGTCTATGGTTTCCGTTAGAAAAAGTGATGAAACATATTGAGAATGGAAAAGAGGATTCAATTTATGCTCTATATCTTGTCGCTGGAAACGACATTCGGCCTGATGCAGCTAAGCAAAAACCCTAACAAATTGCTCAACCTGAAGCCATACCTCCGCTTCGTTCCGCCCATGCACTGCGTGCATTTTATGGGCTACACTACGCTCACGGTATGGCTCAGGTTAGCAAGGCGTTATGCATCATCAGTATGAAAGTAATATTTAAGAAAAAGTTAAAAGATCAAGCTCCTAATATGAGTGTTGGGAGTGAATATGAAGTCATAGGTATCGAGGGGGATTCGTATCGTATTGTCTGCGATGAAGGTGAGCCTTATCTTTATGAGCCCGAGCAGTTTGAAGTAACCGATTCAACTCAGCCAGAGTTCTGGATTAAAGAGTATGGAGAAGATGGGGAGCTATATGCTTATCCGGTGGCATGGTTTCATAATTACTTTTTCGAGCGGTATTTTGATAATGAGTCTGGCGTAGTAAACTCATTTTGGAAAGAGTATGAACGGCTATACAAAATTGCAAAAAATGCATAACAAGGTTATAAACCTGACATTTTGGGCTACGCTTCGTTCTGTGCATTCGCTTCGCTCATTATTGCACAGTACTACGCTCCACCCAAAATGCAGGTTATAACGGCGTTAGAGGCCAGAAGGAAATGAGAACATACTATTTATTGTTAATTGTCTTATTCAGTT